>NZ_SSBK01000017.1 GCF_004795035.1 Streptomyces sp. A0958
TCGGCCGCCGCCCCAGACCACCCGAGATACCTCAGATGGCCTGGATCAACGACCCGGCCAAACGGAGAGACCCCGCACCACAAACCTCATAGCGTCACGACCGTCTCACTGGACTTGAAATCTTCCGGACCGGGGTCCTCACAACGATCGGCTCGTGGTCTCGGGAAGACTCATCAGAGTGAAAACCTGGCACTGGCGGCCCATCCACGTCCAAGCACGGTACGGATGACCAGGGATGACAACAGGTGACGAGGGGTCAGCTATCCCAGCACCATCCCAGCACGGGAAAAAACTAAGGGCCCGACCCCGAAGAGTCGGACCCTGTCTGACTTGCATGTTTGCCAGATCAGCGACGTGGTGTTATGTCACCCGCTACACGTTGAAGCGGAATGTCTGAGGTCTGATCCTGACCTGCGGCGGAGCCCCGCCCAGGGCTCTGACCTGGGATTTCCCGGTTGGCAGGCGTTGGCTCCCGACGGCCGTTTACGGGTGTCCTGCGGACTGGCTGCGGACTGGCCGGAGGCTCCGAGGCTGCGAGATCCCTGGCACGCCGGCGGGGCCTGCGAGGAGACTGCGCAGGTGAGTGACTCCTACCCCTGTCCCTGCTGCGGGCACCGCGTGCTGGACGCGATGCCCGGCTCTTACGAGATATGCCCCGCCTGCTTCTGGGAGGACGACGGGGTCCAGTTCCGCTGGCCGACCATGGCCTCTCACGGACCTGCGAGCGGCTCGGCAAGTCCATCCAGCTTCGCCCGCAACCGGCGGATCTCCACCTCAGCCGTCATCAAGCCCAGTGCGATGCTGTCCGCCTGGTCCCGAGTCAGTGAGCGGCCTCCCGGCTTCGCCTGCACTGCCAGAGACTCGGCAAGCTCCTGACATCTCCCGACGTCGTGGACAAGCACCCCCACCTGCTCTTTCAGGTTCACTGCCAAATTGGGCGCCGGGTCGGTGGCGGGGGCACTTTCGAGACTCGGTGGCTGGACCTCATCTGGCGCCGGATGGGTCGGCGCGATTTCGGGCGACCGAACAGGACCGCTCCTTGTTTCAGGTGCCGGCCGCTCCTCGCCGGGCACCGCCATCGCACCGTTGCCGACCACTGGGCGAGCGGACTGCGCGGTTGGCCGCGGCGCAGCGGAGTTGACCCGTGGTTTCGGCACCCCCCGCCCACGAACTCCCGCCTCTTTGGGGAACTCTCGGTTGAACCACGCCCGGTTCATCGGTTCCAGCAGGGGTTCGCCAGTTGCCGAGACCTTCCGCGGACGACGGTCCCCCTCGTCCATCGCAGCTGCCAGCTCCCGCAGGGCACCCACCGCCTTGCGGCGGTTGTTCCGCATGGCCATCAGGTTGTTCTTGACTGTCCGCCGGACGCGGTCCGCCTTGGTTCCGTCGTCGTCAGTCTTCTGCCCGGTCAGCGATCCCCGGTCCGCGTCGATGATGTCGAAGGCTGCGAGCCAATGTGCCGCCCGGAAGGAGATGAGTTCCTCGAATGCCTCGTCATCAGTGTCCGCCTGGGCAAGCAGCTCCGGCAACCGCCGGTCCGAAGGATTGAGACCGTCTCGGACATCGCCCAGCTGGAAAACCTCCGCGATCCGCGGGTTCCACGGGCTTGGAAAGCTCTCCGAGGTCATGGCCGACCAGACCCGCGCCCTCCGGTTGGCCTCCGGAGCACTGAGTTGGGACGGCGGCGCCTCGCTGAGTGCCCGTCGGATCAACAACCGCTTGCGCCGCTCCACTGGAAAGAGCTCCCGAAGAAGCATCATCGAACGGATATCCCGCCGCTCCGACACCGTCGCATCCGCAGGCAGTCCTGGCAGTCCCGCAATAGGCACGCCTCCTGACAGAACTTCCGCGACCCTTTCGTCAAGCACTCCCTCAGCCACGTACATTCCGAGCACGCTGCGACCGAGTGCCCGGCCTCGGTCGTTCGGGGTGAACTCCAGCGGCATATGAACGTGGTCACGCCGATTGCTCATCTGTGCGATGCGGTAGAGCCTGCGCGGTGCCGAGGTGCCCACGACCAGGTGGGACTCCACTACCGCGAGCCTGGCGGCCTGCACGGCACGGGAGTCGTCGTCAGGATCGGCAGGGCTCATGGCCACGGAGTGCGATGCGTATTCCTCGTTCAATAGGTCGGAAAGGCGCGTGAGCCAGTCGTTCGGATCAAAGACGACGTCTTCCCCGCTCCCTCCGACCTTCTTGACCGGGACACCGGCGACGACATCGGCGGACGAGAGCCGGAAAATCTCGTGGCGCCGCTGCGTCCGGTTGTTGCCCCGGACCGCCATCCACTGCCAGTGCTCGGCCGGATGCAGCGGACGTCCGTCCCGAGCCTGTAGCGGTGCTTCCTTGATGAGGATGTGCTGCGCGACGTAGAGGCCCGGTTCCAGTTGCCCGTTAAGGATCAGGTCTTGCCTGAGATCATAGGCACGGTGGCCTTCCCGTTCGCGCAGCGCCGACGCAGCCTTCTCCAGATTCGCAACCAGTGACTCGCGGTTCTCGACCACGCTCGCCACGGCCGCAAACTCCTGAGTCGAGCCGTCAGCAACCTGCTGGACGTAGGGACGCACTGCGGACAGCGAGCTCTCATCCTCCCGCGCCGGTGCCGGATTGGCAGGCGAGTGCCACAGCGAGCTGATCCGCTCGTTGTGTTCCCAGACACTTCCCCCAGCGCCGTGCATCCGCACCACTGCGATCAGCATGTCCCCTGCATCGGTATGGAGCCGCCGCAGAACATCTGGCCGCCACATCTGCATCCCGACCTGCTCGGTCAGCATGGACTCCGGATCGATCACGAAGGGGGCGAAATTGCACAGCGCCTCACGCGGAACGTTCACCCCTGGGGTGTTCAGACCCGCTTCCACCCATTTGCGCTGCATTTCCAAAGAGGCAGGGCGCAGAAATGGCCCCGCCTGAGCATTCTCAACCACTATTTCTTCCCATTAAATCGCCGGACTTACCGAGACCACTGCCGGAGAGATCGAGCGCACCCTTGAGACCTTCCCTTTCCCAAGCCAACCCATCAGGCGAGTCCATTGAACCCATGCTTACGCGCCACGTTGGAAATACGAAGTTGATGCCATAAAATGAACGAAAATGACTGATTGTCATTGAATATTGATCGCACAATACAAGAATCTGTCCATCTTCAATGACATATGTGGACTTGGATGCGTAACCATGCACTCTTGCGCTAGAACTTAGAAATCCCAACGCGACTTCACGCGCCAAGCAGGTCGACCTGACAAGGAACTCCGCCGTGACACCCCCGCCGCAGCCGATCAGCCCAGCCGCCTACGGAGCCCTGGCCGGCGCGCTCAAATCGATCTTCTGGTATAAGCGTGACCTCGAACGATTCATCCGCTTGTGGGCTACGAACCACCCTTCGCTGCTGGCCCACATGGACTTCAGCAGCTACAAATGGGCCACCGCAGATGAGTTCGTGGACCGGTTGATGGAAAATGAACGCCAATACCGCGACCTTTCATTTCGGATGATGGCGGAGATTTCTCAACTGACAAGTTTCCCTGCATTGAAACGGCACGAGAACACCGAAGCATTGATCGCCGAAGCAAGGGAATCCGTCGACCATCTCAGAGGGCTGGTGGACCGCCAGCGCGTTGCCCACGAGCAACAGTCGCAGTTCGATGATGAGCTTCTCACGTACCGCGCCGTGGTGGAGGCCCAGCATGGCTTTGAAGCTAAGCTTGCCGCCCTTAGAGAACGCTTCCTCGAACTGGAGCGCATGGATAATCGCCAGCAGGCAGGCAGGCTCTTCGAGCCATTCCTAAATGACGTATTCAGGCTGTTTGACATGGAACCACGCCTGGCATACAGCCTGGAGTACGAGCAAATCGATGGCTCGCTCACCTTCGACACGGACGACTACATCGTTGAAGCCAAGTGGTGGCAGGAGGCGATCCAGCCTCACCACCTCTACAGCTTCAATGAAAAGGTGAGGCGGAAGGGGAAAAATTCGCTTGGAATCTTTATCAGCGTAAATGGATTCACTAGCGGGGCCCGAGAAGCTTACAGGGAGAGTACGCCGTTCCTGACGATGGAGGGGCTCGACTTCTTCTATGTTCTCGACGGTCGCCTCACGCTCGACGAACTTTTGCGACGCAAGAAGCGTCACGCAAATGAGACCGGAAGCTGCTACTTTCCAGCCACGATGTTCCCAGGTGAATAGCCGAAACAGCCCGTCGCCGTCAAGCCGGAGTCGACGGAAGGCACTGCACCCTAATGCCACCCGTCAAGTGACACCTGGGAACTGCCGTGTAGGTACTGGTGGAGAGCACTGGCAGTTGTGTCGACAAAGGCGTCCGGGATGGCGTTGGCATCGACCCAGCAAACCTGGGAGTGCTTGCGGGGTTCGCGGTTTTCGGGTTCGCCGGTCCATTCGTGGGCGGCGAAGACGACCGTGAGGAAGCCGTTGGGGGCTTCGACGCCCCAGGCTCCGTGGATGATGTGGGCGACCTTGAGGGACTCGGGCTTCACCGTGAGGCCCGTCTCCTCGTAGAGCTCGCGGACCGCGGTCTCGGTGATGGGCTCGCCCGGTTCGCTTTTGCCGACCGGCAGGTCCCACTTGCCCTGGGCGAACTTGGCGTTCTCGCTGCGCTGGAGAAGGACCACGCGGTTGGTGGCCTTGTCGTGGACGATGACGGCCGCGACCAGCAGGGTCATCGATTCGAGCGCCGGCTTGAGGGCCTTGGGCTGGTCGTCGGTCTGCTGGGTCACGGTGTTCCCTTCGTCGGGCGAGTTGTTGGGCATGTTAGGCGAGGGCCTCGCGGGCTCGGCGGGCGAGATCTGCGGCTCCGGGGACGCGGCGGCGCTGGTAGACCGCGAGAGTGGAGCGGATCGAGGTGATCGCCTTGCGGGTCCGGTCGGAGGTCATGCCCTCCATGAAGACCAGGGCCTGGGTCCAGGCGGCGACGGCTTCGTCGGCGCGAGCCTGGGCGGCGAGGCTGTCGCCGAGGTCGGCGTGGGTGAGGGCGTGGACGCGTTTGTACTTCTCCGGGTCCCAGCGGGTGAGCGCGTCACGGTGCTGCTGTTCCGTTCCGATGTGGTCGGCGAGGTCGGTCAGCGTGCGGGCCGTGTGGCTGGCCACGGTGCCGGCGGCGGGGCCGCTGACGCGGGAGAAGCGGGGCTGGGGACCGTCCTCGCGCAGGAGGGCGTCTTCGGCGGCGAGCAGAGCACGAGCGGCCAATGGGGTCTCGCCGACGGCTGCGTAGGCGCGGGCGTGCGTGATGTGGAGGAGCGCTTCGGTCTGGCCGTCCACATGGCCGAGGCCGCGGGCGAGCGCGCCTTTGACGAGGTCCACGCAGTGGTGGGGTTGCTTGAGGCTGAGGGACTGGTGGGCGAGGGCGCGCATCATCCAGGCAGCATGGCCGTGGGGGTCGGCTTCGCAGGCGAGCTGGTAGCCGACCTGGTAGTAGCGCTGGGCAGCGCCCTCGTGGCCGAGGTCGTGGTGCTTCCACCCTGCGAGGTATGCAAGTTCGGCGACGGCTCCGAAGGCGGCCTGGCGTAAGGGCTCCGAGGAGAAACGTCCACGGAGCATAGGTGCGGCTGTGTCGGCGAGGTACGCAGTGACCGTGGTCAGGCCGTGGCCGCCGCCAAGCCTTTCGTCGGCGGCACTGAAGGCCGCCGTGATCTGCCGTACGACGTCGATGTCGTCGCTGCCGACGAGGGAGCTGGCGGTGCGGGCACGGAGCATCCGCGCGGTGGCCTCGTGGTCGTGCAGGAGCGGCATGGCCACGCCAGCCGTAGTGAAGGCCGCGATGGCGAGGAAGCTGCGGCGTTCGACATCCGCGCGGCCGAGGTCTGTGACCGCGGTGACGGGGTCGGTTTCCGGTGGCGGCTCAGCGTCGGGCGAGTGAAGACCGAGCTCGGTTCGGGTGACGACGCGTCCCAGCCGCCGGGAGAGAGCTTCGGCGAGGTACTGGCCTGCCCGGCCGGACGGCGTGCGGGCACCGCCCACCCAGTGGGAGATGGCCGACTTGTTGGTCTGGAGCAGTTCTCCGTTCTCGGCCGCGATACGGCGTACGTCCTTGGCGAGCGCGTCGTACGTGCACCCGGCGACGTTGATCGTGTCGCGCAGGCGGGAGTTGGCGCTGGTCGGTGCCGGCACAATCGCCTCCACTCCGATTCCGTAAACCGTGTATACCGCTTGGCCTCGCTCACACCGTACCCACTCTGCGTAGCGGACGGTTCACTTATCGACAGCCGCCCCACTCACGGCATCACGGGCCGGGCGGCCCCCAAGTTCCGTACGCCCCAACGGGCTCGGGCATTCCTGTGCCCCGGCCCGGACGATCAGAGACGGAGACACGGTGACCACCATCGACACCGCGACCATCACGGTCGAGCTGCCCGACACCTTCGACCCGCGCTGGAACCGCCTGCCCGGCATCCACGTGGACGGCCGGAGCATCACCATCGACCCGGCCGAGTACTTCTTCCGCTTCGAGTCGAACACCTGGCTCGTCGCCGACTGGGAGCTGGTCAAGTCCCAGCTCCTGGGCGTGGACGAGTCGACCGAGAGCGCGGTCGAGCAGCTCGCGCTCGACTTCATCAAGCAGCACAGCGAGTCCACGTCCGATGCGGCCCGCGTCCTGGCCACCGCGTACGAGGTGTACGCGTACCTCTTCCGCGAGGAGCACCTGGCCGGCCTCGGCCTGCCGCAGATCACCGCCGACCACCTGAGGATGCTCCGCGAGGCGGCCACGCTCATGGCGCTCAACAAGGTCGAGTTGGACGGCCACATCTCCAACGTCGGCCCGTGCTGGTTCTTCCCCGCCGCCACGTCCGTCGTCTTCGACCTGGACGACGAGACGGGCGGAATGCTGGACGAGGTCTACCACGGCGGCTGGTTCAACGAGCACCGCCGGATCGAGTCCATCAAGGCCCACGCCGCGCTCGGCGGCCGGCTCGTGCACGGCTGCCAGTCCGTGCCGGACCAGTCCGGCGGCGTCGTCGCACCCTACGGTGCCTCGATGGCCAACTTCCGTGACGACCTGTCCGAGTTCAAGGCCGGCTGGATCGAGCAGGTCTACGCCCACCGCGTGACCGCAGCCGAGTAACCCTCCCCCCAGTACGGCTCCGGGGCGGGCCAGCTCGCGCGCGCCCGCCCCGGAAGCCACCATCCCCCTCGGAGACCCCCATGGACCAGAGCGTGTCCGCCACTCTGCTGGACGACCTGTGCACCCTCGTCGGCAAGCCCCTCCCCCACCGTGCCGAGATTCGTGTCTGGGGCATGTCCGGCGTCGAGCGCGTCACCTTCCCCGACGACACCACCGCTGTTTTCAAGTACGCCAAGGAGCCCTTCGACCGCGAGGCCCAGGCCCTGCGGCTGGCCCACCAGCGTGGGCTCCCGGTCCCTGCTCTCCACGCCACCGCCATGCAGGACAAGTGGCTCGGGATGCTCATGGACGACCTTGGCACCCCCGTACGGAACGCAGACGACCTCGACGGTGTCGCCGCCGCCGTCATGCTCCATGCCGCCCGCCCTGCGGGCGGTCTGCCCCTCCTCGACGGGGCGGGCCTCGCAGCCCTGCCCGGCCGAGCTCTCGATCACCTCCAGCGGCTGCGGAAAGCCGACCGATGGACGGACTGCGACGACATCGAGGCCGCGCTGGGGAAGATCTCCGCCGCAGCTGAGACCCGTGTCCAGGGTGCGACGCTCGACCCGTTCGGCTGGGTCCACTCCGAGTTCCACCCCACGAGCGTCCACATCGGGGAGAACGGCTGGCACCTCCTCGACTTCGCCCGCGCCTTCACCGGACCCGGCCTGATCGACCTCGCCTCGTACCACGGCACCACCGACGTGCCGAGCCCCTTCCGCATGCGGGTGTTCCTGGAGCAGTACGTCACCGCGGGCGGTCACGAGGACGCCCTCGCCATGCGGGGCGGACTGGCCGCCGAGGCGTGGGCCCTGGGCTGGCACCGCATGTGGGCCGTGGAGTGGTTCATGGAGCAGGCCATCCGCTGGATCGACGACCCGGCCAAGGACCCCGCGTACATCCCCGTCGTCCGCCGCCACCTGAACGACGTGGTCCAACTCCTGGAGGTCTAGGTGCTCGCCCAGGTCTCCCCCTGGTACGCCCACGCAGCCCAGCGCACAGCCGCCGCCCCCGCACACGCCCTCACCGCACCGGCCCGTATGGAATGGAGCACCCACGCCGGCCTCGGTCCCGGCGCCGAGATCCTGGGCCGGGACCTCTGCGGCAAACGCGTCCTGGAGCTGGGCTGCGGCCCCGGCCACAACGTGGCCCACCTCGCGAAGCACCACCAGGCCCACGTCACCGGCGTGGACCTGATCGGCCTCCAAGTGCGCCGCGCCCGCTCCCACTACGGCCACATCGACGGCGCCACGTTCGCCGCCGGCCACGCACTGCACCACCTGCAGGCCACCGGCCAGACCTTCGACGCGATCTACTCCATCTTCGGCGCCGTCGGCCTCGTCGCCCCCGAACTCCTCCTCGCCGCCATTTCCCGACGCCTGAATCCGGGCGGTGTGCTGGCCTTCTCCGTCCCTCACCCGGCACGGGCCGGAAGACATCCATCCACGGACGACCGTCCGCGCGAGGACTACGTCACCGTGCCCGACCGCACCCGACTGCCCCTCGTTCGATGGGAGTTCGACGCCCGACGCTGGGGAGCCCACCTCTCCCGGACCGGCCTGGGCGTCACCTCGGCGGTGGAGCTGCGGCACCCGCGCCGCGACCCGTGGCCCACCACCCTCCTGATCACCGCCCGCAAACGCTGACCGACGGAGGCACCGATGACCCCTCCCTACCTGCTTCTCGACATCGACGGCGTCCTCATACCGTTCCCGGCCGCCGACGGCAGCACCCCGCCCACCCACGTCCGTCACACCGTCCTGCCTACCGGCCGGCACCCCGACGACCCCGTGCCCATCTGGCTCGACCCGAGTCAGGGCGGCATTCTCGCCGACCTTCTGACCAGCTGGCTAGTCACTCCCGTGTGGTGCACAAGCTGGCGCAAGGACGCCGCCACGATCATCGGCCCCCTCCTGGGGCTGCCCGACTTCCCTTACCTCGACCTGCCTCATCCTCAGATCACCACCAGTCACCCCGACGGCTACCTCTGGAAACGAGACCACGTCGACGTCTGGCTGGCAGACGCCCCCGCCATCTGGATCGACGACGACTTCACCGGCCTCGACCATGAATGGGCAGCAGAGCGCACCGCCAAGGGGACGCCGACCCTCCTCGTTCAGCCAGACCCACACCTCGGGCTGCAGCCCGAGCATCTGACCGAGGTGGCGAAGTGGGTCGCGCAGTTACCCACAGCCCACGCCGTCTGACGACTGATGCCCTCGCTACCGCGAGCGGCGAGGGCATGAGGATGCGCTGTGGGGTCTGACTCCTTGGTGCCTGTGGAGTCGGGACCCACCTCAGGTGGTGCCGGCTGCCCTGCCGGACCTACGGATCGGCTGTCCGAGGAGCTTCTCTACCTCCGCGGATGCGGCGTCGAGGAATTCCTGACCGAACAGACAGAGGGACTCTTCCCAGGGGTGCCCAAAACTGCCTATACGGAAGTCTTCCGACAGGTAGATGTAGTAGTCCCCATCGGGGTACGGGCTCAAAGGCCAGGCCGGCTGCCCAGGGCCACCGACGCCCTGCGGCGCGAAGCGATACGACGTGTGCTGCCAGTCGAGCGCGAGCAGCGTTCCGCTCGGGTCGATGCAGGACTTCAGCCCCTGCTCGACCACCTCGACCAGGCGGTCCAACCGCTCGTATTCAGGATCGTCGTCAAGCGCGGCAAGGCTCCAGGAAACCGAGGCGACGGGCTCCTTGATAGCTGGCCACTTGAGGGAACTCGTACTCGGCTGGAACTTGAACTCGTCGTAGAAGCGGTCCCAAACGCGTCGGTACTCGGCCTCAAGCAGCTCGACCACGGGACTCTCCGTCATGGCCCGATCCTATCGAGTCGCCCGTGATGTTCCCTCGGGGAACATGTCGCACCAGGGGCAGTGCCGGCCTTCGCCTGCCGTTCCCTTCGTCGGGAATCTGGGCTGGGAGGGACCAGGGTCAGCGGTACCGCCTGCGCTCCTCGGGCCTCGTAGCCACTGGTGTGGCCGGAGGGCGCAGCGTGGCCGACATAGATGACGTTCCGCTGGTGGTGCTCCGGCTGCGAGCCGCTTGCGTCCGCCGGTTCGGCTGAGCGGTGATGCGCCAGTTGAGGACCTCGGCTGGGCGCTCGGCGCTGTCGAGCTCTCGCTGGGAGCCCACCTCGATCAGGAGACGTCGGGGGTTGTGGCCAGCGGTTTCGGCTTGGGCGAGGGTTGTGGTCAAGGCGATCCAAGTGGGGTCGGTGAGGATCCGGTCGGCGTGGTTGGGGAGGGCCGCGCGAACGTCCTGTTCGAAGCGGCGGGCGGTTGCGGCTCGTGGTGCGCCAAGTCCGCCAGGACAGGGGTGACGGCTTGCTGGTAGCCGGCCTGGAGGTGGCGGAGGGCTTCGTCGGCTGCTGCGGCTTGCTGTTGGTGGCCTCGTTGCTCGTGCCACTTGGCGGCGGCGCGGGCCAGGTGCACGGTGGCGAAGAGCAGTGCGATGGCGAGTCCGCCCGGCTCGTTGGAGGCGTAGGCGAGTTCCTTGGCGGCTTGGCGCAGGGCGGTAGCGGCCTGGTGATCCGCGCGGGTGGCGGATCGGCGGGCGCGGTTGAACGTCGAGGCTGCTACGCGTAGCTCTGCTTGGTGCGGGCCGAGTGTGGCGCTGGCGATGTTGTAGAGGGCGTCGCCGAAGGCGGCGAGGTGGGCCTGTGCGGCGGCATCGTCGTCGGAGTCGAGGACGGTGTGCGCCGTTTGTACCGCGGAGATGGTGTGCTGCCACGGTTCGGTGGGATCTGCCGCGAACCGGGGACGGTCGGCTGCCTCCTGGTCGGGGAGGCGTTCGCGGAGGCGGTTGAGGGAGAGGTCGGGGGCGAGCTTGGAACCCCCGTACCAGACGGGTTCGCCGGCCGCGTTGGTGTCGCCGGGGGCTGCGAGGCTGTAGCCGATCACGTCGCCTGTCTCGGGACCGAGGCGTGTCTTGACCTTGACGCCGAGGGACTGCAGCACGGTGAAGTAGTCGGCCTCAGTGTGTACGGCGGCGGCGACCGCGTACGCCCGCTCGCGCAGCCAGTGCCGTGCCGTCACCGACTGGCCCTGGCGCTCGGCCTTCGCGCGTTCGGCGCCGGTGGGGGTGCGAGGCGCGGTGAGGTCGCCGGACTTCAGGCGGCGCAGGCCGAACTCGGTTTCGATCCTGCGGCACTCGGCCTGCGCGCGGCGTCCGTCCTGGTGGGTGCGGGGACGGCGTCCGTCGGCGCGGACGGTGGTGGCCATGATGTGGATGTGGTCGTCCGCGTGGCGGACCGCGATCCATCGGCAGGCCCCCTCCTCGCCGTCGGGGGCGATGCCCGTGGCGTGCACGACGCGGCGGGCGACCTCGGCCCACTCGGTGTCGGTGAGGTAGCGGTCACCGGGCGCGGTGCGAACCGGGCAGTGCCAGACGTGCTGAGCGGGCTTCTTGCCGCCGAGCTCGCGGGTGCGGAGGTCGACGTGGTGGTCGAGTCGCCTGGCGAGCTGGGAGTAGGTAGCGGCCGGGTCGCGGCCGGGATCGGGAGCGCCGCCCATGTCCCAGGCGGCGACGATGTGGGGGTTGGTGTGCTCGTCGCGGCGGCCGGGGCCGAAGAGGTAGGCGATCAGTCCGCGGCTGTCGGAACCGGTGGAGACGTCAGGAACCATAAGTCGTGCCGTCCGTCAGGAGCTGGTCGATGAGGTGGAAGCTGTTCTGTGCTGCTTGCTCGACGCGGTCCAGAACCGCCTCGGCACGCTCGGGCACGGTTCCTCGATTGATGGCTGCGGTGATCTGGTTGAGGTTGCCGCCGATGCGGTTCAGCGCGACCGTGTGCGCCTCGACGGCCTCGATCAGCGGGCGCAGAGGATCGTCCTCCGGACTGCCGACCAGGTCGGCCTTGCCTTGCGCAACGGCCAGGGCCGCATCTCCGACGAATCCGGCGAACCTCTGACCGCGCTGGTGAGCAGCGGCGCTGATCACTTGGACCGCGGTGCGCGTGAAGCGGATGGTCTTCTCCTGGTCCCGCTTCTCCACGGTGCGCTTGCGGTTCATCTGCGCGGGCAGGACGGGGGCGTCGAGATCACGCCAGGAGGGCTGCTCGACGAGCGGTGGGACATCGGCCGGCGGATTGCGGGGACCTACGGAGTCGGCTGCGGGCTGGCAGGAGCCCTTGTCCACCCCCTCCTCCGGCTCGGGCGCCCCCTGGCGCTCGGCCTTGTCCTCCGCCACCCCTGGGGCGGGGGCAAGCGCGGACGAAGCCTCGTTAGAGGCTCGTTCGCTCCAGCTTGCTGCTGGTCGTCGGGTGAGCCTGAACAGCTTCCTGCGGCGGCGGGAGGTGGGGTCGTCGGCGTTCGATTCGGGCATGGTGGTGCTCCGTCAGTCGTGTGGGGTGGCCCGTCGTCGCATCCGTCGCATCCGTCGCGTGGCTGGTCAGCACAGGTACGGAGAGGGCCGCAGGTACGGATCGATCCGTAACGGCGAGGAGATCCGTCCCCGCGCTGACCTGCGCGGGGACGGATGCGACGGATTGATGCGGACCTGGTGTCAGCGAGTGGGCCTGGGCCCTGCGGGCTTTCCCGGCGGGCCGGTGGGCAGCGCCCCGGACGGAGGGGCGGGCGGCCTGCCCTGGGCCGGACGTGCCGGGACCTCGGCGGTGGGTGCCGACGGGGCGGGGTCGGGGCAGTAGCGAGCCCATGCGTCCACGAACTGGTTGCGGGCGTACGCCTTGGCCTGCTGGCCTTTCTCGAACCGGTAGTTGGCCGGGCTGATGCCGAAGTCGCGCAGCAGATTCGCCAGGTGGTAGGCGTTCAACCCCTTCGTGCCGTACTCCGCCCACGGGGCCTCGGCGTCCTGGATCAGCACGGCCAGCAGGTCCTGGCTGCGCAGTGCCTCCCTGCCGCCCTCCTGGTCGAAGACACGGCGGATGTCACGCAGCAGCCGTGTCTTCAGCGTCGTCTGCTCGTCCTGGACCACCTCGTTGCGCGTCATCGCCAGACAGGCGGCACGTGCCCGCGCGGGCCAGTGCCCGCCGGCGAGGTCGGCGACGATGACGAGCGGCTCCCATGTGTCGGCGGCGCGGTCCTCGACGGGCATCTTCGGCACCGCGCCCGCGACGGTGCCGCGCTGCGGGACCAGCCAGTCGGCCAGCCGGTCGCGAAGCGCGTGCAGTTCCGGTACGGAGTACCGCGATCGGAACGGGGTGATCCGCTCGCCCGGCTTGCGCTTCTGCATGCGGATGACGATTGCCCGGTCCATGATCGTGTCCGGCAGGTCACCGATACCGGCCAGCGCCGCCATCGCGAAGGTGGGGAATGCGGTCGGCTTGTGCTCCGGCCCGGAGATCCGCCAGGCGGGCCGGTTGCGCTGGTGCCCGGCGTTCAGCAGGCCGCGCAGGTCCTCTTTGTCGCCCGCTTTGGGGCCGAAGATGGTGTCGGCCTCGTCCACCAGCAGCGTCGGCGGGTTCTTGCCGATGACGCGGAAGACGACGGCGGGGGAGGTGTTGACCGTCATCATCGGCTGGTGGACGGTCTCGTCGAGAACGTCCAGGAGACGGGACTTGCCGCACCCCTTGGTCGGTCCGACGACCGCCAGCCGTGGTGCGTGCTGGAGGCCAGGCTGGATGTGGGAGGCCGCGACCCAGAGGGTGACGGCGGTCAGGGGCCTCGTCGCTGGGCAGCACCACGTACCGCCTGATCGCCGTGCGGAGGTCGTCCAGCAGCGCGCTGCCTTCGCCTGCCGCCTCGCCGCCGTCTTGGGTTTCTGATCCGCCTGCAGCAGGATCGACTGCGCTGTCCGACGCGGTTGTCGGGGCGCTGACCTGAGCAGGTCGCGAACCGGGAGTGCTCCGATTCGGAGCATCGGAGGTCGCGCCTCCCGTGCCGGCACGTGGTTCCGTCCGCTCTTCGCGGTTCCGAGGCAGACCCTGGCCCGGGATCGCGATCGGTGGCCAGGCAACACCGGATGCCTTCGAGGGGGCGGGGGACGTAGGGTCCTCCATAGACGTTCCTCTCGGGTGAGGGACGAGACGAACAAGGTCTCGCCCCTCACGGGTTCGTTCGTTCAGGGATGGGCGACGTGCAGGGGAATCTCCGGCCCTCGGCGTTGGCGCGCCGGGGGCCGTTGCTGTGTCTGGGCCTGTCGGTGGCTCATGAGGCCAGGCCCCAGTCCTCTCCACCGTCGATCAGCGCGCGCTCGTAGCGCAGCAGTTCGGCCTCGGGGTAGAGAACCCGCTTGCCGATCTTGATGCCGCGCGGTCCCTTCTCCAGATGGCGCCAGTAGCGGACGGTGCTCTCGGCAGTGCGGTAGCGCTCAGCGACCTCGGAGGTGGTCAGGTATCGCATGTGTTCCCATTCGGCTAGTTATCGATTCGATCTGCATAATCAGTACCTCATGATCGGCGGTTAGCCAAACCGGGAAGGCCATGTTTCAATTCGGATAGCGGTGGTCGCGATGGAGGTTCGATGGCAGGCGAGAAGGCAGAGGGCGGCGAAGTGCCGCTGCTCTACAGCGAAGGCAACGTGGCGGGCCGCGTTGCCTTGGAGCGCGAGGTCAGAGGGTGGAGCACGACTGAGCTGGCCGAGCGGGTGACCAGAGCCGGCGTGAAGATGAACCAGACGGCCGTGTGGCGCATCGAGAACGGCTCTCCCCGCCGGCGCATCAACCTCGACGAGGCCCTCGCCTTCTCCCGCGTCTTCGAGCTCCCCCTCGAAGAACTCATGTCACCGCCCCTGGAAGGGCTCGACATCGATAGCCGACGGCTCGTCCAGGAAGCCGTCGAAGCGTTCTACGAAACCCGCGACGCCCGCGACCGCCTGCACCGCGCCGTGGTCGCCGTGGCGGACCACATCAAGGCACACCCCGACAGCTCACGCGCGATCAACGAGCAGTGCCTCCGCCTCATGGGCGACGAGCGGGACGCTCGCACCCTCACCAGCGACATCGAGGACGGCGGCCACTACTGACAACCAGCACAAAGGAGAAGCCACTTGGCGAACATCCAGAAGCGCCCCAACGGCAAATGGCGTGCCCGCTACCGCGACCTCGACGGCAAGGAACACGCCCGCCACTTCGACCGCAAGAGCGACGCCCAGCGCTGGCTCGACGAGGTCACAACCAGCGTGGTCACCGGGCAGTACGTCGACCCGCGCTCGGCGAAGAAACCCTTCAAGGAGTACGCGGAGGAGTGGCGGGCCAGCCAGCCGCACAGGCCGTCGACGGCCAAGGCCGTAGCCCAGCACCTGCGTTGCTACGCCTACCCCGTCTGGGAGAAGCGGGCACTCGGCGCGATCAAGCCCGGTGACGTGCAGAGCTGGATCACCAGCCTGACGACCACCCACAAGCTGGCTGCGAGCACTTCCCGCACCGTCTTCAACACGGTCAACGCCGTCTTCCGGGCAGCGGTCCGCGACCGCATGATTCCGCACAACCCCTGCACCGACGCGAAGCTGCCCTCAGTTCCGAGGAAGAAGGTCGTACCCCTGGCCGTCGAACAGGTGCGGACGCTGGCCGAGGAGATACCCGGCCGCTACAAGGGCCTGGTCCTGCTGGGCGCGTGCACCGGGCTCCGCCCCGGCGAGCTCTTCGGCCTCCAACTCCGGCACGTAGACCTACTGCACGCGACCGTCTCGGTCGAGCAGCAGATCCAGCAGACCGCCAAGCACGGCGTGTACGTCTGCCCGCCCAAGACCGCTCGCTCGCACCGCACGGTCCCGCTCCCCCGCATGGCGGTGGATGCGATGAAGGCCCACCTGCGGGACTTCCCCGCCGATGGGCCCGAGAGCTGGATCTTCACTGCACCACAAGGCGGGCCCGTGGTCTACACGCACTTCATGGACGGGTCCTGGCGGCCCGCCTGTGCGAAGGCCGGCATACCGAAGGGCACCGGACCCCACGCCCTCCGGCACCACTACGCCAGCCTGCTGATCAAGCACGGCGAGTCCGTGAAGACGGTCTCCGAGCGTCTCGGCCACACCAACGCGGCCATGACACTGAACATCTACACCCACCTGTGGCCCGACTCCGAGGAGCGGACCCGGGCCGCCGTCGACAAGGCGTACGCCGACCAGTCCGCCGATGCCCAGCCACAGGTCGACGAAGCGGCGTAACCGCTCCCCCGCGTGCCGGATTCGTCCAGCACGCTGCGGACTCCGTGCGGACCGCAAAAGCCGCCCAACCCGCTCCGTCGCAGGTCAGACGGCCTTTCGCCGGACGTATTAGACGTTGAAGCGGAACTCCACCACGTCCCCGTCCTGCATCACGTAGTCCTTGCCCTCCATGCGGGCCTTGCCCTTGGCGCGGGCCTCGGCCACCGAGCCGGTTTCGACCAGGTCTTCGAAGGAGATGATCTCGGCCTTGATGAAGCCCTTCTGGAAGTCGGTGTGGATGACACCGGCCGCCTCGGGGGCCGTGGCGCCCTTCTTGATGGTCCAGGCGCGGGTTTCCTTCGGGCCGGCCGTGAGGTACGTCTGGAGGCCCAGGGTGTCGAAGCCGACGCGGCCGAGGGTGGCGAGGCCGGGTTCTTCCTGGCCCATGGACTGGAGCAGTTCCAGGGCCTCGTCGTCGTCCAGCTCGATCAGCTCGGACTCGATCTTGGCGTTCAGGAAGATGGCCTCGGCGGGGGCGACCAGGGCGCGCTGTTCGTTCTTGAAGTCCTCGTCGACCAGCTCGTCCTCGTCGACGTTGAACACGTAGATGAACGGCTTGGTGGTGAGGAGGTGCAGCTCGTGGAGGAGGCGGCCCTTCTCCGTGGAGGCCGTGATGCCGGCGTGGAAGAGGGTGTCGCCCGCTTCGAGGATCTTCTGGGCCTCCTCGGCCGCGGCCAGGACCGCGACCTTCTCCTTCTGGAGGCGGGACTCCTTCTGGAGGCGCGGGACGGCCTTCTCGACGGACTGGAGGTCGGCGAGGATCAGCTCGGTGTTGATCGTCTCGATGTCGTCCTTCGGCGAGACCTTGCCGTCGACGTGGACGACGTTCTCGTCCTTGAAAGCGCGGATGACCTGGCAGATCGCGTCCGACTCGCGGATGTTCGCGAGGAACTTGTTGCCCAGGCCCTCGCCCTCGCTCGCGCCGCGCACGATTCCGGCGATGTCCACGAAGTCGACCGTCGCCGGCAGCACCTTCTGGGAGCCGAAGATCTTCGCCAGGATGTCCAGGCGGCGGTCCGGGACGCCGACCACGCCGACGTTCGGCTCGATCGTGGCGAACGGGTAGTTGGCCGCCAGCACGTCGTTCTTGGTCAGGGCGTTGAAGAGGGTCGACTTGCCGACATTCGGCAGTCCGACGATTCCGATACTAGTACTCATGACACAAACGTCCGCTCAGGATCAAGAAGGGTGGGGTCGGCCGCGACTCCAGACACGCTCACCGGCTCCTCGTTCGCACGGCAGCCCAAGCGCGCCATCGTCCACGTGCGCGTATCACGGTACAGGGACAAGGACGAGAAGATCTCCCTCGAACTCCAGATCGATGCGTCCAGCGCGCTGACGGACGCGCTGACGGGTGCGCTGACGGACGGTCCCGAGACGTGCGGACCTCGTTCCCGGTGCGTGTCCGATCAGAACCAGTGCAGGCAGTGCGGGGAGCGATCGGTTCCGAAGAGCGCGTCCGCGAGGACGGCAGCGCCCGGGTGGTGGGCCCGGATGTGTCCGGCGCGCACGAGCGTGCTCGGGCGGGTACCGCCGAGGTAGACCGAGCCCAGGTCGCGCACGTCCAGGGACAGGTCGGGGTCTCGGTCCGTGGGGACGCAGTCGGCCTTGCCGTCGCGGACGGTCAGCAGGTAGCGGCCGTGCTCGCCCAGGAACGGATCATCGACGTCCAGGACGAGTTCACCGTCCGTGAACCATCCGCGCGCGGTCAGGGCCCGTGGGACGTCGAGAAGGCGCACCCAGAGCCAGTCGGTGTGACCGCCGACCTCGCCGGCCCGGAGGTCGGCGAGTTGCCAGCGCAGCGGGTGCTCGGGCGGGACATGCCGGAACACGACCTGGGAGACCAGGTCGTGTCCGAGTACGAACCGGGCCAGGGCCGTGAAGACCGCGTCGTCGGCGGCGATGGTCTCGTCGACGGTCAGGGTGCTCTGCTCGCCGACGGAGCCGAGGGAGTAGCTGGCGTACCCGTCCGCAGCGCCGTCGGCGTCCCGGTGGACGGCGACGTAGCGCGGTGCCGGGGAGATCGGCGGATGCCCCGCGCCCAGGGTCCACCAGCGGTGCGGCCGGGACAGTGCGCCGGGCTGGGCGCGGCGGTACCGGTCGTAGACCGCTTCGAGGATCTCGCCGCACTCGGCGCGCCGCAGTATCTCGACCGAACCGCTGTCGGAGCCGGTCGCCGGGGCGTCGGCCGTCGCAAGCGCCCGGGGAGCGGCGAGGGCTGCTTTGTGGCGCGGCACCGTCAACCGCGCGGTGGAGGTCGCGGGTCCGTAACCGAACCTCCCGTAGATCGGGGCCTCCGAAGCCAGCAGCACGGAGAGGAACTCACCCCGGGCCCGCACCTCGGTGAGCTGGTGCCGCATCATCGCGCTGAGCACGCCACGTCGCCGGTGCGAGGGCAGGACGCCGACGGCGGTCACTCCGGCGACCGGGACGGGTATCCGACCGGGCAGGGTGAGTTCGAAGGAGTACGCGGCGGCGGTGCCCACGGGCCTTCCCTCCGGCGCCACGGCGAGCAGGCCGCGGTCCATTTCCAGCGCCGACCACCAGCGCCCGCCGTCCGCGATCGGGGTTTCGGGGAAGTGCCCGAATGCCGCGTGGACCGTGTCGACGAAGACGTCCAGGTCCTTGTCGGTCGTGGGACGAATCTCCATCGCTGCCGCTTCCTCCTCGGCTTGGCGACACCCCGGGTCATGGGTCGCGGGTGTCGGGCGGGTCATGGGTCGTGGGTCATGAATGTCGGGCCGGGTCACGGGGATCGGGCCGGGCCACGGGGGTCGGGCCGGGTCACGGGGGTCGGCCGGGTCGCGGGGGTCGGCCGGGTCGCGGGGATGATCGGGCCCGGTCGCTGGGGCCGGGCCACAGCGCAGAGTAGCCCTCTGGCCAGGGCGGATGGACGGCGGCCGAGTGCCGAGCAGGTCACACCGGACGGCCGTGCGGGCTACTCGTCGGTCGGAGCGGAAGGGGGGACGGGCCGCCGCTGCGGGTGGCTGATGGTCACGGCTCCGCGGAAGCCTTCCGGTGACATCGTCGACATCGTGTCGAGCGACGCGTCCGGCACCGGCAGGAGGTGGGCGTCGACCCAGGTGTCTCCCGTCGACGCGTTGGCCCAGGGGTCATCGATCACGACGGCGCCGGGCACGACGCCGTGGCAGAGCACCCAGTGCGGCACGTCGAACCCCTGCATCCCGGCGAGCGAGAGCAGGAGCAGTACGTGCTCCTGCCGGCCGATCGCGTCCCGGATCTCGGTCAGGGAGAGGTGGCGCGGGTCGATCGGGACGCCGACGCGATCGGCATCCGTACGCGACGCGCGCTGGAGCAGGGCGCGCCACTCCTGGTCGCCCGGAGGGAGGTGGTCGAGCATGACCGGCCGGTCCGTGTCGAGGTGGACCGTGACCTGGGACGACGGCCGGGCCCGGCGCACGGCGACACCCAGGCCGACCGGCTCGCACGCCATGAAGTTGTTCGCGTCGCGCCACAGCGTCAGCTCCGCCCGGCGGTCGAGCGCGTCCCGCGCCAGTACTCCCGCGTGCACCTGCGCGACCAGGGCGGTGACGGCGCCGCAGGTGAAGTGTGTGGTCTGCCCGTAGTACGGGGGTGCGCTCACCACGTCGTCGCGCAACCAGCGAACGTAACCGGCGGCCGGTCCGGCCGCACCCTCCGACTGCGTGAGCGGAGGGCTCAGGGTGGCGAAGCCCGCGGCGGCGGCGTCCTCGGGGCGGGCCGTCCATCCTTCCCATTTCAGCTGTACGAGCTCCTGACGGCGTGCGTGGGCGGCGACGGCCGCGACGGCCGCCCGCACGTCGCCGACGGCGTCGACGATCTTCAGATAGGCCGTGTCCGGGCGGGCGGTCACGAGCGCGGCAGCCGTCCAGTCCTCGCCGTCGTCACCGGGAACGGCCACGATGTGCGGGGCGTGGGCGGAGCGGTCGACCGCGCGCCAGCGCTCCGACACCTCGTCGTGTACGAGCCGCGCCAGTCGGTCCGGCGGGGTATCGGGCTCGTACGGCACGACGATGCTCTTCACGGGCCGCACGGGCCGCACGGGCCTCTCCTGCTGGGACGACATTCGGGTGCTCCTGGCGGGACGCGGGGGGGCGGGGACGGGGACGGGGTAGGGAGTACGGGGATTCACTGCGGGTGAACGGCGGCCCGCCGACTGGCGGGACCGGAGCCCGGAGCCGGCCGGTCCGGGCTCCGTACCGGCCGGAGGTCATGCGCGGGACTGCCGGAGCACCCAGACGAAGTACGGTGCGCCGACCAGGGCGATCATGAGGCCGGCCGGCACCTGGGCGGGGGCGACGACTGTGCGGCCGAGTGCGTCCGCCACGCACACCAGCAGCCCGCCGAGCAGCATCGCGACCGGGATCGCGCGGCCCTGCCGGGCGCCCACCAGCGAACGGGCGAGGTGCGGGGCGACGAGTCCCACGAAGCCGACGACGCCGACGGCGACCACGCTGAGCGCCGCGAGCACCGCGGCGATCGCCAAAGCGGAGAAGCGGGTGCGCTCCACCCTGACGCCGACGATGCGCGGGGTGTCCTCGTCGACGGCGAGCAGGTCGAGCCGATCGCGCATGGACAGCAGTACGGGAAGCGCGAGCGCCAGGGCCACCGCGACCGGTACGACGTCGGAGAACGTACGGCCGTAGGTCGTACCGGAGAGCCAGGTGAAGATGCGGGGCGTGTTGTACGGGTCGGCGCGCAGCAGGAGGAAGGTGGTCACGGAGCTGAGGCCGTACCCCATGCCTATGCCGATCAGTACGAACCGGTCGGGCAGGAAGCCCCCACGCCAGGCCAGCAGGGCGATCACCGCGAAGGTGGCGAGCCCGGCCGCGACGGCGACCGCGACGAGCACCGCCTGTCCGCCGCCCAGCCCGGACGTGACGACGCCCGCCGCACCCAGCCCGGCGCCCGCCGTGATGCCGAGCACCCCCGGCTCCGCGAGCGGGTTGCGTACCGTGCTCTGCACGACGCATCCGGCCAGTCCGAGCGCCGCGCCGGCGAGGACCGCGGCGGTGACACGTGGCACCCGGTCGTCGAGCGCCTGGCCGATCAGGTCGGGGGCGGTGCCCTGGACCCAGAGGGCGATGTCCCCGGTCCGCAGCCAGAGGCTCCCCGCCAGGACCGCCACGAGGACCGCCGCGGCCAGCAGTGCCACCGCGCCGGACACGACGAGGAGGTACGCGCGGTGGGATCGTACGGCGACCCGTGCCCGCGGGGGCTGCCGAAGCCGGCCCGTGTCACGCAGCCGCAGCGCGAGGACCACGATCACGACGGAGCCGAGCAGCGTGGTCGGCACACCGGTGGGGATGGAGGCCGCCCCGTCCGCACCCTGCACCGCACGCAGGACCGCGTCCGCGAGCAGGATGAGCAGCGCGCCGAGCAGGCCGGCCGCGGGGATCAGGAGCAGGTGCCGGCGCAACGCGCGGACCCGCCCCGCGATCAGGCGGGCCAGGACGGGGGCGCCGAGACCGACGAAGGCCATCGGGCCCGCGAGGGTCACCGAGGTGCTGGTCAGGAGTACCGCGCAGACCACGGCGGTCACCCGGGTGCTCCGGATCGGCACGCCGAGGGTGGACGCGGTGTCGTCACCCAGGTTCATGACGTCCAGCCGCCGGGACAGTGCCAGGGCGGCGCACAGCACCACGACGACGAGGGGGATGGCGCGTACCGACGCGTCGATGTTCAGCTGCGAGAGCGAGCCGCTTCCCCAGGCGTAGAGGCCGGTCGTGTTCTGCTTGAACAGGATGAGGAGCATCCCGGTCGCGGAGTCCAGGGCCATCGCCATCGCCGATCCGGCGAGGATGAGGCGGGTGCCGGAGGTGCCCGCGGCCCGGCCCGCGAGAAGCAGTACGAGCGCCGCCGCGACCAGGCCGCCGGCGAAGGCGACGACGCCCGACGCCCACAGCGGGACGGCGAGGCCGAGGGCCGCGATGAGCGAGACGGCGAAGTAGGAACCGGCCGAGACCGCGAGGGTGTCCGGCGAGGCGAGCGTGTTGTGCGTGACGGACTGGAGCAGCGTGCCGGCGCAGCCGAGGGCGAAGCCCACCGCCACGCCCGCGAACAGGCGCGGCAGGCGTGAGCCGGTGAGGATCTCGCCGACCGGCGCGCCGTCGGCGCTCTCCCGTTCCCCGGCGAGATGGCGCACCAGGTCGCCGACCCCGACGCCCGATGTCCCCTGGGTCAGGTGCCACAGGCCCACCAGGACGGTCGCGACGAGGAGGACGGCCAGGACAGCCGCCCCGGCGGGGCCGCCGCCGCGCTCCACACGCGGGCGCGCCGGCACCGCCCCTTCCGGTGGCGCTGTGTCTACGGCGCTCACTTCTTGTCGAGCACGTCGACGTAGGCGTCGATCGCCTGCTCGTTGGAGCGCGGGCCGCCGGCGCCCCACACGCTTGCCGGGAAGGCGTGGGCGCGGCCTTCCTTGACGGCCGGGAGGGTCTTCCAGATCGGGTTCTTCCGGATCGCCTCGACGTATCCGCCGGCGTCTTCGTCGTTGGCGTAGAAGAGGTTGGCGTCGCCGACCGCGACGAGTCCTTCGACGTCCGTCTGCGCGAGGCCGTAGGCGGGGTCGACGCCTCCGTCACCGTGCTCCTTGTTGACGCTGCTGGTCCACGCGGGCTTCATGCCGAGTTCCTTGCCTATCTCGGTGAACAGGGCGCCGTCGCTGTAGGGGCGGATGGTGAGGTTGCTCCCCTCCAGCCATCCGTCGAAGAAGACGAAGTCCTTCGTCGGCAGGTCGGCGTCGGCGACCTGCTGCTTGGCCTTCGCCAGGTGGTCGTCGAACTCCTTGAGCACCTGGTCGGCCCGCTCGGTGCGTCCCGTCGCCTGGCCGATCATGCTGAACACCTCGCGCATGTTCCCGATCGGGTCCTTGGGGTTCGCCCCGCGCGTGGCCATCACGGGGACACCTCGCTTCTCCAGCTTCTTGATCGTCTCGTCCTTGGCGTCGAACGCCTCCACGACGATGAGGTCGGGCTTGGTCGCGTAGAGGGTGTCGAGGTCGGGTTCCTCGCGTGTGCCGATGTCCGTCACCCCGCTGGGCAGCTTCTCCGCGCTGACCCAGGTGCTGTACCCCTTCACGTCGGAGACGGCGGCGGGGGTGACGCACAGGGTCAGCGCGTCCTCGACCTGCTGCCATTCCAGGACCGCGATGCGCTTGGCGGGCTTGTCGAGCTTCACCTGCCGGCCGACGCCGTCCTTGAAGGAGACCGGCTCCGTCGAGGTGGTCGTGGTGTCCTGGGTGCAGTCCTTCGACGTGGGGGCCGGGGCGGCGCTGCTCCTGGCCGTGATCTCGTCGGCGTCGGTGGTGCCGCAGGACGTGAGGGCGAAAAGGGCGAGCCCGGTCGAGGCTGCTGCGGCCGTCAGGCGACTGGCACGGTTCATGGAGGGGTCCTCTTTCTCGGACTCGAACGATTCGGCGGAGCGGCGAGCGGGCTGCTCCGGAAGGGGTGCCGCCCTCTTCAGGAGAGGTGGCGCCCGAGTGGGTCGATACGCAGACGGCCGGTGCGCGGATCGACGCCGGCTTCGACCCGGATGTCGTAGACCTCGCCGATGTTCTCGGCGGTGAGAACGTCGGCGGGTGCGCCCGCCGCGTGCACACGGCCGGCACGCATGAGGACCAGCGTGTCCGCGATCCGGGAGGCCTGGTCGAGGTCGTGCAGCACGATCCCGACCGCGATGCCGTGCTTCTCCACGAGATCCCGCACCAGGTCGAGCGTCTCGAACTGGTACCGCAGGTCCAGGTGGTTGGTCGGCTCGTCCAGCAGCACGACACCGGTGTCCTGGGCGAGGCATGCGGCGAGCCAGACACGCTGCATCTCCCCGCCGGAGAGTTCCCCGACCAGCCGGCCCGCCATGTCCCGTACGCCGGTGACGCCCATGGCGCGGTCGATGGCGGCACCGTCCTCGACGGTCGGTCCGGCGAAGCCACGCCGGTAGGGGTGGCGTCCGAACGCCACGACCTCCGCGACCGTCAGCCCCTGGGGTGCGGGCCTCGACTGGGAGAACAGTGTGACCTCGCGGGCGAACTGACGGGGGCTGAGCAGGGCCGCGTCACGCTCGGCCTGTCCGTCGGGGGCGCCGAGCGTGACCCGGCCGCCGTCCACCTGATGCAGTCGGGAGAGCGCGCGCAGCAGCGTGGACTTGCCGCTCCCGTTCGGCCCGACAAGGGCGGTCACGCGGCCGGGTTCCAGGGCGACCGAGACACCGTGGACGACCGGCTTGCCGCCGTAGCGCAGCACCAGGTCGCGCCCGTTGAGCGCGGCCGCCGGGGCGGCGGGGCCGGCCGGGGGACTTCCGGCACGCCGGAAAGGGCTTGTGAACATGAGGAGGTCCGGGTGATCGAGGGGCGCGGGCTGCGGCACCCCGCCCGGCTTTTACCGGCCGGGCCGCACGCTCTCCCGCACGCGGGCAGCACCGTGCGCGGCGAGCAACAACTAAGGGTTACCTAACTTCGAGAAGACTATATTCCACTTGTCATGCAGACAATCCGGCGTTCTCGCCACCCGATACGGAATTCGGGACATCCCGGGGCGCCGCGCCCGCCGCGCCGAAGAACGCGCCCGGCGTGGTTCCCATGACACGCCGGAAGGCGGCGATGAAGGAGCTGGGCTGCGCGTAGCCAAGGCTCTCGGAGACCGACATCACATCGAAGCCGTCGGAGAGGAGCATCAGCGCCCGGTGCACACGCAGCATCTGCCGCCATTGCGCGAAGGAGAGACCTGTCGTCTGCCGGAACGCGCGAGTGATCGTACGGTCGCTGCTCCCCAGCCACCGCGCCCATTCCTCCAGTGAACGGCAGTCGGCGGGATCGTTCAGCAGGGCCTCGGCGATCGCGTCGATCCGGGGGTCGCCGGGCAGCTGCAACGCGAGCTGGTGCTCCGAGGGCTGGATCACGTCGAACACGACGGATTCCGCCCGCAGCCGGGCCGCCACCTCAAGATCGGTGCGCGACAGATGAGTCAGCAGCGACGTGAGCAACGGCGTCATGGCGATCGCTTTCGGCTCCCCGAACGCGAACGGCGTGCGGTCGGGGGCGAAGAAGGCGTCGTGGAAACGCGCACCCTCCGTCGCCCGGCCCGCGTGCACCACTCCGGCGGGCATCCACAGCCCGTGCCCCTCGAACACGGTGAAGACGCGGTCACCCACCCGGGACGTCAGCGTCCCCCCGCGCACCCAGACGAGCTCATGCAGACGGTGCGAGTGCGGCGCCCACTCCGTGGGGGCGGGGACGATCCGGAACTCCGCGACGACGGCACCGGAGGCTTCCGCCCGCTCCGGGAGCGCCCCGGCCCGGCGCAGCACCGTGCCCGCCTCGCGCCGCCACATCCCCGGGCTCACCTCACCACGGGACGATCGGACCATGCGGACGAGTCTAAGGGGCCGTCCCGATCCGGTTCCCGTTGAGCCGTGTGGCATCGAACTCATCGCCAAGGTCGGCCAAAGCGCGTGTCCCGCACCTGGTTCCGCCCTCCCGGCGACCTACGTTGTCCCGGTGGAGCAGCACAGGACACGTCCCCCGCAGCGCAGGCAGACCCGGCAGGCCCCGCTGTCCCCGCTGGGGGCGGCCAGGGGAACCAAGAAGGCGGTCGGCGGCACGGGGGCCCTCGGCTACCGGGTGATGAGCGCGCCCGCCGGGCGCGACGGCCGGGCGGTCTCCCCCGCCGTGCTCGCCCTGCGCCGACTGCCCAACCCCCGGCTCACCGGTATCGGCGCCGGGCTGTTCGCAGCCGCCGCCATGTTCGTGCTCGGCTGCCTGGACCGGCTGCTGTTCGACGGGTCCGCCGCCGTGTTCGGCGTACTGTTCCTGCCGGTCAGCGCCCTGACCGCGTTCTGGGCGCGGCCCGCGGACCTGGTGACCGCGCCGATCAGCGTGCCCATCGCCTTCGCCGTCGGGATCGTCCCCATCTCCGGCGGCACCGGCGGCTTCGGCGGGCAGACCATGGCCGTCGTCACCGCCCTCGCGGTGCACGCCGGCTGGCTGTACGGCGGAACCCTCGTCGCCGGCCTCATCGCGACCGTACGCAAGGTGCGGCTGATGCGGGCCCGGCAGCGGCGGATGCTGCTGGCCGCGCAGACCGCCCGGCCCGCCGCGCACCCGGCCGCGCAGCCGCAGGGCGTCTCCCCCTCACCGGCCTCCCGCCCCGCCGGGCGCGCCCCCCGCCGCCCGTCCCAGCGCTGAGCCGTACGCCCCGCCCGCCTGCGGGCTCAGCTGCTCGCCGCCGCCATCGCCGCGCCCACGATGCCCGCGTTGTTCTGGAGCTCCGCCGGGACCATCTCGGCCCGTACGCGCTCGATCAGCGGCAGGAACTTGTCGGCCTTGCGGCTGATACCGCCGCCGACGATGAACAGCTCGGGCGAGAACAGCATCTCCACGTGGGCCAGGTACTTCTGCACCCGGCGCGCCCAGTGCTCCCAGCTCAGGTCCTCGTCCTCCTTGGCCTTCGTGGAGGCGCGCTTCTCCGCGTCGTGGCCGTTCAGCTCCAGGTGGCCGAGCTCCGTGTTCGGTACGAGCTTGCCGTCGACGAAGAGGGCGCTGCCGATCCCCGTACCGAAGGTCAGCACGATCACCGTGCCCTTGCGGCCCCGGCCCGCGCCGAACGTCATCTCGGCGACGCCCGCCGCGTCCGCGTCGTTCAGCACGGTGACGGGGAGGCCCAGCTTGTCGCCAAGGAGGGTGCGGGCGTCGAGGTCGATCCAGCCCTTGTCGACATTGGCCGCGGTACGGGTCAGGCCGCCGGTGACCACGCCCGGGAAGGTGATGCCGACCGGGCCCTTCCAGTCGAAGTGGCCGACGACCTCGGCCACGCACCCGGCCACGTCATCGGGTGTGGCCGGGTGCGGTGTCAGTACTTTGCGGCGCTCCTGCGCCAGGTCTCCGCGCTCCAGGTCCACGGGAGCGCCCTTGATACCTGATCCGCCGATGTCCACGCCGAAGATCTCCATGTGATCCACCGTACGGGCACCCGGCGCCGATCACTTCCGGAACGGAGAAGGGAGGGCCGAGACCCGCTACTCGCCCTTCAGGGCCGCCGCCTCCGCGCGCAGGTCGCGGCGCAGCTCCTTCGGGAGCGAGAAGACGATCGATTCCTCGGCGGCCTTCACGATCTCGACGTCCTCGAAACCCCGCTCGGCCAGCCATGCCAGCACGCCGTCGACCAGGACCTCGGGCACGGACGCGCCGGAGGTGACGCCGACCGTGGAGACGCCCTCCAGCCAGGCCTCGTCGATCTCGTCGGCGCCGTCGACCAGGTGGGAGGCGCCCGCGCCCGCGCCGAGGGCGACCTCGACCAGGCGGACGGAGTTCGAGGAGTTCTTCGAGCCGACGACGATCACCAGGTCGGCGTCCGCGCCCATCTGCTTCACCGCGATCTGGCGGTTCTGCGTGGCGTAGCAGATGTCGTCGCTCGGCGGCGAGATCAGCAGCGGGAACTTCTCCTTGAGCGCGCCGACCGTCTCCATCGTCTCGTCGACCGAGAGCGTGGTCTGGGAGAGCCAGACGACCTTCGACGGGTCGCGCACCTCGACGTTTCCGACGTCCTCGGGGCCGTCGACCAGGGTGATGTGCTCGGGGGCCTCGCCGGAGGTGCCGATGACCTCCTCGTGGCCCTCGTGGCCGATCAGGAGGATGTCGAAGTCGTCCTGCGCGAAGCGGACGGCCTCCTTGTGGACCTTGGTGACCAGCGGGCAGGTCGCGTCGATCGTGGCGAGTTTCCGCTCGGCCGCCTCCTGGTGCACGGTCGGTGCGACACCGTGCGCGGAGAACATCACGATCGAGCCCTCGGGGACCTCCGCCGTCTCCTCGACGAAGATCGCGCCCTTCTTCTCCAGGGTCCGTACGACGTACTTGTTGTGGACGATCTCGTGGCGCACGTAGACCGGGGAGCCGTACTGCTCCAGGGCCTTCTCCACGGCGATCACGGCACGGTCCACGCCCGCGCAGTAGCCACGGGGAGCGGCGAGGAGGACGCGTCGGGCGGTCGTAGCAGTCATGCGTCCCATCGTAAGGCCGTACCGAACAGGCGCGGGTGGCGACGGGTCGGGAGACTGATCTCGACGCGACCAACGGAGGGCTCATGGCCGGCAGCGGTACGGATTCCACCAGCGGCAGCACCGCGGAGCGGGCCGGGCTGCGGCGGACGCTGGGATTCCGGGACCTGGTGGTCTACGGGCTGCTCTTCATCGCCCCGATGGCCCCGGTCGGCGTGTTCGGGACGCTCGACGCGAGGTCGGACGGCGCGGTCGCGCTCGTGTACGTGGCCGCGACCGTCGTGATGGCCTTCACCGCCTTCAGTTACGCCCAGATGGTGCGGGTCGCCCCGCTGGCCGGTTCGGTGTTCGCGTACGCCCGCAGGGGGCTCGGTGAGGGGCCGGGGTTCGTCGCCGGGTGGATGGCGATGCTGGACTACCTGCTGATCCCGGCCGTGGCCTACCTGTTCTCCGGGATCGCGATGAACTCGCTGGTGCCCGGGGTCTCCCGGTGGGTGTGGACGGCGCTCGCGGTGGTCCTGACGACGCTGCTCAACCTGTGGGGCGTGCGCGCCGCCGCCCGCGTCGGTTTCGCGGTGCTCGCGATGGAGATCGTGGTGCTGCTGGTGTTCCTGGTGTCCGCCGTGGTGGTGCTCGTACGGGACGGGGCGCAGCGCGGCTGGCTGACGCCGCTCACCGGGGACTCCGGTTTCTCCACGACGGCGGTGCTGGGCGCGGTGTCGGTGGCGGTGCTCTCGTACCTCGGTTTCGACGCCATCGCCACGTTCGCGGAGGAGGTGACGGGCGGTTCGGCGAAGGTGGCGCGGGCGCTGCTGTTCTGCCTGGTGCTCGCGGGCAGCCTGTTCGTGGCGCAGGCGTATCTGGCCGCCCTGCTGGAGCCGATGACCTCGGCGGAGCTGGCCGCCGATCCGGCGGCGCAGGGCTCGGCCTTCTACGACACGGTGGACTCCTCCGTCGGCACCTGGCTGCACGATCTGGTGGCCGTCAGCAAGGCGATCGGGGCGGCGTTCGCGGCGCTCGCCGGGCAGGCGGCCGCGGGGCGCCTGCTGTTCGCGATGGCCCGCGAGCGGAGGCTGCCGGCGCTGCTGTCCCGGGTCGATCCGCGCTCCGGCGTGCCCCGGGTCGCGATCCTGATCGCCGCCGTCGTGACGCTGGTGGCGGCGGTGTGGGCGGCCCGGCGCGACGACGGGCTCGACCATCTCGTCTCGGTCGTGGACATCGGGGCGCTGACGGCATTCGTCCTGCTCCACGCGTCGGTGGTCGGCTGGTTCGTGGTGCGGCGGATGGAGGGGCCGCCGAGCTGGTGGCGCCACGTCCTGGTGCCGGTGGTCGGTGCGGGGGCGCTGATCGCGGTGATCGTGGAGGCGGCCGGCAGCGCCCAGGTGGTGGGCGCCTGCTGGTTCGTGGTGGGTCTGGTGGTGCTCCTCGTGCAGCGGGGGCGGCGGGGTGTGGCCCGCTGAACGCGGACGGTCCGGTTGTCGGTCCCGGCCGTTACGCTCGCTCGCATGGCTCTGAACACTTCTCCGGAAGCCCCGCTGCCCGTCGGTGACGTGTCGCGGCTCATCGGCGGCTGGATCGACCGGCTCGGTTCGGTCTGGGTCGAGGGCCAGATCACCCAGCTGTCCCGGCGGCCGGGCGCCGGTGTGGTGTTCCTGACGCTGCGCGACCCGTCGCACGACATCTCGGTGAGCGTGACGTGCTTCCGGCAGGTCTTCGACCGGATCGCCGACGTGGTGTCGGAGGGCGCGCGGGTCGTCGTCCTCGCCAAGCCCGAGTGGTACGCGCCCCGGGGGCAGCTGTCGCTGCGGGCGACGGAGATACGGCCGGTCGGCATCGGCGAGCTGCTGGTGCGGCTGGAGCAGCTGAAGAAGTCCCTGGCCGCCGAGGGCCTGTTCGCCCTCGACCGCAAGAAGCCGCTGCCCTTCCTGCCCCAGCTCGTCGGCCTGGTCTGCGGCCGGGCCTCGGCGGCCGAGCGCGATGTGCTGGAGAACGCCCGCCGCCGGTGGCCCGCCGTCCGCTTCGAGGTCCGCAACACCGCCGTGCAGGGGGTGCACGCGGTCAACCAGGTCGTGCGGGCGGTACGGGAGCTGGACGGCGTCCCGGAGGTCGACGTGATCGTCGTGGCGCGCGGCGGCGGCAGCGTCGAGGACCTGCTGCCGTTCTCGGACGAGGAGCTGATCCGTACGGTCGCGGCCTGCCGTACGCCGGTGGTCTCGGCGATCGGGCACGAGCCGGACTCCCCGCTGCTCGACCTGGTCGCGGACGTACGGGCGTCCACGCCCACGGACGCGGCGAAGAAGGTCGTGCCCGACGTGGGCGAGGAGCTGGACCGGGTGCGGCAGCTGCGGGACCGGGCGCTGCGGACGGTCCGGGGGCTGCTCGACCGGGAGGAGCGGGGCCTGGCCCACGCCCTGGGGCGGCCCTGCATGGAGCACCCGCAGCGGATGGTGGACGAGCGCGCGGCGGACGTCGACGCGCTGGTCGGGCGCTCCCGCCGGGTGCTGGGCCATCTGCTGGACCGGGCGGACTCGGAGCTGGCCCACACCCGCGCCCGGGTCCTCGCGCTGTCCCCGGCCGCGACCCTGGAGCGCGGCTACGCGGTGCTCCAGCGCGCCGACGGGCACGTGGTCCGGGACCCGTCGGATGCGGGCGCGGCCGGGGAGACGCTGCGGGCGCGGGTGTCGGGGGGCGAGTTCGCGGTGCGGGTCGCCGAGTGAGCCGGGCCGGGGGGCGGGGGGCGGGCCTCCGGCGGACCGGGCCGGGCCGGGCCCGGTCGGGCCAGACCAGACCGGGCCAGGCCGGGAGCGACGTGCAGGCCGACACGGACCGGCGTAAACCGGCACAGGCCGGCCAAGGGCCGAGACAGGCCGGCCACAGGCCGATACAAGCTGACACATGCCGATGCGTAGGGTGGATGACATGACGGACGACGGGACGGCGACCGCCGCCGCGACGGGCACGCTCGGCTACGAGCAGGCGCGCGACGAGCTGATCGAGGTGGTGCGCCGACTGGAGGCGGGCGGCACCTCGTTGGAGGACTCCCTCGCGCTCTGGGAGCGCGGCGAGGAGCTGGCGCAGGTCTGCCGGCACTGGCTGGAGGGCGCCCGCGCCCGGCTGGACGCGGCCCTGGCGGGCCCGGCCGGCGGGGAGGGCGGCGACGGGGACGGCGGCCCCGGGGGCTCGACGGCGGCCGACGCGGGCTGAGCCCGTACCGGGGCGTTCCTGTGTCGTGGGCCGCCTTATTCCGGCTGCGTGGGGTGAGTCTCCCCACTTTCGATTTAGTTGAACATTAACGCACTTTCGCCGTACGGTGACCGTCGTTGCTCGATCCCCCGTGGTCGTGATCCGATCCCCCCGTGTACGTCCGGAAGGTATACCCACGATGTCGCTCGTTCTTGACCCCGCCGCTCAGGACCTCCTCTTCCGCGAGGCCCGCACCGCCAACACGTTCACCGACGAGCCGGTGACCGAGGAGCAGGTCCAGGCCATCTACGACCTGGTCAAGTACGGCCCGACCGCCTTCAACCAGTCGCCGCTGCGCGTCGTGCTGGTCCGTTCGGAGGAGGCCCGCGCGCGCCTCGTCACGCACATGGCCGAGGGCAACCAGCCCAAGACCTCGACCGCCCCGCTGGTCGCGATCCTGGCCGCGGACAACGAGTTCCACGAGGAGCTGCCGGCCCTGATGCCGCACTTCCCGCAGGCCAAGGACATGTTCTTCTCCGAGCGCCCGGTCCGTGAGTCGGCCGCCTCGCTGAACGCCGCCCTCCAGGCCGCCTACTTCATCATCGGCGTCCGCGCCGCCGGCCTGGCCGCCGGCCCGATGACCGGCTACGACGCCGCGGGCATCGAGAAGGAGTTCCTGGACGGCGACCACAACGTCCTGATGGTCGTCAACATCGGCAAGCCGGGCGAGGACGCCTGGTTCCCGCGCCTGCCGCGTCTCGCGTTCGACGAGGTCGTCAAGACCGTCTGAGCCCCGCCGCCCGAGAGGGCGGACAGTGGCATGGGGACGGCCCCGGAGTGCGCTCCGGGGCCGTCCCCGTACTCATGCGCCGAACACTCGTGCGCCGGCCGTGAAGCGGCGGCTCCGGTCCCGCACACCTGACGCGTCAGGACGATGCCCGCGCGTCCCCGAGTTCCCCCTCGAATCCGGACAGCAGCGCGTCCAGCGCGAAGTCGAAACGCGCGTCGGCGGTGTCCTCGCCCGCCTCCCGGGCAGCGCCCACCAGCAGCGGATACGCCTCCGCGTCCAACGAGGCGAAGCTGCCGGCCCCGTCGACGTCGCCCGCCTGCGCGGCGGCGTGCCCGACGACGAAACTCGTCAGCGAGTAGAGGATGTCCAGGGTCCTCGGCAGCCGGAAGCCCGCCTCGTGCAGCATCCCCACCACGGCCTCCATCGTCCCCAGGTTGCGGGGCGTCATGGCGGCCCGGGACAGCAGGAGCGGCACGGCGTTCGGATGGGCGCCGAGCGCGGCGATCAGCGCGTGGGCGTAGGCGCCCAGGTCCTCCCGCCAGGTGGCGGCTCCGAATTCCGGAGGCACGGCTTCGGCGACGACCTGCTCGATCATCCCGTCCAGGAGTGCGCTCTTGTTCGGCACGTGGTGGTAGACGGTCATCGCCTCCACCCCGAGCTCGTCGCCGAGCCGCCGCATCGACAGAGCGGCCATCCCCTCCCGGTCGACCAGTCGCAAGGCCGCCTCCAGGACGGCCTGGCGGGTGAGCCCGGCGCGCTGCCCGCGAGCCCTTCTGGCCGCCATGGCACCTCCCCTTTCGTACCGGACGACCCACGACCGGATTGACGAGTCTTACGACGTAAATATAACGTCCCCACATGGCCTTACGTTGTAAGAATTACTGGGTGCATCAATGACCGGCGAGGGCGAGAGGGCGATGACCACCACCGAACTCACCACGGGAAGACATCCCGCACGGCCACCGGAGCATGCCGCTCACGCGCGGGAGGAGCCCCCGCCGGGGCGGAGCACGACAGGGTTTCTGCGGCCCTACGCAGGGGCCTTCGCCGCCGTGATCGTCCTACAGGTCGTCGGCGCCCTGGCAGGGCTGGCGCCGCTGCTCGCGGTCGTCGAGCTGGGCCGCACCCTGCTCGCGCCGGGTCCGGCCGACCACGACCATGTCCGGCTCGTCGTGGTCGCCGGTGCGGGCGGGCTGTTCGTCAGGCTGCTGCTCACGGCCGCCGCGGCGGGAGGCGCCCATCTGCTCGACGGGCGGGTGCAGTTGGCGTTGCGCCGCCAGCTGGCGGCCCGGCTGGGGCGGGTGCCGATCAGCTGGCTCTCCGGCCGCCGTCGCGGTGAGCTGGCCAAGCTGGTGGGTGAGGACGTCGGCGCCGTGCACCCGTTCATCGCCCACACCCCCGGAGAGCTCGCCTCCGCCTTCGTCGTGCCGCTGGCTTCGCTGGTGTACCTGTTCACCATCGACTGGCGACTCACCCTGATCACTCTGATCCCGGTGGTCGCGGCGGTGGCGCTGGTCCCGCTGATGATGACCCCGGCCCGGCTGCGCGAACAGGCCGACTTCGACGCGGCGATGGCGCGGATCGCCGGCTCCGTCGTGGAGTTCGTCCAGGGAATCGCGGTGGTCAAGGCCTTCGGCGGGGGTGAACGCGCGCACCGCGAGTTCCGCGCCGCCGCCGACGCGTTCGTCGACACCTTCAGCCGCTGGGTACGGGGGATCTCCCCGATCGCCGCGAGCATGCAGCTGGTCCTCGCGCCCCCGTTCGTGCTCCTGACCGTGCTGACCGGCGGTGCGGCGCTGATCGGTGACGGGTCGCTGGCCCCGGCCGACCTGCTGCCGTTCCTGCTGCTGGGACTCGGGCTGACCGCCCCGGTGGCGGCGCTCGGGCACGGCTTCGACGAGTTGCAGGCCGCCCGCCGCGCGGTCGGCCGCATCCGCGACGTGCTCGCCGTGCCGCCGCTGCCGGAGCCCGCGAACCCGGTCGCGCCGCACGGCCACCGGGTGGAGCTGCGCGATGTCCGCTTCGCCTACGAACCCGGCCACGACGTCCTGCGCGGGGTCGACCTCGTACTGGAGCCGGGGACGGTCACCGTGCTCGTCGGACCGTCGGGGAGCGGCAAGTCCACGCTGGTCCAACTACTGCCCCGGTTCGTCGACCCGACGGCCGGCTCGGTCCGCCTGGGCGGCGTCGACCTGCGCGAACTGGCCGGCCGGGAGCTGTACCGGCAGGTCTCCTTCGTCTTCCAGGACGTCCGGCTGCTGAACGCGTCCGTCACGGACAACATCGCGCTGGCGGCACCCTCCGCCACTGCCCAGGACGTGGAACGTGTCGCCCGTCTCGCCAACGTCCACGACCGCATCCTCGAACTCCCGCACGGCTACGACACGGTGATCGGCGCGGAGGCCCGGCTGTCGGGCGGCGAGGCCCAACGGGTCGCGCTCGCCCGCGCCCTGCTGGCCGACACCCCCGTCCTGGTGCTCGACGAGGCGACCTCCTTCGCCGACCCGCTCACCGAGCAGGCGGTGCGCCGCGCCCTGGACACGCTGCGGGGCGAGGACAGGACCTTCCTGGTCATCGCGCACCGCCTGGAGACCGTCGCCGGCGCCGACGCCGTCGCGGTCCTGGAGGACGGAGTGATCGTCGAGTACGGCCCGCCCGGTGAACTGCTGGAAAAGGGCGAGAGGTTCGCCGCCCTGTGGCGTACCCGGCAGGTGGCGGGTTCCGCGGAAGAGGGTGAGCGGCTGTGACCACGCACGGCCCGGCCGATCCGATGAAGACGTGTCTGCGGACCCTCTTCGAACAGCGAGGGGACGAGCTCCGATGATCACCATGCTGCTGCGGGTGCTGGGCCATCAGCACGCCCGCCCGATGCGACGCACCCTCACCCTGATGACGACGACCGCGGTGGCCGAGGGCCTGTCCTACGCCCTGCTGGCACCTGTGCTCCGGGCCCTGCTCGGGGGCACGCCGCAGCACGCCTGGCCCTGGCTGGGCGCGTTCGGGGCGGCGGTGGCGGCGTGTGCGGTGCTGCGCTTCCTCAGCGACCTGTCGGGGTTCCGCGTCGGCACCGCGCTGCTGCGCGGCGTGTACCACCGCCTGGGCGACCACCTGGCCCGGCTGCCGCTCGGCTGGTACAGCGCGGCCCGGGTGGGAGAGGTGTCCGTCCTGGCCGGCCAGGGCGTGCTGCGGTCCATGAGCGTGATCGCGCACCTGCTGGCACCGTTCGTCTCGGCCGCCGTGACGCCGCTGACGGTCGTCGCCGTGATCCTCGGGCTCAACTGGCAGCTGGGCCTGGCCGTCCTGGCAGGCGTCCCCGTCGTGGTGGCGATCCAGATCCTGGCCGGCCGCTCGACGGCCGCCGAGGACGCGGAGCGCGCCACCCGCGACCGGGAGGCCACCGGACGGGTCATCGAATACCTCTGGGCACAGCCGGTCCTGCGCGCCGGCGGCCGGACCGCCGAACGCTTCCGCCTCCTGGACGACTCCCTGCGGCAGGTCCAGCGGGCCTCCCGCCGCTCCACGCTGTCCGCGCTGCCCGGCGCGGTGGGCCTGACACTGACGGTGCAGGCGGTGTTCACCACGGTGCTGGCCCTGGGGGCGTATCTCGCACTCGGCGGACACATCGGGGCCGCCGAACTGCTGACGGTCCTGGTGCTGGCGACGCGCTGCGCGGACCCGCTGCTGTCGCTGGCCGACCTCGGCGGCAAACTGCGCGCCGCGCGCGGGGAACTGGCCAGGCTCGACGCGCTGCTGCGCACCGAGCCGCTGCCGCAGGCCACCGATCCCGTGGAACCGGCGGGGCACGGGGTGGAGTTCGAGTCGGTCGCCTTCCGGCACGGAGAGCGCACCGTGTTCGACGATCTGTCGCTGTCCGTCCCCGAGGGGCAGTGGCTGGCAGTCGTGGGGCCGTCGGGTGCGGGCAAGAGCACCCTGCTCCAGTTGCTCGCCCGGTTCTACGACGTGGACGCGGGTGCGGTGCGCGTCGGCGGCGTGGACGTACGCGCGATCAGCACCGAGACCCTGATGGCACAGTTCGCCATCATCTTCCAGGACGTCTACCTCTTCGACGGCACGATCGAGGACAACGTACGCCTGGGCCGGCCCGACGCCACCGGTGCCGAGGTGCGCGCCGCCGCGGAGGCGGCGCGGCTGGACGAGGTGATCGAACGCCTGCCCGAGGGGTGGGCGACCGCCGTCGGCGAGGGCGGCGCCCGCCTGTCGGGCGGCGAGCGCCAGCGCGTCTCCATCGCCAGGGCCCTGCTGAAGGACGCCCCGATCGTGCTGATGGACGAGGTGACATCCGCGCTGGACCCCGTCAACGAGTCGGCCGTCCACGCCGCCGTCGAACACCTGGTGGCGGGCCGGACCGTGGTGTCGGTGGCCCACAGGCTGCACACCGTCCGGCGCGCCGACCGCATCGTCTTCGTCGACGGCGGCCGGATCGTCGAGGAGGGCGGCCACGAGGAACTGCTGCGCCTCGGCGGTCGCTACGCGGCGTTCTGGGACCTCACCCTGGACCCCTCGGCGCCGGGACCGGCACCGGAACGCCTTCTTCCGCCGGTGATGTGAGCGAGCACGGGCCGGTCGCGGCGCCCCGCGACCGGCCCGAAGCCTTCCCCGTACGCACGGACGCGCGTCGTCTGCGCAGGCCCGCGTCGTACGCCCAGACCGGCGTCGTGTGCACAGACGCTCGTCGTATCCGCAGATCCGCGTCGTATCGGCAGACGCACGTCGTACGCACGGACGCGCGTCAGGACGTCTTGAGGGCCGCGGCCATCTCCGCCAGTCGCTCCGCCGGGGCCGAGCCGGTCACGACCGTCGTCGCGCCCTTCTCCTCGCGCACCAGCGCGTCGTACTTCGGGCCCTCCCAGCGCTGCCAGGTCTCCCCCGCCACCTCCTGCGTGCGGCCGGTGTCCTTCGCCTTCTGGCTGACCTGGCTGATGTACGGCTTCGCCGGGGACGTGGACTGCTCCACCGCGACGTACTTGCCGTCCGGGTCCAGGAAGCCGAGGTGCCAGCTGTTACCCCCGTCCCGGTCGTAGGTGACCGAGGTGGGCTTCCAGCCCTCGGGCAGGCCGCTGGGGGCCGCCACCGGGTACGGGGCGGCGCGCCGGGCGGTCAGGAGCTCGACACGGTAGTCGACCGCCTTGATCGGATCGGCCTTGTCGTCGTGCGGAATGAAGATGTAGACGACACCTGCCACGGCGGCGATCGCCATCAACGACAGGATCATGTCCCGCACGGTCTGCTTGCCTCGCTTGCTTGCCACGGGACCATCGTCGCATCAGCCCCCGCGGGACCGACTCGGGGGCGCCCCGCTCAAACGTGACCCGGTCTGCTCATTTTATCGACCTGGCGATAGAGTCAGATCACCCTCATCCGGTCGTCGTCGTACAGAAAGGTGCGCTCCGATGTCCGAGCATCATCTGCCGTCCCAGCTGGAGGTCTCCCCGGAGGCTCCCGACCGCAACCTCGCCCTGGAGCTCGTCCGGGTCACCGAGGCCGCCGCCATGGCCGCCGGGCGCTGGGTCGGCCGCGGAGACAAGATCGGGGCCGACGGCGCGGCCGTGAAGGCCATGCGGACCCTCGTCTCCACCGTGTCCATGAACGGCATCGTCGTCATCGGTGAGGGCGAGAAGGACGAAGCCCCCATGCTGTTCAACGGCGAGCACGTGGGTGACGGCACCGGGCCCGAGGTGGACATCGCCGTCGACCCGATCGACGGCACGACGCTGAACGCCAAGGGCATGCCGAACGCGATCGCCGTCCTGGCCGCCGCCGACCGGGGCGCGATGTTCGACCCGTCCGCGGTCTTCTACATGGACAAACTGGTCACCGGCCCCGAGGCCGCCGACTTCGTCGACATCAACGCGCCCGTCTCGGTGAACATCCGGCGGGTCGCGAAGGCGAAGAGCTCCACGCCCGAGGACGTCACGGTCGTCATCCTGGACCGCCCCCGCCACGACGGCATCGTCAAGGAGATCCGGGAGACCGGCGCCCGGATCAAGTTCATCTCCGACGGCGACGTGGCCGGATCGATCATGGCCGCGCGCGAGGGCACCGGCGTCGACCTCCTGATGGGGATCGGCGGCACGCCCGAGGGCATCATCTCGGCCTGCGCCATAAAGTGCCTCGGCGGCACCATCCAGGGCAAGCTCTGGCCCAAGGACGAGGCGGAGCGGCAGCGCGCCCTGGACGCCGGGCACGACCTGGGCCGGGTGCTGTCCACGGACGACCTGGTCAGCGGGGACAACGTGTTCTTCGTGGCGACCGGCATCACGGACGGCGAGCTGATGCGCGGGGTGCGCTACCGCGCGGAGACGGCGACCACCGAGTCCATCGTCATGCGGTCCAAGTCGGGCACCATCCGGACGATCTCCTCCACGCACCGGCTGTCGAAGCTGCGCGCCTACAGCGCCATCGACTTCGACCGCGCGAAGTAGCCCCGGCGGCTCCGCGCCCACCGGCGCGTTCGGCGACGACGGCGACGGTGGACCCGGCCCGCCCGCGCGTCCGGCCGAAGAGGCGCCCCCCATGTGCGGTGGGGGGCGCCTCTTCGTACGAACGGGTACGAACGCGTACGGGCGGGGGCGGCGGCCTCGTCAGCCCGCCGCCGCGACCCGCTCGGTCGCGCCCGAGGCCTTCAGCTCCACGTCGCGCCGCCTGCGCCGGGCGAGCGCGACGCGTCGCTCGGCGGCGGTGAGGCCGCCCCAGACCCCGTACGGCTCGGGCTGCATCAGGGCGTGTTCGCGGCACTCGACCATCACGGGGCAGCGCGCGCAGACCCGCTTCGCGGACTCCTCGCGCGAGAGGCGGGCGGCAGTCGGCTCCTTCGACGGGGCGAAGAACAGCCCGGCTTCGTCCCGGCGGCACACCGCCTCCGAATGCCAGGGGCCGGCCTGGTCCTCCCGAGCGGGGGCCCGCTGCGGGGGGACGGCGGCGACCTGCAGGGGCTGATGCGGCAGTTGCAGCACGGGTCCACTCCTGACGACGGCTTCGCGAGCGAGAGACGATGCAGCAGTCCCTACCCGCTGTGCGCGCGCCTATGCACTGAGTGGCACTCAGGTCCGTTCCGCGCAATTGCGGTCGAGTGCCTTTCCGGCCGGAAACGCACCCGCGCCCGCGCCGGAATCCGCGCCGCGCCTCACATCGCCGCGCACTTCGTCAGTGGCCGAGATGTTTGCGCAGCCGGTCCTGGAGATCCGCGATGAACTTGCCGCGCTTCGGCTTCGCCTCGACGCTGCCGAACACGGAACATCCGTTCACGACCACCACGGGCGCCTCGGGATCGGGGGATTCCAGCGTGCGTACTTCGAAACTGCCGAAAATGCCCGTACCGCTGCCGCGCAGCGAGATGTTCTCGGGCACCTTGATCTCCACGCTCCCGAAGACGGAGGTCGCGTTGATCACGGTGAGACGCTGGCCGAAAAGCGCCTCGGTCAGGTCGATTTCCACACTGCCGAACAGCGAGAACGCGTTGGTACGCCCGCCGACCCGCCAGCGCCCCTTCCGGGTCGAGCTGCTGAAGATCGCCACCAGGTTGTCGGCGGGGCCGGTGGCCTCCTCGGGACCGTAGGAGTACGAGGTGCCGGTGGCGGCCCTTGGCGTGCCGCCCGGCGTCGGCAGGTCCCGCACCAGCGGTTCGAGCTCGCCGACGGTCTTGGCGCGGTAGACGGAATCGACCCGCTCCGCGTGTTCGTCGGCGGTCAGCCGGCCCTCGGCCAGCGCTTCCCGCAGAATGTCCGCGATCCGGTCGCGGTCCGCGTCGGAGGCGCGGATGACGTCTGTTTCCGCCGGTGCGGTGGGCTGCTGGGGCTGCTTCTCGAGGTCCACCGACCCAGCGTACCGAAACGCGATAGATCGCGACAGAGGCTGGACGGTACGCCGCCCGGCGAACCCGGGTGAGCCCTACCTCACAAGCCCGGCGCTCCCGGCGGGTCCTACCCTGGTGGGTGCGCTGTCCAAGGGTGGCCAGCCGCTGTCTGCCGAGTGAGGAATGGCCGTAATGCCAGAGTTTGCGTACTCCGATCTGCTCCCTCTGGGAGAGGACACCACGCCGTACCGTCTGGTCACCGCCGAGGGTGTGTCCACCTTCGAGGCCGACGGGCGTACGTTCCTCAAGGTCGAGCCGGAGGCGCTGCGCACCCTGGCCGCCGAGGCCATGCACGACATCTCGCACTACCTGCGGCCCGCGCACCTGGCGCAGCTGCGGCGGATCGTGGACGACCCGGAGGCCTCGTCCAACGACAAGTTCGTCGCGCTCGACCTGCTGAAGAACGCGAACATCGCCGCCGCGGGTGTCCTGCCCATGTGCCAGGACACCGGTACGGCCATCGTCATGGGCAAGCGCGGGCAGAACGTGCTGACGCGGGGCGGTGACGAGGAGGCGCTGTCGCGGGGCATCTTCGACGCGTACACCAAGCTCAACCTGCGGTACTCGCAGATGGCCCCGCTGAACATGTGGGAGGAGAAGAACACCGGCTCCAACCTCCCCGCCCAGATCGAGCTTTACGCGACCGACGGCGGCGCGTACAAGTTCCTCTTCATGGCCAAGGGCGGCGGCTCGGCCAACAAGTCGTTCCTGTTCCAGGAGACCAAGGCGGTCCTCAACGAGGCCTCCATGATGAAGTTCCTGGAGGAGAAGATCCGTCTCCTGGGGACCGCGGCCTGTCCGCCGTACCACCTGGCGATCGTCGTCGGCGGTACGTCCGCCGAGTTCGCGCTGAAGACCGCGAAGTACGCCTCCGCGCACTACCTGGACGAGCTGCCCGCCGAGGGCTCCCCGACCGGGCACGGCTTCCGCGACAAGGAGCTGGAGGAGAAGGTCTTCGAGCTGACGCAGAAGATCGGCATCGGGGCGCAGTTCGGCGGCAAGTACTTCTGCCACGACGTGCGTGTGGTGCGCCTCCCCCGGCACGGCGCCTCGCTGCCCGTCGCCATCGCCGTCTCCTGCTCGGCGGACCGCCAGGCCACCGCGAAGATCACCGCCGAGGGCGTCTTCCTGGAGCAGCTGGAGAAGGACCCGGCCCGCTTCCTGCCGGACACCACCGACGAGCACCTCGACAGCGAGGGCGACGTCGTACGCGTCGACCTGAACCGGCCGATGGACGAGATCCTCGCCGAGCTGACCAAGTACCCGGTCAAGACCCGGCTCTCGCTGACCGGCCCCCTGGTCGTGGCGCGCGACATCGCGCACGCCAAGATCAAGGAACGCCTGGACGCGGGCGAGGAGATGCCGCAGTACCTGAAGGACCACCCGGTGTACTACGCGGGCCCGGCGAAGACCCCCGAGGGTTACGCCTCCGGCTCCTTCGGCCCGACCACGGCCGGCCGCATGGACAGCTACGTCGCGCAGTTCCAGGCGGCGGGCGGCTCCAAGGTGATGCTCGCCAAGGGCAACCGCTCGAAGCAGGTCACCGACGCCTGCGACGCGCACGGCGGCTTCTACCTGGGCTCGATCGGCGGCCCGGCGGCCCGGCTCGCGCAGGACTGCATCAAGAAGGTCGAGGTCGTCGAGTACGAGGAGCTCGGCATGGAGGCGGTCTGGAAGATCGAGGTGGAGGACTTCCCTGCGTTCGTCGTCGTGGACGACAAGGGCAACGACTTCTTCACCGAGCCCGCCCCGGCCCCGACGTTCACCAGCATCCCGGTGCGCGGCCCCGGTCTGGGCTGAGTCCCGCACGGCCGGAGGGGCGTTTGCGCCCGCGCCCCTCCGCTCCGCCGTCGCTCAGCCGTCGCAGCAGCCCCGAGGTCGCCACCGGGTAGCCGAGTGGGCGCGGCCGGTGCTGCCCAGCCGCTCGGAGCCCTCGCGCATGTGCTCGGCAATGCTGCGCCGGCTCATCCCGATCCGCCGCGCTGTCGCGGCGTCCGCCTCGCCGTTCACCACGGAGGGTCGCCCGGTCCGGGCGGACGGTGTGCTGGTGGACGGTCCGCCGCCGGATGCCGCGCCGCAGGTCGCCCATGTCCCGGGCCGGCGCCACCCGGAGGGCCTGCTCGGACCGCCGGCCGCCCGCCGCCGGGCCGCGCGGTGCTGATCTCCCCTCCCCCCGACAGCCGGCCGCCCCCGCCTCCCCCGCCTTGCTGATGACGGCTTCCCGGAGAGCCGGATGAGCCGGGGCGCCGCTCGGCCGATGTCGTGTACGCGGACACGCTGGGCATGTACATGTACAGCAGGAACCAGCCAATCTCGCGCACGGCCCGCAACGGTCCCGGGGCGGCGCGGGTCCGGGTCGCGGGGACGCGGCGCGAACCGGGCCGGGGCCCCGCCCCGGGCGGCGTACGCGCCCCGGGGCCGCCCGCAGCGCACCGCCGCTTTCGCGCAGCGGGCCGTCCACCGGACTTGCGGGGCACCGGGCCGATGCGGTGGGTTGTCCGGCGTTGCCGGAGAACTCCGCACCACCGGGCGGTCCGGCCCGGTGCCGTCACCGGACGCCGGGCCGCCCCCACGAGCCCGCCGCCGGCCCTCGCCCCTTGCCGATCCTCGCCGCGCCGCCGTCCCAACCCGTACGGCCGCACCACCCTCACCGTCCCACTCCGGAAAGGCGGACACCGCATGACGCCGGTCCCCCACCGCAGCCATGCCGACGACCTGCTCACCTTCATCAGGGCCAGCCCCTCGCCGTACCACGCCGTGGCGAGCGCCGCCCAGCGGCTGGAGAAGGCGGGCTTTCGTGAACTGCGCGGAACCGACGACTGGACGGGCACCACGGGCGGCAGCTTCGTCGTCCACGGGGGCGCCCTGATCGCCTGGTACGCCCCCGAGTCCCTGCCCGCCCACACACCGTTCCGGATCATCGGCACGCACACCGACTCGCCGAACCTGCGGATCAAGCCCACCCCCGACACGGGCTCGGCCGGCTGGCGGCAGGTCGCGGTGGAGATCTACGGCGGGGTTCCGCTCAACACCTGGCTCGACCGGGACCTGGGCATCTCCGGCCGGCTCGCGCTGCGCGCCCCCGGCGGGCGGACCGACTCCCGGCTGGTGCAGATCGACGAACCCCTGCTGCGGGTGCCGCAGCTGGCGATCCACCTGGACCGTTCCGTCAACGACGGGCTGGCCCTGGATCGGCAGCGTCACATCGCCCCGATCTGGTCGCTCGGCGCGGCCGACGAGGGGGCGCTGCTGCGCCGGGTCGCGGCGGCGGCCGAGGCCGACCCGGACGAGGTGCTGGGCTGGGACCTGATGCTGCACGACGTGCAGGCGCCCGGCTACCTGGGCGCGGAGCGGGAGTTCGTGGTGTCCTCGCGGCTGGACAACCTGGTGTCGGTGCACGCCGGGGTCACCGCGCTGGCAGCGGTGGCGACGGCGGCCGACGCGCCGGCGTACGTCCCGGTGCTGGCGGCCTTCGACCACGAGGAGGTCGGCAGCGGCTCGGACACGGGGGCGCAGAGCCCGCTCCTGGAGCGGGTGCTCAGCCGTTCGGTGACCGCCCGGGGCGGCAGCTCCGAGGACTGGTCGCGGGCGCTGGCCGGCGCGTACTGCGTCTCGGCCGACATGGCGCACGCCGTCCACCCCAACTACGCCGAGCGCCACGACCCGGGCCACCAGCCGCTGCCCAACGGCGGCCCCACCGTCAAGGTCAACGTCAACCAGCGCTACGCCACCGACTCGTCCGGGATCGCCCTGTTCACGGCGGCCTGCGAGCGGGCGGGTGCGCCGTGGCAGCCGTTCGTCTCCAACAACGCGATGCCGTGCGGCACGTCCATCGGCCCGCTCACGGCGGCCCGGCTGGGAGTGCCGACCGTCGACGTCGGTGTTCCGGGGCTCTCGATGCACTCCGCGCGCGAGCTGTGCGGGGCCGAGGACCCGGGTCACCTCGCGGCGATCCTGACGGCGTTCGCGACCTCGGGCTGAGGCGCTGAGGCGCTGAGGCGGGGCACGGGTACGGGGAGGGGCCGGTGCGGCTCCTCCCCGTACCCGTGCACGACGGGTGTTACGCGAAGCGCTGCTTCGCGCTGCCGTCGCAGGTTTGCAGCCTCAGCGGGTCGTGGGCGCCCGCCAGGGTCGCGCACAGGCCCGTCGACGCGGCCGGGCGCAGGGTGCCCGACTGGCGGACGAACTGCTGGTTGGCGGCGCCGGAGCAGTTGTAGAGGATGAGGGCCGCGCCCGCCTTGTAGTTCACGCCCGGCACGTCCAGGCAGCGGTCGTGGCTCAGCTCGGTGCGCAGGGTCTTCGTGGCGGAGTCGTACCACCAGCCCTGGTTGCGCCCGCCGTGGCACTCCCAGCCGGTGACCCCGGTGTTGTTACGGGTGACGGAGGCGGGGGCATCCAGGCAGGTGGCCGTCGCCTCGCCGCGCAAGGGCGTGAAGACGTCGTCCCAGGCGGCCGGCTGGAGGACGGGCTGTCCGGTGCTCGCCGGGTCGGCGCAGCTCGCCTCGCGCAGGCCCGAGTTGTAGATCTGGGTCAGGCAGGAGGCGAAGGCGCCGTGGCCGGCCGCGTTCGGGTGGAAGGACTGCCGCACCGAGTTGGAGTCCGGCGGGAAGTGCGACAGGTCGATGTAGAGGCCGCGGGCCCAGGTGGACTCGCTGCACACCTCGTGGCCGTGGAAGAGCCGGGAGTTGTCGAGGTAGACGGCCCCGGTGTCGGCGGCCGCCCTGCGCATCCCGCGTTCGAAGGCGGGGACGGCGGTGTTGCGGCCCCAGGCGGCGTCGGAGTCGTATCCGGCGCAGCCGCCGGGAAGCTTGCCGGGGAACTTCGGGTTGTCGTAGAAGTCCGGGCCGATGGGGCTCGGGTAGCCCATGACGACGAGCTTGTAGTCGCTGTCGGCGTAGCCGGCGCCGGTCATCACGGTCCGCAGGTCGCGCACGGTCTTCTCGACCTTGGGGACGAGCCCGTCGACGCGGGCCTGCCAGCCGCCCTCGTACTTGGACTGGCAGACGCCCTGGAGGAGTATCCAGCGCTCGACGCAGTCCGTCATGACGGGCCCGAACTGGAGGTCGTCGTTGGCACCCGCCACCAGCACGATCATCTTGATGCGGGTGTTGCGCGCCTTGATGGCCAGGTTGTCGCTCTGCACCAGCTCGTCGGCGTACTGCTTGGAGCCGCCGATGACGATGTTTCCGGTGTACGCGCCGGAGCACGAGACGTTGTACGTGACGTCGGCCGGAATCCCCGTGCGGTGGATCGCGGAGTCGGGTGAGCGGTGGCACCAGTTGTCGGGGCCGTTGGTGCCCGCCTCGTACGTGCCGACGCCCTCGCCGGAGATCTCGCTGTCGCCGAGCGAGACGAGCCCGGTCTTGCGCTGGGCGAGCGGGCGCTCGGCCGGGTCGCCGTACAGCTGGGTGGCCTCCGCGGCGCGGATGGCCTCCAGTTCCGGCGACAGGGGGGTGGATGCGGTACTGGTGGTACCGGACTGGGCGGCGGTGGCCGGTCCCGCCGCCGCCATGCCGCCGAACGCCGCCGCGATGGCCGCCGCGGCTGCGACGGTACAGCGGAGTCTGTGCCTGGTGCGCCTCATTGCGCCTCCCCGGGTTGGTGGTTACCCCCGGTATTTACTGGTCGGTAAGCGACTTGGGAATAGTTAGAACAAGACAAGTGCTCATCTTTTTCAGGAGGTTGAACGACCATGGATCAGGGAACGGGCGAGAGCTACCGCGTCGAGCACGACTCGATGGGCGAGGTGAAGGTCCCCGCGGACGCGAAGTGGCGGGCCCAGACACAGCGGGCCGTGGAGAACTTCCCGGTCTCCGGGCAGCGCCTGGAGCGGGCCCACATCGAGGCCCTGGCCCGTATCAAGGCCGCCGCCGCCAAGGTCAACGCCGAGCTGGAGGTCCTGGACCCGGAGATCGCGCGGGCGGTCCAGGAGGCGGCGGAGGAGGTCGCCGAGGGGCGCTGGGACGCGCACTTCCCGGTCGACGTCTTCCAGACCGGCTCGGGTACCTCGTCGAACATGAACACCAACGAGGTGGTGGCCACGCTCGCCACCGAACGCCTCGGCCGCGAGGTCCACCCCAACGACCACGTCAACGCCTCGCAGTCCTCCAACGACGTCTTCCCCTCCTCCATCCACATCGCCGCGACCGCCGCGGTGACCGCCGACCTGATCCCCGCCCTGGACCACCTGGCGGCCGCCCTGGAGCGCAAGTCGGACGAGTTCGCGACGGTCGTGAAGTCCGGGCGCACCCATCTGATGGACGCCACGCCCGTCACCCTCGGCCAGGAGTTCGGCGGGTACGCGGCGCAGATCCGCTACGGCGTCGAGCGGCTGCGCGCCTCACTCCCCCGCCTCGCCGAACTCCCGCTCGGCGGTACGGCGGTGGGCACCGGCATCAACACCCCGCCGGGCTTTTCCGCCGCCGTGATCGCCGAGGTGGCCCGCGTCACCGGGCTGCCGCTCACCGAGGCCCGCGACCACTTCGAGGCGCAGGGCGCGCGGGACGGCCTGGTGGAGACCTCCGGCCAGCTCCGCACCATCGGCGTCTCGCTCACCAAGATCTGCAACGACCTGCGCTGGATGGCCTCGGGCCCGCGCACCGGACTCGCCGAGATCTCCCTCCCCGACCTCCAGCCGGGCTCCTCGATCATGCCGGGCAAGGTCAACCCGGTCGTCCCCGAGGCGGTGCTGATGGTCGCCGCCCAGGTGACGGGGAACGACGCCACGGTCGCCGCGGCGGGCGCCGCCGGCAACTTCGAGCTGAACGTGATGCTCCCGGTCATCGCGAAGAACCTGCTGGAGTCCGTACGGCTGCTCGCCAACGCCTCCCGGCTGCTCGCGGACCGTACGGTCGACGGGATCACCGCCCACGCGGAGCGGGCCAGGGAGTACGCCGAGTCCTCGCCGTCCGTCGTCACCCCGCTGAACAAGTACATCGGCTACGAGGAGGCGGCGAAGGTCGCCAAGAAGTCCCTCGCCGAGCGCCGGACCATCCGCGAGGTGGTCCTCGAATCGGGCTACGTGGAGCGCGGCGACCTGACCGAGCAGCAGCTCGACGAGGCCCTGGACGTGCTGCGCATGACCCGCCCGTGATGTGCGTCGCTGCGGGGCGGGGCCACGCTCACTAAGATCTCTCCATGACAGGTAGCGGAGAGATCGAGCGCTGGGCGCCGGGTGATCAGATCCTGTGGCGCTACCGGGGCAACGGCCCCCGGCGGCCGGATTCCGCCGCGCATCCGTTCCACATCTGCCGCCCCGTCACGGTCGTCCAGGACACCGAGGAACTGCTCGCGGTCTGGGTGGCGCCCGGCACCGAGTGCGTCAAGCCGGTCCTGGCCGACGGCACCGACGTGCACGCCGAACCGCTCGCCACCCGGTACACCGCCCCGCGCACCACCGCCCGCTCGGCCTGGCTGGGCAACGGGGTGCTGAAGCTGGCCGGGCCCGGCGAGCCCTGGTCGGTCTGGCTGTTCTGGGAGCGCGGCTGGCAGTTCCGCAGCTGGTACGTCAACCTGGAGGAGCCGCGCACCCGGTGGGCCGGCGGGGTCGACTCCGAGGACCACTTCCTCGACATCTCGGTCTACCCGGACCGCAGCTGGCTCTGGCGCGACGAGGACGAGTTCGAGCAGGCCCAGCGGGTCGGCCTGATCACGCCGGACGTGGCGGACCGGGTGCGGGCGGCGGGGCGCGCGGCGGTCGGGCTGATCCGGGACTGGGCCGCGCCGTTCCGGGACGGCTGGGAGGACTGGCGGCCCGATCCGGCGTGGCGGGTGCCCGAACTGCCGGACGACTGGGACCGCCGGCCGGATGGTTCGGACCGCACGCCTTCCGCCATGCCGTCGTGAGACCCTTGATGCACCCCAGGGGGGCAAACGTAGGATCGTCCCGAGAAGAGCGGCTCGGCCCCAACCGGCAGGCGGGGTTCAGGACCTGACCGTGAGTCATCGGCTCGTCGCACAGACCGCAGCCCTCATGGACCGCATCGGCGCCACGAGTCGACGAGTTGCCCGCACCGCATGAGCCACGACGAGGGGGTGGAGACGTGTCCGCTGTCCGCTGCCGCCCCGTCGGAAACGTTGTCATCGGCATCCCGCGCAGACATCAGGTTTCGGCCCCGAGTTCCGGGGCAGGCGATGTCAGCCGTTGTTATTGCCGCTCCTGCCGGGGCACAGTAGCGCCCCACAAGGTGATTGCCTCATACAACCGGCCCGGACGGACGGAACCCCACGCGTGACGGAGCACTCCACCTCCCACGAAGGCCGGCAGCCTCTCGCCGCCCGGCCGCAGGAACGCACCCGGCCGCGGCAGCGGGACGCCGCCGTGGCGGCCGCCGCTGCCGCGACGGCGATCCCGGCCCCGGCCAAGGGCCCCGGCCCCTCGGGGCCCGACCCACAGGCGGCGACGCGGCGCGAGGGCGACCGGCTGCGCTTCGTGGGGGCCGCGACCCGGCGGATCGCCCGGGGCATAGACCTGGACGAGATCGTGCTGGGGCTGTGCCGGGCCAGCGTGCCGACGTTCTCCGACGCCATACTCGTCTACCTCCGCGACCCGCTGCCCGTCGGCGACGAGCGGCCCGTCACCCCGTTCGTACTGCGGCTGCGCCGCTCGGACCGGCTGCGGCTGACGGAGGAGGAGACCGAGAGCCTGCCGGAGACCGAGCGGCTGCGGCTGCCCGCCGTCGACCCGCAGGCCGATCTGATGCCCGCCGCCGAGCTGTGCGAGGTCCAGGCCGGGAGCGCGCTCGCCGAGGTGCTGCGCGGGGTGCGCCCGGTCTTCGGCGACTCCGCGGCGGCCCGCGTCGCGCTGCCCGAACTGCTCGGCGCCGACCGCACGGTGCCGTCCGGGCACCGGGTGATCCTGGCCCCGCTGCGCGGCCGCCGGCGGGTGATCGGGGCGGCGGTCTTCCTGCGCGGCGCCGAACGCCTGCCGTTCGAGGCCAACGACCTGCTGGTGGCGGCCCAGCTGGCGACGCACACCGCGCTCGGCATCGACAAGGCGGTGCTCTACGGGCGCGAGGCCTACATCGCCGACGAGTTGCAGCGCACGATGCTTCCCGACTCGCTCCCCCAGCCCACCGGCGTCAAACTCGCCTCGCGCTACCTCCCGGCCGCCGAGACGGCCCGGGTCGGCGGCGACTGGTACGACGCGATCCCGCTGCCCGGCAGCCGGGTCGCCCTCGTCGTCGGCGACGTCATGGGCCACTCCATGACCTCCGCCGCGATCATGGGCCAGCTGCGCACCACCGCCCAGACCCTGGCCGGGCTCGACCTGCCCCCGCAGGAGGTGCTGCACCACCTGGACGAGCAGGCGCAGCGGCTCGGCAGCGACCGCATGGCCACCTGCCTGTACGCGGTGTACGACCCCGTCGCGCACCGCATCACCGTCGCCAACGCCGGCCACCCGCCGCCCGTCCTGCTCCACCTGGGCGGCCGCGCGGAGGTGCTGCGGGTGCCCCCGGGCGCACCGATCGGCGTCGGCGGGGTGGACTTCGAGGCGGTCGAGCTGGACGCCCCGGCCGGCGCGACGCTGCTGCTGTACACCGACGGCCTGGTCGAGTCGCGGCTGCGGGACGTGTGGACGGGCATCGAGCTGCTGCGCGAACGGCTCGCCACCACGGCCCGGCTGACCGGCCCGGACCACTCGCCGCCGCTGGAGGCCCTGTGCGACGACGTGCTGGACATGCTGGGCCCCGGCGACCGTGACGACGACATCGCGCTGCTGGCCGCCCGCTTCGACGGGATCGCGCCGAGCGACGTCGCGTACTGGTTCCTGGAGCCGGACGACTCCGCCCCCGGCCGGGCCCGCCGACTGGCCCGCAGGGCGCTCGGCCGCTGGGGCCTGGACGAGCTCTCGGACTCGGTGGAGCTCCTGATCAGCGAGGTGGTCACCAACGCCGTGCGGTACGCGGAGCGGCCGGTGACCCTGCGCCTGCTGCGCACGGACACGCTGCGCTGCGAGGTGGGCGACGACTCCCCGCAGCTGCCCCGCCAGCGCCGGGCCCGCGACATGGACGAGAACGGGCGCGGCCTGTTCCTGGTCAACCGCCTCGCCAGGCGCTGGGGCGCGACCCGACTGTCGACCGGCAAGGTCGTGTGGTTCGAGATGCCGGTGCGCGGGTAGCGCGCCCAGCACGCCGGAACGGGCGGTGTACGAGGATTCCTCCTCGTACACCGCCCGTTCCGGCTGTCGGGACCTGGACGGTCAGGGCGTCATCGCTCGTCGCTGTTGTCCGGCCGGTTGTCCCCGGAGAGGTCCGGCAGCTCGATGGTGGCCGAGGGGTCCGGTTCCGTCGACGGGCCGGGGGGCGGCTCGCTCGACGGGTCGCCCGAGGGCGAGGCGGGCGGTGAGCTCGGCGGGGCCTCGCTGGACGGGGGCGGCTCGGAGGACGGGGTGTCGTCGGACGGTTCGCCCGAGGGCGTGGGGTCCTTGGACGCCGAGGTGCTGGGGGACGCCGAGTGGGACTCGGGCGGCGGACTGACGGCGGCGCCCATGTCGGTGTCGAGGTCGAACTTGCTGGCCTTGCCGACGGAGTGCCCCATGTAGTCGGCCCAGATCTCGGCCGGGAAGCCACCACCGTTGACGCGGCCGCCGCCGCCGGCGCCCTGGAGGGTCACCTGCGCGTTCTTCTTGATCTTCTTGCCGTCGTCGCCGGTGCGGTCGAAGGCGGCCTCGCCGAACAGACCGACCGAGGTGACCAGGTCGGGGGTGTAGCCGGTGAACCAGGCCGACTTGTTGTCGTCGGAGGTTCCGGTCTTGCCGGCGATGTCCCGGTCGGAGAGCCCCTCCGCGTTGCGGACCGATCCGCGGGCCGTACCGTCGTCGACCACACCGGTCAGCACGGACGTCACGGAGTCCGCCGCCTGGCGGGAGATCACCTGCTCGCCGATCGCGTCGGGCATCTTCAGCGGCTCGTCGCCCTGGTGCACCGCGGACTTCACGATCTGCGGGGTGACCTTCTTGCCGTGGTTGTCGAACGTGGCGTAGATCCCGGCCATCTCCAGCGGGCTCGCGCCCATGGAGCCGAGGGTCTGCGCCGGTACGGCCTGCAGCCCCTCCACGTCCATGCCGAGCTTGCCGGCGGTCTCCATCACCTTGTCCATGCCGACGTCCACGCCCATCTGCGCGAAGGCGGAGTTGATGGACTTGTTCATCGCGGTCTGGACGGTGACCTGGCCGTAGTTCTGGTCGTCCTCGTTCTCCGGGGCGAAGTATCTGTCGCTGCCGACGACCGGGCGCTTGCTGGTGCCGTCGTAGCGGGTGTTCGCGGTGATCTGCTCGCCGTCCTGCGTCTTCGACTTCTGGTCGAGGGCGGCGGCGAGGATGACGGGCTTGAAGGTGGAGGCGGGCTGGTAGTCCTTGCGGCCGGCGTTCGATATCCAGTGCTCGTTCTGGCCGCGTCCGCCGTACAGGGCGAGCACCGCGCCGGTCTTCCGGTCGACCGAGACGGCGCCGGCCTGGATGTCCTGGTCGAGCTTGCGCTTCTTGGTGTCCAGCTTGTCGATCAGCTTGGTCTCGACCGACTTCTCCAGCTGCTGCTGCTTCTTCTTGTCGATGTTGACGGTGATCGTCCAGCCGCCGAGGTCGAACTGCTCGCCGCTGATGCCCAGCTGCTTGAGCACCGCCTGGCGGGCCATGTCGACGATGTACCCCTTCTGGCCGGCCGTCCCGTTCAGCGGCTTGGGGTCGCGCGGCACGGGGAACGTCAGCTTCTGGCGCTTCGCGGGGTCGAGCCAGCCCTCCCCGACCATGTTGTTCAGCGTGTACGCCCAGCGCTCCTTGACGAGTGCCTTGCCCTTCGGTCCCGCGACGGCCCAGTCGTACTGGCTCGGCGCCTGGAGCAGCGCGGCGAGGTAGGCGCCCTGGGAGACGTCGAGGTCCTTGGCGTCCACGCCGTAGTACGCCTGCGCCGCGGCCTGGATGCCGTAGGCGCCCCGGCCGTAGTAGCTGGTGTTGATGTACCCGGCGAGGATCTCCTTCTTGCTCCTCTTCTGGTCCACCTTCAGCGAGATGACCAGTTCCTTGAGCTTCCGGGTGACCGTCTGGTCCTGCTCCAGGTAGTAGTTCTTGACGTACTGCTGGGTGATGGTCGAGCCGCCCTGCTTGCCCTTGCCCGAGAGGGTGTTGATCAGGCCGCGCGCGGTGCCCTTGAAGTCGACGCCGTGGTCGTCGTAGAAGGACTTGTTCTCGGCGGCGACGAAGGTGTCCTGGACCTCCTTGGGCACCTCCGAGAGGCTCACGATCTCGCGGTTGACCTCGCCGGTCCTGGCCAGCAGGCTGCCGTCGGCGTACTTGTAGACGTTGGACTGCAGCTTGGCCTGGGCGTTGCCCTCGGGCACGTCCACGAGCATGTAGAGCACGGCGAAGGCGCCCATGCCCAGAAGGACCACCCCGAAGGCAGTGCCCAGTAGTTTGCGCCAGGTGAAGAGTCTGCGTATGCCGCCGCTCTTCGCAGCCCGCCGCTGGGCTCGTCGCGCATCCGCTCGACCCATCGCTTGGTTGCTCCCGTTTCTCTGCTCGGCCGGATCAGCTCGGACCTGCCAGCTAACACCGTTGGCAAGCCCGGAAAGCAGGCGTTCCGATGTTTTACGGACGTGAGAATCAGCACCCGCTCCCTGTGGAACCGACTCCTGAGGGGTGCGCAAGGTTGCGAAAACCAGTAATGTGGAATCACATTGCTAGCGACCGGCTAGCCACACACCACGGGGGCTCCCATGACCGATCCGCTCGACCGGAACACCGAGACCCAGCCGACGGCCGACCTGACGCCGGACGCCCCGGACATGCCGGAACCGCAGGTCCGGGAGACGAGGGCGCACAGCATCGCGGGCGGCCTCGGGCTGCTGCTGACCGTGCTGGGGGTGATCGCCGGCATCGCACTCGCCATCGTCGGGGGCGTCATCGGATCGGACGGGAACAACGCGGTGGGCATCCCGCTGTGCATCCTGGGCATCCTGCTCGCCATCGTCTCGTTCTTCTGCATGGGCGGTGTGAAGATGGTCGCACCGGGCGAGGCGAGGGTCATCCAGCTGTTCGGCCGGTACGTGGGCACCATCCGCACCGACGGCCTGCGCTGGGTCAACCCGCTGACCTCCAGCCGCAAGATCTCCACCCGCGTCCGCAACCACGAGACCGCCGTCCTCAAGGTCAACGACGCCTACGGCAACCCCATCGAGCTCGCCGCGATCGTCGTGTGGAAGGTCGAGGACACCGCGCAGGCCCTCTTCGAGGTGGACGACTTCCTGGAGTTCGTCGCCACCCAGACCGAGGCCGCCGTCCGGCACATCGCCATCGAGTACCCGTACGACGCCCACGAGGAGGGCGGCCTGTCGCTGCGGGGCAACGCCGAGGAGATCACCGAGAAGCTGGCCGTGGAGCTGACGGCCCGGGTGCAGGCGGCGGGCGTGCGGATCATCGAGTCCCGCTTCAGCCACCTCGCGTACGCCCCCGAGATCGCCTCCGCGATGCTCCAGCGCCAGCAGGCCGGTGCGGTCGTCGCGGCCCGGCAGCAGATCGTGGAGGGCGCGGTCGGCATGGTCGAGATGGCGCTGACCCGGATCGCCGAGCAGGACATCGTGGAGCTGGACTCCGAGCGCAAGGCCGCCATGGTGAGCAATCTGATGGTGGTCCTGTGCGGTGACCGCGCCGCCCAGCCGGTCCTCAATACGGGCTCGCTCTACCAGTGACCGAAGAGAGCGCCGGGGAGGCACCGCGGCCCCGGTCGCGGCAGCGCAAGCAGATGCTGCTGCGGCTGGACCCCGTCGTGCACGACGCGCTGGCCCGCTGGGCGTCGGACGAGCTGCGCAGCGCCAACGCGCAGATCGAGTTCCTGCTGCGGCGGGCGCTGGGCGAGGCGGGGCGGCTGCCGGGCGGGGCCGCACCGATACCGCGCCGGGGGCGCCCTCCCAAGGAAGCCCAGGAGCCACCGGGCGAAGATTGAGACGCCAAGGCCCGTCCCGCGAGGGGCGGGCCTTTGACGTGCGCCGTTCAGGTGTACCCCCCGCGTATACACGGCAGGTATACACACCATGTAGAGTGCCGGTCATGTCTATCGGCCACACGTTGCTCGGGCTCCTGGAGTCCGGCCCCCGCCACGGTTACGACCTCAAGCGGACGTTCGACGAGAAGTTCGGGCACGACCGCCCCCTGCACTACGGGCAGGTCTACTCGACGATGTCCCGGCTCCTGAAGAACGGCCTCGTCGAGGTCGACGGCGTGGAGAGCGGCGGTGGCCCCGAGCGCAAGCGCTACGCGATCACCGACGCCGGCATCACCGACGTCGCCACCTGGCTCGCGCAGCCCGAGAAGCCGGAGCCGTACCTCCAGTCGACCCTGTACACCAAGGTCGTCCTCGCCATGCTCACCGGCCGCAACGCCGGCAACGTGCTGGACGCCCAGCGCTCCGAACACCTTCGTCTGATGCGCATACTCACCGACCGAAAGCGGCGTGGCGACCTCGCGGACCAGCTGATCTGCGACCACGCCCTGTTCCACCTCGAAGCCGATCTGCGTTGGCTGGAACTGACCGCCGCCCGCCTCGGCCAGCTCCAGAAAGTGGTGACCGCGTGACCCCCGCCGGCTCCCTGCTCGCCGCGCACGACCTGCGCAAGACCTACGGATCGACCCCCGCCCTCGACGGCGCCTCGTTCTCCGTCCACCCCGGCGAGGTCGTCGCCGTCATGGGCCCCTCCGGCTCCGGCAAGTCCACGCTGCTGCACTGCCTCGCCGGGATCATCACCCCGGACTCCGGCACCATCACCTACGACGGCCGCGAGCTGTCCGCCATGTCCGACGCGGAGCGCAGCGCCCTGCGCCGAAGCGTCTTCGGCTTCGTCTTCCAGTTCGGCCAGCTCGTCCCGGAACTCACCTGCGTGGAGAACGTCGCCCTGCCGCTCCGCCTGAACGGCACCCGCCGCAAGGACGCCGAGCGCACCGCCCGCACCTGGATGGAGCGCCTTGAGGTCGAGGACATCGGCTCCAAGCGCCCCGGCGAGGTCTCCGGCGGCCAGGGCCAGCGCGTCGCCGTGGCCCGCGCGCTCGCCGGCTCCCCGAAGGTGATCTTCGCCGACGAGCCGACCGGCGCCCTGGACTCCCTCAACGGCGAGCGCGTCATGCAGCTGCTCACCGAGGCCGCCCGCTCCGCCAACGTCGCCGTGGTCCTGGTGACCCACGAGGCCCGCGTCGCCGCCTACTCCGACCGTGACGTCACCGTGCGCGACGGCCGCGCCCGCGACCTGGAGCACGCCGCATGACGCTGCTCGACGAGAAGCGGACCCCGGCCCCCGCGCCCGCGCCGCCGCCGGCCCGCCCCTCCCGTACCGCGCCCTGGCTGCGCGACCTCGGGCTCGGCATCCGGTTCGCCGCCGCCGGCGGGCGCGAGGGCTGGACCCGCACCCTGCTCACCGCCGTCGGCGTCGGGCTCGGCGTCACGCTCCTGTTCCTCGCCGCCTCCGTGCCGCACGCGCTCGACGCGCGCAACGCCCGGGAAGACGCCCGCAGCGAGACCCAGATCTCCGAGAACCCCGACGCGCGAGCGGAGAAGTCGGACACCACGGTCCTGCGGATCTCGTCGGACACCGAGTACCACGACCGCTCCATCATCGGCTACGTGATGCGCGCCGAGGGGGACCACCCGGTCCTCCCGCCGGGCATCGACGCCCTGCCGGGCCCCGGCGAGATGGTGGTCTCCCCCGCCCTGAGGAAGCTGCTCGACTCCCCGGACAACGCCCTGCTCAAGGAGCGTTTTCCGTACAAGGTGACTGGCACGATCGCCGACGAGGGGCTGCGTTCACCCAACGAACTGTGGTTCTACGCCGGCAGCGACACCCTGACCCCGGCCGCGGGCGGCCACCGCGTCACCGGATACGGCGACCCCGGCCCGACCCCACCGCTCGCCCCGCTGCTCGTCGTGCTCGTGATCATGGTCTGCGTGGTGCTGCTCGCGCCCGTCGCCATCTTCATCGCCACCGCCGTACGCTTCGGCGGCGACCGCCGCGACCGCCGGCTGGCCGCGCTGCGCCTGGTCGGTACGGACATCAGGTCCACCCGCCGGATCGCGGCCGGCGAGGCCCTGTTCGGCTCGGCGCTCGGCGTGGTCATCGGCCTCGTCCTCTTCCTGGTGGGGCGTCGGTTCGTGGGCCACATCGAGGTGTGGGACGTCAGCGCCTTCCCCGCCGACCTCGCCCCCGACCTGCGGCTGTGCCTGCTCATCGCCCTCGCCGTCCCGCTCACCGCGGTGCTCGTCACGCTGACCGCGATGCGCTCCGTGGTCATCGAACCGCTCGGGGTCGTACGCAACAACCGGGCCCGCAAGCGCCGCCTGTGGTGGCGGCTGCTGCTCCCGCTCGCGGGGCTCGGCGTGCTCGCGCTCAACGGACAGGCCGGCGAGTACGAGGTCGTCAACCCGTACACCATCACCACCGGCGCGGTCCTGGTCCTCGTCGGGCTCGCCCTGCTGCTGCCGTGGCTGGTCGAGGCGTGCGTGGGCCGGCTGCGCGGCGGCCCGGTGCCCTGGCAGCTCGCCACCCGCAGGCTCCAGCTGAGCAGCGGGACCGCCTCCCGCGCCGTCAGCGGCGTCACCGTGGCGGTGGCCGGCGCGGTGGCCGTCCAGATGCTGTTCGCCGCGATGAACGCCGACTTCACCGAGGAGACCGGACAGGACACCAGCCGCGCCCAGTTCTACGCCTCGTCCGAGCAGGTCAGCGGAGACGCGGCGGTACGGACGATCAAGGAGTTCCGCGCCACCGAGGGCGTCACCCAGGTCATCGGCATGGTCGAGGCGTACGCCTCCAAGCCGGGGAAGTACGCCGAGGACGACATCCCGCCCACCACCTCCTTCAGCGTCGGCGACTGCGCCACCCTGCGCGAGGTCGCCCGCATCGGCTCCTGCGAGGACGGCGACAGCTTCGTCGTGCACCCCAGGAACGACAAGGAGATGACCGGCTGGATGGACAAGACCGCCCGCAAGGGCAAGGTGGTCCAGTTCGACTCGGGCAGTGGCAAGCCGCTGCGCTGGACGCTGCCGGCCGACGCGAAGACCGTCGTCAGCCGCAAGGACCCGGTCGGCGAGGACCGCTGGGGGATCATGGTCACCCCCGGCGCGATCGACGCGACCACCCTGCCGGGCGCGACCACCGTCTCGCAGATCCGCATCGACGAGAGCGTCCCGGACGCCGCCGAGTACGTACGCAACACGGCCGCCCGCATCGACCCCGGCATGCGCCTGGTCACCATGATGTCCGTCGAACGAGACCGCCAGTACGCCAGCGTCCGGACCGGTCTCCAGGTCGGCGCCACCATCACGCTGCTGCTGATCGCCGCGTCCATGCTGGTCTCCCAGCTGGAGCAGCTCCGGGAGCGCAAGCGGCTCCTGTCGGTGCTGGTCGCCTTCGGCACCCGGCGGGCCACGCTCGGCTGGTCGGTGCTCTGGCAGACCGCGCTCCCGGTGGTCATCGGCCTCGCGGTGGCGGTGGCAGGCGGCCTCGCACTGGGCGCCGCGCTGTGCTGGATGGTCGGCAAGGAGGTGACCGACTGGCTGGTGTTCCTGCCCCTGGCGGGGGCGGGCGCGGGCCTCATCCTCCTGGTCACCCTGCTCTCCCTGCCGCCGCTGTGGCGCATGATGCGCCCGGACGGGCTGCGCAGCGAGTAGCGCCGACGGCGGGCGGCCACGCCCGGTCCGTACCTCCGCACCTCTGTACGGGTCAGCCGCGGCCGCCCGCCGTCACGCGGACCGGCAGCGTCGCCATCGCCTCGCGCAGCGCCGCCGCGAACTCCTCGAACTCCTCGTGCCGGGCGGCCCCGGTCCGCATCCCCAGCGCCACCCGCCGGGCGGGGGCCGGGTCCGCGAAGTACCCCGTGGTCAGCGCGTCGTTGCGGGCGGTCTCGACGGTGACCGCGGTGCGCGGCAGCAGCGTCACACCGAGCCCGCCGGCCACCAGTTGCACCAGCGTGGAGAGCCCGGCCGCGGTCGTGGTGACGGGCGCGCCGTCCGTACGCCCGGCCTCACGGCAGATGTCGAGCGCCTGGTCCCGCAGGCAGTGCCCCTCGTCGAGCAGCAGCAGCGGCAGCTCCCGCAGCGCCTCGCGCGGGATGTCGGCCCGCCCACCGAGCCAGTGGCTGCGCTCCATGACCAGTACGAAGTCCTCGTCGAAGAGCGGGAGCTCGGTGACCCCGGGGACTCCGAGCGGCACCGCGAGCAGCAGCAGGTCGAGCCGCCCTGCGGCCAGCCCCTCCACCAGCGAGGAGGTCTGCTCCTCGTGCACCTGGAGGTCGAGGGCCGGGTAGCGCTCGTGGACCAGCCGCAGTACGGCCGGCAGCAGATAGGGGGCGACGGTCGGGATCACGCCGAGCCTGAGCACTCCGGTGAACGGCGCCCGGACCGCCTCGGCCTCCTCCATCAGCTCGCCGACGGCTTCGAGCACCACGCGCGCCCGGACCGCGAGCCGTTCCCCGGCGGGCGAGAGCAGCACCTTGCGCGTCGTACGCTCGATGAGCTGGACACCCAGTGCCTCCTCCAGCGCGGACACGGCCCCGGAGAGCGCGGGCTGACTCATCCCGATTGCGGCCGCCGCGTCCCGGAAGTGCAGATATTCGGCGACTGCGACGAAGGCGCGCAGCTGCGAGAGGCTGGGCTGTTTGGGCCGGTTGCCCTGATTGCTCTGCGCCACTGATAGGTACCTCCGATCATCACGACCGAGTGTAGCTATTTCCGCGATCAATGCACTCTGTGCCATGGTGGTGATCGTCCAACCCTCAGGAACTCCCCCAAAAAGGGAGGTCCTACGCTGTAAGGAGAGCGCGTGCTCACTGTCGGTGACAAGTTCCCCGAGTTCGATCTGACCGCCTGCGTCTCGCTGGAGAGCGGCAAGGAATTCGAGCAGATCAACCACAAGACCTACGAGGGTCAGTGGAAGATCGTCTTCGCGTGGCCGAAGGACTTCACCTTCGTGTGCCCGACCGAGATCGCCGCCTTCGGCAAGCTGAACGACGAGTTCGCCGACCGTGACGCCCAGATCCTCGGCTTCTCCGGCGACTCCGAGTTCGTGCACCACGCCTGGCGCAAGGACCACCCGGACCTGACCGACCTGCCGTTCCCGATGCTGGCCGACTCCAAGCACGAGCTCATGCGTGCCCTCGGCATCGAGGGCGAGGACGGCTTCGCGCAGCGCGCCGTCTTCATCGTCGACCAGAACAACGAGATCCAGTTCACGATGGTCACCGCCGGTTCCGTGGGCCGTAACCCCAAGGAGGTCCTGCGGGTCCTCGACGCCCTGCAGACCGACGAGCTGTGCCCGTGCAACTGGACCAAGGGCGAGAACACCCTGGACCCGGTCGCGCTCCTCTCGGGCGAGTGAGCTGATACCGACATGGCACTCGACGAACTGAAGGCCGCCGTACCGGACTTCGCCAAGGACCTGAAGCTGAACCTCGGTTCGGTCATCGGCAACAGCGAACTCCCGCAGCAGCAGCTCTGGGGCACCGTCCTGGCCTGCGCGATCGCCTCGCGCTCGCCGAAGGTGCTGCGCGAGCTGGAGCCGGAGGCGAAGGCCAACCTCTCCGCGGAGGCGTACACCGCCGCGAAGTCGGCCGCCGCCATCATGGCGATGAACAACGTCTTCTACCGGACCCGCCACCTGCTCTCGGACCCCGAGTACGGGAACCTCCGCGCGGGCCTGCGGATGAACGTGATCGGCAAGCCGGGCGTGGAGAAGGTCGACTTCGAGCTGTGGTCGCTCGCCGTCTCCGCGATCAACGGCTGCGGCCAGTGCCTGGACTCCCACGAGCAGGTGCTGCGCAAGGCCGGCGTGGACCGCGAGACCATCCAGGAAGCCGTCAAGATCGCCTCGGTGATCCAGGCGGTGGGCGTCACCCTGGAGGCCGAGGCCGTCCTCGCCGAGTAGGAACCCGCAGTACCCTGATACGAGAAGGGCCCCGAGGACGACCGACCGTCCGAGGGGCCCTTCTTTCATGTGCGTGGTGTACGCGCTTCGGAGTATCCGCGCTACGGGGCCTCCGGCGCGTCCTCGTCGTCGTCGCTCTCCTCGGGCGGTGAGCCGGGGGCCGGGGTCGGCGCCGCGTCCAGCGCGGTCGCCCCGTGCGGCGGCGGCGAGTGGCGGCGCGACTCCTCCTGCCCGTACGCCCGCAGATAGCCGACCACCGTATTGGTGACCGCGACCAGCGGCACCGCGACGACCGCGCCGCCGATGCCGGCGACCATGCCGCCCGCGGCGACCGACAGCACCACGGCCAGCGGGTGCACGCGCACCGCCCGGCCCAGGATGAACGGCTGGAGGATGTGGCCCTCGATCTGCTGCACCGCGAGGACCACGAGGAGCACCATCAGCGCCGTGAACACGCCCTCGGTGACCAGGGCGACGACCACAGCCAGTGCCCCGGAGACCACCGCGCCCACGAGCGGGATGAACGCGAAGAGGAAGATGAAGACGGCCAGCGGCACGGCCATCGGCACGTCGAGGAAGTAGATCCCGAGGCCGATGAAGATCGCGTCGATCAGGGCGACTATGACGGTGCCGCGCACATAGGCGGTGAGGGTCCGCCAGGCGCGCGGTCCGGCGCCCGCGACACCGGGCCTCGCCTGGGCCGGCACCAGCTTGAGCACCCACTGCCAGATGCGCTTGCCGTCGTAGAGCAGGAAGAGGGTCGAGAACATCGCCAGCAGCGCGCCGGTCATGAACTCCACCACGACGGTGACGCCCTGGAGGCCCGCGGTGGTGATCGCCTCGGTGTTGGTGCCGACGGTGTCGCTGAGGTTCTTCGCGATGTCGTTGATCTGTTTGTCGGTCACATGGAACGGGCTGTCCAGGAGCCAGTTCTTCAGGTCGTCGATCCCCTTGGTCACCTTGTCGGACAGGGTGTCGATGTTGTCCATGACCTGCCACACCACGAACCAGCCGACCAGGCCCATGATGATGAAGCCGGAGACCGCGGTGACGGCCGTGGCGAGGCCCCTCGGCAGTCCGTAGCGCCTCAGCCGGGCGACGGTCGGCTGGAGCAGCGCGGTGACGAGCAGCGCGGCGACGAAGGCCAGCACCACGAGCTGCACCGCGCTGATGACCCGCATGAGCACCCACAGGGTCCCCGCGAGCACGAGCAGCCGCCAGCCCGCCTCGGCCGCGACCCGCATCCCCCAGGGGATCGCCGCGACCGGGTCGGGGCGCGCGGCGACGGACGGCGCGTACGTGGGCGGGGCCGGCACCTGGTCGACGGCGGCCGCCGCGTCGTCCTTCGTGGCGCGCTCCCCGGGGCCGTTCCCGGCGCTCGCGGACGGGCCCGCGAGCAGGGGGTCGTCCTCGGCCTCCGACTCGGCCCGCCGTTCGTCAAGGCGCTCACCCAGTCTGGTGAGTTCGGCGCCCAGTGTTCCGAGCCACCCCGGCAGTTTCGACATAGCGGTTCCTCTACCCCCGTCCACTCTCCCCACCGCTCTCCCGGGAGCGGTTCCGCATGACCGTACACGCGTGAAGCCCCTCACCGTAGGACGGCGAGGGGCTTCACGGGGTTGAGACCTGAACCTCGGAAGGTTCTAGTACGAGTGGTGGACCAGCCAGAAGGACCAGGCACCACACGGGCTGCCGTACCGGCCGTTCATGTAGCTGAGGCCCCACTTGATCTGGGTGGCCGGGTTGGTCTGCCAGTCGGCGCCGGCGGACGCCATCTTGGAACCGGGCAGCGCCTGGACGAGGCCGTAGGCGCCGGAGGACGGGTTGCTCGCCCGGTAGTTCCACGTCGACTCGTGGGACACGATGTTGCTGAAGCACTGGAACTGGTCGGCGGGCACGATCTGCCGCGCGATCGCCTGGATCTCGGCCACCGTGTAGGAGCCCTGGGCGGCGAACGTGGTGGTGCTGCGGACCTCGGAGCGGCTGGCGCGCTCGGCGGCGTCCTTCTTCTCCTGGCGCTGGCGCTCCAGCCTGTCCTCGGCCGCCTGCTTCTTCGACTTGGCGTCCTTGGCGGCCTGGATACGGGCCGATTCCTCCGCGGACTTCCTCGCGGCGGTGTCGGCGGCGGACGCCTGCGCGTCGGCCTGCTGCGTCAGGGACGCGGTCTGCACCTGGGCCTGCTGGCCCGCGGGAATGTCGGCGAGCAGCGTGGTGTCGGCTGCGGTCGCCTCGAAGTTGTTGTCGTCGGCAGCAGGGGTGCTGCCCGATGCAACGCCTACGACGGCGCCGACGGTGGTGACCGCAGTGGCAGATGCCACGGCGAACCCCCGGACCGAGATCCGGCTCACACGGTGTCCTTCCAGCGTCGCCCGCTTAGGTGACCTCGCGGGCGCAATCGTGCCCCTGGCGCTGGCCTCCCTACTGCTTGGGTCACGGGAGGCACGGGCCCGGTGGGCGACTCCCCGGAGGGAACGCCGCGTGGTGCTCGCGGGCGGCATACGGACGACGGTTGTTGAGTTGTGTGGTGCGTGGCGCCTCTGGAGGTGCCGGTGTGCCGTATGCGGGGCCTGACGGAAGCAAGACTCTGCCGGAACGGGACACCGGGAAGCAATTCTCCGTTGCGTGTGAAAGCTCACACCCCGTTTGGAGCACCTGAATTACGGAAAAGGCGCCGCAACACGATGCTGCCCGGCTAAGCTCCTTGGCTCGCCGGGCGGCACCAAAACCCCAACCGGTATCAGATCTGACCTTCCTCCAGCATTTCGGTCACCAGGGCGGCGATGCGGGAGCGCTCGGAGCGCGTGAGCGTCACGTGCGCGAAGAGCGGGTGCCCCTTCAGCTTCTCGACCACGGCGACCACGCCGTCGTACCGGCCGACCCTGAGGTTGTCCCGCTGGGCCACGTCGTGCGTGAGCACCACGCGCGAGTTCGTCCCGATCCGGGACAACACGGTCAGCAAGACGTTCCGTTCGAGCGACTGGGCCTCGTCGACGATCACGAAGGCGTCGTGCAGGGACCGGCCCCGGATATGGGTGAGCGGCAGGATCTCCAGCATGCCGCGCCCCAGCACCTCTTCGATCACCTCGCGTCCGGAGACGGCCGAGAGGGTGTCGAAGACGGCCTGCGCCCAGGGGCTCATCTTCTCGGCCTCGCTACCGGGGAGATAGCCGAGCTCCTGCCCGCCGACCGCGTACAGCGGACGGAAGACCATCACCTTCTTGTGCTGTCCGCGCTCCAGCACCGCTTCGAGGCCGGCGCAGAGCGCCAGCGCCGACTTGCCGGTGCCGGCCCGGCCGCCCAGCGACACGATCCCGACCTCCTGGTCCAGGAGGAGGTCGAGGGCGATGCGCTGCTCGGCGCTGCGGCCGTGGATGCCGAAGGCCTCCCGGTCGCCGCGGACGAGGCGCACCTGTCCGTCGGGCGTCACCCGGCCGAGCGCCTTGCCGCGTTCGGACTGGAGGACCAGGCCGGTGTGCACGGGCAGGTCGGCGGCCTCGGGGACGTACAGCGTCTCCTCCGCGAAGAGCAGATCGACCTGGTCGGCGGCGAGGGGCAGTTCCGCCATGCCCGTCCAGCCGGAGTCGGTGATCGCGAGTTCGGCGCGGTACTCCTCGGCGAGGAGGCCGACCGAGGACGCCTTGATGCGCAGCGGGAGGTCCTTGGAGACGACCGTGACGTCGTACCCCTCGGCCTGGAGGTTGCGCGCGACCGCGAGAATCCGTGAGTCGTTGTCCCCCAACCGGTAGCCGGCGGGCAGGACGCCGGGATCGGAGTGGTTGAGCTCGACGCGGAGCGTCCCGCCCAGGTCCCCGAGCGGGATCGGGGCGTCCAGCCGGCCGTAGCGGACCCGGAGGTCGTCCAGCAGGCGCAGGGCCTGGCGGGCGAAGTAGCCGAGCTCCGGATGGTGCCGTTTGGCCTCCAGTTCCGTGACCACGACGATCGGGAGCACGACTTCGTGCTCGTCGAAGCGGGCCATGGCGTTCGGATCGGCCAGCAGGACGCTGGTGTCGAGAACATAGGTGCGCCTGTCGGGCATGCGGCGCTTTGTGCTGGTCACCACGGAAGGACGTACCCCCTCGGACGAGGTTGGGGTGCGACGGCGTCGCGGAGCATCCCAATGGGAGAGGACGGACCGGGCTCCGGCCACCTTGCGCGGGCCGAGCGCCGGCCCTCCGCGTCAGCCGCACTGTATGTACGGTCCTTCGTGTGCAAAGGGCCTCCCGGGCGAGCGGACTCCATGCCGCTCACTTGGACACGGCGTCCGCCTGGTTGATGACCGGACGCCGACCTGTCAGGGATATGCCCTCGAACCCGCCCGGCCATGCCGACCCGCCCACTTCCGGGGGAAGGCCGCGCGGGCCGGGCGGTGGTGAGTCAGCCGCCGTAGCGGCGGTGGCGGGCGGCGTAGTCGCGCAGGGCCCGCAGGAAGTCGACCCGGCGGAAGGCCGGCCAGAAGACCTCGCAGAAGTAGTACTCGGAGTGCGCGCTCTGCCAGAGCATGAACCCGGACAGCCGCTGCTCGCCGCTGGTGCGGATCACGAGGTCCGGGTCGGGCTGGCCGCGCGTGTAGAGGTGCTCGGAGATCAGGTCGGTGGAGACGATCTCGGCGAGGTCCTCGAAGGAGGTGCCCTTGGCGGAGTGGTCCAGGAGCAGCGAGCGCACCGCGTCGGCGATCTCCTGGCGGCCCCCGTAGCCGACGGCGACGTTGACCAGTATCCCGTCGACCCCGAGCGTGGCCTGCTCGGCCTCCTTGAGGACCGTCTGGGTGTGGGCGGGCAGCAGGTCGAGCGTGCCGACGTGGTGGACGCGCCAGCGGCCGTCGGCGGCGAGGCCGCGCACCGTGTTCTCGATGATGCCGAGCAGGGGCGTCAGCTCGGACTCGGGCCGGTCGAAGTTGTCCGTGGACAGCAGCCAGAGTGTGACGACCTCGACGTCGGTCTCGCTGCACCAGCCGAGGAGCTCTTTGATCTTGTCCGCCCCGGCCTGGTGCCCCTCCGCCGCCGTGCCGCCGGACGCCTTGGCCCAGCGCCGGTTGCCGTCGAGGATGACACCGATGTGCTTGGGCACCTGGGCGTGATCGAGGCGGGCCTCCACCCGGCGCGCGTAGAGCCCGTACACCAGGTCGCGCAAGTTCACTGAGTCCACCTCTCGGTTCCGTGCGGGCCCGCCGGCCCCTTCGCCCGGGGCCCGGGTCGTCCCCTGGGGATCGGATCGCCGCACTGGAAGGAGGCGGATCGCCCCGCCGTGTCATGGCAGTCCCGTCAGGGCCACCACATTACTGCGCAGCCGCCGCACCGGCCCAACCCGGCCTGTCACAAGTCCGTGATAGGGAGAGAATCATGACTGATTCCTCTTCCTCCTACCGGGCCTCCGGATCGCGCTACGACTCCATGGAGTACCGGCGCAGCGGACGCAGCGGCCTCAAGCTTCCGGCCGTCTCGCTCGGCCTGTGGCACAACTTCGGCGACGACCGGACGCTCGATTCCCAGCGCGCCATCCTGCGCCGGGCCTTCGACCTCGGCGTGACCCATTTCGACCTGGCCAACAACTACGGCCCGCCGCCCGGCTCCGCCGAGCTGAACTTCGGCAAGCTCTTCCGGCAGGACTTCGCCCCGTACCGCGACGAGCTGCTGATCTCCACCAAGGCGGGGTACGAGATGCACCCCGGCCCGTACGGGGAGTGGGGCTCGCGCAAGTACCTGCTGTCGTCGCTGGACGCCTCGCTGAAGCGGATGGGCCTGGACTACGTCGACATCTTCTACTCGCACCGCTTCGACCCGGACACCCCGCTGGAGGAGACGATGGGGGCGCTGGCCTCCGCCGTGCGCCAGGGCAAGGCGCTCTACGTGGGGGTTTCCTCGTACAACTCCGCGCAGACCGCCGAGGCGGCGCGGCTGCTGCGGGAGATGGGGGTGCCTGCCCTGATCCACCAGCCGTCCTACTCGATGATCAACCGCTGGACCGAGGACGACGGGCTGCTGGACACGCTGGAGGCGGCCGGCATGGGCTGCATCTCCTTCGTGCCGCTGGCCCAGGGGCTGCTGACCGGGAAGTACCTGAACGGCGTACCGGAGGGCTCGCGGGCCACGCAGGGCAAGTCGCTCGACCCGGGTCTGCTGTCGCGGGAGGTGGTGCGCCGGCTGAACGGGCTGAACGACATCGCGCGCCGCCGGGGCCAGTCGCTCGCCCAGCTGGCCCTGAAGTGGGTGCTGCGCGACAGCCGTATGACGTCGGCTCTGATCGGCGCCTCGCGCGTGGAGCAGTTGGAGGAGAACGTCGCGGCGCTGGCGGGTCCGGAGCTGTCGGCCGAGGAGCTGAAGGAGATCGACATCTTCGCCGTGGACACCGAGGGCACCAACATCTGGGCCGGACGGGCCTGAGAACCCCGGCTGCCCGCCGGGCTGAGAACCCCGGGCGCCCACCGGGCACAAAAAAACGGGCCGGTCCGTGGGGGGGGGTACGGACCGGCCCGAGGGGGGGGTTCCACCATAACCCTTCGTAAGTGATGTTGGGTGCCACGGCGCGAAATAATTACTCTCCGAGAGTGAAGCGCTCCGTTCCGGACGCGGGACCGGTACCTTCGCACAGCCTGGACCTGCGCAAACGTCCCGAGGCGCCCATTCGGCGCCGGAAACACTCCCAGGACATCCACAGGATGTCCACATCCCCTTGGTCAGTGGCCGCCCTTCGGCTTCACGCAGCCGGTGCCCTCCATGTAGCGGCCGTGCGCCTCGGCGTTGACGAGTCCGTTGACCATGCCGTCCAGCGAGCCCCGCACGCACAGGGCGCCGAGGGACAGGATGAACGAGGTGCGGTGGGGCCCGAAGGTGCCGGTGGCTATCGCCCCGTCGGCGTATCCGAGCCCGCTGAGCGCCCGGTGGACCGTGGCCTCGGTGGACTTGCGCCCCTCCGCGAGCCCGGCGAGCCCCCGCTTCACCTTCTCCACCTCGGCCTCGCCCTTGGCCCGGTCCGCGTCCGACAGGTCGAAGGTGGACTGGAAGGCGTGGTTCTCGGCGTAGTGGGGGCTGGTGTCGCCGGGGCCCTTCTCGTCGTACGGGCTCGCGGCCGCGGGTGACAGGCTGCCGCCCGGGTCGGCGTTCTGGTCGTGGACCCGCTCCGTGCCGCAGCCCGCGAGGGCCGCACCCAGCAGGAGCGCGGTCGCGCCGGTGAGGAACGGGGAAGTGCGTCTCGTACGTCTCGCTGCGCTCATGGGTACGAGTATGGGACGGGAACCCGCCCGCCGGAGGGGCGAGTTGGCGCGCCTGCCGTCAGGTCGCGGCGGCGGCGCCCCGGTGTCCCCGGGTGAAGCGGATGCCCACGGTGTCGCCGCCGACGACCACGAAGCGGCCGCCCTCGCAGCGGATGACGGCCTCGTGGACCTCGCCGCGCTCGTCCCGGCGCTCGTCGGTGCTCAGCACCGTCCAGCCGCCGTCGGGTGGCTGCGGCAGGGCGGCCAGGGCGGCGTACTCCCACTGGGCGGCGGGGACGCACCAGTCGGGCAGGTGCGGCCAGGTGCCGGCGCCGACGTGCAGGGTGCCGTCGGACGCGCAGGTCAGGAGCACCGACTGGCCGTCGCCCAGGAGGAACGCGACGGCCTCCGGCTCGCCCATGCGGCCCTCGGGCCGGTAGAAGATGCCGAGCACGCCGACGATCCTGGCCCCCCTGAGCCACTCTGCCTTGCCCTGGCGCGGGCCGCGTATGGCGTCCCCGTCGTTACCGGCGTCCATGGCCTGCTCCTTCCCCGAGCGCTCAGCGAACAGAGTGCCATCCTTCGGGCCGGCCAAGGGCGTTGGCCTCACCCCGGTTTGCGGGCCTCGATCAGGAAGCGGGTGGTGTGGGCGACGAACGGCCCCTCGGTCTCCAGCCGGTGGTGCAGCTCGGCCAGGCGGGGCCGGTACTCCTCGACGGTGAAGCCCGGCACCATCCAGATCACCTTGCGCAGGAAGTAGACGACGGCGCCGATGTCGAAGAACTCGGTACGCAGCCGCTCCGCCCGCAGACCGACCACGTCGAGCCCGGCCGCCTCGGCGTCGGCGCGTGCCCGTTCCGGGTCGCGGGCGCCGCGTACCTGCGGGGGCTGCGGTCCGAGGAAGTACTCGACCAGCTCGAAGACGCTGGCCGGCCCCACCTGCTGGGAGAAGTACGTGCCGCCGGGGGCCAGCACCCGGGCGATCTCGTCCCACCAGGTGGTCACCGGATGGCGGCTGACCACCAGGTCGAAGGCCGCGTCGCCGAAGGGCAGCGGCGGCTCGTCCGCGTCCGCGACGACCACGGCCCCGCGCGGGTGCAGCAGCGCGGTGGCGCGGGCGATGTTCGGCGGCCACGACTCGGTGGCGACGGTCAGCGGCGGCAGCTTCGGCACGGAGGCGAGCACCTCGCCGCCGCCCGTCTGGATGTCGAGCGCGGCCCGCGCCCGCCCCATCCGCTCCCCCATCGCCCGCGCGTACCCCCAGGAGGGGCGCGCCTCGGTGGCCCGGCCGTCGAGCCAGGAGAAGTCCCAGCCCGCCACGGAGACGGTGTCGGCCTCGGTGACCAGCGCGTCGAACCGGTCGGCTTCGCCGGGCGGGAGTGCGCTTTCATCGGGTGCGGCGGGCATGCGGTCATCGTCGCAGGGGGCGGCAGACGGGCGCGACCGCATTACCGCCCGCGCGGGCGGGGGCGGAACGGCAACGGCGCCACGGGCACCGCCCGCGCGTGCCGGTGGGGCGGTTACCGCGCCCGTGGCGCGGTTCCGCGCCGGTGGGGCGGTTCCGCGCCGGTGGGGCGGTTCCGCGCCGGTGGGGCGGTTCCGCGCCGGTGGGGCGGTTCCGCGCCGGTGGGGCGGTTCCGCGCCGGTGGGGCGGTTCCGCGCCGGTGGGGCCGTGCCGTGCCGGTGGGGCGTTGCCGCGTGGATGGGGCCGTTGCCGCGCCGGTGGGGCCGTTCCGCGCCGGTGGGGCCGTTCCGCGCCCGTGGGGCCGTTGCCGCGCCCGTGGCGCCGTTGCCGCGCCCGTGGCGCCGTGCCGCGCCGGTGGGGGCCGGGTCACCACCAGAAGACGGGGTACGGCTGCTTGTTGACCCGGTTGCCGACGAGGCCGACCAGCACCAGGATCACCGTGGCCGCGGCGAGCAGGGCGAGGAACGGTACGACCGAGGGCCCGGTGGCGGCCACGATCACGGCCGTCGCGGCGGCCGGCGAGTGGGCGACGCGCAGGAGCATCATGGCTCCGAGCGCGAGGCCGCCCGCGATCCCCGAGGACCAGACGCCCTGCCCCAGGGCGGCGAGGACGACGAACCCGGTCACGGCGGAGACGAGTTGCCCGCCGATCACGCTGCGGGGCTGCCCGAGGGGCGTCCCACTGGCACCGGCGATGAGCGCCATGCTGGCCGCGAGCGGCGGGATGAGGAGTACCTGATCCGTCCATTCGCCGATGGCCACCAGGAGGGTCAGCGCGATCACGCTGCTTGCGGTGGCGACCAGCATCGTCAGCGGCTTGGGCCGGGGCGGCGCCTGTGTCGCGTGCCACGGACGCGTGGGGGCTAGGACCTCTGCCCCGGGCCTGGTCTGCGTCATTGTGTCGGATTCCTTTCACTCACCGAGTGATGCACAAGCGTTGCCTAATGGGCTTCCCATTAGCGCTGACGGTATGAAGATACCCGCAACCGACCGGCTCCGCGGTCGGTTGCGCGGACTACGACCGGAATGACTCAGCCGGTCAGCGATGTCTCACCGGGACGACCGGCACCGCACGGCACGGGAGCCGCGCCTCGACGGTCCTGCGCGGCGTAGACTTCCGCTCGCGAGTCGGCAGCCTCTCCGCTCCGCGCTTCGCGCAACGCCGCAGGTCGCGTGCGTACGGCCAGGGCGGTGCGGCCTCCGGCGCCGGGCATCCGGTGCCGCGTTCCGGGGCCTTCGACCACCAAATCGCCCTTGACCGACACCCGTTCGGCCCGGCTCGGCCCAGGAAGACCCGGTCGAGCCCGTCGAGGCTGAAACCTCCGGGAGGGAGGGTCGGAATGACCACACACGGTAGGGACACTCTCGAAATCCGCCCCCTTGAGCCGCTGGCGGTCGAGTTCACCAGCTCATGGCACTTCGACGCGGGTGTCCTGATCGACGAGGTCAGCACTCCGCAGGGACTGGCGCACTGGGCCGGCACGTACCGTTCGCGCCTCGGCATGGCCGCCGGCACACCGGTGGAGGTCGGGGCCTGCGACGTGACGACCGCGCTGGCCGTCCGGGGAGCCGTGCGCGATCTGCTCGACGCGATGGTTGACCTGTCGGTGCCGCCCCAGTCCTCCCTCGACCTCGTGACCGGGCAGGCACAACGTGTCCAGGAGGCCCGGGTCACCTGGCCCCCGGCCGGCCCGCAGCTCGAATGGCCGGGCCACATGCGGACGATGGACATCATCTCCGCCCAGGTCTGCGCCTCGGCGACCCGGCTGCTGACCTCGCCGCGCCGCGACCTCCTGCGCCGCTGCCCCGCCCCGAGCTGCGTGCTGTTCTTCACCGCCCTGCGCACGGGCCAGCAGTGGTGCAGCCCCGCCTGCGGAAACCGCGCCCGGGTCGCGCGCCACAGCGCCAAGGCGCGCTGACCCCGGTCGCCCGGGGTGCCGGAGGCAGCCGATCAGGCCGCCAGGCCGCCGAACAGGAGACCCAGGAGTGCCCCGGCGATCATGAACGGGCCGAACGGGATGCCCGTCTTGCGCCCGGCGCGCCGCAGCGCGACGAGCACCACCCCGTAGACCGCGCCGAACAGGAAGCCCGCGAAACCTCCGGCGAACACGACGGCCCAGCCGTACCAGCCGAGGGCCACGCCCAGCGAGAGCGCGAGCTTGACGTCGCCGAGGCCCATGCCGCTCGGGTTGACGAGGAAGAGCAGGAAGTAGAACGCGCCCAGGACGAGCCCGCCGAGCAGCGCGGACAGCCAGGAGCCCGCGTGTTCCGGCAGGAGTGCCGCGATGCCCAGGAGCACGGTGGCCGCCCCGGCGGCCGGCAGTGTCAGCGCGTCGGGCAGCCGGTGGACCCGGTGGTCGATGCTCGCGAGGAGCACGGCGACCGGGGCGAGCACCAGCCAGACGGCCAGCTCGGGCCGGGCCCCGGTGGCCCAGGCGAGGGCGGCACAGGCGAGGGCGGAGACGACGGGGGCGAGCAGGTGGGGAGCGTAACGGGGTTTGGTGGCGGGGGGGTTGGCGCGGGGGCCGTCCTCGGGCCATTCGGCGGCAGGCGGGCTGACGCGGGGGCCGTCCTCGGGCCATTCGGCGGCGGGCGGTACGGGGCGGGGCTCGGTGGCCTCCGTGCCCGTCCGTACGGCGGCGGCTGACGCACCCGGGCCCGCCCCCGCACAGCCGGCGCAGCGCGTGGAGCCGAGCCAGGCGCGGGCGGGGCCGGTGAGGGGGTGGCCGGCCGGGCAGACGTCCCGCCAGGGTTCACCGGGCTGGACGGAGAACCGGTAGGCGGCGCGCGGGACCAGCAGTCCGCCCGCGGCTCCCCAGAGGGCGGCGACCCCTATCAGCATGGCGTACACCTCACCGATCCTAATCGCCGTTCCCGCTGGGGCGTTGGGCCCAGCGCGCCGATTCGGCCCCGGCGGCCGCCGGGCACCGCTACGGTCGTCGCCATGGCTCGATGGCGCAATGGCACGGGGACGCTGACGATCACGGACCGGGACGGGGTGACAGAGACCCGGGTACCACTGCGGATCGCGGCCTCCTACCGGCACCGGGCACGCGGGCTGCTCGGCCGGGACGGCATCGACGGGGCGCTGATGATCACGCCGTGCGGGAGCGTGCACTCCTTCCGCATGCGGTTCACGATCGATGTGGCCTATCTGGACCGGAGGTTCAACGTCCTCGCGGTCCACACGATGAGGCCGGGGCGGCTGGGCCTGCCCCGGCTGCGGGGCCGGCATGTGATCGAGGCGGAGGCCGGGGCGATGGCGGCGTGGGGGCTGCGGCCGGGCGTACAGGTGCGGATCACGCAGTCCGGCGAGCGGGCATAGGGCTTCTTGGGCCCAACGCATCTGTCTGGGCCCGGAATCGGGGCCGGGGGCCCGGGCCGGGGCGCGCCCTGCCGCTTTACGCTCGCGCCACACCCGGGTCCTGCGGTACGCGCACCGGGGACGGGCGTCGGGGCGGGGACGGGCGTCGGAGGGGAGAAGCATGAGCGGTGGCAGCGGCTGGGTCGGCAGGAGCGCGGGGCGCGTGCGCCGGGGACGCGGTCCGGTGCGGGCGGGCGGTTCCGGGGAGGGTGTGGACGGGCCGGGGGGCGGGAGGCTGGGGGGCGACGGTTCCGGGGGCGTGTTCTTTCCGCTGGTCCGCAGCTGGGTCGCCGGGACGGTCGTCCATCTGGCCGTGGGCTACCTGGTCTCGCGCGGGCTCGTCGGCGTGCTGGCCACCGACGCGCGGCTCGACGACTTCGCCTGGCGGCTGGGCCTGCTGCACGTGCCCGCCGTCCTCATGACCGTACTGACCGTCCTCGCCGCCGCCCGGGTGCTGCCCGAGGAGCGGCGCGAGTCCAGGACGCTGTACGTGTCGGCCGCCCTGGGCGTCCCGCTGGTCGCCCTCTGCTACGGCTACGCCACTGCGTGGCAGGTCGCCGGGGTCGAGGGCGCCGTGATGCCCGTCGTGGCGGTGGCGACCGGGGCCGTGGTGGGGCTGGGCGTCGACCGGCTGATGGAGGAGGTCGACCCGGGGCCGACGGCCGCCCCGTAGGTCCGGCGGGACGGCGGCGCCACCGCCACGGAGTACCTCGGCGTGATCGCCCTGGCCGCCGCCGCCGTCGTCGTCGCGGCGCTGGTCACGACCGGGGCGGGCCTGGACGCGTTCTTCGCTTCGATCACCGCCGAGTAGGCGCCCTCACCGGTTGGGCACGTCACTGCCGTAGACGACCCACGGCGACTGCTCGAAGGAGTTCACGCCGGACAGCTGCGGCTGGGCGGCGGCCACCTCCGGCAGGACGGCGAGCGTGTCGGGCCAGCAGTCGAAGTACACCGACCCCTTCACGATGAAGCCCTGCCAGTCGGTGGACGCCGACGCGCCCTCCCGGTCGACCACGAAGCCGACGCAGAGCAGCGAGGCCCGGCCGATCGCCTCCCGTATCGCGCGCAGGGCACGCTCCTGGTCGGCGCGGCTAAGCGAGCCGAGCCCGAAGCGCAGCCCCACCGTCCCGTCGTCGCCGCGTCCGATCCGGGCCGGTATCCCGGCCCCGCTGTCCAGCCAGAGCAGGAAGTCGACCCGGTCGAGGCGTTGCAGGCCGGCCAGGAGCACGAGTTGGTCCCTGGTCACCCAGGACTGGGTGCCGGAGGGCTCGGCGCCGGGGCTGAGCAGGGTGATGCGCCGGGTGGCCGGGTGGTCCGCCCGCACCCCCGCCGCCTCCAGGTCTCCGAGCAGGGACTCGGCGTCGGGGCGGCTCCAGCACAGGTGGTACGAGCAGAAGAATCCGTCACTCATCAACACGTCACCTCATGAAGTACGGGCAGCCCTCCGGCCCCGTTCCGCCGCAGACGGCGGCGGTGCGGGTGGCCGGTTCACGAGCGTAGGGCAACCTCTGGTCCGGGGCGTGGGCCCAAGGGCCACGGGCGGGCCCCACATGTCCGATGTGCCTGGCGTGCCCGGCGCCGCCCGTTCGACGCAAATGCCGTGGACAACACCGCACCCGCCCGGACAGGCTGAGCGGTGATGACACGCACCGATTCGCCTCCCGCATGGGACGAGCGCACCCAGCTGACCACCTTCCTCGACTACACCCGCGCCACCGCGCTGGCCAAGTGCGAGGGCCTGACGCAGGAGGACGCTGTCAAGGCGCCGCTGCCCGGCTCGCCCCTGATGACGATCGCGGGGATCGTCAACCATCTGCGCTGGGTCGAGTACTCCTGGTTCGAGGTCGTGTTCCTCGGCGGTGAGGACGAGGGGCCCTGGACCGACGAGGACCCGGACCGCGAAATGCGGATCGCCGTCGACATGCCACTCGCCGACGTGCTGCGGGAGTACGAGGAGCAGAGCGCCCGCTACCGGGAGCTCGTCGCGGCCCACGACCTGGACACCCCGGCCCAGCAGCCGCGCAGGGACGGCCGCCACCCCGATCTGCGCTGGATCATCCTGCACCTCATCGAGGAGACCGCCCGGCACAACGGGCACATCGACATCATCCGGGAGACCGTCGACGGCACGACCGGCGACTGATCAGGCGGCATCGCGCCGGGCCCGGTTCAGCTCGACGTTGAACTGGGCGCCGGCCAGCAGCGCCAGGTTGGTGAGCCACACCCAGACCAGGAACACCACCAGCCCCGCCAGTGAGCCGTACAGCCGGCTGTAGGAGCCGATGTACGTGGCGTACAGCGCGAACCCCGCCGAGGCGACCAACCACAGCAGCGCCGCCAGCACCCCGCCGGGCAGCGCCCGGCGGGCCCCGCGCGCCGGTTCCGGGCCGGTCCGGAAGAGGACCGTGATCAGAGCGGCGACCAGGCAGAGCAGCAGCGGCCACTTCAGCACCGCCCACACCGCGTCCCCCACGTGCGCCAGACCCAGCCGGTGCCCGAGCCAGCGCGCCAGCGGCCCGGTGAGTACGAGGGCGAACGCACTGGTCATCATCAGCAGCAGCAGCCCGATCGCGGACGCGACGATGATGTGCGCCTTGCGCAGGGCGGGCCGGTTGTCCTTCACACCGTGCATCGCGTGCTGCGCCCGCCGGAACACCGCCAGATAGCTGGACGCGGACCACAGCGCGCTGACGGCCCCGGTCCCCACGAGCAGCCAGACGGCGGTGCGCTGCTGGGTGGCGGCCTCCAGCGGCTGGCGCAGCGCGGCGGCGGACTCGGCCGGGGCGAAGGCGGTGATGTCGGCGATCAGCGCGCCGGTGGCGTCGGGGTTGGCCAGACCGATGACGGACACGGTCACCAGGAGCGCGGGGAGCAGGGCGAGGATGGCGTAGTAGGTGAGGGCTGCCGCCCAGTCCGAGATGTCGTCGTTCCAGAGCGAGACGGGCGTCCGCCGCAACGCGAGCGGCCATAGGCGCGCCGGCCCCGAGCGGCGGGTCTCGGGCCGGCCCCTCGCGGGCCGGCCCGCCGCCGGACTCCCGGTCCCGGTCCCGGTCCCGGTCTCGCTTTCGGTCCCGGTCTCGGTCCCGGTCTCGGTCTCGGGGGCTCTCGCCACCGGGCTGTCGGGTTCGGGGCGGCCCATCGCCGGACCGGCGGCCTCGGGCAGGGCTCTCGCGGGGTGGTCGGCTTCCGAGGCGGCGGGGCCCGGGGGCTCGGACGGGTGGCGGTGGGACGGGGCCCCGGCGGCGGGGCCGCTGGACTTGCTGGACATGGTGGCGGCTCCGGGGCGTAGGAGGAGGGCGCGGCGGGGGCGGTGCGGTGCGCGCCCCCTGCCTCTCCTCTTCTGCTCGGCTTCCCACCCGGTACACCGGATTCGTCGCACGGGCAGCCGTTGTCGGAGCCGGGTCGTACGCTCCCCTCATGAGCGTCTCCCTCTACTACACCGCGCACCGCGCGACCCCGCTGACCGGGACCGAGTCGGCCGCCGTCGCACGCGTCGTCGTCGCGCACCGGACGTCGTTCCCGTACGAGGACGAGGAAAGCCTGTACGTGTACGACCCAGAGGCGACGAAGCCGGAGCGCATCCTCGACGGCTCCACCAAGCTGCCCTTCGATCCCGGCCGCACGATGCCGGTGATCGTCCATGTGCTGGACTCCGTGACGGAGTTGCGCCGCGCCCTGCCCGGCGCCGACTGGCACGTCCACATGGACGATCTCGACATCCCGTGGGACGAGGCCGAGGGGTATGCCCTTCCCGGGATGCGCGACGCGGACCTGGCGACGGAGTTCGCGTCAGCGGCCGGGGGCGCCGTGGAGGAGCCGCCGGACGGCGGACCGGTCAGCTCGGCGCGATGAGGACGGGCTCCCCGGACGCCATGAGGGTGTACGCGATGCCCGGATCGGCGTTCACCGCGTCAACCCATCCGTTGTAGAAGGCCGTCCCCGCTTCCGCGCTCCCGCCCGAGCGCACTTCGTACGCGGCAGCCACCCACTGGCTGGAGCAGACCAGGACGAACTCCTGGGCGGTGTTGTCACGCAGGACGGCGGCGGCCCTTTTGGACCAGCGCGGGCTGTTCTCGGCGAGGTTCTCACGGACGAAGGCTCTGAGGTCCTTCTGGCACGTCCGGTACTTCTTGAAGACCCGGTCGGTGAACTGGGCCTGGACGAACTGCGAGCTGAACGGAGCCGGCACCCACATCCAGCTCCACCCCGGGCCGGAATACCCGCACTCGGACTCGGTGTAGCCATGGTTGGAGATCGCGAGCGACGAGATGCCTCGTTGCGGAGCGTCCAGTCTGAGCATGATGCCCCCTCGGTGTCAGCATCCGTGAACCTCGGGCGCATCACTCTACGAGTGCCCTGTACGCGCAACAAGGGCGCACGACGGCTGCCCCAACGCGGCACCCTGACCGAGGCCTTGAAACCTCTGCGATACGTCCGAGCGCGACCACATCGACATCCGTGTCATCCCGGTCGGCCGAGGCGCGTTCCCCGGCGCCGGTCACGCCTCTCTCCACGCCCACGGCGCCGTTCCTCAGCTCGACACCGTCCAGCTGGACTCCGCGCACGGTCCGGAATTCATGCATGCTCAAGGGCGGTTGACCAAGTGCCGCGCCCATCTGGACTGGCTGGAGGCCGCCTCACTCGACCCCGCTGGTTCACGGGACTTCATCCACGCCGTCTCGGACCGATCGTCGTGAGGACGTTCAGCATGTCAGCGATCGACTGGGAAGGTGCCTTCTGCGGAGAGGGAAACAACTGCTTTCGCCTGGGCACAGACGCCGAAGGAAACAGCTGCATCGCGGTCGCCGGTGACGAAGCGCACGTCCTCACCGACAGCCGCGAAGCGCTCGCGCAGATGATCCGGGACATCAAGGCCGGCAAGACCGACCACCTCCTTCAGCAGCCCGACAAAAGGCTTGCAGACGCTCGGGTGCCCCCCTACCGTCGTGGGCATGGGTTCCCTGTGACAGTCCCCGTGCGCCTGCGTTGAGCTTCGCTCCGCAGGCGCGCCTTCTCCTGCGCATCCGCGCGAACACGCCTCCGCACCCCCGTGCACGCCTCCGCGTGCACCGGCGGGCTCCGGCGTGCGCGGATGCGCCCCGACCACCGCGTGCCGATCGGCCCGGGCCGAGAACAGGGGGCTCCATGCACACCGCACAGCTATCTCTTCAGAACGTCACCCGCCGCTACGACGACCACGTCGTGCTGGACGACGTCACCTTCAGCGTCAGGCCCGGTGAGAAGGCGGGCGTCATCGGCGACAACGGGGCCGGGAAGTCCACCCTGCTGCGCCTCGTCGCCGGGCAGGACCGGCCCGACAACGGTGAGCTGACCGTGGTCGCGCCGGGCGGTGTCGGCTATCTCGCCCAGTCGTCGGCCCTGCTGCCCGGGGCCACCGTCCAGGACGCGGTGGACGCGGCGCTCGCCGACCTGCGCGCTCTGGAAGCGCGGATGCGCAGGGCCGAGGTCCGGCTCGCGGGCCTGACCGGCGCCGAGCTGCCCACCGCGCTGGAGGAGTACGCCGGGCTGGTCGCCCGGTACGAGGCGCGGGCCGGTTACGAGGCCGATGCGCGGGTGGACATCGCCCTGCACGGGCTCGGCCTGCCGGGTCTGGACCGGGGCCGGGTCCTGGCCACGCTGTCGGGCGGCGAGCGGTCGCGGCTGGCGCTGGCCGCGACGCTGGCCTCCCAGCCGGAGTTGCTCCTGCTGGACGAGCCGACCAACGACCTGGACGACCGGGCGGTCGCCTGGCTGGAGGCCCATCTGCGGGCGCATCGCGGCACGGTTCTCGCGGTCACCCACGACCGGGTGTTCCTGGAGCGCGTGACCACCACGATCCTGGAGGTCGGCGAGGGCCGGGTCACCCGGTACGGGGACGGCTACGAGGGCTACCTCGCCGCCAAGGCCGCCGACCGGCGGCGCCGACTGCGGGAGTACGCGGACTGGTGCGCGGAGCTGGCCCGCAACCGCGAGCTGGCCGCCTCCAACGTGGCCCGCCTGGACGCGATCCCGCGCAAGGTGCCGCTCAGTGTGTTCGGGCACGGCGGGTTCCGGGCGCGGGGCCGGGGCCACGGGGCGATGGTCCGCATCCGCAACGCGAAGGAGCGCGTCGAACGGCTCACGGAGCGCCCCGTCGCGCCGCCGCCCGATCCGCTGGTGTTCGCCGCCCGGGTGACCACCGCGGAGGCCGCCGCGCCACGGGTCGTCGCGGAGGTGGACGGCGTACGGGTCGGCGGTCGGCTTTCCGTGCCGGCGCTGCGGATCGGCGGCATGGAACGGCTGCTGGTCACGGGGCCCAACGGGGCCGGCAAGTCGACGCTGATGCGGGTGCTCGCCGGTGAGCTGCGGCCCGATGCGGGGACCGTGCACACGCGGGGCCGGGTCGGGCACCTGCGCCAGGAGGAGACGCCGTGGCCGCCCGGCCTGTCGCTCCCGGAGGCGTACGCCCACGGGCGCGGCGGGGACCTCGACGAGCACACCGACCGGCTGCTGGCCCTCGGCCTGTTCCGCCCCGCCGACCTGCGCCTGAAGGTGGGCGAGCTGTCCTACGGTCAGCGCCGCCGGATCGAACTGGCCCGCCTGGTCGGCGAACCCGTCGACCTGCTGCTGCTCGACGAGCCGACCAACCATCTCTCCCCGGCGCTGGTGGAGGAGCTGGAAGGCGCCCTGGCCGGCTTCCGGGGCGCGGTGGTCGTGGTCACCCACGACCGCCGGCTCCGCGACCGCTTCAACGGCAGGCGGCTGGAAATCGCCGACGGACGAGCGGTGGGGAGGCAGAGGCCGCGTGAGGCCGCGTGAGGCCGCGTGAGTATGGCTGGTAAGCCAATGGCTGGATGGCTGAAAAGCGCCCCATCCAAGCGGTACTGAGGCGGGTCCATACAGGAACACCAGCTGATTCGGTTCCGCACCGCGTCTGTCCCGCTGGTACACACTCGTAAAAGACCCCTGGGGGGGCTTTGTCCTCAGTGAAAACCGGCCGTTCCGGTCTCGCGCGCCCGAAGCGCGCGAGCCGGATAGCGGCCTGCACCGCACTCGTTCTCTCCGCCGGCATGCTGCTGGCGGCTCCGGCCTCGGCCGACGAAGCGAAGGGCGCCGACGCCCCGAAGGCCGTCGGCTCGACGCCGCGCCTGGACATCTCCGGCGACGGCAAGAGCGACATCCTCTACCAGAGCCGAGAGGGCTATCTGTACCAAGGGGTGGGCACGGGGGTACCGGACTACCCCTTCCTGTTCAACGACCCCAACGACCGGACCGTGTACAAGGACATCATCGCTCCGGGCGATCTGCAGGGCGACGGCAATCCCGAGATCCTCACCCTGACTGCGTCCGGCACGCTCACGCTGCACCCGTGCGTGGGGCCGGACAGGGTGGGGGGCCGTCCCACCTGGTCCGGAAAGGGCTGGCAGAAGTACAACAAGGTCGTCGCGCCGGGCGACCTGACCGGTGACGGTCACAACGACCTGATCGCGCGCACGCCCTCCGGCGACGTCTTTCTCTACGTCTCCACCGGGCGCATCGACGGCGAGCCCTTCGAACCTGCCGTAAAGGTCGCCTCCGGCTGGGAGGCGTACGACCAGATCGTCGGCCTGAACGACGCCACCGACGACGGGATCGGCGATGTCGTCACCCGGACCCCCGAAGGTGATCTGTACTTCCACGCAGGCACCGGGGACCCGTCGAAGCCCTTCAAGGCACCGTCCGAGATCGGCTACGGGTTCGACACCTACAACCAGCTCGTGGGCGTCGACGACATCAACGGGGACGGCCGCGGCGACCTCATGGGCCGCAAGGTGAACGGCGACACGTACATCTACCGGTCCACCGGCTACGGCCGCTTCCGGGCGAGGGTCCCCGGTACCTTCGGGTGGCAGAAGGCGGCCATGTTCGTCGGGGCGGGCGGCAACCCGGACTTCGGCAAGCGCAGCGTCATGGGGGTCACCCCCGACGGCTCCGGATGGTGGTACGACTCCAAGAACAACGGCGAGTTCCATGCCCGCGAGAGCCGAAACGCCTTCGACGAGGGGTGGGTGCGGGTCGCCTCCTCCCTCGGCGACGACGGGCGGGCCGACAATCTCTGGGTGCGCAACGGCCGTCTGTACATCGCGGGCCACCGGATCGGCGACGGCTGGGACGTCTACGACGACCTCATCGGCCCCGGCGACCTGAGCGGTGACGGCGCGGGCGACATCCTCGCGCGTGACGCCAAGGGCGACCTGTTCCTGTACCAGGGGAACGGCCTCGGCACCGCGCTCGCGGCGAAGGCCAAGGTGGGCTACGGCTACGACACGTACCGTCACATCATCGGCGCCGGGGACCTCACGGGTGACGGCCGGGCCGACGTGGTGGCCGTCGCCAAGGACGGGACGCTGTACCTGTACGAGGGCACGGGCAAGGCGTCCGCGCCGCTGAAGGCACGCGTGAAGATCGGCTACGGCTTCGACATCTACAGCAAGTTCGCCGCAGTCGGCGACCTCAACGGCGACGGCAAGGCCGACCTGATCGGGGTCAACGGCTACGGCGACCTGTACAGGTACACGTCCACCGGGACGGGCAAGCTCAACAAGCGCGTACGGATCGGCTACGGCTTCAACACCTACAAGGCCCTGTACTGATCCCCGCGCGGCGGCGGCCGGGCGCCGCCGCCGCACGGTACCGGTCAGCTCTGTGCGCCGCTCTCCCCGCGCTGGAAGGAGACCTCCACGCGCCGGTTCTTCCTGCGGCCCTGCTCGTCGTCGTTGCTCGCAATCGGGTAGTCCTCGCCGTAGCCCCGGATCTCGAACGTGATCCCGCTGCCGCTCAGCGCCTCGTCCAGCACGTTGTGCACGGCTTCGGCGCGCTTCTTGGAGAGCATGTCACCGTGCTCGGACGAACCCAGGTTGTCGGTGAACCCGAACACGCGGACCTTCGAGGCGTCCTGCTTCTTGATCTCCTCGGCGATGGCGTTGATCCGCCCGTTGGCCTCGGCGCTGAGCTTGGCGCTGTCCTTGCCGAAGAGGACTTCGGCCTGGAGGGCGAACTTGATGTCCGCGTTGGTGTCCTCACGACGCTCCTCGCCGCCTAGGTCCTCGATGACGGACTTGATGTCGAGGACTTTGGGCGGGGCGAGGGTGGCGCCTTCGGGGAGTTTGAGGTCGGTGTCGTTCGGATCGATGTCGACCGGGGGTTCAGCGGAGGCGGAGGGGTAGGGGCTGTCGTCGGCGAAGGCCTGCGGGGCCATACCGAAGGCCAATGCCGCCGTAAGCACCATTACTGATACCCGTGCCGACGCTCGCAGGCTGCCACTCATCTCGCTGCTCATCACGAGATTGCAATCGTCGCGTTGGCAAAGCCGGGGAACTGCAGTCCGACTTCATTGGTGGACAGATCGGGAGCGGGGAACTGGGCGAAGAACGTGAGAGCGGAACCTGCCTCGATACTGGGGTCGAAGCCGCTCGTAGTAAGCGGTCGGTTGTCCGTGTCACGAAGCACGTAGTAGCGCTTCTTCGCCTTCGAATCCACCAGCGTCATCCCCGCGAGCGACCGGTCGGTGGACGCCACAGCCTCCTCCTCGCCGCTCCACTGGATCGGCGTGGTGTAGTCCTCGTTTCCGGTGTTCTTGATCTGGCCGTTCACGGTGAGGAATCCACCTGAATCGCGCGTGGCTGAATTGATGACCATTTCGATCCCGGAGTCCCCCTTGACGGTTGCCAGAACCGTGCTCGTTTCCGAGGTTCCACCGGACTTGCTCTTCGACTTTTCGGCACCCGGCGACGCTGCGGAGCTCGATGAACCCTTGTCCTTGGCACCGCCGTCGTTATCGCCATCGCACGCGGCCGCAGAGAAGGCCAACGTCGCCACCAAGAGCGCGGTAGCACCGGTTCGGCGCACGTTCCTCACGTACCGAGTAGTCATCGATCCCTATCCTTTGCGGTCAGTCTCAGTCAGTCTTCGGCCAGGCGTACGGAGAAGAGGTCGGCCACGCCGGGCATGAGCGCGAGATCCTCCGGGTCGAGCGACCAGTCCGGGCCGCCGTCACAGCGAACCTTGCCGATCGACGCGGCTGCCGCGTCCGGATCTGCGTCCTGGTCGCTGCCCGGATCGCTGTCCGGGTCCGGGATGAACCTGCAGCGGGGTTCGACAACGGCCACGGCCTCGGCTTCGGCCTGCTTGCCCTCGGTCCCCGGAATGAGATCCGTGCTCATGCCCTTGTCCGACTTCAGGCTGACCTCGTAGCCCCATCTGCCGTCGGACAGTTGCCGACACCGGACGACACGTGCCTTGTTCAGGGCGGCGAACGCCGAGGCCTTCCCACAGGCGTTGCCGGGGCCCCCGGGGAAGGGCGCATTGAACACGTATTCGAAGTAGTCGGGGTCGGTGAGGTGTGCCTTCAGATCCGATTCGAGCAGGCTGCGCGATTCCTTGGCCGCAGCCAGGGCGGCGGCGTCGGCCGCACTCTGGGCGCCATTTCGCTGGATATCGGCTTCGCCGAACGTGAAGAAGATCAACGCAAGGAAGAGCAGGCCCGCCACCGCTGCGATGTACAGCGGTGCGGCCTGCCCAGAATCCTCGCAGGCGCCCGAACTCACTTGTTGAGGACAGAGTTGATCTTCTTCGTGAACTTGTTGGCGATGGTGACACCCATACTGGTTCTGAGCAGAGCAATCACAATCGCCACCACCAGAATCGTGATGCCGACGTACTCGATCGCCCCCTGCCCCCGGTCCCTGCGGCGCTTCATGTGGTCGACCGTGGTGTTCACCCAGTGGTGCACATGAGTCTGCGTGCTCACTGCCGCCTTGAGCGCGATGTCCTTCATGACGATGTCCCCCTCCGAGTTCGACCGACCGGGAATCGGTCGACGCTGATCCGTGAGTCCGCGTGGCTCCGACATGAGCAACGTACGTCCGTACAACACCGCTCATCATGGGCCTCTGGGTCCAACTCCGTGCCCGATCACGCAGTTGGGGCTCGGGAGGCGTACCGCTTTCAGCCATGGCGCACCGTTCCCCCGGACGGCCCGCGGTGCCATAAGGCGATGGCCTCGCCGCGGCTGCCGACATTCAGTTCGGTGAAGATCCGGTTGATGTGGTTCTTCACGGTCTTCTGACTGATGAAACAGGTGGCGGCGATCTGCTGATTGGACATGCCCGACGCGATCAGGTCCATCACCTCCACCTCCCTCTCGCTCAGCTCCGACAACACGCTCCGGGGAGCCGGAGCAGTGGACCTCGACGATGAATGTCCCACAAATGGCCCTGCGCGCGAAGAGTTTCGCGGGGACGGGCCGTCACTGTGTGGTCCCGCAGTGCGACGGGCCGCCCCTGCGGACGCCGCCCCCAGCCCGCCCGGCAGCGGGTGCCCCGCATCCCCGGCGCGCCACGTTCCGCGGGGGCTCCAACAACGCACTGGGCGCCGCGACGGCGCCCCTGTACGCGTCAACTACCGAAGATCTCGCCGATGTTGACGTTCGCCGCGTAGTAGAAGCCGACGACGATCAGGATCATGGTTCCCGGGAGCATGAAGCTGGTGACGATGAGCGTGGCCTTGGGGACGGCCTTGGACGCCTTGCGGCGGGCGTTCTGGGCGTCGGTGCGGCGCATGTCGTTGGCGATCTGGATCAGGGTGTCGACGATGGGGGCGCCCAGCTCCTCGCCCTGCTGGAGGGCGGAGACGAACATGGAGACCTGTTCGGACTCGTTGCGCTTGCGGAGCTGGTCGAAGGCGTCGCGCCTGCTGACGCCCATGTCCATCTGGCGCAGGGTGATCCGCAGCTCGTCGGACCACGGCCCGACGTACTTGTCCGCCACCCGCTCCAGGGCCTGGCGGAAGCCGAGGCCGGCGGAGACGACGACCGCGAGGACGTCGAGGAAGTCGGGCAGGGTGCGGTCGATGTCGTCCTTGCGCCGGCTGATGGCGGCGCGGATGATCACGTCCGTCCAGAAGAAGCCGTAGACGAGCAGGATGATGGCCAGGACGACCTGCCCGTTCATCAGCATGGCCAGGGCCGCCAGGATGCCGAGGCCGCCGTAGACGGCGCGCCGGGCCGCGTAACGGTCGACGGTCAGTCCTCGTGGGTTGCCCGCCATGTCCAGCTTGCGCCGGATCTTGTCGACGCGTCTGGGGCCCATCATCGACAGGACCCGGGGGGCGTACGGCATGCCCAGCCGGTCGATCGCCGAGCCGGCCGCGCTGGTGCGGCTGGCGCCGACCTCCAGGGCGATGGCCAGGTCACCGGGGAGCTTGGCCTCGGCGCGGTACATGCGGATGCCCTGGAAGACGCCGAGTACGGCGAGTGCCAGTACGGCCGCGAGCAGTAGTTCCATCTCTGTCTCCTCGTCCCTTCCGGCCGTCAGATACGGACGCGAGTGAGGCGGTTGATGAGGAAGAAGCCGAGGCCGTAGAGGCCCGCCGCCACGACGACGGCGATCCGTCCGGGAGTGGCCGTGGTCATGTCGTCGAGCGCGCCCGCCCGCATGCCGCTGATGACCAGCAGGAAGGCCATGCCGAGGATGGGGACGGCCACGGCGGTCACCTTCACCTGCGACAGCAGGGTGGTGACCTCGCGCCTGGTCTCCTTGCGCTCCTCCAGCGTGCCCGTCAGGTTGCGCAGTGAGGAGACGATCGAGCCGCCCGTCCGGTTGGAGAGGATGAGGGTGGAGACCAGGACGGTCAGTTCGCGCGAGGGCAGCCGTTCCATGAGCTCGTTCAGGGCGTCGTCCAGGGAGTGGCCGACGGCCAGGCGGTCGGCCACCCGGCGCAGCTCCGCGTGGGCCGGGTCGTCCAGTTCCTCGACCGCCATGCCGATGGCGGTGCGCAGGGCCAGGCCCGCCTGGGTGGCGTTGGCGAGGACGCGGGTCAGTTCGGGGAGCTGGTTGATGAACGCCTCGGTGCGTTTGGCACGCTGCCAGTTGAGGAAGGCGTTGCCGCCCCACAGGCCGACGAGTACGGCGACGAGCCCGAAGAACGACGCGAAGACGGACGCCATCACGAAGTAGAGGCCGAGCAGGGCGCCTACGACGTAGACGAAGTACTCGCCGGGGGTGAGGTCGAGGCCGGTCACCGCGATCTTTCGCTCGATGCGCTTGCCCAGACCCGTCCTGCGCAGCCGCCGGTCGATCCCCCGGAAGCGCCGGACGCGGCCCTCGACGGTGAGCTGCCCGGTCTGGGACATGCGGTCGATCAGCGCCTGCCGTTGTTCCCTGCCCGAGGAGTAGCTGTGCAGGCCGAGGACGGCGAGCAGACAGGCGAGCAGGGTCACACCGACCGTCAGGAGCGGGAGGTTGTCCATGTCGGGGAGGGCCTTCTGGGTGAGCGGCGGGCGGGGGACCGGGCGAGGCGCAGGGGCAGGGGCAGGGGCAGGGGCAGGGGCAGGGGCTCAGGTGGTGGTGGAGCGTACGAGCAGTTGTTCGTCGGCGTGGGCGACGCCGAAGGCCGGCGGGACGGTCTCGTTCATCATGTAGAAGCGTTCGGCGACCCGGCGCGGCACCGGGAAGTAGTCGAAGCGGCCGTACACGCGCCCGTCCGCCGCCATCGGGAGGGCGTTGAAGCGGCAGACGGAGACGATGCGGTAGTCCTCCCGGCCGTGCGAGTCGACCACGGCGATCTCCGTGATGCGGCGGGAGCCGTCGCCGTGCCGGGTCAGCTGGACGATCACGTCGACGGCGCTGTTGATCTGGTCGTGGATCGCGGCGAACGGGATCTCGACCTCGGACATGGAGCTGAGGGTCTGCAACCGCATGAGCGCGTCCTCCGCGCTGTTCGCGTGGACCGTGGCGAGCGAGCCGTCGTGGCCGGTGGACATGGCCTGGAGCATGTCCAGCGTCTCCCCGCCCCGGACCTCGCCGACGATGATGCGGTCGGGCCGCATGCGCAGCGAGTTGCGGACGAGGTCGCGGATGGTGATGCGGCCCTTGCCCTCCACGTTGGAGGGGCGGCTCTCCAGCGTGATCACGTGGGACTGCTGGAGCTGGAGTTCGGCGGAGTCCTCGATGGTCACGATGCGCTCGCCGCCCGGGATCAGCCCGGAGAGCGCGTTGAGCAGGGTGGTCTTGCCGGTGCCGGTGGCCCCGGCGACGATCACGTTGAACTTGGCGCGGACGAAGCCGGCGAGCAGCAGCAGCATGTGCTCGTCCAGCGAGCCGAGGGAGATCATCTCCTGGAGCGTGAAGGCCCTCGGGAAGCGGCGGATGGTGAGGATGGGCCCGGAGAGGGAGAGCGGCGGGATGATCACGTTGACGCGCTCGCCGGAGGGGAGCCGGGCGTCGACCATCGGGTTCGCCTCGTCCACCCGGCGGTTGACCGTGGAGACGATGCGTTCGATGGTCTGCATCAGCTGCTCGTTGGAGGAGAAGCGCATCGGGAGGAGTTCGAGGCGGCCGGCGCGCTCCACGTAGACCTGTTCGGGGCCGTTGACCATGATCTCGCTGATGGACGCGTCTTCGAGGAGCGGTTCGAGGATGCCGAGGCCGAGCGCCTCGTCCACGACGCGGCGGATGAGCTGCGAGCGCTCCACGGAGGACAGGACGGGGCCCTCGCGGCTGATGATGTGGCCCAGGACGCGTTCGAGCCGCGCCCGGCGCTCGGCCGCCGCGAGGGCGGACATCTCCGCGAGGTCGATCTCCTCCAGGAGCTTGGCGCGGTAGACCCCGACCAGCCGGCTCTCCTCGCTCATCCCGTTCGCCGGCTCGGGACTGGTGATACGCGCCCGCAGGCTCATGTGCTCAACTCCCTCGATTCCTTGGACGCCGTGTCGGTTCCGGGTCAGTCGCGCGGCATGGTGGCGCTCTTCTTGACGGAGCCGAAGGAGAACATCGGCAGCAGGCTGGGGATGTCCACGCTCACCGTCACGGTCACGGAGTCGGAGCCCCTTGTCGAGGTGACGCCGATGTCGTCGGCCAGCCAGCCGCTCATGGACTGCCGGGCCACCGCGCCCGCGCGGTGCTCCTGGTGGTCGGTCGAGGCGACCCGGGCCGCCGTCCGGGCCGCCGTGCCCGCCTGCTGGGCCGCGTACACGGCGATGCCCAGCTGGACCACGGCCAGCGCGACGACGAGGAGGAGGGTGAGGACGCCCACGTACTCGATGGCGGCCTGGCCCCTCTCGCGGCGGGGCTCCGGGGGGCTGCGCCTCACCATGCGTCACGCCCCTCGTTCCTGGCCCTGGCCTCGCCCGTCGCGTGCCACGGCAGGCTGAACGCCCCGGGGAACAGGAGCGGCACGTCGAGCCGCACCTTCGCGGTGACCAGCTCGCCGGACCCGGGGTCGGGGCAGTCCACCCGGACCTTCCAGGCGCCGGGCACGTCCTCGTGGACGGCCCGCTCGCAGGCCGCCTGCCGGCCGCCCTCGGCGACCGCCGCCGCCCTGACCGCCTTGTCCGCCGCGTTCCCGGCGAGGATGTACGTGTAGCAGACCATCGCGGCCTGCCAGAGCAGCGCCAGGGTGATCAGGATCAGCGGCAGGGTGCCGACGAACTCGATCGCGGTCTGGCCCCGGTCGGACCGGCCGCCGCGAAGGCCCTCGGGGTGGGTGCTGCCCGCTCCCGGCCGTCGCCGCCGGCCCGCTCGTAAGAGGTTCATGGTGCAACGGTCCCCCTCGATCGCCTCGGTCCGCCCGGTCGCCGCGCGTTCACTTCGTACGTCCCCGCCGGCCGCCCGTCGAAGCGCGGTCACCCTTCAATCTGCCCCCTCTGGGGGCTGCTTCCGCGTTTTTGACCAGACCGAGATCTCCGGCAAGTCCCCACAGGGCCTGTTTCACGGTGGATTTGGCCTCCAGGTCCTGGAGCCGGCCCGCGTCCACCACCGCCTGGAGCTCCTTGAAGTTGGCGGGGACCGCGATCCGGGCGACCCTGGTGGCCGTGATCTTCTCGATGAGCGCGGGCTGGATCTCCGTGCTGCGGGTGTGGCGGTTGACGAGCGTGACGGTCTCCTCGGCCTTGCGGACCTGGAGCCGGTCCCAGAGGCGGACCATGCGCTTGGCGGCGCGGACGGTGATCACATCCGGGGTGGTGACCAGCAGCGTGTGGTCCGCCATTTCGATGGCCGCCGCGTTGGCCGAGTTCATGTGCGTACCGCAGTCGATGACGACGACCTCGTAGCGGTGGCGCAGGGCGCTGACGGTCTGGCGTACGACGCGGTCGCTGACGTCCTCGCCGCGCTCGCCCTCGCCCGGCGCGAGGAGCAGGGCGAGGCCGGTGTCGTGGTTGTAGAGGGCGTCCTGGAGGACGCGCGGCGAGATGTCCTGGATGGTGGAGAGGTCGACGATGGAGCGGCGGAACTGCACGTCGAGGTAGGAGGCGACGTCCCCCGACTGGAGGTCCAGGTCGGCGAGGGCGACCGTGTGGCCGGACGCGGCGGCGGCGAGGGCCAGCTGCACGGCGGTGACGGTGGTGCCGACGCCGCCCTTCGCGCCGCTGACCGTGACGACGGTGCCGCCGGGGCCGGAGAAGACCTCGGCGCCCGCCCCGAGGTGGCGGCGGACCCCGGTGGACCAGCCGGCGGCGCCCTGGACGCGCTGGGCCAGCTCCTCGTAGGAGAGGGGCAGGCCGGCCAGGCCGCGGGCGCCGGCGTCCATGGCGGCGGAGTAGAGCCCGGGGCTCGCGTCGGCGGTGACGAGGACGACCCCGACCGCCGGGAAGCGCAGGGCCACCTCCCGGATCAGCTCCAGGGCGGGGACCGGGCCGATCCGTTCGTGTACGAGGACCACCTCGGGCAGCTCGTCCAGGGACTCGGCGGCGAGCTGGGCCAGGGTGTCGAGCAGTGAGGTCGAGTCGCCCAGGGGCGCGGCCGGCTCCGCGTCGGGGAGCTGGCCGAGCAGCGTGGTGACGGCTCGGGCGGCGTCGGCGTCGCCGACGGCCGGGAGGATGCGTGTGCTCATCCGGTCCTCACTTGTTCTTGTCTTCGTCGAGGTTGTAGCTGCCCTCGCCCGGGCGCAGGGTGGTGGGGCTGTCGTCGGGCAGCAGGGCGAGGCGGACGTGCTCGGCGAAGGACTCCGCGTAGGCGACGCGCTGGGCGTCGGTGGTGTCCAGGGCGAAGGTGATCGGGACCGCCTCGGTGGGGCCGGCGGCGCGGTCCTCCTGCTTGGGTTCGAGTGAGGTCAGCCGGCCGACGTCGATGACCTGGGCGTTGGCGACGATCACGCGCGAGGTCGGCTCGTCCTTGTCGGTGCGGCCGGCGAACGTGGCGTAGATGTTGACCAGGTTGCCCGGCCTGATCTTGCCGGCGACACCGGTCGCCGCGTCGATCATGATGGCTATCTCCTGCTGCCCCTTCTCCAGCTTCGGGCGGTCGACCAGCATGTCGTCCTGGAGCAGCGAGCCCTGGTGCAGTTCGGTGACCGCGATCTTGCCGTGGAGGGCGGAGAGGTCGGTGACGGCGTTCTTGGAGAGCCAGCGCCTGGGCACCGAGATCTTCTCGAACTGGCCGGGCTCCAGGGGCCGGTAGGGCGAGATCGTCGTCCTGACCCGGTACGCGGTCACCTCGGGCCCGACCTTCGAGTTCACGTCACTGATCACCGAGAGCACACCGGCGAAGGCCGCGAAGGCGCACAGGACCGACAGGAGGAGCAGGATGACGCCGCGGCGTTGCCGTGAGTTCATGGGCGGAGCAACCTCGTTGGGAGACGTGGGCCGACGGGCGGGGGGCGGGGCGGTACGGGGACGGTCTTCCGCCGGCCCTCAGGACCTCAGGGCGACGGCACCGTGCGGCCGGTCCTCGGGCGGTTTCAGCGGGGCGTTGCACAGGCCGCAGCGGTCGCCGATGAGTTCGTTTCCGCACCACGTACAGGCCTCTCTGCGCACCGAGGAAACCAACTGATAAATCAGCGAGATATCGGGCAGGAAGGCGGCGAATTCGATCAGTTTCGACGTGCCCCACCAGCCGGGTGATTCCTCGGGCAGCGCGGCCTCGTGCACCGCCTGCACCTGCCAGCCGGGGGCGAGGGTTCCCGTCACCCACTCCGACTGCGACTGCCCCCGGGCGACGAGGAGATGGGTGGCGAACTGGGGGCCGGTGAGTTCGCCCGTACCGACCCTGACCAGCTGGGGTTCCGGGTTGGCCAGCACGCCGAACTGCGAGCCGGGGACCCAGGACTTGGCGTGCGCCTTGAGGGTGACCGGAACCCGGTCCAGCTTGGTCACCGAGTTGAGCAGGGCCCCGGCGTGGATGTAGTGGGAGAGGAGCCGGGCGGCCGAGGCGATCACGCCGGCGCTGAAGTCGCAGATCGACAATTGCCGTAACTGGCGCACCAGTACGGCCACACCCAGTGGCGGCAGAGGCGATTTCAGCAGCGCGATCCGGTCGCTCTCCAGTACGGAGCGAATGGTGTGCAGGCGGCGCTCGTGCGCGGCGGGAATGCCGGCCGGGTAGACGGCGATGACGTATCCGTGCTGCTCCAGGAGGATTTGCATGTCGCCGATCGCCTGGTCCAGCGGCTGTTCGCCGGGGGCGCGCAGGACGACGGCGGGGGGCGTCTGCTGGTCCTGCGGGGGCAGCACCAGGCCGGGACTGGTCACTGCTATTGCTGTCGGCACGCCGTTCCCCGTTCAGCTCGGGCCGCCGCGTACCGCCGGCCGTAATCGCTCCCGCCGGGTGCTTCCGCTCGGATGCTCCCGCCTGAGCACTTTATCCACGTACGGCAGGGCAGAGAACACCTTCAAGAAGTCGGTACGGCAAGGCTGATGAAGTCTTCTCGGGGAGTCGGCGCGACAAACCGCCCCAAGCGAACGCTTGTTGATTTCCGTACGATTCCGCGGCCCCGGCGGGCCCCCGCGCACCCCGTCGGGCCGCCGCGTCGCGAACGGTCACTGCCAGAGGTCTTGACAACTTGATTGGTCTGGACCAGTTTATCGCCCAGCGGTGGCCACCGTTCCTCGATTCCACACCCCCCTGACACCCCCGTGTCGCTCCCCCGCCATCCCCGACTCCCCCCGGAGGCAGCAAGTGGATCGTTCCCCCGCACCGAGCCGCAGACGACGCCGCACCCGTCCGGTCCTCGGCTCCGCCGTAGCGGTCGTCGCCGCCGGCGCGCTGACCCTGACCGGGCTCGTCACCAGCGCCGAGGCCGCCGACATCAACGTCGCCAAGAACGCCGGCTTCGAGTCCGGCCTCGCCAACTGGACGTGTACCGGCAACTCCGGCACCACCGTCTCCTCCCCCGTGCACAGCGGCACCTCGGCCCTCCGGGCGACCCCGGCCGGCCAGGACAACGCCCAGTGCACGCAGATCGTGGCCGTCAAGCCCAACTCGACGTACAAGCTCAGCTCCTGGGTCCAGGGCAGTTACGCCTACCTGGGCGCCACCGGCACCGGCACCACCGACGTGTCGACCTGGACCCCCGGCTCCACCAGCTGGACCCAGCTCAGCACCAGCTTCACGACCGGCCCGAACACCACCTCCGTCACCGTGTACACGCACGGCTGGTACGGGCAGTCCGCCTACCTCGTCGACGACGTCTCGGTCAGCGGCCCCGACGGCGGCGGCGGCACCGACCAGCCCGGCCCGTCGATCCCCGGCGCCCCCGCCGGGCTCGCGGTCGGCTCGACCACGTCCTCCTCCATCGCCCTGTCCTGGAACGCGGTGTCCGGTGCGACCGGCTACACCGTCTACAAGGACGGCGCGAAGGCCACCACCTCCACCGGCACCTCGGCGACCATCACCGGCCTCTCCGCCGACACGGCGTACCAGTTCGCGGTGACCGCCACCAACGCGGCCGGTGAGTCCGTCAAGTCCGCCACGGTCAGCGGCCGTACGGCCACCTCAGGGACGAGCAACCCGAACCCGGGCACCTCCGTGCCGAAGCACGCGGTCACCGGCTACTGGCAGAACTTCAACAACGGCGCGACCGTCCAGAAGCTCAGCGACGTGCCGGCGAACTACGACATCATCGCGGTCTCCTTCGCCGACGCGACGTCCACGCCCGGTGCCGTCACCTTCAACCTGGACTCGGCGGGCCTGAACGGCTACACCGTCGACCAGTTCAAGGCCGACATCAAGGCGAAGCAGGCGGCCGGCAAGAACGTCATCATCTCGGTCGGCGGCGAGAAGGGCTCGGTCTCGGTCAACAGCGACGCGTCCGCGACCAACTTCGCCAACTCGCTCTACTCGCTCATCCAGGAGTACGGCTTCAACGGCGTCGACATCGACCTGGAGAACGGCCTCAACTCCACGTACATGACGAAGGCGCTGCGTTCGCTGTCGCAGAAGGCGGGCTCCGGCCTCGTCATCACGATGGCCCCGCAGACCATCGACATGCAGTCCACCGCGGGCGAGTACTTCAAGACGGCGCTCAACATCAAGGACATCCTGACCGTCGTCAACATGCAGTACTACAACAGCGGTTCGATGCTCGGCTGCGACGGCAAGGTCTACTCGCAGGGTTCGGTGGACTTCCTCACCGCGCTCGCCTGCATCCAGCTGGAGGGCGGCCTCGACCCGTCGCAGGTCGGCCTCGGTGTCCCCGCCTCCACCAGCGGCGCGGGCAGCGGCTACGTCTCCCCGTCGGTCGTGAACGCGGCCCTGGACTGCCTGGCCAAGGGCACCGGCTGCGGCACCTTCAAGCCGTCGAAGACGTACCCCGGTGTGCGCGGCGCGATGACCTGGTCGACCAACTGGGACGCCAAGTCGGGCAACGCCTGGTCGAACGCGGTCGCCCCGCACGTCCACGGCCTGCCGTAACCACCACCCGTCACTCCTGCCGTCACCCCGACCGGCAACCCTGACCAGCAGCGCCGCCGCTCCCCCGGCGGCGCTGCTGCGTGCGGGGGGCGCCCCCCGGGACGGGCGATACGCGGCTTCGGTACCGGTAACGCAACACTCGGGTACGGGTGTTGCCCGACCGCATGGATGTCCGCGCCCGCGCGTGGCACCGTTGGGGGGCGCGGTGCTGGGGCGACAGGGGGAGTGACATGGCCGGGGCGCGGATCGAAGCGCTGGGCGGGGACGACCCGGCGACCCTCGGACCGTACCGTCTGCTCGGGCGGCTGGCGTCCGGGGGCATGGGCCGGATCTATCTGGCCCGCGGCGGCGACCGCGGTCTCGTCGCCGTGAAGACGCTGTTGGCCGAGGCCCGGGTCAGCGAGACCGACCGGCGGCGCTTCGCCCGCGAGGTGACGCTCGCGCAACGGATGGACAGCGCGTTCACGGCACGCGTACGGGACGCCGACCCGGACGCCCGGTGGCCGTGGATGGCCATCGACTACATCGCGGCGCCCCCGCTCTCCGAACTGGTGCGCTCCTGCGGGGTGCTGCCCGCCTCGGCCGTACGGTGGATCGCGGCCGGCACCGCCCAGGCCCTGGCCACCCTGCACGAGGCGGGGATCGTCCACCGCGACGTGAAGCCGCAGAACGTGCTGCTGCCGCTGGACGGACCGCGCGTCATCGACTTCGGCATCTCGCACACCGGCGACCTGACCCTCACCGGCCTCACGCTCGGCACGATCGCCTTCACCTCGCCCGAGCAGGCCCGCGGCGAGGAGTCCACGGCCGCCTCCGACGTGTACTCGCTGGGGGCGACGCTGTTCCTGCTCGCCACCGGGCGGCCGCCCTACCGCTCCGACGGCGACACCCTGCGGCTGCTGGCCCGCGTGCAGCGCGGCCAACTCGACCTGACCGGGCTGCCGAAGGAGCTGGTCGCCACGGTCCGGCCGTGCCTGGCCGTCCAGCCACGCCACCGGCCGTCCCTCACCGACCTGCTGGCCCGCTTCCGTGCTCAGCAGGCAGGGCTGCCGCCGACGTCGAGCGGCACCCGCTGGCTGCCGCCGCGCTGGACGGCACTGATCGACGCGTACGCCGCCCAGGGGCGGGAGTGGGCCAACGGCCGCTCCACTGACCCGGCCGGCGCCGCCCCGACCCTCGTCCAGCGCACCCGCCCGGTCCCGCAGCCGCCCCCGACGCTGGTCCATTCGCCGGAGCGGCGGGCGAGGGCCGAGCGCGACCGCACCCGCCGCGAGATGGCGGCCCTCGCCGAGCTGGCCGCGCGCCAGCGCGCCGAGCAGGCCGAACGCGAACAGGCGGAGCGTGAACAGGCCGAACTCCACGCCCGCCGGCAGGCGGAGCGCGCCGAGCGGGAGCGGGCCGAGGCGGCCCGCCGGGAGGCCAGGCAGGCCGAGCGGCAGCGCGCGGAGGAGGCCCGCCGGGAAGCGGCCCGGCAGGAGGCCGCGCGCCGGGAAGCGGCCCGCCGGGAGGCCGAGCGCGCCGAACGGGCGCGCGCCGCCCAGGAACGAGCGGACCGGGAGCGGGCCGAGCAGGAACGGGCGGCCCTCCAACGCGCCGAGCGTGAGCGGGCCGCCCGCCGGGGGGCCGCCCGGCCCCGGACCGCCTCGCCCACCCCGCCGGGCCCCGGCGCCCCGTCCCCGCGCACCGGCTCGTCGGCCGGCGCCCCGGCCCTGGGCTGGCTGCTCGCGGTGGCCGCCGTGATCGCGCTGCTGGCGTGGCAGCCCTGGGAGAAGGCGGGCGGTGACGGGGGCGGCGGCAGGGCGTCCGGCACCACCGCGTCCGGCTCCGTCACCTCCGGCAGCGACCTCGACACCCACGGGGACGACAGGGCCGGCACGGACGCGGACGCGGACGCGGACGCGGGCACGGGCACGGGCACGGGCACGGATGCGGACGCGGGCACGGACGCGAACGCGGGCACGGACACGGATGCGGGCACGGGCACGGACGCCGACTCCGACTCGGACTCCGACTCCGACTCCGACGACAGCGAGACCGAGGAGCCGACGCCGACCCCCACGCCCACCCCGTCCCCGAAGCCCACCATGGACGCCACCGACCGGGCCTTCGCGGCCGTGCACGCCGGTGACTGCCTCAACGTGTACAACGACGGGCACGACCACATGAGCGCCGGCCGCCCGACCCGGGTGAGTTGCAGCGCCTCGAACGCGTACATGCACGTCAACCGGGTCAGCACCCGCTCCGGCGCGTCCAGCTCCTGTGACACCGGGGCGGGCTACACCTGGTGGAGCAGGACGGGCGGCGACGGGGTCGTGCGGACCCTGTGCCTGGACCGGGTGTACCGGGCGGGCCAGTGCTTCCCGGCCGAGGTCAACGGGGCCACCAACGCCGATCTGACGGTGGTGTGGAGCTGCGGCGCGTCCAAGGTGCCCAAGGCGGGCCAGTCGATCCTGCGGATCACCGGCTTCTACCGGGCCCCGAAGGCGGGCCGGAACTGGACCTGCCCGGCGGGGCCCGGCGAACGCTTCTGGTACTGGCAGGTGAACCAGGGCCGCAGCATCATCTGCGCCTCGGCCGCGTGAACCGGCCGGAGGCAGCGCCTGGATCACCGGGCTGAGCGGCGCGGCCCCGCCGGAGAGCGCGGCACGGCGCCTGCGGGGTGCGGGGCGCCGTGCCGGGCGGGGTGGTGGTGCGGTGGTGGTTCAGCCCAGGACGGCGAGGGCGTCGATCTCGATGAGCAGGCCCTTGGGCAGGCCGACGTAGACCGTGGTGCGCGCGGCGGGGGCCTCCTTGAGGTCCTGCTCGGCGAAGTACGCGTTGTAGATGTCGTTCATCTCGGCGAAGTGGTCCACGTCCGTGAGGTAGACGCGCATCATCATCACGTCGTCCCAGCTCGCGCCGCCCTCCTCCAGGATGGCCTTGACGTTGGCGAAGGTCTGGAGGGTCTGCTCGCGCAGGGTGGGGCCCGCCGGGGTGGGGGCCTGGCCCTCCACGGCGGACAGGAAGCCGACCTGGCCGGCGACCTGGAGGATGTTGCCCTTGCGCACGCCGTGCGAGAACTTCGCCGGCGGGGTGGTGTGGGTGCTCGGGGTGAGGGCGGTCTTGGCGGTCTTGTCGGTCATCGGTGATCAGGCTTTCTTGGGTCGGTTGCTGCCGGAGTACTCCCGGCTGATGGTGTCGGCGGTGCGACGGACCAGGGGGAGCAGGGAGAGGAGTTCCTCGGCCGTGACGACCACGTTCGGCGCGGAGACCGACATCGCGGCGACTACGCGCCCGTCGGCGCCGCGGATGGGGGCGCCGACGCAGTTGATGGACTCCTCGTGGCCGCCGAGGTCGGTGGCCCAGCCCTGTTCGCGTACGGTGGCGAGCTCCTTGAGGAACGCGGCGGCGCCGGGCGTCGAACGGGACGTGTACATGGGGTAGTCGAGCTTGTCGGCGACGGCGCGCCGCTCGGCCTCGCTCAGGTCGGCGAGCAGGAGCTTGGCCACGGCGGCGACGGTGATCGCGACGGGCTTGCCGATCCGGGAGTACATGCGGACCGGGTAGCGGCTCTCGACCTTGTCGATGTAGAGGACCTCGTTCTCCTCGTACACGGCGAGGTGGACGGTGTGCCCGCAGTTCTCGTTGAGTTCGGCCAGGTGCGGGTGGGCGATCTCGCGTACGTCGAGGTTTTCGACGGCCTCCTGGGCGAGCGCGAACAGGCGGGCGCCGAGGCGGTAGCGCTGGTCCTGCTGGCGGTAGACGAGGCCGTGTTCGTGGAGCGTACGGAGCAGGCGCAGCGCGGTGGACTTGTGGACGCCGAGCCGTTCGGCGACCTGCCCGAGGTCGGCGGGCCCCTGGGCGAGGAGCGGCAGGATGCTGAGCGCCCGGTCGACGGTCTGACTCATGTCGTACGTACCTCCGTGTCGTCCCCCGTCCAGCCGGGGCCGAGACGCAGTCTCCCCCAGGCGGCGTCGTCCAGTGCCGCGAGATGGTCGGCCCGGTCGCGGGCGGGCGGGTCGGTGAGGTCGCCGGGGACGGTGAGCACGGCGGCGGCCATCAGGTGCCCGTGGCGGGCGCGGGTGCGGACGGGGAGTCCGCGCAGGGTGGCGGAGAGGAAGCCCGCGGCGAACGCGTCGCCGGCGCCGACGGGGGCGACGACGTCCACGGAGAGGGCGGGGACGTGGGTGACGGTGTCGGCCGAGTGATCAGCCCCTCCGGCGTCTGAGGAGCGGGGTCCGGGGCGGAGCCGCGAGAACACGGTCACCCCGTCCGCGCCCCGCTTCACCACGACCACCCCCGGCTCCGGCAGCGCCTCACGGATCGCCTCCGCCCCGACGACCCCCCACGCCTCCTCCGCCTCGTCCTCCCCCACGAACACCAGGTCCGCCCGACGGGCAAGCTCCAGCAGCACCGCGGGAGACGCGTCCGAGCCGCGCCACAGCCCGGGGCGGTGGTTGACGTCGAAGGAGATCAGGGGGCGGTCCGGGCGCGGGGCGGTGAGGTCGCGGAGCAGGGCCAGGCAGTCGGCGGAGAGCGCGGCCGTGATGCCGGAGAGGTGCAGCACGCGCCCGGCCGGCAGCCCTTCGTACGGGACCGTGGCCGGGGACATCGTGGACGCGGCGGACCCGGCCCGGTAGTACGCCACCTCGTGGAGATCGGTGAACCGGTCCGTCGCCGTACGGAAGTAGATGCCGGTCGGCCGGTGCGGGTCGCGCCGCACGGCGGAGGTGTCGACGCCGTACGCGGCGACCGCATCGACGAGGTGGTCGCCGAAGCCGTCCGCGCCGACCCTGCTCACCCAGGCCGCCCGGTGTCCGGCCGCGGCGAGCGCGCAGGCCACGTTGGACTCGGCGCCGCCGATGCCCCGGGCGAAGGACGGCACGTCGGCGAGGCGCCCGGGCCGCGAGGGCAGGAACGTCACCATGGACTCGCCGAGGCACACGACGTCGGCGGTCGTGGCGTCGGCACCGGTCCTGGGCGTGGTTCCGGACACGCGGGGCTCCTCGGGGTCGGGCGACGGCGGCGGGCGGCACCGGCACACCATTGACCGGGCGTCGGCTCGGATGTTAGACAGCCTTGAGCGATATACGCAATGGGTGTTGCATATGCTGCAATCACTCCGCTGACCGGACCGAGGAGAACCCATGGCCGCCGCGCACCACGTGACCGCTCTCGCCGACGAACCGGTCGACCACCGGTTCAAGGGCCTCCCGCCCGACGCGACGGGCCTGACCGTCGGCGCGCTGGCCGCCGAGCGCCGCAACCTCTTCGGCGGCGGGTTCACCACCCCCGTCCTCGCCCTGTCCGCGGAGTCCGTCGAGCACAACCTCGCGCTCCTGGAGACGTACGCCGAGCGCCACGGTCTCGCCTTCGCCCCGCACGGCAAGACGTCGATGTCCCCGCAGCTGTTCGCCCGCCAGCTGGAGCACGGCGCGTGGGGCATCACGGCGGCCGTCCCCCACCAGGCGCGCGTCTACCGGGCGTTCGGGATCGGTCGGATCTTCCTCGCCAACGAGCTGGTCGACGCCGCCGCGCTGCGCTGGCTCGCGGGCGAGCTGGACGCCGACCCGGACTTCGCGTTCGTCTGCTACGTGGACTCCGTGCGCGGGGTGGAGCTGATGGACGAGGCCCTGCGCGCGGCGGGCGCCTCCCGCCCGGTCGACGTCGTGGTGGAGCTGGGAGCGGGCGAGGGCGCCCGCACCGGTGCGAGGACCGAGGCGGACTGCGCCGCCGTGGCCGACGCGGTGGCCGGGGCCACGACCCTGCGCCTGGTGGGCGTGGCGGGGTACGAGGGCGAGGTGCCGCAGGCCTCCGGCGAGCGGGTCCGGGACTGGCTGCGCCGGCTCGTCGCGCTGGCCGCCGGCTTCGACGCGGCGGGCCGCTTCGCCGCGCTCGGGGCCGGGGAGCGGATCGTGATCAGCGCGGGCGGCAGCGCGTGGTTCGACGCGGTGGCGGACGTGTTCGCCGAGATCCCCGAGCTCTCAGCCCCCGTACTCAAGCTGCTGCGCTCGGGGGCGTACGTCTCGCACGACGACGGGCACTACCGCCACCTCACGCCGTTCAACCGGGTGCCCGAGGAGGGGGCGCTGCAGCCGGCGTTCCGGCTGTGGGCGCAGGTCGTGTCGCGCCCGACCGCCGAGCAGGCGTTCCTCAACGCGGGCAAGCGGGACGCCGCGTACGACCTGGACCTGCCCGAGGCGCAGGTCGTGCGGTCGGCCCGGGACGGGTCGGTGCGGGCGGCCGAGGGCATCACGATCAGCGGCCTGTCCGACCAGCACGCCTGGGTACGGACCGAGGCGGGCGCCCGGCTGGAGGTCGGGGACTGGGTGGGGATGGGCCTGTCCCACCCGTGCACGAGCTTCGACAAGTGGCAGCTGATCCCGCTCGTGGAGGCGGACGGCACGGTCACCGACTTCGTCCGCACCTTCTTCTGAGCCCGGGTCCGCCCCCTCCGAAAGGCAGCCAGAGACACCCCATGGACCTCGTCATCCGCGACGCGGCCGTCATCGACGGCACCGCCGCCCCCTCCTACCGTGCCGACGTGGCCGTCACCGACGGCCGCGTCGCGGAGATCCACCGCGAGGACTCCCCCGGCCCCCGCCCCACCGCCGCCCGCACCCTGGACGCCGACGGACTGGCCCTCTCCCCCGGCTTCATCGACATGCACGCCCACAGCGACCTGGCGCTGCTGCGGGACCCCGACCACAGCGCGAAGGCCGCCCAGGGCGTCACGCTGGAGGTCCTGGGCCAGGACGGCCTGTCGTACGCGCCCGTGGACGACCGCACGCTCGCCCAGGTCCGCCGCTCCATCTCCGGGTGGAACGGCGACGGCGACGACATCGACTTCGACTGGCGCACCGTCGGCGGCTACCTCGACCGGCTCGACCGCAACTTCGGCGGCCGGGGCATCGCGGTCAACGCCGCCTACCTCATCCCGCAGGGCACGGTCCGGATGTACGCGGTCGGCTGGGACGACCGGCCCGCCACCGACGCCGAACTGGCCCGGATGCGGCAGCTCGTGGACCAGGGGATGCGCGAGGGCGCCGTCGGTATGTCCTCGGGGCTCACCTACACCCCCGGGATGTACGCGGACGACGCCGAACTCACCGAGCTGTGCCGGGTGGTGGCCGCGCACGGCGGCTACTACTGCCCGCACCACCGCTCCTACGGCGCCGGCGCGCTGGAGGCGTACGAGGAGATGGTGCGGCTCACCCGCACCGCCGGCTGCGCCCTGCATCTCGCCCACGCCACCATGAACTTCGGGGTGAACGAGGGCCGGGCCCCGGACCTGCTCGCCCTCCTGGACGACGCGCTCGACGCGGGCGCCGACATCTCGCTCGACACCTACCCGTACACCCCCGGCTGCACGACCCTGGTCGCGATGCTGCCCAGCTGGGCGAGCGAGGGCGGCCCGGAAGCGGTCCTGGCGCGGCTGGCCGACGACGCCACGGCCGCCCGCGTCCGCCACGACCTGGAGGTCACCGGCTCGGACGGCTGTCACGGGGTGCCGATCGAGTGGGACACCATCGAGATCTCCGGCGTCGGCGCGCCCGCGCTCGCCGCGTACGTCGGCCTCACGGTCGCCGAGTCCGCGCACCGACGGGGCGAGGAGCCCTGGGTGACCGCGCGGCGGCTGCTCGTGGCGGACCGGCTCGGGACGACGATCCTCCAGCACGTGGGCCACGAGGAGAACGTCCGGCAGATCATGCGCCACCGCGTCCACACCGGCGGCAGTGACGGCATCCTCCAGGGCGACAAGCCGCACCCCCGCGCCTACGGCACTTTTCCCCACTACTTGGGCCGGTACGCACGGGAGTTGGGCGTCCTGTCGCTGGAGGAGTGCGTCGCCCACCTCACCTCGCGCCCGGCGGCCCGGCTGCGGCTGCCCGACCGGGGGTACGTGCGCGAGGGCTACCGCGCCGACCTGGTCCTCTTCGACCCGGCGACGGTGGCGGCGGGCTCGACCTTCGAGGAGCCCCGCGCCCTGCCGGCCGGCATCCCGCACGTGCTGATCGACGGCCGCTTCGTGATCGAGGACGGCAGGCGTACGCAGGTGCTGGCGGGCCGGTCGGTGCGCTCCGGCGGGGCCAGGGCGGCGGGGGCGCGGTAGTTTCCCGAACAGGCCCCAGGGCAACCGGGTGTCATGAATATCTCTGCGACAGCCTCGAAGAGTCACGGAAAGGCGCGGCAGGCCGGAAACAGCACAGCCGTCGAGGCGGGCGGGCGTGCGGGGTTCGTGGCACGTGGGGTGATCTACTTCCTGGTCGGCTTCCTCGCCCTGCGCATCGCGTTCGGCGGGGGCGACAGCGACGGCAAGGGCGGCGGCGGGAAGCAGGCGGACCGGGGCGGGGCGCTCGCGGAGATCGCGCAGAAGCCCTTCGGGCACGTCCTGCTGTGGGTCCTGGGGATCGCCCTGGCCGGCATGGCCCTGTGGCGGGTGTCCGAGGCGGCGTTCGGGGCGGCGGGCCCGGACGGGGACAAGGCGACCAAGCGGCTGGCCTCGGCGGGGCGGGCCGTCTTCTACGCCTTCGTGGCCTACTCGGTCCTGATGTTCGCCGCGGGCGACAAGGGCAGTGGCAGTGGCGGCGGCGACGCCCGCTCGCAGGACGTCACGGCCCGGGTGCTGGACATGCCGGGCGGCCGGTGGCTGGTGGGCGCGGCCGGGGTGGGCGTCGCCTGCGCGGGTCTGTGGATCGCGGGCCGTGCGGCGCTCCGCAAGTTCCACAAGCACCTGCGCATGGGCGAGATGTCGCCCGCCGAGCGGCGGGGCGTGGACATCGCCGGGATCTTCGGCGGGGTCAGCCGCGGGCTCGTCTTCGCGGCCGCGGGAGGTTTCGCCGTGTCGGCGGCGGTGAAGGCCCGTTCCGGCGAGGCCAAGGGCATGGACGACACGCTGCGGGCCTTCAGCGCGACCCCGGCCGGTCCGTGGCTGCTGGCCCTCATCGCGGTGGGCCTGGCGGCGTTCGGCCTGTTCTCCTGGGCCAACGCGCGGTGGCGCAGGATCTGAACGCACGTTCTGGCCCGGCGGCGCGGGACAGGGGCGGGGCGGGAATCACTCCCGCCCCGCCCCTTCACGTCCCGCCGGACCAGGCCCCTTCACGTTCCGCCGAACCGGGCTCCTTCACGTCCCGCCGGATCAGGCTCCTTCACGTCCCGCCGGTCACGGCTTGGGCAGCGTGCACCCCGCACGGTTCAGGTCGAAGACGTTGCCGGCGCCGATGCACGCGGCGATGCCGTAGGTCTCCTGGGCGTACCTGATGCCCCGGCGGACCGTCACCTGCCCGTTCTCGTCGACCTCGCACGGGTTGTTGTCCGTGCACCGTTGGCCGTCGTCGTTGCCGGTGTTGTTGACGGCGACGACCTTGCCGGTGGCGTTGTCGATCACCGGCGAGCCGGAGGTGCCGCCGATGGTCTGGCAGGCGGAGGTGTAGCGGACCGAGTCCTTCCAGGTCCACTGCCCCTCCTTCAGCCGGTGGACGAACCCGTCGACGTTGCAGTTGTAGGTGCGCTTCCAGTACCCCGACACGACGGTGATCGCGGTGCCCTGGACCGGGTGCGCGGTGTTGAGCTCCAGCGCCTTGATGCCGTAGGTGCTCTCGATCTGGGCGTACGTGGAGGTGAGCTGGTACACCGATATGTCGGTGTCCGTCATCGTCCCGTACGCGATCTTGCTCGCCCGGAGTGTGCCGACGCCGCTGCCCGAGGCGTTGAGCAGGGTGAAGGTGCGGCTGGAGGACCGGTTGAGCAGGACCTGGCCGGGGGCCGGGAAGCCGGTCTCCAGGCAGTGCCCGTTGGAGAGCACGAGGGCCGGGTCGCCCGGCTGCGAGTCCGGCGTACGGACGACCGAGCCCGAACAGTTGCTGAGCGCCACGGTCCCGGCGAAGCCGATGGCCTTGGGCCGGGCCTTCGCCTCGGTCCGGAGCGTGCTGTGACCGGACGAGGCCGTCGCCCCGACCGTGCCGGCCGGTGCCGCTTCGTGGCTCGTGGCCGCGGTTGCGGGGGCGATGCCGGCTCCGAGGAGCAGCACCGCGAAGAGCGCGCCGACGAGAGGCTTTTTCATGTGGGGGTCCCCTCTTGTGACCTGAACAGAGCGCGACAGGCCTCTGCGACCGAAGTTCTTTCGGTTTTGACATGCGCATGCTGGCGCATGGAGAGGGGGCGCACAAGGGGCGGATTCCGGCCGCGCGTTCAGGTCACCAGGCCCTGGCGGTAGGCGTAGACGACGGCCTGGACGCGGTCGCGGAGCCCGAGTTTGGCCAGGATGCGGGAGACGAACGTCTTGACGGTCTCCTGGCTGATCAGGAGCGCCGCCGCGATCTCGCTGTTGGAGAAGCCGTCCGCGATGAGGCGCAGGACCTCCAGCTCGCGCGGGGTCAGCGGGATGTCGGACGGGATGCCCCCGGTGGGGCGGATGCGGGCGGCGTACCGGCCGACCAGCTTGCGCGTCACCTCGGGGTCCAGCAGCGCCTGGCCCGTCTGCACGGTCCGGATGCCGTGCAGCAGCTGGGCGGGCGGGGCGTCCTTCAGGAGGAACCCGCTCGCCCCGGCGCGCAGCGCCTCGTACACGTACTCGTCCAGGTTGAAGGTGGTCACCACGAGCACCTTGACGGGCTGTTCGACGCCCGCCCCGGCCAGCAGGCGGGTCGCCTCGATGCCGTCGAGCACCGGCATGCGGATGTCCATCACCACGACGTCCGGGCGCAGCCGGCCGGCCATCTCGACGGCGGTCCGCCCGTCCCCGCACTCGCCGGCCACCTCCAGGTCGGGCTGGGCGTCGATGATCGTGGCGAGGCCGGTGCGGACCAGGACCTGGTCGTCGCAGACGAGGACCCGGACCGGCGCGGTCACGACGCGCTCCCCGAGGGTATGCGGGCCCGTACGACGAAGCCGCCGTCGGCCCCGGGCTCCGCGCTGAACTCGCCGCCCAGGACGCCGACCCGCTCGCGCAGCCCGGCCAGGCCCCGCCCGCTGCCTCCGGGCACCTCGGCCCGTGCGCCGGACCCGTCCGTGCCGACCTCCACGGTGATCTCTCTTCCGCCGTGCCGCACGAGCACCGAGGTCCGGCTGCCGTGGGCGTACTTGAGCGCGTTGGTCAGCGCCTCCTGCACCACACGGTAGGCCACCAGGTCGGCGCTCCCGGTGGACTCGGCAGGGGTGCCCTGCTCGGTGAACTCCACGCTCTGCCCGGCCCGCCGGGTCTGCTCGACGAGGGTGCGGATACGGCCGACGGTCGGCGTCCTGGCCTCGGCGCCGTGGCCCGGGTCGAGCAGGTCGAGCAGGTGGCGCAGGTCGTTGATGGCCCGCCGCCCGGTGTCGGTGACGGTGCTCAGGGTGTGGTCGAGCCGGTCGGGCGCGGCGGTCAGATAGCGGGCCGCCTCGGCCTGTACGACCATCGCCGTCACGTGGTGGGTCACGACGTCGTGCAACTCGCGGGCGATGCGGGCGCGTTCGGCGGTACGGGTGTCCTCGGCGACGCGGTGGCGGCGTTCGGCCTCGGCGGCCCGGGTGGAGCGCAGCCACGTCCCGACGCCCCAGACCAGGGCCAGCACCAGGTAGAACGTCAGGAACTCGTCCGCCGGTTCGCCGGTGCCGTACCCGTGCAGGACGAGGGCCAGCGGCACGTAGGCGGCGGTCAGGGCGAGCGCGGTGACGCGCCGGCGCCGGTCCAGATGGGCCCCCGCGCTCAGCAGGGCGAAGGGCAGCGCGGTGCCGGCGACCATGTGGTAGCCGCGGAACTGGTCGACGGCGAAGCCCAGCGACACCAGGACCAGGCAGGCCGCCGGCCACCTGCGCCGCAGGGCGAGCGGCAGGCCCTCCAGGGCGGCGGCCAGCACGGCCACCGCGTCCAACGGACGGTCCGGTACGGCGCCGAGCTCCGTCCCGTGCCGGTGAAAGGCCGGGACGAGCGACAGGGCGAAGAGCAGCAGCCCGAACGGCAGGTCGCGGACGGTGACGTCGAGCCGCTGCCACCGCGCCGGCCGGAGGGCGGCGATGTCGAACCGCCGCCACCGGGCCGGCACACTGCGAAGACTGGTCACCGGGGAACTGTAGTGGCGGCCTCGGCCGGGACGGTACGCCGGCCGCGGCGGGGCACCAGATTGCCGCGCCGGTGCGCCAGCCACAGGAACACGATCGTCAGCAGGGCCCCGAACAGCACGGCGTACACGCTCGCTTCGGGCCCGAAGTCGCCGCCGGTGACCAGCTGGGAGCCGGAGGCCGTCGAGTCCAGGAGGCCCTTCGGGGTGTCGTTGCCCGAGACCTCGGTGCTGAAGATGCCGGCGGCGGCGAAGTTCCAGCCGAAGTGCACACCGATGGGCACCCACAGATTGCGGGTGGCGGCGTACGCGGCGGCGAGCATGCCGCCCGCCTCGATGGCGATGGCGAGCGCGCCCCACAGGCTCGCTTCCGGGTTGGCCAGGTGCATCAGGCCGAACAGCACCCCGGTCAGCGTCAGCGAGATCAAGGTCCCGGCGCGCTCCTCGATGATCCGGAACAGCACGCCGCGGAACACCACTTCCTCGGTGGCGGCGGCAGCGGCCATGAAGCCGACGAGCCCCACCGCGCCCGTCACCGAGCCCAGGCCGTCGACCTCGTAGTCCCCGAGGAACGCGATGTTCGCGATGACCGCCCCGAACAGCGCCAGCCCGATCAGTACCCCACGCCCGACGGTCCCCGCCGCGCCCTCCCGGTCCAGCTCGGTGACCGCACGCCGCTCGGTGCGCCCCACCACCCACCGGTAGACCAGGACGGCGATCACCGCGGTCACGAGGCCGAGGACCAGCGTGAGCCACGGATTACCGTCCACCGCGCTGACGCACTGGCCGCTGATCGCCCAGACCGCCACGACGGCGAGAAGCTGCCAGACCACTCTCATGAGAACCCCTTCGACACGTCCGCGGCGACCTGCCGCGGCTCCGCTCGAACGCTACGGACGGGGAGCGCCGAAAGCGTCACCGCTGGGTGGACACCTGCGTGTAGCTCGCACGGGGGACAGCGCGCGGGCCACCGGGGGCCGGTACGGGGCAGGTCCCCGCCCCGTACCGCTACCCGGCCTCCGCCTCCGTCAGGGCCGCCGCCTCGCCTGACAGCCGCACGGCCTGCCGCAGGCCCAGCCCCGGCTCGGCCGTCCGCAGCGCCTTGACCGCCGCCACGGCGTCGAGGGGCCCCTCGTGGCCGCCCGCCCTGATCCGGCGCCCGGCCCAGCGGCCGCGCAGCTCCGCGTCCGGCACCCCGGCCTGCGCGGCGGCCAGCGCGAGGGCCCGCTCCAGGCCGGGGCGGTCCTCCTCGCCCGCCTGCTCCAGCGCCTCCCGGAGTGCGGCGACGACGGCGTCCGCGTCGCGCACCACGATCACGGCCATGTCCTGTTTCCCGTTTCCGATCATGTGCCGAGTGTGCCCTGCTCCCCTGCGTTGCCCACCGGTGTTGAGCGACTTCAGAGGTAACGGTGGGTCAGCCCCGCGGACCGGGGCCGGGACCGGATGACCGACTCCCGTCCGTCCGGGGGCGGAAGCGGCGCGACGGCCGCCGCTGCGTACCGTCGGGGCATGACTCGCGACGCCGCCCACGTACTCGACCTCGACGCCTACCTCGCCCGGATCGGCTGGAGCGGGGAGCGCCGGCCCACCGCGGCCGTGCTGCGTTCCGTGCACCGGGCGCACGCGCTGGGCATCCCGTTCGAGAATCTGGACCCGGTCCTGGGCACCGTGCCCTCGCTCGCCGTATCCGATCTGGAGGCCAAGATCGTGCGCGGCGGGCGCGGCGGCTACTGCTACGAGCAGAACACGCTGCTCGCCGCCGCGCTGCGGGCGCTCGGCTTCGGGGTCACGCTGCTCACCGCCCGGGTGGTGCTGGGCGCGGCCCCCGGTGACATCCGGCCCCGCACCCACATGCTGATGGAGGTCCGGGTGCCGGGCGAGCCGGACCCGTATCTCGCCGACGTCGGCTTCGGCGCCGCCGGCTCGCTGCTGGAGCCGATCGCGCTGGTGCCGGGGGCCGAGCTGCACGACACCCCGCGCCACCACCGGCTCGTCCGGCCGGAGCACGACGGGCCGCTGGAGCTGTGGGAACTCCAGGCGCGTACCCGCGACGGCGAGTGGGCGCGGCAGTACGCGTTCACGCGGGAGCCGTTCGAGGCGCCCGACTTCGAGGTCATCAACTGGCACATCGCGACCAACCCGCGCTCGCCCTTCGAGCATCTGCTGTACGTGCGGCGCACCACCGAGGACGCCCACCTGGCCCTGTCCGGCCGCACGCTGGTGGTGACGCCGCACGACGGCGGCGCCCCGGAGGAGCGGGAGCTGGCGGACGCCGGCGAGGTGAGGCGCGTACTGGCGGAACTCTTCACGATCCGGCTCCCGGAAGGCGCCCGCCTCCCGCAGTAGGCCCGTCCGCCGCCGCGCGCCGTGGCGCATCTCACCCGCCGCGCCGCGTCACAGCCCCGGGCCACCCCATTCCAAGCCCCGCCCCTCCCGCGACCGGCGTTCCGACGGCGCGGGGAGGCGGGCGCATGGCGATGAAAGCCCGGACGGACGTGCTCCCCTACCCGGGCGGGCCAACCGGCGGCGAAAGCCCGGGCGGGCCGTGAAACACAGTCGTAAGCTCCCTGACATGCAGGTCATCCAGTCCACGAAGCTCGCCAACGTCTGTTACGAAATCCGCGGCCCCGTGCTCGAGGAGGCGATGCGGCTGGAGGCGGCCGGTCACCGCATCCTCAAGCTGAACACCGGCAACCCCGCCGCGTTCGGCTTCGAGTGCCCGCCGGAGATCCTTGAGGACATCCTGCGCAACCTCTCCGGGGCGCACGGCTACGGCGACGCGAAGGGGCTGCTGTCCGCGCGCCGGGCGGTGATGCAGCACTACCAGACCAAGGGCATCGACCTGGACGTCGAGGACGTCTACCTGGGCAACGGCGTCTCCGAGCTGATCCAGATGTCGATGCAGGCGCTGCTCGACGACGGCGACGAGGTGCTGGTCCCGGCCCCGGACTACCCGCTGTGGACGGCCTCGGTCTCGCTGGCCGGCGGCACGGCGGTGCACTACCGCTGCGACGAGCAGTCCGACTGGATGCCCGACCTCGCCGACATCGAGCGGAAGATCACCGACCGCACCAAGGCGATGGTGATCATCAACCCGAACAACCCGACGGGTGCGGTGTACGACGACGAGATGCTGCGCGGCCTGACGGAGATCGCCCGCTGCCACAACCTGGTCGTCTGCTCCGACGAGATCTACGACCGCATCCTCTACGACGGGGCCACCCACACCCCCACCGCGACGATCGCCCCCGACCTGATGGTGCTCACCTTCAACGGGCTGTCGAAGAACTACCGGGTGGCCGGTTACCGCTCGGGCTGGCTGGCCGTCTGCGGGCCGAAGGCGCACGCCACCTCGTACATCGAGGGGCTGACGATCCTGGCCAACATGCGGCTGTGCGCCAACATGCCCTCGCAGCACGCCGTCGCCACCGCGCTCGGCGGCCGGCAGTCGATCAACGACCTGGTGCTGCCGGGCGGCCGCATCCTGGAGCAGCGCGATGTGGCGTACGACCTGCTGACGCAGATCCCGGGCGTGACCTGCGTGAAGCCGAAGGGGGCGCTGTACCTCTTCCCCCGGCTCGATCCCAAGGTCTACAAGGTCAAGGACGACCGGCAGATGGTCCTGGACCTGCTGCGGGCCGAGAAGATCATGGTGGTGCAGGGGACGGGGTTCAACTGGCCGGACCCGGACCACTTCCGCGTGGTGACGCTGCCCTCGGCCGAGGACCTGACGGACGCGATCGGCCGGATCGCCCGCTTCCTGGACGGCTACAGCCAGGTGTAGCCGGGCCGGGAGCGGCCACCCGCGGGCCGCTTCTCGATGATGGACAACTTTAGACTCAATCCAAGCTAGGATGGTTCTCACAGCATCACCAGGAGGCCATCCATGTACGAACCGATCCGCTCCAAATCGGTCCACACACCGGCCGACCACGCCGGCGACTTCCCGCACCGCACCCGCGAGGAGGAGCTGGACATCCAGCTCGCCGGACACCTGGCCGCTCTGCTCGCGGTCACCGACGAGCTCGGTCTCGGCGAGGCGGGCGACCGCATCGCCGAACAGGTCGCCCGGTTGCGCGGCGCCCCGCCCGCCCGGCACGCCGGTCTGAGCGACGCGCCCGCCGCCGCCCTCCACCGCCGCGCCCACGCCCTCGCGGGCCGGGCCCTGGTGGTGGCGGCTTCCCGCGCCGACACGGCGGTCGCGATCCTCTCGGCCGAGCGCATGGACGCCCACACCGAGGCGATCCCGGCCGCGGCCGGCACCGAGCAGCCCGCCACCGCCCGCACGCGGCTGGTCGGCGCCCACTGACGGCCCCGGTCCACGCGCCGTCGAGGCGCGCGGACCGGGCGCCACACCTCTACGCCCTCCACGGCTCCGCCTCCGACCCCGGCAGGACGGGCCTGAGCCCCGCCCGCGCAGGGGCTCAGGGCGCGGACGGGGACGCCGTCGCGGCGGCGGCGGTCGACAGGAAGGTCACGTCACCGATCTCGCACTCGGCCCGCCCGAGCACCGGAACCGGCCCCGTGACCTGCCGGGACGCCGTGGCCCCCACCGCCAGGTCCGCCACGACCACGGTGCTCCTGGCCGCGGCCCCGCCCTCTCCGCCCGCGTCCGGCAGGTCCCGGAAGACGAGGGGCACGGTGTAGGTCCCGCGCCGCCCGGCCTGGCTCGTCACCCGTATGTCTGCCACCGGGCGGCCGGTCGTCGCGTCCCGCCGGCAGGAGGAGACGGTGACGTCCTGGGACGGGAAGCGCAGGTTCTCGTGGTTCTGCCCGTAGGCGTACACGAAGCCCACGACGGACACCGCGATCAGCGCCACCAGCGTCGCGCCCACCGTGATCAGGGCCACCTGCCGGCCCGGCATCGACCGCTTCGGGAAGAGCTGCGGACCTGGATACGTCATGACGCGTCGCCCCCGGCACCGTCGAACCAACGTCCCGCGCACGGACGGCGCGGCCTGGTCAAACGTACGGTCGTGCGGGTCGCCGCGACAGCTCCGGACGGTCACAGCACGACTACGAGTGGCGCGAGTCGGGCAGGCCGACGGCACCCGCGCCCGGAGCGCTCCGGGTGCGGGTGCCGTCGTGCCGTCACGGGGCGGGCGGCGAGGGCTCAGCCCAGGCGCTGGACCAGCGCGCGGTACTCGTCCCACAGCTCCTTCGGCGTGTGGTCCCCGAAGGTGTTGAGGTGCTCGGGCACCAGGGCCGCCTCCTCGCGCCAGACCTCCTTGTCGACCTTGAGCAGGAAGTCGAGGTCGGCCTCGGAGAGGTCCAGGCCTTCGGTGTCGATCGAGCCCTTGGCGGGAAGGACGCCGATCGGCGTCTCGACGCCCTCCGCCTTCCCCTCCAGGCGCTCGACGATCCACTTCAGGACGCGGCTGTTCTCACCGAAGCCGGGCCAGACGAACTCGCCCGCGTCGTTCTTGCGGAACCAGTTCACGTAGTAGATCTTCGGCAGCTTCGACTGGTCCGGCTTGTCCGCGCCGACCTTCAGCCAGTGGTTCATGTAGTCGCCCATGTTGTAGCCGCAGAACGGCAGCATGGCGAACGGGTCGCGGCGCAGCTCGCCGACCCTGCCCTCGGCGGCCGCGGTCTTCTCGGAGGCGACGTTGGCGCCGAGGAAGACACCGTGCTGCCAGTTGAAGGACTCGGTGACCAGCGGGACGGCGGAGGCGCGGCGGCCGCCGAAGAGGATGGCCGAGATCGGCACGCCCTTCGGGTCCTCCCACTCGGGCGCGATGATCGGGCACTGCCCGGCCGGGACGGTGAAGCGGGCGTTGGGGTGGGCGGCGGGCGTGGTGGACTCGGGGGTCCAGTCGTTGCCCTTCCAGTCCGTGAGGTGCGCGGGCGGCTCCTCGGTCATGCCCTCCCACCAGACGTCGCCGTCGTCGGTGAGCGCGACGTTCGTGAAGACGGAGTTGCCCCACATCGTCTTCATGGCGTTGGCGTTGGTGTGCTCGCCGGTGCCGGGGGCGACGCCGAAGAAGCCGGCCTCGGGGTTGATCGCGTACAGCCGGCCGTCCTCGCCGAACCGCATCCACGCGATGTCGTCGCCGATGGTCTCCACGGTCCAGCCGGAGATCGTCGGCTCCAGCATGGCGAGGTTCGTCTTGCCGCAGGCGGAGGGGAACGCGGCCGCCACGTACTTCGACTCACCGCGCGGCGGCGTCAGCTTGAGGATCAGCATGTGCTCGGCGAGCCAGCCCTCGTCGCGCGCCATGACGGAGGCGATGCGCAGCGCGTAGCACTTCTTGCCGAGCAGCGCGTTGCCGCCGTAGCCGGAGCCGTAGGACCAGATCTCGCGGTCCTCGGGGAAGTGCGAGATGTACTTGGTGGGGTTGCAGGGCCACGGGACGTCCTCCTGGCCTTCCGCCAGGGGCGCGCCGAGGGTGTGGACGGCCTTGACGAAGAAGCCGTCGGTCCCGAGCTCGTCCAGGACGGGCCGGCCCATGCGCGTCATGGTGCGCATGGAGACGGCGACGTACGCGGAGTCGGTGATCTCGACGCCGATCGCGGAGAGCGGGGAGCCGAGCGGGCCCATGCAGAAGGGCACGACGTACATGGTGCGCCCGCGCATCGAGCCGCGGAAGACGCCCTGTTCGCCCACGAAGATCTCCCGCATCTCGGCGGGGTCCTTCCAGTGGTTGGTCGGGCCGGCGTCCTCCTCCTTCTCGGAGCAGATGAACGTCCGGGTCTCGACGCGGGCGACGTCGCTCGGGTCGGAGGCCGCGTAGTAGGAGTTCGGGCGCTTGATCTCGTCGAGTTCGGTGAACGTGCCCTTGGCGACGAGCTCCCCGCACAGGCGCTCGTACTCGGCCTCGGAACCGTCGCACCAGACCACCCGGTCCGGTTCGGTGAGTGCTGCGATCTCGTCCACCCAGGAGATGAGCTCCTGGTGGTTGGTGGGAACAGTGAGGGGAGCCGCGATGTCGCGCGCCACGATCGCTCCTTGGTGAGGGTGTGTTCTGTTTGGTGCCCTTGTGCCCCGTGGGGGCTGCGACCCGGATGCGTAACCCCTTCGAATTCCCCTGGCGCTCATCCGGTGCCGACCGCACTCATTTGATCATCCGGCCGTTCCGCCCATATGTCCAGGGGGCCGCCCACGTGAGCATCGACACGTGATTCCGACCCATATCCGGTACCTACGGTGGCGTAGGTACGATGCGGGAATGACTGCTGCCGCCGCCGCACACGATTCCGCCGGGCCGCGCCCGGCCACCCCCGCCGACGCCCCGCTCAAACCGCGGATGCGCGGGTGGCTGCACGCCGGCATGTTCCCGGCCGTCGTGATCGCGGGCATCGTGCTCATCGCGCTCTCGGAAAGCACCCGGGGCCGGATCGCCTGCGCGGTCTACATCGTGACGGCATGCCTGCTCTTCGGCGTGAGCGCGGTCTACCACCGCGGTACGTGGGGGCCGCGCGGCGAAGCCGTACTGCGCCGGCTCGACCACGCGAACATCTTCCTGATCATCGCGGGCACCTACACCCCGCTCACCCTGCTCCTGTTGCCCGAGTCCACCGGCACCCCGCTCCTGTGGGCGGTCTGGGCGGCGGCGGTCGCCGGCATAGCCTTCCGGGTCTTCTGGGTCGGCGCCCCGCGCTGGCTCTACACGCCCTGCTACATCGCGATGGGCTGGGCGGCGGTCTTCTTCCTGCCGGACTTCATGCGGACCGGCGGGGTCGCGGTGCTGGTGCTGGTGGTCGCCGGCGGGGTCCTCTACAGCGCGGGCGGTGTCATCTACGGCGTCAAGCGGCCGAACCCGTCACCGCGCTGGTTCGGCTTCCACGAGGTCTTCCACTCGCTGACCCTGGCCGCCTTCGTCGTGCACTACGTCGGCATCTCCCTGGTGGCGTACAACCACAGCTGACCTCCGGACTCCCCCGAACAAAGGGCCGCGGCTTCCGAGCCGCGGCCCTTTCGCGTGCGCCGCGGAGACGGACCCCGCGTTGACATCGACCATCTTTTGAGAGTTACTGTCAGTTGAGTGAGTGATTCACTTGATGGTGACTATCAAAGGAGTGGCCGTGAACCGACGCTGGTGGGCCCTGGGTGCGCTCGTGGCGAGCATGCTCGTGCTCGGTTTCGACATGACGATCCTCAACGTGGCGCTGCCGACGATGGCCGGCGATCTCGGCGCCACCACGGGCGAACAGCAGTGGATGGCCGACGTGTACGTCGTCGTGTTCGCCGCCCTGATGCTCCCGGCCGGCCTGCTCGGTGACCGGTTCGGCCGCCGCCGGATGCTCATCACCGGGCTCGGCGTCTTCCTGGCCGGCTCGCTCGTCGGCGCGCTCGCCACCGACGTGCCCGCCGTCGTGGCAGCCCGCGGTGTGATGGGCGTCGGCGGCGCGCTCGTCATGCCACTCGCCCTCGCCGTCCTGCCCTCGCTCTTCGGCGCACCGAAGGACCGGATCAAGGCCGTCGGCATCGTCTCGGCCGCCTCCGCGCTCGGCATGCCGCTCGGCCCGATCCTCGGCGGCTGGCTGCTCGACCACTTCTGGTGGGGCTCGATCTTCCTGGTCAACATACCGATGGTCGGTATCGGAATCGCCGCCTGCGTGTTCCTGCTCCCCGAGACCCGCGACCCGGCCGCGCCCAGGGTCGACACCGTCTCCACCGTGCTCACCGCGGCCGGCCTCGGCGCCCTGATCTACGCGATCATCGAGGCGCCGGGCCGCGGCTGGGGCGACCCGCTGGTGCTCGCGGTACTGACCGGCGGCGCGGTACTGCTCGCCGCCCTCGTCGTACGGGAACGCAAGGCCGTCCGCCCGATGCTCGACCTGACCCTGCTGCGGCAGCGGCCGTTCCTGCTGAGCACGCTCGCCGCGACGCTGGTGATGTTCGTGCTGGCCGGGCTGATGTTCATCCTGCCCGGCTACCTCCAGGCCGTGCTGGGCCACGACGCCTTCGGCACCGGGCTGCGCATGCTGCCGATGATGGGCGGCCTGATCGTCGCCGCGAAGGCCGGCAGCCCGGTCACCGAGCGCTTCGGCGCCCGCGCCACCATGTCGGCGGGGCTCGTCGTGCTCGCCTTCGCCGCGCTGCTCGGCAGCCGTACGACCGTCGACAGCGGCTACGGATTCACCGCGCTGTGGCTGTCCATCGCCGGACTCGGCTTCGGCTTCGCGGTCGTGCCCGCCATGGACGCGGCACTCGGCGCCCTGCCCGCCGACCGGGCCGGCAGCGGGTCCGGGCTGCTGATGACCGTACGCCAGACGGGCAGCGCCCTCGGGATCGCCCTGCTGGGGAGCCTGCTGGCCGGCGCCTACTCCGGCCGGCTCGACACCACGGGCCTCCCGCCCGCCGCCGCCGACACCGCCGGGGACTCCGTCGTCGCCGCCCACGCCGTCGCCGCCCGGCTCGGCGCCCGGCACCTCGCGGACTCCGCCGACGCGGCGTACGTCCACGGCATGGGCCTGGTGCTCCTCGTCATCGCCGCGGCGTCCCTGGTCAGCGCCCTGTTCGTCGGGGCGTTCCTGACGACCGCGCCCCGGGAGCGGACCCCGTCCCCGGACGTGGCCGCCGCCCCGGCCGATGCCTGACAATGGGGCCCATGGCCGCCACCCCCCGCATCCCCTCCTTCGCCGCACCCGACGCACAGCCCCCGATGGGGCTGCGCGAGCGCAAGAAGCTCAAGACCCGGGTCGCGATCCGGCAGGCCACGTACCGCCTCATCAGGGAGCAGGGGTACGACGCGACGACGATCGAGCAGATCGCGGAGGCGGCCGAGGTGTCGCCGAGCACGGTGTTCCGGTACTTCGCGACCAAGGAGGACATCGTCCTCACCGACGAGTACGACCCGGTCATGGAGGCCGCGCTCCGCAGCCGCCCGGCCGACGAACCCCCGCTGGAGTCCGTGCGGCTGATGATGCAGGAGGCGCTGTCCTCGTTCCTCAGCGCCGAGGACGAGGAGCTGCGCCAGCGCACCCGGCTGATGGTCGAGATCCCCGCGATCCGCGCCCGGATGACGGAGACCATGTCGGACACGGCGAAGGTGCTCGCCCGGGTCCTCGCCGACCGCACCGGCCGCAGCGCGGACGACCTGGGCATCCGGGTGTTCATCGCCGCGGTGCTTGGCGCGCTGCGCGAGGTGACGCTGTACTGGGGCGAGCACGACCAGGAGGGCGACCTCCTGGCCATGATCAACGAGGCGATGGACACGCTGGAGGGCGGCCTGCGCCTCTGACCGTCCCCCGCTCCCGCCGGTCAGACACCGCCCAGGGTGCGGGCCAGCGTCTGCGGGTCGGTCGTCGGCGCGTCACAGACGAAGTGCCTGCACACGTACGCGGTCGGCGCGCCGTCCGTCATCGGCCGGTCCACCAGCAGCGGGAACTCCGCGCCGCCCGCCGCGACCACCGCGCCGGGCGCCCGTCCCAGCAGGGCCGTACGGTGCAGCTCACCGCCGACCGGCCCGGCGACCGCCACCTCGCGCGGCCCGTCGAGCAGCGCCTCGGCCACCGCGAGCCCCCAGCCGATGAAGCGCGGCGCACGCGGCCCCAGCGCCTTCACCACGCCCAGCGCCCCTTCGGCAGCGGCGCGGTGGGGCTCCGACCCGGTGTGCGCGGCGTACGAGAGCAGTGCACCGGCCGCCGCCGTCCAGCCCGCCGGGGTGGCGCTGTCGGTGGGGTCCTGGGGGCGGCGGATCAGCTGCTCGGCGTCGTCCGCCGTGTCGTACAACTGGCCGCCCTCGCCGGTGAAGTGCTGCAACACGATGTCGAGCAGGAACCCGGCGAACTCCAGCCAGGCACCCTCCCCGGTGACGGCCGCCAGCGCGAGGAAGCCCTCAGCGACATCGCCGTAGTCCTCCAGCACCCCGGCGTGCTCCCCGGCGCGCCCGTCCTTCGACGTACGGCCCAGCCGGGCGACGGGGCCCATGTGGACCCGCACCAGCAGGTCGGCCGCCTCGGTGGCGCGCTCGACGAGGTCGGGCCGGTCGAAGTAGGCCCCGGTCTCGGCGAGCGCCGCGATGGCCAGTCCGTTCCAGGCGGCGACCACCTTGTCGTCCCGCCCGGGCCGGGGGCGCGATCCGCGGGCGGCCAGCAGCCGCTCCCGTACACCGGCGGCGCGGGGGTCCTCGTGGTCCCCGGGCAGCTGAAGCACCGAGGAACCCTCCTCGAAGGTGCCCTCGTCGGTCACCCCGAAGTACTCCGCGGCGAACGCGGCGTCGTGCTCGCCCAGCACCTCGCGCAGCTGCGCCGGCGTCCACACGTAGTACGCGCCCTCGACGTGCCTCCCGGCCGCGTCCTCGCTGTCGGCGTCCAGCGCGGAGGCGAAACCGCCCTCCGGCGTACGCAGTTCGCGGACCATGAAGTCGGCCGTCTCCAGCGCCACCCGCCGGGCGAGCTCGGACCCGGTGGAGCGCCACAGATGGGCGTAGACGCGGCACAGCAGCGCGTTGTCGTAGAGCATCTTCTCGAAGTGCGGCACGACCCAGTCGCGGTCCACCGAGTACCGCGCGAAACCGCCGCCGAGCTGGTCGTAGATCCCGCCCCTGGCCATCGCCTCACAGGTGCCGGCCGCCATCTGCAGAGCCCCGTCCGCCCCGGTGCGGGCATGGTGCCGCAGCAGGAACTCCAGCGCCATCGACGGCGGGAACTTGGGCGCCCCGCCGAACCCGCCCCGCTTCTCGTCGTACTCCCGGGTCAGCCCCAGCAGCGCCTGCGCGAGCTCCGCCTCCCCGGGCGGCCCGTCCCCGCCGTGCGCGAGGCTGCGCTCGGACAGGTCCCGCACGATCCGCCCGGCCACCTCCCCGACCTCGTCCCGCCGGCCGGTCCAGGCCCCCGTCACCCCTTCGAGCACCTGCCGGAACGACGGCATCCCGTGCCGGGACTCGGGCGGGAAGTACGTCCCGAAGTAGAACGGCTCGGCGTCGGCGGTGAGGAACACGGTCATCGGCCAGCCCCCCTGCCCGGTGGCCGCCTGCACCGCCTCCATGTACACGGCATCCACATCGGGCCGCTCCTCGCGGTCCACCTTCACGGACACGAAGTGCTCGTTCATGTACGCGGCGGTGTCCTCGTCCTCGAACGACTCGTGCGCCATGACGTGGCACCAGTGGCAGGACGAGTAGCCGACCGACAGGAGAACGGGCACATCGCGCCGCCGCGCCTCCTCGAACGCCTCGGGCGACCAGGGCCACCAGTCGACCGGATTGTCAGCATGCTGAAGCAGATACGGCGAGGTCACACCAGCCAACCGATTCATGCGAGCCAGCCTCTCACGCCGACACGGCCCTGCCGATTCGGCCCGCAACCCCCCGCCCTACTTGGCCGATTTGCACTCATGCGCCATCACATGGTGAATACGAACCGCCCCTTTTGCACCCAGGTCGCCCCTGCGGACGCCGGAGGTTCTGCCCCGCCCCCGAAGCCGGTGCCCGACCGGAAGCGGGCAGTACGCTGAGTCGAGCAGCACCGCATCCTCGAAGGAGGTACTTCATGACCGCCGAGATGGTGGCGCCCGCGTGGATGCACACGCAGATCAGCGCGGAACAGTACGACTCCTGGTCCGAGGAGCAGTGCGCCGGCATCGAGATCGTGGACGGGATGGTCATCGTGAGCCCGAGCGCCTCGAAGCGGCACAACCGGCTGGCTCGGCTCCTGGCCAATGCCCTGGACGCCGCCGCGGGGCCGGACTGGAACGCCGACACGGACTTCGACGTCCGCCTGCAGGACGTGCCGCTCACCAGTCGCCGTCCGGACGTCATCGTCTACCGGGCGGAGACCATCGATCTCACGCCCACCCGCCCCGAGCACGTGCTCCTGGTCGTCGAGGTCGTGTCGCCCGGGTCGGAAACAACCGACCGGGTCGTGAAGGTGGACCAGTACGCCAAGGCCGGCATCCCCTTCTACTGGCGCATCGAGCAGTCCGCCACCGGCGTTCCGATCGTCTACACCTACGTCCTCGACCCAGCCAGCAGGGCCTACCGGGACGGCGAGGTGTTCACCGGCACCGTGAAGGCCACCGCGCCATTCCCTGTCACGGTCGACCTTGGGACCCTGTGAGCAACGAGGAACCGCCCGCGCCCTCGGCGCCTCCGATGTCCTGTGGGCTAAGACATGTCCGCCGCCGGGGGCCTCTGGGCAGCGCCCCCCAGCTCGGCCCGGACCCGTCGTAGGCGGTCCGGAGGGAAGACGCAGAGCTTCCACCAGGTGTCGATCTGCACATTCTCGCCGGGGACGAGCCGCGTGGGGAGCCGCCCCCGCTTCATGCACGTCACCCTGATGGCGTGGCGTCGTCGACGGATCATCACGTCGTGGTGATCGCTGGCGACGGCCTTGCCCTCCTTGACGATCCATACCTCCACGGAATGCCGACCCCGATACCTGGTGCGCTCATGGGTCCGTGAGCTGTTTCCAACCTGACGTCGGTGTCCGTCAGTCGGGCGTCTCTGCGGCGCGACGAAGCTCCTGGTAGGAGGTGTCACGACCAAGATCCACCGTGCCCCACCAGGAGCTTCGCGTGCTTGTCCACCCGCCGTCGATTGATCTGTCCAGCCGCACCCTGCGCTATCTGAGCGATCGGCTGCATGCCCGGCGGCGGGAGGTCGGGACGCGCCGGCGGCGTCTGCCCGCAGGCCGACAGGCCCTGCTCGCCCTGGCCCACCTGCGATGCGGCGATACCTATGCCCAGCTCGCTGCCGGGTTCCGCATCGGCATCGCGACCGCCTATCGCTACATACGCGAGGGCATCGACGTCCTGGCCGCCCTCGCCCCGACCCTGACCGAGGCGATGAAGACCATCCGGACCAAGGCGTTCGTGATCCTGGACGGCACCCTCCTGCCGATCGACCGGATCGCCGCCGACACCCCGTACTACTCCGGGAAACACAAGCGCCACGGCATGAACGTCCAGGTCCTCACCGACCCGTTCGGACGGCTGTTGTGGGCGTCACCCGCCTTGTCGACCTCGGAGTACGCGGAGCACCGCAAGCCCTCGCTCCCTCACAAACCCTCTCCCTGTAATAGAGAATGTATTACACTAGGGCCATGAAGCCATCCCGCCCCGGGACCACCGAAAACATCTCTGTGTCCATGCCCACCGAGCTGGTCAGCGAGCTCCGCTCCCGAACCGGCCGACGCGGGCTGTCCAGCTACATCACCGAGGCTGTCAGGCACCAGCTCGCCATGGACGGGCTCGCGGAGATCGTCGCGGCCCACGAAGAAAAGCACGGCGCGCTCACAGAGCAGGAGATCGAAGCCGCTCGTCGCGAGTTGTTCGGAGACGTGAACACCGAGGATGCCGAGCGGGGCGCTGCGTGAAGGAGCAGTCGGCCCGGTCGCTGGTGCTCGACTCAGTGGCGCTCTCACTGCTCCTGCGAAACGACCGCGGTATGGCGGCTCGCATCGAGGCATCCCGGCAGGCTGAGGTCCCCGTCCTCGTGTCCCCGCTGACCATTGTTGAAGCCGTACAAGGGAAGACCGACCTTGCGCGCTTGAAGTGGGTGCTCTCCCGGCTGCAGGTGGAACCGGTCAGCCAGGAGGACTCCCTGACCGCCGTGGCGCTGCTTCGGGACGCAGGCGGGCTGCACGGGCACAAGTACGCGATCGACGCCCTCGTTGCCGCGCTCGCGCTCCGTGTCCCGGGCCCCGTGATCGTTCTGACTTCCGACCGTGACGACTGGTCGAAGCTCTGCGGGAAGCGCGTGATCATCAAAGAAGTGTGAGCACGCCCCAGCTAATGGGTTCGCGAGTTCACTGGCACCAGTGGCAGGACGAGTAGCCGACCGACAGGAGAACGGGCACATCGCGCCGCTGACCCCGTCCCGCCGGACCCGGGAAATCATGGGCGTACCGGTCGAACCCAGCCAACCCGGCGCTTGAGGGCATCCCTTCCGGCCCGACCAGCCAAAACCAAGCCCGCCCGGCACCTGAGGGCACCCCTCCCCGCCCGACCGGCCAAAACCCAGCCCGCCCGGCGCTTGAGGGCATCCTTCCAGCCCGCCCGGCGCTTGTGGACACCGGGACGGACGTCAGGGGCGCGGCGGCACCGACCGGTACCGCCCGCCCCTACTTCCGCTTCGCGGACCCGCCCACCGGCTCGGCCGACGCCGGCTCCGCCGGCTCCGGCTCCTCGAAGTCCACCCGCCCCATGTGCCGGTTCATCGACTTCATCAGCAGCCACACGCCCACGGCGAGCGCCGCGAAGACGATGAAGCCGAGGACCCCGGGGGTCACCTTGTTCTTGTCGAGTTCCTCGGCGAGCGGGACGAGGTCGGTCAGTGCCTGAGTCGCGTACATATCAGGCATTGTCGCGGATGCCCGCGAAGAGGTCGCTCTCGGGGAGGGAGGTATCGACGAGAGACTTCGCCAGCTCGTACTCCTCGGTCGGCCAGACCTCCTGCTGGATGTCCATCGGAACGCGGAACCAGCCGCCCTCCGGGTCGATCTGCGTCGCGTGCGCGATCAGCGCCTTGTCGCGGATCTCGAAGAAGTCCGCGCACGGAACATGCGTGGTCAGCGTGCGTTCGGCGCGCTCGAACGACTTCCAGCGCTCCAGCCAGTCCCCGTACGGGGACTCCAGGCCGCGGGCCAGCAGCGCCTCGTGCAGGGCGACCGTGCGCGGCCGGTTGAAGCCCTGGTTGTAGTAGAGCTTCTGCGGCGTCCAGGCCGGGCCGAACTCCGCCTCGGGGAACTTCTCGGTGTCCGCGGCGCCCTCGAAGGCGATCATCGAGATGGTGTGGGTCATGATGTGGTCGGGGTGCGGGTAGCCCCCGTTCTCGTCGTACGTGGTGATGACCTGCGGCCGGAAAGCGCGGATCTTCGCGACGAGGCGGCCCGCCGCGACGGTCTCGTCCTCCAGCGCGAAGCAGCCCTCGGGCAGCGGCGGCAGCGGGTCGCCCTCGGGCAGCCCCGAGTCGACGAAGCCGAGCCACTCCTGCTTGACGCCCAGGATCGCCCGGGCCTCGTCCATCTCCTTCTTGCGCACCTCGTGGATGTTCTCCTCGATGTACGCGTCGCCCTGGAGTTTCGGGTTGAGGATGGAGCCGCGCTCGCCTCCCGTGCAGGTCACGACCAGCACGTCCACCCCCTCGGACACATACTTGGCCATGGTGGCCGCGCCCTTGCTCGACTCGTCGTCGGGGTGAGCGTGTACGGCCATCAGTCGAAGCTGCTCAGTCAAGACTCGATCCTCAGTGATTGGTCGCGAAGTGCAACTTCTATAGTGACCGAACCGGGGGGTGGAAAATTCCTCGATCCCCGGTACGGGAGGGACGATCATGACGGCGGTGCGCGAGGCGCTTCCCGAGAACCGCTACGGCCGCTCGGCGGACCAGCGCGCGGACCGCAAACTCAAGATCATCGGCGCGGTGCTCGGCGTCGTGCTGCTGGGCGTGATCGGCTGGATCGGTTACGGCTACGTGGCCGGAAAGGGCCTCAGCGCCGAGCTGATCAAGTTCAAGGTGGTCTCGGACGAGAGGGTCGAGGTGCACCTGGAGGTGCGCAAGGACCGGGACGCCCAGGGCTACTGCACGCTGCGCGCGCTGCGCGAGGACAGCGGCGAGGTCGCCCGCAAGGACTTCCGTTTCGACGACGACAGCAGCCGGATCGACCGCATCCTGACCCTGCGTACGACGTCCCGGGCGACCGCCGTGGAGCTCATCGGCTGCACGGACGACGACGGAACGCCGCGTTGACCGCAGCACGCCCGTCGTAACCTCACTTAACAGGCGCTGACCTGCGCTTTCCTCGGTCGGGCCGTTAACCTTCTCCCCCTTTTCCCGGTGAATTGTTAGGCTCGTGGTTTCGCCCACCCGTAGGAGCGCATGCTTCCCGGGTAGGGCGTTGCTTTGTATTCCCAGTACCGACGAGGAGCACCCTGTGACCCAGACCAGCGAAAACGTCACCTGGCTCACGCAGGAGGCGTACAACCAGCTCAAGGCCGAGCTGGAGCACCTGTCTGGTCCCGCGCGCACGGAGATCGCCGTCAAGATCGCGGCGGCCCGTGAGGAGGGGGACCTGCGCGAGAACGGCGGGTACCACGCGGCCAAGGAGGAGCAGGGCAAGATGGAGCTCCGGGTGCGCCAGCTGACCCAGCTCCTCGAACACGCGAAGGTCGGCGAGCCGCCGGCCGACGACGGCGTGGTCGAGCCCGGCATGGTCGTGACGATCGCCTTCGACGGCGATGACGACGACACGATGACCTTCCTCCTGGCCTCCCGCGAATACGCCAGCGGAAACATCGAGACGTACTCGCCGCAGTCGCCGCTCGGCACCGGCGTGAACGGCAAGAAGATGGGCGAGAGCGCCGACTACGAGCTGCCGAACGGCAAGACCGCCACAGTGAAGATCCTGTCGGCGAAGCCGTACACCGGCTGATCACCAGCTGATCACTGGCGCAGCGAGAAGCCCCGGCCACCGGTGGCCGGGGCTTCTCGCTGCGCCGGGGCCGGTGCTTCTCCCCGCTCAGACCGCCGAGCGGTACTTGCGGACCGCGAGGGTCCGGAAGACCACCAGGATCAGCACGGACCACACGACCGAGGCGATGATCGGGTGCTGCATGGGCCAGGCGTCGGGTGTCACGAAGCCCTCCGGCAGGTTCCCGAAGAGGACGCGGCAGGCCTGCACGGTGGCGCTGAACGGGTTCCACTCGGCGATGTGGCGCAGGAACGCCGGCATCTGGTTGGCGTCGACGAAGGCGTTCGAGATGAACGTGAGCGGGAAGAGCCAGATCAGCCCGCCGGACGTGGCCGCCTCCGGGGTGCGGACCGAGAGGCCGATCAGCGCCCCGATCCAGGAGAACGCGTAGCCGAGCAGGAGCAGCAGCAGGAAGCCGAGGAGCACCTTGCCGATGTTCTCGTGGGTGCGCCAGCCGACGATCAGTGCGACGCCCGCGAGGACGACGAGCGTGAGCGCGGTCTGTACGAGGTCGGCGAGGGTGCGTCCGGTCAGGACGGCGCCCCGGGTCATGGGCAGGGACCGGAAGCGGTCGATCAGCCCCTTGTGCATGTCGTCGGCGATGCCCGCCCCGGCGCCGGCCGTGGCGAAGGTGACGGTCTGGGCGAAGATGCCGGCCATCAGGAACTCCCTGTAGGCCTGGGGCGAGATCGTGCCGCCGACCTTGATGGAGCCGCCGAAGACGTACGTGAACAGCACCACGAACATGATCGGCTGGATCAGCCCGAAGATGACCATCTCGGGAATCCGGGTCATGCGGATCAGGTTGCGGCGGGCGATGACCAGCGAGTCGCGTACGGACTGGCCGATGCCGCCGCCGGAGCGTGCGGCCGGGGCCGCGCTCGTCTCGGTGAGGGCGCTCACTTCTCTGCCTCCGTCCGGGCGCCGGCGGGCCGCTCGGCCGCGTCGCCCTCGCCGTTCTCACCGTTGTCGTCGTTCTTCTGCTGTTCGGCGGCGTGGCCGGTGAGGGAGACGAACACGTCGTCGAGGGTGGGGCGGCGCAGTCCGATGTCGTCGATCTCCACGCCCTGGCCGTCGAGTTCTCGGATGACCTCGGCGAGGAGCTTGGCGCCGCCGTCGACCGGGACGGTCAGTTTGCGCATGTGCGGGAGGACGGCGGTCCCGCCCTTGCCGAGGCGGGTGAGGACGGCGCGGGCCGGTTCGATCTGTTCGGGCCGGTGCACGACGACCTCGACGCGCTCGCCGCCGGTGCGGGCCTTGAGCTGGTCCGAGGTGCCCCGGGCGATGACCAGGCCGTGGTCGATCACGCAGATGTCGTGGGCGAGGCGGTCCGCCTCCTCCAGGTACTGCGTGGTCAGCAGCAGCGTCGTACCGCCGGCGACCAGCTCCTCGATGACCTCCCAGAGCTGCTGCCGGTTGCGCGGGTCGAGGCCGGTGGTCGGCTCGTCCATGAACATGACCGGCGGGGAGACCACGAGGGCGGCGGCGAGGTCGAGGCGGCGGCGCATGCCGCCGGAGTACGTCCTGGCGGGGCGGTCGGCCGCGTCGGCCAGGTTGAACCGCTCCAGCAGCTCCCCCGCCCGGGCCTTCGCCGCGCGCCCGCTCATCTGGTAGAGCTGGCCGACCATCCGGAGGTTCTCGCGGCCGGTCAGGTATTCGTCGACGGCGGCGAACTGGCCGGAGAGCCCGATCGAGCGCCGTACCTCGTTCGGGTTCTTCACCACGTCGATGCCCGCGACGAAGGCGCTGCCGCTGTCGGGCTTGAGCAGCGTCGTCAGGACGCGTACGGCGGTCGTCTTGCCGGCCCCGTTGGGGCCCAGGAGTCCGAGGACGGTGCCTTCCGGCACGTCCAGGTCGACGCCGCCGAGTGCTCGTACGTCTCCGAAGGCCTTCACGAGCCCTTCGGCGTGGATGGCGCCTGGCATAAGGGGTTCCCCCAGTGCGTTCGGGTGACTGCCTCACAGATCCTAGGTTTGCCCGTGGTGCCGCGCCCGGTGAACGCGCAAGCCGAAACGCGCGTCCGCCGGTCCCGGGCGCACGCACCGTATCGCGATACATCGCGACCTACAAGCGTTCGGCTCGTACGGTCGCGAGCGGTCACTCCATCACCCGGTAGCCCGCCTCGCGCAGCGCCGCCTTCACGTCCTCGCAGTGCTCGGGGCCCTTGGTCTCCAGGTGCAGCTCCACCTCCGCCTCGGTGAGGCCGAGCCGGGGGTCGGTACGGGCGTGGCTCACGTCCAGGACGTTGGCGTCGGCCACCGAGAGCACGCCCAGCAGGGTCGCCAGCGCGCCGGGGCGGTCCGTCAGCCGCAGCCGCAGGCTCAGATAGCGGCCGGCCGCCGCCATGCCGTGGGTCAGGATGCGCTGCATCAGCAGCGGGTCCACGTTGCCGCCGGAGAGCAGCGCCACCACCGGCCCGTGGAACGACTTCGGGTCGCTGAGCAGGGCGGCCACCGGGCTCGCCCCGGCCGGTTCGACCACCATCTTGGCCCGCTCCAGGCAGAGCAGCAGGGCACTGGACAGCTCGTCCTCGGAGACCGTACGCACCTCGTCCACCAGGTCCTGGACCAGGCCGAACGGCACATCGCCGGGGCGCCCGACCTTGATGCCGTCCGCCATCGTCTGGAGCGAGCCGATCGAGACGGGGTGGCCGGCGGCCAGCGACGGCGGGTAGCAGGCGGCGCCGGCCGCCTGCACGCCGACGATCCGCACGTCGGGCCGGACCGCCTTGACCGCGACCGCGATCCCGGCCGCGAGCCCGCCGCCGCCGATCCCGACGACGATCGTGCGGACCTCGGGGCACTGCTCCAGGATCTCCAGGCCCACCGTGCCCTGCCCGGCGATGATGTCGGCGTGGTCGAAGGGGTGGATGAAGACCGCGCCCGTCTCGCGGGCGTACTCCTGCGCGGCGGCCAGGGTCTCGTCCACGACGGTGCCGTGCAGCCGCACCCGGGCCCCGTACTCGCGGGTCGCGGCGACCTTCGGCAGCGGCGCCCCGACCGGCATGAAGACCGTGGAGCGTACGCCGAGGAGCGCAGACGCGAGCGCGACACCCTGCGCATGGTTTCCGGCACTGGCGGCCACGACGCCGGCGGCGCGTTCGACCGGTGTCAGACCGGAGATGCGTACGTAGGCGCCCCGCAGTTTGAACGAACCGGTCCGCTGCAGGTTCTCGCACTTGAACAGGACCGGCGCGCCCACCAGCGCGCTCAGATGGCGGCTGCCCTCCAGCGGGGTGACCTTGGAGACCCCGGAGAGCATCTTCTGCGCCCCCCGCACATCGTCGAGGATCAGCGGGGGAAAGCGGCCGGGCGACGGGAAGTTCATACCGTAAGTCTTGCAGCTGAACGGGGCCCCGGCCGTCGCTTACGAGGCCGTCCTGCGCCGATGTCCGCAGGTTTGTGCAGCGCTGGTACGCGTTGCCCCGGGGCCGCGTACTCTGTCCCCCACCCATCCGACACCGCACGAAGAGAGCCCCCGGCCATGCCCCCTCAGGACATGACGACTGCCTCGTCTCCTTCCGGGGGCGCAGCCCCGGAAAACCCGGGTTCCGACCACGTTCTCGACACCCTTCAGCACCAGGTGGCCGTATTCGCCCGCCGAGCCGAACAGACCCGCCTCGGCGGGGTGGGCCAGGTGCGCAACTCCATGGACCGGGCGGCGTACCTGCTGCTGAACCGGCTGGACCTGGAAGGGCCGATGGGCGTCAAGGCGCTGGCCGCCGGGATGGGGATCGACTCGTCCACCGTGACCCGGCAGGTCGCGCCGCTGGTGGACACCGGCCTGGTGAAGCGGACCTCGCATCCGGAGGACGGCCGCGCGGTCGTCCTCCAGCTCTCCCCGCGCGGCCACGCCCGGCTGGACGAGGTCCGGGCGTCGCGGCGGGAGTTGATGACGCAGGTGACCAACGGGTGGAGCGAGGAGGAGCGGGACACGTTCTGCGCGCTGCTCACCCGGTTCAACGCCGCGCTGGCGGCACGCCAGTCCGCGCACCAGACGGCCCAGTCGGGCTGAGCCACCCCGCCGGACAGGCCCTCGCCGCCGAGGGGTTGACCCCGGGCCCGCGGCGCGCTCCGATGGACCGTGTGCGGGAGCATGCGGGCCGACAGCGGGGCCGCGCCCAGGAGTTCGAGGCCTTCGTCGCGGGCGCGGCCGGACGTCTGCTGCACACGGCGACGCTGCTCACCGCTGAACCGGCCGCCCCGCCCGGCTCCAACCCGCGCGCCCAGCGGCTCCTGACGGCCTCGCTGGCGGTGACGTTCGCGGACTGGGAGCGGCTGCGGGGCGAGGACCCGTACGACCGCACCCGGCAGGAGCTGGCCGCCCGCTTCGCCCGCGAGGCCTGGCGCCACCACCGCCCGCGCGGCGGACTGCTGCACCGGCTGACCCCGCAGGAGCGGCTGGTCCTGGTGCTGCGGCTGTACGAAGGGGTGGCCGAGGAGCAGACCGCGGCGCTGCTCGGGCTTCCGCGGGAGCGGGTGCGGGCGGTCTGCAACCGGTCGGTGGCCACGATGCGCGGCACCCGGAACCCGGCCGCGCGGCGGGGCCCCGCCCGGCTCCTGGGGGCCGCGCCGTGAGCGGCACGGGGCGCAGGGAGGACGAGGTGCGGCGGATGCTGGAGGGCCCGCGTCCGCAGGTGCCCGCCGAGCTGGCCGCGCGGGCGGCGGAGCGCGGCGGCCGGCTGCTGCGGCGCCGGCGGGTGCTGCACCGGCTCGGGCTGCTGGCGCTGGTCGCGGGGGTCGCGGCGTTCACGGTGTGGGCGGTGGTGGCCGAGCCCTGGCAGACGCCGCCGGCCGGGACGACACCGCCGCTGGAGGGCTGGTGGGCCGGATGAAATGAGGGGGCGGGGCCGGCGGTACCGGCCCCGCCCCTCACGCGTGCAGGCTCAGCCGAGCGCCTGCGTGAGGTCGGCGAGCAGGTCGTCGCCGTTCTCGATGCCGACGGAGAGGCGGACCAGGTCGGCGGGGACCTCCAGCGGGGAGCCGGCCGCCGAGGCGTGCGTCATCCGGCCCGGGTGTTCGAGCAGCGACTCGACGCCGCCCAGCGACTCGCCCAGGGTGAACAGCTTCGCGCGGTTGCAGACCTCGACCGCCGCCTCCTCGCCACCCGCGACGCGGAAGGACACCATGCCGCCGAAGGCCTTCATCTGCTTGGCGGCGACCTCGTGGCCCTGGTGCTCGGGCAGCCCGGGGTAGAGGACGTGGGTGACCTTGGGGTGGCGGGTCAGCAGCTCGGTGACCTTGGTGGCGTTCTCGCTGTGCCGGTCCATCCGGACGGCGAGGGTCTTGATGCCGCGCAGCACCAGCCAGGCGTCGAACGGGCCGGCGACGCCGCCCATCGCGTTCTGGTGGAAGGTCAGCTCCTCGGCCAGGTCGGGGTCGTTGACGACGAGCGCACCGCCGACGACGTCCGAGTGGCCGCCCATGTACTTGGTGGTGGAGTGCACCACGACGTCGGCGCCGAGCGCGAGGGGCTGCTGGAGGTAGGGGCTGGCGAAGGTGTTGTCGACGACGAGGCGCGCACCGGCGGCGCGGGCGACCTCGGCGACGGCCGCGATGTCGGTGATGCCGAGCAGCGGGTTGGACGGGGTCTCCACCCAGACCGCCTTGGTGCGCGGGGTGATCGCCGCACGGACCGCCGCCACGTTCGAGGTGTCGGCGACGGAGAACTCCACGCCCCAGCGCGAGGCGACCTTCGCGAACAGCCGGAACGTGCCGCCGTAGGCGTCGTTCGGGATGACCACGTGGTCGCCGGGGGTCAGCAGCGTACGGAGCAGGCAGTCCTCGGCGGCGAGGCCGGAGGCGAAGGCGAGCCCGGTGCGTCCGCCCTCCAGGGCCGCGAGGTTCTCCTCCAGGGCGGTACGGGTCGGGTTGGCGCTGCGGCTGTACTCGTAGCCGCCGCGCAGCCCGCCCACACCGTCCTGCTTGTACGTGGACACCTGGTAAATCGGCGGAACCACCGCGCCGGTGAGGGGGTCGGCGGTGTTCCCCGCGTGGATCGCGAGAGTTTCGAAGCTGTGCTGGTCGCTCATGGGGCCGAGCGTAGTTCGTCGCGAGGGCGCTCACCGAGCACCTGGCCGTCCGGTGACAATGGGGGCATGGAGATTCTGTGGTTCCTGCTGGCGTTGTGCATGCTGACCGCCGTCATCGGCCCGTTCGTGCTGCGCCGCCGCGGTGGCATCCGGCTGGCGGCGCCGGGCTCCCCGGACGCCGCCGATCCGCAGGACTACGGCTTCGTGCGCCAGGAGGAGCTGGACGTCCGGACGCCGGGCCCGGACCAGGATCTGCTGGACGTGCTGGAGGTCGTCCAGCACACGCAGGAGTGGCGGGCCGCGTCGCAGCTGCTGTCGGGGACGCCGAAGGAGGGCGAGGTCCGGTGGCAGCGGGTGCAGGCGTTCGCCGGGGCCGCCTCGCTGGAGCTGCTGCAGCGGCCGGGGGCCGGCGGGGCGTGGCTGCGCAAGTGGCGGGCCGAGGCGCCGAAGGACGCGGGCGCGGCGGCCGTGCACGCGGAGTTCCTGGTCCAGCAGGCGTGGCGTTCGTCCACCGCGGGTACGGACGACTTCCGGATCATCCTGGAGGAGGCCCGTACGGTGATCGGTGAGGCGGCCCTGCTGGCGCCGGGCGATCCCGTTCCGTACATCGTGGAGCTGGCGGTCGCCCGTGGACTGGGGTACTCCGCCGAGGAGTTCGACCAGGTCTGGGCGAAGATCATCGACCGGGCGCCGGCGCACATGGGGGCGCACATCGCGGCGCTGCACTTCTGGAGCGAGCGGTGGCACGGCTCGCGCGAGGAGGCCGACCGCTTCGCGACGGCTGCGGCCGCCCGCGCCCCGCAGGGCTCGCTGCTGGCCGCGCTGCCGCTGTTCGCGGTGTACGAGCACCTGCCGGAGGTCAATCTCGTGCGGGGCTTCTACCAGGGCCAGGTGGTGACGAAGGCGGTCGAGGGCGCGATGTTCGCGGTGCACGCGGCGCGCGCCGACGACCCGATGCTCGCGCATGTGCGCCACCTGCTCGTGCTGTTCCTGGTCCGGATGGAGCGCTGGTCGGAGGCGGTGCACCAGCTGGTCCACATCGACGGGCACGTGGGCGCGCTGCCGTGGACGGCGAGCGAGGACCCGGCCGCCGAGTACACGGTGTACCGGGCGCTGGCGGTCGCGGGCTACGAGGCGAACGGCGGCAGCCCGGCGACGCTGCCGCGGTAGCCGGGCTCCCGGGCGCGCGCCGCCGCCGGGCGGGCCGCCACCGGAATCCGCGGGGCCCCCGGCGCGTTGTACGTACAGCACGCCGACCCAGGAGGAGCCCCCGTATGTTCCCGCACCGCCGCACCCCGCAGCTCCCCGCCCAGGAGGAGGCCCTGCGCGGCCGTTCCGCCCCGGAGTTCACCGTTCCCGCCCGCCACACGGTCCTGGGCAACGCCCTGCTCGGCCCGTACCCGGAGGGCCTGGAGGTCGCGGACTTCGCGCTGGGCTGTTTCTGGGGCGCCGAGCGCAGGTTCTGGCAGACGGACGGCGTCTGGACGACGCTCGTCGGCTACCAGGGCGGCTACACGGAGAACCCCGCCTACGAGGAGGTCTGCTCGGGCCTGACCGGCCACACGGAGGCGGTCCGTGTCGTGTACGACCCGGCCGTCGTCACGTACCCCGAGCTGCTGAAGCTGTTCTGGGAGTCCCACGACCCCACCCAGGGCTTCCGCCAGGGCAACGACGTGGGCACCCAGTACCGCTCCGCGATCTACACCCACTCCCCCGACCAGGCGGCCGCCGCCGCGGCCTCCCGCGAGGCGTACCAGAAGGTCCTGACGGCCTCCGGCCACGGCGAGATCACCACGGAGATCCGTCCGGCCGACGGCCGCACGTTCTGGCCCGCCGAGCCGGCCCACCAGCAGTACCTGGACAAGAACCCGGCCGGCTACTGCGGCATCGGCGGCACCGGCGTCTCCTGCCCGGTGGGCGTCGCCCCTGCGGAGAGCTGAGCACGGTCATACGACGCGGGGCCGGGGGACACGTCCCCCGGCCCCGCGCGCTTGTCGGCGCTACCGGGCGTCACAGTCCTCGGTGGACGTCACTGCGGTGCCCGAGGTGAAGGGCCAGGATGACCAGGACATGGCCCGCACCTCGTACACCACCCGGAAGTCTCCCGACAGGCCCGGGACGCGTGGTCCCGGGCCTTGTCCGATCGGCGGCGTCAGCGGCTCAGATGAGCCCCTGCGCCAGCATCGCGTCCGCGACCAGTTCGAAGCCGGCGATGTTGGCGCCGACCACGTAGTTGCCGGGGCTGCCGTAGCGCTCGGCCGTGGTGTAGCAGGAGTCGTGGATGTGGCGCATGATCTCCGCGAGGCGCTGCTCGGTGTGGGCGAAGGTCCAGGAGTCGCGCGAGGCGTTCTGCTGCATCTCCAGGGCACTGGTGGCCACGCCGCCCGCGTTGGCCGCCTTGCCGGGGGCGAAGGCCACGCCGGCCTCCTGGAAGACGCGGACGGCCTCGGGGGTGGTGGGCATGTTGGCGCCCTCGGCGACCGCCTTGACGCCGTTGCGCACGAGGGTGAGCGCGTCGGCCTCGTGCAGTTCGTTCTGGGTGGCGCAGGGCAGCGCCACGTCGACGGGGACGTTCCAGACGCCCGCGCCCTCGACGTACTTCACGTGCGCGCCGCGCCGCTCGGCGTACTCGGAGATGCGGCCGCGGCCCTGCTCCTTGATCTCCTTGAGCAGGTCGAGGTCGATGCCCTTGTCGTCCACGACGTAACCGCCGGAGTCCGAGCAGGTCACGACGGTCGCGCCGAGCTGCTGGGCCTTCTCGACGGCGTAGATCGCGACGTTGCCGGAGCCGGAGACGGCGATGCGCTGGCCTTCGAGGGACTCGCCCCGGCTGCGCAGCATCTCGGCGGTGAACAGGACGCAGCCGTAGCCGGTCGCCTCGGTGCGCACCAGGGCGCCGCCCCAGCCGAGGCCCTTGCCGGTGAGGACGCCGGACTCGTAGCGGTTGGTGATCCGCTTGTACTGGCCGAAGAGGTAGCCGATCTCCCGGCCGCCGACACCGATGTCACCGGCGGGCACGTCGGTGTACTCGCCCAAATGGCGGTGGAGCTCGGTCATGAACGACTGGCAGAACCGCATGATCTCGGCGTCCGAGCGGCCCTTCGGGTCGAAGTCCGCGCCGCCCTTGCCGCCGCCGATGGGCATGCCGGTGAGGGCGTTCTTGAAGATCTGCTCGAAGCCGAGGAACTTCACGATGCCGAGGTTGACCGACGGGTGGAAGCGCAGCCCGCCCTTGTAGGGGCCGAGCGAGCTGGAGAACTCGACCCGGAAGCCGCGGTTGACGTGGATGTCGCCCGAGTCGTCCGCCCACGGCACCCGGAAGATGAGCTGGCGCTCCGGCTCGCATATGCGCTGGATGATCCGGGCGTCCACGAACTCCGGCCGCTGGGCCAGCACGGGGCCAAGGGTCTCCAGTACCTCCCGTACCGCCTGGTGGAATTCGTTCTCGCCCTGATTGCGGCGGAGGATCTCCGCGTACAACGGCTCGATGATGCGGTTCTCGGCGGCGTGCGGGATTGCGGAGTCAGGGGTGGCCGGCATCTGATCAAGACCTTCCATGGGTCGGCTCATACGCGGGGGCGCCCCCGTCCCGAGGGGCGCCAGGGTCCCCCTCCCCATTGAGGGTGTCGCCGGGACTTCACGCATTACCGCGCTCACGCATGCGGCGTACAGGACCGTTGTGGCGTACCGATTCTCCCAGTGGCCCGGCGGAATGGCCCGCGCCATCCACATGGTGATCCCGCCCGCACGGGCACCGCACCTGGCCAACGGCCTTGCGCGAGGCCGGTTCCGGGCAGGAATGGCCGGGTTGGAGCCGCGACGGGGAACCGCCCGAAGTGGTGAATCTCACAGTGACGGGGCCCGGCCGCCAGGTCGCGGGGCGGCCGGCACAGGTTCCCGGGGTTCCCCCAGGCGGGTGGCGGTGCCTCCCCCGCGCCTCCCCCGCCCTCCGCTACGCCTTCGCGCCGCCGATCGCCGCCCGCATCACGGCGGCCGTCGCCGACGCGTCGTAGTCCGGTCCGACGCCGTCCACGAACACCAGGTCGCCCGCCATGTTCCGGGCCCGCAGCGGCACCAGTTCCTGGTAGGCCGGGGTGGCGTACCAGGCGCGCGCCGCGTCCATGTCGGGGAAGCCCAGCATGACCACCGCGCCGGGCCAGTCGCCCTCGACCACCTCGACGGGGGTGTTGTGGACCAGGAAACGGCCCCCGAACGGGTCCATCGTCGACTGGATGCGGTCGATGTACTCGATGACCTCCTCGTTGGGGAGCCCTTCGGGGTACAGGTGCGCGATGGCGTAGGCGGTCATGGTCTCGCCCTCCGTTTTTCTGCGGTGGTCCGTCGGCTGATGGACACCATGCTGCCGGGGGCGCCGGCACGCGTCGATTACCCGCGGGGTAATGCGGGACGCTCCGCGCCGACCCCGGGACGCGGTGACGGGTCATCAGACATGATTCGGCCATGACATCCATACGGGGGAAGCACAGAGTCCCCGGTCCTCGTACGCCCGCAGGGGCCGCCCTGCCCTCCTCACCCGGGTACGGCACGTACCGCGGGCCCGTGCAGCCCGGACCGCGTACGCCGCCGCGGGCCGGTGAGATGCGCCGCTGCCTCGCCGTCGCGCTCGACTGCTACCTGTGCCTGCTCACGGCCGGGCTGCTGGTCAGGCCGTACGTGGACGGCGCGCCCCGGCCCGAGGCCGTCGGCCTGCTCGCCGGACCGGTGCTGGCGCTGTCGTTCGTCAACCAGGTGGTGCTCACCGCGTGCTTCGGCGCGGGCGCGGGCAAGCTGATCATGGGCATACGGGTGGTGAGCCTGCCGGACGTCCGGCGCCCCGGCCCCGGCCGGCTGGTGCGGCGCTGGCTCTACGGGCTGAGCCGGCTGCCGCTGCTGCCCTGGTACGGGCTGCGCGCGGGCACCGGCCGCCGGGACGGGGCGGGCTCCCCGCTGGTGCGGGCCTGCGAGAAGGGCGTCTGGTACGCGGACCCGCTCGGGCTGCGCCAGGTCCGCCGGGGCGACCTCGTGGCGTACCGCCGGGCCGCCACCGGGGCACATACGGCCTGAGCGCGGCAAGGGCAGGGGCGCGCGGCAGGGGCCCGCGCGAGCCGCCGCCGGGGGCCCGCGTACGGCCTGAGCGCGGCAGGGGCCCGCGCGGGCCC
>NZ_SSBK01000018.1 GCF_004795035.1 Streptomyces sp. A0958
AGCGATCTCCAAATACAACGCACGCGGACCCGCCATCGACCGCACCACCTACAAAGCCACTATCAGCATCAACATGCTCATGAACGGGCCTTGACACCCCGGACCCCGACCTAACTGAACGGCGTTGGGCCTAGAAGTCGTCCAGCCACACCACGATCCCGGTGCGCCCGGTCAGTGCCGCCGCGGCGCCCGCCCGGATGGCGGCCGCGCAGCGGGCGTCGGTGAACGAGGCGGGGTCGTACGTCGAGGACATGCCGAGCCCCTCCCCGCGGAACGAGGCCCCCGACCAGTCGACCGCCGTCACGTTCTCGGTGGGTTCGGCGAGTTCCGCCCCCACGACCAGGAACTTCTGGGCGAGATGGCTCGGGGTCACCGTCGTCAGGGGGTCGATGAGGTCGTTGCCCGCGCTGACGACGAGATCCGGGTGCAGGTCCAGCGCCCGGGTGACGGCGGGCAGCAGGTCTGTGTCACCGGACGCGGTCACGGTGCGCAGGTCCACGTCCGTCTCCCGCGCCCACTCCTTCACCGCCTTGGCGAGGGTCTTCGCCGGGCGGTCGCCGCCCGCGGTGAGCAGGACGACACGGGTGCCGGGAGCGGGCCGGACCCCGGACCACGAACCCGGGCTCGGCGTGACGGTCGACTCAGGCGCGGGCGGCCGGTCCGGATCGGTGAACCCCGCCCCCGGTGTGCCGACGGCGGAGGGGGCGGGGCGCCGCTGCGACCAGTCGTCACCCGGGGCGCATCCGGTGAGCAGGGCGGCGGCCACCGCCAGGACGGCGGCGAGAGGCGGGCGGTACAAGGCGATCGTCCTTCGGTGCGGGGCGGCTTTTCCCTCATCCTGGTCGGCCGTTCCACACGATCTCCATCGATCCGACCGCTTTCGAACGCTTGTTTTCTCATGGTTCGCCGACCGGTCGTCGGCGGTTCATCCGCGACCAGCACGGTGCACGGGCAACCCCAAGGAGACCCATGTCGCACCGTGCCCGCCACCTGCTGCTCGCCTTCGCCGCGGCGGCCTTCCTCTTCCTCGGCCTCGCCGGGCCCGCAGCCGCCCATGGCTTCACCTCCGTCGTGTACGCGCACGTCACCGCCGATGGTGACGGCCGGCTCCGGAGCGAACTGAAGCTGGAGTACGACCTGCTCGTGGTCTCGGCCGCAGACGCGGGGTCGGACGACCCCCTCTTCCGGGCCGGGACCGACGCGTTCGAAGCCAAGGACACCGACGCCCAGGCCAAGGCCCTGGACGCGCACCGCGCGACCGTCCTCGACTACGTCACCCGCCGCTTCTCGGTCACCGCCGGTGGCGCCGACTGCGAGCCCGCTCCCGCCGGCGGCTTTCGGATGGGCACCGAGCAGGGCGTGCCGTACGCCCTGCTCACGCTCGACTGGACCTGTCCCGGACACGGCACCGGCGACCACGAGATCCGCGGCGGCCTCTTCCCCGACCCGGAGGGATACGTCAAGGGAACCAAGACGATCGTCACCTACGCCGTCGACGGCCGCACCGGCAGCGCCGCCCTCGACAGCGGTCACCCGGCCTTCTCGATCAGCCAGTCCTGGCCGCAGCGCTTCTGGGAGTTCTTCCGCCTCGGCGCCGAGCACCTGCTGACGGGCACCGACCACATCCTGTTCCTGCTCGCCCTCATCGCCGGATCGCGGCGGCCCCGCGAAGTCGTCCTGGCGGCCACCGCGTTCACCCTCGCCCACTCGGTGACGTTCCTGCTGGCCGCCCTGGGCTTGGTCGACGTCCCCGCCGGGCTGGTGGAGCCCGTCATCGCGCTGTCCATCGCCGTGGTCGCGGGCTGGCACCTGTGGCGCCTGAGAGGGGCCGGCGACCGGGCCGCGGAGCTTCCGGCGCCGGACGGGAGCCGGTTCGGGCTGGACCGCGCCGGGTGGACCCGGCTCGGCGTGGTCTTCGGCTTCGGCCTCGTGCACGGCCTCGGCTTCGCGGGCGCACTCGGCATCGAGGCGGCGTGGTCATGGACCCTGCTGTGGTCCCTGCTGGTGTTCAACGTCGGCATCGAGGCCGTCCAACTCGGCTTCATCGCCGTGCTGTTCCCGCTACTGCTGCTGCTCGGCCGCCGCTCTCCGCGGGCCGCCCGGTGGGTCACCGGAGCCCTGTCCGCGGGAGTGGCCGGCATGGGCCTCGCCTGGTTCGTGCAGCGCGTGACCGGATCGTAGGCGCGTTCCGCAGGCGATGTTCAGCCTCCGCCCGGATCGCCTTCGCGCGCTGTTCACCCGGGGCCGGGAACTTGGTGCCGTCCTTCGTGTGCGCACATCCTGCCCACCATTTGTACACAAAAGAATCGATACTTCATGAGAACGAACCCTTCCCAGCGGGCCGGCCGGCCCGTGGGGCACCGTGCGGTCACCGGCGCCACCGCCGCCTTCCTCGCTCTGGCCGTGGCCTTCGCGGGCGGACATGCCTCGCCCGCCGCCGCGGCCGAAACCTCCACCCTCTCCGGCATCGTCCTGGGCGTCGGTGCCAACGAGACCCAGCGCACCGTCAGCTGGTACTCCTCCGCCGACACCGCCCAGAAGGTCCAGCTCGTCCCCACCGCGCGGCTCACCGGTGGCGAGTTCCCCGCCGACGCGGCCGACTTCGACGCCCTGGGCGCCAAGAACACCGCCGGCGGCGGCTACAACCGCAGTGCCACGCTCACCGGCCTCAAGGAGAACACCGCGTACTCCTACCGCGTCGGGACCGACGGCAACTGGTCCCCGGCGTACTCCTTCACGACCCAGGACTTCGAGGGCGACTACGACTTCCTGTTCCTCGGCGACCCGCAGATAGGCTCCTCCGGCGACCTGGCGCAGGACCGGGCCGGCTGGCAGGACACCCTGGACGTGGCCACCAAGGCCAACCCGAAGGCCGAGATCCTGGTCTCCGGCGGCGACCAGGTCGAGAGCGCCAACAACGAGTCCCAGTGGACCGCCTTCCTGGCACCCGACCAGCTGCGCCAGTACCCGTGGGCCGCCACCATCGGCAACCACGACGTCGGCGGCAAGGCGTACGAGCAGCACTTCTCGACGCCGAACACCGACAACTCCGGTGCGCTGTACGCCAACGGCAAACCGGCGTCCGACACCTCGGGCGGCAACTACTGGTACATCTACAAGGATGTGCTCTTCATCGACCTCAACAGCAACAGCTACGACACCGCCCAGGGCGGCGGGGGCGACGAGGCGCACACCAAGTACGTCACCGACGTCATCAACGAGCACGGCTCCGAGGCCAAGTGGAAGGTGCTCGTCTACCACCACTCGATCTACTCGCCGGCCTCGCACGCCAAGGACAAGGACAACAAGGCCCGCCGGGTCGACTTCCCGACGACCTTCTCCCGGCTGGGCGTCGACATGGTCCTCCAGGGCCACGACCACAGCTACTCCCGCAGCTACCTCATCAAGAACGGCAAGAAGGCCGACCCCGACGAGCAGCCCGGCGCGGCGGACGTCTACCCCGGCCCCGGCGGCGTCCTGTACGTCACGGCCAACTCGGCCTCGGGTTCGAAGTACTACGACATCACCCCGCCCGACTCCAGCGGCACCAGCGGCGCGGGCAACGGCGCCGACCCGCTGAACCCGGACAGCTACTGGTACAACTCGGTCCAGAACCAGGAGCACGTCCGCAGCTACGTCAAGGTCCGGGTGCGGGACGACGAGCTCGTCGTGGAGAACATCCGCAGCGGCACCTGCGAGGCCCCCAACTCCCAGGTCTCCAAGGGCGACTGGTGCAAGAACACCACCACCGCCCAGCCGGTCGGCTCGGTCGTCGACAAGGTGAGCGTCCACCCGTACCACGGTGACGGCCAGTCCCTCCAGGTCAACGTCCCGAAGCCGGCCCCGGGCGAGTTCGGCTGGACCATCGACGGCTACAACGGCCTGGTGGACCTCGGTACGGCCAAGGAGGAGAACGGTGACCACTTCACCGCCTCCGGCAAGATCAACCCGATCCGCGTGACGGACACCCGCCGCTCGCTCTCCCCGTGGGCGGTCTCGGCCGGCGTGAGCACGTTCAAGGACGCCGGAAAGACGTTCGCGGGCTCCTACCTCGGCTGGTCGCCGTACATCCTCGACCAGGGCGCCGGCGCCAAGGCCGGTCCGTCGGTCCCGTCCGGCTACGCAGGCAAGGGCGACGGCCTGGCCCTCTCCCGCAACCTCGGCTCCGCGCCCCAGGGGCACGCCCGCGGTACGGCCAGGCTGGGCGCCGACCTCGACCTGAAGATCCCGGACTCCGTCCAGAAGGGCGGCTACCGCGCCACCCTCACCATCACCGCGCTGAGCAGCTGACCCTCCCCGCTCCACCGGCGTGGCAGGCTCCGGTACGCCGCAGCCTGCCACGCCGCCGTTCCGAGAGAGACCCCATGCACGCAGTGGCACCACCTCGCCGCACCGCCGCCGTCCGCGCCGCCCTCCTCGCCCTCCTCGCGGCCCTGGCGTTCGCCGTGACCACCGGCCCGGCCCGGGCGGCCGGGGGCGACGTCACCTGGACGGTCCGGACGGCCGGGGGCGACTACGGGGAAGACCGATCGAGCTTCAGCTACGCCGTCAACCCCGGCGGTGAGGCCGAGGACGCCCTCGTCGTGGCCAACCACGGCACGGACCCGCTGAGCCTCGCCGTCTACGCCGCCGACGGCTTCACGACCGAGAAGGGCCAACTCGACCTGCTCGCCGAGGGGAAGAAGTCCCGCTCCATCGGCGCCTGGGTGCGGCCCGGCCGCGAGAGCGTGCGGATACCCCCGGGCAGGAGCGCCGAGATCCCCTTCACCGTCGAGGTCCCGCGCAACGCGCCCCCCGGGGACTACGTGGGCGGCATCCTGACGTCGCTCAAGCAGGCCGGTGACACCGAGGGCATCACCGTCGACCGGCGCCTGGGCATCCGGATCAAGCTGCGGGTCAGCGGCGCACTGAAGCCCGCGCTCGCCGTCGAGGACGTGCACATCGACTACCGGGGCACCGCCGACCCCTTCGGCCGGGGCGACGCCACGGTGACCTACAGCCTCCACAACACCGGCAACGCGCTGCTCTCCGGCGCCCAGAAGGTCACCCTCACCGGCCCCTTCGGCATGCTGAGCACCGAGGCCGGCAAGATCGCGGCGCCGCCGGAGCTGCTGCCCGGCGAACGCTGGAAGGTCACGGTCCCCGTCCACGACGTCACCCCGGCCTTCCGGCTCGCGGCCACCGTCGCCGTCACCCCGCTCCTCACCGACGCCGCGGGCTCCACCCGAGCCCTCGACCCCGTCCGGACCACGGCCCACGGCTGGGCCGTCCCCTGGACGCTCCTGCTGCTCCTGGTCCTCGTCCTGGGCGTGGGCGCGGCGGTGTTCGTGTTCCTCCGGCGGGCGCGTGTGCGGCGCGCACGGCGCGAGGAGGAGCGGGTGCGCGAAGCGGTGGAGCAAGCGCTGCGCGACAAGGCGGAACAGCACTCCTGAGGGCATCGCGCATACGAGGACGGGCCGCCCGGCGTCCGGGCGGCCCGTCGTCATGGGTGCGCCGGGTGACTCAGGAGATCAGCTCGATCTCCGCCAGCGTCGCCGCTTCCGTGCTCACCAGCCGGTACTTCGCGTACGCCTTCGGCGCCCGTACCGAGAACGCCCGGGTCTGCTTGTCCCAGGCGAAGGTCTGGCCGGACCGCTTGTCGAGGTCCTTCCAGGAGGTGCCGTCCGCCGAACCCTGGAGCACCCAGCCGGTCGGGGCCTCCGCCGCCGTCGCCGAGGTCAGCGTGTACTGGACCGCCTTCGTGCCCGCGGGGGCCGGCAGCTCCACCGTCGCCACCGCGCCCGAGGTCGCCGAGGTGTTGTCGAACAGCGGGCCCTCGCCCTTCAGCACGTCCTTCCGGGGGGACGGCACCTGGTCGTCCTGGGTGATGGAGACCGGGGCGGCGTTCTTGCCGGTGCCCCAGGCGGACGGCTTCGCGCCCATGTCGAAGTCCAGCGTCCCGCCCTTGGCCAGCAGGTCGTGCGGCAGCGAGGTGGAGGTCCACTTCTTGCCGTTGACCTTCAGGCCCTGGACGTAGATGTTCCGCGCGCTGTTCTTCGGTGCCTTGACCACCAGCTTGCGGCCGTTCTCCAGGTGCACGGTGGCCTTGGTGAACAGCGGGGAGCCGATCGCGTACTCGCCACTGCCCATGACCAGCGGGTAGAAGCCGAGCGAGGAGAAGAGGAACCAGGCCGACTGCTCGCCGTTGTCCTCGTCGCCGTGGTAGCCCTGGCCGATGTCGCTGCCCGTGTACAGCCGGCCGAGGACCTCGCGGACCTTCTCCTGCGTCTTGTACGGCTGCCCGGCCGCGTCGTACATGTAGGTGACGTGGTGGGCGACCTGGTTGCTGTGCCCGTACTGGCCCATCCGTACGTCACGGGCCTCCGTCATCTCGTGGATGACGCCGCCGTAGCTGCCGACGAACTCGGGGCCCGCCGTCTCCGGGGTGGCGAAGTACGTGTCCAGCTTCTCGGCCAGGCCGTCCCGGCCGCCGTACAGGTTGGCCAGGCCCCGGCTGTCCTGCGGGGCGGTGAAGGCGTAGCCCCAGCCGTTGGTCTCCGTGTAGTCGTAACCCCAGACGCGCGGGTCGTACAGGTCGGAGGGCAGGCGCCAGTCGCCCTCGGCGTCCTTGCCCTGGAAGAAGCCCGCCTTGTCGTCGAACAGCTCCACGTAGTCGCGGGCCCGGTTCATGAAGTACTCGGACTCGTCCTTGTAGTGCTGCTTGTGCGTCTTCTCGTAGAGCGCCTGGCCCATCCGCGCGATGCCGTAGTCGTTGAGGTAGCCCTCCAGCGACCAGGACAGGCCCTCATGGGTGGAGGTGTCGGCGTAGCCCACGAACGGGGACGTCTCCATGCCCTTGCGGCCGACGCCCGAGGTCGGCGGGACCACGGTGGCGTTCTTCAGGGCCGCGTCGTACGCCGCCTCGGCGTCGAACTTCACGCCCTTGACGTACGCGTCGGCGAACGCCACGTCCGAGGAGGTGCCGGTCATCAGGTCCGCGTAGCCGGGGGAGGACCAGCGGGAGATCCAGCCGCCGTCCTTGTACTGCTGCACGAAGCCGTCGACCATCTCGCCGGCCTTCGAAGGGGTGAGGAGGGAGTACGCCGGCCAGGTCGTCCGGTAGGTGTCCCAGAAGCCGTTGTTGACGTACACCTTGCCCCGGACGATCTTCGCGCCGGTGTGCGTCGGGGTGTCCGAGCCGACCTGCGGGGAGAACGGGGAGGCGTAGGTGTCCTTGCCGTCGACCTTCTCGAAGCCCGAGTTCGGGTAGAGGTAGAGGCGGTACAGGCTGGAGTACAGCGTGGTCAGCTGGTCGGCGGTCGCGCCCTCGACCTCCACCTTGCCCAGCAGCCCGTCCCAGGCGTCCCGCGCCTTGTCCTCGACCTGGGCGAAGGAGCGCGAGGCGGGGATCTCGGCGGCCAGGTTCTTCTTCGCCTGGTCGACGCTGATCAGCGAGGTCGCCAGGCGCAGGCCGACCGTACGGTCCTTGCCCGCGTCGAAGCGGAGGTAGCCGGTCACGTCGTCACCGCCGCCGCCGGAGAGCTTGCCGCTCGCGGTGACGGGCGCGTCGAAGACCCCGTACACGAACAGGCGCGTCGCCCCGGTCGAGCCGCCGCTCCTGACGTCGGAGAAGCCCGTGAACGAGCTGGTGTCCGGGTCCAGGGTGAGCCCGCCGTCGTTGGAGACGTTGTCGAAGACGATGCTCGCGTCCTTGCCGGGATACGTGAACCGCATCCGCGCCGCGTGGTCGGTCGGCGCCATCTCGGCCTTGAGGCCGTTCTCGAACGTCACCCCGTAGTAGTGGGGCCTCGCCGTCTCGCTCTCGTGCCTGAAGGGCAGCGCGCGTGCCTCGCGGGAGGCGTCCGGGGTGCCGGAGGCCGTCGACGGCATCAGCTGGAAGGTCTGCCGGTCACCCATCCAGGGGCTCGGCTCGTGGCTCGCGCTGAACGCCTGCATGGTGGGCAGGTTGTCGTCGTTGTTGCCCCGCGCGTAGTCGTAGAGCCAGCTGGTCGAGCCGGCGTTGGTGACCGGGGTCCAGAAGTTGAAGCCGTTGGGGACGGCGGTCGCGGGGAAGTCGTTGCCGCGCGAGAAGGAGCCGCTGGAGTTGGTTCCGCGCACGGTCGAGGCGTAGTCCGAGAGGTGCGCCTTGCGCTTTTCCGGGGCCCTGGGCGCGATCTTCAGGTCGTCGATCCAGCCCTGGAACTTCGCCGGGCCCTTCGGGGAGTCGTACGCGACCAGGACGCGGTCCACGGTCTTGCCCGCCGCGACGGTGCCGATCCCGGCTTCGACCTTGTTCCACTGGTTGACGTACAGCCGCTTGGCGTCGGCCTGGCCCTGCGGGGTCAGCAGCCCGCCGTTGGAGTCGGTGGCGTGCAGGTCGCTCAGGTAGGTGCCGTCCGTGAACGCCAGGTCCACCGCGACGTGCGTGGCCGGATAGGACAGGTCCGTCTCGCCCATCTGGGGGTAGACCAGGTAGGAAAGCTCGGTGTCCCGGGTGACGGGCGTGTTGACGTCGAAGACCTTGTTGTACGAGTAACCGCGGCCGTCCGCCTTGTGCGTGCCCGCGTACCGCAGCGCCTTCCTGCCGGTGAAGCCCGCGCCGGCCTTCGCGGTGGGGGAGCCGGACGGGCCCCGGTCGACCTGGCTGCGCATGTCGGCGGGGGCGGGGGCGGAGGTGTCGCCGTCGGAGAACTGGACGTCGGCGAGCTGGGTGGCGTCGGTGGCGCCGTTGTTCCTGGTGATGTCCAGGCGGAAGTGCTGGTAGGCCCTGTCCGCCGTGAAGTCGTACGACTTGGTCTGGAACCGCTCGCTGAAGGTCTGACCGGTCCGGGTGTCCAGGTCCGTCCAGCTCTCGCCGTCCTCGGAGCCCTGGAGGGTCCAGTCCCTGGGGTCGCGCTCGTCGTGGTCGTCGGCCGAGGTCAGCGCGTACGTCACGACCTGGACCGGCTCCGTCAGGTCGAACTCGACCCAGGCGGTGGGCTCGAACGAGAGCCACTTGGTGCCGGACTCGCCGTCGACGAGGTTCTCCTTCACCTCGCCGCCGCCGGTGTTCTCGTCGCTGGCGCGGACGTCCGTGACCTTGTCGGTCACGTTGCCCGGTATTCCGGAGGAGAAGCCGCCGTCGATGCCCGATGCCCGCTTCTTTCCGTCAGGGCCTTCTTCTACGGTATTGCGCCAATCCGGCTGCTTTTCGTCCTCTTCGAAGGACGTACTGAATGTCCGGTCACCCGCGGGCTTTTGGCCTTTTCCGGCCGGCCCGGCCGATTGGGCGGCGGCCGCCGTGGGGGCTGTCACGACCAGGACCAAAGAGGCCGCGATCAGCGCCGCCGTGTTGCTTCGTCTCGTGCGAGAACGGTGTGGGGGGTGCATGCCGAGCCATTCCTCCCGGGGAAGTGCGCTTGGACAACGTTGTCAGAAGATGCGCAGGAACAAGTAGGGAGTGAAGTGGTCTGTGATGTCAAGGGTGTTGGGCCCGAGCCGGCCGCAGAATCGACCGGAATGCGGAAATCGTTACATCCGAAGGAGGGCGTACGGTGCCGAGGTATCCGCGAGGTCTCAACTCGGGAAAGACTCCCGTGCAAACTTGCTTTCGATCTTGCTCAGTTGGCGGCAAGTGGACTATACCTGTCGGCGTCTGCACAGCCGGGTCACTGGTTGAGCGGCTGGGGGACCCGGGGGAGGACAACACGACGCCGCAGGTGCGTCGGCTGTTCGGTGCCCCGACGCCCCCCACGGCAATGGTTAGCCTGAAATCTGTACCACCCAAGCGCAACTGACCGCGGTGGCGGGGCCCTTCGCTGAGGCGAATAACGACGGGGCGACCGGTACACACCGCCTGAGTCCTGGAGAAGGCGAGGACTTGAGCATGGGATACACCTCCGCCCACAAGAATGAGGGCCTTGGCCGTCGCGATGTGATCAAGCGTTCTGCCGCACTCGGTCTGATCACCGTTCCGACGATGAGCTTCCTGTCCGCCTGCGCGAGCGGCGACAGCGGCAGCGACGACACGGTCAAGAAGGGCAAGACCAGCGCGAAGAACCCGCTGGGCGTCAACGAGACGGCTTCCCTCGACGTGGTCATCTTCAACGGCGGCTTCGGCGACAAGTACGCGAAGGACGCCGAGAAGAAGTACAAGGCGTCCTACCCGAAGGCCGATGTCAAGCACTCCGCCACGCAGAAGATCCAGTCGCAGCTCCAGCCGCGCTTCAACGGCGGCACCCCGCCGGACCTGATCGACAACTCCGGTGCCGAGCAGATGGACATGGGTGTCCTCGTCGGCAAGAAGCAGCTGCTCGACCTCACCCCGCTGATGGACGCCCCGTCCATCGACGACCCGTCCAAGAAGGTCCGCGACACCCTGCGTCCCGGCGTGCTGGAGATGGGCCAGTTCGACGGCGAGCAGGTCTGGATCATGAACTACGCCTACACCGTGTACGGCGTCTGGTACTCGCAGACCGCGCTCGACAACCTCGACGCGCAGTACCCCGAGAACTGGGACGACATGCTCGCGCTCTGCGCGAAGGCGAAGAAGAAGGGCGTCGCCGGCTGGACGTACGCGGGCAAGTACCCGTACTACCTGCCGTTCTCGCTCTACCCCTTCATCGGCAAGATCGGTGGCCGCGAGGTTCTCGACAAGATCGACAACCTTGAGCCGAACGCGTGGAAGGACCCCGCCGTCAAGGCGGCGTTCGAGGCGTACTACGAGCTGTACAAGAAGGGGTACATCCTCCAGGGCACCCCCGGTCTGACCCACATCCAGTCGCAGACCGAGTGGACGAAGGGCAAGGCGCTCTTCATCCCGAACGGTTCGTGGGTGGAGAACGAGGCGGCGCCGACCACGCCCAAGGACTTCAAGATGATGGTCGGGGCGCCGTCCAGCCTGGACTCGTCCGACAAGCTGCCGTTCGGCACCATCTGGGCCGCCGGCGGCGAGCCGTTCATCGTCCCGGCCAAGGCGAAGAACCCGCAGGGCGGCATGGAGCAGCTGCGCATCATGCTCTCCGAGGAGTCCTCGAAGAACTTCACCAAGGAGGTCAAGTCCCTGAGCGCCTTCAACGGAGGCACCGACGGCCTGACCCTGTCCACGGCCCTCCAGTCCGGTGTCGACGCGCTGAACAAGGCCGGCGACAACGTGTTGAACCCGCGGCTGCAGGACTGGTACGGCAAGCTCCAGAAGGAGCAGATCGGTACCGCCTGCCTCGGCGAGATGATGGCCGGGCGCCTGACGCCCGCCGAGGCCATCAAGAAGATCCAGGACTACGCGGACGCCGCGGCCAAGGATCAGTCCATCAAGCACTACAAGCACCAGTGAGCAACCGTCACCAGCGGCGGCACCCGCGGAAAGATCGGGGTCGGTAAACGATGCAGCACGGCAAGTACCGGTTCATTGTGGGGTTCCTGGTAGTCCCCTTGGCCTTGTACGCGGTCTTCGTCATCTGGCCGTTCATCCAGGCCATCTACTATTCCTTCACGGACTGGACCGGTCTGAGCCCGGACTTCAAGATGGTCGGCTTCAGCAACTACACCAGGATGCTGAAGGACGACATTTTCTGGAAGTCCCTCCAGCACAGCGTGATCCTGGTGCTGGTGCTGCCGCTGGTGACGCTGAGCCTCGCGCTCTTCTTCGCCTTCATGCTGAACGTCGGAGGCCGCCGGCGGAAGAACGCCGCGGTCTCCGGTGTGCGGGGCTCGGGCTTCTACAAGATCGCTTATTTCTTCCCGCAGGTCCTCTCGATCGTCATCGTCGCCCTGCTGTTCCAGTTCGCGTACAACCCGCGTTCGGGAATGGTGAATTCGGCGCTCAAGGGGATCGGTCTCGACTCCGTCCAGCCGGACTGGCTGGGTGACCCGAGTCTGGCCCTGATCTGCGTCATGGTGGTGCTGGTCTGGTCGACGGTCGGCTTCTTCGTCGTCCTCTTCTCGGCCGGAATGGCGTCCATTCCCAAGGACTTCTACGAGGCGGCGCTCCTGGACGGGGCCAGCCGCGTCACGACGTTCTTCAAGATCACCGTGCCGCTGCTCTGGGACACCATCCAGTCGGGCTGGGTCTACATGGGCATCCTGGCCCTCGGTGTCGAGGCGTTCACGGCCGTCCAGGTCATGACCGTCGGCCCCGGCGGCCCCGACTACGCGACCTCCATCCTGCCGCTGTACGTCTACCAGACCGCCTTCCGGGACGGTCAGGCCGGCTACGCGACGACGATCGGTGTCGGACTGTTCGTCGTCACCATGGCGTTCGCCGCCGTCGTGATGCGGCTGGGCCGGCGCGATCGGCTGGAGTTCTGATGCTGCGCTTCCCGGGACGCGGTGCCCGGACCCCCAGCAGGCAAAACAGCCCGGTCTCGGCGGCCGGCTCGACAGTAGTACGAGGTGAGCACACGTGAAGGCCACTGAAAACCCTCCCGTGGTCGCGGTGAAGGAACCGGCCCCCGTATCCAAGGCGCCCGCCCCGGGCGGCAAGGAGAAGAGCAGCGAGGGCAAGACCCTCAACGTCTTCTCGCACGGCGTGCTGATCATCTGGGCGATCCTGGTGGTCATGCCGCTGCTCTGGGCGGTCATGTCCTCGTTCAAGAGCGACGACTCGATCCTGTCGACCCCCTGGGCGCTGCCGGACAAGCTCCACTTCGACAACTGGTCGCGCGCCTGGAGCCAGGCGCACATGAGCGACTACTTCTTCAACACGATCATCGTGGTGGGCGGTTCGCTCATCGGCACCCTGCTGCTCGGCTCGATGGCGGCCTACGTGCTGGCCCGGTTCGACTTCCCGGGCAACCGCTTCATCTACTACTTGTTCATCGGCGGGATGAGCTTCCCGATCATCCTGGCGCTGGTCCCGCTGTTCTTCGTGATGAACAACATGGGCCTGCTCAACACGCGGCACGGACTGATCATGGTCTACATCGCGTACTCACTGCCCTTCACCGTCTTCTTCCTCACCTCCTTCTTCCGGACCCTGCCAGGCTCGGTGGCGGAGGCGGCGATGATCGACGGGGCCTCGCACACCCGGACGTTCTTCCAGGTGATGCTGCCGATGGCCAAGCCCGGCCTGATCAGCGTCGGTATCTTCAACTTCCTCGGACAGTGGAACCAGTACATGCTGCCGACGGTGCTGAACACCGACCCGAAGTACCGGGTGCTCTCGCAGGGGCTGGTCGAACTGGCCAACAGCCGGGGTTACAAGGGCGACTGGTCCGGGCTCTTCGCCGGTCTGGTGATGGCGATGCTGCCGGTCCTCGCGGCCTACATCATCTTCCAGCGCCAGGTCGTGGCGGGGCTGACCGCGGGTGCGGTGAAGTAACGCCTCCGCCCCCCGCCCCCGTTCCGCCCGCCCGCACCTCCTGAACACACCTCCCGAACGAACCGAACCGCCCGCCGGCATCCCTGCCGGCGGGCGGTTCGTCTGTGTACGGGGGAGTACGGCCTGCCGGCGGTACGGGGGAGCGGTGCTCATCGGTGGCTCGGACTGCTCAAGGTCTTGACGGGGAGGACCCCAAAACGGTCAGCTTAGAGTTCACATGTTGGAGAATATGGCAGGAGTGAGTGAGTCGATGGAGACTCCGGGGTCGCAGACGTCTCTGCATCGCGCCAACCTTGAGCGGGTCGTGCGCGCCGTACGTATGGCTGGTTCGCTCACCCAGGCGGAGATCGCCAGGAGTACGGGCCTGTCCGCGGCCACAGTCTCCAATATCGTTCGCGAACTGAAGGACGGCGGCACGGTCGAGGTGACCCCCACCTCGGCGGGCGGCCGCCGGGCCCGCAGCGTCTCGCTCAGCGGCGACGCGGGCATCGTGATCGGCGTCGACTTCGGCCACACCCACCTGCGCGTCGCCGTCGGCAACCTGGCTCACCAGGTGCTCGCCGAGGAGTCCGAGCCGCTGGACGTAGACGCCTCGTCGGCCCAGGGCTTCGGACGGGCGGAACATCTGGTCAACCGCCTGATCGAGACCACCGGGATCAGCCCCGGCAAGGTCATCGGGGTGGGGCTCGGTGTTCCCGGCCCGATCGACGTCGAGTCCGGCACGCTGGGCTCCACGTCGATCCTGCCGGGCTGGACGGGCATCAACCCCAGCGAGGAGCTCGCCGCACGCCTCGGAGTGCCGGTGTACGTGGACAACGACGCCAACCTCGGCGCGCTCGGCGAGCTGGTGTGGGGGAGCGGCCGGGGGGTCAGGGACCTCGCGTACATCAAGGTCGCCAGCGGTGTCGGCGCCGGTCTGGTGATCGACGGGCACATCTACCGGGGCCCCGGCGGCACGGCCGGCGAGATCGGCCACATCACCCTCGACGAGTCGGGCCCCGTCTGCCGCTGCGGCAATCGCGGATGCCTGGAGACCTTCACGGCCGCGCGCTACGTCCTGCCCCTGCTCCAGCCCAGCCACGGCCCCGATCTCACCATGGAGCGGGTGGTCCAGCTGGCCCGTGAGGGCGATCCGGGCTGCCGGCGGGTGATCGGCGACGTCGGGCGGCACATCGGCAGCGGGGTGGCCAACCTCTGCAACCTCCTGAATCCGAGCCGCGTGGTGCTCGGCGGCTCGCTGGCGGAGGCCGGGGAGCTGGTCCTCGGGCCCATCCGCGACTCCGTGTCCCGCTACGCCATCCCCAGCGCCGCACGACAGCTCTCGGTGCTCCCGGGGGCCCTGGGAGGCCGGGCGGAGGTGCTGGGGGCGCTGGCGCTCGTGCTGAGCGAGATGGGGGATTCGACCCTTTTGGAGAGCACCTTGCCCGCGGCCACCCCTGCCTTCACTTAGATAACGAATGGCACCGTTGTCATCTCGTTAAGGATTTACTCCTTGACGTCGCCCCTGCGGCCGAGTTGACTTCCAGCCACCTCGGCCGCGACGTTGCGGCCTCGTCAGGGAGGCAAACCCCCAATGAACGCAATGACGCGACGCATCGTCATAGGTACGGCCGCAGTTTCGATGGCCGTCTCCCTCGCCGCTTGCGGCAAGGCGGGCGACGACAAGAAGGACTCGGCGGACTCGGGCAGCAAGACCAAGATCGGTCTGCTTCTCCCGGAGAACAAGACCGCCCGCTACGAGACGCTGGACAAGCCGCTGTTCATCGAGGCGGTCGAGAAGGACTGCGCGGAGTGCGAGGTCGTCTACAACAACGCGGCCAGTGACGTCGGCCAGCAGAAGCAGCAGTTCGAGCAGCAGATCGCCGACGGCGTCAAGGTCATCGCGATCTCCTCGGTCGACGCCGAGAAGTCCGCCGCGTGGGTCGCCGACGCGCACAAGAAGGGCGTCAAGGTCGTCGCGTACGACCGCGCCATCGAGGGTGCCGACGCCTACGTCAGCCACGACAACGAGAAGATCGGCAAGCTCCAGGGCCAGGCCATCCTCGACGCCCTCGGCTCCAAGGCGGCCGACTCCAACCTCGTCATGATCAACGGTGACGAGAAGGACCCGAACGCCGGCCTGTTCAAGAAGGGCGCCCACGCGTCCCTCGACGGCAAGGTCAAGATCGCCTACGAGGCGTCCGGCGAGTGGGACCCGAAGATCGCCGGCGAGAAGATGACCGCCGCCATCTCCTCGGTGGGCAAGGGCAAGATCGACGCGGTCTACTCCGCCAACGACGGCATGGCGGGCGGCATCATCACGTCCCTGGGCAACGCCGGCATCAAGGACATCCCGGTGGGTGGCCAGGACGCCGAGCTCCCCGGTATCCAGCGGATCATCGCCGGTACGCAGACCTTCACGATCTACAAGTCGCCGAAGCAGCTCGCCCCGGCGGCCGCCCAGTTCGCCGTCAACCTGCTCCAGGGCAAGGACATCGGCGCCGAGGGCGAGACGGACGGCGTTCCCTCCACGCTGCTCGAGCCGACCGTGGTGAACAAGGACAACATCCAGTCCACCGTGATCAAGGACGGCATCTACCAGGCCTCCAAGGTCTGCGTGAAGGACATCGCCGCCAAGTGCACCGCACTGGGCATCAAGTAGTCCCTCCTCGCGCCAGGGCCGGCCGGCCCTGGCGCGTACGGGTTTGATCCGCGCCGCACGGCGGAGTCCGCCCACCCCATGACTGTCCGGCCCCGGCCGGCCCACACCCCGCTGCCGGCCGGGTGCCGGACGCTCTTCCCCCAGTACTTCCCGTACGTCGACGCAGCCCCTCGTGGCGCGGCGTCTCCGCCGGTCAGGCGGCACATCCCCGCCGGTCAGGCGGCGAAGGAGATGGTTCACGTGTCACAGACGCCCGTGCTGGCGTTGCGTGGAGTCTTCAAGCGATTCGGAGCGGTCCAGGTCCTCTCCGGTGTCGATCTCGAAGTCCACGCCGGAGAAGTGGTCGCCCTGGTCGGCGACAACGGTGCCGGAAAGTCCACGCTGGTCAAGACGATCGCCGGCGTGCACCCCATCGATGAGGGCGTCATCGAGTGGGAGGGCGCGAAGGTGGACATCAGCCGTCCGCACGACGCCCAGAACCTCGGCGTAGCCACCGTCTACCAGGACCTCGCGCTCTGCGACAACCTGGACGTCGTCGCCAACCTCTTCCTCGGGCGCGAGATCAAGAAGGGCGGCGTCCTCGACGAGGTCGCCATGGAGAAGCGGGCCCAGGACCTCCTGTCCACGCTCTCCATCCGTATTCCCAGCGTCCGTATCCCGGTCGCCGCGCTCTCCGGTGGCCAGCGCCAGGTCGTGGCCATCGCCCGCGCCCTGGTCGGCAACCCCAAGATCGTGATCCTGGACGAGCCCACCGCGGCCCTCGGCGTCGAGCAGACCGCACAGGTCCTCGACCTGGTGGAGCGGCTGCGCGAGCAGAACCTCGGCGTCATCCTCATCAGCCACAACATGGCCGATGTGAAGGCTGTCGCCGACAAGGTCGCCGTGCTGCGACTCGGCCACAACAACGGCATCTTCCCGGTGGCGACGACCAGCCACGAAGAAATCATCGCCGCGATCACGGGCGCCACCGACAACGCCGTGACCCGCCGCAAGTCCCGCAGCGCGGAGGCATCCAAGTGAGCAACACCAACGAGACCCCGGCCAAGGTCCCGGCCCAGGCAGACGCCACCACCGAGGCTCCCGCGGCTGCGGCCGGCGCGGTCAGGGTCGTCGACCCCCGCCTGCTCATCCGTGAGCAGGGCTTCAAGGGCTACTGGACCGAGTTCAAGCGCAAGGTGCGCTCGGGCGAGATCGGCTCGCTGCCTGTCGTGGTGGGCCTGATCATCATCGGGATCGTCTTCCAGCTGGAGACCGGCAACTTCCTCACCTCGTACAACCTCGACCAGATCACGCTGTACGCGGCGGGCCCCGGCATCATGGCCGTGGGCATCGTCTTCGTACTGCTGCTCGGCGAGATCGACCTCGCGGTCGGTTCCGTCGCGGGTCTCGCGGGTGCGGTGTGGGCCGTGGTCGGCACGGACATACCCGACTCCCTCGCCATCGTGGTGGGCATTCTGTCCGGCACGGTCATCGGCGCCTTCCACGGCATCGTCTTCGCCAAGATCGGCGTGCCCGCGTTCGTCGTGACCCTGGCGGGCTTCCTGGGCTGGGCCGGCATGCAGACCTGGGTGATGGGCGACAAGTCCACCATCACCACCCCCCTCGGCAGCTTCGTCCGCGACCTGACCAGCTACTACTTCGCCGACGTCGCCGCCGCCTACGGTCTCGCCGTGGTCGTGATCGTCGCCTTCTACCTCGCGCAGCTGCGCGACGCGAGGCGCCGCAAGGCCGCGGAGCTGCCGCACCGCCCGCAGAGCGAGATCATCCTGCGCACCGTGCTGCTCGCCGTCCTGAGCCTCCTCGCCGCGTACGCGTTCAACCAGGAGCAGGGCCTCCCGCTCTCCCTGGTGATCTTCCTCGGGATCTTGGTCATCACCGACTTCGTTCTGCGCCGCACCACCTACGGCCGTCAGGTCTTCGCGGTCGGCGGTGGCGTCGAGGCAGCGCGTCGTGCCGGTATCAACGTGTCCTGGATTCGCATCTCGGTGTTCATGATCTCCGGCACGCTCGGTGCGGTCGGCGGTCTCTTCCTGGCCTCCGCGACCGGCGGCGCCGACCGTTCGCTCGGTGGCGGCAACCAGCTCATGATGTGCATCGCCGCAGCCGTTATCGGCGGTACGTCCCTGTTCGGCGGACGCGGCAAGGTCTGGTCCGCGCTGCTGGGCATCCTGGTCATCCAGTCGATCGTCCAGGGCCTCAACCAGATGAACCTGTCGTCGAACGCGATCCAGTACATGATCACCGGCGGAGTACTCCTCATCGCCGTGATCATCGACTCGGTCTCGCGCAAGACCCAGAAGACCGCAGGCCGCGCCTAGGATCTGTCCGGCGAAGATCCGCCGGACAGAGCCCAGGGCGCACGCCGCACGCACCACCGCCGGAGCCCGGCGCCCCGCGAAGGGGCGCCGGGCTCCGGCACGTACCGGCCCGGACGGGGCAGCCCGCCCCGCCCCCGCTTCGGGGGGAGGCCGTTAGACTCATCGGATCGGCATGCTCGACCAGCACAATCGCAAGGAGGCACGGTGACACAGCCGCGCGAAGCGCGTCACGCACGGGCGGTGGTGGGCGACGGATGGGATCTGCTGACCCGCATCGGCGGACCGCGTGACCTTGACCGGCTCACTCCCGAGCAGCTGGAGCAGCTCGCCGAAGAGATCCGGACCTTCCTCGTCGACGCCGTCTCCAAGACCGGCGGCCACCTCGGACCCAACCTCGGCGTGGTCGAGCTGACCATCGCCCTGCACCGGGTCTTCGACTCCCCGAAGGACAAGGTCCTCTTCGACACCGGCCACCAGAGCTACGTCCACAAGCTCCTCACCGGCCGCCAGGACTTCACCAGGCTCAAGAGCAAGGGCGGCCTGTCCGGCTACCCCTCGCGCGCCGAGTCCGAGCACGACGTCATCGAGAACTCGCACGCCTCCACCGTCCTGGGCTGGGCCGACGGCCTCGCCAAGGCCAACGAGGTGCGCGGCAAGGACGACCACGTCGTCGCGGTCATCGGTGACGGAGCCCTCACCGGCGGCATGGCCTGGGAGGCGCTGAACAACATCGCCGCCGCCAAGGACCGCCCCCTCGTCATCGTCGTCAACGACAACGAACGCTCCTACGCCCCCACCATCGGCGGCCTCGCCAACCACCTGGCGACCCTGCGCACCACCGACGGCTACGAACGCTTCCTGGCCCGCGGCAAGGACCTCCTGGAGCGCACCCCCGTCGTCGGCAAGCCGCTGTACGAGACGCTGCACGGCGCCAAGAAGGGCCTCAAGGACTTCATCGCCCCGCAGGGCATGTTCGAGGACCTCGGCCTGAAGTACGTCGGCCCCATCGACGGCCACGACATCGAGGCCCTGGAGTCCGCGCTCCAGCGCGCCAAGCGCTTCGGCGGCCCCGTCATCGTGCACTGCCTCACCGAGAAGGGCCGCGGCTACACCCCCGCCCTGCTCGACGAGGCCGACCGCTTCCACGCCGTCGGCAAGATCCACCCCGACACCGGCCTGCCCGTCGCCACCTCCGGGCTCGACTGGACCTCCGTGTTCGGCGAGGAGATGGTCAAGCTCGGCCACGAGCGCGAGGACATCGTCGCGATCACCGCGGCCATGCTCCAGCCGGTCGGACTGACCAAGTTCGAGAAGGAGTTCCCGGACCGGATCTACGACGTCGGCATCGCCGAGCAGCACGGCGCGGTCTCCGCCGCGGGCCTGGCCACCGGCGGCCTGCACCCCGTCTTCGCGGTGTACGCCACCTTCCTCAACCGGGCCTTCGACCAGGTCCTGATGGACGTCGCCCTGCACAAGTGCGGGGTCACCTTCGTCCTGGACCGGGCCGGGATCACCGGAACCGACGGCGCCTCGCACAACGGCATGTGGGACATGTCGATCCTCCAGTGCGTGCCCTCGCTCAGGATCGCCGCCCCGCGCGACGCCGACCAGGTCCGCGCCCAGCTGCGCGAGGCCGTCGAGGTGGACGACGCCCCGACCGTCGTCCGCTTCTCCAAGGGCGCGGTCGGCCCCTCGGTCAAGGCCGTCTCCACGGTCGGCGGCATGGACGTGCTGCGCGGGCCCGACGCCGCCCGGCCGGACGTCCTGCTCGTCTCCATCGGCGCGCTCGCCCCGATGTGCCTGGAGATCGCCGACCTGCTCGACGCCCAGGGCATCTCCACGACCGTCGTCGACCCGCGCTGGGTCAAGCCGGTGGACGAGGCCATGGCCCCGCTCGCCGCGCAGCACCGCGTCGTCGTCACCGTCGAGGACAACAGCAGGGCCGGCGGCGTCGGCTCCGCCATCGCCCAGGCGCTGCGCGACGAGGACGTCGACGTACCGCTGCGCGACTTCGGCATCCCGCCGGTCTTCCTCGACCACGCCTCCCGCAAGGAGGTCATGGCCGAGATCGGGCTGACCGCGCCGGACATCGCCCGCCAGGTCACCGGCCTGGTCGCCAAGCTCGACGGCCGCTACGAGACGGCCGCGGAGAGCCGCACCGTCGCGGAGCGCGTCCGGGACTGATCCCTACCCGCACCTCGGCCGAATGGGCCGGTCGGCCACCCTGTACGGGTGGTTCGACCGGCCCATTCGCGTGAAATCCCGCAGTGGAAGGCGTGGAGCGGGCGGCCGGGTCCGAATCATGGCGTGCACGACGAGTGCGTGGAGGTACGCCGGTGAGCACGCAGAAGGACCTGCCCCCCAGCGGAGGCGGGCTGTTCCGGACCAAGACGGTCGAACAGTCCATCCGCGACACCGAGGAGCCGGAGCAATCCCTCAAGAAGTCCCTCTCCGCGCTCGACCTCACGGTCTTCGGGGTCGGCGTCATCATCGGCACCGGCATCTTCGTCCTCACCGGGAAGGTCGCCAAGGAGACGGCGGGCCCGGCCACCGCCATCGCCTTCGTGGTCGCCGGCGTCGTCTGCGCCCTGGCCGCCCTGTGCTACGCGGAGTTCGCCTCCACGGTGCCGGTGGCCGGCTCGGCGTACACCTTCTCCTACGCCTCGCTGGGTGAGCTGGTCGCCTGGATCATCGGCTGGGACCTGGTGCTGGAGTTCGCGCTGGGTACGGCGGTGGTCGCGGTCGGCTGGTCCGGCTACGTCCGCTCGCTGCTGGACAACGCCGGCTGGCACCTGCCGGACGTGCTGTCCGGACCGGACGTGGCGGAAGGGTTCGGCTTCGACATCCTCGCGTTCGCCCTGATCCTGCTCCTCACCGTCATCCTGGTGCTGGGCATGAAGCTGTCGGCCCGGGTCACCACGGTGGTCGTCGCCGTGAAGATCGCCGTGGTCCTGGTCGTCATCATCGCGGGCCTGTTCTTCATCGACACCGCCAACTACTCGCCGTTCGTCCCCGAGGCCGAGCCGCAGCCCTCCGGATCGGGGTTCGACGCCCCGCTGGTCCAGCTGATCTTCGGCTACGCCCCGACGAACTTCGGCGTCATGGGCATCTTCACCGCCGCCTCCGTCGTCTTCTTCGCGTTCATCGGCTTCGACGTCGTGGCCACGGCGGCGGAGGAGACGAAGCTCCCGCAGCGCGACATGCCGCGCGGCATCATGGCCTCGCTGTTCATCTGCACCGCGCTCTACGTCGCCGTATCGATCGTCGTCACCGGCATGCAGCACTACACCGAGCTGTCCGTCAGCGCACCGCTCGCCGACGCCTTCAAGGCCGTCGGACACCCCTTCTACGCGGGCGTCATCAGCTTCGGCGCGGCGGTCGGCCTCACCACGGTCTGCATGATCCTGCTGCTCGGCCAGACCCGGGTGTTCTTCGCGATGAGCCGCGACGGCCTGCTCCCGAGGTTCTTCTCCAAGACGCACCCGCGCTTTCGCACCCCGTACCGCCCGACCATCCTGCTCGGCGTGATCATCGCCGTCGTCGCCGGCCTGACCAGCATCAACGAGCTGGCGACGCTGGTGAACATCGGCACCCTCTTCGCCTTCGTGGTCGTCGCGCTCGGCGTCATCGTGCTGCGCCGCACCCGCCCGGACCTGCACCGCGCCTTCCGCACCCCGTGGGTGCCGCTGATCCCCATCCTGTCGGTGGCCGCCTCGGTCTGGCTGATGCTCAACCTGCCGGCCGAGACCTGGCTGCGGTTCGCGATCTGGATGGTGATCGGCGCGATCATCTACTTCTCGTACGGGCGCAAGCACAGCCGGGTGCACCGCACCCGGGCGTGACCCTCCCCGTCAGCGCCCGGGCCGCACCGTACGCGGGCCCGCGCACCGCGCCCCGTACGCCTCGACCCGGCGCCGCAGCTCGCGGTCGGCGGTGACGACGAGGCAGGGCCGCGGCGGGGCACCCGCCGCGGCCTCGGCCGCCAGCTCGGTGATCCGGTCGTCACCGCTGCCCGGCGCGGCCTCCACCCGTACCCCCGGCACCGGAGCGACGTCCCGGGCGCGCCCCTCGACCACCAGGACCAGATCGACGGGACCGGGCAGGCCGGGCAGGCCTTCGGCGGCGTACGGAACCAGCGCGTCCCGCAGCCGCTCGGCCGCGCCGCGCCGGTCCCGCCACCAGCCGTCCGGGACGGAGCCGACCACGTTGGCGGCGTCGACGATGACCAGGGTGCGCGGGGCGGACATGCCGCAAGGGTGTCACGGGCGACGCCTTCGGCGTACGCTGCGGGGCCCCGAGTGCGGGCCGGTAGCGGCGATTCCGCGGGTTCGAACGGTGATTCTATGATGGGTGCTCCCCGACTTCCGGGTGCCGGTCGTGACACAAAGCCGCAGATCGGGAGCGGACCATCACGGAAGGATGACCTCACGACATGCGAGTCAGGTCGAGACGTTCCCAGGGGAGCACCTCGGGAAAGGGCGAGGGCGCCCTGCGAGACGTCGAAAGCGCCGAGGGGCCTGCCGGAACCCCGGTCGGCGGACGCTGGCTCGTGCGTGGCAAGGACGGCAGGCTCACCGCATACGCCCGCAACGAGGACGGGGTCCTGCGCTGGACCGAGGAGCGCCCGGGAGGGCCCCGCTGGGAGGGCCCCGAGTTCTTCCCGGTCCCGCATCTGACCCATCTCGGCATCGCCCAGGGCGCGGACGGCTACGTGCACTTCGTCGGGCGCCGGACGGTGCCCGTGGACGAGGGCCCGCCGCAGGTCGACCTCGTCCACGCCATCCAGTACCAGACGGGCCGCCCGGTCACCGCGTGGCGCTCCCTGGGCAACCCCTACAAGGACGCCGAGCGGGCCGCCCGCATCGGCCCTCCGGCGGCCGGTGTCGCCCCGTCCGGCGCGGTCAACGTCTTCGTCCGCAACGCCAACGGCGGGATGATGCTGCGCCGTGAGGGCAAGAACGGCAAATGGGAGGGGTGGAAGGACCTGCGGGGCACCCTGGGCAAGGAGACGATGGCCGTCGCGGTCGCCGAGTCCGGGCGGATCGAGCTTCTCGTCCCCGGCATCAGCAAGGCCATGAGGTGGACGCAGGCCGAACCGGGCGGCGCCTTCGAGAAGGTACCGAACCTGAACGTCAAGATCGCCGGCGGTGCGGTGAGCGTGCTGGAGACCGCTCCCGACCGCAACACCTTCTACTGGACCGACGCCGCGGCCGGCACCCTCACCGCCAACCGCCTGGGCACCCCGGCGGTCACGATCGCCGACACCCCGGCCGAGGGCCCGGTCGCCGCGCTCCGCGCCGAGCTGGACGGCTACGACTGCACGGTGCTCGCCCACCGCGACCGCGACGGCCGGGTGATGCTCGCGGCCTGCGGAACGGAGAACGAGAGCGGCGGCCTCTGGTGGGCGGCGACCGGCGAACGGACCGCCACGGCCCCGGCGTTGGCGCTCGACGGGAAGGGCCGCGTGGTCCTCGGGGTGATCGGGGTGCACGGCGGGCTCTACGTGGCCCGGCAGAACAGCGAACCGGGCCTCGCGCTGGGCCCGGCCCAGCGGGTGTGAGCCCCCGAACGGCGGCCGTGGGACCGGAAAGGTCCCACGGCCGTTTCGTACGACGCCGGGCGCGCGGTGCGCCGGTGCGGTGACGGGCCGTCAGCCGCCGGTGGCCGGGGACTTCTTGGCCGACTCGGGGATGGCGGTGTCCTCGCGGATCGCCTTCCACAACGTCTTGGCCTGCGGCTGAGCGGCGACGACCCGGTTGGGGTCGACCTTGTCGTAGGCGACGGGGAGCATGATCGTCTCCATCGTGTCCGGGTCGACGCCGTTCATCGAACGGGCGAACTGCGTGAGGGACTTGAGGGAGGCCAGGTCCTCGTCGGTGGTGAGGGACTTGGTGGCCGAGTTGGCGATCTTGTAGGCGTTCGTCGGACTGCCCAGCAGATCCTGCTTCTTGACCTCGCTGAGCAGGGCCATGAGGAACTGCTGCTGGAGCCCGATGCGTCCGAGGTCGCTGCCGTCGCCGATGCCGTGGCGGGTGCGGACGTAGGAGAGCGACTCGGTGCCGTTGAGCTTGTGCGACCCGGCGGTCAGGTCGAGCCCGGAGGACTTGTCGTGGATGTCCTCCGGGACGTCGACGGTCACGCCGCCGATGGCGTCCACGAGGTCCTTGAACCCGGCGAAGTTGATCTCCAGGTAGTGGTCGATGCGCACACCGGACATCTTCTCGACGGTCTTGACCACACAGGCCGGACCGACCTGCGCGTAGACGGAGTTGAACATCACGCGGTTCGCGGTGTCCACCGTCGAGCCGTCGGCCTTGGTGCACTCGGGCCGGGTCACCAGGGTGTCGCGGGGTATCGACACGGCGACGGCCTTGCTGCGGCCCTCGGGGATGTGCACGACCAGCGCGGTGTCGGACCGGGCCCCGCTGACACCGGCGCCGCCGCCCAGCTTCTTGTTCTCCGCGCCGGCCCGTGAGTCGGAGCCGAGGATCAGCAGGTTCTGCCCGCTGGTGGGAAGCTTCTCGGGGCGGTCATCACCCAGCGCCTTGTTGATGTCGACGCCCTTGATGTTCCCGTCGAGGCGGCTGTAGAGCCACCATGCGGTGCCGCCTGCGGCGAGCAGCAGGACGAGCAGCACAATCAGGGTGATCTTGAGACCGCGACGCCGCTTGCGACCTTCTCTGCGCTTCCGTCCGCCGCCATGAGACGCCGGAGGGCTTTCGTGCGTGCTCGCGGGTATGGCGTCGTGGCTCATCGTGGTCGAGTCCTCAAATCTCGTGGCCCGGGGCGGGCTGTGGAGTGCGTGGGACTCGGGTGGGGGGCGGGGCCGGTCCGTGCGTGTATGACTGAGCGTGCACTATAGAACAGAGGATCGTTCGAATGGGTGTCTTGGTTCCCTGGGGCCGACGGCCGCGCGACCCGATCAGGCGGATCGGCGCTGAGCATATGATGCTATCGATCCTGTGTGGGCGGGATGAGGGATCGGTGAAGGGGAGAGGGTGTCAAGGGCCATGCGGAGAAGGAAACCGGACTCCTCGGGCAGCACCCTCCTCTCGGCTCCGTCCACCGGCCGCCACCAGGTCAGCGGTACGCCGCGCGGCCGCTGGATGACGCTGGGTAAGGACGGCAGGCTCACGCTGTACGCCCGCACGGACGGCGGCCTGTTGCGCTGGACGCAGCGGAGCCGGGGCGGTGACCGGTGGGACGGGCCGGACTTCGTGCCGGTCGCGGGCCTCACGGACCTCACCGTCGTTCAGGGCGCCGACGCCTACGTGCATTTCCTCGGGCGGCGGGAACGCCGCGGTGACGAGGGGCCGAGCGTCGACTTCGTACACGCCGTCCAGTACCAGACCGGCCGGCCCGTCACCGAGTGGCGCTCCCTCGGCAACTTCTACCGCGACCGGGAGAGGGGCCGGAAGGTGGGGGCGCCGGCCGGAGCCGTCGACGCGCAGGGGACGGTCTTCGTCTTCGCGCGCAACGCGGGCCGCGGACTGCAGATGCGCCGCGAGGGTAAGGGCGGCAAATGGGGGGCCTGGCAGGACCTCAAGGGCGTCGGGCTCTCCGCCCAAATCGTGCCGTCGGTGACCTCCGGCGGGCTCGTGGAGGTCTTCGCGACCGGTGACCGCGGCGTGCAGCAGTGGCGGCAGGACGTTCCGGACGGCCCGCTGCTGATAGCTCCTCCCCTGCAGTTCTACGCTCTGGAGGGGTCTGCGACGGCGCTGGAGACCGCGCCCGGCCGCCTCACGTACTACTGGACCGATGCGGCTACGGCGGGAATCGTCTTCTTCCGGGCAGGTGCCTGGCCCGTGCTGCTGGGCGGGTACCCCGGAGAGGGCGCCGTCGTCGCGCTGCGTGCCGACCTGGGCGGCTACGACTGCACGGTTCTCGCGCAGCGCGGGACGAGCGGCACTCTGCTGATCGGGGTCTGCGGCACCGAAGGGGAGCAGGGCGGGGTCTGGTGGTCCGACACCACCGAGGAGTGCGTCGGTGATCCCGCGCTCGCCGTCGACGGGTGCGGCCGAGTCGTCGTAGCGGTGCGCGGGCGGGACGGGGCGGTGTCCCTCGCCCGGCAGGAGCCGGGTCCGGGGCTGACGCTCTCGCCGCAGTGGCACCGGCTCTGATCCGCCGGCCCCTTCCGGAGCATCGGCACGACACCGGGGTGTCGCTCCTCCGCCATGTGGCGTTCTCGTGAAGTTGTAAAAGGTTGTATGAGTTCCCAGTGGGATTCATCACGGGTACACGTCGCATCTGTCCACCTTTTTGGCTGGACGTTGACCGGTTCTTTATGTGAAGGTTCTGTGACTTGCTCGCAGGTGAGCAAATGTGACCGTCTCGCGGGGCGGTTCTTCGTGGGGGATGACAGGTTTCGGTCTCATGCCGTCCTTTGTCCGGGCGCAACGAGGCATCCGGTCGAGGCTGACGCTGGACCGCAGTGGCGTGGGTGGTGGATGCCTCGTGGTCGGTTCCGGCAATCCGGAGGCGGGATCGCTGGTTTCGGCGTACCGGTCCGTGGTGCCGGCAGGCGCACGGAGGGGCATCGTCCGCAAAGTGCCGGCTCCGCTCCGCTCGGCGGTGAAGTCCTCGTTCAGCTCCGTCGACGCCATCCGGTCCGCGACGGTCGTCTGGGCGATGGGCGGCCGCCGCAACGCACCCCGGCACAGCGCGGACTCCGCCCGCCGCGTGGTGCGCGTCAAGGGCCGACACATGCACGCCCTGGTTGTCGAGGGCGCCACGGCCTGGGCAGCCCGGGCCCGCAATCTGCACATCCTCGTCGCCGCGCTGGAGGCCGGGGGAGTTGACTACTTCTGCGTTCGCGGCGCCACGAAGGATCTTCCGACCGTCGCGGTGCCCGCAGGACAGCGCGAGTCGGCGGAGGAGATGCTCCAGATCGCCTTCGAGCAGACCCCCGGCTACGTCGGCGCGGCCACCGCATCGGAGTCCGGCATGCGGCCCGGCGACGTCGGTAAGTCCTGGCGCCAGCTGCGCAAGCACGACGCTCTGCGGGTCGCCTGGTACGTCACCGACCCCACCCAGGAGCTCGTCTACGGCGCCGACCAGGGCTGTGACCTGGAATTCTGGAAGGAACGGGACGGACAGCTGGAGGCGCCCCGCCCCAACCGGGTGGTGACCGAGGTGCCGGTCGACGTACCACGCCACACCGTCCCGCAGGCTCTGTTCGCCTTGATTCCCGGCGCCTACACCACCGGCAGCGCGCGTACCGTGGCCGAATTCACCCAGCCCCTGGCGGAGGACCACCTCTTTCCCATCGATGTCGTCTACACCTGGGTCGACGACTCCGACCCTCAGTGGAGCGCCGAACGCGACGCCGTCCGCTCGGGGCGGCTGGGCGACCCGCCCCGGACCTTGCATGCCCAGGCGGCCAACGACTCGCGCTTCACCAGCCGCGACGAACTGCGCTACTCCCTGCGCTCCCTGCACCAGTACGCGCCCTGGGTCCGCACCGTCTATCTGGTCACCGCCGGACAGGTGCCCAGCTGGCTGGACACCGACGCCTCGGGCATCAAGGTCGTCGACCATCGCGAGATCTTCTCCGACCCCACTGCCCTGCCCACGTTCAACTCGCACGCCATCGAAAGCCAGCTGCACCACATCGACGGCCTGTCCGAGCACTTCCTCTACCTCAACGACGACGTTTTCTTCGGCCGCCCCCTCGGCGCCGACCGCTTCTTCCACACCAACGGCCTGACCAAGTTCTTCCAGTCCAAGGCGCTCATACCGAGCGGCCCCGTGGGCACGGACGACCTGCCGGTGAACGCGGCAGGCAAGAACAGCCGGGCCTTGATCGAGCGGTCCTTCGGCACCCGTATCGCGCAGAAGATGAAGCACACCCCGCATCCCCTGCGCCGTAGCATCCTCTCCGACATCGAGCTGGTCTACAGCGCGGAGCACCACCGCACCCAGCACTCCCGCTTCCGGTCTCCCGAGGACGTCCCGATCGCCTCGTCACTGCACCACTACTACGGCTTCCACACCGGCCGTACGACCACCGGGAACCTGCGCTACCAGTACATCGACCTCGCCGCCGACCAGGCCCGGCGCCGCTTGGACAACCTTCTCGCCCACCGGCACTTCGACACGTTCTGCCTGAACGACACCGTCGAGCACCCCGATCCGGAGGCACAGGAGCGCATGGTCCGGTCGTTCCTCGACAGGTACTTCCCCGTCCCCAGCCGCTACGAGCTGCCCGACGGGGCCACCGGTCCCACCCGGCTCAGCGACCGCCGCGTCTCACCTCCGAAGCTGGACGCGGTTCCCACCCAACACGGACTCGCCGACGGAGTTGCCAGATGAAACGTCGACGCCCCCTGCGCGCACTGCGCCGCCGCGCGCGCCGCCGGACCGCCCGCGTCCGGTCGGTCCTGCTGCGCCGGTATTTCCTGCCCCGTCGCCAGGGCCGTGCCGCTGTGCTCCACTACGCCGCCGTGCTCGACGGGCAGACCGTCAACCTGCACGCCCGGATGCCGCACTGGGCGCGGCCGGACGAGGACGCCCGGATCGAGCTGAAGCGCCGAGGACGCCGGCTCACCACGGACGCCAAGGTCTACACCGACCACGACGGTGGCGTCGCGATGGACGCCGCGATCCTGCTCGGACAGGACGTGACCGGCCTGCCGCTGACGCCCGGCCGCTGGAAGATCCGGCTGCGCCTGTCACGCGGGGCGCGCCGCCGTGCGCTGCCCCTGCTCCTCGTGGACCTTCCCGTTCCGTACGGCGGCCCGACCCGCCCCATGGAGGCGTCCGCCGCGACCGGCGACCGCTACCGGCTGGGCCGCAGTGTCACCGGGAGCGCCCAGGTCACGTTCAGCCGGCCCCAGCCGTCGGCGGAGGTCGTGCGGGTCCACGTGACCCACAGCCAGGTCGACGTCACCTTCCGTGTGGTGGGCGGCGAGCCCCAGGCCCCGTCGGTCGAGTTCGTCGCCTCGGGGCGTCGCCTGGAGGCCGGCGTCGAGCGGTTCGACGGAGGGCTGTGGCAGGTGTCCGTGCCGCTGCACCTCATGGCGCCGCGCCGCGACCGCGCCGAGCAGTGGGACCTGGCGCTCAGCTCGGACAACCTGCGGACCATGCGCCTGGGCCGGCGTCTCCACGACGTCCGCAACCCCGGACGGGTCTTCGCCTACCGGCAGACCGCGGTCACGCCTGTGGGCCTGCACCCCATGCTCGTACTGCCCCGCTACACACCCGCGGGTAACTTCCGCATCCAGTGCAGCCCGATGACGGAAGCCGTGTAACCGCACCCAATGAAGATCACTTTTCTCCTGCTCACCGCGGATGCCGTAGGGGGCACCGAACGAGCAGTGTTCAACCAGGCCGCCGAACTCGTGGCCAACCACGACGTCCGAGTGATGAGCATCCTCAAGACGCAGCCGCAACTGTTCTTCCCGATCGACCAGCGCATCCGTGTCGACTACCTGATCGACCGGACCGGTGCCACCCCCCTCCCCGTCCGCCCCACCGGTCTGGCCCCCGAGGCGTGGGCACAGGTCGCGGACCGGCCGAGCGCCCTGGTCGACCCCGCCTGGGAAGCGGCGTTCAACAGGCTGACCGACCTGGAACTGGAGTACGCGCTCCAGCACACCGACACGGATCTGCTGATCACCACCACACCGGCGCTCATGGCCCTCGCGGTGCAGCTGGCACCCCCGCACGTGATGACGCTCCACCAGGAGCACCGTGTCTCGGAACTCCGGGGCGCCAGCGCCGAACCGCTGCTGCGCTACGCCTCCCGCCTGGACGCGCTCGCCGTGCTCAGCAACCGCACGCGTGACTGGTTCGCCGAGACCCTCGGCCACAGCGCGCCGCGCATGGATGTCGTCCCCAACGCCCTGCCGCGCGGATTCAGGCCACGCTCCACCCTGGAGACCCGGAGCGTCGTCATCGCGGGCCGTCTGGTCGGCGAGAAGCAGATCGACCACGCGATCACCATCTGGGACACCGTGGCGCGCAAGCACCCCACCTGGACGCTGCGCATCTTCGGTGACGGCCCGCTCGCCGGAACCCTGCGGCGACAGATCGACATGCTCGGCCTGCAGGACAGCGTCCAGCTCAACGGCAATTCCCCTCACCTGGCGGAGGAGTGGGCGAAGGCCAGCATCGCGCTCATGACCTCCCGCAACGAGGCGTTCCCGCTGGTGCTGACCGAGGCCCAGGCCGCCGGTGTGCCCGTGGTCTCCTACGACTGCCCCAACGGCCCGCGCGAAGTCGTCCTGGACGGGCAGACCGGCATCCTCGTGCCGGCCGGAGACACCGATGCCGCCGCCCGGGCGCTCATCCGACTCATCGAGGACGCGCCGCTGCGCCACGGCATGGGGCACGCGGCCGCGGAATCGGTCGCCCGGCTCGCTCCGCCCGTGGTGACCGCCATGTGGGAGAACGTCTTCGCCGAGATGCACGCCGAGCGGGCGTCCGGGGCACGCGAGTCGCGCAAGGCGGAGCGGCAGGCGGTGCACGCCCTGATGAGCGGCCAGGAGGGCATCCTCCGTCCGGCCGCCCCGGCCCCCGCGACCACCATCGACACCAAGGCGCAGCGGGCCCTGGAGGAGCGGATGCTGCGTGCCGATCGCGCTCTCGTCCGCGACGGCGGACAGCTGTGCCGCCGCATGGGCGGCGAATCCCCGTGGGACGTGGTCCAGCACAATCTCGCCCTGGTCGCCACGGCCCTGGAGAACGCGCGCATCCCGTACTTCGTCACCCGGGACACCAACGTCCGGCACGCCGTCGCCGTCCACACCTCGAACCGGGAGGTCGTGCTCAAAGCGCTCACCGCGGCGCACGCGGACAGTGCGGTGTACGTGGCGCTGCTCAACGAACGCCAGAGCCCGACCGCCACGGTCCTCGCCGCTTTCGCCGAGCAGTACACCCAGACCCCCTGCTCGGCCGTGCGCGTCTACCAGAACGCCGTCACGCCCGCCCGGACCCTCCGTCTCGCCGGGGTCTACGGCTGCACCATCAACTTCTGGGAGGAGGACCCGGAGGACCCGAGCATGATGGTCTCGCCGGTCCGCACCGTGGTGGGCGACAAGGTGTCCACCCAGACCATGAACGTGACGGGGATCGTGCTGGGCGGGCGCACCTACCCCACCATCGAGCCGTACGCAGGCCCCGTCCACGGCGACGTCAACTTCCCCATCGACGCGGTGTACACCTGGGTCGACGGAGGCGACATCGCTTGGCTGGAGCGGAAGAACGCGGTGATGCACGCCCTCGGCATGCAGACCGAGGACTCCGCGAGCAGCGCCGCCCGCTTTCGCGACCGCGACGAACTGCGCTACTCGCTGCGCTCCATCGACATGTACGCCCCATGGATCCGCACCATCTATCTGGTCACCGACCAGCAGGTCCCGGAGTGGCTCGACCTGAACCATCCGCGGGTCCGTGTGGTCGACCACCGGGAGATCTTCGCCGACCCGTCGGTGCTGCCGACGTACAACTCGCACGCCATCGAAAGCCAGCTGCACCGCATCGACGGGCTGTCCGAGCACTTCCTGTACTTCAACGACGACGTGTTCATCGGCCGTGTGCTGCAGCCGAGCGTGTTCTTCCACAGCAACGGCGTCGCCAAGCACTTCATGTCCCCGACGACCGTGCCCATGGGCCCGACCACGACCGCCGACGAGTTCAACGTGAGCGCGGCCAAGAACAACCGCGAACTGATAGCCGGCTCCTTCGGCCAGGTACTCGCCCACTCGTTCCTGCACGCGCCGCACCCGCTGCGCCGCAGCGTCCTCGCGGACATCGAGCACTACTACGAGCACGCTGTCGCCGGTACCGCCGCCAGCCGCTTCCGCAGCCACTCCGACCTCGCCATAGCCTCGTCGCTGCACCACTACTTCGGCTTCCACACGCAGCGGTCGGCACCGGGCAGTATCAACTGCGGCTTCGTCAACGTGGGGCTGAGCGAGCACCGGCAGCGGCTCTCCCGCCTTCAGCTAAATCGTCCGCACGACGTGTTCTGCCTGAACGACTACCACGACGGCGATGTCACCGAGGACGAGCAGGACGCCGTCCTGGCGGCGTTCCTGCCCTCGTACTTCCCGGTGGCCAGCCAGTTCGAGGCGGGCTCCCCGCGCAACCAGCGCTTCCACGCCGGGGGCCTGCCGGGGTGGCCACTGTGAGCGCGTCCCGCCCGGGCTCCCGTTCCTCAGCCGCGCCCGATCGGAGCGTCCACCGACCATGACCCAGCCGGCCGAGGCGAACTCCACTTCGCTGTTCCAGGTGTTCGCGCACACCGACGACGACCTCTACTTCGCCAACCCCGACCTGTACCGGGTGCTGGCCGCCGGTCACCGTGTCACGAGCGTCTACCTCACGGCCGGTGAGGCCGACGGTCGCAATGCGGACACCCGTGACCCCCTGCGGGATCAGGCCCCGGTCGACTATGCGGGGTACATGGAGGCGCGCCAGAACGGGCTGCGCGCCGCCTACGCCACCATGGTCCTCGGCAACAGAGAGGCCGCCTGGGGCCGGGAACCGGTCGAACTCGTGCCGGGCGTGGCCGCCGAGCGGTGCTACCTGGCGGACGCGCCGCACGTGCAGCTCTTCTTCCTGGGCCTGCGGATGGCGGATGCCGCACACGGTTTCCCGGCGGAGCAGCCGGCGGCCCGACTGACCGACCTCTGGGACGGACGGGCCGCCCGGCAGCCCACCCTCCTGGCCGCCGAGTCGGAGCTGCACCAGGCGCAGGCCCTCGCCCGTGAGGACGTCGTCGGCGCCCTCACGCAACTGCTCTCCTACGCGCAGCCCACGCTGCTGTGGACCATGGACCCGGACCCGCTGCACGAGTCGTACGACGAGAAGCGCGGCATCATTTCCAGCGACCACCCGGACCACACCGCCACCGCCCAGTTCGCCCGCGAGGCGCTCCGCCGGCACCTGCGCGCCGGAGGCCGTCCGCCGCTGACCGAGCACTTCACGGGCTACGGGAACAAGAACTGGCCGAACAACCTGAGCGAGCGCACCCACGCGCTGAAGAAGTCCCTGGTCGATGTGTACGCGGGGGCCGACGGCCACGCCTGTGCGCACCGCTACTGCGGCGACCTGCAACTCGGCGACGGATCCGACATCCGCCGGTACGGGTGGAGCACCCGCAGCCGCTATCCGCAGGGCACGCAGTGGCTGCACCGGCAGACGGACGGCCGGCTCGCCGCCTACGCGGTCCTGGGCGACCGGGCCGCCGTGTGGACGGAGACGGGAGCCGGCGCCGGACGCTTCGAGGGGCCGCTCCTGCTGCCCGGGGGCGACCTCATGCCGTGCCTCGCCGTAGCCCCCGACCGCACCGGTGGCGTCCACCTGGTCGGGCTGCGGCGCGTCCCGGGCACCGAGGGCCGGGTCGACGTCGAAGTGGTGCGCATGTGGCGCCAGGGACGCACCGGCTCCGTGCTGCCCTGGGAGTCCCTCGGCAACCCCGACGAGTCCACCGGTGACTGGCGGCGCTGCCGCGAGGCCGGGGTGCCCGCGGCGGTGGTGGACCCGGCCGGTCACCTTCACGTCTTCGTACGGAACTTCTCGGTGGGCGTCAGCATGCGACGCGAGACGCCGGAAGGGCTTGCCGGGTGGGAGGTGTTCGGCGGGCGCTGGGTGCAGGACTCCCTGACCACCGTGGCGCGCTCCACCGGCCGTATCGACATGTACGCCGCGAATCGCACCGGAGGGGTCCGGTGGCGGCAGGAGGCCGTGTACGGGCCGTTCAAACTGGAGGACCAGCTGGTGACCGGCGTGCCGGAGAGCTGGCGCCCGGCCTCCGGCCTGACCCCCGTCCAGATCGGCCGCAACCGGATGGCGCTGTTCTACCGGGAGGAGGACACCGGCGCGGTGATGCGCCACCGGCAGCGCCCCAACGGAACGTGGGAGCAGCGGGTGGAGCGGCTCAGCGACGACGGAGGCACCGGGGCGGTCGCCGCCGCCCGGCTGCTCACCCCGGAGCACCACCTCGTGGTCCTCGCCCGCAGGGACGAACGGAGCAGGCCCGCGGTGACCGTGCTGTCGGCGGACGACCAGTCCACGGAGCGGCCCGAGTGGGAGCGCCACGAGATCCAGATGGTCGGCGCACCGGCGATCGCCGCCGACGTGCACGGCCGGGCGGTCGTCGCGGTGCTCGGCACGGACGGCCGGCTGCACTGGGCGCGGCAGGAAGAAACGCGGCCGGGCGCAGGCTTCGGCCCCTGGCAGGCAGGCTGACCCCCGCCCCGGGGCCACGTGACAACGGAGACGAGAAGAAGACATGAGAAAGATCTGCGTCATCGGCAACTCGGTGGCCGCCTCACGCACCGAGGGGGAGTCGCCGCTCGCGGGCTGGGGCCAGTATCTGAAAGAGTTCCTGGGACCCGACTGCGACGTACGCAACTACGCGCGCGACGGCATGACGCTGCGGGCCTACTACACGGAGCGGTTGGCGGCGCTGCTCACGCTCGTCGACCACGGGGACCTCGTACTCATTGCCTTCGGCAATGTCGAGCAGCGCATCAACCAGCCCAACCTCTACCACAGCCCGCGCGAGTTCAAGGAGTATCTGCGGCTGTACATCGAGGCGATCCGGGCCGAGGGCGCCGTGCCCGTCCTCCTGACGCCGACGGCCCGGTGCGTCTTCGACATCTCCGGCACTCCGGTTGAGGCACACGACGGATACCCCCGGCTGGCTCTGGAGGCCGCCGCGGAACTCGGCTGCCCGGTCATCGACATGATGGCTTCCACCACCCAGCTCCTTGCCGAGCTGGGCCCCACGAGGGCCCGAGGGCTCTTCCGGTGGCTCGATCCGGGGGAGCACCCGGCGCACCCGCAGGGCATCGTGGACGCCACTCACTTCAACCATGCCGGGGCCCGCGAAGCGGCGCGGTTGGTGGCGAGCGGCCTGGCCGGCGTCCCCGGGCTGCCGCCCGGGCTGGTGGACGTCCAGCGGCTGGTGCCTGGGCAGCTCCCGCCGGTGCAGACCGAGTTCACCGTGCAGCAGCCGCAGCTCGCGCTGACCGCGCAGCCCGAGGTCGCCGCCGCTCCGGCCTTCACCTCGCCGGCCCCCGGCGCCCTGGTCGGTGTCGGCCGCAAGCTCACGGGGACGGCGCCCAAGGGGGCCGAGTACCTGCTTTTCTTCGAGGAGGGGGACTACCTCGGCGGGACCCGCACCGCCGAGGACGGGACATGGCAGTGGCGGCGCGCCGTGCAGTGGCCGGCAGGCCGGCACAAGGTGACCGCGGTCGCCCTCGCCGGCAACGCGGTCTCCACGGCGGCGGAGACGGAGTTCGAGGTTATCGACCGGTTGGCGGCGCCCGAGACCATCGGGCCGCGCAAGGGAGCGTGGAGCGGTCCCCGCCCCCGGTTCTCGGGCACGGCAGGACGTGGCGTCGAGAAGGTCGTGGTGCTGGAGCAGGGCCGGCTGGTAGCCGAGGCCCCGGTGGGGGAGGACGGCAGTTGGCGGGTCACGCACGCCCACGACTGGCGACCGGGCACCTACGCCGTCGAGTTCGTGGCGGTGTTCAGCGCGATTCACTCGCCCCCGGCGCGTTTGGAGCTGAAGGTGCACGGCGTTCCCGAGGACAGCTGGCTGCATACGTCGATGTCCTCGCGTCTGCCCTGCGGCCCGGACTGCGAGCACTACCCGGCCCTGCCCTCCTGGTGACGCGGGGCGCACGCCGAAGGGGCGGGGGCCCCGCGCGACCGTCCTGAGCCGGTCCCGCGGCACCCCCGCCCCACTACGGCGCTGCGCGTTACGCCGGAACGCTCGCCACGCCCCGCTCCAGGAACTTCTTCCCGTTCACCCGCTCGGAGACGCCCTCGCGGTCCAGGTACGGCGTGATGCCGCCCAGGTGGAAGGGCCAGCCCGCACCGGTGATCAGGCAGAGGTCGATGTCCTGGGCCTCGGCGACGACGCCCTCGTCCAGCATCAGGCCGATCTCCTGCGCCACCGCGTCCAGGACGCGGTCGCGGACCTGCTCCTCGGTCAGGACCGAGTCGCCCTGCTTGAGGAGGGCGGCGACCTCCGGGTCCAGCTCCGGCTTGCCGGAGTCGTAGACGTAGAAGCCGCGCTTGCCGGCCTTGACCACGGCGGCCAGGTTCTCGGAGACGGTGAAGCGCTCCGGGAAGGCGCGGTTCAGGGTCTCGGAGACGTGCAGGCCGATCGCCGGGCCGACCAGCTCCAGGAGCACCAGCGGGGACATCGGCAGGCCGAGCGGCTCGATGGCCTTCTCCGCGACCTCGACCGGGGTGCCCTCGTCGATGACGTTCTGGATCTCGCCCATGAAGCGGGTGAGGATGCGGTTGACGACGAACGCCGGGGCGTCCTTCACCAGCACCGCGGTCTTCTTCAGCTTGCGGGCGACACCGAAGGCCGTGGCCAGCGAGGCGTCGTCGGTCTGCTCGCCGCGCACGATCTCCAGGAGCGGGAGGATCGCGACCGGGTTGAAGAAGTGGAAGCCGACGACCCGCTCCGGGTTCTTCAGCTTCGAGGCCATCTCGGTCACCGAGAGGGAGGAGGTGTTGGTGGCGAGGATCGCGTGCGCCGGGGCGACCGCCTCGACCTCCGCGAACACCTGCTGCTTGACGCCGATCTCCTCGAAGACGGCCTCGATGATGAAGTCGGCGTCGGAGAAGCCCTCCGCCTTGTCCAGCACACCGGAGACCAGGGCCTTGAGGCGGTTGGCCTTGTCCTGGTTGATGCGGCCCTTGCCGAGCAGCTTCTCGATCTCGGCGTGGACGTAGCCGACACCCTTGTCGACGCGCTCCTGGTCGATGTCGGTCAGGACGACCGGCACCTCCAGGCGGCGCAGGAACAGCAGGGCGAGCTGGCTGGCCATCAGGCCGGCGCCCACCACACCGACCTTGGTGACCGGGCGGGCCAGGTTCTTGTCCGGGGCACCGGCCGGGCGCTTGGCGCGCTTCTGGACCAGATTGAACGAATAGATACCGGAGCGCAGCTCGCCGCCCATGATCAGGTCCGCCAGGGCCTGGTCCTCGCGGTCGAAGCCGGCGCCCAGGTCGCCGTCCTTGGCCGCGGCGATGATCTCCAGCGCGCGGTACGCGGCCGGGGCGGCGCCGTGCACCTTGGAGTCCGCGATGGCCTTGCCGCGGGCGACGGCCTGGTCCCAGGCCTCGCCGCGGTCGACCTCGGGGCGCTCCACCGTGACCGTGCCGTTGAGCACGTCCGCGGTCCACACCAGCGACCGCTCCAGGAAGTCCGCGCCCTCGAAGATCGCGTCGGCGATGCCGAGCTCGAAGACCTGCTTGCCCTTGAGCTGGCGGTTCTGGTTCAGCGAGTTCTCGATGATCACCGAGACCGCGCGGTCGGCGCCGATCAGGTTCGGGAGCAGCACGCAGCCGCCCCAGCCGGGGACCAGGCCGAGGAAGACCTCGGGCAGCGAGAACGCGGGCAGCGCCTTGGAGACGGTGCGGTACGAGCAGTGCAGCCCGACCTCGACACCGCCGCCCATCGCCGCGCCGTTGTAGTACGCGAACGTGGGGACGGCGAGCGAGGAGAGCCGGCGGAAGACGTCGTGGCCGCCCTTGCCGATGGCCAGCGCGTCCTTGTGCTCCTTGAGCAGCTCGACGCCCTTGAGGTCGGCGCCGACCGCGAAGATGAACGGCTTGCCGGTGATGCCGACGCCGGTGATCGCGCCCTCGGCGGCCTCCTTCTCGACCTGGTCGATCGCGGCGTTCAGGTTGGCCAGCGACTGCGGCCCGAAGGTGGTCGGCTTGGTGTGGTCCAGGCCGTTGTCCAGCGTGATGAGGGCGAAGCGCCCGGCACCGGCCGGCAGGTCCAGGTGGCGTACGTGCGCCTGGGTGACGACCTCGCCGGGGAACAGCTCGGCCGCACCCTTCAGAAGCTCGGTGGTGGTGCTCACTTGTCGCCTCCGGCGTTCTCGAAGTGCGGGTTCTCCCAGACGACCGTCGCGCCCATGCCGAAGCCGACGCACATGGTCGTCAGGCCGTAGCGGACCTCGGGCTGCTCCTCGAACTGGCGGGCCAGCTGTGTCATCAGCCGGACGCCGGAGGAGGCCAGCGGGTGGCCGTAGGCGATCGCGCCGCCGTACTGGTTGACCCGGACGTCGTCGTCGGCGATGCCGTAGTGCTCCAGGAAGGCCAGCACCTGGACGGCGAACGCCTCGTTGATCTCGAAGAGACCGATGTCCGAGATGGACAGGCCCGCCTTGGCGAGGGCCTTCTCCGTGGCCGGGATCGGGCCGTAGCCCATGACCTCCGGCTCGACGCCCGCGAAGGCGTAGGAGACCAGGCGCATCTTGACCGGGAGGCCCAGCTCGCGGGCGACGTCCTCGGCGGCGAGCAGGGAGGCGGTGGCGCCGTCGTTGAGACCCGCGGCGTTACCGGCCGTCACGCGGCCGTGGGCGCGGAACGGGGTCTTCAGGTTCGCCAGGGACTCCATCGTGGTGCCCGGGCGCATCGGCTCGTCGGCGGTGACCAGGCCCCAGCCCGTCTCGCCGGCTTCCGCGTTGGTGCGGCGCACGGAGACCGGCACCAGGTCCTGCTGGATCTTGCCGTTGGCGTACGCCTTGGCGGCCTTCTCCTGCGAGCGCACCGCGTACTCGTCGGCGCGCTGCTTGGTGATCGTGGGGTACCGGTCGTGCAGGTTCTCCGCGGTCATGCCCATGAACAGGGCGGACTCGTCGACCAGCTTCTCCGACACGAAGCGCGGGTTCGGGTCCACGCCCTCGCCCATCGGGTGGCGGCCCATGTGCTCGACGCCACCGGCGACGACGACGTCGTACGCGCCGAAGGCGATGGAGCCGGCCGTCGAGGTGACGGCGGTCAGGGCGCCCGCGCACATGCGGTCGATGGAGTAGCCGGGGACGGACTGCGGCAGCCCGGCCAGGATTCCGGCGGTACGGCCGAGCGTGAGGCCCTGGTCGCCGATCTGCGTGGTCGCGGCGATGGCGACCTCGTCGATCTTCTTGGGGTCCAGGTCCGGGTTGCGGCGCAGCAGCTCCCGGATGGCCTTCACGACGAGATCGTCGGCGCGGGTCTCGTGGTAGATGCCCTTCGGGCCCGCCTTGCCGAACGGGGTGCGGACGCCGTCGACGAAGACGACGTCCCGGATGGTACGAGGCACGATGGCTCTCCTCCAGGGTGCGGGATGGCACTGCTGCGGGGCGCGCCCGGAGGCACGCCGCTCCGCTCATGCTACTTGCGGGTAACCAGACTGCCCACCCCCTGTGCCGGGAGCGGTGAAGGTCACACAGGGGAAAGTGCCCGCTCCGGGCCGCGCCGCACACGGCGAATGGCCCGGACGGACTCGAAATCGAGTCCGTCCGGGCCATGGCGGAGTGCGTGCCGCGTGGCGAGGGGTCGCGCAGAACTGGCGTGAATACGCCCCTGTCCTATGCCGTTCCCATGCCTTCTCAGGCCGACTGCGTGAGCGCGCGGACCAGGAGCGGGGCCACCTGCTCGATCTGCCAGTGCCGCGCGCCGTATCCGGCCAGCGCCGATTCCACCGTCTCCGGCGTCGGATTCTTCGGCGGCTCCCAGCACACCCGGCGCACGGTGTCCGGCGTGATCAGGTTCTCCTGCGGCAGGTGCAGGCGCTCCGCCAGCTCGGAGACCGCGGTACGGGCGGCCGAGAGCCGGGCCGCGGCGGCCGGGTCCTTGTCGGCCCAGGCGCGCGGCGGCGGCGGGCCCGCGAGGGCCTGGCCGGGCTGCGGCAGCTCCGTGTCGGGCAGCGCCTTGGCCCGGTCGACGGCGGCCTGCCACTGCTCCAGCTGGCGCCGCCCCATGCGCGGGCCGAAGCCGGGCAGGGCCGTCAGCGCCTGGGTGTTCGGCGGCAGCGCGAGCGCGGCCTCGATGATCGCGGCGTCCCCGAGCACCTTGCCGGGCGAGATGTCCCGCCGCCGGGCGACCTGGTCACGGGTGGTCCACAGCTCCCGTACCACCGCCATCTGCCGGCGGCGGCGGACCTTGTGCATCCCGGAGGTGCGGCGCCAGGGGTCCTGGCGCGGGGGAGCGGGCGGCGCCGAGGCGATGGCGGCGAACTCCTCCTGCGCCCACTCCAGCTTGCCCTGCCGGTCGAGCTCGTCCTCCAGGGCGTTGCGCAGGTCGATCAGGAGCTCGACGTCGAGCGCGGCGTACCGCAGCCAGGGCTCGGGCAGCGGGCGGGTGGACCAGTCGACGGCGGAGTGGCCCTTCTCCAGGGAGTAGCCGAGGACGTTCTCGACCATCGCGCCGAGGCCGACCCGCGGGAACCCGGCCAGCCGTCCGGCCAGCTCGGTGTCGAAGAGCCCGGTCGGCGTCATCCCTATCTCGCGCAGACAGGGCAGGTCCTGCGTCGCCGCGTGCAGAATCCACTCGGTGCCGCGCAGGGCCTCGCCGAGCCCGGACAGGTCGGGGCAGCCGACGGGGTCGACCAGCGCGCTGCCCGCGCCGTCACGGCGCAGCTGTACGAGGTAGGCGCGCTGCCCGTAGCGGTAGCCGGACGCCCGCTCGGCGTCCACGGCCACCGGCCCGGAGCCCGCGGCGAAGGCCGCGATCACCCCGGCCAGGGCGTCGTCGGAGGCCACCACCGGCGGAATGCCCTCGCGCGGTTCGAGCAAGGGGATCGGCGCCGGGGCGACGTCGTCCGGGGGAGCGCCCCCGGTGGTTCGCAGTGAACTGTCTGCTGCGGTCTCTTGGGCGTCGGTCACGTGTCAAGGGTATCTGTGTGTGCGCGGCGCCCGTCGACGGAACGTTCCGTCGACGGGCGCCGATGTGCGTAATCCGGCCGGTTCCGCATTTCTGCACACCGGCCGGGGTGCGGAATCAGTGGATGATGCCCGTCCGCAGGGCCACGGCGACCATTCCTGCGCGGTCTCCGGTGCCGAGCTTGCGGGCGATGCGGGCGAGGTGGCTCTTGACGGTCAGGGCGGACAGCCCCATCGAGACGCCGATGGCCTTGTTGGACTGGCCTTCGGCGACGAGCCGCAGAACCTCCACCTCGCGGCCGGACAGTTCGCGGTAGCCGCCCGGGTGGCTCGGGGTGCCGGGGGGCCGGCGGTGCATACGGGCGGCGGTGGCGCCGATGGGGGCGACGCCGGGACGGGCCGGGTGGCCGATATTGGTACGGGTGCCGGTGACGACGTAGCCCTTGACGCCGCCCGCGAGGGCGTTGCGCACGGCGCCGATGTCGTCGGCGGCGGACAGGGCGAGACCGTTGGGCCAGCCGGCGGCTCGGGTTTCGGACAGCAGGGTCAGCCCGGAACCGTCGGGCAGGTGGACGTCGGCAACGCAGATGTCGCGCGGGTTGCCGACGCGGGGACGGGCCTCCGCGATGGACGACGCCTCGATGACGTCACGTACTCCGAGGGCCCACAGATGGCGGGTGACGGTGGAACGGACGCGCGGGTCGGCCACGACGACCATGGCCGTCGGCTTGTTCGGGCGGTAGGCGACCAGGCTTGCGGGCTGCTCGAGGAGAACGGACACCAGGCCTCCTGGGAAGTGGACGGGACGGGCCGGCTCGGGGATGAAGCCGGGGCGAACCGTGCTTGAAGGGTCATTGACTCCTTCGGCAGCAGACCCCTGCTCCTTTAGGGGAAGATCACGATTGCTGCGTAACAATTCGGGCAAATAGGACGCGCGATCGATTGTACGAAAAGCGCGGCGATGGCTGGAAGTGATCGGGTGACGCAGCGTCACGAGAAACGGAGGCGGTCCGCACGCCTTACTGAGACCTGTGGCCCGCGCCGCTGACGTCCTACGGGACCTGCGGCCCACGCCGCTGACGTCCTACGGGACCTGTGGCCCGCGCCGCTGGGGCAGTGTCACCACCGCCGCGTCGAGCGGGCCCGAGGGCGGCAGCCCCGCGATCTGGCACAGCAGGTCCCCCCACGCCACCAGATGCGCCGCCGTGTCCGGCACACCGCCGCGTCCCTCGCGCGGCGTCCAGGACGCCCGGATCTCGATCTGGGTCGCGGGGCGCCGCGTCTCCAGCGCACCGAAGTAGTGGGAACCCGCCATGGTGACCGTGCCGCCGGCCTCCCCGTAGGACAGTCCGCGCGCCTCCAGCGCGCCGGTCAGCCAGGACCAGCACACCTCCGGCAGCAGCGGGTCGGCGGCCATCTCCGGCTCCAGCTCCGCGCGCACCAGCGTCACCAGCCGGAAGGTGCCCTGCCAGGCCTCGTGCCCGTCAGGGTCGTGGAGCAGGACGAGCCGGCCGTCGGCGAGATCGTCCTCGCCGTCGACGACCGCCGCCTCCAGTGCGTACGCGTGCGGAGCGAGCCGCTTCGGCGGCCGGGTCGGTTCCACCTCCAGCTCGGAACGCAGCCGCGCCGAGCGCAGCGCGTCCACCGCCGAACGGAACGCGGGCGGGACGGAACCACCCTCCGCGCCGTCCTTGCCGTCAGCGCCATCGGATTGACCGGAGATGTGTCCCTGAGCCGCAGCCATGCGGGGAAGAGTAGGCGGAACCGGAGCTTCGCGCGCGGAAGGACACCCGTGCGGGGCCGGGCTCGTTGCGCGCACGTGCGAAGATTCTGTGCGTGAGTGCCAACGATCGCCCCTCGGGGCAGCAGACGAAGACCTCCGCCACCCATGACTCGGCGTTCCTGAAGGCGTGCCGCCGCGAGCCCGTGCCACACACGCCGGTCTGGTTCATGCGTCAGGCGGGGCGCTCGCTGCCCGAGTACCTGAAGGTGCGCGAAGGCATCGCGATGCTCGACTCCTGCATGATGCCGGAGCTGGTCGCCGAGATCACCATGCAGCCCGTACGCCGCCACAAGGTCGACGCCGCGATCTACTTCAGCGACATCGTCGTCCCCCTCAAGGCCATCGGCATCGACCTCGACATCAAGCCCGGCGTCGGCCCCGTCGTCGCCGAGCCGGTCCGCACCCGCGCCGACCTGGCCCGGCTGCGCGACCTCACCCCCGAGGACGTCCCGTACGTCACCGAGGCCATCGGCCTGCTCACCGCCGAGCTGGGGGCCACCCCGCTGATCGGCTTCGCGGGTGCGCCGTTCACCCTCGCGAGCTACCTCGTGGAGGGCGGCCCGTCCCGCAACCACGAGCACACCAAGGCCATGATGTACGGCGACCCGGAGCTCTGGGCCGACCTGCTCGACCGCCTCGCCGAGATCACCGGCGCCTTCCTCAAGGTCCAGATCGAGGCCGGCGCCTCGGCGGTGCAGCTCTTCGACTCCTGGGTGGGCGCGCTCGCCCCCGCCGACTACCGGCGCTCCGTGCTGCCCGCCTCCGCGAAGGTCTTCGACACCGTCGCCCCCTACGAGGTCCCCCGCATCCACTTCGGCGTCGGCACCGGCGAACTGCTCGGCCTCATGGGCGAGGCGGGCGCGGACGTCGTCGGCGTCGACTGGCGGGTTCCCATGGACGAGGCCGCGCGCCGCGTCGGCCCCGGCAAGGCGCTCCAGGGCAACCTCGACCCCGCCGTGCTGTTCGCCCCGACCGCCGCGGTGGAGGCCAAGACCCAGGAGGTGCTGGACGCGGCCGCGGGTCTTGAGGGCCACATCTTCAACCTGGGCCACGGCGTGATGCCGTCGATGGACCCGGACGCGCTGACCCGCCTCGTCGAGTACGTCCACACCAGCACCGCCCGCTGACCGCCCGGGGGCGGGCGCCGCTCAGGCGGTGCCCGCCTTCCGCAGCACCGACACCGTCTTGCGGGCCGCCACCAGGACCGGGTCCCAGACCGGCGAGAACGGCGGGGCGTAGCCCAGGTCCAGGGCCGTCATCTGCTCGACCGTCATCCCGGCGGTGAGCGCCACGGCCGCCACGTCCACCCGCTTGCCCGCGCCCTCGCGGCCCACGATCTGCACGCCGAGCAGCCGCCCCGTGCGGTACTCCGCGAGCATCTTCACCGTCATCGGCCGGGCCCCCGGGTAGTAGCCGGCCCGGCCCGTCGACTCGATCGTCGCCGTCACGAACCGCAGGCCCACCGCCCGGGCGTCCTTCTCGCGCAGCCCGGTGCGGGCGATCTCCAGGTCGCAGACCTTGCTCACCGCCGTACCCACCACGCCGGGGAACGTGCCGTAGCCGCCGCCGACGTTGGAGCCGATGACCTGCCCGTGCTTGTTGGCGTGCGTGCCGAGCGCGATGTGCCGGGTGCGGCCCGCCACCAGGTCCAGGACCTCCACGCAGTCGCCGCCCGCCCAGATGTTCTCGTGGCCCACGACCCGCATCGACAGGTCGGTGAGCAGCCCGCCGTACGGTCCCAGCGGCAGCCCGACCGCTCGGGCCAGCGTCGTCTCCGGCTCGACGCCGATGCCGAGCACCACCACGTCCGCCGGGTAGGACGCGCCGTCCGTGGTGACCTCCGTGACCCGGCCGTCCGGCCCGGTGCGGATGCCGGTGACGTCGGCCCCGTTCACCGTGGTGATGCCGAGCCCGTCCATGGCGTCGTGGACCATGCGCCCCATGTCCGGGTCGAGCGTCGCCATCGGCTGCTCGCCGCGGTTGAGCACGGTCACCTCGTAGCCGCGCTTCAGCATCGCCTCCGCCATCTCGACCCCGATGTAACCGGCCCCGACGACGACCGCGCGCCGGCCCTTCGTCCGCTCCAGGCTCTCCAGCAGCGCCTGCCCGTCGTCCAGGGTCTGCACCCCGTGCACCCCGGCCGCGTCCATGCCGGGCAGCTCCGGGCGCACCGGGCGGGCCCCGGTGGCGATGACCAGCTTGTCGAACCCGGTCCAGTACGTCTCCCCGGAGTCCCGGTCCAGGGCGCGCACCCGCCGCCCGGCCACGTCGATCTCCGTCACCTCGGTGCGGGTGCGCAGGTCGATGTCGCGGGCCCGGTGCTCCTCGGGGGTACGGGCGATCAGGTCGTCCAGCTCGGACACGTCGCCGCTGACCCAGTACGGGATGCCGCACGCGGAGAACGAGGTGAAGTGGCCCCGTTCGAAGGCGGTGATGCTCAGCTCGTCCGGGCCCTTGAGCCGCCGGGCCTGGGACGCGGCGGACATCCCCGTCGCGTCCCCGCCGATGATCACCAGTCGTTCAGCCGCCATGCCAGTCCCTTCGACGCCCCGTCAGAAGGAACCCACGCTACGGCGCGGCCCGCCCCGGTGACGTACGCACCCGCCCACGGCGGCCCCGGGGAACCGGTTTGAGAGAGTGGGGGAATGCAGCGTTCAACACACAGCGCGGACAGGGCCCCCGGCCGCGTCGTCGTCATCGGCGGTGGCATCGCCGGACTGGCGGCCGCCCACCGGCTCGTCGGCGCCGGGCTGAGGGTCACCGTCCTGGAGGCGACCGACCGGCTCGGCGGCAAGCTGATGACCGGCGAGGTCGCGGGCGTCCGGGTCGACCTCGGTGCCGAGTCCATGCTCGCCCGCCGACCGGAGGCGGTCGACCTGGCCCACGCGGTGGGCCTCGGCAACCGGCTCCAGCCGCCCGCCACGACCACCGCCGCCCTGTGGACGCGCGACGCGCTGCGCCCCATGCCCAAGGGTCACGTGATGGGCGTGCCGGGTGATCCGTCCGTCCTCGGCGACGTCCTCTCGCCCGAGGGGCTCGCCCGGATCGCGCAGGAACGCGACCTCACCCCGACGGCCGTCGGGGACGACGTCGCCGTCGGCGCGTACGTGGCCGACCGGCTGGGCCGCGAGGTCGTCGACCGGCTGGTGGAGCCGCTGCTCGGCGGGGTGTACGCGGGCGACGCCTACCGGATCTCGTTGCGCGCCGCCGTTCCGCAGCTGTTCGACGTCGCCCGGCAGGCGGGCTCGCTGCTCGACGGGGTCACCCGCATCCAGGAGCAGGCCGCGGACCGGCAGCGCACCGGGCCGGTCTTCCAGGGCATCGACGGCGGCATCGGCAGCCTGCCGGGCGCCGTCGCCGACGCCGTACGCGCCGGGGGCGGCGAGATCCTCACCGAGACCCCCGTGCTGGGCCTGACCCGTACCGCCGAGGGCTGGGACGTGCGCACCGACACCCGGGTCTTCCCCGCCGACGGCATCGTCCTCGCCACCCCCGCCTGGTCCGCCTCCTCCCTGCTCGCCGCCGAGTCCCCGGCCGCCTCGGTCGAGCTGGCGGGCGTCGAGTACGCGTCGATGGCCCTGGTCACCATGGCCTTCCGGCGCTCCGACGTGGCGGATACGGCCGCACTCGCCGGTCGCTCCGGGTTCCTGGTGCCGCCGGTCGACGGGCGCACCATCAAGGCCGCCACCTTCTCCACCCACAAGTGGCAGTGGGTCGCCGACGCGGCACCCGACCTCTTCGTCCTGCGGACCTCCGTGGGCCGCTACGGCGAGGAGGACCACCTGCACCGCGAGGACGGCGAACTCGTCGGCGTATCGCTGCGCGACCTCGCCGCCGCGACCGGACTCGCCGCGAAGCCCGTCGCCACCGAGGTCACCCGGTGGATCGGCGGGCTGCCCCAGTACCCCGTGGGCCACCTGGCCAGAGTCGCCCGCATCCGCGACGAGGTCGCCAAGCTGCCCGCGCTGCGCGTCTGCGGCGCGGTCTACGAAGGGGTCGGCATCCCCGCGTGCATCGCGAGTGGCCGGCGCGCCGCGGACGAGGTCGCCCGCGGCGTTTCCGGGGAGACCACCGCCACGGCGACCCTGGTTCGGGGCACTCGGAGCGAGGCGGGACAATAGCCGTATGAGTGCTCCTGAGACTGAGACATCAAGCAAGGCTCCGAACGCCGGCAAGAAGGCCAAGGACCTCAACGAGGTCATCCGCTACACGCTGTGGTCCGTCTTCAAACTGCGCGACGTCCTGCCCGCCGACACGGACCGCGCGGCCGTCGCCGGCGAGGTCCAGGAGCTGTTCGACCAGCTCGCGGCGAAGGACATCACCATTCGCGGCACCTACGACGTCTCCGGCCTGCGCGCCGACGCCGACCTCATGATCTGGTGGCACGCGGAGACCGCGGACGAGCTTCAGGAGGCGTACAACCTCTTCCGGCGTACGCGGCTCGGCAAGCACCTGGAGCCGGTCTGGTCGAACATGGCGCTGCACCGCCCCGCCGAGTTCAACAAGTCGCACGTCCCGGCGTTCCTCGCCGACGAGACGCCGCGCAACTACATCAGCGTGTACCCCTTCGTGCGCTCGTACGACTGGTACCTGCTGCCCGACGAGGACCGCCGCCGCATGCTCGCCGACCACGGCAAGATGGCCCGCGGCTACCCCGACGTGCGGGCCAACACGGTCGCCTCGTTCTCCCTCGGCGACTACGAGTGGATGCTGGCCTTCGAGGCCGACGAGCTGTACCGCATCGTCGACCTGATGCGGCACCTCAGGGCCTCCGAGGCGCGGATGCACGTCCGCGAGGAGGTCCCCTTCTACACCGGCCGGCGCAAGTCGGTCGCGGACCTGGTGGCCGGGCTCGCGTAGCGAACGGGCTCCCGACCACCCCAACCCGGAAGATCAGACGGCGGGCACCCGGCACCTCGTGCCGCCCGCTGGTCCAGCGACACCGGGTTCGGCTTCGAACGGTGCGGCGCGCGAAGCGCGCCGCACCGTTCGTCATTCGCGGTTCCGGCGTCCTCGTACAGCGTGAGTTCCCGTCGGCGCGCGGTGGGCCGCACCCCCTGGGACGCCGCCCCGGCCCCGCTGGGCCAGGCGGGCTCCAACAGGTGGACGAGGCGTCTCAGGAACTGCTGCTCCCGCAGCTGGAACCGCCGCCGCAACTCGATCCGCCCCCGCAGCTGGAGCCGGAACCCGAACCGCAGCTCGAACCCGATCCGCATCCGTTGGCCCCGCCGCAGCCGCTTCCGGACGAGCCGCCGCAGCCGCCTCCGGGGCTCGACCCCGCGCACCACGCCGACGGCGTGAGCAGCGGCCCCGAGGAGCCCGTGGAGCCGTGCGAGGTGTGCGGGGGTCCGGCGGACCGGGTCCGGGCCGCCGCGCTCAGGTGCGTCCGCAGCGCGGGGTCCGGGAGGGCGCGCAGGCCGTGGGTCGCCACCAGGAACGCCGGGTCGGTCCGGTCGGCGTGGGCGGCCCGGAACTCCGCCGCCGCCCTGCGCCCCGCCCGGGTGACCCGGGAGCGGGCCACCGCCGCGCACACCAGCCCGGCCACGAACCCGCCGAACACGGCCGGGATCACCGGAACGAACGGGAAATCCGAACCGGCGCCCCCGTTGTCGTCCATGAACCTGCTGATGGCCAGGCCGAAGGCGACCGGGGCGGCCAGAAAGCACAGCAGCGCCTGCACGAGGCCCCACACACGCCACTTCGCGCTCGCACCGGGCCGGGCCAGCAGCCCGCGCGCGGCCAGTCCGTCACCGGTCTCCTGCACCGCCGGGTGCCGCATCACCGCGACCCGCAGGGTGCGCAGGGCCCCGTTCGGGGCAGCCGCCTGCTCCTGGAGCACGGCCCGCTCCACCGGGTCGTGGGCGACCGGGTGGAGGACGGCGACGATGCCCGGGCCGCCGACGTCCAGCCGGCCGTCCGCCTGCATGGCGGTGAGTGCCGTGTCGACCACCCGGCCGGGCCCGCCGTTCAGGAAGGCCGCCTCGAACAGGTCGTGGACCGGCCCGCCCTGCCCCCGGTGGGCGCGCACGAGCCCGGTGATCAGCAGGACGGAGGAGAGGGCCACCGCGAGCGTCAGGGTGAGAGCCAGTGCGTTCACCCCGGTCACCGCCCCACCAGCACGGAGCGGGCGGCCCTGGCCAGCCGGGTGGCGCGCCCGGGCGGTCGCGGCGCGGCCCGGTCCCGCCACCAGTACGTCAGCCGGCGGCGGGCCCCGTCGTCCTCGGGGCGGCCCGCGATGAGCAACTGCTCGGCGAAGTCCAGGGCGTCGCGCCGGTAGCCCGCCGTCATGGGCCGCGCTCCGGCGTACGCGAGGAACGCGGCCCGGTAGCCGCGGCCCAGGATCTCCGGAAGCTCGGGCGCCACCTTGGCGACGACATCGGCGCGCTTGGCGGCCAGGGCCCGGCTCTGCACGCCGAGCCGGCGCGGGTCGAAGCCCTCGGGCGCGGGGGTGCCGGCGACCAGGGCGGAGAGCAACGCGGTCTGGGCGACCGCGACCCCGTCCCGCACGGCCTCCGGGACGGCGGGGGCGGTGGGGGTGGTGGGGACCGCCCCCACGGCTCCCGCGCCCGCGACCGCACCGGGGACCGCCCCCACGGCCCCCGCGCCCGCGACCGCACCGGGGACCGCACCCGCACCCGCGCCCGCACCCGCGCCAGGGCCAGCGCCAGTGCCCACGCCCGCGCCCGTCCCCGCACCGCCGGCGCCCCCGCCCGCCTCCAGCGTGCCCCGGATCGCGTCCAGTTCGCCCGCCAGCTCGGCGGCCGGCGGGAAGGCGTCGTCGCGTTCCAGCAGCACCCCCGGCGGGGCGACCCGGGAGCGCAGCTCGGCCAGCACGTCCAGCACCGGGGCGGTGACCGGGTGGGCGTGCGTGTCGTGCCACACGCCGTCCTTCTCGACCCCGCCCGCCACATGCACGTACGCGATGGCTTCCACCGGCAGCTCGTCCAGGGCGGTCGCCGGGTCCTCGCCCCGGTTCACGTGGTTGGTGTGCAGGTTGGCGACGTCGATCAGCAGCCCCACCCCCGTGCGCTCCACCAGCTCCGCCAGGAACTGCCCCTCGGTGAGCTCCTCGCCGGGCCAGGAGATCAGCGCCGCGATGTTCTCCAGGGCCAGCGGCACCGGCAGCGCGTCCTGCGCGATCCGCACGTTCTCGCACAGCACGTCCAGCGCCGCCCAGGTGCGCGGCACGGGCAGCAGGTGCCCCGCCTCCAGCACCGGCGACCCGGTGCGCGCCCCGCCCGCCCGTACGAACGCGATGTGCTCGGTCACCAGCGGGGCGTCCAGCAGCGCGGCCCGGGCGGCGAGGCCGGCGAGGCGGCCGGGGTCGGGGCGGTCGGCCCCGCCGAGGCCCAGCGAGACCCCGTGCGGCACGACGGTGACCCCGCGCTCCCTCAGCCGTACCAGGGAGGCCGGCAGATGGTCGGCGCAGAGGTTCTCCGCGACCGCCTCCACCCAGTCGATCCCCGGCAGCGCCTCCACCTCGTCGGCGATCTCCGGCCGCCAGCCGATCCCGATTCCCAGCTCCATGCCGTCCCCCCTCTGTTCCGTGCGGGGGTGATGACCCCGCAGCACGGCGGTGAATCCGGAAGGGAGGACATTCAGAGCTTCATTTGAGGTTCCGAGGGCGTACGTGTCTCAGCGGCGCAGGGCCGGGTGGTCGGCGACCACCGTGCAGGAGCCCGGCGCGATCTCGGTGAACCCGGCGTCCCGTACGACCGGCAGGCCGCTCACCGTCAGCTCCCGCCAGCGCTCCGGCCCCGGGGTGGCGACCGAGAAGGGGAAGCCCGCCTCGCGCCACGCCTTGCGCTCGGTCTCCGACAGCTCCCACCAGGCGAGCTGCGCCCCGTGCCCGACCTGGGCCATCTCCTTGCCGGCCGACATGCCCAGCTCCGGATTGAGCCAGAGCACCGGGTGCGCGGGGTCGGGTGCGGCCGGCGGCTCGGGGTCGTCCAGGTCCGTCCCCGAGACCTGGAGCTTGGCCAGTTCCTTCGGCCAGCCGTCCAGGGGCACCGGCGGGAAGACCCGCACCTCCGCCTCGTCGCCCGTGACCGTGATCCCGGGCAGCGCGGCCGCCTTGCGCCACTCCGCACCACGGGCCCGCCGCACCACCTTGCGGATGCGGGCGTCCTGCCAGTCCCGCATCAGCCGCGCCCATTCGCCCTCGCCCACCGACCGCTCGTCGGAGAGCATCACCAGGACCGCGCGGGCCGCCGTGCGCAGGGCGTCGGTGCGGGCCGGAGGCGCCGCCTTCTCGATGTGCACCACCAACGGCAGTACGTACTGCGGCGGTTCGTCCCGGTTCGTCCGCTCGGAACGGAACGGGCTGTCCACGGGCGGGGTGTCCGGCTCGGCGGGCGGGGGCGCGGGGATGTCGTTGCTGCTCACCCGACCAGTCTGCCAGCCGGCCCCACCGGGGTTATTGGCGGAATGGAACCCTCCGGGCGAGGATGCTCCGCATGAAGAGTGATCTCTTTTCCAGCGAGCACATGGCCGAGCAGGCAACGGCCCCCGGGATGACGCTGCAGAACGCCAAATCCATCAAGTACGCGGTCAACGGGGAGATGCACGCCCGCCAGGGATCGATGGTCGCCTTCCGCGGTGATCTGCAGTTCGAGCGCAAGGGCCAGGGCATCGGCGGCCTGCTCAAGCGCGCCGTCACGGGGGAGGGGCTGCCGCTGATGGCCGTCCGCGGCCGGGGCGAGGCGTGGTTCGCCCACGAGGCGGCCAACTGCTTCATCGTGGAGATGGAGCAGGGCGACGTCCTCACCATCAACGGACGCAACGTCCTGTGTTTCGACGCCACGATCTCCTACGAGATCAAGACGGTGAAGGGCGCCGGGATGACCGGCGGCGGTCTCTTCAACAGCGTCTTCACCGGCTACGGCAAGCTCGGCCTGATGTGCGAGGGCCACCCCATCGTCATCCCCGTCACGCCCCAGCAGCCGGTCTGCGTCGACACCGACGCGGTCGTCGGCTGGAGCGCCCAGCTGAACACCTCGCTGCACCGCTCGCAGAGCGTCGGCTCGATGATCCGCGGCGGCTCGGGCGAGGCCGTTCAACTGCGCCTGGAGGGGCAGGGGTTCGTGATCGTACGGCCGAGCGAGCTGAAGCCCGAGAAGGCGACGGCCCACTGAAACACGGTACGGAGGCCCTGCGGCTGCGGGGCGTGGGCCGGCGGTACGGCCTCGCCGGGCCCTGGGTGCTGCGCGGGGTCGACCTCGGCCTGCCCGCCGGCGCCCTCGTCCGCGTCGAAGGGGCCAACGGCACCGGAAAGTCGACCCTGTTGCGACTGCTGGCCGGAATCGACGCCCCCTCCGAGGGCACGATCACCGGCAGCCGGCCGCGCACGGCGTACGTCCCCGAGCGGTTCTCCGCCGCGCTGCCCTTCACGGCCGCCGGCTACCTCGTCCACCTGGGCCGCGTCCACGGGCTGCGGCGGGCGGAGGCGGCGGACCGGGCGAGCAGCTGGCTGACCCGGTTCGGCGCCGCCGCGTACGCCGGGACCCCGCTCGCCGAACTCTCCAAGGGCACCAGCCAGAAGGTCGCCGTCGCTCAGGCGCTGCTCGCCGAACCGGAGCTGCTGGTGCTGGACGAGGCCTGGACCGGCCTGGACACCGAGGCGCGCGGCGAACTGGACCGGGCCGTCGCCGAACGCGTCGCCGCCGGGGCGACGGTCGTGTTCGTGGACCACGACCCGCGCCGGCAGGCGGGCGCGGTCGACGCCGCGTACCGCGTCGAGGGGCTGGGCCTGGTCGCCGTGCCGCTCGCCGCCCCGGGGACGGGCGCGGGCCCCCGGGTCCGGATCGACGCGACGTGCGTGCCGGGCACCGCGCTCCCGGCCGCACTGCCCGGCGCTCCGACGTGCGCGGTCGCGCCGGACGGCACAGCGCGGCTCACGGTCGCGGCCGCGCACTCCGACGCCCTGCTGGGCGCACTGCTCACGGCCCGCCCGCCCTGGCACATCAGCCATGTGGCGACGGTGTCCGAGGCCCCGGCGCATCGCTCCTCCTCCCGGGACGAGGCTCCATGACCGCGCTCATCCGCTACCAGGCCGACCTGCTCGTACGGTCCCAGCGCTGGCTGGCCCCGGTGCTGTTGTACGCGGCCTTCCTCGGCGTCGGCGTGCGCGCCGGGCAGCCCGTGCTGGACTCGCTCGGCTACACCGCCGCCGGGCTGCTTCCGGTCACCGCGTGGCTCGTACGGGCCTGCGTCACCCAGGAGCCGCCCGCCGCCCGCGCGGTCGTCGCGGCGGCGGCCGGCGGGCAGCCGCGGGCGCATCTGGCCGCCCTGCTCACCGCGTTGGGGTGCGCCGGGCTGCTGGGCACCGCCGCCACCGCCGTCGTGCCGGCGATCAGCGATCCGGCCAGTACCGACGACTCGGTCCGGGTGCCGTTGCCGTCGGCCTGCGCCGCCGGACTGCTGGCCACCGCCTGCTGCGCGCTGCTGGGCGCGGCGGTCGGCGCCCTGTGCACCCGGCCGCTGCTGCACGGGCGCGGCTGGTCGGTCGTGGCGACCGTGCTCGCGTCGCTGCTGGCGCTGGTGACCGCCGGATCGCCCGCGAATCACGCGGTGACGGGCCTGGTCACCGGTTCGCTCACCGGCACGGTCCACGTGCCGGTGCTCCCGCTGCCGGGGGCCGCGGCCGTCGCCGCCGCCGTGATCGCGCTCGCCTGCCGGCTCACCTCGGTACGCGGCTGAGTAGGCTCGTACGTATGAGTGAGGACAGGAACGAGCGCGTGGACGAGCAGGCGGACGCGGGTCGCGGGTCCTACTGCGAGACGCCGGACGCGTCCCCGGAGCGGGCCGCCGGGCCCCCGTACGCCGAGTGCGTGCTGTGCCGGGAACCGACCGAGTACGCCGAGTCGGTCAAGGGGGTCACGCTGTGCCCGGTGTGCGAGTGGCAGGAAGCCCAGCGCACGGCCTGTTCGGGCTGAGGGCCTTCAGCCGGCCATCAGCTCGGACACCTTGACGAAGCGGTAGCCGCGCTTGCGCAGTTCCGGGACGACCCGGCCGACGGCCTCGGCCGTCACCGGCGCCGCGCTGCGGGTGCAGTGCATGACGACGAGCGAACCGGACCGCACCCCGTCCAGCACCTGTTCGGCGACCGCGTCCGCGTCCGTCGCGAAGGCGTCGCCGCTGACCACGTCCCACTGGACCGCGGTCACCTTCTCCGGCCCGAGCGCGCGCAGCGTGTCGTCGTCGTAGCAGCCGCCGGGGAAGCGGAAGTACGGCACCACATTGCGGGCGCCGGCCTTGCGGATCGCCCCGAAGGCCCGCCGCACCTCCTCGCGCACGGCGTCCTTCTCCACGGTCGGCAGCCCGTAGCACGGCGTGGTGAAGGCGTAGTGGCTGTAGGAGTGGTTGCCGATCTCGAAGAGGGGGTCGGTGCCGATGGAGCGGGCCTGGTCCGGGTACTCCTCGGCCCACCGCCCGGTCATGAAGACCGTCGCCGGCACCTTCAGCCGGCGCAGCAGGGCGATCAGTTCCGGGTTGTCGAAGTGCTCCCCGCCCGCCGCGCGCGGCCCCTCGTCGGCCGTCATGTCGGCGTCGAAGCTGAGCGCCACGACCTTCGCCGCGCGCTGCGGCCCGCGCTCGAACACGGGCGTCAGCCCGCCAGGACCGGGCGCCAGGACGGCGGGTTTCTTCGGGGCGCCCGGGGCGGTGGGCGAGGCGGCGGGGCGGGCCGGGGCATGGGCGGCGGTACTGGCGGAGGCCGAGGGGTGGCCGGCGGCCGCGGACGGGTCGGGGCCGGAGTGGCCGCACCCGACGAGCCCACCGCCGAGCACCGCCCCCAGCACGCCCAAAGTTGTCACTCTGCGTGCAAAAGATGTCATTCTCGGAAAATAACCGATCAGATGATCGGAGCCGGGCTGGCGCGCTGGACGGGCCGCCGCCCCGGTGGGCCAGTGGGACGGCGCCCGCGCTCAGCCCGTCAGCGCCACGGGCCCGTCACCGCGAACGTGGTGCCCGGGGTGTAGACGTTCACGTACATCGTCCCGTAGTCCGGTGCGAAGGTGACGCCGGCGAACTCGCCCCACTCCGGTGCCTCGGGCGTGCCGATGTTCTGCCGGCCGCGGGCCATCGCGTACACCTCGCCGCGCCGGGTCAGGCCGAACACGTGCTGGGCGCCGCCGCCGTCCTCGCACACCATCAGGCCGCCGTCGGGGGCCAGGGTGATGTTGTCGGGGGACTCTCCGGGCAGTTGGAGATCGGTGTCCGGGCCGAAGACGACGACCAGGGTCAGCCGGCGCCGGTCGGGGTCGTAGCGCCAGACCTGTCCGTAGTGGTCCGCCGCCGAACCCTCCTCGCGGTGCGCGAAGCTGGAGACGAAGTAGACGCACGAGCCGCCCCAGTAGCAGCCCTCCAGCTTCTGGCCGTGGGTGATGCCCTTCGGGCCGAAGTCCTGGAAGCGGACGGGGGTTTCGGCGGCCTGCGGGTCCGGCACGGGAACCCACTCGATGCCCTCGAACACCGTCCCGGTCTCCTGGACCGCCGAGAGGTCGGGGACGCCCGGCACCCGCATGGCCTCCAGCCGGCCGCCCGCCCGCAGCGAACCCGTGCCGCCCAGCGGCTTCTCGGGCAGGAAGCGGTAGAAGAGGCCGAACGGCTTCTCGAACGCGTCCTCCGTCTCGTAGACCGTCCCGTTGCGCGGGTCGATCGCGATCGCCTCGTGCTGGAAGCGGCCCATCGCGGTCAGCGGCACGGCGCCGGTGCGGTGCGGGTCGGCGCCGTCCACCTCGAAGACGTAGCCGTGGTCCTTGGTGTAGCCGTTGGTGCCGGCCCTGTCCTCGGTCTCCTCGCAGGTCAGCCAGGTGTCCCAGGGGGTGCGCCCGCCCGCGCAGTTCACCGCCGTACCGGCGATGGCGACCCGCTCGGTCAGCACCCGGTTGTGACCGTCGAGCTCCAGGGCCGTACAGCCGCCCTTGCCCATCGGGTCGTACGTGAGCCCGTCGACCGTCGGTACGGGGATCGCGGCGTCCACCCGGTTCTCGTGGTTGCGCACCAGCCGTACGTGTCCGCCCCGGCCGGCGAATGCGGCCATGCCGTCGCAGTGGCTGGGCACCCGGCCCTCGCCGGAGCGGAGCGGGTCGCCCTCCCGGGACAGCAGCCGGTAGCGGAAGCCCCTGGGGAGGTCGAGCAGGCCGTCCGGGTCCGGCACGAGCGGGCCGTAACCGCTGTGGCCGCGCGCGGCGGAGCTGCCCGCGAAGAGTTCGGTGAACGCCCCGGTGAACGCGATCGACACGGCGGCGGCGCCGCCCGCGGCCAGGACGGTGCGCCGGGTCGCGAGGGGGCGGGGTGCGGCTGACATGGGCAACTCCCTGCTGGGGGACAGGACAGATGGCATGGCTTCGTCAGGAGAGGGGCTGCCCGTTCGAGTCTTCCGCCGGACGTCGGCCCTCTCGGCAGACGTTGTCACGGCAGGTGCGCCGGATCGGCGCCGACGCTCCGGGGCAGCAGCAGACGGAACGTGGAACCGTAGCCCGGCCGGGTGTCGAGTTCGAGCCGCCCGTCGTGCGCCTCGGCGATGGTGGAGGCGATCGACAGGCCGAGACCGGACCCGGGCTCCGCGCCGTCCGGCCCCGTCGCGGGCCCCCGGTAGAACCGCTCGAACACCTGCTGGGCCGCCTCGGCCGTCAGTCCGGGCCCGTCGTCGGCGACCTCGACCACGCACGCCGGCACCCCGGCGGGCAGCGCCGCCGTGGCGCTGCTGCGGCCCGGCCGGTCGGCGCCCCCGGTCTCCGGGCCGGTGCGTACGGCGCCGACCCGCACCTCGACGCGGGCGCCGGGCGGGGTGTGCCGACAGGCGTTGGCCAGCAGATTGGCGATCACTTGGGAGAGCCGGTGCGCGTCCCCCAGCGTCTCCACCACATCGAGCGCCGGCCCCGAGCCGTCCGGGCCGCCACCGCCCAGCGGTGTCAGCCGCACGTCCCGCCCCGGATGCGCGACGACGGCCGCGCCGACCCCGTCGGCCGCCAGCGACAGCAGGTCCACGGTCTCGCGGTGCGCGACGGGCGCGTAACCCAGCTTGGCCAGCAGAAAGAGGTCGTCGACGAGACGGCTCATCCGCTCCGCGTTCCGGGCGATCAGCTCGTGGGCCTCGCGCCGGCGCGCCGCGGGCAGGCGCGGCTGCTCCACGAGCAGTTCGGCGAAGCCCTGGATCGAGGTGAGCGGTGTGCGCAGTTCGTGGCCCGCGTCGGCCATGAAGCGACGCAGCCGCTGCTCGGACGCGTCCTTGCGGTGCAGGGCCGCCCGGACCTGGTCGAGCATCGTGTTGAAGGCGATGCCGAGCCGCCCGGTCTCCGTAAGCGGATCGGTGTCGGCGACGGTCAGGGCCGACTCACCGCCGGTGATGCGCAGAGCCGTGCGTTCCATCCGGGCCAGCGGGCGCAGCCCCAGCCGTACGGCCGCGCTGCCCAGCAGCCCGACACCGGCGGCCACGACAGCGCCGATCGCGAGGCTGAACCACAGCAGCTTGGACGTGGCGCCCTCGACGGTGCCGAGGGGGAGCGCGACGACGACGCGCCGCCCGTCCCGGCCCGTGTCGGCGATCACCCGCCAGCGCGAGCCCCCGTCGGCGGCGGGCACGGTGGCGGGATGCCCGTTCCTCAGCGTGAGGGCGGAGACGCTGGCGGGCAGATAGGGCCGGCCGCTGCCGCTGCCGCTGCCGCTGCCCAGCGAGTCGGGGCGGAGCCGACCGTCCGAGGTGTAGAAGAAGACCCGGTAGTCGGAGGGCAGGGCGTCCTCGCGGGGCTCGGGAGCATTCGGCCGCTTGCCGTGCGCCGGGGCGTGCGCGGCCGGGGGTGGCGGGCGGAAGTCGGTCAGGCGGTGGTCGATCTGGCCGGTCAGCCAGGACCGCATGACCGCGAGACCGGCGGCCTGCGAGACCAGCACGGCCACCGTGGCCAGCACGGTGGAGATCAGCACGAGCCGGGTCCGCACCGAGCGGGGCCGCAGCCGACGCGCCCGCAGCTTCACGGCGCGTCCTCACGCGGCAGCCGCAGGCAGTAGCCGACGCCCCGCACGGTGTGGATCAGCGGCCGGCCCGCGCGGTCGATCTTGCGGCGCAGGTTCTTGATGTACGTGTCGACGATGCGGGTGTCCCCGGCGAAGCCGTACTGCCACACGGCCAGCAGGATGTCCTGCTTCTCCAGCACCTTCTCGGGCTGGGACGCCAGGCACACCAGGAGCCGGAATTCGGTCGGGGACAGCTGTACGGGTGCGCCGGCCCGGTGCACGGTGTGCCGCTCGCGGTCCACGCTCAGGTCCGCGTACCGCAGCGGGGGCTGTTCGGCGGGCGGCCGGGGCGCGCCCGCGGTGCGGCGCAGGATGGCCCGTATCCGCAGCAGGATCTCCTGGATGTGGAACGGCTTGGTGACGTAGTCGTCGCCCCCGGAGCTGAGCCCGATGATGCGGTCCTCGATGTCCGTGCGGGCCGTCAGGAACAGCACCGGGGTGTAGTCGCCCCGGGACCGAAGCTCGCGCGTCACGGCGAACCCGTCGGTGTCCGGGAGCATCACGTCCAGCACGATCAGGTCCGGCCGGCAGCGGTCCGCCCCGCCCACCGCGTCCCGCCCGTTGGCCGCCGAGGCGACGCAGTAGCCGGCCGCGTTCAGGGCCGAGGTGAGCAGGGTGCGGATGCTCGGGTCGTCCTCGACGACGAGAACGGTGTGCCGGGCCGACCGGTCGCCCATCGGAAGGATCACCTCGCGGCGTTGCGGGGAAGGGCGCACGCCGGGCGGGGCGGCGCCGTGCGGTGGACGCGCGCGATGCTAACCGGCGAACATGTGCGGGCTCACAGGAAAGCCCCGGCCGGGCCCGGTATGCGACGGCGCGCCCCGGGCGGGGAAGGCGGACGGGGCCTTCCTGCCGGGGCGCGCCGGCGGTCAGCCGGTCACCTCCTTGTTCTTCGCCAGAGCCGTGGCGCGCTCGGTGACCGTCGTACGCAGCGTGCCGACCGCGCTCTCCACCTCCTTGTCGGAGATCCCGGCCCGGGCCGCCTGCTCCGCGAGGTCGGCGAGCGCCTTCGTGGCCTTGCCGGAGGCGTAGAACTTCTCGTACAGGTCCTTGTACGCCTTCTTGTAGACCGCGTCGAAGGCGTCGAGCTCCAGGAACCGGTCCTTCAGCGCGTGCCCGGACATCATGCCGCCGCCGCGCCGGGCGCCGGCCGCGTCGTCTCCGTCACCGCCCGGTGCTCCCGGGCCGCCCGCCATGTCAGGCATATCGGGCAGCTGCGACATGTCCGGTACACCTTCGGGCGCCTGCCCGGCCTGGCCTGCCTGACCGCCCTGGCCTGCCTGACCGCCCTGACCGGCTTGGCCATTCCGACCCGCTTGCCCGCCCTGGCCGCCGCCCATGCTCATCCGGTCGTCGGGCCCGGCGGCCGCGTCCCCGCTGAAGGTGAGGTTGTAGTCCCAGCCGAGCACCGAGAACCTCTTGGTGTTCAGGTCGTACCCGAGCAGGTAGTTCTTCCCCGGGCCCGCCATGTCGTCGAAGTTCATCAGCAGGTTCTGCGCCGCGACGTAGTGGGCGAACGAGTCGACGTCGACGTACTTGTCGAGGCCGGCGGCGAACTCCTTGTCGGACGCCTTCTCCACCCACTTGGTCAGCTTCATCACGGGTTCGAGGTCCTGGCTGCCGACCTTGTTCAGCTGCCGGAAGGAGGTCTCGTACTTCGAGGGGTCGTCCCCCTGGTAGTCGAACGTGCCGCCCGCCCTGGCCTTGTAGACCACGGACTCACCCTCGACGGCCTCGGCGTATTCGGTGTCCGGGTTCTCGACCATCAGCCGCACGGCCGTCGGCCGGTCGTTGACCTTCAGGGTCGAGAAGCCGTACCGCTCGGCCGGCTCCCCGGTCCCGTCGATCAGCGAGAGCGCCAGCGCCTCGTTGACCGGGACCTGGGCGTTGCTGCCCGGACGCAGCGAGATCTCCCGCTCGCCCTGGTAGGCGCGCCCCTCCACGTACTCGTCGGTCTTGATGAGCCAGGGCAGTTCCTCGGGCTTGTCGGCGGACAGCGGCCGGCCCGGGAACAGCCGTGTCCCCGGGCAGGCGCGCGGGGCGCCGGCCCGGGGACACGGGAAAGAGATCAGGCGAGCGAGGCGCTCAGCGTGATCGTGGTGCCCGACAGGGCCTGGCTGACCGGGCAGTTCGCCTTCGCGTCCTCGGCCGCCTTGGCGAAGCCCGCCTCGTCGAGACCGGGCACCGTGCCCACGACGGTGAGGTGGATGCCGGTGATGCCGGTGCCGGGCTGGAAGGTGACCTCGGCCTTGGTGTCCAGCCGGGCCGGCGGGTTGCCGGCCGAGGCGAGACCGTTGGAGAGCGCCATCGAGAAGCAGCTGGAGTGGGCCGCGGCGATCAGCTCCTCCGGGCTGGTCTTCCCGTTCGCCTGCTCGGCGCGGGACGGCCAGGAGACCGGGTAGTCACCGATCCCGGAGGAGTCGAAGGTGACGACGCCCTTGCCCTCAAGGAGGTTGCCTTCCCATTCTGTGTGGGCCTGACGCGTGGTAGCCATGCTGGTTCCCTTCAAACGGAATGCGCGGTTGTACGGGAACGGCGGGGCACACCGTCGTGCCCCGGCCGGTGGTACGTCCTACGCCCCCGAACCTACTGCGCCACCAGCCCCTTCGCGTCACGCGCCAGCGCGGTCAGCCGGGAGATCGCCCGGAAGTACTTCTTCCGGTACCCGCCGTTCAGCATCTCCTCACTGAACAGCCGGTCGAACGGCTGCCCGGACGCGAGCACCGGCACCTCGCGGTCGTACAGCCGGTCCGCGAGCACCACGAGCCGCAGCGCGGTCGACTGGTCGGGCACCGGCCGCACCTCGGTCAGGCACACCGCCCGCACCTCGTCCGTCAGCGCCCCGTACCGGCTCGGGTGGACCCGGGCCAGATGGTCGAGGAGGGCGGGGAAGTCGTCCAGGCTGGCGCCCTTTGTCGCGTACGCCGCCCTGGTGACCTGCTCGTCCGAGTAGGGCGGCGGGGCCTCGGGCAGACCGCGGTGGCGGTAGTCATCGCCGTCGATGCGCAGGGGGCGGAAGTGCGCGGAGAGACCCTGGATCTCCCGCAGGAAGTCGGCCGCGGCGAACCGGCCCTCGCCGAGCTTGCCGGGCAGCGTGTTGGAGGTCGCGGCCAGCGCCACCCCCGCCTCGACCAGCCGGCTCAGCAGCGAGGACACCAGCACGGTGTCGCCCGGGTCGTCGAGCTCGAACTCGTCGATGCACAGCAGCCGGTGCCCGCTCAGCGTCCGCACGGTCTGCTGGAAGCCGAGCGCGCCCACCAGGTTCGTCAGCTCCACGAAGGTCCCGAACGCCTTCAGCGAGGGCGCGGCCGGCGTGGCGTGCCAGAGGGAGGCGAGCAGGTGGGTCTTGCCGACGCCGTAGCCGCCGTCGAGGTAGACCCCGCGCGGACCGGACGGCTGCGCCGCCTTGCGGCCGAACCGCCCACCCGTCGCCCGCCACCACCCCTCACGGGACGCGCTTCGCGCTCCTCCGGATTTGCCCGAGCCCGAAGCGTGCGCCCCGCCGAGCCCGGCGGCGAAGTCGCTCAGGACCCGGACCGCCTCGGTCTGGCTCGGCTGATTGGGGTCGGGTACGTACGTATCGAAACGCACCGAGTCGAAGCGCGGCGGCGGCACCATCTCGGCGACCAGACGGTCGGCAGGGACATGCGGCTCGAGGGCGCACAGGGAGAGCGGGGCCGTTTCGGCTATGGGGCTGGACCCCGGCACGGCGTGGGAGGACGACACAACCGTCAAGCTTACGGCCGTGTCAGACTGCCGACATGCGACGCCTGTTCCCTGTGACCGACCTGACAGCGGCCGACGCCCCGCGCGAGTGGAGCCTGGACGACCTCGCCGACGTCTACGCCTACCCCGGCACGGACGGCCCCTGGCTGCGCGCCAACATGGTGTCGACCCTCGACGGGGCCGCCCAGCACGACGGCCGCTCGCAGCCGATCTCCTGCGAGAGCGACATGCGGATCTTCGGCACCCTGCGCGGCCTGGCCGACGTGGTGATCGCGGGCGCGGAGACGGTACGCCTGGAGGGCTACCGGCCGGCCCGCGCCCGGGAGGCGTTCGCGGCGCGGCGGGCGGCGGCCGGTCAGGGCCCCGCTCCGGCCGTCGCCGTGGTGAGCGGCAGCCTGGACCTGGACTTCTCGCTCCCGCTCTTCGTCTCCCCGCTGGTCCCGACGCTGGTGCTGACCGGTGCGGGTGCGCCGCCCGACCGGATCTCGGCGGCCCGGAAGGCCGGTGCCGACGTGGTGATCGCGGGGGAGGGCTCGCGCGTCGATCCCGTCCGGGCCGTGCGGGAGCTGGCCGACCGGGGGCTGAGGAGGCTGCTGACGGAGGGCGGGCCCCGGCTGCTCGGCCAGTTCGTGGCGTCGGGCGTGCTGGACGAGCTGTGTCTGACCGTCGCGCCCCTGCTCACGGCCGGGGACGCCCAGCGGATCGCGGGCGGCCCGGCGGTCACCGTGCCGAAACGATTCGCCTTGGCGTCCCTGCTGGAGGAGGACGGGTTCCTCTTCTCCCGGTACCGCCGGAGCTGACGCGCGGCCGCCCCGCACCGCCGCCGGAGCCGGTGCGGGGCTCTCCCGTACAGCGCCGGCGGGCAGCAATCAGCGGAATATTCCGTTCCGGTTAGCTTTCCGTGGGCAGAATGGATCTCGCAGACCCCGTGCGAGCGCGGGGAAGGATGGTTTCAGCAGCGGCCGGCGGCGGTCGCTGAAGAGAAGGGCTCCTGTGGTGTTCACCAGCGTTTTGATGATCGAGAAGGCCCTCACGTCCGGGGACGTCGAATTCGTCACCACCCTGCACGGCGACGAGCAGACCTCGTTCGTCGTCCTCATGCAGCCGCGCGGAGACCAGGCGGATGTGCTCCTGCGTGCCATCGACGACCTCGCGATGGGCGAACTGAAGGAAGCGGCCCGCGAGGGCGAGGAGCCCGAGGGCAAGAACGCCAGGGAGTCGGCCGAACTCGCCCTTCAGGTGTCCGTGGAGGCCCTGCGCCAGGCGGGCTCCGAGGCCGTCGGGCAGGTGATCGAGAACCACCCCCTGGACAAGCTCACCTCCGTGGTGGACGAGTCGGACGCCGACGAGGTCATCGTGCTGACCGCGCCCCACTACGTCGAGGAGTTCTTCCACCGCGACTGGGCCTCCCGCGCCCGGCACAAGGTCGGCGTCCCGGTGCTCAAGCTCTTCGCGCACAGCGAATAGGCTGGGGTCGCGGTCGCCGGAGTGGCACCGGCCCGCACTCGAAACCCACCCCGAGGAGCACAGATGGCACCCGGCATTCCCGCCGCCATGGAACGACCGCACTTCATCGGCATCGGCGGCGCCGGAATGTCGGGCATCGCGAAGATCCTCGCCCAGCGCGGTGCGAAGGTCGCGGGCAGCGACGCCAAGGAGTCCGCGACGGCAGAGGCGCTGCGCGCGCTGGGGGCGACCGTCCACATCGGGCACGCCGCCGGACACCTGGCGGACGACGCCACCTGCGTGGTCGTCTCCAGCGCCATCCGCGCCGACAACCCGGAGCTGGTGCGCGCCGGGGAGCTGTCGATCCCCGTCGTGCACCGCTCCGACGCGCTGGCCTCCCTGATGCACGGGCTGCGCTCCATCGCCGTCGCGGGCACCCACGGCAAGACGACGACCACGTCGATGCTGGCCGTCGCCCTGAGCGAGCTGGGCCTCGACCCCTCGTACGCGATCGGCGGCGACCTGGCGGGCCCCGGCACCAACGCCATGCACGGCGAGGGCACGATCTTCGTCGCCGAGGCCGACGAGAGCGACCGGAGCTTCCAGAAGTACGACCCCGACGTCGCGATCGTCCTCAACGTCGAGCTGGACCACCACGCGAACTACGCCTCGATGGACGAGATCTACGAGTCCTTCGAGACCTTCGCCGGCAAGATCGTCCCCGACGGCACCCTGGTCGTCTCCGCCGACCAGTCCGGCGCCGTCGAGCTGACCCGCCGGGTGCGCGCCGAGCTGCCCGCGCTCACGGTCGTCACCTACGGCGAGTCCGAGACCGCCGACGTACGCGTCCACAAGATCACCCCGCGCGGCCTGACCAGCGAGGTCACGGTCGTCCTGGGCGGCAAGTACCTCACCTTCACCGTCTCGGTCCCCGGCCGCCACTACGCCCTCAACGCGGTGGCCGCCCTGGCCGCGGGCATCGCCCTCGGCGTCCCCGCCCACAACCTCGCCTCGGCCCTCGGCAAGTACACCGGGGTCAAGCGCCGCCTCCAGCTCAAGGGCGAGGCGGCCGGCGTCCAGGTCATCGACAGCTACGCCCACCACCCCACCGAGATGACCGCCGACCTGGAGGCCATGCGCGGCGCCGCGTCCGAGGCCCGCCTCCTCGTCGTCTTCCAGCCCCACCTGTTCTCCCGCACCCAGGAGCTCGGCACCGAGATGGGCCAGGCCCTCGCGCTCGCCGACGCCTCCGTGGTCCTGGACATCTACCCGGCCCGCGAGGACCCGGTCCCCGGCGTCACCAGCGCCCTGGTCATCGACGCCGCGCGGGCCGCCGGCGCGGACGTCACCGCCGTCCACGACAAGGCGATGGTCCCCGAGGCCGTCGCGGGAATGGCGAAGCCCGGCGACCTCGTTCTCACCATGGGAGCGGGCGACGTCACCGACCTCGGCCCGCAGATCCTGGACCACCTGTCGAACTGAAGGAGCCACCGTGCCGTACGACGTCGAGAAGCCGGACGAACAGTGGCGGGAGGAACTCACCGCCGCCGAGTACGCGGTGCTGCGCAAGGCCGGCACCGAGCCCGCCTTCGTCGGTGAGTACACCGACACCAGGACCGCCGGCGTCTACTCCTGCCGGGCGTGCGGAGCGGAGTTGTTCCGCTCCGACACGAAGTTCGAGTCGCACTGCGGCTGGCCGTCCTTCTACGACCCGAAGGACACCGACGCGGTCGAACTGATCCAGGACCGCAGCCACGGCATGGTCCGCACCGAGGTCCGCTGCGCCCGCTGCGGCTCGCACCTGGGCCATGTCTTCGAGGGCGAGGGCTACCCCACCCCGACGGACCAGCGGTACTGCATCAACTCGATCTCCCTGCGGCTGACCCCGGAGGACTGATCCGGCCCGCCCGTACGAGGGGGTGTCTCGTCGGCCCTGACCGAAAAGACACCCCCGGGGACCGGCGCGCGCCGCGTCAGCCCTCGTACGGCTCCTCCTGCCGCAGCAGCGGGTGCGCGACGCCGGGGAAGACCCGGGCCCGCACCACGGGCTCCGCCGCGCCGCCCTGGACCACGGTCTCCGCGACACCCCAGGGCCGGCCCGGCAGGACCACGGTCAGGGTGTACGAGGCCGGGCAGCCCAGGCACTCGTACCGGTCCACCCACGTCTCCACCTCGGTCGTGCTGCCCGGGTAGCGCGCCACGTGCCGGTGCAGCGCGTGGCAGCGCCCGCACCGCTCGCCCGGCTCGCAGGTGCCGCCGCAGGGGCACGGCACGTCGAGGGAATCGGCCGGCTGCCAGCGCTGGGTGAGGACGGCGTCCCGCGTGGCGCCCATGTCCTTCATCGCCTTGAGATTGCGGGCGGCCACGTTGTACGACTCACCGGTCGCCGCCATCCGGTCGCGGATGACGTCCTTGCGGCCGCGGTTCGTCGTCATGTGTCTGCTCCTCCTGGCTTTCACGCAGCCCACCAGGAGGGCGCACGAGATCGGTGACCTCAACGGTACCGGGCGCCGCGGGTGTCCCGCGCCGCGCTCAGGTCCGCCGCACCCGGCCCGCGATGCGCCGGCCCAGGCGGCCCAGGGTGCGGCGCTCCCGGCGGTTCCAGTCGCGGAAGGCGTCCGCCCGGCCGCTGCTGCCCGAGCGGCCGACGGCCTCCTCGACCGCCGCGACCCGGTCGGCGGGCAGCCCCCGCACCACCGGGCGCAGGACCTCCTCCAGCAGGGCCGCGGCGGCCCTGCTCCAGGGGGGACCGGCGTGCGGGTGGGCCGTCCATACGGTGAAGCAGTCGGCGGCGTACGTGGAGTCGGCCGCCAGCCGGGCCCGGACGCTGTCACCGCGCGCGGCCCGGTCGTAGGCGGCGATCAGGTCCGCGTCACCGCTGTGCACCAGTGCGTACAGCTCCGCCTCGGGCCGCTCCGGCGCCAGCAACCGCGCGGCCACCGCGGCGCACGCCTGCCCGAGCACCCCCGGCTCCACCGGCTCGGCCTCCGCGCGCAGCGCCCGCACCCGCTCGGCCCACTCCGGCTCCGCCGCCCCCGAGCGCACCTCGCGGGCGAACTCCAGGAGCAGGAGCGCCGCACGCACCCGGCCCCCGGTCTCCTGCGGGAAGCCGCGCAGCAGGTCGTGGGCCAGCTCCGGCGCCTCGCAGTCCTCGGCGCCGGCCGCGAGCGCGGCGCCCACCAGGTGCGACCAGGTGCCGGCCGCCCGGTGCGCGTCCGAGGTCGCCGCCTCCAGCAGCAGCCGGGCCTCGGCCGCCGTCGGGGCGGACCCGTCCCACACCAGGCCCACGGCCGTCCGCAGCACCAGCGGCTCCGCGAACGGCGACATCCCGCCGACGCGCAGAATCCGCTGTAGCGCCCCCACCCGGTCGTCGCCGCAGTCGGCCTTGGCCTCCGGCGCGCCGGCGCACATCCGCAGGTGCGGCAGCGCCTGCGTGCCGGTGAACGGCAGCGGCACCCGCGCCAGCAGCCGTTCCACCCCGTCCGGGCGGTCCGGCGCGATCCGGTCGAGCGCGCCGAGCAGGGCCGTACGCACATCGAACTGCTCGTCCATCAGCTCCAGCAGGGCCGGCGCCCAGGCCGGGGTGCCCTCGTCGCCCTCGTCGCCCTCGTCGCCCTCGTCGCCCTCGTCGCCCTCCAGCAGGGCGGGCGCCAGCCGGGCCACGACCGAGGGCAGCAGCTCGGCGCAGTCCACCCCCAGCAGCCGTGCCACCCGCAGGAGTTGGACCGTACGGGCCACGTCGCGGCCGACGCCCGCGCCGCCCAGCTCGGTCAGGATCTCCGGCCCGAGCACACCGGCGACGGCCGCGCCCTCGGGCCCGCTGAAGGCGGTGCGGCCCGGCAGTTCGAGGGAGTCGTTGCCACCGCGTACCGCCTCGGTCACCAGCATCGCGGCCAGCGGGGCCGTGGTGCTCGCCGGGGAGCGGCCGTCCAGCGCGGCGAACAGCCGCCCCGCCGCGTCGAATTCGGGCCCGGAACGCTCGTCCACGCCCGGCGCGGTCAGCGCGTCGACCAGCTGCCGGGTCCGCTTCGCGTCCAGCGCGTACGGCCGTTCGGCGGCCCACTCCGCGGCGGCGGCGCGCCCGCCCGTCCCCAGCGCGATGCCCGCGCACAGCGCCGTCACCGCCACCGGCCCGGCGGCGAACGGCTCCCCGGGCAGCTCGGCGGCCTCCCGGAACAGCTCGGGGGCGCGGTTGCGCCAGATCCGCGCGGCCGTCTCGGCCCAGGCGTCGTCCACGGCCCCGTCCGGGCGGGCCCCGGCGCACCGGTGCACGCGGACGTCCGGGCCCGTCAGCTCCTCGGCGTCCTGGGGCAGCACGCCGACGATCTGTTGCGGGGCGCGCAGGGGGTGGCGGGTGTAGGTGGTGAACGTAAGCCGCTCGGCGAGCTCGTCGGGCAGGGCGACGCAGGCGAGCGCGATCCACCGGGCCACGTCCGTGCTCTGCGGCTCGACGAGCACGACCCGGCCGGAGGCGCCCGGCTCGCACAGCCGGCGCAGATCGGCCAGCACCCCGGCGAGCCACGGCCCGCGCGAGACGGCGAAGTCGTTCAGCCCCTCGCGCTCGCGGGCGTGGTGGCAGGTGGCGCCGGGCAGCGCGGCGAGCGGGTCGGGCAGTGGGCGCCCGGGGGTCGAGGCGGCCCAGCGGGCGGTCCGGCAGGCGGTGATCGGGAGCGCGCCGCCCGGCAGCCGGCTGCCGGGCGGGAGGTGGACCGCGTGTGCGTGGAAACCGACGGAGGCCGATGGCGCGGGGCGGGTCGCGACCGTCCGGGCCAGCAGATGACCGCCGTCCGAGAGCACGCTGAAGCTGAGTGATTCGGGCAGCGAGCGCAACGCGGCGTCGGGCAGCCGGGGTTCGGTGCCGGCCGGGGGCTCGTAGCCCAGCAGCGGGCCCGCCTCGGTGAGCACGGACCCGGGTATCGCGGCGTCAACTGCGCTGAAACGGCCCGGTATCGGACCCGCCTCGCCGCCTTCGGGGCCGTCCCCGTCCGCCGCGGAGGTGTAGTGCAACTGCGCGAGGCTCATGCGTCGGCTCTCTTCGTCCCTGCCGTGAAGGTCCCCCTGCCACCCGCACCCGCTCCCGCGGTGGCAGCGCCGTCCCGGCAGAGAGCGGCGACCCCGGCGGGGAGTGTTCCGCAGTCGCTGGGGCGACGCTATCAAGGACCCGCGCGCCCCGGTGCCCGCGCGGGCGGGAAGCCCGCGGCCCGCCGGTGTGCGGGCGCATGGCCGATTCGACGCCGTGGGAACGGGCCGCCTGGCTGCGGTGGGATGCCGGGGGGAAAGCCATGATGCGGACACTGCTCGATCGCGAGGACCTGCCGCCGAGGGAGCGACTGGCGGCTCTGAACGACCTGTTCGTCGCCGGCGAGCACCCCATGGGTGTCCTCAGCCGTTCGGCGGAGGACTTCACCGCTTCGGTCCGGGAGGCGGGCCTCGCGGCGGTTGACGTGGTCGAACTGACGATGTCACCGGGGCGGATCGTGCGTTCCGTGAAGATGGTGCGGCAGGCGGACCCGGAGCTGGTCTGCGTCGCGGTGGCCGTTTCCGGGAGCATGGTGCTGAGCCAGGCGGGACGGGACGCGGCGCCCCGGGGGAGGTGGCGCCCGCGGGGTGGTTCCCGAAGGTCGCCCCCGCGGGGTGGTTCCCGAACGGGGAGGCGGACGTTCTCGCCTGATGCGGACGGCCCCCGCGACCGTCGGGGCGATCGCGGGGGCCCGCCCGGCTATTCGAACCGCGAGGTGTCGCCGGCCCCTCGCCGTACGATCTCCAGGTCGCCGTTGGAGAAGTCGATGACGGTGGTCGGCTCGGTGCCGCAGTCGCCGGAGTCGAGGACGATGTCCACCTCGTGGTCCAGGCGCTCCTTGATCTCCCAGCCCTGGGTCAGGGGTTCGTCCTCGTCGGGCAGGAGCAGGGTGCTGGAGAGCAGCGGTTCGCCCAGCTCCGTCAGCAGGGCCTGGACGACGGCGTGGTCGGGGATGCGGACGCCGACGGTCTTCTTCTTCGGGTGCAGCAGTTGACGGGGCACCTCCTTCGTGGCCGGCAGGATGAAGGTGTACTGGCCGGGGGTCGCCGACTTGACCGTGCGGAACACGTCGTTGTCGATGTGCACGAACTGCCCGAGCTGGGCGAAGTTCTGGCACATCAGCGTGAAGTGGTGGCGGTCGTCGAGATTGCGGATCGCCCGGATGCGGGAGAGGCCGTCACGGCTGCCGAGCTGGCACCCGAGTGCGTAGCAGGAGTCCGTCGGATACGCGACGAGAGCCCCGGAGCGGATGCTTTCGGCCACGTTGGTGATGGTGCGCTGCTGGGGGTTTTCGGGGTGTACGTCGAAATACTTCGCCATCCGGCGAGTCTACGGCGGGGCGTGCGGCTGGTTCGCGGCAAAGGCGGATTGCCCCGCCCCCGGGAGAGGCCGGACCACCGGTTCGAGTGGTGGTCGCCGGTCAAACCTTTTCGGCCAGTACGGGAGGGGTAGCCGAGTGGTGACGACCCAGGAGACCGGCGGGGTGGGCCACGTACGCTGTGTGCATGATGCATAGGACGTGCATCATGCACACATCCCGTGGTATATCTGTTGCGGAGAGGCCGCCGTCCCGGTCCGGGAGGTGCGCCCGCAGTCGTAGGGAGCCGTGCGTGGACATGCCTGTGGACCGGATCGAGTTCGAGACGATGCTGCTCGGGCGGCACATGAGTCTGCTGACTTCACGAGGCGACGGGCGGCTCGACCGGAGCGCGTACATCCTTCTCAGCCGTATCCGGGTCCAGGGGCCGATGTCCATCGGTCAGCTGCACGACGCCTTCGGCCTGGACACCTCCACGCTGAACCGGCAGACCGCGGCCATGCTCCGGGCGGGTGTCGTCGAGCGCATCGCCGACCCGGACGGCGGGATCGCCCGGAAGTTCGTCATCACGGACGAGGGCGAACGCCGGCTGGACAAGGACCGGTCCGAGAACCGGGAGGGCCTTCAGCGCGTCCTGGCCGACTGGACGCCGGAGGAGGCCGCCCGCTTCGCGGACGACCTCGCCCGGCTCAACCGGGACATCGAGCGCCTCGACGGGCGGCCCTGGCCGCGCGGCTGAGCCGGGGGAGCGCTCCGGTCAGGACTGCCTGGTGAAGGTCCACGTCTGGATCGCGGTGGCGGAGGCCGCCTGCTGGGTGAGCAGGGCCCCGTCGGCCGCGGAGGCGGCGGTGAGCAGCAGGCCGCTGCGCCTGCTCGCCAGCTGGTAGCCGCCGGCCGCCGGGGTGGCGGTCCAGCGCTGGTTGTCGGCGCCGCTGCACGGCCACTGGATGATCGCGGCCCCGGCCTGTGTGGAGTTGGCGTCGACGTCGGCGCACAGGCCGCTGTGCACGTTCTTCAGCGTGTACGTGCCGTCGGTGTTGGCCGTCACGTTCCACTTCTGGTTGTCGCCCCCGTTCCAGAGCCAGCCGACCAGCTGGGTGCCCTGGGCCGTGGAGTGCGCCGGTACGTCGATGGCCTGGGTGCCCGCGGAGATCCGGTTGACCCCGGCCTCCGGTCCCGTCGGCTCCGTGCACGCGGTGGACGACTGGTGAGCGCCCCGGTCGGGCACGCAGCCCGCGGTGACCGGGTTGCCGAAGTAGTCGCGCCCGCCCGCGTCCGGGACGACGGCCCCGTTGGCGAGGGCGGAGGAGCCCGCGCGGAGCCGGTAGCCGTCGGCGTCGGTGCGCGAGGTCGCGGTACCGGGGGCCGTCAGCTTCGGGTCGGCCGTCACCTTGTGGGCGTCGGCCGGCTCGCCGGCCGGGTGGGTGCCGTGGAAGACGTTCGAGTCGAAGCCGAGGCCGGCGGCGTTCACGTAACTCGCCTCGGCCGTCGCCACGTGGAAGACGTTGTTGGTGAACGTGGCGTTCGCCGCCGCCGAGCCGTTGGCGTTGTTGATGATCTGTACCGGATCGGCGAGGTAGAAGGTGTTGTTGTAGATCTGCGTGCCGGTCGTCTTCGCGCAGACCATGTCGAAGAGCTGGCCGCCGTCGTTCTGGCTGATGTTGTAGCGGACGATGTTGCCGTCGGTGGTCGATCCGGAGCCGTTGCACAGGAGGATGAAGCCACCCTCGTTGTCGTGGCTGTAGTTGTACTGGTAGATGGTGTGGATATTGGCCTCGTCGAGGTCGAGCCCCTGCCCGTCGCAGTCGCTCTTGCCGCCGCTCACCTCGTTGAACTGGTACACCGCGTCCTGCGTGTTCCAGCCCCAGACGCCGGCCGCGCAGTGCTGCGGCTCGCGCTCGCGGAAGCCGTCGACCTTGTTGTACTCGACGAGCGCGCCCTCGGTGTGATGCGGCACGATCGCGTCGCCGCCGATGTCCGACACGGTGTTGCCCCGGATGACGACCCGGGTCTGCGGGGTCCACGCCCCGCAGGTGGACCCGCAGTTGGCGTTGTTCAGCTCCGGGCGCTTCATCCACCGGGTCCAGAAGTGGATGCCGTAGCGGTCGACGGTCCGCACGGTGTTGTCCGTGATCGCGACGTCGTCGAACTTCGTGGGCGTGGTGTTCCCCAGGACCTCGAAGAAGATGCCGGCGCTGGCGTCGTCGTCCTTCCTCGTCCGGTTCCCGTTGACGTCGTGGATGTCCAGGCCCGCGATCCGGTAGTACGTGCCGGTGCCCGAGTCCGTACGGGTGACGTGGACGCCGCGCCGGGTGTCGGCCGCCGCGCCCCGGTTGGAGATGTCCAGGTTGCGGATCTCCCAGTACTGCTGGTCCGCGAGCCGCACGACATCGGTGACCTGCCCGGCGCCGGCCAGCGCGGGCTTGGCGCCCGTGCCGTAGGCGTCGACCACGATCGGCGACCCGGCGGCGCCCGAGCCCTTGGGGAAGAGCTGCTGGCCGGTACAGGTGGAGCCGCGCTTGAGGAGGATCGAGTCACCTGCCTCGAATGTGTGCGCGTTCACCGGTGCCAGTGAGTTCCACGGCGCGGCCTGGGTTCCGTCGCCGGCGGCGGTGGCGCCACAGTCGACGTAGAAGGTCTGCGAGGCCGACGCGGCGGCCTGTGCTGCTGTGGTGGGGGCCGCGACCAGAAGGGATGCCAGCGGTAGCGACAGGGCCGAGAGGAGCAGGGTTCGTCTTCCGGGCATGGAACAACTCCATAGTCTGAAAACGGACAGCAGACGTCTGATGCCGGCTCACACTAGGGAGCCGTGACGCCAGTGGTCAAGACCTGTTCATGTCAATCGACGGCCGGTGGCCGCTGGCCGCCTCACCGTTCACGCCGTCCCGGCCGCCGCCCGCGCACCTCCGCCACCGCGAACGGTCCGGCCCGCCGCCCGCCCCCCACCGCACCATCCGGGCCCCGGTCGCGGCGCGTAACCGGTCGCGCACTTTGCCGGTCCGCCGAACGGAGCAGGGGCGGCTGCCGTACGGCAGCTCCCGCCCGTACGGCAGCTCCCGCCCGTACGGCAGCCGCCCCACGACAGGGCGTGAAGCGGAGCTGCGGCCCCGTTTAAGAAAACCTCGATGGACCTGGGGCGCGGGGTACGGCAGATTTCTCCGTGACGGCGGAGGATGGTGCGCGGCAGCCGGTGCGAGCGCGCTGCCATGCCGTCCCTCTCATCCTTCCCCGGGCCGCAGGCTTCCTCAGGCATGCCCCCGGCCCGGGGAGATCAACGCCGCACCAGGTACAGGGAGCCGCAGCCGTGAAGGCACTCGTGAAGCAGAAGGCCGAGCCCGGACTCTGGCTGATGGACGTACCCGAGCCGGAGACCGGCCCCTCGGACGTCCTGATCAAGGTCCTGCGCACCGGCATCTGCGGGACCGACCTGCACATCCGCAACTACGACGGCTGGGCCCAGCAGGCCATCAGCACCCCGCTCGTCCTCGGCCACGAGTTCGTCGGCGAGGTCGCCGCGATCGGGTCCGACGTCGTCGACATCGCCGTGGGCGACCTGGTCAGCGGCGAGGGCCACCTCGTCTGCGGCAAGTGCCGCAACTGCCTGGCCGGACGCCGCCACCTCTGCCGCTCCACGCTCGGCCTCGGCGTCGGCCGCGACGGGGCGTTCGCCGAGTACGTCGCGCTGCCCGCGTCCAACGTGTGGGTGCACCGGGTCCCCGTCGACCTCGACATCGCCGCGATCTTCGACCCGTTCGGCAACGCCGTGCACACCGCGCTGTCCTTCCCGCTGGTCGGCGAGGACGTCCTGATCACCGGCGCGGGCCCCATCGGCATCATGGCCGCCGCCGTCGCCCGGCACGCCGGTGCCCGCAACGTCATGATCACCGACGTCAGCGAGGCCCGTCTGGAGCTGGCCCGCAAGGTCGGCGTCAGCCTGGCGCTCAACGTCGCCGAGCAGACCATCGCCGACGGCCAGCGCGAGCTGGGACTGCGCGAGGGCTTCGACATCGGCCTGGAGATGTCCGGCCGCCCCGAGGCGATGCGCGACATGATCGCCAACATGACGCACGGCGGCCGGATCGCCATGCTCGGACTGCCCTCCGAGGAGTTCGCCGTCGACTGGGCCAGGATCGTCACCTCCATGATCACGGTCAAGGGCATCTACGGCCGTGAGATGTACGAGACCTGGTACGCCATGTCGGTCCTGCTGGAGGGCGGCCTCGACCTCGCCCCCGTGATCACCGGCCGGTACGGCTACCGCGACTTCGAGGCGGCCTTCGACGACGCGGCGAGCGGGCGCGGCGGCAAGGTCATCCTCGACTGGACCGCCTGACCTCCCGACCCCTTAAGGAACCCGGCATGTTCGACTCCGTACGCGACGACCTGCGCACCACCCTCGAAGAGATCGAGGCCGCCGGGCTGCACAAGCCCGAACGCGTCATCGGCACCCCGCAGTCCGCGACCGTCGCCGTCACTGCGGGCGGGCGCCCCGGCGAGGTGCTGAACTTCTGCGCCAACAACTACCTGGGCCTCGCCGACCACCCCGACGTGATCGCCGCCGCGCACGAGGCGCTGGACCGCTGGGGCTACGGCATGGCCTCCGTCCGCTTCATCTGCGGCACCCAGGAGGTCCACAAGGAGCTGGAGCAGCGGCTCTCCGCCTTCCTGGGCCAGGAGGACACGATCCTCTACTCCTCCTGCTTCGACGCCAACGGCGGCGTGTTCGAGACGATCCTCGGCCCGGAGGACGCGGTCATCTCCGACGCCCTCAACCACGCCTCGATCATCGACGGCATCCGCCTGTCCAAGGCCAGGCGCTTCCGCTACGCCAACCGCGACATGGCCGACCTGGAGCAGCAGCTCAAGGAGGCGTCCGGGGCCCGGCGCCGCCTCGTCGTCACCGACGGCGTCTTCTCCATGGACGGGTACGTCGCGCCGCTGCGCGAGATCTGCGACCTCGCCGAGCGTTACGACGCCATGGTCATGGTCGACGACTCGCACGCCGTCGGCTTCGTCGGGGCCGGCGGACGCGGTACGCCGGAGCTGCACGACGTGATGGACCGCGTCGACATCATCACCGGCACCCTCGGCAAGGCGCTCGGCGGCGCGTCCGGCGGCTACGTGGCCGCCCGCGCCGAGATCGTCGCCCTGCTCCGCCAGCGCTCGCGCCCGTACCTCTTCTCCAACTCGCTCGCCCCGGTCATCGCCGCCGCCTCCCTCAAGGTCATCGACCTGCTGGAGTCCGCCGGCGACCTGCGCGACCGGCTCAACGCCAACACCGCGCTCTTCCGTACCCGGATGACCGAGGAAGGCTTCGACGTCCTGCCCGGCGACCACGCCATCGCTCCCGTGATGATCGGGGACGCGGCGAAGGCAGGCCGGATGGCGGAGCTGCTCCTGGAGCGCGGTGTGTACGTGATCGGGTTCTCGTACCCGGTCGTCCCGCAGGGCGCGGCCCGCATCCGCGTCCAGCTCTCCGCGGCCCACTCCACGGCCGACGTGAACCGCGCCGTGGACGCGTTCGTCGCCGCCCGCGCCGCGTTGGAGAGCTAGTCCCGGCTGGTCGCGGGGGCGGTCAGGGCGCCCCCGCGACCTGGGACAATGGGTCACATGATCGATGCACGGCGGCTGCGTATCCTGCGTGCCGTGGCGGACCACGGCACGGTGACCGCCGCGGCCGCCGCGCTCTACCTGACCCCCTCCGCCGTCTCCCAGCAGCTCGCCGCCCTCGAACAGGAGACCGGCCACCGGCTGGTCGAACGAGGCTCGCGCGGCGCCCGCCTCACGCCCGCCGGCGAGATCCTGCTCACCCACACCAACGCGGTGCTGGCCCAGCTGGAGCGGGCCGAGGCCGAGCTCGCCGCGTACGGCGCGGGCGACGCCGGAACGGTCACGGTCGCCGCCTTCGCCACCGGCATCGGCCTCGTCCTGGCCCCCGCCATCGCCGCCCTGAGCGCCACCGCCCCCGGCATCAAGGTCCGGGTCCAGGACGCCGAGGGCGACGCCAGCGTCCCGATGGTCCTGGACCGGCAGGTCGATGTGGCCGTCGCCGTCGAATACCGGGGCGCCCCGGGCGAGGACGACCGCCGGCTCACCCGCGTACCCCTGTACTCGGAGCCGTTCGACGCGGTGCTCCCGGTCGGGCACCGGCTGGCCGGCCAGGAGCAGGTGGCCGTCGCCGACCTGGCCAAGGACGCCTGGATCGGTCCGTACCCGGGCAACCCCTGCCACGACGTGGTGGTCCTGGCCTGCGAGTACGCCGGTTTCGCACCGAACCTCGAACACTCGTCGGACGACTTCCACGCGGTGGTCGCGCTGGCCGGGGCGGACGCCGGAGTGGCCCTGGTCCCGCGTTCCGCGCTGCGGGGCATGGCCCTGAGCGGTGTGGTGATCCGCCCGGTCCAGGGCACCGCCCCGACCCGCCGGGTGTTCGCAGCGGTACGCCGGGGCGCGGAAGCCCATCCGCTGATCGCGCCGGTGCTGGACGCGCTGGCGGGGGCGGCGGGCGGCGACGTGCTCGCGGCAGGCTGAGCCGGCCCTGACGGAAACCGAACGTGCGTGTGGGCAGTCATGGGTGGGGTGACTGCGCACAGCAGGTGACCGGGGGATTGGGGGACGAGTCGTCCGACCGCGACGGACACCACAACCGCGGACTGCCCACTTCGGTTCCCCGGCCAGTACGCCGACTCCGATCAGGGTGTTCGGTAGACCGTTGCGCGCTTGCGGCATGGCCGGCCCCGGGTTCGGGCCCGGTTCAGCGAAAGCCCGCTGACAGTCAGCCACGTCCTGCGGCCGGCCGCCCCCGCACCGGGAACAGCGTGCCCACGGTCGCCGCAGCCGCCACGGCCAGCGCCAGCACCCCGTACCGCACCGGAGGCAGGTACGGCAGTCCGCCCGTCGCCGGGAGTGCGAACGCGAGCAGGGGGATCGCCGCGACCGCGGTTCCGATGGTCAGACCGGCCACCGTCACCAGGCCCGTTTCCAGCACCCGCATCCGCAGCAGTTGCCCGCGCCCCGCGCCGACCAGTCGCAGCAGGCGGAACTCCGGGCGGCGGCCGACCGAGATCAGGGTGAGGGTGCTGACCACGGCGAGCAGCGCGAAGCCGCCGATCACGCCGACGCCGATAACGATCAGGGCATCGTCCTGGTCCGAGGACGACGGGCTGATCCGGACGTCGTCCGCCGTCGCCGGCCGGACATGGAGCCCCTTGTACGGTGCCAGCGCACGCCGTACGGCCGACGTGGCGTCCCCGTCCGCCGAGCGCACCAGGATCTGCTGGTCGCGCGGAGCCGAGACATGCCCGGCCAGTGCCTCGCGGGGCAGCATGAACTCGCCGAGGCCCAGGGACCGTTCGTAGAGCGCCACCACCTTGAGCCGTACCTGCGTGCCGTCCCCGAGACGCAGCCCCACCGTGTCTCCGACGCCGGCGCCCAGGTCGTCGGCCCGGTCCTCGCCGACCGCGACCGTTCCCCGGCCCGTAAGGGCGGCCGGGTCGCCCGCCGTGACCCGGGCGTCGAGCGTGCCGGACAGCTGGTCCGCCGTGACGCCCAGCACCGGGAAGCGGTCCAGCGCCGGGTCGCCGGCCTCGCGGTGGGCGAGGACGACGGCCGACCGCAGCAGCCCCGTCGCGGCCGCCACCCCGGGGGCCTCGCGCACTGCCTGCGCCGCCTCCGCCGGGATGCCCGATGCGGGGCCCGTCACCACGAGGTCCGCCCGCAGGGCGTCGGCCGCCTGCCGGTCGGCGGCCCGCTCCAGCGTCGTACCGGCCGCCAGCTGGACGCACACGAACGCGACGACCAGCACGATCGGGGTGAGCGCCGCACCCAGCCGGCGGTTGTGCGCGGCGGCGGACCGTGCGGCCAGGAATCCGGAGACCCCGCCCGCACGCCGGGCCGGTGCGCCGAGGACGCGCATCGACACCCGGGCGATCCACGGACCGAGCAGCGCCACCGCGATGATCAGCGAGGTCGCCGCTCCCGACGCGGCCAGCGCCGCGGCCTGACCGCTCTGCGTGGCCGCTGTACCGGCCGAACCGAGCCCCGCGACCGTCAGCAGCACACCGGCGCCGGTGCGCAGCCGCCCCGGCTCCCCCGGCTCCGGCGCCCGCGCCGCGCTCAGGGCGACCGCGGGACGCATCCGGGTCACCGTTCGCGCCGCGAGCAGTGCCACCGGCCGGGCGGCCAGTGCCACGACCAGCGCACCCGCGACGCCCGCCGCGACCGGGAGCCACACCGGGACGGGCAGCGGCAGCGGGTCGGTGGTCAGCAGCGACCGCATCAGCAGCCCGAGCGGCACGGACCCGACCGCGCCCAGTACCGCGGCGGTGTCCGCGACCCGGCCCGCCTCATGGCCGACCGCCGACCTGAGCTGCCGGGGAGTCGCCCCGACCGCCCGCAGCAGCGCCAGTTCGCCGGAACGCTGGTGTACCGCCTGGGAGACCGCGGTGGCGATCACGAGCAGGGCCACCATGACCACCGTTCCGGCGATCGACGCCAGCATTGCCAGCAGATCGCCGCGCCCGCCGAGCGCGTCGACGTGCTCCGCCTCGCCGCGCTCGGCACCCGTCAGCACGCGCGGACCGCGCTCACCTCCGGCCTGCCCTGCCACGGCCTCGCCGACGGATGCCCGCAGCGCGTCGGCGGAGACGCCGCGCTCGGCGACGACGCCGATCGCGTCCACTGTGCCGGGGTGGCCGGCCAGCGCGGTGAGCTGTGCTTCGGTGAAGAACACGGCGGGCGTGCCGCCCCGGTGACCGGTCGCGGCCACCCCGCTGACGGTGTACTGCCGGGTCGCGCCGCCCACTTGGACGGTGATGTGCCCGCCCGCGTCCGCCAGCGCCCGGTCCACGACCACCTCGGACGCGGACTTCGGCGCGCGCCCATCGGACAGCTCGTACGAGGTGAGCACGGCGGAGGCCCAGGAGCGGCCCACCGCCGGCGCCCCGTCGCCCACGGTCACCGGGACGGAGTCGTCCGCGACGGCCAGTGCCACGCCGTCCGCCGCTGCCGCCTGCGCCACCAGGGAGCGGTCCAGCCGTACCCGTTCCGGTAGATGGGCGGTGGCCGTCTGCGGCTCGCTGCCCCATGGCTTCGCCGTGTACGTGACCCGCTGATCGGCCACCACCACCGCATCGGCCCCGGCATAGTGATCCACCGGCGGCCGCGCCAGCAGCAGCGAGCCGAGCACCAGGGCGAAGGCGCCGAGCAGCGCGGCCGCTGCCGCCGCTGACGCGAACACGGCGGCCCAGGCGCGGCGATGGGCCTTGAGCGAGCGGCGGGCCAGGAACGCCGAGGCGCGCCGGCTCCCGGCGCGCAGGGCCGTCCTGCTTCCGGAGGAAGTCATCGCAGCCGGCCCCCGTCCATGGTCAGCACGGTGTCGGCCCAGCTGGCCGCCGCCGGATCATGGGTGACCATCACGACCGTACGGCCGTCCAGCCGTACCGCGTCCCGCAGCAGACCCAGCACCAGCGCGGCCGACTCCGGGTCGAGGGAGGCCGTCGGCTCGTCCGCGAAGAGCACATCGGGTCGATTGACCAACGCCCGTGCGACCGCCACGCGTTGCTGCTGGCCGCCGGACAGGGTGCCTGGCCGGTCGTCGCCCCGGCCGGCCAGGCCCACCCGGTCCAGCAGCCGCCGCCCCTGGTCCAGCACGCGTGCGTCCCGCGGGTCGGCGCCGGCCAGGACCAGCGGCAGTACGACGTTCTCCACGATGCTCAGCGACGGCACCAGGTTCAGCGCGTGGGACTGGAAGACGAATCCGATCCGGTCCCGCCGCAGCCGGGTCAGCGCCGCCTCGGAGAGTCTGCCGAGATCGGTCCCCGCGATACGTACCGTCCCCGACGTCGGCCGGTCCAGGCCCGCCGCGCACTGGAGGAAGGTGCTCTTGCCCGATCCGGAGGGGCCGACCACCGCGGTGAAGCTCCCCACCGGCACCGCACAGCTCACCGCGTCCAGGGCGACCGCTTCCAGGCCGCCGCGCCGCCCGTGGTGCCGGCTCACCGCCTCCAGCTCCAGCGCCGCCGCGCGCACCGTCGTGGTTGTCTCCACCGTGAACCCCTCGCTCGTTTGCCCGTACCGCCTGACCTGCATAAACGGTAGGAGCGGCGAGGCGGGCCGGGGAGGGTACGCACTCCCGAGCCGGGGTACAGCCTGCTCCACCACGCCCCGGGGAGACGGCCCCACTCCGGGGGCGGGCCCGCCCCCGTAACGTGGTGCGGCATGAGCACCGCCGCCCCTGCCCCGCTGACGACCGCTATCCGCCGCTCCTGGCAGGCCTCGCAGTACATCCTCATCGGTATTCCGGTGGCGCTGTTCGCCTATGTGGCCACCTTCCTGGTGGTGGCGGCGCTGCTGTTCGCCGTCGTGGTCATCGGGCTGCCCGCGCTGCCCGAGGCGGCGAAGGCGTTGCACAGGTTCGCCGAGTTCGAGCGGCGCAGGGCGGCGGACTGCCTCGGCGTCCCGTTCCGGCCGATGCCGCACCTGCCGTACGACGGCGGCGAACTCGGCCAACGGGTCCGGCGGGTGCTCGCCGACCCGGTCGCCAGGCGCGAGGCCCTGTGGCTGCCGTTCCAGGCGGTCGCGGGCAACGTCGTCGGCTACGCCATGATGGTGCTGTGGCCGGTCGGGCTGCTGGTGGACGGGATCATGCTGTCCTTGACGCATCTGCTGGACCGGCGGGCCGCCGACGAGTACGGCTCGCCGCGGCCCGAGCGGTACGGCCTGGTCCTGCGCTGGCATCCCGTGCTCGCCCGGCTCTCGGCGGAGTGGACGAGCTCCCTGCTCAAGGCGCCGCCCGCCGCGGAACTCGCCGAACGCGTGGCCCAGCTGACGGAGAGCCGGGCCGGTGCGGTCGAGGCGCACGGTGCTGAACTCCGCCGTATCGAACGCGACCTGCACGACGGTGCGCAGGCCCGGATCGTCGCCCTGTCGATGCGCATCGGCCTGGCCAAGCAACTGCTGGACCAGGACCCGGCCGCCGCCCGGCAGCGCCTGGACGAGGCCCAGGACGGTGTCGATGCCGCGCTCGCCGAGCTGCGGCACGTGGTGCGGGGCATCCACCCACCGGTTCTCACCGACCGCGGACTCGTTGGCGCGGTAAGGGCGTTGGCCGCGGACTGCGCCGTCCCCGTCACCGTGGAGCTCGACGCGGTGGACGACGGGCGCCGGCTGCCGGCCGCCGTCGAGGCGGCCGCCTACTTCGTGGTCGCCGAAGCGCTCACCAACATCGGCAAGCACAGCGGCGCGACGGCCGCGAGCGTCCGCATCGACCGGGCCCCCGGCGCCCTGCTCGTGGCCATCGGCGACGATGGGCACGGCGGCGCGGACGAACGCGGCGGCAGCGGACTGGTCGGGATCAGGCGGCGTATCGCCGCCCTGGACGGCACCACCCGCATCAGCAGCCCCCTCGGGGGGCCGACAGACATCGAGGTGGAGCTGCCGTGCGGATCGTGATCGCCGAGGACAACGCCCTGCTGCGGGAAGGCCTGATCCTGCTGCTCACCAGCTCGGGCCACGAGGTGGTGGCCGACGCGGCGGCCGGCCCAGAGGTGCTCCCCGCCCTGCTGCGGCACCGCCCGGACGCCGCCGTCCTGGACGTACGGCTGCCGCCCACCTTCCGCGACGAGGGGCTGCGCGCCGCCATCGCCGCCCGCGAGGAGCTGCCGGAGCTGCCGATCCTGGTCCTGTCCCAGTACGTCGAGGAGACGTACGCGGCCGAGCTGCTGGCCCAGGGAGCCCAGGGCATCGGCTACCTGCTCAAGGACCGGGTGGGCCGCGTCGACCAGTTCCTCCAGGCGCTGGACCGGGTGGCGGCCGGCGGCACCGCGCTCGACCCGGAGGTGGTCAGCCAGCTGCTCACCCGCAAGGCGTCCGCGAAGCCCCTGCTGAGCCTCACACCCCGCGAGCGGCAGGTCCTGGAACTGATGGCCCAGGGCAAGGCGAACGGCACGATCGCCGCCGAACTCGTCGTCACCGAACGGGCGGTGAGCAAGCACATCGGCTCCATCTTCGCCAAGCTCGGCCTCGAAGCGGACGACGGCTCGGTGCACCGCAGGGTCCTGGCGGTCCTGGCGTATCTGGAGGGCAACGGCACGCGCTGACAGGGCAGCCCCTCCACCCGGCGTCCCCTACCGGGACTGGACTGGGGGCGGCCCCGTTCCTCACGCCGGCTGGAGCAGGTCCCAGCGGTTGCCGTGCAGGTCCTCGAAGACCGCGACCGTGCCGTAGACCTCGTGGCGGGGCTCCTCCAGGAACCGCACTCCGGCCGCCGTCATGCGGGCGTGGTCGGCCGCGAAGTCCTCGGTGTGCAGGAAGAAGCCGACCCGGCCGCCCGTCTGCGCCCCGATACTCGCCGCCTGCGCCTCGTCCTTGGCGCGGGCCAGCAGCAGCCCCGTGCCCTCGGTGCCGCGCGGGCGCACCACGACCCAGCGGGAGCCGTCGCCCCGGTCGGTGTCCTCCACCAGGTCGAAGCCGAGGGCGCCGGTGTAGAAGGAAAGGGCCTCGTCGTAGTCGCGGACGACCAGGGTGACCAGGGCGATGTGGGGCATGGGATTCCTCGCGGGACGGGTGGGCGCGGACGGTCACCGGCCCGGGACGCGACACTATCCGCATGGATCTCAGCGACCTCACCGGCCTCACCGCCCGCGCGCGCCGGCTCGCCCGGACCGGGGAGCGGCGCATCCTCGGAATCGCCGGGCCGCCCGGAGCCGGCAAGTCCACCCTGGCCGGCCGGATCACCGAAGCGCTCGGGTCGCTCGCCGTCCTCGTGCCCATGGACGGCTTCCACCTCGCCGGGGCCGAACTCGAACGGCTCGGCCGGGCCGACCGCAAGGGCGCACCCGACACCTTCGACGCCGCCGGGTACGCCGCCCTGCTGAGGCGGCTGCGGGCCCCCGAGCCCGGGACCGTCGTGTACGCCCCCGCTTTCGACCGCGCCCTGGAGGAGCCGGTCGCCGGAGCGGTCCCCGTACCGCCGCAGGTCCCGCTCGTCGTCACCGAGGGCAACTACCTGCTGTACGGGGAAGGGCCCTGGGCGCCGGTGCGCGGGCTGCTGGACGAGGCGTGGTTCCTCGAACTCGACGACGCCGTACGCGTACGCAGGCTGGTCGACCGGCATGTGCGGTACGGGAGGCCGAGGGCCGATGCGGAGCGCTGGGTGGCCCGGTCCGACGAGGCCAACGCGCGGCTCGTCGCACCCGGCCGCGACCGCGCCGACCTCCTCGTGCGGGAGGGGAGCGGCCCCCGGCCCTGACTACTCGCGCGCCCGCCGCCGGACGGGCAGGATGAAAGGGCCGTTGCGCGCCGTCAGGAGGCCCCGCATGTCCCGCACGCACCAGCCCGTGCCGTTCACCGCCGACGACTACCGGGCCCGGATGGCACGGGCCGCCGACAGCGCCGCCGCGGCCGGGCTCGCGGGCGTGCTGGTCGCGCCGGGGCCCGACCTGGTGTACCTGACGGGCTACCAGCCGACCGCGGCGACCGAGCGCCTCACCCTCCTCGTCCTCGCGGCCGGCCAGGACCCCGTCCTGATCGTGCCGACGCTGGAGGCCCCGGACGCGGAGAAGGCCGTGGGCGCCCCCGCGCTGACCCTGCGGGACTGGACGGACGGCAAGGACCCGTACGCCGTCACCGCCCCGCTGCTCGACGCGCGCGGCCGGTTCGGGATCAGCGACAACGCCTGGGCGATGCACCTGCTCGGCCTCCAGCAGCGGCTGCCCGACACCTCGTACGCCTCGCTCACCGAGGCGCTGCCGATGCTGCGCGCCGTGAAGGACGCCCACGAGCTGGAACGGATCGCCGCGGCCGGGGCGGCAGCCGACGCCGCGTACGAGGAGATCGTCAAGGTGCGCTTCGCCGGCCGCAAGGAGACGGACATCGCCGCCGACCTGGCCCGGCTGCTCACCGAGCACGGGCACTCCCGGGTCGACTTCACCGTGGTCGGCTCCGGGCCCAACGGGGCCAACCCGCACCACGAGGCCGGTGGGCGCACCATCGAGCACGGCGACATGGTCGTCCTCGACCTCGGCGGACTCAGACACGGCTACGGCTCCGACACCTCCCGTACGGTCCACGTCGGCGAACCCACCGCCGAGGAGCAGCGCGTCCACGACATCGTGCGCGAGGCGCAGCAGGCCGGCTGCGCGGCGGTGCGCCCCGGCGTCGCCTGCCAGGAGATCGACCGGGCCGCCCGTGCCGTCATCACCGAGTTCGGCTACGGCGAACGCTTCATCCACCGCACCGGCCACGGCATCGGCGTCACCACCCACGAACCCCCGTACATGATCGAGGGCGAGGAGCAGCCGCTGGTGCCCGGCATGTGCTTCTCGGTGGAGCCCGGCATCTATCTGCCGGGCCGGTTCGGCGTCCGCATCGAGGACATCGTGACCGTCACCGAGGACGGCGGGCGGCGCCTCAACGCCACCGCCCGCGAACTGGTGGTCGTCGAGTAGCGGTCAGCCGTCGGCCAGGAGCACGCACGACTCCGGCGGCAGGTGCAGCATCCCGTCCGGGCCCGGCGGGTCGACAGGCAGCCAGGCGGTCAGCACCCGGTCCGCGCCGCCGCGGTGCCGGCCGCCGCCCAGCGGGATCGCGGCCGGCTCCCCGTCGAGGTTGACCGCGATCCGCAGGTCGCCCCGGCGCACCGCCAGCCAGCGCGCCTCGTCGTCGTACGCCGTCCTCACCGACGCCAGATCCGGGTCGCAGAGGTCGGGCAGGGCGCGCCGCAGCGCGATCAGCTCGCGGTACCAGGCGTGCAGCCGGGCGTGCGGCTCGCGGTGGGGTTCGTCCCAGTCCAGGCAGGAGCGGGCACGGGTGGCCGGGTCCTGCGGGTCCGGGATGTCCTCCTCCGCCCAGCCGTGCGCCCCGAACTCCCGCCGCCGTCCGGTGCGCACGGCCTCGGCCAGCTCCGGGTCCGTGTGGTCGGTGAAGAACTGCCAGGGCGTCCGGGCGCCCCACTCCTCGCCCATGAACAGCATCGGCGTGAACGGCCCGGTCAGCACGAGGGCCGCCGCGCAGGCCAGCAGTCCTGGGGAGAGGGAGGCGGCGAGCCGGTCGCCGAGGGCCCGGTTGCCGATCTGGTCGTGGGTCTGGGCGTACCCGACGAAGCGGTGGGCGGCGCTGCGGCCGGCGTCGACGGGGCGTCCGTGCGTACGGCCGCGGAAGCTGGAGTACGTGCCGTTGTGGAAGAAGGCGCTCGTCATCGTCTTGGCGAGCCCGGCCAGTGGGGCGGCGGCGAAGTCCGCGTAGTAGCCCTGTGCCTCACCGGTCAGCGCGGTGTGCAGACAGTGGTGGAAGTCGTCGTTCCACTGGGCGTGCAGGCCGAGCCCGCCCTCCTCGCGTGGCGTCGTGGTGCGCGGGTCGCACAGGTCGGACTCGGCGATCAGGGTGAGCGGGCGGCCCAGCTCCGCCGAGAGCGCGTCGGTGGCGGCGGACAGCTCCTCCAGGAACGTCAGCGCCCGGGTGTCGGCCAGCGCGTGGACGGCGTCCAGCCGCAGCCCGTCCAGCCGGTAGTCCCGCAGCCAGGCGAGCGCGCTACCCAGCAGGAACGCCCGCACCTCGTCGGAGCCCGGCGCGTCCAGGTTGACCGCCGCGCCCCACGGGGTGTGGTGCGTCTCGGTGAAGTACGGGCCGAAGAGGGGGAGGTAGTTGCCGGACGGGCCCAGGTGGTTGTGGACCACGTCCAGGACGACGGCGAGCCCCAGACCGTGCGCCGTGTCGACAAAGCGCTTCAGCCCTTCCGGCCCGCCGTACGGTTCGTGCACGGCCCACAGCGACACCCCCTCGTACCCCCAGCCGTGCACCCCGGGGAAGGGGCAGACCGGCATCAGCGAGACATGGGTGACGCCCAGCTCCACGAGGTGCCCGAGCCGGGCCGCCGCCGCGTCGAAGGTGCCCTCGTCGGTGTACGTGCCGGTGTGCAGCTCGTACAGGACCGCGCCCGGCAGCCCGCGCCCCGCCCAGTCGGAGCGCCAGGTGTACGCGTCGTGGTCGACCACCGCGGACTCACCGTCCGGCCCGTCCGGCTGGCGGCGCGAACGCGGGTCGGGGCGCACCGGCCCGCCGTCCAGCGCGAATCCGTACCGGTCGCCGTCCGAGGCGTCCGCCTCGGCGGTCCACCAGCCGGACCGGTCCGGATCGGGTTCCATCGGCCGCAGCTCGCCCGCCAGTCGCAGAGCGGCCGATCCCGCGTCCGGTGCCCATACCTCGAACAACATGCAGCGCTCCCTCGCTTCCGGGGCCGTTCGTCCCGGCCCATGGTCGGCAGCGGGCGCGATCTCCGGCCCCCGACACTGGATCGAGTTCGATACTGGCGATTAAGGTCTGATTCTGATCACTGCCCTGCCGGGTTCTGCCCTACGCACTCCCTCTAACGGCTGTGGAGGCCGAGATGACCGTGCCGTCGTTCCCACCGGGTTTCCTGTGGGGAGCCTCCGCGTCCGCCTTCCAGACCGAGGGCGCCGCCGACGCCGACGGCAAGGGCCCGTCCGGCTGGGACGCCTTCGCCGCGCAGCCCGGACGCATCAAGGACGGCACCGACACGAGCCGGGGCACCGGCTTCCACCGGCACTACCGCGAGGACGTCGCGCTGCTGGCCGGACTCGGCGCCGACGCCTTCCGGTTCTCGGTGAGCTGGCCGCGCGTCGTGCCCGGCGGCAGCGGCCGCGTCAACCCGCAGGGCCTCGACTTCTACGACCGCCTCGTGGACGAGCTCTGCGCCCACGGCATCACCCCGGCCCCCACCCTCTACCACTGGGACACCCCGCTCCCGCTGGACGAGGCCGGCGGCTGGCTCAACCGCGACACGGCCTACCGCTTCGCCGAGTACGCGGGCGTCGTCGCCGAACGCCTCGCCGACCGTGTGCCCATGTGGATCACGGTCAACGAACCCGCCGAGGTCACCCTGCTGGGTTACGCGCTCGGCGAGCACGCCCCCGGCCGCACCCTCCTCTTCGACGCGCTGCCCGCCGCCCACCACCAGCTCCTCGCCCACGGCCTGGCCGTGAGCGCACTGCGCGCGGCGGGCGCCGGCAACATCGGCATCGCCGTATCGCACTCGCCGGTCTGGACGGCGGGGGAGTCCGACGATGACCGCTTCGCCGCCGAGCTGTACGACACCCTCACCAACCGGCTGTTCGCCGACCCGCTCCTCACCGGCCGCTACCCCGACGAGAACTTCGCGGCCCTGATGCCGGGGCCCGTCGAGGACGACCTGCGGACGATCTCCACCCGGCTCGACTGGTACGGCGTCAACTACTACAACCCCACCCTCGTCGGCGCCCCCACACCCGACGCCCTCGACAGCTTCGCCGGCTTCGGCATGCCCGAGAGCCTTCCCTTCGGCATCCGGGAGATCGAGGGGTACGAGAAGACCGACTTCGGCTGGCCCGTCGTCCCGGACGGGCTGCGCGAGACCCTGGTCCAGCTGCGGGAGCGCTACGGGGACCGCCTCCCGCCGCTTTACATCACCGAGAACGGCTGCGCCGTGGACGAGCCCGCGAAGGACACCCGCCGGATCGCCTTCCTCGACGGCCACCTCAGGGCCCTGCGGGAGGCGATCGACGCGGGCGTCGACGTACGCGGCTACTTCACCTGGTCGCTCACCGACAACATCGAGTGGACCGAGGGGGCCAGCAAGCGCTTCGGCCTCGTCCACATCGACTACGAGACGCTGCGCCGCACCCCGAAGGACTCCTACGCCTGGTACCGCGACCTCATCAAGGCCCAGCGGGGCGCGGAGAGGTGACCGGGGTTCAGTCGTCCCACACCATGTCGAAGGCGCGCTCGAAGTTGACGTAGCCCAGCCGCTCGAACGCCTTCGCCATCGGCACGTTGCCGAGGTCCGTCGCCGCCCGGACGCGTTCCACGCCCACCTGCGCGGCGAGCATCCGGGTGCCCTCGGCGAGGATGTCGTCGATGTGGCCGTGACCGCGGTGGGCGGGCAGCACCCCGATGTACGCGATGATCGGGTTGTAGTCGTTGCGGGCCGGGATCACGAAGCCGACGGGCTCCCCGTCCGGCAGCTCGGCCACCCGCCACCACTCCCGGGGCGTCGCGTAGCCCGCCAGCTCCTCGTCGTAGTGCTTCTCCGCGGCCTGGCGCGGTGTGAGGCCGGCCGCCAGGTCCTCCCGGCCGTGGGCGTCGAGGGTGCCCTCCATCACCGGTGTCATCAGGGCGAGCAGGTCCTCACGCCCGGCGACCGGACGGAACCGCAGCCGCCCGCTGTCGGCGGGGACCGGCGTACCCCGGCGCCACTCCAGGCGCAGCCGCTCCACGAGCATCCGGGCACCGGTGCGCTCCATGACCCGGATACGGGCCTCCACGGCGTCGCGGACCGCCGGGTCCTCGCGCCAGTCGGCCGGTACGAACCGCCCGTACTCGGGGCGCGGTGTCCCGGCCGGTACGACGGCGGCCGTCGCCGCCTCGACCAGCCGCAGCCCCGCCTCCTCGCGCTCGGGCCCCGGCAGGGTGTCGTCCAGGTCGAAGAAGTCGAGCAGCAGCGGCTTCCCGCCGTCCCGGCTCCACCACGCGATCCGCGCCACCACCCGCTCACCGCGCAGCGCCACCCACATCCACTCCGGGCGGCGGCGGCCCGTAGCGAGGTCGTCCTCCAGCTCGTGGTCGAGGACGTAGGGCAGTTGGCGGAAGAGGTCCAGCTCCTCCGGGCCGCCGAGCGGTCGGACGGTCAATGCGAGTGGCGCGTCGGGCACAGATCCCCCACGGGTGTCGGCTGCGTCACGGCGGACGTCGCCGGACGGCAGGGCCGCCGACCCTAGCAACGCGCCGAAGCGGCCGCCCCCGGTTATCCGCATGAGGGCCCGTGCAGGTCAGGAGCACCGAAAGCAGGGTTGTTCTGGACACTCCGGGGCCGTCGGACCGACAATTGGATGCGTGACGTCCTCCTTCGAGTCCCACACGTATCCCGCGCGGCTGTCGGACGCCCAGCGCGACCGTGTTCTCGGTGTGCTCAGAGAGGGCGCGGCCCAGGGCAGGCTCTCCCAGGACACCTTCATGCGGCGCATGGAAGTGGCCCTGACGACGAGCCGCCCCGAGGAACTGGAAGCGCTCACCAAGGACCTTGAGCGCGAGAGCCGTTGGTCGCGCGGGCTGCTGCGGGTCGTGGGCTCGGTCTCCGGCTTCCCGGAGCGCGTCCGCCGGGCGTGGCGGGCGGAGCGGCTCCCCAAGCTGCTGCTGCCGGCCCCCAGCCCGCACCCCCTGCTCATCGGCCGCGACCCGGGCAACGGACTGCGTCTCAGCCACGAGACCGTCTCCCGGATGCACGCCGAACTGACCGCGCACGGCGACCGCTGGCTGCTGCGCGACCTCGGCTCGACCAACGGCACCTGCGTCAACGGACAGCGCGTCACCGGCACGGTCCCGGTGCGCGAGGGGGACCAGGTCAGCTTCGGCCGCATGATGTTCCGGCTCTCCGCACCCGCGCTCCGGCCGCCCGCCTGACGCCGCTGGCTCACGCCTGCTGGTGAAGTCCCCGGCCCGCCAGGGTGAGGAAGGACTCGCCGACGGCCTCCGAGAGCGTCGGGTGCGGGTGGATGTGCTGGGCCACGTCCAAGGGTTCCGCTTCCCAGCCGACGATCAGCTGGCTCTCGGCGACCATCTCCGAGACGTGCGGCCCGACCAGGTGCACCCCGAGGACCCGGCCCCCGCGCTCCGCGACCACCTTCACCATGCCGCCCTGCCCGTGCACCATGCCCTTGGCGACGGCCGTCAGCGGCATCGTGTTGACCACGACGTCGTGCCCCGCGTCGCGCGCACCCGCCTCGGTCAGGCCCACCGCCGCGGTCTGCGGCGCCGAGTAGGTGACCCGGGGCACCGCCTCGTAGTCCACCGGCACCGGACGCAGCCCCGCCAGGGCCTCCGCCACCAACATCCCCTCGGCGAACGAGGCGTGGGCCAGGCCCAGGGACGGCGGCGGCAGCAGATCCCCCACCACGTGGATGCCGGGCACCGCGGTCTCCAGCCGTGACCAGTCCGCCGGCGCCACGTACCCCCGCTCGTCCGTGGCGAGCCCCGCGGCGGCCAGGCCGAGCCCGTCCGTCACCGGTACCCGGCCCACCGCGACCAGCAGCCGCCGCGCCTGAACCGTGCGGGTCTCGCCGCGCGGGGTGCGGAGCGTGGCCCGGACCCCGTCGTCGAGCAGCGCGGCCTCCAGCAGCCGGGTGCCGGCCTGCACCTCGATGCCCCGCCTCTTCAGGCCGCGGGTCAGATGGCGCGACACATCGGCGTCCTCCAGCGGCACCAGCCGGTCGGCGGCCTCCACCAGCGTCACCCGCGCCCCCATCGACCGGTGCAGCGACGCGTACTCCACGCCGATCGCCCCGCCGCCCAGCACCAGCACCGAATCCGGCAGACCGGGCGCGAACAGCGCGTCGTCGCTTGTCACCACCCGCCGCCCGTCCGTCGCCGGGCCCGGCGGCATCCGGGGCCGCGACCCCGTCGCCAGTACGATGCCGCGCCGGGCGACGACCTCCCCGTACCCCTCGATCCGCACCCCGCGCGGACCCGTCAACTCCGCGCTGCCCGCCACCACTTCGACGTTCGCGTGCGCCAGGCGCGCCTGGACGCCCCGGTGGTTGCGGGTCACGACGTCGTCGCGGGTGGCGACCAGCGCCGGCCAGTCCACCGACTCCAACACCGCCTTCACGCCCCAGCGTTCACGCGCCTCCGCGATGCCGTCGACCAGTTCGGCGGCATGCAGCATCGCCTTGCTGGGGATGCAGCCCCGGTGCAGACAGGTCCCGCCCACCTTGTCGCGCTCCGCGAGGACCACGCTCAGCCCGAGCCCGGCAGCCCGCAACGCCGTCGAGTAACCACCGGTCCCGCCGCCGATGACGACGACATCCGTCTCGTTCGTACGCTGATTCCGTGTCATGACCCCCACCCTTCGCCCGGTCCTTGCCATGAGTCCAAGGCAATGTTTGTGTGGCTTCCATGCACACGGTTCATGGCGGGTGAACCGGTGCGCACACGAAAGGGGGCCCGATGAGCCTGCGGCAGATGGAGTACTTCCTCACGGTGGTCGAGGAGTCCTCCTTCACCCGCGCCGCCCAACACCTCCACGTCACCCAGCCGGCGCTCTCCCACCAGATCAAGGCCCTGGAACGGACCGTCGGCGGCCCCCTGCTCGAACGGCTGCCGCGAGGGGTGCGGCTCACCGCGATGGGCCGCGCCTTCCTGCCGCACGCCGAACGCTCCGTACGCAGCGCCGCCCAGGCCCGGCGCGCCGCCCGCGCCGCCGCCGGGGCCCAGGGCGGCGAACTGCACATCGCCACCGTCCACGCGATCGCCGTCGGCATCCTCCCCGACGTCTTCGCCCGCTGGCGCGCCGACCGCCCCGGCGTCGCCCTCGTCCTGCACGAGTACGCCACCACCGAGGCGCTGGAGGAACAGATCGAACGGGGCAACGCCGACCTCGCCGTCGGACACCCGCCCGCCCGCTGGAGCGGCCCCGTCGTCCCGATCGGCGCGGAGGACATCGTCCTCGTCGTCCCCTTCGACGACCCCCTCGCCGGACGCGCCTCGGTCCGCCTCCAGGAACTCGCCGACCGCTTCTGGGTGCGCTGCGCCATGGAGCCCGTCGTGGAGGGGAGCCCGTTCCTCGACCGGGCCTGCGCCCGGGCCGGCTTCACACCCCGTACGGTGGTGCGCACCGAACACACCTCGACCGCGGTACGGATGGCGGCGGCCGGCGTCGGTGTCGCCGCGGCCCCCGCGCACGTCGTACGGGGAGCGGTCGGCGAGGACTGCGCCCTGCTCACCGTCGACCCGCCCTGGCGGCGCGAGCTCGCCGTCTTCTCCCGCGTCGCGCTGACCGGCGCCGCCGCCGCGTTCACCGAGCTGCTGGCCGAGGCCCGGCGGACCGGCGAGAGCGCCCCGACGTCACCCGGACGGCCGCGCGCCGACTGCGGCGGGCCCGTTCAGGTGATGCCCTGAGGGGGACCGCGCCGCGCACCGGCGCACCGACACGCCCCGGGGGAACGCCATGCAGGCCGACGCACCCCGAGACATACCGGCCCCGACCACCTCGCCCGAACCCCTCACCCGCGCCACCCGGTCCGGTCGGCGCCCCACCGGCCCCAGCCTCCTGGCGCGCGGCGCGGCCCACGACCCGTACCGCTTCTACCGGATGCTGCGCGAGCGGTACCCGCTCAGCTACGACGCGCCGCTCGGCGCCTGGCTGATCAGCCGGTACGACGACGTGACCGCAGCCCTCACCGACCCGAGGTTCACCGGCTTCCCGCACGACGGGGCGCCCCGGGGCGGCCCCGCGCCCCTCGGCCTGTGCCACGGCAACGCGCGCTGCCTGCCCACCGACCGGTACACCGTGGTGACCGGCACCGTCCCCGCCGGCCTCGCCGAGCGCGTGGAGCGCACCGCCTACGTACTGGCCCGACGCATCGCCCGGCGCCCCCGGGCCGACCTCGTCGAGGAGTTCTGCCGCTGGCTGCCCGCGGGGCCCGGCCGGGGCCCGGACCGGGCCGCGGACGGGGAGACAGCCGCGGTCACCGCCGCACCGGCCGGCGACGGGCCCTGCCTCCGGGACACCGCCCTGCGCGAGACCGCGCTCGCCTCGCTCCTCGCCAACCTGCTGGACGACCCCGACCTGCTGGCCGCGCTGCGCATCGAGCCCGCGCTCGCCGGCCGGGCCTGGACCGAGTCCCTGCGCCGCGACCCGCCCGTTCAGGTCGTGCTGCGCCGCACCGTCGCCGAGGTCACCCTCAGCGGCGGCACCCTCCCCGCGAAGGCGCCCGTCGCCTGCCTCGTCGGGGCCGCCGCCCGCGACCCGCAAAGGTTCGCCGCCCCGGACGTGTACGACCCGTTCCGCCCCGACCAGGACCGCACGCTGACCGGCCCGCCTGGCTGCCCCGCCGTGGCGCTCGGCCGGCTGGAGGCCGAACTGGGGCTGCGCGCGCTGCTCGACGCGATGCCCCGGCTCCGCTGGGCGGAAGGCTTTCGCCCGGCGGCCACCGGGCTGCTCACCCGGGGCCCGCGCTCCCTGCTCGTCAGGCCCGGGTGAGCAGCGCCACCGGACGCTCCGCGAAAAGCTCGGCCACCGCGACCGTGCCGCCGGAGAACTCCCGCCCGGGCGACAGCAGGTCCCGCCACACCCCGTCGTCCGGCAGCCCCAGCCGCGTCCCGCGCCAGCCGCCCGACTCCGCGAGCCGCATCGACAGCCGGGTCACCGCCGTGACGACCTCGCCCGAACGGCAGAAGGCCAGACAGTGCGCCGCCGCCGGACCGGACGCGCTCAGCGGGGCGTACGTGCCCGACTCGCCGAACACCCCCGGCCGCTCGCGCCGCAGCCGCAGCGCCGCCGTTGTCAGCTCCGCCTTCTCGTCGGCGGGCGCGTCGGGCGGAGGCTGCCGGAACGGCCGCCGGTTGTCCGGGTCGACCAGGGCCAGATACGGGCGCTCGGTGCCCTGGTAGATGTCCGGCACCCCCGGCATCGTCAGGTGCACCAGCGCGGCCCCCAGCACCTGGACCCGCACGTGCGGGGCGAGCGGGGCCGCGAACTCCTCGACGAGTTCCCGGACCGGGCCGGTGTCCGCGGCCGGCCCGGAGGCGACGAAGTCCGAGGCCATCCGCTCGTACACCGGATCGGGCTCGGTCCAGCTGGTGAACAGGCCCGACTCGCGCACCGCCTTCAGCAGGGCGGGCTCCAGCCGAGCCGCCCGCTCGTCGGCGGGAATCCCGGCGCAGCCGACCGCGGTCTGCCAGGCCTGCCAGGCCAGCTGCGGATCGGGGGCGGCCGGCGCCGACCGCGCCAGCCCGGCGATCAGCCCCGCCCACCGGCCGGGGCACTGGGACAGCACCGCGATGCCCGCCCGCACATCGGCGCTGCGCTTGGTGTCGTGCGTGGTCAGCGCCGTGCCCGTGGCGGGCCAGTCCCGGGCGAGCCGGGCGCAGTAGGCGTGGAAGTCCGCCGGTTCCACCGCCGGGTGTCCCGGGTCGCCGCCCACCTCGTTCGCGGAGACCAGCGGCACGTACCGGTAGTACGCCGTGTCCTCGACCGCCTTGGCGCGCAGCGCGGACGCCGTCTGGGCGAACCGGGCGCAGAACGCCGCCCGGTCACCGCCCCCGCCGAGCCGTCCGAGCGCCAGGTCCCGCACCACATCGACGGCCGACGCCTCCTCACGTACCGCGAACACCGCCTTCGCGTCGCTCACCGCCGTCGCGTCGAGCGTCGCCTCGGCCGTATCGGAGCAGGGGCCGCCCGCCGTCACGTACGGCCGGTAGACCGGGACCCGGACCAGCAGCTCGCGCACCGCCGTGTGCAGCGCCCAGGGGGCGTGGTCGCGCAGCGCGGGGTCGTCGGCGCAGATCCGGGACGCCAGCCGGGTCAGCAGCTCGGTCTCCGCCGCCAGTTCATGGGTGACCACGCGGTACGCGGCCCGGCGCACGGTCGCCGTCCAGTAGCCGCCCCGGTCGGCGGCCGGGGCGGCGGAGTCGCGGTAGTGGCCCAGCAGCTCCGCCGCGCCCTCCGGGTCGGTGAAGAGACCGTCGATCCGGTACAGCGCGTCGTACCCCGTCGTCCCCGCCACGGCCCAGCCGGCCGGCAGCGGCTCGGACCCGGTGAGGATCTTCTCCACCACCGTCCACACCCCGCCGCTCGCTTCGGAGAGCCGCTCCAGATAGCCGGCCGGGTCGGCGAGCCCGTCCGGGTGGTCGATCCGCAGACCGTCCACGACCCCCTCCCGCACCAGTTCGAGGATCTTGCCGTGGGTGGCGGCGAAGACCTCCGGGTCCTCCACCCGGACCCCGATCAGGTCGGAGATGGTGAAGAACCGCCGGTAGTTCAGCTCGGTGCGGGCCAGCCGCCACCAGCCGAGCCGGTAGTGCTGGGCGTCCAGCAGCTCGGGCAGAGCGAGATGGGCGGTGCCGGCCCGGAGCGGGAACTCCTGTTCGCCGTAGCGCAGCACCTCGCCGTCGACCCGCATCCGCGCCGTCTCGTCGCCGATCCGGCCGGCGAGCACCGGCAGCAGCACCCGCCCGCCGCCCGCCGCCCAGTCGATGTCGAACCAGCGGGCGTACGGCGAGTCGGGCCCCTCGCGCAGCACCTCCCGCAGGGCGTGGTTGTGCCGGGGGTCGGCCGCCATGTGGTTCGGCACGATGTCCAGGACGAGCCCGAGCCCGTGCTCCCGCGCGGTGCGCGCCAGCCGCCGCAGCCCCTCCTCGCCGCCCAGCTCGGCGCGGACCCGGCCGTGGTCGACGACGTCGTAGCCGTGCCGGGAGCCGGGCACGGCTTCGAGGACGGGCGACAGATGCAGATGGGAGACGCCGAGCGAGGCGAGGTACGGCACGGCGTCCTCGGCGGCCGAGAACGGGAACTCCGGCTGGAGCTGGAGCCGGTAGGTGGCGGTAGGCGTCATGGGAACCTTCGTACCCACATCCGGGCCGCCTCTGTCACCCCGCCGGGCACAAGGGCACGACGGGGTGACACCGGATGTCCCGGTGACCGCTCAGGCGGGCCGTTGCAGCACCACCATGCTCCGCCCCACCAACGTCACCCGATCGCCCGCCGCCACTTTCGGACCCGACCCGGTCAGCAGCACCCCGGCCGGGCGCGCGGTGTCCACGACGGCGTGCCACTGCCGCCCGTGGTTGACCGGCACGGCGAACTCCAGGGTCTCGGCGCTCGCGTTGAACATCAGCAGGAACGAGTCGTCGGAGATCCGCTCCCCGCGCGGGCCCGGCTCGGAGATGGCGTGCCCGTTCAGGAAGACCGTCAGCGCCTTGGCGTGCGCCGCCTGCCAGTCCCGCTGGGTCATCTCCTGGCCCTCCGGGGTGAACCAGGCGATGTCGGACAGCTCGTCGTGGGTGCCCTCCACCGGGCGGCCGTGGAAGAACCGGCGGCGCCGGAAGACCGGGTGGTCGCGGCGCAGCCACACCATCGCCCGGGTGAACTCCAGCAGGCTGCTGCCCGGCGTCTCGCCGTCCTGCTCCCCGTCGGCCTCCTCGTCGTCGCCGTCCCTGGCCCCTGCCGGCACCGGCCAGTGCACCCACGACAGCTCGTTGTCCTGGCAGTAGGCGTTGTTGTTGCCGCGCTGGGTACGGCCGAACTCGTCGCCGTGGCTGAGCATGGGCACGCCCTGGGACAGCATCAGCGTGGCGATGAAGTTGCGCATCTGACGCTCGCGCAGCTCCAGCACCTCGGGCAGGTCCGTCTCGCCCTCGGCGCCGCAGTTCCAGGACCGGTTGTGGCTCTCGCCGTCCCGGTTGCCCTCGCCGTTGGCCTCGTTGTGCTTGTCGTTGTACGAGACCAGGTCGTGCAGGGTGAAGCCGTCGTGGCAGGTGGTGAAGTTGATCGAGGCCAGCGGGCGCCGCCCGTCGTCCTGGTACAGGTCCGACGACCCGGTCAGCCGCCCGGCGAACTCGGCCAGGGTCCTCGGCTCACCGCGCCACAGGTCGCGGACCGTGTCCCGGTACTTGCCGTTCCACTCGGTCCACAGCGGCGGGAAGTTCCCCACCTGGTAGCCGCCCTCGCCCACGTCCCACGGCTCGGCGATCAGCTTCACCTGGCTGACCACCGGGTCCTGCTGCACCAGGTCGAAGAACGACGACAGCCGGTCCACCTCGTGGAACTGACGGGCCAGCGTGGCCGCCAGATCGAACCGGAATCCGTCCACATGCATCTCGGTCACCCAGTACCGCAGCGAGTCCATGATCATCTGGAGTACGTGCGGCGAGCGCATGAGCAGGGAGTTCCCGGTCCCCGTGGTGTCCATGTAGTAGCGCTGGTCGTCGGTCAGCCGGTAGTACGAGGCGTTGTCCAGGCCGCGGAAGGAGAGCGTGGGCCCCAGGTGGTTGCCCTCGGCGGTGTGGTTGTAGACCACGTCGAGGATCACCTCGATGCCCGCCTGGTGCAGGGCGCGCACGGCCTGCTTGAACTCCAGCACCTGTTCGCCCCGGTCGCCCCAGGAGGCGTAGGCGTTGTGCGGGGCGAAGAAGCCGATCGTGTTGTAACCCCAGTAGTTGGCGAGCCCCGCGTCCGCCAGCCGGTGGTCCTGGACGAACTGGTGCACCGGCATCAGTTCGATGGCCGTGACACCCAGCTCCGTCAGATGGGCGATGACCTCCGGGTGCGCGAGCCCGGCGTACGTGCCGCGCAGCTCCTTCGGCAGCCCCGGATGGAGCATCGTCAGGCCCTTCACATGGGCCTCGTAGATCACCGTGCGGTGGTAGTCCGTACGGGGCCGCCGGTCGTCGCCCCAGTCGAAGTACGGGTTGACCACGACCGAGCTCATCGTGTGCGGGGCCGAGTCCAGGTCGTTGCGCGCGTCCGGCCGGCCGAAGGGGTAGCCGTAGACCGCCTCGCCCCATTTGATCTGCCCGGACACCGCCCGCGCGTAGGGGTCCAGGAGCAGCTTGGCGGAGTTGCACCGGGTGCCCCGCTGCGGTTCGTACGGGCCGTGCACCCGGAATCCGTAGCGCTGACCGGGCATCACCCCGGGCAGGTACGCGTGACGGACGAAGGCATCGGTCTCTCTCAGTTCCACCGCCGTCTCGGAACCGTCGTCGTGCAGCAGGCACAACTCGATTCGGTGGGCGGCCTCCGAGAAGACCGCGAAGTTGGTCCCGGCGCCGTCGTACGTGGCACCGAGGGGGTACGCCTGTCCCGGCCAGACCTGCATGGATTCGACTCTTCCAGTTCTGCTGCGGTCGCCTGGGGAATGCGGGCCACCTCCGGCAGATCTTCCCCGAAAGACCGGCTTGTACCTAGGACGTCGGCCGGTCGGTCAACCTCGTGCCTCTCCGTGTCGCCCGGAACCGGCCTCCGGACGCCCCCTCGGCACTCCTGTCCGGTTTGCGGCCCGTGCTGGGGTGTTTAATCACTATGAATCCGCTCACTCCCGCCGAACTCGCCAAGGGGAACAGGTTTGATCCCATGGGGAGTTGGTAAAGGAGCCTGCGCATCCGGCTGCACCGGCTCCCGCTCCCGGAGTACCCTTCCTTGATCGTTGGTGGGGGAGTGGAAGGCGGTGCGTGGGTGAGCTCGGGAGGGTTCGAGCTGCCCCCGGGTGACACGGGTCACGAGGGGGACGTGGCCGATGTACCGCCCGGGGCGGTCTCGCTGGCGCAGCCGCTTGAGATCGGTGCGGAACTGGACTGGGGCGCCGACGCCTGGAGCGAGGTGCGCACGCGCGCCCAGCGGGCCGGGCGCGCCTACATCTGGCTGAATCTCGTCGAACAGCGGCTGCGTGCCGTCGTCGCGGCGGTGCTCCGGCCGATCTACGAGCCCGTCCACGGCGAGGACTGGGTGGTGGCCGCCGCGGGGCCCGCCGGACAGGAGTGGGTGCAGCGCGCCGTCGCCGTGCGCGAGGTCTCCCGCCGCAAGGGCTACCTGCTCGACCCGGCCGACGACAACGTCCTGAGCTTCCTCACGCTGCCCCAGCTGCGCGAGCTGATGGTCCAGCACTGGCCCTGCTTCGAGCCCTACTTCGACGACCGCCGTGACGTCGAACTGGCACTCGACGAGCTGGAGGTCGCGCGCAACGTGGTCTCCCGCAACCGCGCCCTCAACGAAGCGGTGCTGGCCCAGGCCGAGCGGGCCTCCGCCCGGCTCCTGGAGATGCTGGGCAGCGGCGCGGCCGTGCCCTCCGCCGACCGGCTCCCGGTCGACGCCGTCGAGGATCTGGTCGGCGACCGGTACGCGGACGTGGTGTCCGTCCACTCCGACCGGGTGCGCCTCCAGCGCCAGCTGCCCGCCGAGGACCTGTTCGGCGACGCCCGCCGCCTCGACGCGATCGGCATCGGGCTCAACCTGCTGGTGCAGAACTTCTCCGGCCGCCGGCTGATCCGGCTCGCCGAGTCCGGCTGCCGGATACGGCTGCTGTTCATCAACCCGGCCAGCAGCGCGGTCAAGCGCCGGGAGCGGGAGCTCGGGCTCAAGAAGGGCGAGCTCAGCCGGTCGGTGGAGATGAACATCCTGCACATGCGGCGGGTGCGCTCCAAGCTCCGCGACCCGGGGGCCTTCGAGATCCACGTCTTCGACGAGACCCCCCGCTTCACGGCCTACCTGGTGGACGGCGACGGGGCCGACGCTGTGGGCGTCGTGCAGACCTATCTGCGCCGGGCGCGCGGCATGGAGGCGCCGGTGCTGGTGCTGCGCGGCGGCGGGCGTGCGGTGGTCCGGGCGGGGCAGGGGTACGAGCACGGGCTGTTCGAGACCTACCGCGAGGAGTTCGAGTCCGTGTGGACGGACTCCCGGCCGGTCTCCTGAACGAGCGTTGTCAGTGGCCCGTGCGAGGGTGGTCGTCATCCGGGGGAGCACCACGAAGGAGGTACGGGATGAGCTGGCACCGGCACGCGCTGGTCGGCTTCGATCTGGAGACGACGGGGACGGACCCGCTTGAGGCCCGCATCGTGACGGCCGCGGTGATCGCCGTGGACGCACGGGACGGCGAGCCCGTGGACCGGCACAGCTGGCTGGCCGACCCGGGCATCCGCATCCCCGCCCAGGCCTCCGCCATCCACGGCATCAGCAGCGAGCGGGCGGCGGCGGAGGGCCGTCCGGCGCGCGAGGTGGCCGACGAGATCGCCGACACCCTGGCCGGCTACTGGCGCCGGGGCGTCCCGGTCGTCGCATACAACGCCGCCTTCGATCTGACGCTGCTCACCGCCGAGTTGCGACGCCACGGGCTGCCCTCCCTCAGCGACCGGCTCGACGGCGCCCCCATCGGCCCCGTCATCGACCCGTACACCATCGACCGGGCCGTCGACCGCTACCGCAAGGGCAAGCGGAATCTGGAGGCGGTCTGCGTCGAGTACGGCGTGGTCCACGGCGGGGCGCACGACGCGGCGGCGGACGCGCTGGCCGCGGTGCGGGTGGCGTACGCGATAGCCGGCCGGCACCGCGAGGTGGCCGAGCTGGACGCCGGCCGGCTCCACGAGCGCCAGATCGCCTGGTACGCGCAATGGGCCGCCGACTTCCAGCGGTTCCTGCGCCGCAAGGGCACCGCCGACGCGGAGATCGACGGCCGCTGGCCGGTCCGGGAGCCGGTGCCGGCCGCCGAATCGAGCCCGGCCATATCAAGCCCGGTCATATCAAGCCCGTCCGGCGATTGAGGACAAGCGCTCGGCCGGTGCGCGGGTCGGCTCGGCCGAATCAAGCCCGTCCGGCGATTGAGGACAAAACCCTCAAAAGGGATACCACCGCACCGCCGTGTCCCCGTCCCGCAGGGACGCCACGCGCCGACGGAACTCGGCGAGAGCCGCCGCGTTGGCCGGGGCGTGCTGCGCGACCCACGCACAGCTCGCCGTCTCCCGCGCCCCGCGCAGCACCCCGCAGCCGTCCCACTCGCGCACGTCCCAGCCGTACGCCTCGGTGAACGCGTCGTAGGCGTCGGCCGCCAGGCCGTACCGGTCGCGGGACAGTGCGAGGACCACCAGGTCGTGCTCGCGCAGATCCGTGGCGAAGGTCTCCAGGTCCACCAGGACCGGACCCTTGGGGCCGACATGGACGTTGCGCGCCAGCGCGTCGCCGTGGATCGGGCCCGGGGCCAGGTGCGGGACCAGGGCCGCTGCCGCCGCCGCGAAGCCGTCGCGGCGCTCGCGCAGATAGTCGGCGTCGGCCGGGTCGATCGTGTCGCCCGCCAGGCTCAGCCAGCGCTCGACGCCGCCCAGCAGCTCCCGGCGGGGCAGCGTGAAGTCCTCGGGGGCGGGCAGCGCGTGCACGGCGGTGAGCAGCGGGGCCAGATCGCGCGGTTCGGCGGGGCGCACCGCCTCGGGCAGCCGGTGCCACAGGGTCACCGGGTGGCCCTCGACCAGCCGAGCCCGGTGTTCGGCCGCCCGCACGGCGGGGACACCGGAGGCGGCGAGCCACCGTGCGACGGCCACCTCGCGCTCGGCCCGCTCCCGCAGCTCCGGGCTGCGCGCGGCGTCCCGGCCGACCTTGACGACGAGGCCACCGGCCGCGAACACGGCGTTCTCGCCGAGCGCGAGCAGTTCGGCGTCGCCGGAGAACCCGGCGGCGGTGAGCACCTCGCGCGCTTCCATCTCGTTCATGGTCCGATTTTCGCATCCGCGCGGGTTGTCCTGACGAACCGGTGGCCCGTCAGCACGATGACGGAGGCCACCTGAGCGGCCAGAACGGCCCCGGACCCGTCCGACCCTGATCCGCCGGACGGACCCCGAGCCGGTCAGTTCCTTGGTGACCTGCTGCACGACGGGCTGTTCGCGAAGAGTTCAGGCAGGTCACCAAGGAACTGACCGGCAGGGGCGCTACGGGGTAGCCCGGTCGCTCAAGGAACCGGTCTCCGTCACCCTCAACCTCGGCCTCTCGGCGGGCGGCGGGCTCCTCCGCCGGGGCGCCGACGGAAAGGTGACCGTCGCGATGGGGGAGGCCGGCCAGGTGGTCCCGGCACCATCCACGACCAGGTCGACACCGGCCACAGCGCCGCCCGCACCGTGCTCGGCATGGGCGACCGGCGCCGCCCTCGCCGGAGCGCTGCGCTCCGCACCGGCCCAGTCCGTGCGCGGCTACCCCGAGTGGAAGGACAAGGCCGCCACGCCCGCGCTCCAGGAGTACTACAGCGGGGCGATCGACGCGGCCGAGCTGAAGAAGCGTCTGGTGACGGACGGCAACCGGGTCCTGGCCCGCTACCGGCGCTGAACGCGCACGCCCTCCTCCCGGAGTCCGGGAGGAGGGCGTGCGCGCGGCCGGGGTCAGACGCCGACCCGCTCCGGCTCCTCGCCCGCGTGGGCCGGCGCGGAGGCGTCCGGCACCTCGTCGTAGGACTCGTCGTGGGTCATGTCCGGCAGCCACCGCAGCCACTTCGGGAAGTACCAGTTGCGCTCCCCGAGCAGGGCCATCGCGGCCGGCAGGAGGACACCGCGGATGATCGTCGCGTCGATCAGCACGGCCGCGGCCAGGCCCACGCCCATCTGCTTCATGGACTGCATCGACAGGGTGCCGAAGATCGCGAACACGGCGACCATGATGACGGCCGCGCTGGTCACCACACCGGCCGTGGTGACCACGCCGTGGGCGATGGCGTCCCGGGTGGTGCGGCCCTGGAGGCGCGCCTCACGGATACGGGAGACCACGAACACGTGGTAGTCCATCGAGAGCCCGAAGAGGATCACGAAGAGGAACAGCGGCAGCCAGGAGATGATCGCGCCGACCCCCTGCGCGCCCACCAGCGAGGCGCCCCAGCCGTGCTGGAAGACCGCGGTCAGGATGCCGTAGGCGGCGCCCACCGAGAGCAGGTTGAGGACGATCGAGGTGACCGCGACCGTCAGGGACCGGAAGCAGAGCAGCATCAGCAGGAAGGCGAAGACGACCACGAAGGCGAAGACCGGCACGACCGAGCCGACGATCTGGTCGTTGAAGTCCTTCGAACCGGCGACCTGACCGGTGATCGGCGCCTCGACCCCCGCCACCTTGCCGAGCGTCGCAGGGCGCACGGTGTCGCGCAGCAGGTCCAGGCTCTTGACGGCCCGGTCCTGGTCCGAACCGCCGACCAGCGGTACGTCGATGACCGCGATGTTCTCCGCGTCGTGCGTGACGATGTCGACCGGGCCCTTCGAGGCACCCGAGGCGACGGCCTGCCGGCGGAACTCCGCCAGCGCCTGGCGCACCGGAGCGGCGCCGATGTCGTCGGCCTTGACGACGACCTGCGCCGGGTCGGCGCCCCCGGGGAACGCCTCGTTCAGCCGGTCGTAGGTCTGCACGATCGGCAGCGAGTGGCCGAACTCCTGGTCCAGGGTGAGGTTCTGGGTGTGCATGCCGAGCGCGGGCAGGGCGATCGCGGCGAGCGCACCGGCGGCGACCACGAGAGCGGTCCAGGGCCGGCGCAGCACCACGGTGAGCACCGCACGCCAGACCCGGGACTCACTGTCGGCGCCGCCCCGCTCCGAGCGCTTCAGACGGGCCAGGAACGGCACCCGGCCCTTCTCGACCCGCTCGCCGAGCAGCGAGAGCAGCGCGGGCAGCACGGTGACGGAACCGACCATGGCGACCGCGACGACCATGAGCGAGGCCAGGCCCATCGCCTCGAACTCGGCGATGCCGGTGAAGAGCATGCCCGCCATCGCGACACAGACCGTCACACCGGAGACGACGATGGCGCGTCCACTGGTCGCGGCGGCGATCATCAGCGCGGTCCGGGCGTCCCGGCCCTTGGCCCGCTCCTCGCGCTCCCGGCGCAGATAGAACAGGCAGTAGTCGACGCCGACGGCCAGGCCGACCAGCAGCATCACCGAGTTGGCGGTGTCGCTCATGGGCTGGAAGTGGCTCACCACGCCCATCAGCCCCATGGTCGCCATGATCGCGGTGAGGGCCAGGGCGACCGGGAGCAGCGCGGCGACCAGCGCGCCGAAGGCGATCAGCAGGATGCCGAGGGCGACCGGCACGGCGGAGAGCTCGGCCCGCTGGAAGTCGCTGCCGAAGGCGTCGTCGAAGGTCTTGCCCATGCTGGCGCCGCCGATCTCCTCGATCAGCAGCCCCTCGTGCTCGCCGTCCACCTTCGCGACGGCCTTCAGCACGGGTTCGACGCGTTCGCTCGCCGTCTCGGGGTCGCCGCGCATCTCGAACTGCACCAGCGCGCTGTGCCCGTCCGCCGAGATGGTCCTGGCGGTGTACGGCGAGGTGACGGCGGTGACCTCACCGGTGGCCTGCACGGCCTTGATCACGTCGTCCACGGCCGACCGGAACTCCGGAGAGTCCGCCTCGACCGCGTTCTTGCCCTCGGACTGGATGAGCACGGTCTCGCCGGCCGGGTCCTTGAGCCCCGCGTCCTCGATGATCTGCACGGCCCGGCCCACCTCGCCGGACATCTGGTCGCTCTCCCTGACGTCGACCCGGCCGGCCGCGGAGCCGAGGCCCATGGCCAGGACGACGAACAGCACCCAGATCGTCACCGCCGCCCAGCGGTGCCGTGCGCTCCAGCCGCCCGCCCGGGCCGCGATGCCCCGCACCCGTGGCGCCCGTGTCCGCGCCGCATCCACTTTCCCCATGACGGGCTTGCCCCCTCGTGACCGGCTCCGGCCCACCGCCGTCGCCTCCCGATTCGAAGGTAGGCGCGGAATAAAGGCGTCTCGTCATGCTCTCTGCGGAGCCGGGCGCGGCCCTTCTCCGCCTTGCGGACCGGTCGTGCCCCCGAGGCGCAGGATCGAAGCCCCTTACACGTAAAGGTGATTGGCGCATCGGTGCGCAGGTGAGGGCTTCTTGTGGCGAAAGCTTGACGACTGCGTCAGAGCCATATGAAGGTCTTGATCTGAGCGCGTCAATCGGTAAAAGTTTCGAGCAGCCCCCGGAGAATTTCCGGCCGAGGGTCAATCCCCCCACAAAGAATGACGAGGAGACCCCTCTTCATGGCGATTCACAAGCGCGCACGCCGGTTCAAGCTGACCGCCTCCATCACCGCGGTGGCGGCAGCCGCCGGCGTCACCCTGCTGGGCAGCCCCATGGCCGGAGCGACACCCGCTCCCGCCATGGGCAAGATCTACGGCGCCGACGCGGCGACCGCGGTCTCCGGCAGCTACATCGTGATGCTGGACCACAAGGCGGACAAGGCGAAGCTGGCCAAGGAGTACGGCGGCAAGCTGAGCCGCGACTACAGCTCCGCCATCAACGGCTTCTCCGCCAGCGGCCTCACGGAGACCGAGGCCAAGCGCCTCGCCGCCGACCCGGCCGTCTCCAAGGTCGTCCAGAACAAGAAGTTCCACATCGACGCCACCCAGGACAACCCGCCCTCCTGGGGCCTGGACCGCATCGACCAGACCCAGACCGCCGGCGACAACGCCTACACCTACCCGGACAGCGCCGGCGAAGGTGTCACCGCCTACGTCATCGACACCGGGGTCCGCACCACCCACGAGGAGTTCGGGGGCCGCGCCGGCTCGGGCTACGACGCCGTGGACGACGACGACAGCGCCGACGACGGCAACGGCCACGGCACCCACGTGGCCGGCACCATAGCCGGGGCGACGTACGGCGTCGCCAAGAAGGCCAAGATCGTCGCCGTCCGCGTCCTGGACGACTCCGGCTCCGGCACCACCGAGCAGGTCGTCGCCGGTATCGACTGGGTCACCGAGCACCACGAGGGCCCGTCCGTCGCCAACATGAGCCTGGGCGGCGGCGCCGACGAAGCGCTCGACGCGGCGGTCCAGAAGGCCATCGCCTCCGGCGTCACCTTCGCGGTGGCCGCCGGCAACGAGTCGAGCGACGCGAGCGAGGGCTCCCCGTCCCGCGTCCCCGAGGCCATCACCGTCGCCTCGTCCACCGTGGACGACGAGCAGTCGTACTTCTCCAACTACGGCCCGGTCGTGGACATCTACGCCCCGGGCTCCGACATCACCTCGTCCTGGAACGACAGCGACACCGGCTCCAACACCATCTCCGGTACGTCGATGGCGACCCCGCACGTCGTCGGCGCCGCCGCCGTCTACCTGGCCGGACACCCGGACGCCACCCCGGACGAGGTCGCCACGGCCCTGACCGACGGCGCCACCCCGGACGCCGTCAGCAACGCCACCCAGGGCACGGCGAACAAGCTCCTGAAGATCGTCGAGTAGGAGGTCCCTCCGGCCGGCGGCCACCGCGCCCTCCCCCACGGGGCGCGGCGGCAGCCGGCCCGGCGTCAGCGGCGGGGCGTCCGCCGGGCGCGGGCCGTCCACCGGCCGTCCGTGCGGGTGATGTGCACCGGGTGACCGAAGCACTCGCTGACCCGGTCCGTGGTCAGCACCTCGTCCGCCGCGCCCGAGGCCAGGCACCGCCCGCCGCGCAGCAGCATCGCATGCGTGGTCGACGCGGGCAGCTCCTCCAGATGATGCGTGACCAGCACCGTCGCCAGCTCCGGATGCTCCTCGCGCAACGCGTCCAGACTGTCCAGCAACTGCTCCCGGGCGGCCAGGTCCAGCCCGGTCGCCGGCTCGTCGAGCAGCAGCAGCCGGGGCTGCGGCATCAGCGCACGGGCGATCAGCGTCCGGCCGCGCTCACCCTGCGAGAGCGAAGGCCAGCGCGACCCCGTCTTGCCGCCCATGCCCAGCATCGTCAGCAGCCGCTCCGCCCGCTCCCGCTGCCCCGGACCGGGCGACCAGCGCGGCACCGGCTCGACCGAGTTCGTCAGACCCGTCAGCACCACCTCGTCCACCGTCAGCCCGGACCGCAGCGGATGACGCGGATTGACATGGCCCAGCAGCGTCCGCAGCTCCCGCAGATCCACCCGCCCCAGCGTCCGGCCCAGCACCTCGACCGAACCCCGGGTGGGGTGAGTGACCGCGCCGAGCAGCCCGAGCAGGGTGCTCTTGCCCGCCCCGTTGGCCCCGAGCAGCGCCCAGTGCTCCCCGCCGCGCACCGTGAGCGAGACCGAGTCGAGCAGGACGTTCCCGTCGCGTACGAGTGAGACCCCGTCGGCCCGGATGACCGGCACCGGGGCCGTGACGAGGGAGGGGGACAGGGGTGCGGTGGTGGTCACGTGCGGCTGCTCCTTCGTACGGGCGCGAGCGCCTTCCGGCGCACCGGAAAGCCTAGTCCGTGGCCCGTACACCCTCGCCGCCCGCCTCCTGTCGCCTTTCTTCAATACCGGCCGGGCCGTGCGCACCTACGTTGTCGTGCATGAAGAACGAGCACGCCCACATGACCGAATGCGCCGCCGAGGCCGCCCGTGTGGCCCGGGGCGTCAGCGCCCGGCAGCTGGAGGCGACCGCCACCCCCTGCGCGGACTGGGACGTCCGCACACTCATCAACCACTGGGTCCTCTACACCTCGCACGGCATGGAGCACCGCGCCCTGCGCACGGAACTCCCCGAGGAGCTGATCGCCCGCGACTTCACCGCCGACGCCGACTGGGCCGAGCGGTACGCCGCCCAGCTGGACCGGGCCGTCGCCGCCTGGGCCGACCCGGCCGTCTGGGAGGGCGCCATCGGCACCGGCGAGTCCGCCTCCCCGGCCGCCGACACCGCCGCCATGCTCACCGAGGAGATCGCACTGCACGGCTGGGACGTGGCCCGCGCCACCGGCCAGGAGTTCCGGCTCTCCGACGCGGCCGCCGCCTACGTGCTGGGGACCGTCGAGAAGACCGCCGCGCTCTACCGCCAGTACGAGGGGTTCACCGACGAGGTGGACGCCCCGGGGGCCTCCGGATTCACCCGCGCCCTCGCCCTGAGCGGGCGCGACCCGCAGTGGAGCGCGGGCTGAAATTGGCCCAGGCCGCAGGGTACTGAATGGCCCGGACGAGAGGGCCAACGGCTGGCTACGCTCACCCCATGACAACCCACCGCACCCCGGAACGGGGCAGGCCCGTCGTCGACTTCTACTTCGACCCGGCCTGCCCGTTCGCCTGGATCACCTCCCGCTGGATGCTGGAGGTGGAGCAGCACCGCGACATCGAGCTGCGCTTCCACGTCATGAGCCTCTACCTGCACAACACCGGCAACGAACTCCCCGACTGGTACCGCGACCTGGTCGACCGGTCGATCGGCCCCGTGCGGGTCGCCGCCGCTGCGGCAGAGGAACACGGCGAGGAGGTCCTGCGCGACCTGTACACGGCCCTCGGCAGCCGTATCCACCAGCAGAAGAACGAGGACTTCGACGAGGTCGTCGCCCAGTCCCTCGCCGAGCTGGGCCTGCCCGCGCGACTCGCCGGGGCCGCCCGCACCGAGACCTACGACGAGGCCGTGCGGCGCAGCCACGAGGCGGGCCGGGACCCGGAGGCCGGCGGGTACGTGGGCACACCCACGATCCACGTCGACGGGACGGTGTGGTTCGGCCCGGTGCTGCGGGCGATCCCGCGCGGCGAGGAGGCGGCCCGGCTGTTCGACAGCTTCCGGGTGCTCGCCGGCCACGCGGACTTCTTCGAGCTCAAGCGCGCCCGCACCGGCGGCATCGACGTGGGCTGAGCGGCCCGGCCGGCTCAGGCGCTGAGCGGGACCGGGCGCGCGGACCGCACGCGGGCCTCGTCGTACCGGTCCAGCAGCAGCCGGGCCAGCTCCGGCGCCGGCCCCAGCACCCCGGCCAGCACATCCGCGCCGGCCTCGGCCGCCCCCGCCGCGATGCGGTCCGGGAGGCGGCCGGGCGCGATCACGTACGGGGCCACCGCCACCCGGCGCACGCCGTCGGCCCGCAGGGCCCGTACCGCGTCCTCGGTACAGGGACGGGATGCGGAGGCGAACGCAGGCCGCACGGAACACCAACCGGTGTGCCGCAGCTCCCGCGCGATTTCAGCGATCACTGCGATCGCCTCCGGGTCTGTGGAGCCCGCCGAGGCCAGGACGAGCCCGGTCGAACTCCGGTCGCCGGGGCGGACCCCGGCCTCGTACAGCCGCCGTTCCAGGGCGGCGTTCAGCAGCGGCGACGGGCCGAGCACCTCGGCCTGCCGCACCCGCAGCCGGGGCAGCGCGGCGCGGGCCTCCCGCAGAACCGCCGGGATGTCCGACTTGGCATGGAACGCCCGGGTGAGCAGCAGTGGCAGCGCCACCACCTCGTGCGCGCCCTCGGCGGCCAGCCGTTCCAGGACCCGCGGCACCGAGGGTGCGTTGAAGTCCAGGAAGCCGGTCTCCACGCGCAGCCCCGGCCGCGACGCCCGTACCCGCGCGGTCAGCGCGTGCACGGTCGCGGCGTGCCGCGGGTCACGGCTGCCGTGGGCGATGAGGAGGAGGACCGGAGAGGACATGGCGGCTCAGTTCCTGACGAGGAGACCGCGGCTGCGCAGCACCCACCGCTCCAGCGGACTGAAGATGAGCAGGTCGATGGCGATGCCGACGAAAAGGATCAGGATGATGGCGAGGAAGATGCCCGGCATATCCGCGTTGTTGCGGCCGTTCTCCAGCAACTGCCCGAGTCCGAGGCCGAGTTCCGGGGACGAGGCGATGATCTCGGCGGCCATCAGGGAACGCCAGGAGAACGCCCAGCCCTGCTTGAGACCGGCCAGGTAGCCCGGCAGGGCGGCCGGCATCACGATCAGCCAGGTGCCGCGCAGCCCGGTCGCGCCGAGGGTGCGGCCCGCCCGCAGGAACAGCGGCGGCACCTGGTCGACGCCGGAGACCAGGCCGTTGGCGATCGAGGGCACCGCGCCGAGCAGGATGACCGCGAACATCATCTTGTCGTCGAGCCCGAGCCAGATCACGGCCGGCGCCACCCAGGCCACCGAGGGCAGCGACTGAAGCCCGGACAGGATCGGGCCGATCGCGGCCCGGACGAACTTCACCCGGGCCACCAGCAGGCCGAGCGGGGTGCCGATGACGACCGAGAGCAGGAAGCCGAGCAGACCGCGCGAAACGCTGGTCCACACCACCTCCAGCAGGGTGCCGTGCAGCCACATGTCGCGGGCGCTGTCCCAGACGGCGGAGGGCGAGGGCAGCTTGTAGTCCTCGGTCACCTCGGCCCAGACGAGCACCTGCCACACGACGAGGACCAGGGCCACCGCCAGCAGCGGGGGCAGGACCTTGCGCAGCAGGACCTCGCGCACCGGGGTGCGCTGCACGTGCACCGCGTCCAGGGCGTCCAGACCGGCCTCCAGACCGGCCAGGTCGTCCGGCTTCCCCGAACCGGGCCCGCTCCCGCCGGAGCCCGCCTCGTCCGACTTGATGTCAGTGCTGGCCATGACGGCGGATCTCCCCACGCAGTTGTTCGGTGATCTCGACGGACAGCTCCGCCACGGAGGTGTCCTCGATGCGGCGCGGCTGCTCGATGTCGACCGTCCACTCCCGGGCGATCCGGCCGGGGCGGGACGAGAGCAGCACCACGCGTTCGGCGAGCCGTACGGCCTCGCGCACGTTGTGCGTGACGAAGAGGACCGAGACGTCGGTCTCGCGCCAGATCCGGGTCAGCTCGTCGTGCAGCACATCGCGGGTGATGGCGTCGAGCGCGGCGAAAGGCTCGTCCATCAGCAGCAGTTGGCTGTCCTGGGCGAGCGCGCGGGCCATCGCCACACGCTGCCGCATGCCGCCGGAGAGCTCGTGCACCCGCTTGCCGTACGCTCCGCCCAGGCGCACCAGCTCCAGGAGCCGTTCCGCCTCCTCGCGGCGCTGCGACTTCGGCACGCCGCGCAGGCGCAGCGCGAGTTCGATGTTCTTGCCCGCGGTCAGCCACGGGAAGAGGGCGTGCTCCTGGAACATCAGGGCCGGCCGGCCGCCGGGGGTCTCGATGGTCCCCCCGGTCGGCCGGTCGAGTCCGGCCACCAGGTTGAGCAGCGTCGACTTGCCGCACCCGGAGGCTCCCAGAAGGGTGACGAACTCGCCCGGGGCGACATCGAGACTGATGTCGTCCAGGACCAGCTGCGTTCCCGCGGGCCCGGCGAAGGACTTCGAGACATGTGCGAGACGAGCGGCGTGCCCGACCGAGACACGGTCCTCGGCCTTGGTGAGGGTGTTCGCCATGGTCGTCACCTCCTGGGAGTCTTCGGGCGGCTGGTTACTTGACGCCGAGGCCGGCGTCGTCGGCCTCGGGCTTGCCCGCGGCCTTGAGGATCTTGTTCAGCGGCTTCAGGTCGTAGATGCCCTTGAGGTCGGGCTGCTCCAGCAGACCGGCCTTCACCGCGTGCTGGGCCTGCGCGTCGAGCGTGGCGGCCAGCGGGTCGTCGGTGATCAGGATCGACTTCCACGCAGGGTCGATCACCTCGGCCGGAAGCTCCTTGCCGGTGAGCTTCTTCAGCGCGGCGTTGGCGGCGTCCTTCGCCTTGTCCGGGTTGGCGTTGATCCACGCGTTCGTGGCGACGGAGCCGCGCAGCACGGCCTCGACGACGTCCTCGTGTTCCTTGAGGAACTTCTGCGACACGATGATGTTGGTGATCACGAACTGGTCGTCCGGCCACAGCTTCGACTCGTCGAGCAGTTCCTTCGCGCCCTCGGCGACCAGCTTGGACGCGGTCGGCTCGGGGACCCAGGCGCCGTCGATGGAACCGGAGCGGTAGGCGTCGGGCGTCACCTTGTTGTCCGTACGGACGACGGAGACGTCACCCTTGCCGCTCTGGGCGTCGACCTTCCAGCCCTTCTCGGAGATCCAGTTGAGGAAGGCCACGTCCTGGGTGTTGCCGAGCTGGGGGGTGGCGATCTTCTTGCCCAGGAGGTCGTCCAGGGACTTGATCTTCTTGGGGTTCACGACGAGCTTGACGCCGCCGGAGGCGGAACCGCCGATGATCCGCAGGTTCTTGCCCTTGGACTTGGTGTAGCCGTTGATGGACGGCGAGGGGCCGATGAAGCCGATGTCGATCGAGTTGGCGTTCAGCGCCTCGATCTCGGACGGGCCGGCGTTGAAGGTGGCGGTCTTGAGCTGGGTGCCGCCCAGTTCCTTCTGGAACAGACCCTCCTGGTCGCCCACGAGCGCGGTGGCGTGCGTGAGGTTCGGGAAGTACCCGATGCGCACGGTGTCGGCGGAGAGTTTCTTCCCGTCGGCGGCGGCATTCGCCTTCTTGGCGTCGTCGTCGGTCGCCTCGGAACCGTAGCCGCAGGCGGTCAGCGCCACGGCCAGCAGGGGCAGGGCGGCGACGGCGGCGATGCTGCGGCGCAGCGTGGTACGGGGGGCAGGCACGGGAGGTCTTCCTCTCGGAGGCCCGGTGCTCACGCCCCTCGGAATTGCGGGGGCGCGGCCGGGCGGTCGGCAGGTCTTCGTCGATGCGGGCGGTGCGGGCGGAGCCGTTGGTGCTGCCGGGCGCGCAGGCAGTGCGCGTACGTCATCGCGCACATCGCGCCACCCCGCCCTGCCCTCCCCCAACCTCTCGAATCTGCTCAAGGAGGGGGCACCCCCTCCCGAGGGCGCCGCTGCCGACGAGGCCGCCCTCCTTCGCGAAGGTCGGGTAGATGTCGATGCCCATCAGAAGTCCCACTCGGCGTCGTCGTCCGCCGCCGGTGCTTCCTCGGCCGCCGCGAACGAGGCGCCCGCCATGCCCGCCGACAGCGTGGTGCCGTCCGCCGGGTCGATCAGGAGGAAGGAGCCGGTGCGGCGCGAGTCGGCGTACGCGTCGAGCGCGAGCGGTTCGGCGGTGCGGACCACGACCCGGCCGATGTCGTTGGCGACGAGCCGGCCGGGTGCCGGGTGCTGCGAGAGGTCGTCCAGGGTCAGCCGCGAGGGGATGTCCTTGACGATCGCCTTGACCGTACGGGTGGTGTGCTTGAGCAGCACCCGCTGCCCCACCGTGAGCGGCTGGTCCGCGACGTGGCAGACGGTCGCCTCCACGTCCTGGGTGACGGCCGGCGCGTCGTCCACCGGGGAGATGAGGTCGCCGCGCGAGACGTCGATGTCGTCGGCCAGCCGCAGGGTCACCGACTGGGGGGCCCAGGCGATGTCCACACTGTCGCCGAGCAGGTCGATCCCGGCGATGGTGGAGGTGCGGCCCGAGGGCAGTACGGTGACGGGCTCGCCGACCCGGAACACACCGGCGGCGATCTGGCCCGCGTAGCCCCGGTAGTCGGGGTGCTCGGCGGTCTGCGGGCGGATCACGTACTGGACGGGGAAGCGGGCGTGGCAGCCGGTGAGGTCGTGGCTGACCGGGACCGTCTCCAGGTGCTCCAGGACGGTCGGACCGCCGTACCAGTCCATGTGCGCGGACGGCTCCACGACGTTGTCGCCGGCCAGCGCGGAGATGGGGATCGCGGTGATCTCGGGGACGCCGAGGGAGGCAGCGTACGCGGTGAACTCCTCGGCTATAGCGGCGAACACCGGCTCCGCGTAGTCCACCAGGTCCATCTTGTTGACGGCCAGCACCACGTGCGGGACGCGCAGCAGCGCCGCGACCGCGGCGTGCCGGCGGGTCTGCTCGACCACTCCGTTGCGGGCGTCGACCAGGACGACGGCCAGTTCGGCGGTGGAGGCGCCGGTGACCATGTTGCGGGTGTACTGCACATGGCCGGGGGTGTCGGCCAGGATGAACCGGCGCCGGGGGGTGGCGAAGTAGCGGTAGGCGACATCGATGGTGATGCCCTGCTCGCGCTCGGCGCGCAGTCCGTCGGTCAGCAGCGCCAGGTCCGGCGCCTCCTGGCCGCGGCTGCGCGAGGCGTGCTCGACGGCCTCCAACTGGTCGGTGAGGACCGACTTGGAGTCGTGCAGGAGCCGTCCCACGAGGGTGGACTTGCCGTCGTCGACCGAACCCGCGGTGGCGAACCGCAGCAGGGTGGTGGCCGCGAGCAGATCGGCCGACTGGGTGGACGTGGTCATTTTAGAAGTACCCCTCGCGCTTGCGGTCTTCCATCGCGGCCTCGGACATCTTGTCGTCGGCGCGGGTGGCGCCCCGTTCGGTGAGCCGGGAGGCGGCGATCTCGGTGATCACGGCGTCCAGCGTGGTGGCGTCGGAGTCGACGGCCCCGGTGCAGGACATGTCGCCGACCGTGCGGTAGCGCACCTGACGGGTCTCGGTCTTCTCGTGCTCCTTGGGGCCGCCCCAGTCGCCCGCGGTGAGCCACATGCCGGAACGGTTGAAGACCTCGCGCTCGTGGGCGAAGTAGATCGCCGGGAGCTCGATCTGCTCGCGCTGGATGTACTGCCAGACGTCCAGCTCGGTCCAGTTGGAGATCGGGAAGACCCGGACGTGCTCACCGGGGGCGTGCCGGCCGTTGTACAGCTGCCACAGCTCGGGGCGCTGGCGGCGCGGGTCCCACTGGGAGAACTCGTCGCGCAGCGAGAAGACCCGCTCCTTGGCGCGCGCCTTCTCCTCGTCGCGCCGCCCGCCGCCGAACACGGCGTCGAAGCGGTGCTGCTGGATGGCCTCGGTCAGCGGCACCGTCTGGAGCGGGTTGCGGGTGCCGTCGGGCCGCTCGCGGAGCTTGCCGGCGTCGATGTACTCCTGGACGGAGGCGACGTGCAGCCGCAGCCCGTGCTCGGCGACCGTGCGGTCGCGGTACTCCAGGACCTCGGGGAAGTTGTGCCCGGTGTCCACGTGCAGCAGGGCGAACGGCACCGGCGCGGGCGCGAACGCCTTGAGCGCCAGGTGCAGCATCAGGATCGAGTCCTTGCCGCCGGAGAACAGGACCACCGGCCGCTCGAACTCGCCCGCCACCTCGCGGAAGATGTGCACCGCCTCGGACTCCAGGGAGTCCAGGTGGCTCAGTGCGTACGGATTGTCGGTGCCTTCCGACACAGTCGCGACGGTCGTCACGCTGCACCCCTCTCGCTCAGCAGCGCGTACAGCTCCGCCGCGGACTCCTGCACGGTCTGCCGGTGCGACTCGATCCGCAGATCGGGCGATTCGGGCGCCTCGTAGGGGTCGTCCACCCCGGTCAGCCCGCTGATCTCGCCCGCCGCCTGCTTGGCGTACAGCCCCTTCACATCGCGCTCCGAGCACACCTCGACCGGAGTGGCGACATGCACCTCCAGGTACGCGGTGCCTTCGGCCTGGTGCCGCTTGCGCACCGCGTCGCGGCTGTCCGCGTACGGGGCGATGACCGGGACCAGCACCTTCACGCCGTTGGCCGCCAGCAGTTCGGCGACGAAGCCGATCCGCTGGACGTTGGTGTGCCGGTCCTCGCGCGAGAAGCCGAGGCCCGCCGAGAGGAACTCGCGGATCTCGTCGCCGTCGAGCACCTCCACCCGGTGGCCCTCGCCGCGCAGCCGCCCGGCGAGTTCGTAGGCGATGGTGGTCTTGCCCGCGCTCGGCAGACCGGTCAGCCAGACGGTGGCCCCCGTCTCCGTCACGCTCATCGAAGTCTCCTGATCAGTCGTCATCAGCCGTGCAGCCCGCACTCGGTCTTGCCGCGCCCGGCCCAGCGGCCGGCCCGCGCGTCCTCGCCCTCCAGCACCCGGCGGGTGCAGGGCGCGCAGCCCACGGAGGCGTAACCGTCCATCAGCAGCGGGTTGGTGAGCACACCGTGCTCGGCGACGTACGCGTCGACGTCTTCCTGGGTCCAGCGGGCGATCGGCGAGACCTTCACCTTCCGCCGCTTCTCGTCCCAGCCGACCACGGGGGTGTTCGCCCGGGTGGGGGACTCGTCGCGGCGCAGCCCGGTCGCCCAGGCCGTGTACGCGGTCAGGCCCTCTTCCAGGGGCTTGACCTTGCGCAGCTTGCAGCAGAGGTCGGGGTCGCGGTCGTGCAGCTTCGGCCCGTACTCGGCGTCCTGCTCGGCCACCGTCCGGCGCGGGGTCAGCGTGATGACGTTGACGTCCATCACGGCGTCCACCGCGTCCCGGGTCCCGATGGTCTCCTCGAAGTGGTAGCCGGTGTCGAGGAACACCACGTCCACCCCGGGCAGCACCCGGGAGGCGAGGTGGGCGACGACCGCGTCCTCCATGGAGGAGGTGACGCAGAACCGGGGCCCGAAGGTCTCGGTCGCCCACCTGAGGATGTCGAGCGCGGAGGCGTCCTCCAGCTCGCGTCCGGCTTGTTCGGCGAGCTCCCTCAGGGCCTGGTCGGTGAGCGTGTCGGTTTCCCGAGTGACCGTCATATCCCGTCCCCTCCGACGTTGTTGGGCTTCAGTCCCTGGCTCAGCAGCCCCAGGAACTTCAGCTGGAACGCGCGATTGCAGGAGGCGCATTCCCACGCCCCGTGCCCGGCCTCGTGCGGGCGCAGGTCCTCGTCGCCGCAGTAGGGGCAGTGGAACGGGGCGGCGCGCTCACTCATGACAGCGACTCCGCACTGGCCCGGGCGGCCCAGGTGGCGAAGCGCTCGTCGCTCTCGCGCTCCTCCAGGTAGCGGCCGATGACCCGCTCGACGTAGTCGGGCAGCTCGTCCGAAGTGACCTTCAGGCCCCGCACCTTGCGGCCGAACCCGGCGTCCAGCCCGAGCGCCCCGCCGAGGTGCACCTGGAAGCCCTCGACCGCGCTTCCGTCGGCATCGAACATCAGCTGGCCCTTGAGGCCGATGTCCGCCGTCTGGATGCGGGCGCAGGCGTTGGGGCAGCCGTTGAGGTTGATGGTGAGCGGCTCGTCGAAGTCGGGCAGCCTGCGCTCCAGTTCCTCGATGAGGGAGGCGCCGCGGCCCTTGGTGTCGACGATCGCCAGCTTGCAGAACTCGATGCCGGTGCAGGCCATCGTGCCCCGCCGGAAGGTCGAGGGCTTCACCTGGAGACCCAGGGCCTCCAGGCCGGCGGAGAGGGAGTCGACCCGGTCCTGCTCCACATCGAGGATGATCAGCTTCTGCTCCACGGTGGTGCGCACCCGGTTCGAACCGTGCGCCTCCGCCAGCTCGGCGATCTTGGTCAGCGTGGTGCCGTCCAGCCGGCCGACGCGCGGGGCGAAGCCCACGTAGAACCGGCCGTCCTTCTGCGGGTGGACGCCCACGTGGTCGCGCCAGCGCGAGACCGGTTCGGCGGGGGCGGGGCCGTCGAGCAGCGGACGCCGCAGGTACTCGTCCTCCAGCACCTGGCGGAACTTGGCGACGCCCCAGTCGGCGACCAGGAACTTCAGCCGGGCGCGGTTGCGCAGCCGCCGGTAGCCGTAGTCGCGGAAGAGGCCGGCGACACCCGCCCAGACATCGGCGACCTCGTCCAACGGCACCCAGGCGCCGAGGCGTTCGGCCAGCCGGGGGTTGGTGGAGAGCCCACCGCCGACCCAGAGGTCGAAGCCCGGGCCGTGCTCGGGGTGTTCGACGCCGACGAAGGAGATGTCGTTGATCTCGTGCACGACGTCCTGCACCGGCGAGCCGGAGATCGCGGTCTTGAACTTGCGGGGCAGGTTGGAGAATTCCTTGTTGCCGATGTAGCGCTCGTGGATCTCCTCCAGCGCCGGGGAGCCGTCGATGATCTCGTCGGCGGCGATCCCGGCCACCGGCGAACCGATCATCGTGCGCGGGCAGTCGCCGCACGCCTCGGTGGTGGAGAGCCCGACGGCCTCCAGCTTCTGCCAGATCGCGGGCACGTCCTCGACCCGCACCCAGTGCATCTGCACGTTCTGCCGGTCGGTGATGTCGGCGGAACCACGGGCGTACTCCTGCGACACCTCGCCGATGGCGCGCAGTTGAGCGGTCGTCAGCCGGCCGCCGTCGATGCGCGTGCGCATCATGAAGTACTTGTCCTCGAGCTCCTCCGGCTCCAGGGCCCCGGTCTTGCCGCCGTCGATTCCGGGCTTGCGCTGGGTGTAGAGACCCCACCAGCGGAACCGGCCGCGCAGATCGGACGGGTCGATCGAGTCGAAGCCGCGCTTGGAGTAGATCGTCTCAATGCGTGTCCGCACGTTGAGACTGTCGTCGTCCTTCTTGAGCTGCTCGTTCGCGTTGAGGGGCGTGTGGTGTCCCATGGCCCACTGGCCCTCACCACGATGGCGCCCGGCCTTGCGGCGGGGCGTCGCGGTAGCGGTGTTCTCCGGGCTCGCGGCCATGGCAATACGTCCTTCGGGACTGCAGGAGGGCGGCTCTGAACTGCACACTCGCGTCTGGCGCGGCGGTGCGCAGGGCTGAACTGAAGTAAGGAGATCTCGGCGGCGCTGGGACTCTCAGCTCACCGGACAGATGGCGCTGGACATGCGGCCGAGGTCGACGTGGCGTCGACTCACCAAGGCAATTCCAGTTCCGGACATGACGAAAGCGTGTCATGGGGATCTCGGAGCAGTCCACCACTATCCATGATGTGGACGAGACTGTCCCGGTTCATGAGACGGTGTGGCGCCCGTCACGCGGACGACGGGCGCCGGGGTGCACCGTAAAACCGGACAAGCGCGGTGATTTGCTACGGAAGCAGCTCGCGGCCGGAGCCCGGCCAGGGGCCAGGGGTCGTCACCGGCTCCTCCAGTTCCGTGCGGGTGTCGAAGAGCCGGAAGCCGCGCCGCAGGTAGTTGGCCATCGCGTGCGGACCGTCCTTCGAGCAGGTGTGCAGCCACACCCGCTTCGTCGCAGGGCGCCCCGGCCACCGCTCGGCCAGGTCCCAGGCGCGGGCCGTGCCGTACGACAGCAGATGACCGCCGATCCGCCGACCCCGGAAGGCGGGGACCAGCCCGAAGTACATGATCTCGACCACGCCGTCGTCCTGCGGGTCCAGCTCGATGTAGCCGGCCGGGGTCCCGTCCGCGTACGCCACCCACGTCTCCGCACCCGGCCGGTCCAGAACCTCCTGCCACTGCGCGTACGTCATCGCCAGCCGGTCCGTCCACCGGATGTCACCGCCGACCGCCGTGTACAGGAAGCGGCTGAACTCGGGCAGCGGCACCTCGGAACGCACGATCCGGACGTCCGCGTCCGGCACGGCGGCCGGCCGCAGATCCCCGGGCGAGGTCTGCTCCAGCGACCAGATGGTCACCTCGTCGACGGCGGGGCCTGCGGGGCGCACGGGGTTGCTCATGGCTGCCAGACAACCATGCCCCGCCACCCGCGCCCCAGCCGGGTGCCCCTCACCACCCCCGGCACCCGGGACCTGCGCGGACACACCGCTCAGCAAGCGCCGCGCGCCGCCACGACCACCGGGGCCTTCGAACGCGGCAGCAGATCCGCCGGGTCCTCCGGATGGATCACCTCCACCTCGACACCCTCCCCGAAACGGTACGGGCGGTGCGCCAGCACCTCGGCGAGATGGCGCCGCAGCCGCGAGATCTCCGCCCGCACCGTCACCGTCCTGGTCGCGTCACCGAAGAGGTCCTGCGCCAGCTCCGACGCCGTACTGCCCTCGCGCCGCACCGCCAGTGCGTACAGCAGCTCGGCGTGGCGCGGGGAGAGCCGCTGCGTCCACGTCCCCACCGGGCTCACCACGTTCACCGCGAGCGTGCGCGGCCGGCTCAGATCGAGCACCACCCGGCGCGGCGGGCTGTCCATCGCCCCGTCCGCCACCTGCACCAGCCAGCCGCCCGGCAGCGACTCCACCCGGCACATCCCCATCGACGGCAGCCACACCCGGCCCGGCTCCAGCGACTTCGGCAGCGGCAGCCGGTCCACCGGAGGCATCCCCGTCACCGCCGCCGTCCAGCCGTGGCCGTCCACCGCCAGGGCCCGCCCGCCCGCCCGGCACAGGATCGGCGCGGCCACCGAACGCAGCCGGTCGATCGCCTCCAGATGCCGGACCCGGATCTCGCTCTCGGCCAGCCGGGCCACCGAGCCCACCAGGGCCAGCGTCGTCGGGTGGAACGTGGACGCGGGACCACTGATGTCGACGATCCCCATCAGCCGGCCGTCCCGCGGATCACGCACCGGCGCCGCGGCACACGTCCACCCGTGCAGACTGCGCACGAAGTGCTCCGCCGAGTGCACCCGCACCGGGGCGCGCGAGGCCAGCGCCGTACCGATCGCGTTGGTGCCGGTGCTCTCCTCCGACCACGCCGCACCCTCCGCGAGGCAGATGCCGTCGGCCCGGCGCAGCACCCCCGTGTTGCCCTGGCGCCACAGCACCCGGCCGTCCACATCGGTCACCACCATGATCTGCTGCGAGGCGTCCGCGATGCTCGCCAGGCCGTCGCTGAGCAGCGGCATCACCTCGCCCAGCGCGGAACTGCGGCGCCGGTGCTCGATCTCGTCCGCCTCCAGCAGCCGGCTTTGCGTCGTCTGCTCGGGATCGATGCCGCTGCGCAGCACCCGGTCCCACGAGGCCCCGATCTCCGCCCGGGGCGCCGCGGGCATGCGGTCGCCCGCCATCCGCGCCTCCCGGGTCCGGTGCACCAGGCGCCTGGTCTGCGCGGCCTCCTGGGCCGTCAGCCGCACCACGTCGACCGGAGTCGTCTCCACGCCGGTTCCCCCTCACACCCGTGCCCGGCCCGTTCGCGGGGCCGAGCCCCCATCCTGCCGCTACGGGAGCCCCGATACCGCAACCCCACACAATGGTTGCAACCCTCTGCAACTCTGGCGAGGGCCCCGGGCCCGTACGAGAGTGGCGGTACACCGTACGGCGGGGCTCCGGCCCCGACTCCGGTGTGTACAGCATGGGGGGTGGTGCCGTGTCGGCGCAGCACCACCCCCTGTTGCTGCCCCGGTCAGCGCTCCACCGGCCGGGCCCGGGCCACGACCGACGCCAGATCCAGGGTGTGCGGCAGCGTCCCGAACGCCGCGCCCCCGTCCCCGCCCAGGCGCGACGCGCAGAACGCGTCCGCCACCTCCGGCGGCGCCCAGCGCACCAGCAGCGAGCCCTGGAGCACCAGCACGATGCGCTCCACCACCCGGCGGGCCCGCGCCTCGATCCCCGCCAGATCGGCGAGCTCCGTCAGCAGGCCCTTGATCGCCGCGTCGAGCCGGTGATCGGCGCCCCGGGCCCGCCCGACCTCCTGGAGGAACGCGTTCAGCGCGAGCGGTTCGCGTTGCAGCACCCGCAGCACGTCCAGCGCCTGGATGTTCCCCGAGCCCTCCCAGATCGAGTTGAGCGGCGCCTCGCGCAGCAGTCGGGGCATGCCCGACTCCTCCACGTAGCCGTTGCCGCCCAGGCACTCCAGCGCCTCGCCCACCACGGGCGTGCACCGCTTGGTCACCCAGTACTTGGCCGCCGGCACCGCGATCCGCAGGAACGCCGACTCGCTCCCGCCCCCGTCGTCGTAGGCCGCCGCCAACCGCATCGCCAGCACGGTCGCCGCCTCCGACTCCAGCGCCAGATCGGCCAGCACATTGCGCATCAGCGGCTTGTCCACCAGCGGCCCGCCGAACGCGGAGCGGTACGTCGTGTGGTGCACCGCCTGCGCCACCGCCTGCCGCATCAGCGCCGCCGAACCCGTCACACAGTCCAGCCGGGTCGCCGCCACCATCCCCATGACGGTGCGCACCCCGCGCCCCTCCTCACCGATCCGGCGCACCCACGTCCCGTCGAACTCGACCTCCGCCGAGGCGTTGGACCGGTTGCCCAGCTTGTCCTTGAGCCGCTGGATCGCGAACGGGTTGCGCGTGCCGTCCGGCAGCACCCGGGGCAGCAGGAAACAGGTCAGCCCGCCGGGGGCCTGCGCCAGCACCAGGAAACCGTCGGACATCGGCGCCGAGCAGAACCACTTGTGCCCGGTCAGCAGGTACTCGCCCTCCCCGGACAGCGGCTCGGCGCGCGTCGTGCCCGCCCGCACGTCCGAGCCGCCCTGCTTCTCCGTCATCGCCATCCCCAGCAGCGCCCCGGCCTTCTGCCCGGCCGGCCGCAGCCCCTCCTCGTAGACCCGCGAGGTCAGCAGCGGCTCCCATTCCGCGGCCACCGCGGGCTCGGTGCGCAGGGCCGGCACCGCCGCGTGCGTCATCGACAGTGGGCAGCCGTGCCCCGCCTCGGCCTGCGTCCACACCAGGAAGCCCGCCGCCCGGCGCACATGCCCGCCCGGCCGGTCCCAGGCCCCGGTCAGACCCGAGCCGACGGCGTGGCCCAGCAGCCGGTGCCAGGCCGGGTGGAACTCCACCTCGTCGACGCGGTGCCCGTACCGGTCGTGGGTGCGCAGCCTCGGCGGGTTCTCGTTCGCCTGCGCGCCCCAGGCCGCCGCCTGGGCGGAGCCGGCGGACTGCCCGAGCCGGGCCAGCCCCTCCCTGGCGTCGTCCAGCACCTCGGCCGGAAGGTGGCGTTCGACGGCCTCGCCGAGCACCCGGTCCGCGCCGAATACGTCGTAGCCGAGCAGGGGAGGGGGCTGATTGGACACAGTGTGGGTGGTGGCTGCCATGCCGATACGGTAAGGACGTGCAGGCAGCAAACGAAACACCCGAGCGGCCACCGGGCCGGCTCCACCGGGCCCGAGTGCTCTACCGCAACGTCTCCAAGCGGCAGCTTGCCTGGCAGTTGCTCAAGGACACGGTCAACTCGTGCATGGAGTACCGCATCCTGGGACTCGCCGCGGAGGCGGCGTTCTTCACCCTGCTGTCCCTGCCCCCGCTGCTCCTCGGCCTGATCGGCCTGCTCGGTTACGTCGACGAGTGGACCAGCACCACCACGGTCGCCTCCATCGAGCGCAACATCCTCAGCGCGGCGCACACCATGCTCTCCGAGCGCGGCGTCAACGACTTCGCCAAACCGCTCCTGGCGGACGTCACGACCGGCGCCCGGCCCGACGTCATCTCCATCGGCTTCGCGATCGCCCTGTGGTCCGGCTCCCGCGCGGTCAACGTCTTCATCGACACGATCACCGTGATGTACGGGCTCGACGGCCAGCGCGGCATCGTCAAGACCCGGATGCTCGCCTTCCTGCTGTACGTGGTGGCGCTGCTGCTCGGCGCGGTGGTGCTTCCGCTGCTGGTGGTCGGACCCGACCGGGTCGTGGAGTTCATACCGTGGGGCACGGAGGTCATCGCCGTCCTGTACTGGCCCCTGGTGATCCTGCTGTCGGTCTCCTTCCTCACCACGCTCTACCACGTGTCCGTGCCCGTGCGCTCGCCGTGGATCGAGGACATGCCGGGCGCCCTGGTGGCGCTCGCGATGTGGGTGCTCGGCAGCTTCCTGCTGCGGATCTACCTCACCAGTACGGTCGAGGGCCCCACCATCTACGGATCGCTGGCAGCCCCGATCGCCGTGCTCCTGTGGATCGGCGTCTCCGCCTTCGCGGTCCTGGTGGGCGCCGCCGTGAACGCGGCCATCGACCGGGTCTGGCCCTCGGTCGCGACGGCCGCCGCCCGCGCCGCCAACGACCGGGTGCGCGCAGCCCAGGCCGCCGAGTTCGTGGCCCGCACCCAGGCGGCGAGCTGGCACGGCGGACCGCAGAACGACGACGAGGACGAGGACGAGGAGGAGGACGACGAGGGCGACGTGGGCGACAGCCCGTACATGCCGTCCGAGTTCCCCGAGCGCTGGTCGCGGTTCCTGCCGCCGGACGACGTGAAGTCACGGCTCCAGCCCAGCCGCGAGAAGGACGCGGAGAAGCCGCACCCCTACGACGAGTGAGTGACGGGCGCCGGCGGCCCGGGCCTGCGGTCCCGCTCCTTTGCTCCCGGCAGCCGCTTACGCACCCGCCGCGTCCGTGGACGACACTGGCGGCATGGGCGACAGCTACGAAGAGCACGCGTCCCGGCTGGACGGCGCGAAGGTCTGGACCCTGACCGTGCCACCGGGCACGGCCCACCCGGTGCTGCCCGACGGCTGCATGGACCTGCTGTGGAGCGGGGACCGGCTGCTCGTCGCGGGCCCGGACACGCACGCCGAGCCACCCGTAGAGACCGGCGGGGCCTGGGCGGGCATCCGCCTCGCCCCCGGCACCGCGCCCGCGCTGCTGGGCGTGCCCGCCCACGAACTGCGCGACCGCCGCGTCGCGCTGGCCGACCTGTGGCCCGGCGCCCTGGTCCGCGCACTCACCGAGCGCGTCGCCGAGGCGGACGACCCGGCCGCGGCCCTGGAGGACATCGCCCTGGACCGGGCGGCCCGCACCGAGCCGCCCGACCCGGCGATGCGCTCCGTCGCCGCGCGGCTGGAGGCGGGCGCCACCGTCGCCGAGGCGGCCCGGGCCGCCGGCCTCGGCGCCCGCCAGCTGCACCGCCGCTCCCTGACCGCCTTCGGCTACGGGCCCAAGACGCTCGCCCGGGTGTTTCGCCTCCAGCGGGCCCTGGCCCTCGTACGCTCCGGGCTGCCGTACGCGGAGGCGGCGCTCGCGGCGGGCTGCGCCGACCAGGCGCACCTCGCCCGGGACATGCGCGACCTGGCCGGCACCACCCTGACCGCCCACTTCGGCCGCGCCTGAGGAGCCCGGGGCTCAGCCGGCGGGGGCGAACAGCGAGACCGCGCAGCCGTCCGGGTCCAGGACGACGGCGTACCGCTGCCCCCACACGGCGTCCCACGGCTTCAGGTGCCCCCGGTAGCCGGCGCCGGTCAGCTCCTCGTAGACCGCGTCGACCTCCGCCGGGCTGTCGCACAGGAAGGCGAGCCCGAGCCGGTCCCCGCCGGACGGCGGGGACCAGTCGGGGTCGTACGAGCGGACGATGTCCTCGGTGTCCCACAGCAGGCGCCCGCCGCCCGGCAGGGTCACCTCGACATGGGGTGCGCAATCCGCGCCGGCCGGGATGCCGAGGCCGAGCCGGCGGTAGAAGGCGAGCGATGCGGGCAGATCGGCGGTGGTGATGCCGATCGCGTCGAGTCGTGGAGTCATGCCCCGACCGTAGGCCGCCGCCCGGACCACGGTCTTGTACGAATCGGTCATGCCCCCCGGAGGGCGCGGTGCACGTCCGCCGGGGAGGTGCCCGGGTCCGTCAGCGCCAGACCCAGGGCGGCCCGCTCGGTGACCCAGCGGGTGGGGCGGTGGCGCGGGTCGCCGGTCGTGGCGTGCAGCGCCCGGTGCAGCTCCAGCATCCGGGCCGCGCCGATCCGCTCGCCCCAGGCCAGCGGCCCCACCGGGTAGCCGAGCCCGGTCGTCACGGCCACGTCGATGTCGGCCGGGGCGGCGAGCGAACGCTCCGCGATGGACGCCGCGACCGACACGATCGAGGCGAGCAGCCGCTGCGCGACCGAGCCGGCCGTGTCCCGGACCACCGACACCGCGTACGGCTCGCCGCCGTCCGCCGCCCGGGCCAGCACCGCGCGGGCGTCCCCGGCCGCCGCCGGGTCCGCCGCCGGCGTCACCGCCAGCACCCGCCGTCGCCCGGTCGCCGGCAGCGGGTCCACACCGAAGGTGCGGGCGGCGGGCAGCCCGTGCGCGGCCACCGCCGAGGCGACCGTGGTGCCCCAGACAGGGACCAGGACCAGCGCCCCACCGGACGGCCGCTGCCCGCTCCCGACCGTCGCGCCCGCCGAGGCCAGCGCCTCCCGGAGCGCCGCCGCGTCCGCCTCCCGCGCCGGGTCCGGGGCGAAGACGTGCACCGGGCGGTCCGCGTCCCCGGTGACCGGCGGCTCGGGCGCGGGGCCGGGGGCCTCGGGGCCGTACGCGTACCAGCCGCGTCCGGTCTTGCGGCCGTGCAGGCCGGCCGCCACCCGGTTCGGGGTCAGGTAGGAGGGGCGCAGCCGGTCCTCGTGGCGGAAGCCCTCCCAGATCGAGTCGATGACGGCGGCGGTCACATCGAGCCCGGTGAGGTCCATCAGCTCGAACGGGCCCATCCGCAGCCCCAGTACGTCCCGGGCGATCCGGTCGATGTCCGACGGCTCGCCGACGCTCTCCTCCAGCAGGGCCAGAGCCTCCGTCACCAGCCCGCGCCCGGCGTGGTTGACGAGGAAGCCCGGGGTGTCCGCGACCGTCACCGCGCGGTGGCCGCAGCTCTCCACGAGCGAGGTCAGCAGCGGCGGGATGTCCGGCCGGGTGGCGGCGCCCGGCACCACCTCCACGATCCGCATCAGCGGCACCGGGTTGAAGAAGTGCAGCCCGGCCAGGCGCGCCGGGTCCTTCAGCGCGGCGGCGATCCGGGTCACGGACAGCGAGGAGGTGTTGGTCGCGAAGACGGCGGAGGCGGGCAGGGCCCGCTCCAGGCGGCCGAAGACCTCGGCCTTGGTGGCCAGGTCCTCGCGTACGGCCTCGACCACCAGCTCGACGTCCGGGCCCGCCGCCCACGGGTCGTCCAGCGGGATCAGCCGCTCCAGCGCGGACGCCGCGTCCCCGGCGGACATCCGGCCCTTGGCCACGGCCCGGTCCAGCATGGAACGTACGAAGGCGACCGCGTCCGTCACCGCCTCGGTGCGTACGTCGCACAGCTCGACGGTGTGTCCGGCCGAGGCCGCCCACTGGGCGATGCCGCGGCCCATGGCTCCGGCGCCGACGATCCTGATACGCATGCGGGTCACGGTCCTCTCGACAAGGCGGGTCGGGCGGGGCGGTTCAGCGCGGGTACACGCGGCCCGGGTCGGCATCCTCGCGCAGCAGCCGCAGCTCGTCCCGGGCGGCTCCTCCGTCCGCGCGGGCTCGGCCCCACCGTGCCAGCGGTCATTGAGGGGTGTCCAATACCGAATTAAGGTCGGATCAGGACGCCGGACGAATCAATGGCGTCGGTGGACCGACCGGAAGGACCGGCGTGGAGCTGCGTCATCTCTCCGCGTTCCTCGCCGTGGCGGAGGAGCTGCACTTCGGCAGGGCCGCGAAGCGGCTCCAGATGGCACAGCCGCCGCTGAGCCAGCAGATCCGGCAGCTGGAGAAGGAACTCGGCGTCCAGCTGTTCGAGCGCAACACCCGCTCGGTGCGGCTCACCAGCGCGGGGGACTCGTTCCTCCAGCCGGTCCGGACCGTGCTGGACGACCTGGACACGGCGGTACGGGCCGCGAGGGCGGCCGGGCGGGGCGAGTACGGGCGGGTCGGCATCGGCTTCGCGGGCGCCTCCAGCCGCGAGACGCTGCCGCTGCTGACCCGGGCGGTGCGGGCCGCCCACCCGGCGATCGAACTGGTCATGACCGGTCAGACCTACGCCAACGTCGCGCTCGCCCGGGTCGCGGACGGCTCCCTGGACCTGGGCTTCGTACGGCTGCCGGTGACCCAGCCCGGCGTGGTCTGCCGGGTGATCGACGAAGAGGTGCTGGTGTGCGCGCTGCCCTTCGACCATCCGCTGGCCGCCCGCGAGGAGATCCCCCTCGGCGCGCTGGCCGGGGAGCCGTTCGTCTCGTTCCCCGCGAACACCGGCTCCACCGTGCGCGACGCGATGGTGGAGGCCTGCGAGTCCGCCGGATTCAACCCGAGGGTGGTGCAGGAGGCGCCCGACTCGTACACCATCCTGGCGCTGGTCGCGGCGGGCGTCGGGGTGACGCTGACCGTCACCTCCGTCCAGCACATCCAGCAGAACGGCCTCGTCTACCGGCCCCTCGCCGGGCCGCCCATCAGACGGCAGGCGGCGCTGGCCTGGCGGGCGGACAACCCGTCGGCCGCCCTGCGCGCCGTGCTCGCCGTCGCGGAACGTGCGCTGCCCACGCCGGTCCACTGAATCACCCGCCGCGGCCCGCACCGAGGAAGGCGAGCAGGCTGACGGCCGCCGGGCGGGCGTCGCCGACGGCGGTCCGGTGGAGGTCCCGTACGGTCCGCACGACGGCCCGGGTCACCACGTCGACACCGGCCTTGCGCTCGAACCAGTGCCAGTCGCCGTGCGCGTTCATCTCCAGGAACACGGGCTCGTCCCGGGCCCAGAGGAAGTCGAACGCCCCGTAGACGGCGCTCATCTCCCCGGCGAGGGCGCGTGCCGCCGACGCCACGGCGTCCGGGGGCCGGACCTGCCGTACGCGCACCTCGTCGGGGCGGGCCCAGATGTCCTCGGGGTGCTCCTTGGTCACCTCGAAGGCGTGCAGTTCGTCCCCGGCGAGGTAGACCCGGTACTCGGCGTCGTGCTCGACGTACTCCTGGAGCACCACCGGTGTGCCGCGGGGGAGACCCGGCACACCGGCGAGCCGGTCGCGGTCCAGCACGCGCGGCAGGTACCAGGCGAGCCGGCCGGGCGCCGGCTCCACGTAGTGCCGGTCCAGGACCTTCAGCACGTACCGCTCGGCGGGGAGCAGAACGGCCGCGTCCGCCGGGTCGGTGGTGACCAGTCCGCGCGGGGTGCGCACACCGAGCGCCCGCGCCCGGTCCCGCTGCACCAGCTGTCCCGGGTCGGCCGCGCCGATGGCGGCCGGGGAGGCGAGGGCCAGCTGCTGGGCCAGCGCGGTCCATGCGTCCCGGTACACCATCCGCCCGCCGGCCGCCCCGGCCAACGGCGCGGCTCGCAGGGAGAAGTGGCGCAGCCAGGTCACCGTCGGGGCGAACCGGTGTCCGTCCAGGTTCAGTACGCCGTCGGGCCCTCGGACGGCCCGGACGTCCGCCAGGCCGTCCGCGTCGAGCCGGTGCACGGGCACCCCGATCCGGTGCAGCAGAGCGGCCGCCTCGGTGGCCTCCCCGTCGCCGCGTCTGCTGAGGAGCAGGACGCAGCGCTCAGCCATGGGACGGGGCCAGCAGCGATTCCGCCATCTCCAGGAGCCGCAGGGCCTTGTCGGAACGGTTGCTGGGCTCGGCGGCGCGCAGCCGGGTGAGCAGTTCCAGGCCGATGGCGGCCTGGTCGGCCAGCAGGCCGAGGAGTTCGACGTCGGCCATCTCCCGTACGCCGTCCGCGCCCCGGTCCAGTACCTCCAGGACGCCGACGCACTCGTCGTCGCCGAACAGCGGGGCGGCCATGATGCTGTCGGGCACGTACCCGGTGGAGGCGGCGGCCTCGCCCGAGAAGTGCCGGGACTCGCGCAGGTCGTCGACGAGCATCGACTGCCCGGACGCGGCGACCCAGCCCGCGATGCCGGTTCCCGCCGGGAAGCGCGTTCCGACGAGTTGGCCGTCGCCCTCACCGGCCACGGCCTCGAAGACCAGGTCACCGGTCTCCGGGTCGATGAGGAAGATCGAGGAGGCCGCCGCGCCGAAGACATGGCGCGCGACTTCCACGATGGACTGCAGCAGGCGGCGCTCCGTGGGCGTCGCGGCATCAACAGGGTTCGTCATGCGCATCTCCAAGTCGGCCGGTCGTGTTCCCGGCGCAGAGGAACAGCACCGTCTTGAGCTGGAACGGCGTGAGCCAGGGGTGCTTGCCGAGGATCAGCGCGCACAGGCCCGCGATGTGCGGCGCGGCGAAACTGTTGCCGGTCGAGCGGATGGTGCCGCCACCGGACCACGCCACGGGCACGCGCACGCCGCGTGCGTGGAACTCCACGGGCGGCGCGGGGTTGTAGTAGTACGTCATCGGGTCGTCCTCGTCGTGGCTCGCCACGGAGACCACCGAGGAGAACGACCAGGGATAGCTGGGCACCGGCCGGTTGTGCGCGGAGACGACGAGCGTGCAGCGGCGGAAGTAGGCCCGGTCCACCAGCTCGTGGAGCTGCGCGGTCAGGGCCGGACGGGTCGTCGCCAGGCTCAGGTTGATGACGTCGAAGTCCTGCTCGATGGCCCAGGAGAGCCCGGCGATCAGGGCCGGTCCGCTGCCCGTCTTGCCATCGGTCAGCACCTGGGCGGAGGAGAGCGCGGCTCCGGGCGCGACGGACCGGATCACCCCGGCGCAGGCGGTGCCGTGCCCGGCGCGGTCGGTGGGCTCGCACGGCACCATGCTCACCCCGCCGTCCTCGTCCGGGACGGCCGTCACCGCCTCATCGACCGCCCCGACCATGGGGTGGCCGGCCTCCACCCCGCTGTCCACGACGCACACCCGGACCCCGGAACCGTCTGCCCCGCCCCAGGCCCACTCCGGGCCGACCGAGTCCATCGGGACGGCCGCGAACTCCTGGCGCGCCTGCTCCCGCGTCACGCCCCAGGCCGGCATGCCCGGTGTCAGGGCCCGAGGGGGCCGTCTCCAGGGGGGATCGGTCATCGGCTCTCCTCCAGTCCGGTCAGCCACGCCCGAACGGTCCGGGCGGGGAGTACGGCCTCCTTCGCCGTCAGCGCGGCGAGCGCCCGGCCGACCGCGTGCCGGGCGCGCCCCGGTTCACCGGAGACGGCCAGCACCCGAGCCGCCTCGAACCACACATCGCCGATGAGACAGGGGTCGTCGGTGCCCGCAAGGGCTGCGGTGGCCCGCTCGGCGTCCCGAACCGCCTCCCCGTACGCGCCGTTCCGCGCCCGCACCCGGGCCCGCAGCACCAGCCGCACGGCCCGCGTACGGGTCTCCTCGGGCGGCCCGGCGGCCGGTTCGGCGAGCACGGCCGCGTCCGGACCCGCACAGGCCCCGGCACGGAACCGCTCCCGCGCCGCGTACAGGCGCAGGGTGGCCGCGGTCCGGCTCTGCCCCAGCCCGTCGAGCCCGTCCGCCGCCGCCGTGTAGTGGCCGGCCGCCGCCGGATGCGCGCCGGCCAACGACTCCACGAACCCCTCCGTCTGGTCCGCGGCCAGGATGCCGAGGGCCAGTTGGAGGTCGTCGCAGTGCCTGCGGACCAGCGCGATGTCCTGGCGGGCCGCTTCCACCCGGTCCGACAGGGCCAGATGCCGGGCCCGCGTCAGCAGCACCGGCACCAGCAGGCTCCGGTCGCCGTCGAACCGCCGCACCAGGTCCTCGCAGAGCGCGACGGCCTGCGACAGGGGCGTCGGCGACCACTGCGTCAGCTCGCAGATCGAGGCGAGGATGCGATTGCCCTCATAGGTGTCGCCCAGCCCGCGCGCACGGGCCAGCGCGTCGCGCATGGCGCCCTCGGCGGCCCCGATCCGGCCCTCGGCGAAGCTCCGCAGCGAGGACAGCTGGTGCAGCCGGCACCAGCTCAGATCGTCGGCCGGACCGGGCGCGGCATACCCGGCGCCCGGGGAGTACGGGGCGCCGGCCGACTCCGCTCCGCCCGAGCGCAGCGCGATCAGCTGCCGCAGGATGGCACAGGTGTCCCGCGCCGGCGCGTCCCGCGCGCATCTGCGCTCCGCGTCGGCCACCGCCAGCCGGGCACCGTCCCAGCGGCCCAGCGCGACGTACGCGTCGGTGATACGGGCGGCCAGCACCCGGTGCTGCGGATCGCCGTCCGGGGTGAGGTCGCGGCCCCGTTCCATCAGCGAGACGGCGGCCGGCAGATCGCGGCGGTGCAGGGCCAGATACCCGGCGGCCACCAGGGCGCGGGCGGCGCGCCCGGTCAGCGCGGGCAGTCCGGGGTCACCCGGATCGGCCTCGGACCGCAGCCGGCGCGCGGACTCAAGATGGTGGGCGAGGTCCCCCTCCGCCGCCGGACCCGGTACGGCGGCGCGCGGCGCCCGGCCCTCGATCCGGTCCGCGAGCGCGGTGTGCCAGTCCGCCCGCCGGGCCTTGGACGTCATCTCGTACACGGTGTCCCGGGCCAGCGCGCGGGTGAACCGGTACGTGCCGGGCGGGCCGTACAAGTGGATCACCCCGGAGTGCAGCAGCCTGCCCAGCGCGTCGTCCAGGACCCCGCCGGCCAGTGCAGGTTCGTCCCCGGCGAGCGTGCGCACGTCCTCGGCGGTGAACGAGCCGCCCGCCCCCGCCGCGCGCTCCAGCACGGCCCGGTCGGTGGCCGGCAGCCGGTCCAGCGAGGCGGTCAGCAGGACCCGGATCGAGGTGGGGACGCCCTGGTCCACGGACCGGTGGCCGGCCGGGTCCTCCATCAGCAGTTCGGCGAAGAGCGGATTGCCGTCGCACTCCCGGACGACCCGGTCCAGCTCGCCGGCGGTGGCGACCGCCTCCTGCGCGGCGACCTCGGCCCGGTCCGCGAGGAGCCCCACCAGCCGCTCGGTCTCGGCGCGGGGCAGCGCACCGAGCCGCAGTGCGAGGCCCGTGCCGGGCGGCGCCGCCGCGTCGGAGCGGGCCACGCACAGGACCAGCAGCCCGGTGTCGCGGGTCGCCTCGCCCAGGTCCGCCACCATGTCGGTGAGGGTCGGCTGCGCCCACTGGAAGTCCTCCAGGACCAGGACCACCGGGGCGCCCCGGACCCGGCCCAGCGCCTCCAGCAGCCGCCGGAACGCCCACCCGATCTCGTCCACGCTCACCGGAAGCCCGCTCTCGGTGCACAGGCCCAGGGCGACGGCGAGCGCGGTGACGGCGCGGTCCGTGCTCGGGCGCAGCGTCTCCAGCGCGCCCTTCGCCTCCTCCCAGCCACCGGGCAGCGTCCAGACCGCCTCGGCCAGCGGGCGGTGGGCGAGCCCGGCACCGTACGCCTGACACGCGGCCCGCAGCACCACGGACCCCTGATCCGCGCCGTGCCCGGCCAGGAACTCCCGTACCAGGCGGGACTTCCCGACGCCCGGCGCACCGGTGACCGTGACCACCCGGCTGCGGCGCTCCCGGTGGGCCGCCTGTAACTCGCGGACCAGGGCGCCCAGTTCGGCGTCGCGCCCGACGAGCGGCACCAGGTCCTGCCGGCTCGCGCCGTCGAGGACCGCGAGGACCCGCCGGGCGGGGACCGGGTCGCGCTTGCCCTTCACCCGCAGCGGGGCCACAGCCTCCATGCGGACGCGGGCGCCGACCAGGCGGGCCGTCTCGTCGCTCACCAGGATCTCGTGCGGCGCGGCATGCGACTGGAGCCGGGCCGCGGTGTGCACGACATCGCCGACCACACGGGCCGCGCCGCCGAGCAGCCCCGCCACCACGGCCTCGCCCGAGGCGATCCCGCAGTGGGTGTCCAGGCGCGCCTCGGCGGCGGACCCGACGACCCCGGTCCCGATGGCCGTCACCGCCTCCCGCACGGCGCACGCCGCCCGGACCGCGTGCAGGGCGTCGTCCTCATGGGTGACGAACGCCCCGAACACCGCCATCACGGCGTCGCCGATGAACTTCTCGACCACCCCGCCGTGTTCGGCTACGGCCGTGGTGCACGCCGTGTAGTACCGGTCCATCGTGCGCCGCAGCGCCTCGGGGTCCAGGGTCTCGGCGAGCACGGTGGAGCCGACGAGGTCGATGAAGACCGCCGTGACGATTCTGCGGCTGTCCGACGACGGCGTCCCCGCGACGAGCGGGGTGCCGCACACCGGGCAGAACCGGGCCCCGTCCGGCACCGCGGCACGGCAGGAGCCACACCGCACCCCGCTGTTCACAGGAGCTTGAGGTCCTGTCCCTCCACCTCACCGGAGACCGCTTCCAACCGCTCCTTGACGGAGTTGAGGACGCGGACCTCCTGCTCGCTGAGCGCCGAGAGGACCGAGCGCTGCTCCACCGCCAGCAGGTCCACCGGGTGCCCGGCCTCACGAAGGGCGTGCAGGGCGTCGAAGGTCATGGCTACCGGTACCTCGTTCCCGTAGTGCGGCCAGTCGATGGTGACGCCGGCCGGGCCGATCGAGCAGTCCGCGACCGCCGCGGCCGCGAGCGCGCCGATGGTCTCGGGAGCCTCCTGCCCCTTCCGCTCGTCGGCGGGCAGCGGCGGCCAGATTCCCTGGACCAGAACGCCCTGGGCGTACAGTCGCGCAATCAATTCCGTACGGTTGGACGCGCCCGTTCTTCGAAGCATGTTGCATAAGTGGGCCGCCACCGTGTGCGGGCTTATGCAGAGAACTTCGGCGATATCCCGGTTCGAGGAGCCGGCGGCCACGAGCGAAGCGATAAGAATCTCACGCCTGGTCAAACCCTTTACCCCTCATTTCGGTGAGCGAAGCACGGGCCGGCAGAGGAGTTCCGGACTCCCGGCCGTCAGGTTAGCTGTGGGGTCATGTTCCGGACAAGAGCGCCTTGAGGGGGGCCACACGCCCAGCGGATTCATAGTCGATCGAGGGATATGAAGCCGGGGGGCGCCGGAGCAGCCTTGCCGTTGCACCAGCCCGTGACCGTCTCCATGAAGGAGTGACCCATGTCGCAAGCACCCCTCGACGCGCTGCGCAGCGCCGGCACCCCGGTCGACCTGCTGTCGGATTCCGAGCGCGAGGTCTTCAAGGGCCTCAGCCCGGACGAGGTCGCGGTCCTCGGCTCGATCCAGGCCCGGCTCAACGCCGTGTCGGCCGCGGTCGAGGGCCAGGTGAAGGACAACCAGGTCAACGTCCTCTGCTGATTCCAGCCCCGGCACACCCACGCGGCGGGTCCGGCGGCACCGACCGCCGGACCCGCCGCGGAAGACGCGCCGGACCGCCGTCCGCCCGGACACCCAGTGGGAGCGTGATGATGGACCAAGTCAGCAGATACCTGGTGCTGAGCGACCGTGCGTACGCCGACACCACCGGCGTACCGGTACGGCTCGCCTACAGCACC
>NZ_SSBK01000112.1 GCF_004795035.1 Streptomyces sp. A0958
CCCGAAGCCGGTGGCCCAACCCCTTGTGGGAGGGAGCTGTCGAAGGTGGGACTGGCGATTGGGACGAAGTCGTAACAAGGTAGCCGTACCGGAAGGTGCGGCTGGATCACCTCCTTTCTAAGGAGCATCTAGACCCTGTCAAAGGGGTCCAGAGCCACTACGTCGGCAAATGTTCGACGGTGGTCAGCTCATGGGTGGAACGTTGACTATTCAGTACCTGGTGCTTCCACCGGGTCGTGAGTACTGCTCCTCGGAGCGTGGAAAGCGAACCGAAGGGATGCCGGGTACTGGGCACGCTGTTGGGTGTCTGAAGGTATGGCCGCAAGGCAGCCTTCAAACGCCGGCCCCAGTGCACTCGTTCTTCGGGACGGGGTGATGGGTGGCTGGTCGTTGCTTGAGAACTGCACAGTGGACGCGAGCATCTGTGGCCAAGTTTTTAAGGGCGCACGGTGGATGCCTTGGCACCAGGAACCGATGAAGGACGTGGGAGGCCACGATAGTCCCCGGGGAGTCGTCAACCA
>NZ_SSBK01000113.1 GCF_004795035.1 Streptomyces sp. A0958
TGGTTGACGACTCCCCGGGGACTATCGTGGCCTCCCACGTCCTTCATCGGTTCCTGGTGCCAAGGCATCCACCGTGCGCCCTTAAAAACTTGGCCACAGATGCTCGCGTCCACTGTGCAGTTCTCAAACAACGACCAGCCACCCATCACCCCGTCCCGAAGAACGAGTGCACTGGGGCCGGCAACCGAAGGACGACCATGACGGCCGTACCTTCAGATACCCAACAGCGTGCCCGACCCGACCAATCACCAGCCACGTTCCACGCCCCGAAGAGCAGTACTAATGACCAACAACCTGTCGTGCCGAGTAGTCAACGTTCCACCCATGAGCAACCAGCACCGAACATTCGCCGGTGTACTGGCCTCTGACCAAACCCGAAAGCCTGGTAAGAAGTGCTCCTTAGAAAGGAGGTGATCCAGCCGCACCTTCCGGTACGGCTACCTTGTTACGACTTCGTCCCAATCGCCAGTCCCACCTTCGACAGCTCCCTCCCACAAGGGGTTGGGCCACCGGCTTCGGG
>NZ_SSBK01000019.1 GCF_004795035.1 Streptomyces sp. A0958
ACCCGGAAGCTAAGCCTTTCAGCGCCGATGGTACTGCAGGGGGGACCCTGTGGGAGAGTAGGACGCCGCCGAACTCCTTTTAGGAAGAGCCCCGTGCCCTTGTGGCACGGGGCTCTTCTGCGTTTCCAGGGCCATCGGCACCCCTGTGCACCCGCCTGAGGGGGCTGAGGGTAGGGTCAGGGGGCACATCATTGGCACGTTCTTGACACAGGAGGCCCCCGGGTGGAGGTCCAGGAGACCCGCGTTCAGACGGACCGGGTACTCACCATCCCCAACATCCTCAGCATGGCGCGCCTCGTCGGCGTACCTGTCTTCCTGTGGCTGATTCTCCGCCCCGAGTTCGGCGGACCCCAGAGCGATGGCTGGGCATTGCTGGTCCTGATGTTCAGCGGCGTCAGCGACTACCTCGACGGCAAGCTCGCGCGTCGATGGAACCAGATCAGCAGCCTCGGCCGGCTCCTCGACCCGGCCGCCGACCGTCTCTACATCCTTTCTACTCTCGTCGGGCTGACCTGGCGCGAGATCCTGCCCCTCTGGCTCACCGCCGCTCTGCTCGCCCGTGAGCTGATGCTTCTCGTGATGGTGGGAATCCTGCGCCGGCACGGCTATCCGCCGCCGCAGGTGAACTTCCTGGGCAAGGCCGCCACGTTCAACCTCATGTACGCATTCCCCTTGTTGCTGCTCAGCGACGGAAGTGGTTGGCTGGCAGAGGTGGCCACCGTTTTCGGATGGGCGTTCGCAGGATGGGGTACAACGCTCTATTGGTGGGCAGGAATCCTCTACGTGGTTCAGGTCCGCCGACTCGTCAAGGCGGATGCAGTAGCCGATTGAGCTCGTTGAAGTGGTGCCGCGCAACGTCGCCGGCCCGCGGCTGATGACACAGATGCTGCCCTGACGGGCGAAGTCGGCTCGACCGTCGTCTCTCAAGGAGGACGTTTCCGACATGAAGGCCGTCGTGATGGCTGGCGGCGAAGGCACTCGCCTTCGCCCCATGACCTCGAGCATGCCCAAGCCGCTCCTGCCCGTGGCCAATCGGCCAATCATGGAGCATGTGCTCCGACTGCTGAAACGGCACGGGCTCAATGAGACGGTGGTGACCGTCCAGTTCCTCGCCTCTCTGGTGAAGAACTATTTCGGAGACGGCGAAGAGCTGGGCATGGAGCTCAGCTATGCCAATGAGGAGAAGCCGCTCGGCACCGCCGGCAGCGTGAAGAATGCCGAGGAGGCGTTGAAGGACGACACCTTCCTCGTCATTTCCGGCGACGCGCTCACCGACTTCGACCTCACCGACCTCATCGCCTTTCACAAGGAAAAGGGCGGCCTGGTCACCGTCTGCCTCACTCGCGTTCCCAACCCCCTGGAATTCGGGATCACGATCGTCGACGAGGAGGGCCAGGTCGAACGGTTCCTGGAGAAGCCCACCTGGGGCCAGGTCTTCTCCGACACCGTCAACACGGGCATCTACGTCATGGAGCCCGAGGTCTTCAACTACGTCGAGGCCGACGTCTCCGTCGACTGGTCCGGGGACGTCTTCCCGCAGCTGATGAAGGAAGGCAAGCCCATCTACGGCTACATCGCCGAGGGCTACTGGGAGGACGTCGGCACACACGAGAGCTACGTGAAGGCCCAGGCCGACGTGCTCGAGCGCAAGGTCGACGTGGAGATCGACGGCTTCGAGATCTCGCCCGGGGTCTGGGTGGCCGAGGGCGCGGACGTACATCCCGACGCGGTACTGCGGGGCCCGCTGTACATCGGTGACTACGCCAAGGTCGAGGCCGACGTGGAGATCCGTGAGCACACGGTCATCGGGTCGAACGTCGTCGTGAAAAGTGGCGCCTTCCTGCACAAGGCCGTCGTCCACGACAACGTGTACATCGGCGACCACAGCAACCTGCGCGGCTGCGTAATCGGCAAGAACACCGACATCATGCGCGCCTCCCGGATCGAGGACGGCGCCGTCATCGGCGACGAATGCCTCGTCGGTGAGGAATCGATCATCCAGGGCAATGTGCGCGTCTATCCCTTCAAGACCATCGAGGCCGGCGCCTTCGTCAACACCTCGGTGATCTGGGAGTCCCGCGGACAGGCGCACCTCTTCGGAGCGCGCGGTGTCTCCGGAATCCTGAATGTGGAAATCACCCCGGAGCTGGCCGTCAGGCTGGCCGGCGCCTACGCGACGACGCTCAAGAAGGGCTCCACCGTCACCACCGCCCGGGACCACTCCCGCGGCGCCCGGGCCCTCAAGCGCGCCGTGATCTCCGCCCTCCAGGCCAGTGCCATCGACGTCCGGGACCTGGAGAACGTACCGCTGCCCGTCGCGCGGCAGCAGACCGCGCGCGGAAGTGCCGGCGGGATCATGATCCGGACGTCGCAGGGCGTGCCCGACTCCGTCGACATCATGTTCTTCGACGAACGGGGAGCGGACCTCTCCCAGGCACGGCAGCGGAAGCTGGACCGGGTCTACGCCAGGCAGGAGTACCGGCGCGCCTTCCCGGGCGAGATCGGGGACATCTACTTCCCGTCCAGCGTCTTCGACTCGTACACCGGGTCACTCCTGCGGAACGTGGACACCACCGGAATCGCCGACGCCCAGCTCAAGGTCGTCGTCGACGCCTCCAACGGCAGCGCCGGACTCGTGCTGCCGAGCCTCCTGGGGCGGCTGGGCGTGGACGCGCTCACCATCAACCCCGGACTCGACGAATCCCGCCCCACCGAGTCGGCCGAGACCCGGCGCAACGGGCTCGTGCGCCTGGGGGAGATCGTCTCCTCCGCGCGGGCAGCCTTCGGCGTCCGGTTCGACCCCGTGGGCGAACGGCTCTCGCTGGTCGACGAGCGGGGCCGGATCGTGGAGGACGACCGGGCCCTGCTGGTCATGCTCGACCTCGTCGCCGCCGAGCGGCGCAGCGGACGGGTGGCGCTGCCGGTGACCACCACCAGGGTCGCCGAGCAGGTCGCCGCGTACCACGGCACCCAGGTCGAATGGACGATGACCTCGCCCGACGACCTGACGCGGGTGGGGCGTGAGGAAGGCACCATCTTCGGTGGAGACGGCCGCGGCGGCTTCATCGTTCCCGAATTCAGCAGTGTCTTCGACGGAACGGCCGCATTCGTGCGGCTCATCGGACTCGTCGCCCGTACTCAGCTCACGCTGAGCCAGATCGACGCCCGCATCCCGCGCGCCCACGTCCTGCGCCGCGACCTCGCGACGCCGTGGGCCGTGAAGGGCCTGGTGATGCGCCGGGTCGTGGAGGCCGCCGGGGACCGCGACGTCGATACGACGGACGGCGTACGGGTCGTGGAGGCGGACGGGCGCTGGGTGATGGTCCTGCCGGACAGGGCGGAAGCGGTCACTCACCTCTGGGCGGAAGGCCCCGACGACGCCTCGGCGCAGGCGCTGCTCGACGAATGGGCGGCGGTCGTCGACAGCGCGGGCGACTGAGTCCGGCCACCGGAACGGGTGAACGGGCGGCCGGCCCGGGGACGGGCCGGCCGCCCGTTTCCGCGCCCGGCGGGCCATCGGTGGGGCCATTCGGCGGATGCCGCCGCGACATGCGACGATGTGCGGCATGTCGCAGCAGTCCCCAGGTCGGAGCACGGCCCCGCCGCCCAAGCGCCCCGACGCGTCCATGCTGCTGCTGACCAATGTGATGGAGCACAGCCTGGACGACGGCTACGCCGAAGCGGCGGCGCGGCGCGCGGCCGACGGGCGCGCGGGCATGCCCCGTACGATCAAGGCGAAGCTCGGGTTCGCCGCGTGTCTGGTCCTGGCCGCCCTGGTCGTCACGCTCGGCGCCGCCCAGGCGCGGGTGACGGCCCCGGTGCTGGCCAAGGAGCGCCAGGAGCTGATCGACCGGATCGACGCGGAGACGGCGGCGGCCGACACCCTCGAGTCGCAGGTGGAGGACGTCCGCGACGACGTGGGCAAACGCCAGCGCAAGGCCCTGCAGGAGCACGGGGGCGACCAGGCCGAGCTGGTGGCGCTGCTCTCCGGGGCGACACCCGTGCACGGTCCGGGAGTCAAGGTCGTCGTCGACGACGCCGAGGACACCGACCAGGGTGGTGGCGGGCCGCGTGAGACCAGCGGCTTCTCCGACACGGGGCGGGTCAGGGACCGGGACATGCAGCGGGTCGTCAACGGCCTGTGGCAGTCCGGCGCCGAGGCCATCGCCATCAACGGACAGCGTCTGACGGCCCTGTCGGCGATCCGCGCCGCGGGCGACGCCATACTGGTCGACAACAAACCGCTCGTGCCCCCGTACTCGGTGCTCGCGGTGGGGGACGGCAAGAAGCTCCGCGCGGCCTTCCGCGACAGCGCCGACGGCCAGTACCTGCAGGCGCTGAAGGACACCTTCGACATCAGGACCAGCATCTCCGTCCAGGAGAAGGTGAATCTCCCGGCCGCCCCGAGCCTGATCGTACGGACAGCAGAGCCATACAAGGCTGCAGACACAGGGAAGGGCACATCGTGATCGCCGTACTGGGCCTCGTCGTGGGAGTCGTGGTCGGACTGTTGGTCCGGCCCGAAGTGCCGGCGGTGGTCGAGCCCTATCTCCCGATCGCCGTCGTGGCCGCCCTCGACGCGGTCTTCGGCGGGCTGCGGGCCATGCTCGACGGCATCTTCGTCGACAAGGTCTTCGTGGTCTCGTTCCTCTCCAACGTGGTCGTGGCGGCCCTCATCGTCTTCCTGGGCGACAAACTGGGCGTCGGCGCCCAGCTCTCCACGGGTGTGGTGGTCGTGCTGGGCATCCGGATCTTCTCCAACGCCGCGGCGATCCGCCGGCACGTCTTCCGGGCATGACGCCGATGAGCAACGACGCCTTCGACGACGGCGGGGAGCGGAACGGCGAGCAGCCGGCGAGCGCTCCCCGGGAGCTCACCGGGCGCCAGCGGCTGGTGGCCGGCATCTGGCCGCCCCGGGTCACCCGCGCCCAACTCGTCGTCGCCCTGCTGCTGTTCGTCCTCGGCCTGGGGCTCGCCATCCAGGTGCGGTCCAACAGCGACAACAGCGCCCTGCGCGGCGCCCGCCAGGAGGACCTGGTGCGCATCCTGGACGAGGTGGACGAGCGTACGCAGCGGCTGGAGGACGAGAAACAGCGCCTGGACGACCAGCGCACGGAGCTGGAGAACAGCTCCGACCAGGCCGAGGAGGCTCGGAAGCAGACGGTCGAGAAGGAGCGGCAACTCGGCGTGCTCGCGGGCACCGTCGCGGCGCACGGACCCGGGATCACGCTGACGGTCAACGACCCCGTCGGGGCGGTGCGGCCGGACATGCTGCTCGACGCCCTGCAGGAGCTGAGGGCGGCCGGTGCCGAGGCGGTCGAGGTCAACGGCGTACGCGTGGTGGCCAATACCTACTTCTCCGGCGACGGCGGCGCCGTCAAGGTCGACGGCCGTAAGATCTCCTCCCCGTACGTCTTCAAGGTCATCGGCAAGCCGCAGGATCTGGAACCGGCGCTCAACATCCCCGGGGGTGTGGTGCAGACGCTGGAGAAGGAGCAGGCCACGGTGCATGTGGCGCGGGCCGACGACATTGTCGTGGACGCCTTGCGACCGGCGGAGCGGCCTGACTACGCTCGGTCGTCGGGCCAGTGAGCCCCGGGCGCCCGGGCGTCGGGGGACACGAGCGGAAGGTTGCGGGGGGTCGCCGCATCGTAATCGTGGCGCGTGGTGGAAACTGTCGAGTGGATACGGACGTTGTGCAGATGTCCGGGTCGGCAGGTGTGTTCATTCAGGGTTCGTCCTGCCCCACGGGCGGGTCTGTTTCGGTCAAGGGGAATCGCCCGTGAAGTTGTTTGGGAAGTTGTTCGGCAAGAGCGCACGCGATGAGGCCGCAAGGCATCGCGCGCCGCGCCATGGTCAGCCCGACGAGCAGGGCTCGGAGCGCCCGCTCTTCCGCGACCAGGTGGCGGGCCAGGGGGGTGACCACCCGGGCGGTCCCGGCGCGTCGTCCGTTGACCCTGCCGGTCCCGGCCGCATAGGTTTCGGAGCCCCGAGCCAGGAGGCTTCGTCCATGCCGGTCTGTACGAGGTGTGGCCACCGCAATGCCGAGGCCAGCCGTTTCTGCTCCAACTGCGGTGCGCCGCTGCGGGGCGGAGTCCCCGAGCGTGCCTCGGAGACGACGTCGACCATCTCCATCTCGGGCCTGGAGGCCTACGAGGCGGAGGCGACCGGCCAGACCGCCGTGCCGTCGCTCTCTCCCGAGGCGCAGGCCGCCGTCGACGCCCTGCCGCTCGGCTCGGCGCTCCTGGTGGTTCGGCGCGGCCCGAACTCCGGCAGTCGCTTCCTGCTGGACGGTGAGCTGACCACGGCCGGCCGCCACCCGCAGAGCGACATCTTCCTCGACGACGTGACGGTGTCGCGCCGCCACGTGGAGTTCCGTCGCAACGCCGACGGCAGCTTCACGGTCGGGGATGTCGGCAGCCTCAACGGCACCTACGTCAACCGTGAGCGGATCGACTCCGTCGCCCTGTCCAACGGCGACGAAGTGCAGATCGGCAAGTACCGGCTGGTCTTCTACGCGAGCCAGCGCGGCATCTGACCCGTCCCCGGACTCCGTCCGGGGGACCCTCAGGAAGGTCCATGCTGAGAACACCGAGCGGCGGTGCCGGGAACGGCATCGCCGCCGACGACCGGCCGGTGAGCATCGGCACGGTGCTCCTGCAACTGCGGGAGGAGTTCCCCGAGGTCACCATCTCCAAGATCCGTTTCCTGGAGGCCGAAGGGCTCGTCGAACCACAGCGGACGCCTTCCGGCTATCGGAAGTTCAGCCCCGCCGATGTCGAGCGGCTCGCCCAGGTGCTGCGGATGCAGCGGGACCACTACCTCCCGCTCAAGGTCATCCGCGAGCATCTGGACGCCCTCGCCCGGGGCGAGCAGGCGGCCCTGCCGTCCCCGGGCGGGGAGCGGCGGGACACGGCGGACGGCGGCTGGACCGGCGGGCCCGGGCAGGCCACGGCCGCCCGCATCGGCCGCGCCGAGCTGCTGGTCGCCGCCGAGGTCACCGAGAGCGACCTCGATTCCTGGGAGTCCTACGGCCTCGTCGCACCGATGCCGGAGGGCGGCTACGACGCCGAGATGGTGACCGTCGCCAGGCTTGTGGCGGATCTGGGGCGATTCGGTCTGGAACCCCGTCACCTGAGGGCCATGCGGGCGGCTGCCGACCGGGAGGCGGGGCTCATCGAGCAGGTCGTCGCGCCGCTGCGCCGGCACCGGAACCCGCAGACCAGAGCACATGCCGAGGCCACCACCAAGGAGCTGGCGGAACTGTCCGTACGGCTGCATTCCGCCCTCGTGCAGACCGCTCTGCGGGTGCGGCTCCACTGATGCCGGCCGAGCCCGACTACCCAAACCTGCCGGGCACGTCCTAGGGTTGCTGTGTGAACGAGCTCGACGTTGTGGGTGTCCGGGTGGAAATGCCCTCCAACCAACCGATCGTGCTCCTGCGTGAAGTGGGAGGCGACCGGTACCTCCCCATTTGGATCGGTCCTGGTGAGGCGACCGCGATCGCCTTCGCCCAGCAGGGCATGGCTCCGGCCAGGCCGCTGACCCATGATCTCTTCAAGGATGTGCTCGAGGCCGTGGGCCAGGAGCTCACCGAGGTCCGCATCACGGACCTGCGCGAAGGGGTTTTCTACGCGGAGCTGGTCTTCGCCAGCGGTGTCGAGGTGAGCGCGCGTCCTTCGGACGCCATAGCGCTCGCCCTGCGCACCGGCACGCCGATCTACGGCAGTGACGGGGTGCTCGACGACGCGGGGATCGCGATCCCCGACGAGCAGGAGGACGAGGTGGAGAAGTTCCGCGAGTTCCTCGACCAGATCTCTCCGGAGGACTTCGGTACGAACAACAGCCAGTGACGTCCCCGGGGGGCCGCCGTCGGCATATCCGGAGAGCCTTTCCCCGTCGAGAGTCACGCGAAACCACCCTCAGGGTGATTATCACTCGGCGTGCCGAGTGTGGCGATCGTTGACGCACCCCGGGTGACTGCCTACCTTCGAGTGGGCAGGTCAAGGACGGAGGTCGGCGTGAGAAGCAGCGGCGACGGTACGGCGGCGGGTGCGCCGTATCCGCAGCAGGGGAGTACAGCCGACCGCACCATGAGGCAGCCGGCTGTGCCGGCTGCGGTGGCAGGGGGCGGCGTGGCATCGGCCGACGACATCGGCTATCGCGGGCCGACGGCGTGCGCGGCGGCAGGGATCACTTATCGGCAGCTCGACTACTGGGCCCGTACCGGCCTGGTCGAGCCGAGCGTCCGTCCGGCGTACGGATCGGGCACGCAGCGGCTCTACAGCTTCCGGGACGTCGTCCTGCTGAAGATCGTGAAGCGCTTCCTCGACACGGGTGTGGCGCTCCAGAACATCCGCACCACGGTCCAGCATCTGCGGGCCCGCGGCTTCCAGGATCTGGAGCGCATGACGCTGATGAGCGACGGGGCGACGGTCTACGAGTGCTCCTCGCCCGCCGAGGTCGTGGACCTGCTCCAAGGGGGCCAGGGCGTCTTCGGCATCGCCGTGGGGGTGGTGTGGCGGGATGTGGACGCCGCGCTGTCGCAGCTGCACGGGGAGCGCGTGGACACCGGGGAGACCCTCATCGGGCACAACCCCACCGACGAGCTCGCGCGGCGCCGCAACCGGGCCGTCTGAGCCGCTGAGCCCCCGGTCCGGGACGGGAATCGCGGACCGGCGGGCCCTGGTGGCGCGGCGATTGTCAGTGCCGTAGGGCAGCATCGACTGGTGTGAGAGCCGCGCCCACCATCCTGCATCTGGACATGGATGCCTTCTACGCCTCCGCGGAGCAGGCGGCGAAGCCGAGCCTGCGCGGCAAGCCGGTCGTGGTGGGCGGGCTCGGCCCCCGCGGGGTCGTCGCGACGGCCTCGTACGAGGCACGGCGGTTCGGGGTGCACTCGGCCATGCCGATGGCGCAGGCCAGACGGCTCGCGCCGAACGCCGCCTATCTGGTGCCGCGCTTCGCGCTGTACCGCTCCGTGAGCGACCAGGTCATGGAGCTGCTGGGCCGGCTCTCGCCGCTGGTGGAACCGCTCAGCCTGGACGAGGCCTTCGTCGACCTGGAAGCGGGCTCCACGGCCGACGACGCCGCCTCGGCCCTGAAGATCGGGCGGCAGCTGCGCGAGGCGATCGAGGCGGTCACCGGACTGAGCGGTTCCGTCGGTCTCGCCGGTTCCAAGATGCTCGCCAAGATCGCCTCCGAGGAGGCGAAGCCCGACGGGATGCGGCTGATCGAGCCCGGCACCGAGCGGGAACTGCTCGCGCCCATGCCGGTGCGTACGCTGCCCGGTGTCGGCCCCGCCACCGCGGACCATCTGCGCCGCGCCGGGATGACCACGGTGAACGACCTGGCCGAGGCGGGCGAGGCGGAGCTCGTACGGCTGTTGGGGAAGGCGCACGGCGGCTCGCTGCACCGGATGGCGTTCGGGTACGACGACCGGCCGGTGGTGGCCGAGCGCGACGCGAAATCGGTGTCGGTCGAGGACACCTTCGACATCGACCTGCACGACCGGGTCCGGGTGCGCACAGAGGTGGAGCGGCTGGCCGACCGGTGCGTCCAGCGGCTGCGGGCCGCCGAGCGGTCGGGGCGCACGGTGGTGCTGAAGGTACGCAGGTACGACTTCTCCACCCTGACCCGCTCGGAGACGCTGCGCGGGCCCACGGACGACCCAGCGGTGGTGCGGGAGGCCGCCGCACGGCTCCTGGAGTCCGTGGACACCACCGGGGGCGTGCGGCTGCTGGGCGTGGGCGTCACCGGGCTCGCCGACTTCACCCAGGAGGATCTGTTCGCCCAGGCCGCCGGCGAGCGGGCGGCGGCCGGCCTCCCGGACGGCGTCGAGGAGCGGCCGGAGGCGGCCACCGAAAGCCGCGAGGGACGCGCCCGGGCCGAGCCGGGACCGGAGGGCGCCGAGCAGCTCGCCGCGCGGCGCTGGCCGGCCGGACACGACGTACGGCACGACACCCACGGGCACGGCTGGGTGCAGGGGAGCGGGGTCGGCCGGGTCACCGTACGGTTCGAGGAACCGGGATCGGCACCCGGCCGGGTGCGTACGTTTCGGATCGACGACCCCGCGCTGCGGCCGGCCGACCCGCTGCCGCTCGTGCGGGAGCCGCCGGACTACTCCTCCTGGCCGGCCAGCCTGCCGAAGTCGCGGTCCGGGGCCGGGGCGTCCGGGACGGAGTCCAGACCGTAGTGCCGGTAGAGCTGGAGCTCCTGCTCGGGGGAGAGATGGCGGCCCACCCCGAAGTCGGGTGCGTCCTTGATCAGCGCTCGGTCGAAGGGGACGCGCAACGTGTCCCCGACCAATTCGCTGGGTTCCAGCGGGACGAAGGCGTCCCGGCTGAACAGGCCGGTGCGTACGGCCGCCCACTCGGGTACGCCGGTCGCGTCGTCGAGGTACACCTCGTCCACGGTCCCGATCTTGGTGCCTTTGCGGTCGAAGGCCTTGCGGCCGATCAGACTGCGCGGGTCGATGTCGGTCTGCACGGTCCCTCCCACACGGGTCGCGGCTGGTCCACAGCACTACAGAAGTGCAGTTCCGTGGTGTTGGCCACTCGAGAATTCTCGTCGTGTACCCCGCTGGTAGGCTGTTAACGGCTGCTGACCCCGTGCGGGAGAGTCCTCCGGAACCAACCCGGAGGCGCCGAAGGAGCAAATCCTCCCCGGAATCTCTCAGGCCCCCGTACCGCGCGGACGAGGTCACTCTGGAAAGCAGGGCGGGTTGTGCGCGGCCATGGGCCGGGCGGGGCCTCTCCCTCACCGACGGTGAAAGCCGGCGCCCGTGCGGTGCCGGTGAAGCTCTCAGGTTGAGATGACAGAGGGGGAGGCCGTTCGGGCACCCCGCGCCGTGGTGCCCCTCGCAGGTCGTGACAGACCAGGAGGCCTCCACCATGACCCCCCGTCGCACCCCGCTCGCCGAGCTGGAACAGGGCATTCCGTTCGAGCAGCGTCACATCGGCCCCGACGCCGAGGCACAGGCGAAGATGCTCGCCCAGGTCGGCTACGGCTCGCTGGACGAGCTGACCGAGGCCGCCGTGCCCGATGTGATCAGGAGCACCGAGGCGCTGCGGCTGCCGGAGGGCCGTACCGAGGCCGAGGTGCTGGCCGAGCTGCGCCGGCTCGCCGACCGCAACGAGGTCCTCGCCCCGATGATCGGGCTCGGCTACTACGGCACGTTCACCCCGCCGGTGATCCTGCGCAACGTCATGGAGAACCCCGCCTGGTACACGGCCTACACGCCGTACCAGCCCGAGATCTCCCAGGGCCGCCTCGAAGCCCTCCTGAACTTCCAGACGATGGTCGCCGAGCTCACCGGGCTGCCCACCTCCGGTGCCTCGCTGCTCGACGAGGGAACGGCCGCCGCCGAGGCCATGGCGCTGGCCCGGCGCGTCGGCAAGGTCAAGAACGGCGTCTTCCTGGTCGACGCCGACACCCTGCCGCAGACCGTCGCCGTCATCGAGACCCGTGCCGAGCCCACCGGCGTCGAGGTCGTCGTCGCCGACCTCGACGCCGGCATCCCGGCCGAGATCGCCGAGCGCGGTGTCTTCGGCGTGCTGCTCCAGTACCCCGGCGCCTCGGGGGCCGTCCGGGACATCAAGCCCGTGATCGACCAGGCGCACGAGCTGGGCGCGGTCGTCACCGTGGCCGCCGACCTGCTGGCCCTCACCCTGCTCACCTCGCCCGGCGAGCTGGGCGCCGACATCGCCGTCGGCACCACGCAGCGCTTCGGCGTGCCGATGGGCTTCGGCGGACCGCACGCCGGCTTCATGGCCGTCCGCGACAAGTTCGCGCGCAGCCTCCCGGGCCGCCTCGTCGGCGTCTCCGTGGACGCCGACGGCAACAAGGCGTACCGGCTGGCCCTGCAGACCCGCGAGCAGCACATCCGCCGCGAGAAGGCCACCAGCAACATCTGCACCGCACAGGTGCTGCTCGCCGTGATGGCCGGCATGTACGCCGTCTACCACGGCCCCGAAGGCCTGCGCACGATCGCCCGGCGCACCCACCGCTACGCCGCGATCCTCGCCGAGGGCCTGCGCGCCTCCGGGGTGGACGTGGTGAGCGGGGCGTATTTCGACACGCTCACCGTCCGCGTCCCCGGCAAGGCGGCCGACGTCGTCTCCGGCGCCCGCGAGCGCGGTGTGAACCTGCGCCTCGTCGACGCGGACACCGTCTCCCTCGCCTGCGACGAGACCACCACCCGTACCCAGGTCGCCGCCGTCTGGGCGGCCTTCGGCGCCGACGGGGACGTCGAGGCGCTGGACGCCACCACCGAGGACGCGCTGCCCGGGGCGCTGCTGCGCGCCGACACGATCCTGGCCCACCCGGTCTTCCACCAGCACCGGTCCGAGACCGCGATGCTGCGCTACCTGCGCAAGCTCGCGGACCGTGACTACGCGCTCGACCGCGGCATGATCCCGCTCGGCTCCTGCACCATGAAGCTGAACGCGACCGCCGAGATGGAGTCGATCACCTGGCCGGAGTTCGGCGCGCTGCACCCGTTCGCGCCCGCCGAGCAGGCCCAGGGCTTCCTGACGCTCATCCGTGAGCTTGAGGAACGGCTGGCCGAGGTCACGGGCTACGACGCGGTCTCCATCCAGCCGAACGCCGGCTCGCAGGGCGAGTTCGCGGGGCTGCTGGCCGTCCGCGCGTACCACCGCGCCAACGGCCACGAGAACCGGACCGTCTGCCTGATCCCGTCCTCGGCGCACGGCACCAACGCCGCGAGCGCCGTGATGGCCGGCATGAAGGTCGTCGTCGTGAAGACCGCCGACGACGGCGAGGTCGACATCGAGGACCTGCGTGCGAAGATCGCGCAGTACCGCGACGAGCTGGCCGTGCTCATGATCACCTACCCGTCGACGCACGGCGTCTTCGAGGAGCACGTCGCCGACATCTGCGCCGAGGTGCACGACGCCGGCGGTCAGGTCTACGTCGACGGCGCCAACCTCAACGCGCTGGTCGGCCTGGCCAAGCCCGGCCGGTTCGGCGGCGACGTCTCGCACCTGAACCTGCACAAGACCTTCTGCATCCCGCACGGCGGCGGTGGCCCCGGGGTCGGTCCCGTCGGTGTGCGTGCGCACCTGGCGCCGTACCTGCCCAACCACCCGCTGCAGCCCGCGGCCGGCCCGGAGACGGGCGTCGGACCGATCTCGGCCGCCCCGTGGGGCTCGGCCGGCATCCTGCCGATCTCCTGGGCCTACGTGCGCCTGATGGGCGGGGAGGGGCTGAAGCGGGCGACGCAGGTCGCCGTGCTGGCGGCCAACTACATCGCCAAGCGCCTCGAACCGCACTACCCGATCCTGTACAACGGCCCCGCCGGTCTGGTCGCGCACGAGTGCATCGTGGACCTGCGGCCCATCTCGAAGGCGACCGGCGTCAGCATCGACGACGTCGCCAAGCGGCTCATCGACTACGGCTTCCACTCGCCGACCATGTCGTTCCCCGTCGCCGGGACGCTGATGATCGAGCCGACCGAGAGCGAGGACCTGGCGGAGCTGGACCGCTTCTGCGACACGATGATCGCCATCCGCGCCGAGATCGAGAAGGTCGCCTCGGGGGAGTGGAGCGCGGAGGACAACCCGCTCGCCAACGCCCCGCACACCGCCGCGGCGCTGGGCGGGGAGTGGGAGCACGGCTACAGCCGCGAGGTGGCCGTCTTCCCGGCAGGGGTCTCGGCCGCCGACAAGTACTGGCCGCCGGTGCGCCGGATCGACGGGGCGTTCGGCGACCGTAACCTCGTCTGCTCGTGCCCGCCCCTGGACGCGTACGACAACTGATTCCGGAACGCCGGATCAAGCGGCGCGACGCGGACATGCGTCGGGGCCGGTGCGGAGATTCCTCCGGGCCGGCCCCTTTCCGTACCGGGCGGCCGCTCAGGCCGCCTTCATCACCCGGCCTGCCGCCAGGGGCCTGTGCGGGGCGATGATCTGCCCGTCCGGAAGCAGCTCACCGGTGTCCTCGAAGAGCAGGACGCCGTTGCACAGCAGGCTCCAGCCCTGTTCCGGGTGGTGCGCCACCTGGCGGGCGGCTTCCCGGTCGGCTGAGTCGGCTGTCGGGCAGGGTGGCTGGTGCTGGCACATGGATGGGTTCTTTCGCTGCGTCGAGTTGAGTGTCCCGCGGTGTGGCGAGGTGTTCATGGCCGCCCCCGTTTCGATCGGTCCGCTCCCAGTGTTGCCCCACGGCCGTCAATCCGCAGGGATTTCGCCGCAGCGCTTACCCGCCTCCCATGACGCGTCACCCGCCCGGACGGTTCAACTCAACTGCACTGCCCCTTCGGATGGTTCGGGGTGGCCGGATGGGACTAGTCCGGATGGGCGGGATGCCGCACGCCGGACCGCGCGCTGTGCCCCGCCGCCCGGACCGGGGCGACGGGGCACAGCGCGCGGAAGGGGTCGGCCGCCGGTTTCAGGCGGGGGCCGGGGAGCCCAGGAGCGGGCCCGTCCCCGGGGTGATGCGGGTCGTGATCACGGGCAGCAGGTCGGCGGCCCGGTGCGGGCGGTGCGCCGCGATGCCCGGCGGCGCGGGCGCCAGCGGCACCAGCAGATCGGCCGGGGCCGGGGAGCCGCAGGACGCGTCGGCCTCGGGGTCGCCGTGCAGCCACAGGGCCAGCATGTAGAGGTCGGGGATGGACAGGAGCCTCGGCTGGTAGTGGTTGCTCATCCCCTCAGCCTGACGCAGGGCGAGCTCCGTCGATGCGATGTACGGGCCCTCGAAGAAGTGCGAGAAGGCCCAGCCGTCGGGCGTGAGCATGGTGTCCGCCGCCGCCACCGCCCGCTCCGTGCTGCGGATCTGGAAGCGCCATGCGGCGAGCCGGGTGACGGGCGCGACTCCGCCCGGGACGAGGTCCAGCACGTGGACGGGCAGCGGGTGTTCGGGGCTCAGAGGTCCCTGTGCGGACCGCAGGGCGGGGGTACGTGCCTCGCGGACCGCGGTCGGTGAACCGAGCGCCGCGAGAACGCTTCGCAGCGCGGGCGCGGGGGTCAGGGGAACATGCAGCGGCATAATTGGGTCGCCTCTCACTTCGGAGACACGGTGGTGCGCGGGCGGGTGCAGACGGCGCTGTCGGCGTGCGGGGCCAGAGGAGGCCGGTGACTGAGCCGGTGCGTCAACTCTCTGCCTCGTCCGCGGAGTTTATACGACACGTGTTCACGCGGTGTTTCCACTAGCCGCCACGGCTATTGCCGGCAAGGCGGTATCCGGACTTTATTATGCGGAGATCGTGCTGATTCGGCGCGAGCGGCGCAGCCGCCGCCTCGGGTTTTTCCCGCACCGCGGTCGGCCGAAACCCATCGGGGCTTTACGAGCCCTCCGTGCGGGGAAACCGGCCCCGGCTTCATGCCGAGTGAATGTGCCGGGGGCCCCGGCGCTCAGATTACCGGGTGCGCGCCGTCCGCGGGGCGTTACGGATCACGTCCTGCGGGCATTATCGATCGTGATGCGAGCGGCCCCGGCCGCGTGCTGTCCACTCGAGGAGGGACACTTCGATGGGGGAGAAGGTCGTCGCGGGCGCCTTTGACCTGTCCGACCGGCAGAAGTACCGGAGGAAGCTGCACCAGTGCCTGGAGGCGCTGTCCGGACTTCTGGCCGAGCGGCGGTTCGACCGGCCGCGCAACCTCATGGGCATGGAGATCGAGCTGAATCTGACGGGCTCCGACGCCATGCCGAAGATGTTGAATGGACAGGTGCTGGAGCGCATCGCGAGCCATGATTTCCAAACGGAACTGGGGATGTTCAATCTGGAGGTGAACATAGTCCCCCACCATCTGTCGGGACGCGTTCTCGATCAGCTGGCCGAAGAGCTGAGGACCGGGCTCGGATATGCCGACCGCAAGGCCGGCGAAGTCGATGCCGGGATCATGATGATCGGAATACTCCCGACGCTCGGCCGCGACGACATGGTCCGGTCCAACCTCTCCGACGTGGACCGCTACAGCCTGCTGAACGATCAAATGGTCGCGGCGCGCGGCGAAGATTTCTCGCTGGATATCGAGGGCGTCGAGCGGCTGGTCTGCACCTCCGGATCGATCACCCCGGAGGCGGCCTGCACCTCGCTCCAACTGCATCTCCAGGTGACGCCGGAACGATTCTCCGACGTGTGGAACGCGGCCCAGGCCGTCGCCGCCGTCCAGGTGGCCCTGGGCGCGAACTCGCCCTTCCTGTTCGGCCGCGAGGTGTGGCGCGAGTCGCGCCCGCCGCTGTTCGAGCAGGCCACCGACACCCGGCCGCCCGAGCTGCGCAATCAGGGCGTGCGGCCCCGGACCTGGTTCGGGGAGAAGTGGATCGGCTCGGTCCAGGAGCTGTTCGAGGAGAACCTCCGCTACTTTCCCCCGCTGCTGCCCATCTGCGACGAGGAGGAGCCGCTGCGCGTCCTGGCCGACGGCGGGGTGCCGCGCCTCCAGGAGCTGGTCCTGCACAACGGCACGGTTTACCGGTGGAACCGGCCGGTGTACGGGCTGGCGGACGGCGTCCCCCACCTCCGGGTGGAGAACCGGGTGCTGCCCGCCGGCCCGACCGTCGCCGATGTCATCGCCAACACCGCGCTCTACTACGGTCTGGTCAGGGCCCTCGCGGAGGAGTCCCGCCCGGTGTGGACCAGGATGCCGTTCTCCGCCGCCGCGGAGAACTTCGAGACCGCGTGCCGCCGGGGCATCGACGCCGAGCTGCTGTGGCCGCGGCCGGGCCGCTCCGGGGGGCTGACCCGGGTGCCGGCGGTGAAGCTGGTACGGGACGAGCTGCTGCCGCTGGCCGCCGCGGGGCTCGACGCCTGGAACATCGAGCCGGCCGACCGGGACCACTACCTGGGGATCATCGAGGAGCGCTGCAAGCGGCGGACGAACGGCGCGTCCTGGCAGGCGGACACCTACCACCGGGCGCGCGAGGCCGGACTGGACCGGGGCGCCGCGCTCGCCGCGATGACCCGGCGCTACGCCGAGCTGATGCAGGGCGGTGACCCCGTGCACAGCTGGCCGGTGGGCATCCCGACGCCGTGACGGGAGCGGGCGGAGGCCCCGCCGTGTGCCCGTGTGCCCGTGTGCCCGTAAGTCCGTAAGTCCGTAAGTCGAGGTGTGTGGCCGGGGCCCGGGGTGTACCGCAGGCGCTCCGGGCCCCGGCCGGCGCCGCTACTCGGCGGTGCGGCCGTTCTGGCCCGCGGTCATCACGGCCTGCAGGATCACCGCTTGGATCTCGGCCGGGTCGTTCACCTGGTAGCCGCCGCCACCGGTGACCTGGGCTATCTGGTCCACCTCCTCCCGGTCCGCCTCCGGACCGACCGCGATGGCCAGCAGCCGGACCGGGCGCTCCGGGTCGGCGATGGTCTTCAGCTCGTCGATGAGGGCGGAGCGCGAGATGGACCGCTCATCCTGGTTCGAACCGTCGGTGAGGATCACGACCGCGTTGAACTTGCCCTTCACATACGTGCGCTGCGCCTCCTTGTACGAGGCCAGGATCGTGTCGTACAGGCCGGTCGCGCCGCCCGGCACGGGCTGGAGCGCGGCGAACGCCGCGGCGAGCTTCTCGCGGTGGGTGCCGCCGTCCTTCTCCGCGTCACCGAGTCGGGAGGTCGGCACCAGCCGGCGGTAGTCCTTGTCGCCGTCGAGCGTGGTGGCGAACTCCCAGAGGCCGATCTCGTCGTTCGGCGTGAACTGGTTGAGGGCCTGGATCAGGGACGCCTTGGTGACGTCCATCCGGGACTGGTTGCGTCCCGGCACGATCGTGGCCATCGAGCCCGAGGCGTCCACGACGGTGGTGAGCCGCGCGCTCTGCACGGTGATCGTCCACATGCCGAGCGTCTCCTGCAGCGCCTCGTCCGACGGCGCGGGCGGCTGCTGCTCGGCGTACGGCTGAGGTGCCTTGCCGCCCGCCGCCGCGACGACCTTCTCGTCCGCCGTGCCGTCCGTGGTGCGGAAGCCGTGCTCCTGGAGGGTGCGCAGGGAGCCGTCCTCGGACAGCAGGGTCATGAAGCGCAGCGCGGCCCGGCTCTGGTCCGTGGTCTGCTTCTGCTCGTTGACCAGGGTGAACGGGTAGTTGAGCAGCGGGGTGCCGTCCTTGGGATAGAACAGATCGACCTTTCCGTCGCCCGTGGACTCGGCGTTGTGGGCGAAGGCGGCCTGTTCGGAGAGCAGCACCGCCTGGTTGCGCGCCGGATTGCCCTCCTCGGCGCCGGAACCGTCCTGCGGCAGGGTCGCCACGACCTGGGTGTCCCCGTCCGACATCCGCTGGGCGAGCAGCTTCGCGGTGGCCGCGACCCTGGTGTCGCTGTCCCCGCCCTGCTTGTCGGAGGACGCGCCGATGCTGGCGAGGGCCAGCAGGCCGGTGGCGGAACGCGCGGGGTCGGCCGCGCCGAGCCGTACCTTGTCGGACTCCATGGCCGCCCCTGTCAACTCGGCCCAGGAGTAAGTCTTCCCGGGCCATCCGAGGCTCTTGGCGGCCGTGGGGACCATGGCCAGGGTGACGGGGGAGGTGGCGACCGAATCGCCCGGGCTGATCGCGATGGCGTCCCCGTCGCCCTTGGCCCGGCTCAGCCACAGATCGGAGTCGGGAAGCCATATCTGGTAGTCGGGGGTGCGGGTGCCGCTCGCGAGTGCGTCCGCCACCTTGTACGAGTCCCGGGCCACCACGTTCACGTCGAGGCAGCGGCCGTCGGACCGCAGCTCGTCCTTGCGTGCCCGGTCGGCGACGGCACGCACGGCGGGAGCGATGTCCGGCGAGGTCATCATGGACAGGTGTACGGCGCTTTCCTCGCACGACTTCGAGAACGAGAGCAACCCGCCTTTTGCCGCGATCGCCGCTCCCCCCGCCACGGGGAGAACGAGCACGGTGGCGATGACCACGGTGCGACGGCGGCGCGGTGGACGGTCCCCGCCTCCGGCCGCGGCGCGGTCGTCGGGCAAGCTGTGACGTCCCATGTCGGTGGTGCCCCTCCTTGAGGATGAACAAGGAAATGGGGAACCACACCATCGGCAATGGTGCTCGTCCCCCGGCCTGTCGCGCATGATCTTCGTACCTGCATTCGAGACCCTAGCGGGGCGGCGAGGGGCTTGGGACGCGAATGCACAACTGAGAGCAGGTGTACAGGTGGAGGCGGGGCGTGTGGCTGATTCTTTTCCCCAGGAGGCCGTGTCACGGCGGATTCTTCGGTCCGAGACGGTGCTCGTGCTGGCGCTCTCGCTGGGGGCGAGCGGAGTGTCTGCCCTCATCAGTTTTGTCGGATCACTGACGAAACCAGGGGGTTTGAAGGATCAGGCGGCGACCCTCAACAGTTCGTACGCTCCGGGCCGTCCTTGGCTGGATCTCGCCTGGCAGCTTTTCGGCATCGCGACGGCTCTGGTGCCCGTCGCTCTGGTGGCGCATCTGCTGATCAGGGAAGGGGCGGGGCTGCGGGTCATCGGTTTCGACCGCACCCGGCCGGGCGGGGACCTGGCGCGCGGCGCGGTGGTCGCGGCGGGCATCGGCAGCGCCGGGCTGGCGTTCTACCTGGTGGCCAGGGCCGCCGGGTTCAACCTCACGGTCGTCCCCGAGTCGCTGCCCGAGGTGTGGTGGAAGTTCCCCGTCCTCATCCTCTCGGCGCTCCAGAACTCGGTGCTGGAGGAAGTGATCGTCGTCGGATACCTGCTGCGCCGGCTGGGGCAGTTGGGGTGGACGCCGATGGCGGCGCTGGCCGCGAGTTCGGTGCTGCGCGGCTCGTACCACCTCTACCAGGGCATCGGCGGGTTCATCGGCAACATGGTGATGGGGGTCGTCTTCGTGATGCTGTACCGCCGCTGGCAGCGGGTGGGGCCACTGGTCGCGGCGCACGCGCTCCTCGACATCGGCGCGTTCGTCGGGTACGCGCTGCTCGCCGGGAAGGTGGACTGGCTGCCCACGCCGTGAACGGCGGCCCTGGCTGCGGGGGCATGGGGCCGCGGGGGCGTGCGGGCGTGCTGGGTGGCCCGTACGCCCCACCGTGGTCACGGGGCGACGAGCAGTTCTCCGTCCAGGATCGTGACCGCGTGGCCGGTCAGCAGGGTGCGCGCGCCGCGCAGTGAGGTGCGGACGAGCCCGGAGCGGGCGGAGGCCTGAAGTCCGGTCAGTTCGTCGCGGCCGAGCCGGGCCGACCAGAACGGGGCCAGGGCGGTGTGGGCGCTGCCCGTAACCGGGTCCTCGTCGATGCCCACCGCGGGGAAGAAGCCGCGCGACACGTAGTCGTACGCTCCGCCCGGCGCGGCGGCGGCCGTGGCGATGACGCCGCGCCGGGAGAGGCCGGCCAGCGCCGCGAAGTCGGGGGCGAGACCCCGTACGGCCGCCTCGTCCTTCAGTTCCACGAGCAGGTCGCCGACGTGCGGGCCGGTGTCGTGCACGGACAGCGGCTGGGCGCCGAGTGCTTCGGCGAGCCCGGCCGGCGCGGCCTCGGGGGTCAGCGGCGCGGTGGGGAAGTCGAGCGTGACCGAGCCGTCCGGGTGCGCGGTGGAGGTGAGCGTCCCGCATCGGGCGGCGAAGCGCACGGTGCCGCTCGCGGCTCCGGTGGTGTGCAGGACATGGGCGGTGGCGAGGGTGGCGTGGCCGCACATGTCCACCTCGGTGACCGGCGTGAACCATCGCAGCGCCCAGTCCGCGGCGCCACCCGGTGGCAGGGGATGGGCGAACGCGGTCTCGGAGAGGTTCAGCTCGGCGGCGACCCGTTGGAGGGAGCTGTCCCCGGGGAAGCCTTCGGGGCCGAACAGCAGGACGCCCGCGGGGTTGCCGGTGAAGGGGCGGTCGGTGAACGCGTCGACGGTACAAATCCTCATGCCCCGACCGTAGGCACGGGACAGGGCCGCGGACCAAGGCCAATTCCGGGTCGGCGGCCCGGAAAGAGGCCCCGGCCCCCTGCGATCTGTTTCCCCTCGGCGGGGCTCGGCTTGACCTTGTCACGGTGACAAGCACTTCACTGTGCGGACGAGGAGGTGGTCCGATGACCATGCCGAACGAGGAAACGGCCACGACGCGTGCGCTGCGGGGGCTGGGGCACGCCGATGCGTCGGTCCGGCTGCGGGCGGCACTGGCGGTGGGGTCGAACCCGGACCCGCGGCTCATCGACAGGCTGGTCGAACAGTGCAGGACCGAGCCGGACTTCTCCGTACGCGAGATGCTGACCTGGGCACTCACCCGTCACTCACCGGCGCTGACGGTCCCCAGGCTCGTCGGCGAACTCCGCTCGGAGCGCGCACAGGCCCGCAGCCAGGCCCTGCACACGCTGTCCAAGACCGGGGACCGGACCCTGGAGAGGACCGCGGAGGGGACCGGGGACGGGACCGCGGACGGGACCGGGGAGCGGCAGGCTTGGCCTGCGATCACCCGGGCGCTGCTGACCGACGCCGACGACGAGGTGGCGCGGGCCGCCTGGCGTGCGGCGGTCGTCCTCGTGCCCGAGGGCGAGGAACCCGGTCTGGCCGCGGTACTGGCGGAACAGCTCGGGCGCGGCGAGCGGGAGACGCAGCTGAGCCTCAGCCGCGCGCTGATCGCACTGGGCGAGGTCGTCGCACCCGTCCTGAGCACCGCGACGGCACACCCCGACCCCCGTGTGCGTCAGCACGCGCTCGCCACGCAGCAGCTGCTCCGTGACCCGGACGCCGGGTTCGAGTTCGCCATCGAGGAGGCGAAGCGCATGGTGGCACTGGGCACGTACGGCCAGGAGGGGTGAAGCGCGGTGTTGATCGGTGAGGTGGCACGGAGGTCCGGGGTCAGCGCCCGCATGCTCAGGCACTACGAATCCCTCGGCCTGGTGCGGCCCACGGGGCGCAACGACGTCGGCTACCGGGAGTACTCCGGCGCGGACGTCCGGCGGATCTTCCACATCGAGAGCCTGCGGTCCCTGGGGCTGACGCTGCGCGAGGTCGGGCGCGCTCTGGACGATCCCGGCTTCAGCCCCTCCGGGCTCGTCGACGACCTCGCCCGCCGGACGCGGGAGCGCATCGCGAGCGAGACGGAGTTGCTGACCCGGTTGAGCCGGATCGGTGCCGCCGAGCCCGAGGACTGGGAGGGCGTCCTGCGCACCGTCGCCCTCCTCCAGGCGCTGGGGTCCAGCAGCCCCGGCACGCGCCAACGCGCGGCGCTGTCCTCGGTGGACGAGCCATCGGTACCGGTGCAAGCCCTGGTGGACGCGGCCCTGAGCGAACGGGACCCGATCGTGGCCGGTGCCCTGCGGTGGGCCCTGGCCCAGGCCGGCGGCGGGCTCCCTCTTCTCGCGGATGGCCTAGCGGCGCCCGTGGCCGAGGTCCGGGCGCGGGCGGTCCTGGCCGTCGCGGAGATCCCGGGCGATGCGGCGACCGCGCTGCTCCGGGAGGCCCTGGCCGACCCCGACCTCGCGGTCCGCAGGCACGCGGCTCCGGCGCTCGGCGCGCGGGGGGTGGCCGACGCGGTGCCGACGCTCATCGACATGGTCGCGGAGGAGGTGCGGGACGTCGACGCGGCCGACGCGCTGGGCGCGCTGGCCGCAGACCCGGAGGCCGCCGAACGCATCGCCACCCGCCTCGTCGCCCGCCTCGCCCACGGCGCCCCCGGCCCGTCCGCCCGCCGCCGCCTCACACAGGCGCTCGCGGACATCCCCGGAGCGACGGCGGAGCGCGCGCTCGCGGAACTGGCGCGGGACGAGGACCGGGGCGTGGCGCTGACCGCCGGGTACGTGCTCGGGCTGCGGGGCGGCGAGGACGGGTAGCCGTTCCTCGGACTCACCCTTTCGCGCCCGCGTCAGCCGGTGGCCCCGGCATGCGCGGCGGCTGCCGCCTCCAGCAGACACCAGCCGTCGATCTCCACCACCTGCCGCCCCTCCGGCTGCCACCCGCGGGCCGACGCCGCGTCGAGCAGGGCTCGGACGGCGCCGGGTTCGTGCAGGTTGAGGGAGGCACCCCGGGTGTACCCCACGTCTCCGGAGCCCAGGGGAGCCCCGCCCGGGACGTATCGGCCGGGGCCCTCGGTGAAGACGATGCGCAGTGGGCCGCCCGTGCCGGCCGGCTGTGGGTGAAGCGTGAGGGTCTCGCGGCATGACCGGCCGCCGGCCCCCACGCTGTGACTGTGACGGAGCGTCCACAGATACGCGCACCCGTCGGCAATCAGCCGACGAGGCCGCTTCCGGTTGCGAGGCATGGAACCGAGGGTACGTGGCCTGATCCACAAGCCCAGCCCTGGTCGAAGCCCGCCGAGACGGGCCCCGTTGACCCGGCCCGTTGACCCGGCCCGTTGACCCGGCCCGTTGACCCGGGCCCCGTTGACCTGTGTCAGTGATCGCTGATCGGTTGCCACTGAAGGATGATCCACGCTTGTTTGTGCCACCGCAGGTTGATCACTCGGTGTACAGGTACGCGGGGGACGTGGTGGGGCACCTGTCGATGTGTTGGAGGTGGCTGCCCTTGAGGCCTTTGAACTGGCCGGCTATGAGTCGGACTCCATGTGAGTTCCCGAAGCGCGATCGCCGGTTACGGGAAGTCATATTCGGTGCTGTCCGGCTCCGTCCTGCCAGCGGTAGAGGTCGCGCAGCAGGGAGATCTCGGCGCCGTGATGGATCAGCTCCCTGTTGACGTGCAGGACCCTGTTCTCCATGGGAAACTCCTCGGGACCCACCGTGGGCGGATTGTCCAGGTCAGCGTCCGAGAGCTCGCGGACCCCCGCGTTCCATCTCCCATACATCTCATCGAGCTGTTCCAGCGCCTCGTCAGCGGTCCCCGCGTAGGCGAATGTCTGGGAGTCGACGTCCTGGCCGCCGAAGTACCATCCGACCCGATAGCCCAGGCACGAGACGATGATGTGCGCCAGCCGCCAGGCAATCGTGGTCACCGGGGCAGGCACCGGGGCGGGGGACGCGGAGTCCATCGTCCATTCCCCCGAGCCTTCCGACATCGGTGCGGCCGACGTGCCACGTGGGCGGATGCTCCAGCAGCCGCGCACCGGCTCCCAGAAGTATTCCTCGTCAGTAAGACCGTCCAGCCGTGGCCGCAGGTTCTTACACCAGTACCAGTCCAACTGCTCCGCGAGCCGCTCGCTTCTTGTCATTGCCGCACACTACAGACCCGTCGAGCAGAGTGATCTTCGTCGGCAATCGGTCAACCCCCACTGTCACAGGTCACCCGTTGACCTGTGACAGCGATGATGAGTCGTTTGCCAGCGAAGTTGAGCCGATGGGGAAGCTGTCAGCTAGGGGACGCGGTGGGGGTACCTGTCCGTACAGCCGATCAGGCTGCATGCACTCACGGGCTTTGAGCTGGACTTCTCTGTCGACGGGGTGCGTAAACGTCGTCTCCTGCAGACTGGCTGGGACGTTCGGTTCGAGGAAGTGGAGCCGGTTCGTGAGTTCAGCTGGCGCAAGTACGGCCGGGGCTTCGCGGGCGGGTACTACTCGGTGACCGTGCGGGATCACGTTGGTTACGAATCGTGGCTGGAGAGGGACCGACTGGTCCTCCTGGACCGGGATCTCCACAGGTCACGGCTATCGCCTCGCAGCCGTTCTGGCTTCACTGGCACGACGGGGTCCGCAAGCGCCGGCACGCTCCTGACTACTTCGCCCGGCTCGCTGACGGGCGGGCCCGGGTGGTCGATGTTCGTGCCGAGGACGACATGGACGAAGAAACGCGGGATTCCTTTACCACGACCGGGCGCACGTGCGGGGCGGTGGGCTGGGAGTTCTCCTGGGTCGGACGGCCCGATCCGAGGCAGAGCATCCCGCTGGAACGTCGAGTTCCGGGCCCGAGCGCAACTGGTGATCAACAGCGACCGGCGCCAGCACCAGCCGAAAGAACCAAGCCCACCGACCTGCCGGGGCTGCCGAAGCAGCTACCGGCGACTCAGGCCCAACCCCTGGTGCTCGGACCAGTGTTTCGACGAAGCAGTCGCCCAGCGATCCGACCAGCAGGAATGCGGAGCCTGCGGTGCCTCCATAGCACACCGCAAGCCAGTCTCCACCCGCAAGTGGTGCTCGGGCACCTGCCAGCAAAAAGCGCTCCGCTGGCGGAGGGAACTCCGAGACCGCGCAGCACGGGCCGCCATCTGCGCCGAAGCACGATAGTTGTCACCTTCGGCATGGGAGGCCTGGCCGTTTGGGTCTTACGAGGCAAGCTGGGTATCACCGGTGAGGCACGGTGCTTGTCACCACGGCCACTCAGCAACCTTTCTGCCACCGTTCCGAAGGGGAACCTCGTCACCCGCCTGGAGCGATGGCTGCAACCGAGCCGTCACCCGACGGCCGCAAGAACCTCAGAACCGCCTCCACGAACATCGTCGGCTCGGCGTTGTGGATCAAGTGCCCGGCCGGAATGGTGACGACCCGCCCGCGAGGAACGCGATGGGCCAACTCAGCGATGCCCTCCTGGGGAACATGACTGCCCGGACCGCCAGCTACGGCAAGGGTCTCCGCTGTGATCTTGCTGAGGTTCTCCAACCACCCCGGATCGGGTGTGTCGACCTGCCGCCTGACGGCCAGCACCATCTCCCAGTCGAATGTCAGCTCCCCATCCGGCCTGATCGGAGTGGACTGCTCCCGGGGTCGTGGCACCGGAACATCCTCCAAGACGAGCCGGTCCACACGCTGCGGATACTCCTCGGCGAACAGATAGGCCACGACCCCACCCATCGAGTGCCCAATCAGATCTACTCGGTCAAGAGCCAGCGCATCCAGAAAACCGAGTACATCGTCCCGCATCAGCTGCAGCGAGTAGTCCCCTGGCCAATCACTCCGGCCATGACCACGAAGATCAAGGGCATAGACCCGCCAACTGCGTGCCAGGACGCGCGCCACGACATCCCAGTCCGCAGCATCCTCGCCCAGCGCATGCAGCAGGACGAGCGGCGGAGCTTCCGGCGGCCCCGAGACTTGATAGGCAAGCCGGACCCCACCCACGTCAACCGAGCGATGATCAACCATGCCCGAAAACCTAGTGGGGGACCACCGTCACGGACTTGACGTTCACCAACGGCCGAATCGACCACCCACCAGCATGGTGACAACAAGCCTGCCTCTGTGACAACTATCGTGCCTCGGCTCGCCATCGGCTCAACTTCACTGGCACAAACCCTACAGTGACCCACCTTCGATGACACGAACAGTCATCGGCTCAACTTCGGTGGCGAGCCGCCCACCTTCATTGGCGCAGGCCACCCGTGTCACGGGCGGCGGGGTTTGCCATGCAAACTGTTCCGATATATCGTTGAGGCATCGCGACAGATCAGCGATACGAAAAGATCAACGTGAGAAGGAGAACGGTCATGCGTTCACATGGATATGAGCACGGACACGAACACGGTCATGGGCGCGGACGCGGGCGCGGCCCGGGTGGGCCCGACGAGCGGCGGGGTGACTTCGAAGGGCGTCGGGCGGCGTTCGGGCCGTTCGGTCCGCCGTTCGGTGGCGGCCCCTTCGGTGGCGGGCGCGGCCGGGGTGGCGGCCGGGGGAGGGCGCGGCGCGGTGATGTGCGGGCGTCGATCCTGGCGCTGCTCAAGGACCGGCCGATGCACGGCTACGAAATGATCCAGGAGATCGGCGAGCGCAGCGGCGGCGCCTGGCGGCCCAGTCCGGGGTCGGTGTACCCGACCCTTCAGCTGCTGGAGGACGAGGGCCTGATCACCAGTGCGAGCGAGGGCGGCAAGAAGCTGTTCACGCTCACTGACACCGGTCGCACCGAGGCCGAGACGGGGCCCGAGGCGCCCTGGGAAGAGGTCGGGCGCGGTGTCGACTGGGAGGGCATGAACGAGGTCCGGCAGGCCGGGTTCGGTCTGATGGAGGCGTTCGGGCAGGTCTGGAAGACCGGCTCCGCCGATCAGCGCGAGAAGGCGCTCGCCGTCATCAACGACACCCGCAAGAAGCTGTACCTGATCCTCGCCGACGAGGACTGAGCCCCGGACCGTGGGCGGTGTGACAGTAGGCGAGAGGGAGATCCGTGGAAGGGGCCCGGCGGCCTGGCCGCCGGGCCCCTTCTCGTATCGGGTCGGTTTTCTTCTCGCGCCGGTGGGGGGCGGTCGTTCAGGCGACGACCAGGCCGTCCAGCTTGCGCAGCGACTCGTTGAGCGCGGCCGTCGCCGAGTCCCTGAGCTTGCCGGCCATCAGGGAGACCGCCGCGCCCGTGAACTCGCCGTCGATGCGGAGTGCGGTGGCGTCCCCGTCCGGGGTCAGTGCGTAGCGCATCAGCAGGTTGACGCCCATCGGGCCCTTGCCGGTGGTCGTCAGCAGCCGGCCGGTCTCCAGTTCCGATACCGTCCACGTCACCTCGGCCGGAAAGCCCATGAGCTTCATGTTCTCCTCGTAGGTCGACGCGAGTTCCAGCGCGGCCGGGGCACCCTTGGGGAAGCTGGTGTGGGTGGCGTTCCACTCCCCGTACCTGCTGAAGTCGGTCAGCTGGGCCCAGACCTTCTCGGCCGGTGCTCCGATGCGCGTCTCTGCACTGACTTCGGCCATGCGACCACCCCTTCTCTACGGGTTACGGTGTCGCGGAACGTAGTCGCAGTGGCCGGAACATTCAATACTGATGGAGTGTCAGTTCTGTGCGGCCCGCTCCGGCCCCGTCCGCCGGATCAGTGCCGCGTCGAAGCGGTCGGACGCGCGCGGATGCGGCCCGTCGTCGTGGCAGTGGAACGCGGCCCAGAACAGGTCCGCGGGCAGCGCGTCCGGGGGTGCGTGGACGCGGTAGACGTAATCGCGCCCGTCGAGCGCCGGCAGGGACACCAGCCAGCTCACCCCGGCCCCCCCTCCCCTCGCACCCGGACAACCGCTCCCGCACGGGGGACGTGCACGGCCGGGGCCCCGGTTGCTCCGCGCACCGAGGATCTACGTATCTGTACGTGTCCGTGCGTGTCTGTACGCGTCTGTACGTGTCAGGGGTGCCGACGGCATCGGAGTGTTACCCCGGTCAGGTGTCACAGGGGTGACGCTCCTGACCTCAGCTGTCATGATGTGCCGATGCACGCGTCTCAGGGGAGAAGCGCCGGCCTGGGACTCGCCCTCGCCTCGGCCTTCGCATTCGGCGGTTCCGGAGTGGCGGCCAAGCCGCTCATCGAGGCGGGGCTCGACCCGCTCCACGTGGTCTGGCTGCGCGTGGCGGGCGCCGCGCTCGTCATGCTGCCCGTGGCCTGGCGCCACCGGGAGCTGGTGCGCAGCCGGCCCGTGCTGCTGCTGGGCTTCGGGCTGCTCGCCGTCGCAGGGGTGCAGGCCTGCTACTTCGCCGCCATCTCCCGTATCCCGGTGGGCGTCGCACTGCTCGTCGAGTACCTGGCGCCCGCGCTCGTCCTCGGCTGGGTCCGCTTCGTGCAGCGGCGTCCGGTGACCAGGGCGGCGGCTCTCGGCGTCGTGCTCGCGGTCGGCGGCCTGGCCTGCGTGGTCGAGGTGTGGGCCGGGCTCAGCTTCGACGTCGTCGGCCTGCTGCTCGCGCTCGGCGCCGCCTGCTGCCAGGTCGGCTACTTCGTCCTCTCCGACCAGGGAAGCGGCGAACCGTCACCGGGCGGTGCGGAGCCTCCGCATCCGGTCGGGGTCATCGCCTACGGGCTGCTCATCGGGGCCCTCGTGCTCACCGTGGTCGCGCGCCCGTGGGGCATGGACTGGTCGGTGCTCGGCGGCGGCACGGTGATGGACGGCTCACAGGTGCCGGCCTGGCTGCTGCTGGTCTGGATCGTGCTGCTCGCCACCGTCATCGCGTACGTCACCGGTGTGATCTCCGTACGGCTGCTGTCCCCGGCGGTCGCGGGCGTCGTCGCCTGCCTGGAGGCGGTCATCGCGACCGTCCTCGCCTGGGTACTGCTCGGCGAGCACCTGGCCGCCCCGCAGCTCATCGGCGGTGCACTCGTCCTGATCGGCGCCTTCATCGCGCAGTCGGCCACCCCCCGGCCCCCGTCCGGACCCGTCGCCTCGGGGCCGGGTGGTTCGTCCGCGGGGGCCGGTGAGGACGCGTCCGGCGAGCGGGCCGCCGCCCGGCGCTAGACGGTACGCGCGGCTGGGCCGGGAGGGAGCCTCGCGGGTCAGAGGGCGTTCAGGTACGGGGGAACCTCGATCGCGGGGTCCAGATCGTCCGCCGGGACCGGCGCGGCGAAGGCGGGGGCGACGGGGACGACGCCGGACCAGTGCGGCAGGGCGAGGTCCTGGGGCTCGTCGTTCGGCCCGCCCGTGCGGATCTTGGCGGATACCTCCCGCAGGTCCAGGCGGATCACGGCCGTGGCCGCCAGCTCCTTGTCGTCGGCGGGACGCGCGTCCTTCGAGCGCCCCGGCACCACCTGGTCCACGATCGCGTCGAGGGCCACGCGCCGCTCCTCGGGGTCGGTCACCGTGTGCGCGACGCCGTGGACGACCACGGAACGGTAGTTGAGCGAGTGGTGGAAGGCGGAACGGGCCAGAACCAGGCCGTCGACGTGCGTCACCGTCAGGCACACGGGCAGCCCCGCATCGCTCCCGCCCGCCGCCCGCAGTGGTCGCGAGCCGGTCGAGCCGTGGACGTAGAGCCGTTCGCCGACCCGGCCGAAGAGGGTCGGCAGGACGACGGGCGCCCCGTCGCGCACGAAGCCGAGGTGGCAGAGGTAGGCGCCGTCGAGTATCGAGTGGACCGTTTCCCGGTCGTACGAGGCCCGCTCGCGCGACCGGGTGGGGATCGTGCGGCCGGTCGGTTCGTAGCCGGCCGCGGGGTCCGGGGACGTGGTCTGCTTGGTTGCGTCTTCCGGCATTGCGTCTTCCGGCATTGCGTCTTCCGGCATTGCGTCTTCCGGCATTGCGAACTCCATTGCACTAGTGCATAGTGTTGTTTGTGCTAGGAGAGTATCGGATCGGTGGGCGGCGTGCATCCGAAATTGCCGCCAGTGTGGAGCAGGGGGTCGGTTCCGGGGAGCTGGCGCCCGGTCAGGTCCTGCCACCCATGCGGGAGTTGGCCGGCCTGCTGGAGGTGAATCCCAACACGGTCGCGGCGGCCTACCGCATCCTGCGCGAGCGCGGGGTGATCGAGACCGCCGGGCGCCGGGGCAGCCGGGTCAGGCCGCGCCCGGCGAGCACCGCGCGCGGGTCGATGCGGGTCGAGGCGCCGCCGGGGGTGCGGGACCTGGGCGAGGGCAATCCGGACCCGGAGCTGCTGCCGCGGCTCGGCGAGGCGTTCGCCGCGGTCGCTGAGGCGTACGCGCGGGAGCCGGGCATGTACGCGCAGGCGCCCGTCGACCCGGAGTTCGCCGCGCTCGCCCGCGCCGCCATGGACGCCGACGGTGTCCCGGCCGGGCCGGTGATCGCCACCTCCGGGTCGCTCGACGCGATCGAGCGGGTGCTCGTCGCCCATCTACGGCCGGGCGACATGGTCGCGGTCGAGGACCCGGGCTGGGGCGGGCTGCTGGACCTCGTGGCCGCGCTCGGCATGCGCCCCGTCCCGATGGCGCTGGACGACGACGGGCCGCTGCCGGATGCGCTCGACGCGGCGCTGCGGGCGGGCGCGCGGGCCGTCGTCGTCACCGACCGGGCGCAGAACCCGACGGGTGCGGCGATCTCCGCGGGGCGCGCGACGGAGTTGCGGGCGGTCCTCGCCGGCTATCGGGGCGTCCTGCTCATCGAGGACGACCACGGGCACGCCATCGTGGACCTTCCCCTGTACCCCCTGGCGGGGGCGACGGACCGCTGGGCGTTCGTCCGCTCGGTGGCCAAGGCGTACGGGCCGGACCTGAGGGTCGCCGTGATGACCGGGGACGTGGTCACGGCCGACCGGGTGTCCGGGCGCCAGAGACTGGGGCCGGGCTGGGTCAGCCGGCTGTTGCAGCGGACCGTGGTGCACCTGTGGCGCACGGAGGCCGTGGACCCGCGCGAGGTGGCCCGGTCCTACGCCCGCCGCCGCGACGCGCTGGTGCGGGCGCTGGCCGACCGGGGCGTGGCGGCGTACGGGCGCAGCGGGATGAACGTGTGGGTTCCGGTGAGCGACGAGACCGGGGCGGTGGCGCGGCTGCTGCACGCCGGCTGGGCGGCGGCGCCCGGGGCGCGGTTCCGCATCTCCGCGCCCCAGGGCATCCGGCTCACCGTCTCGCCGCTCACCGACGCCGACATCGGGCCCCTGGCGGACGCGGTGGCGGTCGCGGCGGGGCCCGCGAGTCCGTTGAGCTACGGGTGAGGTGGTGGGCGACAGGCGGATCAGCGCGGGGGGACGGCAGTGGGTGCGGTGCGGTCGGCGGCCGAGGCGGCGCGCGGCCGGCTCTGGGTCAGGGCGGCGCCCGCCAGGACGACGAGCGCGCCCACGGGGGTGTTCCAGCTCAACTGCTCGCCGAGCACGGCCACTCCGGCGGCGGTGGCGATCACCGGGATGAAGTAGGTGACCATCTGCGCGGTCGTCGGCCCGACCTCGTTGACCAGCCCGTACTGGAGCAGCACCGCGACCCCCGTGCCCAGGGCGCCGAGCGCGACGACGGCGAGGGTGGGCAGCAGCGGAAAGCCGTCCGGGACAGCGGTGAACAAGGGCGTGACCAGGGCGAGTTGCGCCGTACCGAGGAAGAGCTGACTGCCGGTGAGGGCGAGAGTGGACGCACCGCTGCCCGCCAGCGTCCGGCGCACGTAGATCCAGCCGACCGGATAGCTGAGCGAAGCCAGGAGCGCCATGGCCGTCCCGTTGAAGTCCAGCCCGGAGAAGCCCTGCCAGACCCCCAGCACCGTCAGGACGCCGAGGAAGCCGAGCCCGAGACCGGCGACGCGGCGGCGGGTCGGCCGGTCCTCCGAGAGGGCGACGAGCGAAAGCGCCATGCCCCACAGGGGTGAGGTCGCGTTGCAGATGCCGGCCAGCGTCGACGGAATGCTCAGTTCGGCATAGGCGAAGAGGGAGAACGGCAGGGCGTTGAGGAAGAAGGCCGCGACCGCCAGATGGCCCCAGGTGCGGGCGGAGCGCGGCAGCCGCTCACGCTTCACCGCCATGACCACGGCCAGCACGGCGGTCCCCGACAGGAGCCGGCCGAACGTGACCTGGAACGGGGCGTACCCGCCGGTCCCGACCTTGATGAGGAGGAAGCTGAAACCCCAGATGAGTGAGAGCGCCGCGAAGCGCAGCCGCCAGTCCGGCGCCGGCCGGTGCGCGGGGCCGGTGGAGGGGGCGACCTGTGCCGGGGGCGTGGAAGAGGGTGCCCCGGCCGCAGATGCCGGCGCCGTGGACGGCTCGCTGGTGGACCGGGCTGCGGGCGGTGCGCTCATGAGGACCACGATGGCCACTCCCACCTCGTAGCACAAGTGAGAGTTTGTTCGAGGCTTCACGTAGCATCGCTTATATGTTGAACCTGGAGCGCCTGCGCACCCTGGACGCCCTGGCCAGGCTCGGTTCGGTCAGCGGTGCGGCCGAGGGGCTGCACGTCACGACGTCGGCCGTGTCGCAGCAGATGGCGAAGCTGGAGCGCGAGGTGGGGCAGCAGCTCCTCGCCAGGAACGGACGCGGGGTGCGGCTCACCGACGCGGGGCGGCTGCTCGCCGACCACGCGGCCCGCATCCTCTCGCAGGTCGAGCTGGCCCAGTCCGACATCGAGGCCCAGCGGGGCGAGGTGGTGGGGGAGATCCGGCTCGGCGCGTTCCCGACGGCGGCCCGGGGCCTCTTCCCCTCGACGCTGCTGGCCCTGCGCGCCGGACACCCCGAGCTCCGGGTGCGCACCCTGGAGCTGGAGCCCGAGGCCGGCATCCGGGCGGTGCTCAGGGGCGACATCGATCTGGCGGTGGTGCTGGACTGGAGCAACAAACGGCTCCCGGTGCCGGGCGGCCTGACCAGGGCGGAACTGTTCGACGACGCCCCGGACATCGCGATGCCGGCGGACCATCCGCTCGCCGGGCGGTCGGAAGTCGACCTGGAGGACTTCGCCGAGGACGACTGGGTGTCCTGGCCGGAGGGCGAATTCTGTTACGACTGGCTGATGTTCACCCTCCGCTCCAAGGGGATCGAGCCACGCATCGCCCACCTCGCGGGTGAGCACCACACACAACTCGCCCTGATCGCCGCCGGAATGGGCGTCTGTGTGGCGCCCAGGCTGGGGCGCGGGCCGGTGCCGGACGGGGTGCGGCTGGTGCCGGTGCGCCAGAAGATGCGGCGGCACGTCCACGCGGTGTGGCGGACGGACGCGGACCGGCGGCCGTCGATCCGGGCGGCGGTCGCGGCCCTGAGCGAGGCGGGCCGGGAGCTGGACGAACCCTGGGGGAACGGGTAGCGGCGGCAGACGGCCGCACGGTCACGCGCCGGGGAGTTTGTTGAAGTCCCAGGAGGTGACGGCGTCGGGGGTGAGGCGCAGCCAGGCGTGGCGCCCGTCGTGCGGCATCGCCTCCATGCCGAAGTACTTCGCCGCGAACAGCCGCTCGGGCGCGACGAGTTCCGGGCAGGGCTCGCCGGTGCGCGGGGCCTCGCCGACGAAGACCGCGTCGCCCGAGAGCTCGACGCCGCGCAGCTCCCCGTACTCCACACCGTCGTCGACCACCACGGCGATCCTCCGGTCCCGGCTCAGCTGCGACCACCGCAGGCTCCGGGTGATCGAGTAAAGCCAGAGCGAGGTGCCGTCCCAGCAGAACCAGAGCGCCCCGACGTGCGGGCGGCCGTCCGCGCCGACGGTGGCGACCCGGCAGGTCCGCTGCCGGGCCAGATAGGCGTCGCGCTCCTCGTCCGTCATCATGATCCGGCGGCCCCGGCGCTGGGTGACGGCCATGGATTGCCTCCTGCGGCTGATCGAGGTCGACCTGACTGGACGTCAGGAAATCATGGCCTCTCTTCCCTCGGCACGCAATGGGGGCTAACCTCGCGCGCCCCGGTCCGGCGCCGCCCCGGCCCGGCCGACCCGCCGCCGAGAGGGGCCGCCGTGCCGTCCAGGGAACAACTCGCCGCGCAGACCGACCCGGCCACCACCGCCCTGCTGACCGTCGAGTGCCAGCAGGGAGTGGTCGGCCCCGACAGCGCGCTGCCCGAACTCGCCGAGGCGGCGGTGTCGTCGGGCGCGCTGCACCAGGTGGCCCGGCTGGTCGCCGGCGCCCACGAGGCCGGTGTCCAGGTGCTGCACGCGGTCGCCGAACGCCGCCCCGACGGCCGGGGCGCCAACCGCAACGCCCGCCTCTTCCGCGCCGCCGGCCGGCTCCCCGTACAGCAGCACTCCGGCACCACGGCCGTCCGGGTCGCCGCGCCCATCGAGGTCGCCGGCGAAGACCTCGTCGTCCGGCGGCTGCACGGACTCTCTCCGATAGCGGGCACCGATGTGGACGCCCTCCTGCGCAACCTCGGCTGCCGCACCCTCGTGGTCACCGGCGTATCGGCCAACGTGGCCATCCCCAACGCGGTCTTCGACGCGGTCAACCTCGGGTACACCGTGGTGGTGCCGGCCGATGCCGTCGCCGGGGTGCCCGCCGACTACACGACCGCGATGATCCGCAACACCCTCGCGCTGGTCGCGACGGTGACCACGGCCGACGTGCTGCTCGACTGCTGGCGCACGCGGGGGGCCGGGGCGCGGAAATGAGCCCCGGGCGCCCCTCCGCTCACAGCCCCAGGGACCTGCGCAGGAAATCCAGTTCCAGCCGCAGCAGCCCGCTCGCCGTGCGGTCCTGGCCGACCAGATGGCCGGCCCCGGACAGCGGCAGCACCGTGTGCGGACGACCGGCGGCGAGGAGGGCCGCCGAGAACCGCAGCGTGTGCGCCACGGCCACGTTGTCGTCGGCGAGGCCGTGCACCAGCATGAGCGGCCGGGTCAGGGACGGGGCCTCGTCCAGCAGCGAGTTGCGCGCGTAGTTCTCCGGCAGCACGTCCGGGTGGCCGAGGAACCGCTCCTCCCAGTGGGTGTCGTAGAGCCGCCGGTCCGCCGGCGCCGCGCCCGCCACCGCCGCGTGGAAGACCTCCGGGTGCCGGAGCACGGCGGCCGCCGCCAGATAGCCGCTGAACGACCAGCCGCGCATCGCCACCCGCGTCGTGTCCAGCTCCGGGCGGGCCTCGGCCGCCGCGTGCAGCGCGTCGATCTGGTCCTCCAGGACGGCCGTCAGCCGGTCCCCGTGCACCGACTTCTCCCACGCCTCGCCCCGCCCCGGCGTCCCCCGCCCGTCCGTGACGAGCACCGCGAACCCCTGCTCCGCGAACCACTGGGCCACCGCCGTCCACCACGCCCGCACCTTCAGCACGACCTGCATGCCGTGACCGGCGTACGGGCTGAGCAGCACCGGCAGCGGACCCGCCTGCGGGCGGTACCAGGACGGCAGGTAGAGGCGGCTGCGCAGTTCCCGCCGGCCCAGGCCGAGGGCCAGCGACCGGGGGGCGACGAGCGGTTCCTCGGCCAGGACCGCGATCCGGCCCGCCTCGGCTCCGGCGCGCAGCACCGTCACCGTCTGGCCCTGCGGGGTCCGGCTGTCGAGCACCACCGTCGGGCCGCCGACCGCAGCCGTGTGCACCCCGGGTACGCCGGAGACCCGGACGGGGCCGTCGCCCCGGCCGGTGGTGTCGTACGACCAGACGTGGATCTCCGTGGGCTCCTCGCTCGCCGTGAAGTACACCCGCCCGTCCGCGGCACCGATCACCTCGCGGACCTCCAGGCCCGGTGGTGTGACGGTGCCGCCGATGTCGAGGCCCTGGGTGTCGCCGCCGGGCCGCGCCGGGACGACGAGCGCCCCGGAGGGCAGGCGCAGCGGGGTGCCGGGGCGCAGGGCGACCCAGGCGGGGTCGTGGGCGCGGTGCACCGTCCGGGTGGTGCCGGACTCCGCGTCCACCGCCAGGACATGGACGGACCGCTGGTCCCGGGTCTGTACGCCGACCAGCGGACCCCGGCCGTCCCAGTCCGCCGACACGACGTACTCGAACGCCCGGTCCGTCCACGCGGCTTCGGGATGCCCCTCGCCGGCGGCCTCGGGGAGACGGACGTCGATGCGCTCGCCGGAGACCCGCACCAGGTGCAGCGACACCTTCGCGTTGGCCGTACCGGCGGCCGGGTACGCCACCTCGCGCGGCGGGCGCCCGGGGTCGGAGGGGTCCGCGATGTACCGGCGTGCGACACCGGCCGTGTCCACGCGGGCCACCAGCAGCGCATCGCTGCCCGGCGACCACCAGTAGCCGTGCGAGCGGCCGATGGACTCCTGCGACACGTAGTCGGACAGGCCGTACGTGACGTGTTCGCCGTCCGGTCCGGCGAGCGGCCGGTCGCCGGTGCCGTCGGCCCGTACCGTACGCAGCGCGCCTCCGGACACGTACGCGATCAGGGAGCCGTCGGGCGAGGGGCGGGGGTCGACGGCCGGTCCGGCCGTGGGCAGTCGGCGGGGCGCGCCGCCGTCGGTGGGGACCAGCCACAGGGTGCCCCGGAGTGCGAAGGCCACCAGCCGCACGGACGCGTCGGTGGCGTAGGAGACCACGCCGGACGAGGTCTCGCGGGCCCGCTCCCGCCGTGCCCGTTCCTCCGGCGGTATCGCGCCGGGGGCTTCCTCCGCGAAGCCGGGCCCGAGCGGATCGGCGAGGAGCCGTTCCGTGCCGTTCTCGTACAGCCAGAGCCGGCTCACCGGATCGGCGCCCGACGTGCCCCGGACGAACAGCACCCGCTCGCCGTCGGGGGAGGCGGTGAACTGCCGGGGCACCCCCAGCGAGAAGCGCCGGGTGCGGGCGAACTGGTCGGGAAAGCGATCGGCGGCGGTGGCGCGGGGAGCGGGCCGCGCCTCGGAGGAGGGAGTCATGGCGACACCATGGCAGGTGAGGCGGCCCGCACGCGGTCCGGGGCCCGCCCGCCCCGGCACGGGGGAGGGCGGAACCCGGGGTGGATCAGTGCGTCGGGGCGGCGGCCTTCGCCGCCGCGCTCTCCTCGGCGAGCCGCTCCATGCCGCTCTGCGTCCGCAGCGGCTTCTCCTTGATGAACAGCACCGCGATCAGCGCCAGGAACGCGAAGGGGGCGCCGATCAGGAAGACGTCGGCGGTCGCGACGCCGTAGGCGTGCTCGACCACCTGGCGCGCCGGTTCGGGGAGCGTGCTGAGGTCGGGGACGCCGCTGCCGGCGCCTCCGTTGTCCGCCGCGCCGCCGAAGCCCTTCTTCATCTCCTCGGCCACCCGGTGGGCGAGGACGGCGCCCAGGGCGCTCGTACCGATGGCCCCGCCGAGGCTGCGGAAGAACGACAGCACCGAGGTGGCCGCGCCGAGTTCGGCGGCGGGGACGTCGTTCTGGGCGGCCAGCACGAGGTTCTGCATCAGCATGCCGACACCGACGCCGAGCACCACCATGTACACGCTGAGCAGGCCGAACGAGGAGTCGGCGCCGATCGTGGAGAGCAGGCCCATGCCCGCGGTCATGATGATGCCGCCCGCGATGAGGAAGCCCTTCCACTTGCCCCGGGCGGAGATGATCTGCCCGGCCACGGTCGTGGAGATCATCAGACCGAGGATCATCGGAAGGCTCATCAGGCCGGCGGTGGTCGGGGTCTTGCCCAGCGAGATCTGGAAGTACTGGGAGAGGAACACCGTGCCGCCGAACATGGCCACACCGACCAGCATGCTCGCCACCGTCGTCAGCGCCACGGTGCGGTTGCGGAAGATGTCCAGCGGAATGATCGGTTCCTGGACGCGGGACTCGACCCAGACCGCGGCGGCCAGCAGGACCACACCGGCGGTGACGAGTGCGGCCGTCTGCCAGGAGGCCCAGTCGAAGCGGTTGCCGGCGAGGGTCACCCACAGCAGCAGCGCGCTGACCCCGGTCATGATGAGGACGGCGCCGACGTAGTCGATCTTCACTTCCCGGCGGACCGTCGGCAGTTTCAGGGTCAGTTGGAGCAGCACGATGGCGAGCAGCGCGAACGGCACCCCGATGAAGAAGCACCAGCGCCACCCCAGCCAGGAGGTGTCCACCAGCACACCGCCGATGAGCGGGCCCGCGACCGTACCGACGGCGAAGACGGCGCCGAAGATGCCGGAGTAGCGGCCGAGTTCACGCGGCGGGATGATCGCCGCCATCACGACCTGGGCGAGTGCGGTGAGACCGCCCGCGCCGATGCCCTGCACGACCCGGCTGACGATGAGCAGCCCGACGCTGTGCGAGAAGCCGGCGACGAGCGAGCCGACGATGAACATCGACAGGGAGAGCTGGATGAGCAGCTTCTTGTCGTACAGGTCGGAGAGTTTGCCCCAGATCGGGACCGTCGCCGTCATGGCGAGGAGTTCGGCCGTGACGACCCAGGTGTACGAGGACTGGCTGCCGTTGAGGTCGGCGATGATCCTGGGCAGGGCGTTGGAGACGATGGTGGAGGCCAGGATGGCCACGAACATGCCGGCCATCAGGCCCGACATGGCCTGGAGTATCTGGCCGCGCGTCATGCCTGACGCGGGCCCCTCGGTCGCACCGGCGGCGCCGGTTTCGGGTGTGACGGCAGCGGTCATCGGCCGACGTTCCTCATTCTCTGGTGACTGGCTCCGCGATCAGCGCTTCTGCGCGGAGTGGTGGTGCGGTGGGTGACGTGGGCCCGGCGGGGTGCGCCGGACGCGCTCAGGTCTTCAGGCCGGCGGCCAGCGAGGCGAACGCCTCGCGGTACAGGCCCTGGAAGGTGCGTGTACGGCCCGACGCCACCCAGACCTCGACGGCGGCGCGTACGGCGGCCAGGGCCACATGCGCGAGGAGCCGGGGGTAGAGGTCGGTCTCGGGGTCCTGGCCGAGGCGTTCGGCGACGACGGCGACCATCGCGGTCTCGTCGGCGCCCCGCGCGGCCAGGAAGTTGGGGAGCAGGGCGGGGCTCTTCCTCAGGACCGCCATCTGGAGCTCCCAGCGTTCGTGGTCCTCCTCGATCTGGGCGAGTTCCTGGGCGATCGCCTCGCTGAGGGCTTCCAGCGCCGTCAGGTGCTCCGGGGCGTTGAGCACGGCCCGGCGGGTCCGTTCGGCGTTCTCCTGGCCGGGGCGCGTGATCGCGTCCTCCAGGCACGGGAAGTAGTTGAAGAACGTGCGGACGGAGACGCCGACGGCGTCGGTGACCGCTTCCACGGTCACGTCCTCGAAGCCGCGGTCGGCGGCCATGCACAGGGCCGCACCGGCCAGGGCGTCACGCGTGGCGCGCTTCTTGCGTTCACGCAGCCCCAGGGGCGGGTCGTCGCTCATGAAGGTGCATGCTATGCAATTTTGCAGCCTCCGCAAAATTCCGAACCGGCCGTACGCATCTCTTCACGGCGACCGGGGGCGCTGTTACATTCCGGAAAACAAGAATTCATTTCAGTCTGTGACTGGAGGCTCCCCATGACGGCTGTCCATGATGCTCCTCACGTGCATGTGCCGGTGCGTCGCGAGCTGCCACCGTCGATGGTCGAGCGGGTGACGCTGATCATGGACGTCTTCGAAGGCAGGACGGCCCGGCTGTCCCTGGAGGAGGTGGCCCGGTCCACCCGGCTGCCCCGGTCGACGGCGCACCGGATTCTCGACCAGCTGGTACGGCTTCGCTGGCTGGAACACAACGGACTCGGCTACGGGCTCGGGCGCCGCGCGCTCGGCCTGGGCGGCGGGGACGGCGCGCACAGCAGGATTCGTGAGGCCGCCGCCGCCCGGCTGCACCACCTCCAGATCAAGACCGGCATGGTCGTCCACCTGGCCGTCCTGGACGGGGCCGAGGTGCACTACCTGGACAAGGTCGGCGGGCGCTTCGCCGCGGCCGTCCCCTCCCGCGTCGGTGGCCGGGCACCGGCCCACTCGACCGCGCTCGGCAAGGCCATGCTGGCCTGGCTCGAACCGGAGGACGTCGAGGCCAGGGCCGCCGGGCTGATCGGCCGGCTGACCCAGCGCACCATCGCCGACCTCGGCACCCTGCACCAGGAGCTCAACCGCGTCCGCCGCCGCCACGGCCTCGCCTTCGAGCGCGGCGAGTGCTTCCCGGACATCGCGTGCGTGGCCACCGCAATCCGGGGCCCGGAGGGGCCGGTCGCCGCGATCTCGCTGGTGGGGGACGCCTGGTCGCCCCTGGAGAAGGTGGCGCCGCTGGTCGTGGACGCGGCACGGCAGGTGTCCGCCGAGCTGTTCCCCGAGCGGCAGACCCCGGTCCGGGGCGCGCGGCGGGCGGCGGCCGTACCGGAGGAGACGTGGTCGCCGCAGGCCATGGACAGCCTGCTCGCCGCGGGGCAGTACGGGGACTGGCAGTAGGGCGGGGGCGGGGGCGGGAGCGGGGCGGGTACGTATACGGTCCCGCCGCCGCCGTACGCGTCGGCGCGGCGCCCTCATCCCCGTGCGCGTCGGCCCGGCGCCCTCATCCCCACAGGTCGCCCCACCCCCACGGGCCCGGGGGTGCCGGAGCCGCCGGGCCTCCGATGCCGAAGCCGCCGCGGAAGAAGAGCATCGGCCGGCCCTCGCTCACGGTCTCCAGGGCGAGGACCCGGCCCAGCACCACATCGTGGTCGCCCGCGCCGTGCACGTCGTGCACATCGGCGTGCACCCGCGTGAGGACGCCCGGCAGGGACGGGGTTCCCCAGCGGGAGACCTCCCACTCCAGGCCCTCGTACTTGCGCCCCTTGCCCGACCCGAACCGGCCGCAGAGATCCGTCTGCTCCTCGGCCAGGACGTTCACGGCGAACCGCCCCGCCTCCCTGATCCTCGGCCAGGCGCGCCCCCGGTGGTCGGCGCAGAACAGCACCAGGGCCGGTTCCAGCGAGACGGACGCGAACGACTGGCAGGCGAAGCCGGCCGGGACACCGTCCCGGCCCAGCCCCGTCACCACCGTCACCCCGGAGGCGAAGCTCCCCATCGTGCGCCGCATCCGCAGAGGGGTCGGCTCGGTCTCCTCGCACGCCTCGGGCGCGGACAGGGGCTCTGCGGTCATCGGGTTCACCTCTGGGGGACGGGGGCGGGGCGGTCCGCCCGGGACCGGGCAGGGGGCCGACCCTAGGACCGCCTTCCGGGCCGCCGGGAGCGCGTTCCCGATCAGTGGAACGACGCCCCGGAAGGTGTTCCGGGGGCGGTCGGGGCCCGCCTGACGACGGGCATCCCGCTGACCGAGACGTCCGCCGCGCGGCCCCGTACCCCGTGGTTACCGTCCAGGAACCGTTCACACGGCACCCATGGGCCGCCCGGCGCCGAAGACCGCCCCGGGGCCCTCGGGCCCTTCAGGTCCACCGGACACCGAGCTCGACCGAGGCAGGGATGATGACGGAGCTGAGCCACGACTCCACACTCCGCGAACTCGCCACCGACCAAGGCGTGTTGCGTTACCACGAGGCCGGTGACGGCCCGCCCCTACTCCTGCTGCACGGCTCGGGGCCCGGCGTCACGGGCTGGCGCAACTACCGGCACAACCTCGCGGCGTTCGCCGAGCACTTCCGCTGCCTCGTCCTGGAATTCCCCGGGTTCGGGGTCAGCGACCCGGCCGACGGGCACCCCATGGCGACGGCCGCCTCGGCCGTGACCCGGTTCCTGGACGGGCTCGGGCTCGACCGGGTCGACATCATCGGCAACTCGATGGGCGGCATCATCGGCACCCGGTTCGCCCTCGCACAGCCGGAACGGGTGCGGCGCCTCGTGACGATCGGCGGTATCGGCCGCAACCTCTTCAGCCCCGGGCCCGGCGAGGGCATCAAGCTGCTCTCCGAGTTCACCGACCACCCCACCCGCGAGGGCCTGGTCCGCTGGCTGAACTCCATGGTGTACGACCGGTCGCTGGTGACCGAGGAGCTGATCGCGGAGCGGTGGGCGCAGGCCACCGACCCGGAGACCCTGGCCGCCGCACGCCGCATGTACGGCACCGAGGCGTTCGCCGCCCAGGCCGCCGCGGCTGCCGCGTCGGACGCCGCGCCCTACTGGGCGATGCTCCACCGGCTGCGCGCGAAGACCCTGCTGACCTGGGGCCGCGACGACCGGGTCAGCCCGGTCGACATGGCGGTCCTGCCGATGCGCACCATTCCCGACGCGGAGTTGCACGTGTTCCCCGACTGCGGGCACTGGGTGATGATCGAGCAGAAGGCCGCCTGGGAGAGCACGGTGCTCGCCTTCCTCACCCGTGAGGACGCGGCGTGAGCGCCCCGGCCCAGGGTGCCTGGGACGAGGAGTTCGACTTCGTCGTGGTCGGCAGCGGCGGAGGCGGCATGGCCGCCGCGCTGACGGCGGCCGACAGCGGCCTGTCCACCCTCGTGGTGGAGAAGGGCGCCAAGTACGGCGGCACCACCGCGATCTCCGGCGGCGGCATCTGGATACCGAACAACCCGACGCTGCGGGCCAAGGGCCACGACGACAGCCGGGCCTCCGTACGCCGCTACCTGGACCGGCTCACCGAGGACCGGGTGCCCGGCGCCCGCCTCGACGCCTACATCGACCAGGGGCCGGCCGCGATGGAACTGCTCGGCAGGAGCCGGTGGATGCGGTTCTTCTGGGTCAGGGGATACGCCGACTACCACCCCGAGTACGACGGCGGGCGCCCGCTCGGCCGGTCCGTCGAGGCACTGCCCTTCGACACCCGCAAGCTCGGCGAGGACGAGAAGTACCAGCGGCCCAACAGCCTCAAGGGCCCGCTCGGGCTGTGGATCACCGCCAAGGACTACCGCGACCTCGCCATGGTCAAGCGGACCTGGCGAGGACGCCGGGCCTCCCTGACCGCCGCCTGGCGGGTCTCCTCCAACATGATCCGCCGCCGCCACATGGCCACCGGCGGACGGGCCCTGGTCGCCAGGATGCGCATGGCGCTGAAGGACGCGGGCATCCCCCTCTGGCTGCGCACCCCGATGACCGGACTCGTCACCGAGGGCGGCACGGTCACCGGCATCGTCGTCCAACGGGACGGCAGGACCGTCCGGGTCGGCGCCCGGCACGGAGTGCTCCTGGCCACCGGCGGGTTCGACCACAACCAGGAGATGCGCGAGAAGTACCTCCCCGAGGGCAGCCGCGACGACCACAGCGCCGGCGCCGTCGAGAACGTCGGTGACGGCATCCTCGCCGGCCAGGCACTCGGCGCCGCCCTCGACTTCATGGACGACGCCTGGTGGATGCCGTCCGTGCACCATCCGGCCGGCGCGACCATCCCGCTCGTCTCCGAGCGGTGCATCCCCCCGTCGGTCATCGTCTCCGGGAACGGACACCGCTTCACCAACGAGTCGTCGCCGTACGTGAACTTCGTCCACGACCAGCTCGCCGGCGGGCACGTCCCCGCCTGGTTCGTCATGGACGCCAAGGCCCGCGCCCGCTACCCGTTCGCCCAGATCCTGCCCGGCGTGCCCTTTCCCAAGGCGTTCTACGAGAACGGCACCGTGCACCGTGCCGACACCGTCGCGGAGCTGGCCCGGAAGATCGGCGTGCCGGAGGACGCGCTCACCGCCACCGTCGAACGGTTCAACGGCTTCGCCAGGTCCGGCAAGGACACCGACTTCGGGCGCGGCGACAGCGCGTACGACCGCTACTACGGCGATCCGACGCTGAAGAACCCCAACCTGGACGAGATCGACAAGGCCCCCTACTACGCGGTCCGCATCGAGGTCGGGGACCTCGGCACCAAGGGCGGCCTGGTCTGCGACGAGCACAGCCGGGTGCTGCGCGAGGACGGCACGGCCATCGCCGGCCTGTACGCCACCGGCAACACCTCCGCCTCCGTGATGGCCAACGAGTACGCCGGACCGGGCGCCACCATCGGCCCGTCCATCGTCTTCGGCTACGTCGCCGCCCGGCACGCCGCCACCGCCTCGGCGCCCCGCCCGGCCGGCGCCCCCGGAGGCACGCCATGAGCCCGGCCCCGCTGACCGTGCGCGTCGTGGAGGTGATCCGGGAGACGGCCGACGCCCACTCCCTGGTCCTGGAACCGGCGGACGAGCACCGAGACGCGTTCGCCTACGCGCCGGGCCAGTTCCTCACCGTACGGGTGCCGTCCGAACGCCCCGGGGGAGCCGCCCGCTGCTACTCCCTGTGCAGCTCCCCGGTGCGCGACCGGCATTTGAAGGTCACCGTCAAACGCACCGCCGGGGGCTACGCCTCCCACTGGATCTGCGACCACGTCACCGCGGGCGACACCCTGGAGGTGCTGCGGCCCGCCGGCACCTTCACGCCCGACTCGCTCGACACCGACTTCCTGCTGCTCGCGGCGGGCAGCGGCATCACCCCGGTGATGTCGATCCTCACATCCGCCCTGTACGCGGGGACCGGCCACGTCACCCTGGTCTACGCCAACCGCGACGAGCGGTCCGTCATCTTCCGCGACGAACTGACCCGCATGGCAGGGGAGTTCGGTGACCGGCTCACGGTGCTGCACTGGCTGGAGTCCGTCCAGGGCCGGCCCACCGCATCCGGTCTGCGGTCACTGGCCGGTCCGTACGCCGGACGGCCCGCCTTCGTCTGCGGGCCCGGCCCCTTCATGGACCTGGCCACCGGCGCGCTCACCGACCTGGGCGTGCCGGCCCGGATGATCACCGTGGAGCGGTTCACCTCCCTGTCCGGCGACCCATTCGCGCAGCGCACACCCGCACCGCAGCCCTCCGGGCCCGTCAGCACCGCCGAGGTGGAGCTGGACGGGAAGCGCCGCACCGTCGAATGGCCGCAGGACACGCCGCTGCTGGACGTGCTGCTGGCGGCCGGCCTGGACGCCCCGTACTCCTGCCGCGAGGGCAGTTGCAGCGCCTGCGCCTGCGTCCTCGTCAAGGGCGAGGTGGCCATGGAGCGCAACGACGTCCTGGACGCGCGGGACCTCGCGGACGGGCTGATCCTCGCCTGTCAGGCCCGCCCGGTCAGCGACCGGCTGCACATCACCTACGACGGCTGATCACCGCACACCCCCTGCCCGCCCCCCGTACCCACTCGACCCGGATGAGGTTCGAACCGTGACCAAGGCGACCGCCGCGATCGTCGGATCAGGCAACATCGGCACCGACCTGATGTACAAACTCCTGCGCTCGCAGACCATCGAGCCGCGCTGGATGATCGGCATCGACGCAGAGAGCCCCGGCCTCAAGCGCGCAGCCGACCACGGCCTGCACGCGAGCGCCGACGGCATCGACGCCCTGCTGGACGGCCAGGAGCGCCCCGACCTGGTCTTCGAGGCCACGTCCGCGTACGTCCACCGGGCCAACGCGCCCAAGTACGCCGCGCTCGGCATCCAGGCCATCGACCTGACGCCCGCCGCGATCGGCCCGGCGGTCGTGCCCGCCGTCAACCTCGGCGACCACCTCGACGCGCCGAACGTCTCCCTCATCACCTGCGGGGGACAGGCCACCATCCCGATCGTGCACGCCGTCTCCCGGATCACCGACGTCCCGTACGCGGAGATCGTCGCGAGCGTCGCCTCCCCGTCCGCCGGGCCCGGAACACGTGCCAACATCGACGAGTTCACCCTCACCACGGGCCGGGGCATCGAGACGATCGGCGGAGCCGCCAAGGGCAAGGCCATCATCATCCTCAACCCGGCCGAGCCGCCGATGCTGATGCAGGACACCGTCTTCTGCGCCGTCCCCGCCGACGTCGACCGGGACGCCGTCACCGCCTCCGTCCACGAGACGGTCGCCCGCGTCGCCGCGTACGTACCCGGCTACCGGCTGCGCGCCGAGCCGCAGTTCGACGGGCCCACCGCGGTCAGCGGCGGCCTCGCCCGGGTCGCCGTCCTCATCGAGGTGGAGGGCGCGGGCGACTTCCTGCCGCCGTACTCCGGGAACCTCGACATCATGACCGCCGCCGCCACCCGGGTCGGCGAGGGCTTCGCCCAGCGGATCTCCGCCCGCCGCGCCGGTGCCTGACCCCCGCTCACCGAGGAGTACACGCGTCATGCCCTACAGCCCCGACCCGGACATCCGTGTCACCGACTCGTCCCTGAGGGACGGCTCGCACGCCAAGCAGCACCAGTTCACCGTCGACCACGTCACCTCCATCGTCGCCGCCCTGGACGACGCGGGCGTACCCGTCATCGAGGTCACCCACGGCGACGGCCTCGGCGGGTCCTCCTTCAACTACGGCTTCAGCCACACCCCCGAGCAGGAACTCATCAAGGCCGCGGTGAAGACCGCGCGCCGGGCGAGGATCGCCTTCCTGATGCTGCCCGGCCTCGGCCTCCAGGACGACATCCGCGAGGCCGCCGACAACGGCGCCGCGATCTGCCGCATCGCCACCCACTGCACCGAGGCCGACATCTCCGTCCAGCACTTCGGTCTGGCCCGCGAACTCGGCCTGGAGACCGTCGGGTTCCTGATGATGTCGCACAGCAGCCCGCCCGAGGCCCTGGCCCGCCAGGCGCGCATCATGGCCGACGCCGGCTGCCAGTGCGTGTACGTGGTCGACTCCGCGGGCGCCCTCGTCATGGAGGAGACCAGCGACCGCATCGCCGCCCTCGTCGCCGAACTCGGCACCGACGCCCAGGTCGGCTTCCACGGGCACGAGAACCTGGGCCTCGGCGTGGCCAACTCGGTCCTCGCGGTACGTGCCGGAGCCACCCAGATCGACGGCTCGACCCGACGGTTCGGCGCGGGCGCCGGCAACACGCCCGTCGAGGGGTTCGCCGCCGTCGCGGAGAAGCTGGGCATCCGTACCGGCATCGACGTACTGAAGATCATCGACGCGGCCGAGGACGTGGTCCGGCCCGTCATGGACGGCGAGTGCCTGCTCGACCGCCTCTCCCTGACGATGGGCTACGCCGGGGTCTACTCCAGCTTCCTGAAGCACGCCGCCTGGCAGGCGGCCACCTACCAGGTGTCCGGCGCCGAGATCCTGATGGAGGCGGGCCGCCGCAAGCTCGTCGGCGGCCAGGAGGACCAGCTCATCGAGATCGCGGTCGCCCTCGCGGCGAAGAACCGGCCGGCCGCCGCCGAACACTCTTCCGGAAAGTGAGAACAGCCATGTCCAATCCGGTACTCGAAGCCGTAGAGCAGCGCGCCGACGAGATCCGCGCGCTCGGCCCCGCCAACGAGGCGCTCGGCAGGCTGGACGACCAGGCGGCGAAGATCCTGCGGGACGTCGGCGCGATCCGCATGCTCCAGCCGAAGACGTACGGCGGCCTCGAACTGCACCCGCGCGAGTTCGCCGAGACCGTCATGAGGATCGCCTCCTGCGACGGCGCGACCGGCTGGGTCGCCGGGGTCGTCGGCGTCCACCCGTGGGAGATGGCGATGGCCGACCCCCGCGTGCAGGAGGAGATCTGGGGCGAGGACCCCGACACCTGGATCGCGTCCCCCTACGCACCGATGGGCCTGCTCAGGCCCGTCGACGGCGGCTACGTCTTCAACGGCCGCTGGCAGTTCTCCTCCGGCACCGACCACTGCCGGTGGATCTTCCTCGGCGGCTTCCTCGCCGACGCCGAGGGCAACCGGCTCAGCCCTCCGCAGTCCGTGCACGTCATCCTGCCGCGCGCCGACTACGAGATCGTGGACGACTCCTGGGACGTGGTCGGGCTGCGCGGCACCGGCAGCAAGGACGTCGTCGTCAAGGACGCCTTCGTGCCCGCCCACCGCGTCATCGAGTACGCCAAGGTGGTCGACGGCTCCCTGGCCGCCGAGTCCGGGCTGACCAACCCCGCCTACCGGCTGCCCTTCTCGGCCGCCTTCCCGCTCGGCATCACCGCCGCAGTGATCGGCATCTGCGAAGGCGCCCTCGCCCACCACCTCGACTACCAGCGCACCCGGGTCCAGATCACCGGCCAGGCCGTGCGGGACGACCCGTACGTCCTCTACGCCATCAGCGACGCGGCGGCCGAGATCGCGGCCTCCCGCTCGGCGCTGCTGGACAACGTCTGCCAGATGTACGACGCCGTCGCGGCCGGCCAGGAGATCAGCTTCGAACGGCGCGCCGTCGGCCGGCGAACCCAGGCCGCCGCCGCCTGGCGGGCGGTCCGCGCGGTGGACGAGATCGTCGCCCGCTCCGGAGGCAACGCGATGCGCCTGGACAACCCGATCCAGCGGTTCTGGCGCGACGCGCACACGGGGCTCGCGCACGCCATCCATGTGCCCGGCTCGGTCTTCCACGCCTCGGCCCTCACCGAGATCGGCGTCGAGCCGCCGCAAGGGCCGATGCGCTCGATGATCTGAGGTTCCGGCCCGCAGCACGCCCGTTCAGAGAGGAAGACCCATGACACAGATCCGAGGACTCGGGTATCTCCGGGTCCAGTCCCGTGACATCGACCGCTGGCGCGAACTCGCCGTAGACGCCCTCGGCTTCGCCGTGGGCTCCGGACCCGACCCGGACGGCCTGTACCTGCGCATGGACGAACGCCGCTCCCGGCTCGTCGTCCTGCCCGGCGACACCGACCGGGTGCTGTCCGTCGGCTGGGAGGTGCGCGACCGGTTCGCGCTCGCCGCCGTCGGCCGCGCCGTCGAGGCCTCCGGTACGGCGGTCAAGCCGCTCGACCGGGAGGAGGCCGACGACCGGGGCGTGGAGGAGGCCATCACCTTCGCCGACCCCGCCGGGGTGACCGTCGAGGTGTTCCACGCCCCGATCCTCGACCACAGCCCCGTCCTGACCGGGCTCGGCCAGCGGTTCGTCACCGGCGCGCAGGGCATGGGCCACATCGTCCTGCCCACCACCAGCGCGGACGAGACGATCGCCTTCTACACCGAGGTGCTCGGCTTCCTGCCGCGCGGCGCGATGCGTCTCGGCGGCGGTTCGTCGTCCCGCCGGGTCCGCTTCATGGGCGTCAACCAGCGCCACCACAGCCTCGCCGTCTGCCCCGCCCCGCACGGCGAGGCGCCCGGCCTCGTCCATCTGATGGTCGAGGCGGACACCCTGGACGCGGTCGGCCGCGCCCTCGACAACGTCGCCGAGCACGGCTTCTCGCTGTCCTCCACGCTGGGCCGGCACACCAACGACAAGATGGTGTCGTTCTACGTGCGTGCCCCCGGCGGCTGGGACATCGAGTACGGCTGCGAGGGCATGCTCGTGGACGAACGGCACTACACCGCCGAGGAGATCACCGCCGACAGCTACTGGGGCCACGACTGGTCCGGCTCCGAACCACTGGCCGCCTTCACCCCGCCCGGCCCGGCCGCCTGAGCGGTGCCCGGCCGCGCGGCGGACCCGCCGCGCGGCAGCGGGTGGCGGCGGGCGTCGTCGGTGCGGGGCCCGCCGACGAGCCGCCGGCCGGGGCCGTGGCCGTACGCCCGGCCGTGGCGGCACCGCGGGAGCGCGATGCCCTGGTGGCCCGGCACCGGGTCCAGGAGAGCTCGGTGCACCGCCTATGCCGCCCAACTCGCCCTCGGCGCGCCCGAGCCGCTGTCGGCCGATGTGACGCTGGACGCGGGGATACTCCGCCTGCTCCGCGCCTGGGAGCCGGCGGAGTATCCCCGCGCCGCCGTCAGCTGTCCACGACCTCGATCGCGCCGTACAGCGCCGCCTCGCGGATCGTCTCGCGCAGCGCGCCGCAGCCCTCGAAGGCCGTGGCCGCCGTATCGCGTTCCGCGCAGGCGGCCATGGCCGGGGCGTCCCACTGCACGCTCGTCTGCTGCCAGCTGCTCTTGCGCACCAGGACCCGCGCGGCGCACCGCTCACAGGCCAGCGGTCGCATCGGGGTGCCGTCGGCGAGCCGGTTGTCGACGCGCATCAGGCCGGCCCTCCCGCGGCGGCGGCCCTGCGGGCGAGGTTCGCCTCGACCTCCTTCTGCCACGCCTCGACGGGCCGGGTGGTGTCCAGCTCGAACTCGAAGCGGTCGGTCATCTCCGGACGCACATCGGCGACGTCCACGTAGAACTGCTCGTACCAGCGGCGCAGCTGGTAGACCGGGCCGTCCTCCTCGCAGAGCAGCGGGTTGTCGATGCGCGCCTTGTTCTTCCAGATCTCGATGTCCTGCTCGAACCCGAGCTTGATGAACTGCGCCATTCCGGATGCGAGTTGGTCGGCCGCCTCGCCCTGCATGGCGGGTGAGCGCTGCACGGTGATCCCGTACTGGAGGACGAACCGGTTCGCGTCGACGGGGTAGTGGCAGTTGATCAGGACGCAGTCCACGTCACCGGTCTCGTAGTGGTACGTGAGGTCGTCGATCATGAACGACGGGCCGTGGTACGAGGCGACCGAGGTGCTGCCGATCGTCTTCTGCCGCTTGCCGTCCTCCTGGGGGCGGGCGTCGGGGCGGCCGGTGGCGCGCATGCGCTGGGTGGCGGTGTGCCCCTCGAAGACGTTCTTGAAGTACGTCGGGAAGGAGTAGTGGACGTAGAAGAAGTGGGCCATGTCCACCACGTTGTCCACGACTTCGCGGCAGTTGGCGTCGACGACGGTCTCGTACCAGAGCCAGTCGGTCCACTCCTGGCTCGTCGCGCCCTCGATGCGGGGGATGCGCACGTCGTCGGGGGGCGGGTTGCCCTCCGGGTCGTTCCAGACGAAGAGCATCCCGTCCTGGTCCAGGGTCCGCCAGGCCGCCGTGCGGGCCCGCAGCGGCACCCGCTTGGAGTACGGGATCTGCTTGCAGCGGCCGTCGCCGCCCCAGCGCCAGTCGTGGAACGGGCAGGCGACCTCGTCGCCCTTGACGGTGCCCTGCGAGAGGTCGCCGCCCATGTGGCGGCAGTGGGCATCCAGGACGTTGAGGGTGCCGTCGCCCGCCTGGAACACCACGAGCTTCTGCCCGAAGGCCCGCACCGCGTGCGGCTTGCCGTCCTTGTACTTCTCCGACAGGCCCAGGCAGTGCCAGCCGCGTGCGAAACGGGTGGGTGCCGCCGTGGCCTCGATGGCCCTGACGTCGTCGTGTGCCGACTCGACTGCGCTCACGTTGCTCTCATCCCCTTCGAGGACCCTTGGTCTCCAGGTTCCGGACGCTAGGCCCGGAGTCCGGCGCGCGGGCGGGGAGTCCCACTGACCGGTACCCGGTGCCGGAGGCCCGCCGGCGGCCCGTCCCGGTCGGTGGGACCGGGCCCGCGCCCCGGCACCGGCCGCGCCTACAGTCCGCCGCCCTGTCCGACGGCAGATCGCACATCTGACGCCGGGGCCCAAGCGGGCCCGGCCACTGAGCGGGACTGCCCCTTGCCAGTTTCGAGAATGAATTCTAGTTTTCAATCCCCAGTGTCCCCGGCCCCCCACGGGCCCCTCACACCTACGGAGAGCCATGACCGAGGCCGTCATCGTCGAAGCCGCGCGCACACCGGTCGGCCGGCGCCGCGGCGTCCTGGCCGGGCTCCACCCGGCGCAGCTCCTCGGGCTCGCCCAGAAGGGCCTGGTGGAGCGCGCCGGCGTCGCACCGGACACCGTCGAACAGGTCGTCGGCGGCTGCGTCACCCAGGCCGGTGAGCAGTCCAACAACGTCACCCGCAACGCCTGGCTGCACACCGGACTCCCGCAGACCACCGCCTGCACCACCATCGACTGCGCCTGCGGCTCCTCCCAGCAGGCCGTCCACCTCGTCGCGGGCCTCATCGCCTCCGGCGCCATCGAGACGGGCATCGGCTGCGGCGTCGAGTCCATGAGCCGCGTCTTCCTCGGCGCCGCGCTCACCCCCGACAACGGCTCCCCGGTCCCGGAGAGCTGGACCCTGGACATGCCCGACCAGTTCACGGCCGCCGAACGCATCGCCCGCAACCGGGGCATCACCAGGGCCGACGCCGACGCCCTGGGCCTCGCCTCCCAGCAGAAGGCCGCCCGCGCCTGGGCCGAAGGACGCTTCGACGGGCAGATCATCGAGATCCAGGCACCCGCCCTCGGCCCCGAAGGCGCAACCGGCGCGACCGTGTCCGTCACCCGCGACCAGGGGCTGCGCGACACCACCCCCGAGGCCCTGGCCGCGCTCCGACCGGTCCTGCCCGACGGCATCCACACCGCGGGGAACTCCTCGCAGATCAGCGACGGCGCCGCCGCCGTCCTCCTGATGAGCCGGGAACGCGCCGCCCGCGAAGGGCTGCGCCCGCGCGCCCGGATCGTCGCCTCCGCCATGGTCGGCTCCGACCCGTACTACCACCTCGACGGCCCCATCGCCGCGACCGAACGGGTCCTGCGCACCGCCGGCATGACGCTCGCCGACATCGACCTCGTCGAGATCAACGAGGCGTTCGCCTCCGTCGTCCTGTCCTGGGCCCAGGTCCACAAGGCCGACCTGGACAAGGTCAACGTCAACGGCGGCGCCATCGCGCTCGGACACGCCGTCGGCTCCACCGGTGCCCGGCTGATCACCCAGGCCCTGCACGAACTGGAGCGCACGGGCAAGTCCACCGCGCTGGTCACCATGTGCGCCGGCGGCGCGCACGCGACCGCCACCGTCATCGAACGCATCTGAGGGGCGCGCCATGACCATCGGACTCACCGAGGAGCACCTCGACCTGCGCGACGCCGTGCGCGCCTTCGCCACCCGCCACATCACCGAGGACACCCTCCGGGCCGCGGCCGACGCCGACAAGGAGACCCTGCCCGCCCACTGGAGCGGCCTCGCCGCACAGGGCCTGCTCGGGCTGCACCTGCCCGAGGAGGACGGCGGCGCCGGCTACGGGCTCGTCGAACTCGCCGTCGTCACCGAGGAACTGGGCCGCGCCACCGCCCCCGGGCCCTTCCTGCCGACGACCCTCGCATCGGCCGTCCTGCACGCCGCCGGACACCGCACCCACCTCGCCCCGCTCGCCGCCGGCACCACGCTCGGCGCGGTCGGGCTCGACGCCGGCACCCTCGCCCTGGCCCGCGCCGCCGACGGCACGGTCACGGTCACCGGCACCTCGGGGCTCGTCGTCGGCGGCCACCTCGCCGACGTGTTCGTCCTGCCCGTCTCCGACGGCACCACCACCACCTGGCTGGTCCTGCCCCGGGCCGCCGTCGACACCGCCGACGTCCGCAGCCACGACCTGACCCGCCGCTCGTCCCGCGTCACCGTGCGGTCCGTGCCCGTCCCGGCCGCCGACCTGCTCGAGCTCGACCCGCAGACGCCCCGCGACCTCGCCGCGACCCTGTGCGCCGCCGAGGCCGCCGGCCTCGCGGACCACTGCGTCACCACCGCCGCCGCCTACGCCCGGGTCCGTGAACAGTTCGGCCACCCCATCGGCCTCTTCCAGGGCGTCAAACACCGCTGCGCCCGCATGCTCGCCCAGGCCGAACAGGCCCGCGCCTGCGCCTGGGACGCCGCCCGCGCGGCCGGCCCCGGCGGCGCGGACGACCCCCGCGAGGGATCGCTGGCCGCCGCCGTCGCCGCGGCGGTCGCCGTCGACGCCGCCTTCGACGTGGCGAAGGACTGCATCCAGGTGCTCGGCGGCATCGGCTTCACCTGGGAGCACGAGGCGCACCTCGCACTGCGCCGGTCCCAGACCCTGCGCATCACGCTCGGCCCGTCCGCCGCCTGGCGCCGCCGCGTCGCCGCCCTCGTCCTGGACGGGGTCCGCCGCAGGCTCGGCGTGGAGCTGCCGCCGGAGGCCGAGGCCGAACGCGAGGGCATCCGCACCGAACTCCGGGCGGCCGAGGCGCTGGAGGGCAAGGAGCGTACTGACCACCTCGCCTCCCACGGCTACACCGCGCCCCATCTGCCGGCGCCCTGGGGCAAGGGGGCGGGCCCGGTGACGCAGCTGGTCATCGCCGAGGAACTGGCGGCCGCCGGACTCACCCCGGTCGACATGATCATCGGCGGCTGGGTGGTGCCCACCCTCATCGCCCACGGCGACCCGGCCCAGCAGGAGCGGTTCCTCGCCCCGAGCCTGCGCGGCGACCTCGTGTGGTGCCAGCTGTTCAGCGAACCGGGCGCCGGCTCCGACCTGGCCGGGCTCACCACCCGCGCCGAGAAGGTGGACGGCGGCTGGCGCGTCACCGGGCAGAAGGTGTGGACCTCCATGGCCCTCGACGCCCACTGGGGCGTCCTGCTCGCCCGTACCGACACCGACGTGCCCAAGCACAAGGGGATCTCCTACTTCCTCCTCGACATGACGAGCCCCGGCATCGACATCCGGCCGCTGCGGCAGATCACCGGCGAGGCCGAGTTCAACGAGGTCTTCCTCGACGGGGTGTTCATCCCCGACGACCTGCTCGTCGCCTCCCCGGGCGACGGCTGGAAGCTCGCCCGGACCACCCTCGCCAACGAACGCGTCGCCCTGTCCCACGACTCGGTCGGCTCCGGCGCCGAAGCGCTTCTGGAGACCGCCGCCGCCTCGGACGGCCTCGACGACGAACGGCTCACCACGCTCGGCGGCCACCTCTGCGACGCGCAGACCGGCGCCGTCCTCGCCCTGCGCACCACCCTGCGCAGCGTCTCCGGGCAGCAGCCGGGGGCCGAGGCGTCCGTCGCCAAACTGCTCGGCGTCGAACACCAGCAGCGGGTCTGGGAGACCTGCATGGACTGGCAGGGCACCGCATCCCTCAGCGGCGAGGGCGAACGCCACGACGCCACCTGGATGTTCCTCAACTCGCGCTGCCTGTCCATCGCGGGCGGTACGACGGAGGTCCAGCTGAACATCATCGGCGAGCGCATGCTCGGCCTGCCCCGCGACCCCGAGCCCACCCGGAAAGGCTGACATGCCCGTCGACCGCGACAAGGCGCTGACCGCGGACCCCGCCGTCCGCGAGATCCACTGGACCACCCGTGACGTCCTCCTCTACCACCTGAGCCTCGGCGCCGGCGCCGACCCGGCCACCGGCCCCGAGCTCCACCTGACCTACGAGAACGGCCTCACCGTGCTGCCGACCTTCGCCGTGGTGGCCGGCTCCGGGATCTCCGCCGGCGAGGCGGAACCACCCGGCTTCCACCTGCCCGGCATCGACATCGACCTGCGCGCAGTCCTGCACGCAGGCCAGGGGCTCCGGGTCCACCGGCCGCTGCCCGCCTCCGGCACCGCGACGCTCACCTCGCGCGTGGCCGAGGTCTGGGACAAGGGCAAGGCGGCCCTCATCGTCCTGGAGACCGCCGCGACCGGCCCCGCTGACGAACCGCTGTGGACGTCCACCACGCGGGTCTGGGCGCGCGGCGAGGGCGGCTTCAGCCAGGACCCCGGCCCCGAGGAGGAGCGGGTGACACCCCCGAACCGCCCGGCCGACGCCGTCGTCACCTCCACCACCACACCCCAGCAGGCCCTGTGGTACCGGCTCAACGGCGACCTCAACCCCCTGCACGCCGACCCGGAGTTCGCCCGCTCGGCCGGGCTCGACCGGCCGATCCTGCACGGCCTCGCCTCGTACGGCATGGTCTGCAAGGCCCTCGTCGACGGCGTCCTGGACGGAGACCCCGCCCGGCTCACCGGCCTCGCCGTGCGCTTCTCCGGCCCCCTCGTCCCCGGCGAGTCCCTCACCACCTCCGTATGGCGCGAGGGCCCGTCCGCCGACGGCACCGAACGGCTCGTGCTGCACGCGTCCTGCCCCGAACGAGACGGCGTGCCCGTGCTCACCCACGCGACGGCGACGGTGACCGCGTGATGAGCGACAGCCCGGCGCGGCCCACCGCGCCCACCGAAGGTCCCCGACTGGTCGCCGAACCCCACAAGGACGGCGTCGACGCCGCCGTGGCGGCGGCCCGCCGGGTGATCGACGCCCTGCTGCACGCCGGGGACGGGACCGGCGCCGACATGGAGGAGATCGCCGGCCGGCTCGACGCCGTCGCGGACGGGCTCACCGAGCGGGCACCCGCCCTGAGCCGGCGCCTCGCCGAGATGTGGCGCGGCGAGGGCGTCACCCGGCACGACCCCGTCACCGGTCCGGAGAACGCCCTCGCGCCCCCGCTCAGCCTGCGCGGCCTGGACGACGGCTCCGTCGAAGGCGTCGTCACGCTCGGCCTGCCCTACCAGGGCCCGCCCGGCCATGTGCACGGCGGCATATCGGCGCTCCTCCTCGACCACACGCTGGGGGTCGCCAACCACTGGGGCGGCACCTCCGGGATGACCGCCGAACTGACCCTGCGCTATCTGCGGCCCACCCCGCTGTTCGAGCCGCTGGCCGTCACCGGGCGGCAGGTCTCGGTGGACGGCCGGCGCATCCGCACGGTCGGCGAGATCACCGCCGGCGGCAGCGCCTGCGTCACCGCCGAGGGGCTGTTCATCGCCAAGCACCTGCCCAGGCCGAGCTGAGGGGGCGGGAACGATGGGACACCTCGACGGCAAGGTAGCGGTCGTCACCGGGGCCGGCCAGGGCGTCGGGCAGGGCATCGCCCTCGCCCTCGCCGCCGACGGAGCCTCGGTCGCCGTCCTCGGACGGACCGCGGGCAAGCTGGACACGACCTGCGCGCTGCTGCGCGAACGCGGGGCGACGGCCGAACCCTTCGTGCTCGACGTCCTCGACACCGAACGCCTCCCCGCCGCGGTCGATGCCGTGGCCGAGCGCTTCGGCCGGATCGACATCCTCGTCAACAACGCCTACACCGGCTGCTACGGCCCGCTCCTGTCACTGAGCGACGAACAGTTCCGGCGGGGCTTCGACAGCGGACCGTTCGCGGCGTTCGCCCTGATGAAGGCCGCGCACCCGCACCTGAAACGCGACGGCGGCGGCACGATCGTCAACCTCGTCACCTCCGCCATGGTCCGCTGGGACCTGAGCACGTACGGGGCGTACGCGGCCGCCAAGTCCGCGCTCCGCTCCCTGACCCGGGCCGCCGCCAACGAGTGGGGCCGCGACGGAATCCGGGTCAACGCCATCGCCCCGCACGCCACCTCACCCGCCTACGCGGGCTGGCAGGAGGCCCATCCCGAGGAGGCCGCCGAGTTCTGCGCGTCCATCCCGCTGGGATACGTGGGCGACTGCGAGCAGGACATCGGCCGGGCCGTGGCGATGCTGTGCGGCCCGGGCGCCCGCTATCTGACGGGCGCCACGATCCCGCTCGACGGCGGCCAGGCCAACTTCGGCTGACCCGGGGCCCGGACCGTCTCCCGGTCAGCGGGACCGCCCCCGCGAGGCCGCCCCGGCCGCGGCTAGCGTCGCCACCGGCGCGGCGCGGACCGGGGTCCGGCCGACGGGCGGGCAGACCGCCGCCCGGAGGCGCCGGACCGGCCAGCGGACCCCCGCCGCACGCCCGGCCCGCGCCTCCGGGACCACCCGGCCCGCGCCCCGCGCCCCTTCCGGCGCCACCACCGCACGACACCCCGCGCGCCCCGCGCCCCGTCCGCGTACCAACGGCAGACCCGTCCACCGGGTGAGAGGGACCGACATTGCCACACGAGACGATCGCCGACCTGCTGCTCGCCCGGGCCGGGGACGACCACCCGGGCCTGCTGACCCGTGAGCGGTCCTGGACCTGGGACGAGGTGGTCCAGGAGAGCGCGGCCCGGGCCGCCCTGGCCCGGGAACTGCGCACCGACGGGCCCTTCCACATCGGCGTACTCCTGGACAACGTGCCCGAGTACGTCTTCTGGCTGGGCGCCGCCGCGCTGGCCGGCGCGGCCGTCGTCGGAATCAACCCGACCCGGCGCGGCGCCGAACTGGAGCGGGAGGTACGGCACACCGACTGCGCGATGATCGTCACCGACCGGGCGGGCCTCGCCCTGCTGGACGGGCTCGACGTCGGCGTGGACCGCGACCGGTACCTCGTGGTCGACGCTCCGGAGTACCGGGAGCGCCCCGCCCCGCCCGTCCACCGGCCCGTGACCGCCGCACCCGGTGCCACCGCCACCACGCCGATGCTGCTGCTGCTCACCTCGGGCACCACCGGCACCTCCAAGGCGGCGATCTGCTCGCAGGGCAGGCTCGCCGCGCTGGGCGCCGCCAACAGTGCCAAGTACGACATCACCCGTGCGGACACCTGCTACTGCCCGATGCCGCTGTTCCACGGCAACGCGCTGATGGCGCTGTGGGCCCCCGCCCTCAGCGCCGGCGCCACCATCGCCCTCACGCCGAAGTTCTCCGCCTCCGGATTCCTCCCCGACGTCCGCCACTTCGGGGCCACCTTCTTCACGTACGTCGGCAAGGCCATCGGCTACATCCTGGCCCGCCCCGAGACCGCCGAGGACGCCGACAACCGACTCACCCACGCGTTCGGCACCGAGGCGTCCCCCGAGGACGCGACCCGCTTCCTGGACCGCTTCGGCTGCCGCCTGGTCGAGGGCTACGGCTCCAGCGAGGGCGCCGGCATGCTCAAGCGGGTCCCCGAAGCGCCCACGGGCGCGCTCGGCATGCCCGCCCGGCCCGGCGTCCGCATCGTCCACCCCGCCACCCGGGAGACCTGCCCGCCCGCCGTGCTCGACTCCTACGGCCGGGTGCGCAACCCGGAGGAGGCCATCGGCGAGATCGTGGACACCGAGGGCGCCGCCCGCTTCGAGGGCTACTACAACAACGAGGCGGCCAACGCCGAACGCGTCCGGCACGGCTGGTACTGGACCGGCGACCTCGGTTACGTGGACGAGGCCGGCTACTTCTACTTCGCCGGCCGCTCCGGCGACTGGATACGCGTCGACGGCGAGAACACCTCCGCCCTGCTCACCGAACGCGTCCTGCGCAGGCACCGGGACGTGGTGGCCGCCGGAGTCTTCGGCGTGCCCGACCCGCGCTCCGGCGACCAGGTCATGGCCGCCCTCGAACTCCCCGGCCACACCCGCTTCGAGGACCTGGACCTGCCCGGCTTCCTGTCCGGCCAGGAGGACCTGGGCAGCAAGGGCGTACCCCGGTTCGTCCGCGTCTCGCACGCCCTGCCCACCACCGGCTCCAACAAGCTCCGCAAGAAGGAGATGCAACTGGAGGGCTGGCGCACCGACGACCCGGTGTACCGCTGGGCGGGCCGCGGCCGGCCCGCGTACGAGCTGATGACCGACGACGACAAGGCCGCGCTGCGCGGCGAGTTCCTGGCCAACGGGCGCGGGCGCTTCCTGCCCTGACCCGCCCGAACCCCTGCCGCCCGGCGACAACCGAGGAGAACCACACATGCAACTGCGCGAGAGCGCCGCGCACCAGGAGCTGCGGCGGGAACTGCGGGCGTACTTCGCGGGACTGATGCCCGAGGAGGAGCGCCGCCGCGTCGGTGAGGAGGGCGTGGGCGGCGACCGCTTCCGCGAGGTCGTCAAACGGCTCGGCTCCGACGGCTGGCTGGGGCTCGGCTGGCCCACCGAGTACGGCGGCCAGGGCCGGTCCGCCGAGGACCAGTACGTCTTCTTCGACGAGGTCCAACGAGCCGGTCTCCCCTTCCCGTTCGTGACCGTCAACACCGTCGGCCCGACCCTGATGGCGCACGGCTCCGAGGAGCACCGCAAGCGGTTCCTGCCCGGCATCCTCTCCGGCGACATCGTCTTCGCGATCGGCTACACGGAACCCGGGGCCGGCACCGACCTCGCCTCGCTGACCACGCGTGCGGTCCGGGACGGCGACGCGTACGTGGTCGACGGCAGCAAGATCTTCACCAGCGGCGCCAACACCGCCGACTACGTGTGGCTCGCCGCCCGCACCGACCCGGACGCGCCCAAGCACAAGGGCATCTCCATCCTGATCGTGCCGACCTCGGACGACGGCTTCTCCTGGAGCCCGATCCGTACCGTCGGCGGGATGACCGTCACCGCGACGTACTACAGCGGCGTACGCGTCCCCGCCGGTGACGTGGTCGGTGAGGTGGACGGCGGCTGGCGGCTGATCACCGCCCAGCTCAACCACGAACGCATCGGCCTCGCCGCCCTCGGCGGCCGCATGATCCAGCTGTGGGAACGGGTCCTCGATCTGGCCCGGGAGAACGGTACGGCCGACATCCCCTGGGTGCGGGCGGAGTTCGCCCGCACGTACGCCCGGCTGGAGGCGATGCGGCTGCTGAACTGGAAGATGACCGCCGCCGTCGCCGACCACACCCTGACCGGCGCCGACGCGGGCGCCGCCAAGGTCTACGGCACCGAGACCCACATCGACGTCCAGCGCGGCCTGACCCAGATCCTCGGCGCGGCCGGCCGCATCCGGCCCGAATCACCGGGCGCGGCCCTCGCCGGCCAGGTCGAACAGCTCTCCCGCCAGGGCATCGTGAACACCTTCGGCGGCGGCGTCAACGAGGTGCTGCGCGACATGGTCGCCACCCAGGGGCTCGGGCTGCCGCGCGCGGGGCGTGGCGCATGAGCGGCGACGGGCGGCGAGCGGATTACGAGGAACGGCTCCAGGCCTTCACCGGGCGCCAACTGCGCCCCCGCACCCCGGGCCAGGACCCCGTCAACCAGCCGATGATCCGCCACTGGGCGGAGGCGATGGGCGACACCAACCCGGTGTACACGGACGCCGGCGCGGCCCGCGCCACCGGCCGTCGGGGGGTGGTGGCACCCGCCTCGATGGTCCAGGCGTGGACGATGCGCGGATACGCGGCCACCGCGAGCCCACCGGGCGGCGAAGACGGCTTCGGGGCGCTGGTGGCCCTGCTGGACGAGGGCGGCTACACCTCCGTGGTGGCCACCGACTCCGAGTTCACCTTCCTGCGGGAGCTGGTGCCGGGGGACCACATCGCCGTCAGCGAGAGCGTCGAGTCCATCTCGGCGGAGAAGCGGACCGGGCTGGGGCCCGGACGCTTCGTCACCACCGTGAAGACCTACACCGACGGCGACGGCGAGACCGTCGCCACCCAGCGCTGGCGCACCCTGAGGTTTTGCCCGCCGAAGGCGGAGGAGGCCCCCGCACCCCCGCCCGCCCTGCGCCCGCGGCCCGCCGTCAACCGGGACAACGCCTTCTTCTTCGAGGGCGCCGAGCACCACCGGCTGCTCATCCAGCGCTGCGCCGACTGCTCCCTGCCGCGCCACCCGCCGGGCCCCTGCTGCCCCGCGTGCGGGTCGCCGGAGTGGGACACCGTCGAGGCGGGCGGCCGGGGCGAGGTGTACAGCTTCGTCGTCAACCACCACCCGAAGCACCCGGCGTTCGACACCCCGTACCTCGTCGCCGTCGTCGCACTCGCCGAGGGCACCCGGCTCATCACCAACCTGACCGGTGTCGCCCCCGAGGACGTCACCATCGGCATGCCCGTCGTCCTCGACTGGCTCGACGCCGACCCCGATCTGACCCTGCCGGTGTTCCGGCCCGCCCCGACGGAGGCGCCCTGATGGATTTCTCCCTGGGAGAAGAGTTCGAAGCGGTGCGTGACCTGGCCCGGGAGATCCTCACCGACCACGCCACGCCCGAGCGGCTGCGCGAGGTCGAGTGCTCCCCGGCCCGCGTGGACGAGCGGCTGTGGGCGGACCTCGCCTCGGCCGGACTGCTCGCCGCCGTGCTTCCCGAGCGCGACGGCGGCGCCGGGCTCGGCATGGCCGGCCTCTGCGTCCTGCTCCGGGAACAGGGCCGGCGGGTGGCCCCGGTCCCGCTGTGGCCCGCGCTGACGGGCGCGCTCACCGTCGCCGCCCACGGCACGGCCGAGCAGCGGTCGGCCCTGCTGCCGGGCCTGGCGGACGGCAGCGCGCGGCTCACCGTGGCTCTGGAGGAGTTCGGCCCGTCCGGTCCGCTCGCGCCCCGCACCGCCGCGGCCGAGGACGGGACCGGCTGGCGGCTCACCGGCGTCAAGGCCGTGGTGCCCGCACCCGCCGGCGCGGCCCACGTCCTGGTCACCGCGACGGCGGGCGCCGGCCCCGGCGTCTTCCTGGTCGCCGCCGACGCCCCCGGGGTGAGCTGGGAGTACGCCGAGACCACCAGCCACGACATGAGCGCCCACCTCACCCTCGACGGCGCCCCCGCCGAGGCCGTCGGCACACCGGGCGACGAGGTCTGCGGCCGGCTCGTCCGGCACGCCTGGCTCGCCCTGGCCGCCGTCCAGGCCGGGGTCGCGGACGGGGCACTCGGCCACGCGGCCGGCCACCTGCGCGAGCGCGAGCAGTTCGGCCGCCCGCTCGCCACCTTCCAGGCCGTGCAGCACCAGCTCGCCGACTGCTACATCGACATCGAGGCCATGCGGGTCACGCTGTGGCACGCCGTGGACGCGCTGGCCGAGCCGTTCGACGCCCTCGCGGCGGACCGGGCCGCGCTCGTCGCCAAGTGGTGGGCCGCCGAAGGGGGACTGAACACCGTCCACCGGGTGCAGCACGTGCACGGCGGCATCGGCGTCGACTCCGACTACCCGGTGCACCGCCACTTCCTGTGGGGCAAGCAGATCTCCACCACCCTGGGCGGGGCGGGCGCCGGCCTTGACCACCTGGGTGCCCTGCTGACCGGCGGGGTGGTGACCGCATGACCCCGCAGCCGGACACCGCGCTCCCGCCCACCCGTACGTACGACGAGGTGGCCGTCGGGGAGGTGCTTCCCGAGCTGGCCGTCCCCGTCACGCGCACCCTGATCGTCGCCACCGCGCTCGCGAGCCGCGACTTCCAGGACGTGCACCACGACCCGGCGCTCGCCCGGGAACGCGGCTCGAAGGACATCTTCATGAACATCCTGACCAGCAACGGACTGGTCGACCGGTACGTCACCGGCTGGGCCGGCCCCGCCGCCGTCGTCAAGGCCATCCGCATCCGGCTCGGCGCCCCCAACCACCCCGGCGACACGATGGTGCTCACCGGCACCGTCACCGGGAAGTCCGACACCGACCGCCACGTCGAGATCGCCGTCCGGGGCACCAACAGCCTGGGCGCCCACGTCACCGGCAGTGTGTCGGTACAACTGCCGGGGGAGGGCCGATGAGCAGGACTCCCCTGTCGGGGACCGCCGCCGTGGCCGGGATCGGCGCCACCGAGTTCTCCAAGAACTCCGGCCGCAGCGAACTCCGGCTCGCCTGCGAGGCGGTGCTCGCCGCCCTGGACGACGCGGGGCTGACCCCCGCCGACGTCGACGGGCTCGTCACCTTCACCGCCGAGACCAACTCCGAGATCCACGTGGCGCGGAACACCGGGATGGGCGAGCTGACGTTCTTCTCCCGCATCGGCTACGGCGGCGGCGCCGCCTGCGCGACCGTGCAGCAGGCGGCCATGGCGGTCGCCACCGGGGCCGCCGAAGTGGTCGTCTGCTACCGGGCGTTCAACGAACGTTCCGGCGAGCGCTACGGGCTCGGGCAGGCCGACCGGCCCATGGACACCACGGCGGACCGGGCCGCCTACGCCTGGATGACACCGTTCGGGCTGAGCACCCCGGCCCAGTGGGTGGCCATGTTCGCCCGCCGCTACCTCCACGAGTACGGGGCCACCACCGACGACTTCGGCCGGGTTGCCGTGGTCGACCGCAAGCACGCCGCGAACAACCCGGCCGCCTGGTTCCACGGACGCCCCATCACCCTCCAGGACCACCGCGACTCCCGCTGGATCGCCGAACCGCTGCGGCTGCTGGACTGCTGCCAGGAGACCGACGGCGGCCAGGCCCTCGTGATCGTCTCCGCCGAACGCGCCCGTGACCTGCCCCGCCCCCCGGCCGTCATCCGCTCGGCCGCCCAGGGACTCGGCGCCGACCAGCACATGATGACCAGCTACTACCGCCCCACCATCACCGGCATCCCCGAAATGGGCCTGGTGGGCCGCCAGTTGTACGGGCAGAGCGGTCTCGGCCCCGGCGACATCGACGCGGCCGTGCTCTACGACCACTTCACCCCGCTGGTCCTTCCCCAGCTGGAGGAACTGGGCTTCTGCCAGCGCGGCGAGGCCAAGGACTTCATCGCGGACGGCCACCTCGAACTCGGCGGCTCCCTGCCCTTCAACACCCACGGCGGGCAGCTCGGCGAGGCGTACCTGCACGGCATGAACGGCATCGCGGAGGGCGTCCGGCTGATCCGGGGCACCTCGGTCAACCAGCCCGACCGGGCCGACCACGTCATGGTCACCGCAGGCACCGGAGTCCCCACCAGCGGGCTGATCCTGGGGGCCGACCGATGACCGCCTCACCGTGGCAGGGCCGCGCGCTCGGCACCCGTACCGTCTCCTGGACCGCGCGGGACGCGATCCTGTACGCACTCGCCGTCGGGGCCCCCGCCGACCGCCTCGACCTCGTGTACGAGGAACGCCTGCGGGTGCTGCCCACCTTCGCCCTGACCCTGGCCCAGTGGGCGCCCGACGCACTCGGCGCTCTCGGTGCCTTCGACACCACCACCGCCGTGCACGGCAGCCAACGCCTCGTCGTCCACCGGCCGTTGGAGCCGGACGGGGAGCTGACCGCCACCGCCCGGGTCTCCCGGGTGTGGGACAAGGGCTCGGCCGCCGTCTTCGACGTGGAGGTGGACTGCGCGCACTTCACGGCCACCTGGTCACTCTTCGCCCCCGGCGCCGGAGGCTTCGGCGGCGCACGCGGCCCGGCGGCGCCGCGCCGCCCCGACCATGTCGCCGAGCACACCGCGACCGCCGCCACCCACTCCCGGCAGGCGGCGCTCTACCGGCTCCTAGGCGACCGGCACGCCATGCACATCGACCCGCGGGCGGCGAAGGCCGCCGGAGTGCCCCGGCCCTTCCTGCACGGGCTGTGCACCCTCGCCGCGAGCCTGCTGCCCCTGGCCGGCCGGCTCGGCGCGCACCCCGCCGACCTGGTGGAGCTGGACGCCCGGTTCGCCGCCCCCGTCTTCCCCGGCGACCGGCTCGACGTGCGGGGCTGGGACGCCACCGAGGGCGACCAAACCCCCGGGGGCGCGGCGGTGCTCTTCGAGGCGTCCACCGGCGACCGCAGGGTCCTGACCGGCGGGCGGGCCCGCTTCGCCCCCGCCGCAACCGCTCTTGAGGAGACCCCCGATGCTTGAGACCGCACAGCGCGCCGAGGCCGCCGACCGGCTGTGGACCGCCCAGCGCGAGCGGACCCCCGTCGAGCCGCTGACCGCCGCCTACCCGGACATCGACGCGGCCGACGCCTACGAGATCCAGCTCATCAACATCCGCAGACAACTCGCTCAGGGGCGTACCGTCCACGGACACAAGGTCGGCCTGTCCTCGAAGGTCATGCAGCGGATGATGGGCGTGGACGAACCCGACTACGGCCACCTGCTCTCCGACATGGTGCTCGGCGAGGACACCCCCGTCGACACCGGCCGCTACTGCTTCCCCCGGATCGAGGTCGAGATCGGGTACGTGCTCGGCCGGAGCCTGCCCGGCGAGAGCTGCACCACCGCCGACGTCCTGGCCGCAACCGAGTACATCGTCCCCGCCATCGAACTCATCGACAGCCGCATCAGGGACTGGCGGATCGCGCTGGCCGACACCATCGCCGACAACGCCTCCTCCGCCGGGGTGCTCCTCGGCGCCGCCCGCGTCCGCCCGGCCGACCTGAATCCCGCAGACATCGCCGCCGTGCTGTACCGGGACGGCGAGGAGATCACCCGGGGCAACACCAGTGCCGTGCTAGGGGACCCCACCGAGGCCGTCGCCTGGCTGGCCCGCAAGGTGGCCTCCTTCGGCGTGACGCTGGAAGCCGGACACGTCGTCCTGCCCGGCTCGTGCACCGCGGCGGTCGACGTGCGCCCGGGCGACGCGTTCCGCGCCGACTTCGAAGGACTCGGCTCCGTGTGCGTCGCCTTCGCCCGCTCAACGGGACAGGACGGCACCGGAAACTGAAATCAATACTAGTTTCGTCGTCGAAGGCGCACCCCGACCGCAACCCCGGGGCCGCGCCGCCCCATCCACCGGCTCGACGGAACACCGGAAAGAGGCAGCATGAGCGCGACGAACACCCCCTCGGCGAACACCCTGGAGGGGCGTACCGCCGTCGTCACCGGCGCCGGAGCGGGGCTCGGCCGCGCCGAGGCACTGGCCCTGGCGGCGCTCGGGGCCAATGTGGTGGTCAACGACGTCGGCCCGTCGGCCGAGGACGTGGTCACCGAGATCAAGGAGCTGGGCAGCGGCGCGGTCGCCGTGACGGGGGACGTGGGGGACTGGTCGATGGGCGACCGCCTGGTGCAGGCCGCCGTGGAGACCTTCGGCGGCCTGGACATCGTCGTCAACAACGCGGGCGTGCTGCGCGACAAGATGCTGTTCAACCTCACCGAGTCCGACTGGGACGACGTGATCCGCATCCACCTCAAGGGGCACGCCGGTCTCTCCCGCGCCGCCGCCGTGCACTGGCGCGCCGCGAGCAAGGCGTCCGGCACCCCGGTCTACGGCCGGGTCGTCAACACCTCGTCCGAGGCCTTCCTGTTCGGCGCCCCCGGCCAGCCCAACTACTCCGCCGCCAAGGCCGGCATCACCGCGCTGACCCTGGCCACCGCGCAGGGCCTGGCCCGCTACGGGGTGCGCGCCAACGCCATCTGCCCCCGGGCCCGCACCGCCATGACCGCCGACGCCTTCGGCGAGGGCGCCACCACGCCCGGCGGCCTGGACATCATGGCCCCCGAGCGCGTCGCCACCCTCGTCGCACACCTGGCGTCACCGGCCGCCGACGGGATCAACGGGCAGGTCTTCGTCGTCTACGGCGACATGGTCGCCCTGCTCGCCCCGCCCACCGTGGAGAAGAAGTTCACCGCCGCCGACGGTACCTTCACCCCGGCGGAGCTCGACGGCCTGCTGACGCCCTACTTCGAGGGCCGCGACCCGTACCGGACCTACGCCGCCTACAGCGTCGCCGGACTCGACACGACGGGCACGCAGCAGCCCCGCTGAACCGGCGCACCCACGTAACCGACGCACCGACCCGGCCGGCGCACCCGCGCGGGCCGGGTCAGTCCGCGTCCGGGGCCGGTGCGAGCAGCAGACGGCACGCCATCCGCAGATCGGCGTCGGCCTCCTGAGGGGTGAGCCGTTCGTTGAGCCGGGACTGCAGGACCCCGTACCAGAGCAGGACCAGCAGCCGCAGCCGGGCGATGTGGTGTTCCGTGGGCTGCTCGACCTCCCAGGCCCGCAGCAGCAGGTCGAGGAAGCCCGAGTCGATCCGGGCCAGGTCCGGCACGGTCGAGGCGCGGGCGGCGTTCGACGACTGGATCATCGCGGTGGCGAGCGTCGGCCTGCGCAGCAGGTTGCGGGTCGCGCTGCCCAGCGTCTCGAAGACGGCGTCCTCGGGCGAGGCGCCCGCCGGGCGCTCGGGCACCCGCGCCGCGAACCCCTCGATCTGGTCGGCCATCAGCGCGGTGAACAGGTGGGTCTTCGACGGGAAGTACCGGTACAGGGTGGCGATGGCCACCCCCGCGCCCTTCGCCACCTCGTGCATCTGCACCCGTTCGAGGCCGGTCGCGGCGGCGAGGTCCGCCGCCGCCTTCAGGATGCTCTGACGGCGTGCGCGCTGGCGGGGCGAACTGGGCTCGGCCCCCGCCCTGGCCTCGGCGATTCTGGGCACGCTCCCCTCCTCCCGGCGTTCGGTTCATGTCAACGGCCTCCGACAATACGCGTCCCCGCCGCCCGCGTCAGGTGCGCCCGCCCGCCGTACCGGTCAGCGGGACCGGCCCCGCCGCAACCGCCCCGGAAAGGGTCTGCTGAGGCCCGCACGACCACCGAGCGGCAGAAGGGGCACACCTCATGCGGGACGGCCAGGACTGGGACGCCACCCACGACGTGATCGTCGTCGGGTCCGGCGCGGGAGCGATGACGGGGGCCCTGACGGCCGCCGGGGACGGCCTCGACACCGTCGTACTGGAGCGCACCGCGCTGCTCGGCGGCACGTCCGCCTACTCGGGGGCGGCCTGCTGGCTGCCCGGCACCCAGGTACAGGAACGCGCAGGCCTCGGTGACTCGGCGGAAGACGCCCGCGACTACCTGCGGGCCCTGCTCGGTGACCTTGAGGCGGTACGCAGGGACGCCTTCCTGAGCCACGCACCCCGCCTGGTCGCCCAGCTGGAGGAGGACCCGGCCCTCGCGTTCCGCTGGCAGGCCTTCCCGGACTACGTCGCCGCCCCCGGCCGCATGGACGCCGGCCGCTCCTTCGTCCCGCTCGACCTGGACCCTGCCGAGCTGGGCGACCTCGCCCGCCTGGTACGCCCGGCAGTCGACCGGGACCGGGCCGGTCAGGGACACCCCGACGCCCCGCTGAGCCAGGGCCGCGCCCTGATCGGCCGCCTCCTGCTGGCCCTCAGCCGCACCGGCAACGCCGAGATCCGCACCGGCCACCACGTCACCGGGCTGACCACCGAGGACGGCCGGATCACCGGTGTCGAGGCCCGCACCCCGCACGGCACCGTCCGGATGCGGGCCAGGCGCGGGGTCCTGCTGGCCGCCGGCGGCTTCGAGGGCGAGGACACCCTGCGCACGGAGCACGGGGTGCCCGGCCGCGCCTCGTGGAGCATGGCGCCCCGGGGGACCAACACCGGGGAGCTGCTGCGCGCCGCCGTCGAGGCGGGCGCCGCCACCGCGCTCCTGGACGAGGCCTGGTGGTGTCCGGGGACCGAGCTGCCCGACGGCTCGGCCGCCTTCACCCTGGGCCTGCGCGGTGGCCTGATGGTGGACGGGTCGGGGCGGCGGTTCGCCAACGAGTCCCTGCCGTACGACCGCATGGGCCGGGCCATCGCCGCCGCCCAGGGAGCGGACGCGTCCATCCACCTGATCTTCGACTCCCGGGAGGGCGGCGCCCTGCCCGCCATCGCCGTCCCGCCCACCGCACCGGCGGAGCACCTGGCGGCCGGCACCTGGGTGCGGGCGGGGTCGCTGCCCGAGGTCGCCGGGCTCATCGGGGTGCCGGCCGCCGCCCTCGCGGAGACCGTCGGCCGCTTCAACGGGTTCGCCGCCTCCGGCACCGACGAGGACCACCACCGCGGCGAGGACCCGTACGACCTGTTCTTCGCGAACCGGGCCGACGCACCCGGGCCCAACCCCTGCCTGGTCCCGCTCGACCGCCCGCCGTACTACGCGGCGCGGCTGGTCCTCGCCGACCTCGGCACCAAGGGCGGTCTGCGCACGGACGCGGACGCGTGCGTCCTGGACGCGGCGGGCCGCCCGTTGCCCGGCCTGTACGCCGCCGGGAACACCAGCGCCTCGTTCACCGGCCGCGTCTACCCGGGCCCCGGCGTCCCCATCGGCACCGCCATGGTCTTCGCATCCCTCGCCGTCCGGCACATGGCCGGCCGGCCCGCCGAAACCCCCTGACCCGAGGGCCGCGCCCCGGACATCCCGGCCAGTGGGATGCCCGGGGCGCCGCCCCGCGGACCCGCTCTACGGTCGCGGCACCGGGCCCGGCCGGCAGGAGAGAGGTACTCGATGATCGACAAGAGCCTTTACGGACCGTGGGCGGTCGTCGCCGGAGGGTCCGAGGGCGTGGGCGCCTCCTTCGCCCACCAGCTCGCGGACGCCGGGATCAACCTGATCCTGATCGCCCGCAAGCCCGGCCCCCTGGAGGAGACCGCCGCCCGGGTCCGCGCCCGGGGCGTCGAGGTCCGCACCCTCGCCCTCGACCTGCTCGACCCCGGGGCTGCGGACAAGGTCCGGGCGGCCACGGACGGGCTGGAGGTCGGCCTGCTGGTCTTCAACGCCGGGGCCAACAGCTACGGCCACGAGTTCGTCACCGGCGACCTGGACCGGGTGCAGGGCGTCCTGGACCTCAACATCACCGCGCAGCTCGCCCTGACCCACCACTTCGGCGCCCTGATGAAGGAACGGGGCCGGGGCGGCATCCTGCTCGTCGGCTCGCTCTCCGGCTACCTCGGCCAGGCGCAGATCAGCGTCTACTCGGCGGCCAAGGCCTTCGGCCGGGTCTTCGCGGAGGGCCTGTGGCTGGAGCTTCGGCCGTACGGCGTGCACGTCCTGGAGCTGGTGCTCGGCGTGACCCGCACCCCCGCCATGGAGCGCGCCGGGCTGCGCATGGACCTGCCGGGCCTACGGGTCGCCGAGCCGGACGACGTCGCCCGGGAGGGGCTGGAACACCTCGCCGACGGCCCCGTCCTGGTCGCGGGCGGCAACGCCCCGGCGGCCGAGAAGCGCAGCGGATTCCCGCGCGCCGAGCTGGTGCTCGGGGCCCACGAGGCGTCCCGGCGGCTCCTGCCGCCGTCCTCCTGACACCGACACCGACGCCCTGCCCTGCCCGCCGCACCCCCGTCCACGGCGCGAACCGCCCCCTCCCGGAGAGCAGATGAGCGAGACCGAGCACCCCCTCACGATTCCCGGCGCCCTCGCCCTCGCCGCCGGCCGCCACCCCGGCCGGGACGCGGTCGTGGACGGCGACACCCGGCTCACCTGGGCACAGCTGCGCGACCGGGTGCACGCGGCCGTGAAGTCGCTGATCGCCCTCGGTGTCCGGCCCGGCGACCGGATCGCCGTCTGGGCACCCAACAGCCACCACTGGGTGGTCGCCGCGCTCGCCGCCACCTCGGCCGGGGCGGTGCTGGTCCCCGTCAACACCCGCTACCGGGGCGACGAGGCGCGCTGGCTCCTGGAACGCGGCGGGGTGCGGCTGCTGTTCGTCGAGAACGGCTTCCTGGGCAAGGACTACCTCGCCATGCTCGGGGCGGGCCCGGAAGCCGGCCGGGAGGACCGTCCGGTGCCCCGACTGCCCGCCCTGGAAAGGGCCGTGGTCTTCGACGCATCGGACGAGGACGGCGACGTACCGAGGCGTCCCGGCACCCTGCCGTGGGACAGCTTCCTGCGCGAGGGCGCGCGGCTGTCCGACGCCGAGGTCACCGCCCGGGCCGCCGCCGTACACCCCGACGACCCGTCCGACCTGCTCTTCACCTCGGGCACGACCGGCCGCCCCAAGGGCGCCCTGACCACGCACCGGCAGAACCTCGCCACGTACCGGGCCTGGAGCAGCCGCACCGGGGTCACCGGTGACGACCGCTGTCTGGTCGTCAACCCGCTGTTCCACTGCTTCGGCTACAAAGCCGGTGTGCTCGCCTGCCTCGTACGCGGCGCCACCATGGTCCTCCAGCCGGTGTTCGACGTGGAGCGGGTCCTGCGCGCCGTCGAGGCCGAGCGGATCACCGTGCTCCCGGGCCCGCCCACCATCTACACCGAACTGCTCGACGCGCCCGCCCGGCACCGGTTCGACCTGTCGTCGCTGCGGCTCGCGGTGACCGGTGCCGCCGTCGTGCCGGTCACCCTCGTCCGGCGGATGCGCGCCGAACTCTTCCCCGACGTACTCACCGCCTACGGGCTGACCGAGAGCTGCGGCACGGTCACCGTCTGCTCGGCCGACGACGACGCCGAGACCGTCGCGCTCACCGCGGGCCGCCCCATCGACGGCACCGAGGTGCAGATCCGCGACGGCGACGGCCTCCCACTGCCCGCCGGCCGGGACGGCCGCATCCTGGTGCGCGGCTTCCACGTCATGCTCGGCTACCTGGACGACCCGGCGGCGACCGCGGCGGCCGTCGACGCCGGCGGATGGCTCGACACCGGCGACATCGGCCACCTCGACGCACGCGGCAACCTGGCGATCACCGGACGCTCCAAGGACCTCTTCGTCGTCGGCGGCTTCAACGTCTATCCGGCGGAGGTCGAGCAGGTGCTCGCCGGGCACGACGCCGTCGCCGAGGCCGCAGTGGTCGGGGTGCCCGACGCCCGCCTCGGCGAGGTCGGCCGCGCGTTCGTGACGGTCCGGCCCGGCGCCGGGGCCGCCCCGGACGACCTGATCGCCCACTGCCGCGAGCGGATCGCCAACTTCAAGGTCCCGCGCGAGGTCGTGGTCCTCGGGAGCCTGCCGCGCAACGCCACGGGCAAGGTGGACAAGGCCGCCTTGCGCACGATCTGACCGCACCCCTCACGGTGCGAGGAGCGAGGGAGAGCGACGATGGGCAACGAGGTTCTGGAGTCGGTACGCGCCCTGCTGCCGGCCATCGAGAAGCGGGCCGTCACCACGGACGAGGAACGGCGGATACCGGATGCCACGATCCGCGAGCTGACCGGGGCCGGCGTGTTCCGGATGCTCCAGCCGGCCCGCTACGGCGGCCTGGAGGGCGACCCGGCCGACTTCTACCAGGTGGTGCGGGCGATCTCCGCCGTCTGCTGCTCCACCGGCTGGGTGGCCTCCGTCCTCGGGGTGCACCCCTGGCAGCTGGGCCTGTTCCCCAAGCAGGCGCAGGAGGACGTGTGGGGGGAGGACCGGGACACCCGGGTCTCCTCCTCGTACGCACCGGTGGGCCGGCTCACCCCCGTCGACGGCGGCTACGAACTGGCCGGGCGGTGGAGCTTCTCCTCCGGCTGCGAGCACGCCTCCTGGGCGCTGCTCGGCGCCCTCGTCGTCGGGGCGCAGGGCCGCCCCGTGGACTTCCTCACCGTCCTGGTGCCCCGCCGCGACTACCGGATCGAGGACATGTGGGACGTGGTCGGGCTGCGGGGCACCGCCAGCAACGACATCATCGTCGAGTCGGCGTTCGTACCGGCCCACCGGGTGCTGCGCAACTACGAGCAGGCCCGGCTGAAGGTGCCGGGGCAGCAGGTCAACCCCGGCCCGCTGTACCGGCTGCCGTTCGGCGCGATCTTCACCAGCGCCATCACCGCACCGGTGATCGGCGCGGTGTCCGGCGGCTACGCCTCGTACGTGCAGCGGATGAAGGAGCGGGTACGGCTCAGCCTGGGCGGCGGCAGGTTCACCGAGGACCCCTTCGCCCAGGTCGCCATCGCCCGCGCGGCCTCCGACATCGACGCGACCGTGCTCCAGATGGACCGCAACCTGCGCGAACTGTCCGAACTCGCCGCGGCGGGCCGGGAGATACCCATGGAGCTGCGCCTGCGCACCCGCCGCGACCAGGTCCGGGGCACCGAGCGTGCCGTCGCCGCGATCGACCTGCTCTTCAAGACCGCCGGCGGCAACGCGCTGCGGCGCGGCAACACCGTCGAACGCGCCTGGCGCGACGCCCACGCGGGCAGCGTCCATGTCGCCAACGACGTGGAACGCGCGCTGGCCATGTACGGCCGGGGCGCCTTCGGCCTGACCGTCGAGGACAACCTCGTCTGACCCCGGTCGCACAACACAGCGGTCCCGGACCCCCGCGAGGGTCCGGGACCGCTGTGCGTACGGGGTCAGCGGGCCGTTCGCGCGGCGAGGTAGCGCGCCGGGAACTCGCCGCCGCCGTGCACCGCCAGGTCCGCGCCGCTGATGTATCCGGAGAGCCCGCTCGCGAGGAACAGGCAGGCGCGCGCCACGTCCTGGGGGACCGCCATCCGTTCCATCGGGATGACCGCCGCCACCGCGGCCCCGCCGTCCGCGCCGTAGACCGAGGCGGCGCTCTCGGTGCGGATCAGGCCCGTGGTGATGTGGTTGACGCGGACCGCGGGCGACCACTCCAGGGCGAGCGCCTTGGTGAGGGCCAGCAGCCCGGCCTTGGCGGCGGTGTACGCGGCGGTGCCGGGCTGCGGGTCATGGGCGGAGACGCTGCCGATGTTGATGACCGTGCCCCCACCCTCCTGGGCCCGCATGACGCGGTGGGCCGGCTGCGCCACGTAGAAGGGGGCGAGGAGGTTGAGCGCGACGATCTTCTCCACGAAACGCGGCGAGACGGTGGCCGCGTCAGCGTCGGGGGAGCCGCCCGCGTTGTTGACGAGGACGTCGAGCCGGCCGAACCGCTCCACCGCGGCGTCCACCAGCGCGGACGCCGCCTCCGGGTCGCGCACGTCGGCCGGTACGAAGACCGCCTCGCGGCCCCCGGCCGACGGGAGGGCCCTCGGGGCGCTCCGGCCGCAGACCACCACGTCGGCCCCGGCGGTCAGGAACGCCTCGGCGACGGCGGCGCCGATGCCCTTGGTGCCGCCGGTGACCAGCACCACGTGCCCGGTGAAGTCCAGGGGGTTGCCCATGTCCATGGTGTCGCGCTCTCCTGTCTCGGTCTGCGGAGATCCGTTCATCGGGCGGCCAGGCCGAGCCCGGCGGCGAGCCGTTCCCGGTGGTGCGCGGGCGCCCCGAACAGCTCGCCCGCCCCGTGCGCCCGCTTGAAGTAGCGGTGCGCGTCGTGCTCCCAGGTGATGCCGATCCCGCCGTGCAGCTGGATCATCTCGCCGGCCACCGCCGAGAACGCCTCGGAGCAGACGGACTGGGCGACGGCGGCCGCCCGGGGCAGCGCGCCCGGGTCCTCGTCGGCGGCGAACGCGGCACCAAGCGCCGCCGAACGCGCCGACTCCACCAGCACGTAGGCGTCCGCCAGCCGGTGCTTGACCGCCTGGAACGAACCGATGGGCCGGCCGAACTGCACCCGGTCCCCGGCGTATCCCACGGTGAGCTCCAGGCAGCGTTCGGCCGCCCCCACCTGCTCCGCCGCGAGGGCCGCACAGGCCAGGTCCCGTACGTGCTCCAGGTGGTGCCCGCCGTCGTCGTCCCGGCCCAGGAGGCGCCCCTCGGCCCCGTCGAACACCCAGCGCGCCAGGGCCCGGGTGGCGTCCATGGTCACGAGGGGTTCCCGGCGGACCCCGGAGGCGCCCGGGGCCACCTCGAAGAGCGAAACCCCGGCGTCGGTACGGGCGGCGACGACCAGCACGTCGATGTCCGGCCAGTCGAGGACGTACTCCTTCACCCCGGTCACCAGCCAGCCGCCACCGGGGCGCGCCACGGCACGGGCGCGTAGCGCCGCCCCGTCCCACGACCCCTGCTCCGCCCAGGCCAGGGCGCCCACCGACGTGCCCCCGGCGAGCCCCGGCAGCAGCCGGCCGCACGCCTCCTCGTCGCCGGAGGCAAGCAGGGCCCCCACCGTGAGCACGGCGGAGCCCAGACAGGGCAGCGGGCTCAGGACCCGGCCCAGCTCCTCCATCAGCACGTGGACGTCCCGCGCCCCGCCGCCGGCCCCGCCGTACGCCTCGGGCACGGCGAGCCCGGCGACGCCGATCTGCTCGCTCAACGGCGCCCATGCCGGCGCCCCTTGATGTCGCGTCAGTAGCGACCGTACGGCCGACCTCAGCTCTTCCTGCTCCTGCGTCAGCCTCATCGGACTGCTCTCCCCTCGGTGTGCGGTCAGGCGGCCAGTACGCGGGCCCGGCAGGCGGCCGGGGTACCCCAGGCGTCGCGCAGCGGCCGGGCCTTGCGTATCCACAGGGACAGGTCGAGCTCATCCGTGTAGCCCACCGCTCCGTGCAGTTGGAGGGCGGTGCGCGCGGCCCCGTACGCGGCCTCGCCCGCGGTGACCTTGGCGGCGGCGATCTCCCGGCCCGCCCCCTCGCCGCCGGCGGCCAGGGCGAGCGCGGCGCCGTGCACCAGCGGCTCGGCGAACTCCAGGGCCAGCAAGGTGTCCGCCAGGCGGTGCTTGACGCTCTGGAAGGACCCGATCGCCACCCCGAACTGGGTGCGCCCGGTGACGTATGCGACGGTGCGGGCCAGCAGCGTCCGGCCGACGCCGAGGGCCTGGGCCGCCGTGGCGAGCGCGGCGACCTCGGCCGCGTACGCGGCGGCGGCCCTCACCTCCGGGCCCCGGGCCACGACCGCCCCGCCCGACGGCCGCGCGAGCCGCCGCCCGGGGTCGACGGAGGGCTGCACGGGCCCCGGACCGTCGGCCACCCGCAGCGCGTCGTCGTCCACGACGAACACCGTGCCGGCCGCGTCCGCGTCCAGCGCGTACGGGCCGAGCGCCGTCACGCACAGCGAGACCACGGACGCGCCCGAGGCGATGGCGGGCAGGTGCTCGGCGGCGAGGCGCTTGTCACCGAGCCGGTCCAGCAGGGCCGTCGCCGCCACCGTCTCGACCAGCGGTCCGGGGACGGCGTGCCGGCCCAGCACCTCGAAGGCGACGGCCAGTTCGACGGGCAGCGGGCCGAAGCCGTCGTGCTCCTGGGGCACCGCGAGGGCGAAGAGCCCGGCCTCGGCCAGGCGCGCCCAGACGGCCCGCCCCGGGCCGTGGTCGCCGGCCGCCCAGGACCGCACCGCGGCCGGGACGTCCGAGGAGGTGAGCAGGCCGTCGAGGGAGCGGGCGAACTCCCGCTGCTCCCTGTCGAGGAGGAAACGCATCAGCGGCGTCCCTTCGGAAGGCCGAGCAGCCGCTCGGCGATGATGTCGCGCTGGATCTCGTTGGTGCCCGCGTAGATCGGGCCGGCCAGTGCGAAGGTGTACCCCTCGGACCAGCCGCCGCCGTCCGGCGCCTCGGAGGCGTGGTCGGCCAGTTCGCCGCACGGGCCGAGCAGGTCGAGGGCCGTCTCGTGCAGGGCGATGTCCAGTTCGGACCAGTAGATCTTGTTGAGGCTGGAGGCGGCCCCGGCGGGACCGCCCTCGCCGTGCAGGACGCGGGAGGCACCCGCGTAGGAGAACAGCAGGTAGGCGCGGGCGCCGATCACCGCGTCCGCGACCCGGTCGCGCAGCGCCGTGTCCGCCGGGTCGCCGTGTTCGCGCCACAGGGCGGTGAGCCGGTCCGCTGCGGCGGTGAAGCGGCCGGGGCTGCGCAGGGTGAGGCCGCGCTCGTTGCCGGTGGTGCTCATCGCGACCCGCCAGCCCTGCCCGGGTTCGCCGATGACGTCCTCGTCGGGGACGAACACCTCGTCCAGGAAGAGTTCGGCGAAGGCGGGCTTCCCGTCGAGCCTCCCGATGGGCCGCACGGTGACGCCCTCGGCGTCCAGCGGGAACATCAGATACGTCAGCCCCCGGTGCGGCCTGTCCGCGTCCGGGTCGCTGCGGAAGAGGCCGAAGGCCCGGTCGGCGAACGCGGCCCGCGACGACCAGGTCTTCTGCCCGCTGAGCAGCCAGCCGCCCTCGGTCCGTACCGCCGTCGACCGCAGCGAGGCGAGGTCGGAACCGGACTCCGGCTCCGACCAGGCCTGCGCCCAGATGACCTCGCCCCGCGCCATCGCGGGCAGGACGCGGGCCCGCTGCTCGGCGGTGCCGTGCTCGAAGAGCGTCGGGGCCAGCAGGTTGATGCCGTTCTGGCTGACCCGGCCCGGCGCCCCGGCGGCGTAGTACTCCTCCTCGAAGATCAGCCAGCGCAGCAGGGACGCGCCGCGCCCGCCGAACTCCTCGGGCCAGGAGACCACCGACCAGCGGTCGGCGGCCAGGACGGCTTCCCACTCCCGGTGCGCGGCGAAACCCTCGGCGGTCTCCAGGGAGGGCAGGGCGGTGACGGGGACGTGTGCGGCGAGCCAGTCGCGTACCCGCGTACGGAACGCCTCGTCCGCCGCGTCGAAGTCGAGGTCCATCAGCCGCCCGCCTTCTTCATCGCCCGGATGTCCATGCCGCCGAGCGCGTCCGGCGCGGTCTCGGCGTTGTGGGCGTGCGCCAGGTGGTGCAGGCCGAACACCGAGTCCATGCCGGTGTGCAGGCCCTGCAGGTCCTCGGCCTGGTTGACCGCGCGCTTGGTCAGGGCCAGGCCCATGCGCGGCATCTCCGCGATGCGCAGCGCCAGTTCGTGGCTGCGGTCGGCCAGTTCCTCGCGCGGGACGACCCGGTTGACCATGCCCACCTCGTACGCGCGCCGGGCGCTCATCCGGTCGCCGGTGAACAGGAACTCCTTGGCGATCCGGGGCGGCATCACCCAGGGGTGGGCGAAGTACTCGACGCCGGGGATGCCCATGCGGACCACGGGATCGGCGAAGAACGCGTCCTCGGACGCCACGATCAGGTCGCACACCCAGGCCAGCATCAGACCGCCCGCCACGCACGCGCCCTGCACGGACGCGACGACCGGCTTCGGCAGCTCGCGCCAGCGCCGGCACATGCCGAGGTAGACCTCGGACTCACGGGCGAAACGGCTCTCCGCGCCCTCCTTGTCCGAGTGGTCCCACCACAGCCCCGCCCGCCGCTCGAACGGCAGGTGCGCGTCCCGCTCCGGGGTGCCGATGTCGTGGCCGGCGGAGAAGTGCTCGCCCGCCCCGGCCAGGACGACGGTCTTCACCTCGTTGTCCTCGGCCGCGTGGTAGAACGCCCGGTCCAGGGCGTAGGTCATCGCGGAGTTCTGCGCGTTGCGGTAGTCCGAACGGTTCATGGTCACCGTCGCGACCGGGCCCCGCTTCTCGTAGCGCACCGGTTCGTCATGGGCAGCGGACATCGTGGCCCCTCCTTCCCTAACAAGTGTTTGGTAGATTAACGTACCCCCATGAGCAGCGTCGAGGAGTTCCGCACCGAGATCCGCGGCTGGCTGGCCGCCCGGCTCACCGGGTCCTTCGCGGGCCTGCGGGGCCGCGGCGGCCCCGGTCGCGAACACGAGGCCTTCGCCGAACGGCTGGCCTGGGAACGGCACATGGCCGCCGAGGGCTGGACCTGTGTGGGCTGGCCGAAGGAGCACGGCGGCCGGGGCGCGACCATCGAGCAGCAGGTCGCCTTCCACGAGGAGTACGCCCTGGCCGACGCGCCCGCGCGGGTCAACCACATCGGCGAGCAGCTGCTCGGGCCGACGCTGGTGGCCTTCGGCACACCCGAGCAGCGGGCCAGGTTCCTGCCGCCGATCGTCGCCGCCGAAGAGCTGTGGTGCCAGGGCTACAGCGAGCCCGACGCCGGCTCCGACCTGGCGAACGTACGCACCAGGGCCGAGCGGGACGGCGCGGACTGGGTCGTCACCGGGCAGAAGACCTGGACGTCACTGGCCCACGAGGCGCAGTGGTGCTTCGTGGTCGCCCGCACCGAACCGGGCTCCACGCGCCACCGGGGCCTGTCCTACCTCCTGGTCCCGCTCGACCAGCCCGGCGTCGAAATCCGGCCCATCACCCAGCTGACCGGCACCAGCGAGTTCAACGAGGTCTTCTTCGACGGCGCCCGCACCCGAGCCGAGCACATCGTCGGCGCCCCCGGCGACGGCTGGCGCGTGGCCATGGCCACCCTCGGCTTCGAACGCGGCGTCTCCACCCTCGGCCAGCAGGTCGGCTTCCGCCGCGAACTGGAAACCCTCATCGCCCTGGCCCGCCGCAACGGCGCCGCCTCCGACCCACTGATCCGCGACCGCCTCGCCCGCGCCTGGACCGGCCTGGAGACCATCCGCTGCAACGCCCTGCGCATGCTCGACGGCGTCGCGGCCGGCGCCCCCGGCCCCGAGGCGTCCATCGGGAAGATCTACTGGGCCACCTGGCACCGCGAACTCGGCGAACTGGCCATGAGCGTCCTGGGCGCCGGCGGGATGACCGCGCCCGCAGAGCCCTACGAACTCGACCACTGGCAGCGGCTGTTCCTCTTCTCCCGCGCCGACACCATCTACGCCGGGTCCAACGAGATCCAGCGCAACATCATCGCCGAGCGCGTCCTCGGCCTCCCCAAGGAGCTGCGCCCATGACGACCCAGCCGGCCTATGTACCGGGCCACCACCTCCTGGACGGGCGCACCGCGGTGATCACCGCCGCCGCCGGTGCCGGAATCGGCGGCGCGACCGCCCGCAAATTCCTGGAGGAAGGTGCCCGGATCGTCATCGGCGACGCCCACGAACGCCGCCTCCGGGAGAGCGCCGCGGCGCTCGCGGAGGAGTTCGGCGCGGACCGGGTCGCCGCACTGCCCTGCGACGTCACCGACCAGGAACAGGTCGACGCCCTGTTCGCGCTCGCCGCCGAACGCCACGGCCGGCTCGACGCCGTCGTCAACAACGCCGGCCTCGGCGGCACCGCCGACCTCGTGGACATGACCGACGAGCAGTGGGCCAAGGTCCTGGACGTCACCCTGAACGGCACCTTCCGCTGCACCCGCACCGCCCTGCGCCACTTCAAGGACAGCGCCACCGGCGGCATCGTCGTCAACAACGCCTCCGTCATCGGCTGGCGCGCCCAGCGCGGCCAGGCCCACTACGCCGCCGCGAAGGCCGGCGTCATGGCCCTCACCCGGTGCGCCGCCCTGGAGGCCGCCGACTTCGGCGTACGCGTCAACGCCGTCGCCCCGAGCCTGGCCATGCACCCGCACCTGGTGAAGGTCACCACGCCCGGACTCCTCGCCGAACTCACCGTGCGCGAGGCCTTCGGCCGGTATGCCGAACCCTGGGAGATCGCCAACGTCATCGTCTTCCTGGCCAGCGGCTACTCCTCGTACATGACGGGCGAGACCGTCTCGGTGAGCAGCCAGAGGGCGTGACCGCGATCACCCCGCACCCCAACGCCGAACGACGCGCCGAACTCCTCGCCACCGCTGCCCGGGTCTTCGCCGAGCAGGGGTACAACGCCACCACCGTCCGCCGCATCGCGGACGCCGCCGGAATGCTCGCGGGCAGCCTCTACTACCACTTCGACTCCAAGGAGGCGATGCTCGACGAGATCCTCACCGCCTTCCTGGACGAGCTGTGGGCGTGCTACGACACCGTGCTCGCCGCCGGACTCGGCCCCCGGGAGACCCTTGGGGCGCTCGTCACCCAGTCCTTCCGGCAGATCGACCGGCACGGCCCCGCGGTCGCCATCTACCAGAAGGAGTCCAAGCACCTCGCCGCCCAGCCGCGCTTCGCCCATCTCGCCGGGTCACAGCCGAAGTTCGAGAACGCCTGGCTGCGCACGCTGGAACGCGGCGTCGCGGAAGAGGCATTCCGGGCCGACCTCGACGTCCGGCTCGTCTACCGCTTCGTCCGCGACACCGTCTGGGTGGCCGCCTCCTGGTACCGGCCCGGCGGCACCCACAGCGCGGAGGCGATCGCCCGCCAGTACCTGTCCATGGTCCTCGCCGGCATCACCGCGCGCGCTTGACACCCCCTCACCACCCTCACTCCAAGGAGCAGTCATGGCCGAGGCCTACATCATCGAAGCGGTCCGCACCCCGGTCGGCCGGCGCAAGGGCGGTCTGTCCGCCGTCCACCCCGCCGACCTCGGGGCCCATGTCATCAAGGCGCTGGTAGAGCGCGGCGGCATCGACCCGGCCGCCGTGGACGACGTCGTCTTCGGCTGCCTGGACACCGTCGGCCCCCAGGCCGGGGACATCGCCCGCACCGCCTGGCTCGCCGCCGGCCTGCCCGAGGAGGTGCCCGGCACCACCGTCGACCGGCAGTGCGGCTCCTCCCAGCAGGCCGTCCACTTCGCCGCCCAGGGCGTCATGTCCGGCACCCAGGACCTGGTCGTCGCCGGCGGCACCCAGAACATGTCGATGATCCCGATCGCCTTCGCCAGCCGCCAGGCCGCCGAACCCCTCGGCCTCACCGACGGCCCCTACCTCGGCTCCCAGGGGTGGCGGGCCCGCTACGGCGACGCGCCCGTCAACCAGTTCCACGGCGCCGAACTCATCGCCGAGAAGTGGGGCATCTCCCGCGAGGACATGGAGCACTTCGCGCTCCGCTCGCACCAGCGCGCCCTGCACGCCATCGACGAGGGCCGCTTCGCCCGCGAGACCGTCGCGTACGGGGACGTGACCGTCGACGAGGGGCCGCGCCGGGACACCTCGCTGGAGAAAATGGCGGGCCTCAAGCCGGTCGTGGAGGGCGGCCGGCTGACCGCGGGCGTCTCCTCGCAGGTCTCCGACGGGGCGTCCGCGCTGCTCATCGCCTCCGAGCGGGCCGTCGCCGAGCACGGCCTGACGCCCCGGGCCCGCATTCACCACCTCTCGGTGCGCGGTGAGGACCCGATCCGGATGCTCTCCGCACCCATCCCGGCGACCGCGTACGCGCTGAAGAAGGCCGGCATGTCCATCGGCGACATGGACCTGGTGGAGATCAACGAGGCGTTCGCCCCGGTCGTCCTGGCCTGGCTGAAGGAGACCGGCGCCGACCCGGACAAGGTCAACGTCAACGGCGGCGCCATCGCCCTCGGCCACCCGCTCGGCGCCACCGGCACCAAGCTGATGACGACCCTCCTGCACGAGTTGGAGCGCACCGGCGGCCGCTACGGCCTCCAGACCATGTGCGAGGGCGGCGGCCAGGCCAACGTGACGATCATCGAACGCCTCTGAGGGGCGGGGCGGACCGGACCGGGGGCACGCCGCGCGAGCAGCGCGCCCCCGGCGCCCGGGGTCAGGCGGCCCCCGGCAGCGACTTCAGTGTCGCCCGCGCCTCATCCATGATCCGCTCGACCAGTTCCGCGCAGGACGGCAGGTCCTCGATCAGGCCGGCCACCTGGCCCGAGGCCATCACGCCGATGTCCGTGCGGCCCTCGACCAGTGAGGCCTTGAGCAGCATCGGGGTGTTGGCGGCCAGCAGCACCTGACTCCAGGACAGGTCCTTGCCGTGCTTCATCGCGAGCCCGTCGCGCACGAGCTGCGGCCAGCTCGCACCGGACTCGCGGCGGAACGCCGAGGCGTGCCGCAGCGCCCGCAGCAGTGAGGCGGCGCGGCCGGAGCGCTCCAGCGAGTCGACCATGGCGGTCCGCAGCATGCGGTGCGGCAGGCCGTCCACCTGGGTGGTGACCGTGACGTCCTTGACGGTGGCGGCCAGGTACTTCGCCTTCACCGGGTCCGGGACGGTGCTGTCGGAGGTGAGCAGGAAGCGCGTGCCCATCCCGATCCCGGCCGCCCCGTAGGCGAGGGCCGCGACCAGGCCGCGGCCGTCGTGGAAGCCGCCCGCCGCGATCACCGGGATGCCCACGGCGTCCACGACCTGGGGGAGCAGCACCGTGGTGGCCACCTCGCCCGTGTGGCCGCCGCCCTCGCCGCCCTGGACCATCACCGCGTCCGCACCCCACGCCGCGACCTTCTCCGCGTGCCGGCGGGCGCCGACGGAGGGGATGACGACGACACCGGCGTCCTTGAGGCGGGCGATCAGCTCCTTGGAGGGGGCGAGCGCGAAGGACGCCACCCGCACCCCCTCCTCGATCATGATCCGCACCCGCTCGCCCGCGTCGCCCGCGTCCGCCCGCAGATTGACGCCGAACGGGGCGTTTGTGCGGGACTTGACCTCGCGGATCGCCGCCCGCAACTGCTCGACGGTCATCGTCGCGGAGGCCAGGACGCCGAGCGCCCCCGCCTCGGCGGACGCGGAGACGAGCCGGGGGCCGGCCACCCAGCCCATGCCCGTCTGCACGATCGGGTACCGCACCCCGGTCAGCTCGGTGAGCGCGGTCGGCATCGGCGCGGGCCCGGTCATGCCGGGACCTCCCGCTCGCGCAGCCCCTTCGGGTCGATGACCTCGCGGATGAGGCGCAGTTCGGCCTCGGTGGGCTCCCGGGTGAGCGGCACGTCGTCGGGGACGGACAGGGCGAAGCCGGTGGCCTCGGCGACCTGTTCGACGGCGACCCCGGGGTGCAGGGAGCGGATGCGCATGGTGCGGTCGGGGGTCTCGAAGTCGAAGACGCCCAGGTTGGTGATGACGCCCGGGATGCGGTGGTAGCGGGTCGCGGACGGACCGGCCGCCGCCGCCCGGTCGTAGCCGACGCCGCTCACCATGTCCACGTGCTCCACGAAGACCCGCGCCGAGTGCTTGGGCACCCAGTAACTCGTAGGGTTGTTCAGGGTGTTCACCGGCGCCCCGCGCACCCCGAGCAGCTGGCGCGTGGGCCGGGCCCAGTCGCCGATGCAGGAGATGTTCTGGTTGCCGTGCCGGTCGAGCTGGCTGGCGCCCATCATCACGTGCCGGCGGCCGGTGGCGGTGAGCGTCAGGTGCTGGCGGAACGGCAGCCAGCCCTCGACGTACCCCGGCCGCGCGCCGACCGCCGGCGTGTCGCCCATCAGCAGGGCCTCCCCGTCGGTCAGCAGCAGGGTCGGCGAGAAGGTCAGCTTCGCCAGGCGGGCGCCGATCGCGGGGACGGTGCCCATCGGGCTGGCGAGGACCTCGCCGGCGTCCCGCCACGCCTCGGCGCACGCCACCACGCAGTACTCGGCGCGGCTGGCCGGCGCGGCGGTCTCGGTGCGGCTCATGCTTCCTCCTCCTGGTGGAACGCGGTGACGGCGGCCTGGTAGGCGGCTTCGTCCCCGGACAGGAACCGTGCGACGAACGCGGGCCAGGCCTCGGGGTCCCGTGCCGCCCGCACGTAGGCGCGCTGGAAGGACTCGTCGCGGTCGTGGTCGGGCACGCAGGAGGTGAAGTGCGCGCCGTTCGGCGTCTCGACGACCCCGTCCACGAACAGCCGCTTCACCAGCAGCGTCTGCGGCCCGTGCTCCTTGAGCAGGTCCGCCGTCTCCACGATCCGCTCGCAGGAGACGTACGCCCGGTCCGCGGCCTCGCAGAACAGGTCGTCGAAGTACGGGTCGGGGCCCAGGTACTGGCCGTTGCCCTGCGCGTCGCAGCGGTTGAGGTGGACCAGGGCCGCGTCGAGCCGCAGCGCCGGCGCCGCGACCAGCTTCTCCCCGTCCTCGTACGGCGAGGTGACCGTGCGCAGGGCCGGGTTGACCTCCATCAGGTCCGAGCCGAGACCGGCGCGCACCGGCATGAACGGCAGCCGCTGGGCGCCCGCCGTCAGGCCCCACATCATCATCGCCTCGTCCAGCTCGACCATCTCGAACGCGCCGCGCTGCCGGGCCGCCGTGAAGTGCGGCTCCAGCGGGACCGAGTCGAGCGTGCCGAACGCCGCGACCAGCTTGCGGATCTTCCCGGCCGCCGCGAGCAGGCCGACGTCCGGCCCGCCGTACGAGACCACGGTCAGATCGGTGACGTCCGACCTCAGCAGCGCCCTGACCAGGGCCATCGGTTTGCGGCGTGAGCCCCAGCCGCCGATGCCGACCGTCATGCCGCTCTCCAGCCGGCCGACGACGTCGTCGGCCGTCATCGTCTTGTCCTGTGTCACGCCTGCTGCTCCTTGTCCGTGCCGAAGGTGTCGCGCACCCGGTCGGCCACTCCGCTGAGATTGGCCTCGAAGGTGAAGCCCTGCTCGAAGCGGTAGCTGCGGCGTACGTCGACGGGGTCGATGCCGTTGATGGCGGCCTTGGCCAGCCGGATCAGATATCCGTCCTTGGCGGCGATCTCCCCGGCCAGGGCGAGGGCGGCCGCGGCCAGCCGGTCGCGCGGGACGACGCTCCACACCGATCCGTGCCGGTGCAGCTCGTGGGCCGTCACCGTGCGGGAGGTGTAGTACAGCGTCCGCATCAGGTGCTGCGGGACCAGCCGGGCCAGATGCGTGGCCGCGCCGAGCGCGCCCCGGTCCAGCTCGGGCAGGCCGAAGGTCGCGTCCTCACTGGCCACGATCGCGTCCGCGTTGCCCACCAGGCCGATGCCGCCGCCCAGGCAGAAGCCGTGTACGGCGGCGACCACCGGGACCTCGCAGTCGTAGACCGCCGCGAACGCCTCGTAGCAGCCCCGGTTGGCGCCGATCAGCGCATCGGGCCCGGTCGCGCGCTGCATCTCCTTGATGTCCACGCCCGCGTTGAAGCCGCGGCCTTCGGCGGTGAGGACCACGCACCGGACGTCCGGGTCGGCCCCGGCGGCCCGGACCGCGGCGGCGAGGTCGTACCAGCCCCGCACGGGCAGGGCGTTGACCGGGGGGAAGTCCACGGTGACGAGGGCGATGCCCTCTTCCGGGACGGAGGTGGAGACACCCATGAGCAGATCAGCTACCTTTCCACCTAACGTTTGTTTGGTTCAACGTAGCAGTGATGCGGACGCGGCGGGAGGGCGTCATACCACTCAGTGGTGACGGACACCGCTGAGTGGTGACGGCCCCCGCCCCACGCTGACCCGCCGATGGAAAGGACCCCCGTCATGACCTCATCGACCGCTCTGTGCACCGGACGCGTCGCCGCCGTCACCGGCGCCGGCCGTGGCCTCGGCCGCGCCCACGCCCTGGCCCTCGCCGCCGAGGGGGCGAAGGTCGTCGTCAACGACCTGGGCGTGGGTATCGACGGCTCGGGTACGGCCACCGGCCCCGCCCAGGAGGTCGTGGCACAGATCCGCGCGGCCGGCGGCGAGGCCGTCGCGCACAACGGCGACATCGCGACCGCCGAGGGCGCGGCCTCCCTCGTCGCCACCGCGCTCGACACCTTCGGCCGGCTCGACACGCTCGTCAACAACGCCGGATTCCTCCGCGACCGGATGCTGGCCAACCTGGACGAGGACGACTGGGACGCGGTCATGCGCGTCCACCTCAAGGGCCACTTCCTGCCGCTCAAGCACGCGGCGGCGCACTGGCGCGCCGAGGCGAAGGCCGGGCGCACCCCGTGCGCGCGCGTGATCAACACCAGTTCCGGGGCGGGGCTGCTGGGCAGTGTCGGCCAGGGCAACTACGCGGCCGCCAAGGCCGGGATCGTCGGCCTGACCCTGGTGGCCGCCGCCGAGATGGGCCGGTACGGGGTCCAGGTCAACGCCATCGCCCCCGCCGCCCGCACCCGGATGACCGAGGACACCTTCGCGGACACCATGGCAGCCCCCGCCGAGGGGGAGTTCGACGCGATGGCCCCGGAGAACGTCTCGCCGCTCGTCGTCTGGCTCGGCTCGCCGGCGTGCGAGGGGGTCAGCGGCCGGGTCTTCGAGGCCGAGGGCGGGCGGATCACGGTGATGGAGGGCTGGCGGCCGGGCCCCACCGCGGACAGGGGCGCCCGGTGGAGCCCCGCCGAGGCCGGGGACGCGGCGCTGAAGCTGCTCGCCGAGGCCGAGCGGCCGCAGCCGGTGTACGGGGCGCGCTGACGGCGCACGCGCACGCGCACGCGGCGGGGCCGGGGTTACACGCCGTCACCCGGACCCCGCCGCACACGGGTCAGCCGCCCGCCGGCTCCCCGCGCACGCCCCGGGCCAGCAGCGCGGGGGACTCGGGCCGGCCGTCCAGGATGCGGTTGGTGCGGGTGACCACCTGCCAGCCCCCGCCGCCCGGCACCCGGCTCAGCCGCCAGTGGTTGGCGGTCGCCCGGCGCACGACGTACCGGCCCGCCTCGTGCACCACCATCAGCGAATGGCACACCGCCACCGCCTCGTCGCCCTCGACCGTGATGTGCGGCGGGCCCACGACATGCGCGCACCCCTGCCGTATCCAGCCCCGGTGCGCGGGGGACCGTACCATCTCGCCGATCCGCTCCCGGCCCGCGAGGTAGATCTCGTCGATGTCGTACACCCCGTCGGGTGCCCAGAGCGCGGCCACCCCGTCCGCCTCGCCGCTGTCCACCAGCGGCCCGTACGAGGCCATCGCGCGGGCGACGGCCCGCTCGTCCTCAAGCAGCCCCAACCGCGCCTCCAGGGCGGCGATCCGGTCCTCGCTCACGCCCGCGCCCCCGCTGCCGCCGTGAGGCCCGCGACGGCGGCGAGCGCCTCCAGCTGTTCGACGTAATGGGCCGCCGACCGGGCGCTCAACGACACGCTGACCAGCGTGGCACCGGCATCGGACACCCTCCGCAACGCCTCCGCCGCGCCCCGCTCGTCGCCGGACGGGTCCAGTGGGTGGCCCGCGCTCAGCACCACCTCGAAGCCCTCGGGCAGCGTGGCCGCGCCCACCATCTCGCCCAGCCGGTCCAGCGGCAGGCCGAAAGGCACCCAGCCGTCGCCGTGCGCGAGCGCCCGGCGCAGCGAACGCGGAGTGCGGCCCCCGATCCACAGCGGCACCCGGTCCTGCACCGCGTGCGGCTCCACCACCAGGCCCTCGTAGTCGAAGTGCTCGCCGTGGTAGGCGGGTTCTCGCCGGGACAGCGAGGCACGCAGCGCGGCGAGCGCGTCGTCCGCGACCGCGCCCCGGCCCTCGAAGGCCGCGCCGAGCAGCCGGAACTCCTCCTCCAGACTGCCCACTCCGAGACCCAGGACGAGCCGCCCGCCCGAGACGCGGTCCAGGGTGCCGTAGCGCTTCGCGATCTCCAGCGGATGGTGGTAGCCGAGCACCAGGACCTGGGTGGCGAACCTGATCCGGCTGGTCCGGGCGGCCAGATGACCGAAGGTGGACAGCGGGTCCCAGTAGGTGCCGCCGCGCTGCTCCGCGACGCCCACGGGCACCGCGACGTGCTCGGAGCAGGTGAGGTGGTCGAAACCGAGCCGGTCGGCGGCCTCGGCGACCGCCCCCAGCTCCTCGATGCCGGCGGTGCGCTCCCAGGGGGAGTGGACGCCGGGGACGGCCGTGACGACGGGACTGTTGATGCCGAGCCGCATGGGGAAACCTCTCTCGGGCAGGACGGTACGGGCAGCGAGACGCCATCCAAGCCGCCCCGCCGCGCCCGCGACGGCCCGGTCCCGGTGGGCGGGAAGCCCCGCACCGGGCCCGTCCGGTCAGCGGGACGACGCGCCACCGCCCGGGCCCGGAACTCTTACGGTGCAGGCGTCATCCACCGAGCCGAGGAGTACTCATGCCACGCAACGTCGTCGTCACCGGATCGGGTTCCGGGATCGGTGCCGCCCTCACCGCACTGCTCCGCGCCCAGGGGGACCGCGTGATCGGGGTGGACCTGCGGGGCGGCGACGTGGACGCCGACCTGTCCACGCCGCAGGGGCGCACCGCTGCCGCCGCGGCGGCCGCCGAAGCCGCAGGCTCCGTGGTCGACGCGGTCGTCACCTGCGCCGGCACCGCCGTACCGGGGCGCGGCATGGTGACCGTCAACTACTTCGGCACCACGGAGTTCCTGACGGCCCTGCGTCCGGCGCTCGCCGCGGCCGAGCGGCCGAGGGTCGTGGCCATCGGCTCCATCTCCGGTACCCAGACCGCCGACCCGGACGTCGTCGCCGCCTGCCTGGCCGGTGACGAGACAACGGCCCTGGCACACGCCGACCGCGCGGTGGCCGAGGGCCGCGCGCAGCAGCTGTACCCCTCGTCCAAGGCGGCCCTCGCCCAGTGGGCGCGGCGCACCGCGGTCGCCGAGGGCTGGGCGGACGCCGGAATCCCGGTGAACGTGGTGGCGCCCGGCGTCGTCCTCACCCCGATGAGCGCGGGCCTCTTCGACGACCCCGAGATGCGCAAGGTCATGGACGCGGCGGTCCCCATGCCCCTGGGCGGCTATCTGGAGCCCGAGGACGTCGCCCGCGCGGTGCTGTTCCTCGCCTCCGAGGCCAACAGCCACATCACCGGGCAGGTGGTGTACATCGACGGGGGCGCCGAAGCGACCCTGCGCGGACCCGGCGTGTTCTGAGCCCACCGCGCGGGAGAGCCACGCGAGCCGGAACACGGTGCCGGAAGCACGCGAGCCGGAACCACGAGTGCCGGAACTGCGAGTGCCGGAACTGCGAGTGCTGGAACTGCGAGTGCTGGAACTGCGAGTGCTGGAACTGCGAGTGCCCCGGCCGCCGGAGTCCCCTCCGAGCGGCCGGGGCACCCGTGTGCCGGGGACGGTCAGACCCGCACCTTGCGCCGGATCACCTTGCCCGTCGCGTTGCGCGGCAGCTCCTCGGCGGTCAGCCGCCACTGCGTGGGCACCTTGAAGTAGGAGAGCTGGCCCGCCGCGTACTCCCGCAGCGCCTCCTCGGTGACCGTCGCACCCGCCGCCAGGACCACCACCGCCGCGACCTCCTGGCCGAGGTCGGGGTGCGGCGTCCCAAGCACCAGGCACTCGCGCACGTCCGGGTGCTCCACGAGCACCGTCTCGATCTCGGCGGGATAGATGTTCTCGCCGCCCCGGATGATCAGGTCCGACCGGCGGCTGCCGAGATGGAGCCGGCCCTCGCGCAGCTGCCCCAGGTCACCCGTGCGCAGCCAGCGGTCCGGGCCGATGGCCCCCGCGGTCGCCTCCGGGTCCCGCCAGTAACCCAGCATGTTGTACTGGCTGCGCACCCAGACCTCGCCCTCCTCGCCCTCGCCGAGTACCTGGCCGAGCGGGTCGCGGATCTCCAGCGCGACCCCGGTGACGGGCCGGCCAAGGGTGCCGGGCGCGGCGGCCAGCTCCTGCGGGCTCGCGGCGGCGACCGCGGTGCACGTCTCGGTCAGCCCGTAGCTGTCCACCAGCGAGTCCTTCGCGAACGGCAGGCTCTTGCGCAGCCGCTCCTTGAACGCGGTCGACGAAGGCGCGGAGGCCAGGGCGAACGCCGTCAGCGAGGAGGTGTCGTACCGGTGCGCCCCGCCGTGTTCCAGCATCCGGTGGGCCATGGTGGGCACCGCGCCCCAGTTGGTGACGCGCTCCCGCTCGACCGTGCCCAGCACGGCGTCCACGTCGAACGCCCCCTGGTACAGCGCGATGCGGCTGCCCGTGGCCAGGCGCGGCACGGCCAGGTTGTGCAGGCTCGCGATGTGGAACAGCGGCAACGTCAGCAGGTAGACCCGGTCCTGCGGGGGCGTCGGATCGCCCAGGGCCTGTCCCATCGCCTCGTTCAGGCGGTGGTACTCGACCACGGCCAGCAGGTTGCGATGGGTGTGCACGGCCCCCTTGGGACGGCCGGAGGTGCCCGAGGTGTAGAGGATGACCGCCGGATCGTCCTCGGCGACATCGGCGGAGGGCAGCGGCGCGTCCGGGTGGGCCCCGGTGAAGCGGGCGATGTCCTCCTCCATGGAGAGCACCGGCACCGCGCAGCCGGTCAGCTTCGCCGCCCGCCGGGCATCGGCCACCACGAGCGAGGGCTCCGCGTTGTCGAGGCCGTGCGCCAACTCACGCTCCGACCACCAGGCGTTGAACCCGACGGCGACCGCGCCGATGGACACGGTGGCCCAGAACGTGATGATCCACTCCGGTGAGTTGGCCGCGGCGATGGCCACCCGGTCGCCCCTCGCGACGCCGTACTCCTCGCGCAGCACCCGGGCCAGGGAAGCGACCCGCTCCGCGTGCGCGGCGAAGGTGATCCGCCGGTCGGCCGTGACGATGAACTCACGGTCGGCGTGGGCCACGGAGGCGTGCAGCACCTCGTGCAGGGCCCGATGGCGGTGCGTGAACACCGGCAGCCGGGTGCCCAGCACCTCGTCGTCGGCAAGCTCGAACCGGCCGCCCGGGCCGGTGAGCGCGGCCACCTGGGCGAGGGCGGCGGCGCGGTGATCCGTTTCGCTGGACATCGGGGACTCCTGGGCGTCGTGAACTCCACTGGGATCGCGGACGACGCCAGTCTCGGCAGTCGGGGCCCCTCGTTCCCCGCCTGATTCCGGTCACTGGGACACCGTGCCACGGGGCGGCGAGGAGCGGAAGCACGCCCGCGGCCCCCGTGCTCACGCCCCCGGCCCGGGTTCCCGCTGAGTGGGATGCGTCACGTCGGCCGGATTTCGTCGGCCATAGCGTCCCCCCACGATCCGCCCCCGGGCAACCCGCCCTCCGGCGCATCCGCACCCGCTCTTCCCGCCCGCCCCCGGGCACCGCTCTTCCCGCCCCCCGGGCACCTGTTCTTCCCGACTTCGGGCTCCGGACAACTGGAGGAAGCAATGAAGCGAGCACCACGGGCCAGAGCCCGCCTCGCCGCCGTCCTGGCCGCCGCGGCTCTGATCACCTCCGCCTGCGCCTCACCCGACGACGGGGCCGGCGGCAAGGAGCAGAAGACCGAACGCGGCCGGTACACCTTCGGCAGCATCGGTGAACAGCCGAAGGGCGGCACTCCGGTCCGCGGCGGCACCCTGCGCTTCGCGGACTACGGCGAGGCCCGCAGCCTCAGCCCCGCCGTCACCTACGCCACCGGTGCGTCCGGCGGTTCCGCCCTGGCCGCCGTCTACGACGTACTGATGCGCTATGACACCGCCGCGAAGAAGTACGAACCGTGGCTGGCGAAGTCGCTGGAGAGCAGCGCCGACCTGAAGACCTGGACCCTGAAGCTGCGCGACGGCGTCACCTTCTCCGACGGCACCCCGCTCAACGCCGAGGCCGTCGTCGGCAGCATCGCCTGGTACCAGAGGAACAAGGGCGCCGACACCGCGCTGCTGGCGCCGAACGTCGCGAAGACCGAGGCCACCGACGACCGCACCGTCGTCTTCACCCTCCGCAGCGCGTGGGCCACCTTCCCCGCGATGCTCGCCCAGGCACCCGGCATGATCGTCGCGCCGGCCGCGTACGCCACGAAGACCTTCCGCCCGATCGGCGCCGGACCCTTCACGCTCGGTTCGTACGCCCCGCAGGAGGAGATGGTCCTCAAGGCGAACAAGAAGTACTGGAAGGGCGCCCCCTACCTCGACGCGCTGCGCTTCACCTGGCCGCAGGCCGACCGCTCCAAGCTGGAGGCGCTGAACGACGGCACCGCCGACGTGACGTACATGCGCAGCCCCGACGTCGTCGACGACGCGGTGAAGGAGGGCCACCCGGGGGAGCTGACCCTCACCGGCCTCGGCAACATGATCACCATCAACGCCCGCACCGGCCGTCCGGGCAGCGACCTGCGCGTGCGCAAGGCGATGGCGCTGGCTCTCGACCCGAAGCTCGACACCGCACGCGCCTACGACGGCAAGGGCCTGCCGGGCCAGGAGGTCTTCCCGCCCGAATCGCGCCTGCACTCCTCGGTCAAACCCCTCGGCGTCGACCTCGAACAGGCCGAAAAGCTCCTTGCCGAGGCCAAGAAGGACGGCTACGACGGCAAGCTCACCTACATGGACGGCACCGACCCCGTCTCCCGCGCGAAGGCCGTCGTCACCAAGGCGATGCTGGAACGCGTCGGCTTCAAGGTGAAACTCGACATGGTCCCCTCCATCGCGGACCGGGTGGCGAAGACCTATGTGGAACACGACTTCGACATCAGCCGAGGCGCGGCGAGCGTCTCCGAGAGCGACCCGTACCACCGCCTCCAGAGCGTCCTGAACTCCGAGAGCTACGGCAACCCCGGCGGTTACGCCAACAAGAAGATGGACGCCCTGCTCGTCGAGTTGCAGGCCGCCGACAGCGACGCGGAGACCCAGCGGATTCTCGACGACGTCCAGACCCTCTTCAACGAGGACGTCCCCCTCGTCAACCTCGGGGCCAGCGCCGGCTTCACCGCCTGGGGCGAGAACGTGCACGGCATCGTGCCGACCGACGAGTACATGGCCCTCTTCGGCGAGGCATGGATCAGCAAGTGACCCCGTCGACCGGCCTGCCGCCCCCGGCAGATCTGGAGGAACCATGAGTCCCGCCGCACTGCGCCGCCTGGCCCTACGGGCCGTGGAACTGGTGGGCGTGCTCCTCATCGCGAGCATCGGGGTGTTCTCCCTGGTGGTCCTGCTGCCCTCGGACCCGGCCGTCGACATCCTCGGGGCGGGACGCTCGCCCGCCGAGTACGCCGAGGTCCGCCACGACCTCGGCCTCGACCAGCCGCTCGTCACCCGCTACTTCGACTGGCTGGGCAACGCCCTCACCGGCGACCTCGGCCACTCCGTCGTACCCCCGCAGAGCGACGTCACCGACCGGGTGCTGTCCGCGCTGCCGGTCAGCTTCGAGATCGCGGTGCTCGGGCTGCTGATCGCCCTGGTCATCGCGGTGCCGCTGGCCATGTGGTCGGCGTACCGGGAGGGTTCGGCGGCCGACCGGATCATCGGCGCCGGCACCTTCGGCGTGCTGTCCGTGCCCAGCTTCCTGGCCGGCCTGCTGCTGGTGCTCGTCCTGGTCGACTCGGCGGGCTGGTTCCCGCGCGCCGAATGGGTGCGCATCGGCGACGGGAACCTGGCGGGCAACCTGCACCACGCCTTCCTGCCGGCCCTGACCGTGGGGCTCGCCGAACTCGCCATGTTCACCCGGGTCCTGCGCGGCGACCTCATCGTCACCCTTCGCGAGGACTACATCCTCGCCGCCCGCGCCAAGGGCATGAACCCGCTGCGCATCCTGTTCTCCGACGCCCTGCGCCCCTCCTCGTTCTCCCTGGTCACCCTGCTCGGGCTCAGCCTGGGCCGGCTCATCGGGAGCACCGTCGTCGTGGAGTACCTGTTCTCCCTGCCCGGCATGGGGACGCTCATCGTCAACGCGGCGGGCCAGGGCGACTATCCGATGGTCCAGGGCGCGGTGCTCACCATCGCCGTGATCTACGTGGTGATCAACGCCGGCATCGACCTCTCCTACGGCTACCTAGACCCGAGGACGCGACGTGTCCATGTCTGAGATCGTTCCGCGCGCGCGGACCGCCTCCCCGCTGCCGCTGCTCACCGCCCTCGCCCTCACCGCCGCCGGACTCGTCCTGCTGGTGTACGGGGCACGCACGGGCCGGCTCGTCCCGCTCGCCAGGACCGCCTTCGCCCTGGCCGGCCTCGGCCTGACGCTCGCCGGCGCCTCCCGGCTCGGCAAGCGGTGGGCGGGGCCCGGCTTCGACGTGGTGTTCTGGTTCGGCGCGGGCTGGCTGGTGCTGCTAGGCCTCGCGATGCTCGCCGCGCCCTGGCTGCCGCTCGCCGAGGACCGGGACGTCGCGACGACGGTCGCCGAACCCGTCTTCAGCGGACCGTTGTTCACCGGCAGCCACCCGCTGGGCACCAACGCCTTCGGGCTCGACCTGCTGGCCAGATCCCTGTACGGCGCCCGCTCCTCGCTGCTCATCTCCCTGTCGGCGGTCGCCATCGGTACGGTCGTCGGCGGCGCGATCGGCATGATCGCCGGCTACTTCGGGAAGACCGCCGACCGGGCGGTGGGCATCGCCACCAACTCCCTGCTCGCCGTGCCCCCGCTGATCCTGCTCATCGCCCTGGCGACCGTGCTCCAGCCGCACCTGCGCAACATCGCCCTCTCGCTGGCCCTGCTCACCGTCCCCGGCATGGTCCGGCTCGCCCGCGCCACGACCATGGCGTACGCCAACCGCGAATTCGTCGTCGCCGCCCGCGCCATGGGAGCCACCCGCTCCCGCATCCTCCTGCGCGAACTGCTGCCCAACGTCCTGCTGCCCCTGCTGTCGCTGGCCGTCGTGATGATCTCGGTCCTCATCGTCGCGGAGGCGTCCCTCAGCTTCCTCGGACTCGGCATCCAGCCACCGGAACCCACCTGGGGAAACATGATCGCCGAGGGGGAGGGCCGGGTGTTCGAGCAGCACCCGCACATCGTGCTCGTACCCGGCGCGTTCCTCTTCCTCACCGTCTTCGCCTTCAACATCGTCGGCGAGAAGGCTCGCGGGCGCTGGGACTCCCGGAGCGTGAAACTGTGACCACCAAGCCGCTGTCCGAAACGCCCACGGCCACCACGGACGCCCAAGCACCCGCCCTGCTGACCGCCACCGACGTACGGACCGTCTTCCACACCCCCCGGGGCCCCGTGCAGGCCGTCGACGGCGTCGGCCTGGCCCTGCGCGAGGGCGAAACGCTCGGCATCGTCGGGGAGTCCGGCTCGGGCAAGTCCGTGCTCGGCCGCACCCTCATGGGCCTGATCACCGACGGCCCCGCCACCACCGTCTCCGGCACCGTCCTGCTCGGCGGACAGGACGTGCACGCCCTCGGTCCGGCGGGGCGCAGGGCCCTGTGGGGGACCGAGGTCGCCATGGTCTTCCAGGACCCGATGACCTCGCTCAACCCCGTCAAGAAGGTCGGCACGCACCTGTCCGAGAGCGTCCGCCTGCACCAGGGGCTGAAGCGTACGGCGGCCCGGGAACGCGCAGTCGACCTGCTCCGGCAGGTCGGCATCCCCGAACCGGCCCGCCGCGCCCGCCAGTACCCGCACGAGCTCTCCGGCGGGATGCGGCAGCGCGTCGTCATCGCCATGGCTCTGGCCTGCGGGCCGCGCCTGCTCATCGCCGACGAACCCACCACCGCGCTCGACGTCACCGTGCAGAAACAGATCCTCGACCTGCTCCAGTCGCTGACCCGGGACCTGGGCATGGCGATGATCCTGATCAGCCACGACCTCGCCACGGTCGCCGGCCGCACCGACCGGGTCGCGGTGATGTACGCCGGCCGCCTCGTCGAATACGCCCCCACCGCCTCCGTGTTCGACCGCCCCCGGCACCCGTACAGCAGCGCCCTCATCGCCTCCGTCCCGCGCATCGACCAGCCCCCGCACACCCTGCTGCCCACCATCGAGGGCCGCCCGCCCCATCTGCTGAACCCGCCCCCCGGCTGCCGGTTCGCCCCCCGCTGCGGCCTCGCGACCGACCGCTGCGCCACCGAGTCCCCCCGGCTCACCGGGCACGACGACTCCGGCGCCGTCGCCTGCCACCACCCCCTGGCAGCCACCGAGGAGGCCGCCGTATGACGAGCATCCGCCCCACCCCCGCACTGAGCGCCGAAGACCTCGTCGTGGAGTACCCCGCCGGCCGCGGACAGAAGGTGCACGCCGTCTCCGGGGTCGGCCTGGAGGTCGCCGCGGGCGAAACCCTCGGCATCCTCGGCGAGTCCGGCTGCGGCAAGTCCACCGTCGGCCGCGCCCTCATCCAGCTGCCGCCCCCGGACTCCGGCACCGTACGCCTCGGCGACGTGACCCTGACCGGGCTCGCCCCGGGGGAGCTGCGCCGGGCCCGCGCCCGCATGCAGATCATCATGCAGGACCCGGTCTCCGCCCTGAACCCGCGCCGCCGCGTCAAGGACCTGGTGTGGGAGGGGCCCTCGATCTGGGGGAGCGGCGAGGACACCCGCGACAAGGAGGAGCGGATCGACGCGGCCCTGCGCGACGTCGGCCTCGACCCGGCGACCGTACGCGAGCGCAGACCGCACGAACTCTCCGGCGGCCAGTGCCAGCGGGTCTGCATCGCCCGTGCCCTGCTCCTCGACCCCGAGGTGCTGATCTGCGACGAACCCGTCTCCAGCCTCGACGTGTCCGTCCAGGCGCAGATCCTCAACCTGCTGGAGACGACGGTCAGCCGGCGCGGGCTGAGCATGGTGTTCATCGCCCACGACGTCTCCGTGGTGAAGAACATCAGCGACCGCGTCATGGTGATGTACCTCGGCAAGGTCTGCGAGGTCCTGCCCTCCGACGGCATGCACCACGAGGCCGTCCACCCCTACACCCGGCTGCTGCTCGCCTCCCTCCCCGCGGTCCAGCGCGGCCCGGGACCGCTCGGTGAACCGGAGCCCTCGCCCGCCGCAGCCGCCGCCGAACTCCCGTCCCCGCTGAACCCGCCCTCCGGCTGCCGCTTCCGCACCCGCTGCCCGCTCGCCACCGACCGGTGCGCCCAACAGGAGCCACCGCTCAGGGAGATCCGCCCCGGCCACCGGATCGCCTGCCACCACGCCCCACCCGAGAGGAACCCCGCATGACCACCACCGAGACACCCGACGTCCTGGCCCCCGCCCAGCTCGGCCCGCTCAAACTCCGCAACCGGGTCATCAAGGCCGCGACCTACGAAGGGCTCAGCCACAAGTCCCTGGTGACCAAGGACCTCGTCGACTTCCATGTCGCCTACGCCAAGGGCGGCGTCGGCATGACGACCGTCGCCTACTGCGCCGTCGCCAAGGAAGGGCGCACCGACCGCCACCAGATCCACTGGACCGACGAGGCGATGCCCGGCCTGCGCGCGCTCACCGACGCCGTCCACGCCGAGGGCGCCGCGGTCAGCGCGCAGATCGGCCACGGCGGCCCCGTCGCCAACCCCAAGGGCAACGGCGCCCCCGCGCTCTCCCCGTCCCGGCACTTCCACGCCACCACCATCAGCTGGGCCCGGGAGGCGACCCTCGACGACATCCGGCGCGTCACCGAGGCCCACGCCGAGGCCGCCCGCCGCGCCGTCGAGGCGGGCTTCGACGCCGTCGAGGTCCACCTCGGCCACAACTACCTGGCCAGCTCCTTCCTCAGCCCCAAGGTCAACCACCGCACCGACGCCTACGGCGGCAGCCTCAAGAACCGGGCCAGGTTCGCCCGGGAGATCATGCGGGCCGTCCACGACGCGGTCGGCGGCCGGATCGCCGTCATCGCCAAGATGAACATGGACGACGGAGTGCCCGGCGGCTTCTGGCTGGACGAGGCCATCCCCGTCACGCAGTGGCTCGAACAGGACGGCACGGTCGACGCCCTGGAGATGACCGCGGGCAGCTCCCTGCTCAACCCGATGTACCTCTTCAAGGGCGACGCCCCGCTGGACGACTTCTCCGCGATCATGCCGCAGCCGATCAAGCTCGGCGTCAAGCTCGTCGGCAAGCGGTTCCTGCGCAGCTACCCCTACCGCGACGGCTACCTCCTGGAGGACGCCCGCCAGATCCGGGCCGCCGTGAAGCTCCCGATGATCCTGCTCGGCGGCATCACCACCAAGCCCGTCATGGACCTGGCGATGCGCGAGGGCTTCGAGTTCGTCGCCATGGCCCGGGCGCTGCTGCGCGAGCCCGACCTGATCAACCGCCTGCACGAGGACGCCGCCACGCCCTCCCTGTGCATCCACTGCAACAAGTGCATGCCGACCAACTTCACCGGCACCCGCTGCGTCCTCGTCGACCGGAACACCACCCGCCGCGAGACCTGGGGCAAGCCCGCCGGGTACGTGTCATGAGCCCCCGGGACGCCGTCGCCACGGCCGGGGCGGTCCGCAGCGGCGCCACCGACGCAGCCACCGTCACCGAAGAGGCCATCGCCCGCATCGAGAAGGACAACCCCCGCCTGGGCGCGGTGATCCACACCCGGTTCGACGCCGCACGCGCCGAGGTGGCGGCCGGACTCCCCGACGGCCCGCTGCACGGCGTCCCGGTCCTGGTCAAGGACCTCGGCACCGACGTCGCCGGCCTGCCCGCGACCGGCGGCAGCCGCCTCTTCGCCACCGCCACCGCCCGGCGCGACAGCGAACTCGTCGCCCGCTACCGGCGCGCCGGAGCCGTCGTCCTCGGCACCACCAACACCCCCGAATTCGGGCTCAACGCCTCCACCGAACCCGCGCTCTTCGGCCCCACCCGCAACCCCTGGGACACCGAGCGCTCCCCGGGCGGCTCCAGCGGCGGTTCGGCGGCGGCCGTCGCCGCCGGCCTGGTCCCCGTCGCGCACGCCAGCGACGGCGGCGGCTCGATCCGCATCCCGGCCGCCGCCTGCGGCCTCTTCGGCCTCAAGCCCAGCCGGGGACGCGTCTCGCCCGCACCCCGCCCCACCACCCTCTCCGGCCTCGTCTCCGTCCACCACGCGCTCACCACGACCGTCCGGGACAGCGCCCTGCTCCTCGACGTCGCCGCCGGCCCCCTGCCCGGCGACGCCTACGCCGCCCCGGCCCCCGCAGCCCCTTTCTCCGAACTCGCCCGCCGCGACCCGGGCCAGCTGCGGATCGGCCTGCTCACCGCCCTCCCCGAAGGACCCGAGGTCCACCCGGAGTGCGCGCAGGCGGCCCGCGCCGCCGCCCTCCTGTGCCAACACCTCGGCCACGACGTCACCGAGACCACCGCCCGCTACCGCCCCGGCGATGTGGCCGCCACCTCCGCCGTCCTGATGGGCGCGGACCTGGTCGCCCAGATCGAGAGCCGCCTCACCGCCCTCGGCAGACCGCTCGCCGACGACGACATCGAACCCTTCACCCGCGTCGTGTACGACACCTACCGGGCCCTGGCGGCGGCCGACGTCAGCCGCGCGCTGCGCCGCGCCCAGGAGATCGGCTGGGAGACCGGGGCCGCCTTCGACCGCTTCGACGTCCTGCTCAGCCCGACCCTCGCCCGGCCCACCCCGCTGCTCGGCACCCTGGACACCGCGGTCCCGGAGACGATCTACCGCCACGCCTCCGTCAGTTCCGCCTTCACCAGCGTCTACAACGTGACCGGCATGCCGGCCATGTCCGTCCCCTTCGGCCGGGACAGCCGGGGCCTGCCCCTCGGCGTCCAGTTCGGCGCCCCGCTCGGCGCCGAGGGCACGCTGCTCGCCCTGGCGGCCCAGCTGGAGGCGGAGGCGCCCTGGGGCACGGCGCCCTGAGGCGGACGGGCCGCAGGATCGATCCCCGGCCGGCGGTGAGCGCCTCACACCCGACGGCCTCACCCGGGAAGGGCCGCGAGCCATTCGGTCAACAGGCCGTTGACCTCATCGGGGCGTTCCTGCTGGATCCAGTGACCGCAGCCTTCGAGCAGGTGCGAGCCGGACAGGGCGGGGAGGGTGGAGGGGTACGCGTCGATGGCGTCCGCCATCCACGTGGTGGAGGCGTCCAGGGTGCCGCCGATGAACAACGACGGCTGCTCGACCGGGGCTCCGCGGTGGGGTGCGAGGTCCTCCCAGTCACGGTCCATGTTCCGGTAGCGGTTGAGCGCCCCCGTCAGACCGGTGCGCTCGAACTCCCCGGCGTACACGTCGAGATCGTCCTCGCTCAGCCACGCGGGCAGCCTGCCGGCCGGAAAGCGGTCACGCAGCCGGCCGCCGCGCGCGACGAAGTGCGGGTCCGGGGCGCCCGGGGCCGGCATGGTGTCGGCGGACAACGCCGCGTAGAAACCGGCGAGCCAGCCGCGCACACCGGGCTCGATCTCCGCCTCGGCACGGCCGGGTTCCTGGAAGTAGGAGACGTAGAACTCCTCTTCGGGGCCGCCGATCCGGCCGAACACGTCGGTCGGGCGGGGACCGCCCGGCGGTGCGTACGGAACGCTCAGCAGACCGACCGCACGGAACACCTCGGGGTGGAGCAGGGCGGAAGCGGCGGCGATGTTGGAACCCCAGTCGTGGCCGACGACCACCGCCTTCTCCTCGCCGAGGGCGCGCACCACACAGACGTTGTCCTCCACCAGATCGAGCATCCGGTAGGCGTCGGCAGCTGCGGGCCGGGAGGAGCGGCCGTAGCCCCGTACGTCGATCGCCACCGCGCGGTAGCCGGCGGCGGCGAGGGCCGGGAGCTGGTGGCGCCAGGAGTACCAGGACTCGGGAAAGCCGTGCACGAGCAGGACCAGGGGGCCGGTGCCATGCTCCACCAGATGCAGGCGCCCGGCCGGGCTGTCGACGGTGCGGTGGCGGAAGCCGGCGGTCGGTTCGGGCTGCAAGGGTCTCTCCTCGGGGCATGGGCGGGCGGTCGCGCTTACGTGTCGATCATGCGACGGGCGGTCCATCGGCGCGATCGGCGTTGCCGTTCCGGCAAACTCGGGGCCGCCGGGCGGCGCCGTCCTCCACCCGCGCAAAGGCTTTCCCCCTGCCCCGCAGGGGAGTTGCTCCCCCTGAGGCTGGTGCGGATGTTGCACGTGAGGAAATATGGGCATGCGCGGTACGGAGTCTGTCCGTGCCGCCGTCGTGCGACGCGATGAGGGCCGATGACTGACGGGCAGGGCATTCAGATGGCGGTGGACGGAATCGACACGGGTACGCCGCATTCGGCGCGGGTGTGGAACTTCTGGCTGGGCGGCAAGGACAACTACGAGGTGGACCGCCGGCTCGGGGCGACGATGGAGGAGCTGTACCCGCAGATCATCGAGATAGCGCGCGCCTCCCGGGCGTTCCAGGCACGCGCGGTGCGCTATCTGACCGCCGAGGCGGGGGTGCGGCAGTTCCTGGACCTCGGCACCGGCCTGCCGACGGCGAACGCCACGCACGAGGTCGCCCAGGGCGTCGAGCCGACGGCACGCGTCGTGTACGTGGACAACGACCCGATCGTTCTCGCCCATGCCCGAGCCCTGCTGACGAGTCGGCCCGAAGGGGCCACGGACTATGTGCACGCGGATCTGAGGGACGCGAAGACGGTGCTGCGCGAGGCCGCCCGCACGCTGGACCTCGACCGGCCGGTGGCCGTGATGGTGCTCTCGACGCTGGGACATCTGGCGGACGCCGACGAGGCCGCGGCGCTGCTCCGCAGCTACTTGGACGCGCTGCCCGCGGGCAGCCACCTGATGCTGTGCGACACCATCGAGACCCCGGAGACACGGGCCGGGTCCGACGAGTACGCCAGTGGCGGCGCCATGCCGTACATCTCGCGCCCCAAGGAGATCATCGCGACCTTCGCGGACGGACTCGAACTGGTGGAGCCCGGCTTCGGCTCGATCAGCCTGTGGCGCCCCGAGGAGCCGGTCGTCACCGACCCGGTCGACCAGTGGGGATTCGTGGCCGCCAAGCGGTAGCCGCCGCCTGCTCGGCCGATGCCGGCGCCCTCGACGTACGGCACCGCGATCACCCTCAGTTACTCTGTGGACTTCGTGCCGTAGGCCGGCAGCGAGGGGTCGGTGCGGGCGGTCGGGGTGCGGTTCTTCGGGGTGCGGTGCTCCGGGCCTGGCACGGTGGTGGCGGAACGCGCACCGTGCGAGTCGGTGTGGGGCCGGTGCGCGGTCATCGGACCGCGCACCGGAAGGGACGGGAGTTCAGCCGATGGTCCAGCGCTGCAGGGAGGCCCCTGTGCCGGCCTGCTGGGTGACGAGTGCGCCGTCGGAGCCGGAGGCTGTGGTGAGGGCCAGTCCGCTGTTGGCGGAGGTCAGGGTGTAGGTGCCGTCGCTGCGCGGGGTGGCCTTCCAGCGCTGGTTGGTACCGCCGTGGCAGGTCCACAGGATGATCTTGCCGCCGGCGGTGGAGGATCCGTCACTGACGTCGGCGCACAGTCCTGACTCGACGCCGGCGATTTCGTAGCTGCCGTCGGTCTGCCGGGTGAAGCGCCACTTCTGGTTGTCGCCTCCGTTGGACGCGTAGGTGGTCAGCTGGGTGCCGGCAGTGGTGCTGTGGCCGGGGACGTCCAGGGCCTTGCCGCCCGTGGTGAGGGTGTGGACGCCGTCGAGCGTGGCGGGCGCGGTGCCGGCCGGGGTGAGGGCCAGGGTCTGCTGGGCGGCGGTGCGGGCGTTTCCGACCCCGCCGGAGGGGGCGGTCCAGAAGCGGGCGGGGGAGGTTTCGGCCGTACCGGAGGAGACGCCGAGGACAAGACCGCTGTAGCGGTTGACCAGGCGGTACGTGCCACCCGTGGCGTTGCGGACGACGAACCATTGCTGGCCCACGGTCGGACCGTTCGCACCCGCCGCGGTGGCGGTGGGCGCGGTTCCCCAGGCCCGCTGCGCGGGCGACGTCCCGACCCCCAGCAGAGCGCTGGTGCTGGTGTTGGCGATGCGGTAGGAGCCGTCTCCGTTGGAGGCGAAGGACCAGATGTCGGGGTTGGGGCCGCCGGCGTTCTGGGACGTGGTCGCGGTGCTGCCGGAGACCTGGGCGAGGGCGCGGCTGTCGGCGCCGGTGATCCGGTAGGTCTTGGATGTGTCGACCGGGGCGGCCGGGCTGTCGGTCCTGATGGAGAGGTTGACGTACTCGGCGGAGGAACCGCCGGAGCAGCCGAAGGAGCAGTAGGAGCGGAAGTCGCGGCCCACGATGCCGGAGCTGGTCTTGTTGGCGCCGTCGAGGAACCAGCGGTACCAGGAGGCATTGGTGTAGCTGCCGGTGTCGCCGATCAGCCGCCACTTCTGCGTGGTCAGGTCGTCGGTGGCGTAGAACTGCTGCGGGGCATTGCCCGACTGGTCCACCGCCTGCGGCTCACCGATGTAGAGCCCCAGATAGGCATTCCATGTGATGTCCATGACAAACAAGGGTGATGTGGGCGGCGTCTTGCCGGCAGCGACCTGTTCAGCGACCGTGCCGGTGGCGGCCGGGTCGTACTCCTTGTCGACGGGGGTGTAGCCGGAGCTGTTGGTGCTGGTGGGCACCATGTTGCTCTCCTTGCCGCCGACACCGGGCTGGGACCAGGCGCCGTTGTACCACTTCTGCCAGCTGTCCGGCGCCATCTTGGCGGAGATGGGGGCGCGTGCGACGTGGGCGTGGAACGCCTTCCAGCCGCCGTTCTTGTCGACGATGCGGGAGCCGTAGAAGACGTAGAAGTACCCGGAGGCGGTGTCGACGAACAGCCGCTGGTCGCCGTCGCCGTAATGGTAGGTCTTCTGCGGGAAGGCGGAGGTGTCGCCGCGCTTGGTGCTGTAGGGGCTGGTGATGGCGTGGTCCTTGATGGTCCACGTCTTGCCCTGGTCGGTGGAGACGGTGTAGTCGATGGCGTCGTAGTGCACGCCGTCGCCGAAGGGCTGGGGGGTGAACTCGTTGTGGACCAGGCCGTACCAGTTGCCGGTGTCGGGGTCGACCCAGACACCCGCGAGGTCGCAGAAGTTGCGCTGGGAGTAGCTGGACCCGGTGGGCGGATTGGTGGCGGTCTTGCCGGTGGGGCTGTTGTTGCAGCGTGAGGTCGTGTCGTTGTTCTTGTCGTTGGAGTTGGCCGGGTTGACCGCGTCGCTGATGGGGTGCCGGGTTGCGCTGTCGAAGTCGGCGCCGGAGTAGAAGGACCAGGCGCGGCCTTCGCTCGCCCCGTAGAGGGCGTGGGCCTGCTGGTAGTAGAAGGTGCCGTCCTTGTCGATGTAGGGGAAGGCGGGGGTGTCGTCGGGGCGGTCCCACGTGCCCTTCGAACCGACGTCGACCGTGTAGGACGGGGCTGCCGATACGGGTGAGGCAGCCAGCGCGGCCCCGCCGGCTGCGGCAAGAGCCGCGGCCACGAGTGCGCTCACCACCTTTGTACGTGTAGCTGTCATGGCTTTTCCTTGTGGGTTTTCGCCGGGTGCGCCGGGTGCGCGACCGTCATCGGGTGCGGGGTGACCGTGAAGGGGGATGCGGGCGGGGGCCAGATGGTCCTCACGGGGACGGGGACGGGCATGGTGCCGGCTCCTCTCGGGGACGGAAGGAATGGAGCGAGCGGGGTCAGTCGAAGGTTTCGATGTACTCCTCAGGAGCGCCGAGTTCGGGACGGTCGACGAGCTCGATCCGGTCACCGAGGCGCTCCAGCTCCAGGACGGTGAGCGTGTTGTCGCCCGCACGCAGGAAAGGACGCGGCAGGTAGAGGGTGTGCTGGGGACCGATCTCCCAGTAGCGGCCCAGCAGGTTGCCGTTGATCCAGCAGAAGCCTTTGCCGAAGCCGGGCAGGGCGACGAACGTGTCGGCCGTGCGGTCCAGGGTCAGGGAAGCGGTGGCGAAGCCGGTCGTGCCGGCGGGCGGGGCGGCGGAGGCGGTGCGTGCGAGTTCCTGTGGTGTCCATGTGTCGAGCGGTATCCGGTGCATGCTCCAGCCGTGCACGAGGCGGCGTTCCACCCGTAGTCCACCGAGGATTCCCTTGCCCTGGCCGAGCAGCGGTCCGTAGTTGATCCGGCCCTGGTTCTCCACCAGGAGTTCCAGGCGGGCCCGTTGACCGTTCCCAGCGACCTGGCAGGAGGCTGTCTCCTGGTCCAGTACTCCGACCAGGGTGCCGTCGAGGAACACGTGGGCCCGGTCGTGCAGGCCGGTGACCGTCACTTCGTGTTCGCCGGCGGGCAGCAGCGGATGTGCGGTGTAGAGCACCAGCCCGGATGCCTGGCCCAGTTCCTCGAAGCTGAGCGGCAGCGGCGCGTGGACCGGCTCGCTCACCGTGCGCAGTGCGTCGAGCAGTGCGGATCCCTGGGTCAGGGGCAGGGTTCGGGGTTCCAGGAGCGGTGGGTCGGCCGGCACTGGAGGGGTGGTCGCGTCCGGGCCGAGCAGCCGGTCGCGCACCGCGTGGAACTTGGGTGTGAGCGCTCCGTGTTCGGCAACAGGCGCGTCGGAGTCGTAGCTGGTCACGGTCGGCTGGAGCCGATCTCCGTCGTGGTTGGCACCGGACCACAGGCCGAAGTTGGTTCCACCGTGCGCCATGTAGAGGCTCACCGATCCCTCGGCGTTCAGGATGCGGGCTACGGTGTCGGCGGCACCCGCGGCGGGACGGACGTGGTGGTTCTCGCCCCAGTGGTCGAACCAGCCGTTCCAGAACTCGGCACAGAAGAACGGTTCCGCCTCGCGGCGTGAGCGCAGCAGCGCGGCCGCTTGCTCGGGCCGGGAGCCGAAGGTGACGGCAGCCAGGTGGTCGGGGAGAGTGCCGCCGTCGAGCATCAGGTCGGTGGGGCCGTCCGCGGTGTAGAGCAGTTCGGTGATGCCGCGGGCTACCAGGGCGTCGCGGATGAAGCGCAGATACCCGGTGTCGTCGCCGTGGCTGCCGTATTCGTTCTCGATCTGTACGGCGATGACCGGTCCGCCATTGCAGTGCTGGAGAGCGGCGATACGAGGGATCAGTTCGTCGAACCATCGGCTGACGGCACCCAGGAACGGTGGGTAGGAGGTGCGCAGCCGCATGCCGGGGGTGCCGGTCAGCCAGGCGGGCAGCCCGCCGTTGTCCCATTCCGCGCAGATGTACGGGCCCGGGCGGACGATCACGTCGAGGCCCTGCCCCTGTGCCAGCCGGATGAAGCGCCCCAGGTCGTGCCAGCCCTCGAAGCGGATGCCGCCGGGGGTGCGTTCGTGGAAGTTCCACGGAACGTAGGTGTCCACCGTGTTGAGCCCGAGCGCGGCGAGCCGCTCCAGGCGGTCCGCCCACTGTTCGGGGTGGACGCGGAAGTAGTGCAGCGAGCCGGAGAGCACGCGGTGGGGGAGGCCTCGGCGCAGCAGGGTGCCGGTGCGGTGAGTCAGGGCCGGCTGCGCACGGCGGGGCCGGGGTCCGGGCGGCACACGGTCCGCGTCGGTCTCGGTGCGGTGGGCGCCGGGAGGGTGGGCCTGGGTGGTCACTTGACGGCTCCGGCGGTCATGCCCGCGCGCCAGAAGCGCTGCAGGGCTAGGAAGGCGAGAAGGAGGGGGACGACGGACACCAGGGATCCGATGACCACCAGGGGCGGTGGTACGGCGACGTGGCTGGCGTTCCAGCCCACCAGGCCCACGGTGACCGGCTGCAGGCGGTCGTCGCCGAGAACCATGGCCGGCAGCAGGTAGTTGTTCCAGATCTCCACGAACTGGAACAGGAAGATGGTGACCAGCGCGGGCAGCAGCATCCGGACCACGATGCCGCGGAAGATCCGCAGCTCGCCGGCGCCGTCGAGCCGCCCGGCCTCCAGCACTTCGTCCGGGATGGTCTGCGACGCGAAGACCCGGGCCAGGTAGACCCCGAAGGGGCTGACCACACTGGGCAGCAGAACGGCCAGCGGGTTGTCGATGAGCCCGACGCTCGAGAACATCAGGTACAGCGGCAGGGTGAACAGCACTTTCGGGATCAGGACGGCCGCCAGCACCAGTCCGAAGACGGCTCCCCTGCCGGGAAAGTCGAATTTGGCCAGGGCGTATCCGGCGAGTGCGGAGAACAGCGTCCCCAACAGCGCCCCGACACCGCAGTACATCAGGCTGTTGAGCATCCAGCGCCAGAAGATCCCACCGTCCTGCTCGCCGAGCCGGACGATGTTGTCCCACAGCCCGAAACCGTCGAACCACAGGCCGCTGCCGCTGAACTGCTCACCGAACGGCTTGGTCGCCGAGATCAGCAGCCACCACAGGGGGAAGAGGAAATAGACGGCGGACAGTCCCAGGAGTGCGGTGACCGTGACGCGGCTGGTGACAGTGGTCTCGCGCCGGGACGCCCTGCGGTTCGGGGCCGGCCGGAGGGACGGGGACCTGTGTGGTGTCTGTGCGGGCCGGGTGCCCGGCGCCGCCGGGTCGGTCCTCGCCGTGCTGATGGCGCTCATGCGGACTCCCGTCGGCCGGTAATCTTGAAGAACGTGATCGAAACGACCCCGACCAGCAGCGCGAGGATCACCGACTGGGCGGCCGCGTAGGGGTAGTTGCCCGCCGCTACGGCGCTCTGGGCCGACATGATCGGTGTGAAGGCCGACGAGATGGATCCGGCGGACACGGGTTGCAGGACGGCGGGCTCGTTGAACAGCTGGGCCGAGCCGATCACCGAGAAGACGGTGGTGAGTACGAGGGCACCGCGCACGGCCGGGACCTTGATGCTCCACGCCGTCCGGAGGGCGCCGGCACCGTCCACCCGCGCCGCCTCCAGCACCTCGGCGGGGATGGACTGCAGGGCCGCGTAGATGATGATCGTGTTGTAGCCGGCCCAGCTCCACGTGACGATGTTGGCGACGGACCAGAGCACCACGTCCGAGTCGAAGAAGGGCACGTTGACCCCGGCGTGTGCCAGGAAGCGGTTGACCGGGCTGGAGAGCGGCGAGTACATGAAGGACCAGATGAGGGCCGCGCTCACCCCGGGAACCGCGTACGGGAGGAACCCGGCGAGGCGGAAGAAGCCCTTGCCGCGGGCCGACTTGGCGTCCAGGAGGAGCGCGAGCCCGAGCGCCAGGCCCAGCATCACCGGCACCTGGACCACTCCGAAGAGCGCGACCCGGCCCAGTGAACCGATGAAGGCGTCGTCGTGCAGGGCCCGCGTGTAGTTGCCCAGCGGATCGAACACCTTGGTGGGAGCGGTCAGCCCGAGGCCGGAGCGCCGGATGGTGGAGAGGCTGCTGACCGCGGCGTAGATGATCGGCGCCAGATACATTCCCGCGAACAGGACGAGGAAGGGCGCGCAGAACAGAAGCGGCTTGGCGGCGCGGGAGAGTGGCCGGTGCCGGACGGGCCGTCCGGAGGCGCGAGCGCCGGGCGGTGCGGCGGCGACCGCTCCCGGTGCACTGGAATGGGACACGTGCGGATTCCTTCGTCGGGTGGGCTGCCTTGCGGTGGTCAGCGGCGCGGTACGCCCCGGCCGATGGCGGGGAGGGATATCGGCCGGGGCGGACCGCTGCTTTCCCCTTGCTACGGAGTGGCCTTCAGGCCCTGCTTGCCCATCTCGGCGAGGGTCTTCTTCTGCGCGTCGCTCAGCGCGTCGGCGATGGAGCTCTTGCCTGCCCACGCCTTGCCGAGGCCGTCGTCCAGATCCGCCGCCGTCTTGGTCATCAGCGGCCCCCAGGTCCAGTCCGTCCCGACCTGCGCGGCGGCCTCGGCGAAGACCGGGTAGATGTTCTGCCCGCCGAAGTAGGGGTCTGCCTTGTTGAGCTGCGGCAGATCGAGGAGCTTCTTGGCCGCCGGGTAGAGCGCGGCCTTCTCGATCAGCGTGCCGTAGGTGGTGGGGTCGGTGCTCAGCCAGTGGGCGAACTCCCAGGCGGCCTTCGTGTCGTCGCAGCCCTTGAGAACGGCCGTGGCCGAGCCTCCCGCGTTCCCCGCCTTCGGGGCGTTCGCGTCCCACTGCGGCATCGGGGCCACGGCCCACTGCCCGGCCCCGGCCTTCGTGCCGCCCTTGATGACACCCGCCTGCCAGACCGCGCCGACCACCGTGGCGATGTCGCCGTTGCCCAGGCCGGTGTACCACCCCTGGTCGTACATCGGCGCGCTGCTGATCAGGTGGTCGTCGGCCAGGCCCTGCCAGAAGTCGGCGATCTTCTTGTTGGCCGGCGAGTCCATCGTGACCTGCCAGGCATCGCCCTTGGTGGCGAACCAGCCCGCGTCCGCCTGCCACGCGAGGCCCGCGTAGTCGTAGTTGAGGTAGGGCGAGGACACGTAGTGCTTGGGGTCAGCGGCGTGGATCTTCTCGGCCGCGGTCCGGTATTCGGCCCAGGTGGCCGGGGGCTTGAGGCCGAGCTTGTCGAAGACCTTCTTGTTGTAGAACAGCGCCATCGGGCCGGTGTCGACCGGAGCGCCGAAGACCTGCTCGCCCAGGCTGACCGACTTCCAGGCGGCTTCCTGGAAATCCGCCTGGTCATCCGCGCTCACTTCGGCGGACACGTCCTGCAGCGCGCCCTGCGCCGCGAAGCTCGGCAGCGTCTCGTACCCCAGCTGTGCCAGACAGGGTGCGTTGCCGGCCTTCACGGCGTTCAGCATCTTCTGGTAGCCGCCCTTGGCTCCCGGCTGCACCGCCTGGTAGGTGACCTTGATGTCCGGGTGGGATGCGTTGAACGCCTTGACGGCCTGGGCGTAGCCGGGCGCCCACCCCCAGAATGTGACCGATGACTTGCCGTCCGCGGAGGACGAGCCGCCGTCCGATCCGCCGCAGCCGGCGGCGGTAAGCGTGAGGGCGAGGGCTCCGACCGCGCTCGCCACCCGGGCAACAGTGCTCTTCACAGCGTCTCCTCTGCGATGCGGCCAGCCCTGAAGGAGGGCCATGGGCGGCCCATAGAAGCTGGCCCGCGACGGGAATCAGTCGTTCCGACGCGCTCCATGGGCCGGAACTATGGCAGAAATTGTTACCGGTGCCAATGCTTCTGCGGCAACAACGTCCCGGGGTGAGGGGCATGTGGCTGTTCGCGATGCCGCCCTCCATACACTTCTGGGGAGGTACGGGCAGGAAGGAACCCATGGGCAAGCAGGAAGCACGCGCGGCACGCCAACCGGGCATGAGGGATGTGGCGCAGTTGGCCGGCGTATCGGCGCAGACCGTGTCGCGCGTGCTCGCCAACCACCCCAACGTGCAGGAGCACACCCGGGCCAAAGTGCTGAGCGCGGTGGAGCAACTGGGCTACCGCCGCAACAACGCCGCCCGGATGCTCTCCTCCGGCCTCAGCCGGACCATCGGTGTCGTCACGCTCCAGACCACGTTCTACTCACGGGCGGCAGTCACGGCCGGTATCGAGTACGCGGCGCACGCCGCCGGGTACGCGGTCAGCACGGCCACCACCGCCTCGCTGGACACCTCCGCCATCGAGGCAGCGCTTTCCCGGCTGGCCGACCAGGGCGTCGACGGCGTCATCCTGTCCGTGCCGCTGATCCACAGCAGCCCCCGTATCGAGCAGCTGACCCGGGCCGTTCCCACGATCACCATCGACGGCTCCCGGACCGACACGACCGAGGTCATCGCCATCGACCAGGCGTACGCGGCACGCCTGGCCACCCAGCACCTCCTGGACCTCGGCCACGAGACCGTCTGGCACATCGCGGGCCCCGAGCAGTGGCTGGAGGCAGCCGGCCGGCGCGACGGATGGCGCGAAACCCTGGAAGCCGCGGGCCGGGCGGCGCCCCCCGAGCTGGAGGGCGACTGGTCGCCCGCCTCCGGCTACCGCAACGGCCTCATCGTCGGCCGCATCCCGGACGCCACCGCCGTCTTCGTCGCAAGCGACGAAATGGCCTTCGGAGTGATCCGCGCCCTCACCGAACTCGGCCGCCGTGTCCCCGAGGACGTGTCCCTGGTCGGCATGGACGACATCGACCTCGCCGCGTACTGCACTCCTCCGCTGACCACCATCGCCCAGCCCTTCGCCCGTACCGGCGAACTCGCGGTCGCCCAGCTCCTGCGCCGCCCGGCCGCTCCCGGCAGCACGGCCGGCCCGCAGAACCTGGAACCCGTACTGGTACTGCGCGCCAGCACCGCACCCCCGCGGGCCCGAGGCGCGGGGCGCACCAGCTGACGTCCGGGCGCACCTTCGACTCACGACACAGGGACACAACCTCAAGGGGCACCTGAGGTCACGCCCTCGCCGCACCCTGGCGCCGAGGCCTCCGGCGGCGCCGGGGTGATCCAGTGGACCTGCCCCCACTGGCGGCGGCAACCCGCGGTGGGCGCTCAGCGCCGCTCGGGGCCGCCGCACGACCGCCTCCCGAAGAGCCGGTCCGCCCCCGCCGTCGTGCTTCCACCGCCGACGGAACCCTCGCCACCCCGCAGCGCGACATCAGCTCGACGCCGCGGCGGTGGGCGCTGGGCTCAACCGGCCCCGGGGTGGCGACCTCCGGGCCGCCCGCCGCCCCGCTTCAGCCCTGGCAGTCGGCCGCCCACCGGGCGAAGGTAACGGTCCGATAACCCATCTTGGCCCACGCCCAGCCGCAACCGATACTGGCGCATGCTCGATTCCGCTCGAAAGTCGCTTGTTTCGAGCAACTTTCAGCATCAGGCTTCCAGTGCATTCCCCGTCCGAAGAAGAAGGACCCCGCGCATGGCCGATTCGATCGAATCCCGCACCACCACGGAAATCGCGTCACAGCCCGACACCTGGCGGCGCGCGGCGGCTCTCGTCCCGCAGGCGCAGGACGTGCTCCCCCGCAGCGGAGAGCGGGTGGCCGTGGTCGGCTGCGGAACGTCCTGGTTCATGGCCCTGCTGCGTGGCCACCTGGAGTCGGCCGGCCCGCTGCCCGCCGGGACGCATCCTCTGTCCCGTGCCATCCAGGACACGGAACGGGCGGTGACCGCACCGCTGGATCCGCAGCTGTGCGACGCCGAACAGTTGACCTTCCTCGGCGCCGCCCGGACGCGCGGCCTGGGCCCGGACCGCCCCCGCAACCCGACCCGCTCAGTGATCCTCGACGCCCATGCCTGACGCACTCGTGAAGAGCGGTCACGTGCGCGACGGCAGCGGGGCGGAGAGGAGCCGGACACCGTGATCGTCACCGTCACCCTCAACGCCGCGCTCGACGTCACCTACGAGGTCGAGGCCTTGATCCCGCACGGGTCGCACCGGGTCACCGGTGTCCCCCACAGGCGCGCCGGCGGCAAGGGCGTCAACGTCGCCCGAGTGCTGGCCGCGCTCGGTCACCCCGCCCTCGTGACCGGTTTCGCCGGCGGACCGACGGGCCGGGCCATCCGCGACGATCTTCGCGCAGCCGGACTCGCGGACGCCCTGGTGCCAGTGGCGGACGACTCCCGCCGTACGCTCACCGTGGTCTCCCGACGGGACGGCGACGCGACCGTCTTCAACGAGCCCGGGGCGACAGTGAGCACCGCCGAATGGGACGGCTTCGCGGACCGCTTCCCCCGCCTCGTGCAGGACGCCCACGTCGTAGTGCTCTCCGGCAGCCTGCCGCCGGGACTGCCGTCCGACGCCTACGCCGACCTGATCCGGGCATCCCACCAGGCGGGCGCGGCGACGGTCCTCGACACCAGCGGCGCCGCCCTGCTGGACGCCCTGAGCGCGGGTCCGGACGTCGTCAAACCCAACGCCGCCGAACTCCTCGAAGCAACGGGCCGGCAGGACGTGGCCTGGGCTGCGGCCGACCTGCGCACGCACGGCGCGAAGGCGGTGGTCGTCTCCCAGGGGCCCGAGGGCCTGCTCGCAGTCACGCGGACGGGGAGCTGGCGCGCGGTCCCGCCGGAGCGCTTGTCGGGCAATCCCACCGGCGCGGGTGACGCCTGCGTGGCCGCGCTCGCCGCGGGTCTGGCGGACGGCCTGACCTGGGAGGCGGTCCTGCGGGAGGCGGTCGCCCTCTCCGCCGCGGCCGTGCCGTGCCCCCTGGCCGGCGACTTCGACGCCCGCCTCCATCACCGTTTCCGCACCCACGTCGCTCTGGAGAAGATCCATGCCGCTCATACCTACTGACGACATCGTCGGCCCGGCCCACGAGGCAGGAAGGGGGGTTGGCGCGTTCAACGTCGTGCAGCTGGAACACGCCGAGGCCATCGTGGCCGGGGCCGAACGGGCCGGACAGCCAGTCATCCTCCAGATCAGCGAGAACACCGCGCGCTACCACCGCGCCCTGGCGCCCCTCGGCCACGCCTCGCTGGCCATCGCCCGCTCCTCACGTGTCCCGGTCGCAGTCCACCTCGATCACGCGGAATCCGTGGACCTGGTCCGCGAAGCCGTCGAACTCGGCTTCACCTCGGTCATGTTCGACGCCTCCAAGCTGCCGTACGGGGAGAATCTCGCCGCCACCCGTGAGGTGACGCGGTACTGCCACCGGGCGGACGTGTGGGTCGAGGCCGAACTCGGCGAGGTCGGTGGCAAGGACGGCGCCCACGCTCCCGGCGTACGGACCGACCCCGAGGAGGCAGTCGCCTTCACCGCGGCCACAGCGGTCGACGCCCTGGCCGTCGCAGTGGGCAGTTCACACGCCATGGCAACCCGTGACGCCGCCATCGACCTCACGCTGATCGCGCGGCTGCGCGAGGTCCTCGACGTGCCGCTGGTGCTGCACGGCTCGTCCGGTGTGGACGACGACGGTCTGGCCGAGGCGGTCGCCGCAGGCATGACCAAGGTGAACATCTCCACCCACCTCAACAAACTCTTCACCCGGGCCACGCGCCGCGAACTCGCCGCGAACGCTGCCCTGACCGACCCCCGCACCTACCTGGGCGCCGCCCGTGCCGCGGTCGAGAGCGAGGTGGCCCGGCTCCTGGAACTCCTCACCGTCCGCGGACGGCGAAAGTGCGGGCACGCGTGAAGTGCTCCGCCTCCCTCGGGAGCTGAGCAACTTGAGCGTCACATCGAAGCATTCCCGCCGATAGCGGTGGAGCTGCCGTGGGGGAGGCCGGCCTTGGCCAAGGCCGGCTTCATCCCGCCATGTGCCTAGGGGGCGAAAGCCTGGCAGTGGGCGGCGGCCCCGAAGGACGGGTTCCACGTGCTTCGGCACACCTGCGCCTCGATCATGCCGGAGGCCGGAGAGTCCGTCGTGACCCTGGCTCGCCGGATCGGACGCCCATCGCCGGCGATCACCCTCGGTTACTATGTTCACTTCATGCCGGAAGCCGGCAGCAAGGGGCGCGGCACCATCGACGGTCTGCTTGGGGAGCGGGGAGACCGGCTCGCCGGCCGAAACTCCCCGGATTCTCCCCAGCGCCGTTGACCCGTGATTCCTGCCGCTCCGCTCCGGAGAATTGATCCGTGGTTTGTAAGGCTGAAGAGATGGGTGGCCCGGGAAAGTGCTGGAAGAGGTCGTAGCGACCCGCTATGTCACGCCCCTGCGTGAAGGCGGCTCGCTCCCCGGGATCGTCGAGGCCGACGATCTCGGTACGTACGTCATGAAATTCACCGGAGCCGGACAGGGTCGCAAGACCCTCGTCGCGGAGGTGATCTGCGGGCAGCTCGGGCGGCGGCTCGGGCTGCGTGTGCCCGAACTCGTGCGGATCCAGCTGGACCCGGTCATCGGGCTCGCCGAGCCCGACCAGGAGGTGCAGGAACTGCTCAAGGCCAGCGGCGGCCTCAACCTGGGGATGGACTTCCTGCCCGGCTCGCTCGGCTTCGACGCGCTCGCCTACGAGGTGGACCCGCGCGAGGCCGGACGGGTCGTCTGGTTCGACGCGCTGATCAACAACGTCGACCGGTCCTGGCGCAATCCGAACATGCTGGTCTGGCACGGCGACCTCTGGCTCATCGACCACGGCGCCACCATGATCTGGCACCACAACTGGCCCGGCGCCCAGGCGTCCGCCGCCAAGCCGTACAACGCGTCCGACCACGCGCTCGCCCCCTTCGGGCCCGACATCGCCTCGGCCGCGGCCGAGCTGGCGCCGCTGGTCACCCCCGCACTCCTCGCCGAGGTCGCGGCCGAGGTCCCCGACGAGTGGCTGGTGGACGAGCCGGGCTTCGACTCGACGGACCAGCTGCGCCAGGCCTACGTGGACGCGCTGCTCGCGCGGGCCGCCACCATCCACGAGCGGATCGTCCTGGACGCGCCCACCGCCGACAAGCCGTCCCAGGCCCCGGGCTGGATCACCGAACGCCTGGCCCCGCGCCACGACCAGCAGAGCGACGAGCACAGCGACCAGGGCGGCCGGGCATGAGCGAGCGCGATGTCTTCGAGTACGCGCTGCTGCGCGTGGTGCCCCGCGTCCAGCGCGGCGAGTGCTTCAACGCCGGGGTGGTGGTCTACTGCCGCGCGAAGGGCTTCGTGGCCGCCCGCACCGAGCTCGACGAGGGGAAGCTGAGGGCGCTGGACCCCGGCGCCGACGTGACCGGGGTCCGGGCCGCGCTGCACGCCGTGGAGGGCATCTGCCGCGGCGGTACGGACGCGGGCCAGGCGGCCGGTGACGACGCCGGGCGGCGCTTCCGCTGGCTGATCGCGCCGCGCTCGACCGTCGTACAGCCAGGACCCGTGCACAGCGGCCTCACCACCGACCCCGAGGCCGAGGTGGAGCGGCTGCTCGACCTGCTGGTGCGCTGATCCGGCCCCCTGGCCGCCGTCCGCGCACGGCGTGACGGCGGCCCGGCGGAGTGTGACATGCGCCGCTGCGCCCGTGGGCCGTTGACACCGGGTGCCAGGGCTTCTAGCGTCTCGTCTGCTGAAGGTACTAAGCGGTTGCTCAGTTATCGGGGCGGTTCTCACCGGGAGCGCCCCGACGTCCGCTGAGCCGCGATCCAAGGGCGAGGAGAGCCAAGCATGTCCACCAGCGAGCAGCGCGTAGCCATCGTGACGGGAGCGGCCCGGGGCATCGGTGCCGCCACCGCGGTACGTCTGGCGGCCGAGGGCCGCGCCGTCGCCGTACTCGACCTCGACGAGGCGGCCTGCGAGGACACCGTCGAGAAGATCACCGCCGCCGGGGGCAAGGCGCTGGCCGTCGGCTGTGACGTGTCGGACAGCGCGCAGGTGGAAGCCGCCGTCGCGCGGGTCGCCGCCGAGCTGGGCGCCCCGACCATCCTCGTCAACAACGCGGGCGTGCTCCGCGACAACCTGCTCTTCAAGATGAGCGAGTCCGACTGGGACATCGTGATGAACGTGCACCTCAAGGGCGCGTTCCTGATGGCCAAGGCCGTCCAGAAGCACATGGTGGACGCCAAGTTCGGCCGGATCGTGTCGCTGTCCTCCTCCTCGGCCCTCGGCAACCGCGGCCAGGCCAACTACTCGGCGGTCAAGGCGGGCCTCCAGGGCTTCACCAAGACCCTCGCCAAGGAGCTCGGCAAGTTCGGCGTCACCGCCAACGCCGTCGCGCCCGGTTTCATCGTCACCGAGATGACCGCGCAGACCGCCGCCCGGGTCGGCATGGGCTTCGAGGAGTTCCAGGCGGCCGCCGCCACCCAGATCCCGGTGCAGCGCGTCGGCTTCCCCGAGGACATCGCCAACGCCATCGCCTTCTTCACGGGCGACGACGCGGGCTTCGTCTCCGGCCAGGTCATGTACGTCGCCGGCGGACCGCTCAACTGACCCGAAGGGCTGCGGACATCATGACTGTGCAGGACAGCGGCAAGGTCGCGCTGATCACCGGCGCGAGCCGGGGCATCGGCTACGGCATCGCTCAGGCCCTCGTCGCGCGCGGCGACCGAGTGTGCATCACCGGGCGCGGCGAGGACGCCCTGAAGGAGGCCGTCGAGGCGCTCGGCGCGGACCGGGTCATCGGCGTCGCCGGCAAGGCGCACGACGAGGCGCACCAGGAGACGGCCGTCGCCCGCACCATGGAGGCGTTCGGCCGGGTCGACTTCCTGGTCAACAACGCCGGCACCAACCCGGTCTTCGGGCCGATGGCGGAGCTCGACCTCAACGTCGCCCGCAAGGTCTTCGAGACCAACGTGATCTCGGCCCTCGGCTTCGCCCAGCGGACCTGGAAGGCCTGGCAGAAGGAGAACGGCGGGGCGATCGTCAACATCGCCTCGGTCGCCGGCGTCTCCGCCTCGCCGTTCATCGGCGCCTACGGGATGAGCAAGGCGGCCATGGTCAACCTGACCCTCCAGCTGGCGCACGAGTTCGCGCCGGTGGTCCGGGTCAACTCGATCGCGCCCGCGGTCGTCAAGACCCGGTTCGCCCAGGCGCTCTACGAGGGCCGCGAGGCGGAGGCGGCGGCCTCCTACCCGCTCGGCCGGCTCGGGGTGCCCGAGGACATCGGCGGCGCCGCGGCCTTCCTCACCTCCAGCCAGTCCGACTGGATCACGGGGCAGACCCTGGTGGTCGACGGCGGCATTTTCCTGAATGCCGGAGTGGGCTGAGATCGGCCTGGGCCGATATGGCCCCGATTGCCTCAAGTGCCCCACCGGGCCTGCGGATTGACCCGGTGGGGCGCTGCGGTATCGTCTGCCGACCCATGGCTGATCGAGGAGCGTGCACGTGTTCTACCGGGCCAGTCTGCAGGCCGCTGCAGCCCTTGCGTCCCTGTCCTTGCTGGCCGGCTGCGGGCTGCTGCCCGGCGGTGGCTCGGACGTGGATCAGAAGCTCGCCGTCGGGACGACGAGTGAGCCCTCGACCCTCGATCCGGCGGCGGCATGGGACGGCTCCTGGGAGCTGATGCGCAATGTGTTCCAGACCCTGGTCAGCTTCCCCACCGGCAGTACGAAGCCCGAACCGGACGCGGCGGAGGAGTGCATGTTCACCGACCGCACCAGCACCGCCTACCGCTGCAAGCTGCGCGCGGGACTGAAGTTCTCCAACGGGGACAAGCTCGACGCCGAGGCCGTGAAGTACTCCATCGACCGGATCTCGGAGATCGGCGTCAAGGGCGGACCGGTCGGCATGCTGGGCTCGCTCGACCGGGTGGAGACCAAGGGCGACGACGTCGTCATCTTCAACCTGAAGAAGCCCGACGCCACGTTCCCGTTCGTCCTGGCCACCCCGGCCATGTCGCTGGTGGCGCCGAGCGCCTACTCCAAGCACAAGATCCGCACGGACGGCAAGGTCACCGGCTCCGGCCCCTACCTGCTGGACTCCTACAAGCAGGGCGACCGTTCCGAGCTGGTGAAGAACCCCGACTACAAGGGGTTCGCCGACCGCAAGAACGACGCCGTGACCATCCGGTACTTCAAGGACTCCGGCGCCATGGTGGCGGCGCTCCGGAAGAACGAGATCGACGCCACCTACCGCGGTCTGTCCGCCGAGGACGTCGTCAGCATCGAGGACAACGAGGACAAGGGCAGCGATCTCCAGATCGTGGAGTCCGTCGGCGCCGACATCCGCTTCCTCGTCTTCAACCCGGACGACCCGGCCGCCGGGAAACCGGCCGTGAGGCGGGCGATAGCCCAGCTGGTGGACCGCGACGCGCTGGTCGCCAAGGTCTACCAGGGCACCGCCGAACCGCTGTACTCGATGGTCCCCAAGGGCATCGCCGGTCACACCACCAGCTTCTTCGACATCTTCGGCAACCCCAGTAAGGCCAAGGCCCGCCAGATCCTCGCCGACGCGGACATCACCACGCCCGTCGCGATGACCTTCTGGTACACGACCGACCGCTACGGTTCGTCCACGGCCCCCGAGTTCGACGAGCTCAAGCGCCAGCTGGAGGCCTCCGGGCTGTTCCGCGTCACGCTGAAGAGCAGGCCCTGGAAGACCTTCCAGGAGGGCTTCACCAAGGGCGAGTACCCGGTCTTCGGCCGAGGCTGGTTCCCGGACTTCCCCGACCCGGACAACTTCATCGCCCCGTTCGTCGGCAAGGACAGCGTCACGGGCATGCCCTACGTGAAGGACGAGATCACCAAGCAGCTGCTGCCCCAGTCCCGCAAGGTGAGCGACCGGGGCGCGGTCGGCCGGGAGTTCGAGCGGGCCCAGAAGATCCTGGTGGACGACGTGCGGCTGCTGCCGCTGTGGCAGGGCAAGCTGTACGTCGCGGCAGGCGAGGACATCGGCGGCGGCGAGCGCGCGCTCGACCCGCAGACCGTCATGCAGATGTGGGAGCTGTACCGCAAGGCCAGCTGGTAGCAGCACCGCGTGAGCGGGCTGCGGCCCGCTCACGCACCTCGTTGTCAGTGGTGCCCGGTAGGTTCTGGCAGCAAGAACGGATTGCCTACCGGAGGTTGTTCACGTGACCGACACCGACCTGCTGCCCGAGTCCTGGCGCGGCGTCCTCGGCGAAGAGCTGCAGAAGCCGTACTTCAAGGAGCTCACCGAGTTCGTCGAGGAGGAGCGGTCCGCGGGACCGGTCTACCCGCCCCGGGAGCAGGTGTTCGCGGCGCTGGAGGCGACCCCGTACGACCAGGTGAAGGTCCTGGTCCTCGGACAGGACCCCTACCACGGCGCGGGCCAGGGACACGGCCTGTGCTTCTCCGTGCGGCCGGGCGTGAAGACGCCGCCCTCGCTGCGCAACATCTACAAGGAGATGAAGGAGGAGCTCGGCCTGCCCGTCCCGGACAACGGATATCTCATGCCGTGGGCCGAGCAGGGGGTCCTCCTGCTCAACGCCGTGCTGACCGTGCGCGGGGGCGAGGCCAACTCGCACAAGGGCAAGGGCTGGGAGAAGGTCACGGACGCGGTGATCCGGGCGGTGGCGGCGCGCCCCGACCCGGCGGTCTTCGTGCTCTGGGGCAACTACGCGCAGAAGAAGCTCCCGCTGATCGACACCGAGCGCCACGTGGTGGTGAAGGGAGCGCACCCCTCGCCGCTGTCGGCGAAGAAGTTCTTCGGCTCCCGCCCGTTCACCCAGATAAACGAGGCCGTCGCCCGGCAGGGCCACCAGCCCATCGACTGGCGCATCCCCGACCTGGGCTGAGCCGCCCAGAGCCGAGCCTCACCATGATCGCCCGCCCCGGCGGCTAGCGTCGGAAACCGGATGACCGGCCGGAACCGGCCGGGTGCGGGCGCAGGGGTGAGAAGGAGGCCGTGGTGACGGAGCAGCGGGAGATGTCGGAGGACGTCTTCATGACCAGGATCGGCCAGGCGGTCATGCTGCTGCACGGAGGCGACCGGGAAGAGGCCCGCAACCGCTTCGGTGCGCTCTGGTCGGAGATCGGCGACGACGGCGACGCGCTGCACCGCTGCACGCTGGCGCACTACATGGCCGATACGCAGGACGACCCGGCCGACGAGCTGGCCTGGGACCTGCGGGCGCTGACCGCCGCCCGCGCCCTGACCGACGAGCGCGTGCCCGGACACCGGGACACGCTCGCCGTGCGGGCCTTCTATCCGTCGCTGCACCTCAACCTCGCGGCGGACTACATGAAGCTGCGTCGCCCGGCGGCCGCCCGGCTCCATCTGGACCGGGCCCGGGCGGCCTCGGACGTGCTGGCCGACGACGGCACGGACGACGGATACGGGGGAGGCGTCCGGGCGGCCATCGGCCGGCTGGAGCGACGGCTGCGGGAGTGGTGACAAGCACCCGCCCGGACCGTCACCTCCCTCCCGATCTCCTTGCCTCCCGGCCTCCTTCCCGTCACCGGCCGTACGCGCGGTCGCAGATCCGGGACTGGGGGCTGCCCGCCGGCCAGTGCCCGTACCCCCGCCCCAGGGCGCACACCCCGGACCCGGTGACGGGCGTGGGCAGAGCGGGAGCCGGCACGGCGGGAACGGCCCGGCGCGGCTGGGCCGGTACGGGATCGGCCTGCTGCCGCGGAGGGCGGGGCTCGCCGGGCCGCGCGGCCGGGGGCGGAACCGCCGGGCGGTGGGAGACGGAGGGCGAGGCGGCGGAGGGTTTCGCCTTCGGCACCGCCTCCAGGGTGTCGTGGACCGGGGGCCGGGCGATCTGCGGGGAGAGGTCGCGGGCCGGCCGGCTGGTCTCCGGACGCGGCGGTGCGGTCGGCTGCGGCTGGACGGACACACACCCCGACAGGGCCGCGACCGCCAGCCCGGCCAGGAGCTTCACGGTGGTTCTGGTTCGCTGCACCTGATCAACTCTGGGCGCGGACCCGCCCCCGAGTGGGCGGGAACGCCGGGATTGGCCCGCACGAGTGATCGCGCGCCCGCGTATGCTGCCGGACGACGCGCCGACGGGCACCACAGCGGCCCCACCGACGAGGCCGCGACGTACGGCGCCGACCAGCGAGAGGAAGACCCTGTGAAGGTCGGCTGCATCGGGCTCGGCGACATCGCGCAGAAGGCGTACCTGCCGGTACTCGGCACCCTGCCGGAGGTCGAACTGCACCTGCAGACCCGCACCCCCGCCACCCTGGCCTCGGTCGCCGCCGCCCACCGCGTCCCCGCCGACCAATGCCACCGGGACCTCGACTCGCTGCTCGCCCAGGGGCTGGACGCCGCCTTCGTGCACGCGCCGACCGCCGTGCACCCCGAGATCGCCGGCCGGCTGCTCGAAGCGGGCGTCCCGACCTACGTGGACAAGCCGCTCGCCTACACGCTGGAGGAGTCCACGCGCCTGGTGGAGCTCGCCGAGGCGCGCGGCGTCGGCCTCGCGGTCGGCTTCAACCGGCGGCTGGCACCGGGGTACGCCCAGTGCGCGGAGCACCCGCGCGAGCTGATCCTCATGCAGAAGAACCGGGTCGGGCTCCCCGAGGAGCCGCGGGCGATGGTGCTGGACGACTTCATCCACGTCGTGGACACCCTGCGCTTCCTGGTGCCCGGACCGGTCGAGCGCACCGTGGTGAGCGGCAGGCTCGTCGACGGTCTGCTGCACCACGTCGTGCTCCAGCTGTCCGGTGACGGCTTCACCGCGATCGGGGCGATGAACCGGCTCAGCGGCTCGACCGAGGAGCGGCTGGAGGTCTCCGGCCAGGATGCCAAGCGCGAAGTCCTCAACCTCGCGGAGATCATCGACCACAAGGGGCAGCCGAGCCTGCGGCGGCGCGGCGACTGGGTGCCGGTGGCCCGCCAGCGCGGCATCGAGCAGAGCGTGCTGTCGTTCCTGGACGCGGTGCGCGAGGGCAGGCCGCTGAGCGCCAGGGACGCCCTGGAGACCCACGAACTGTGCGAGCGCGTCCTGCGCGACCTGGACGTCGCCTGAGGGCTTGCCGGGAAGCAGCACCTTGGTTCCCGGCAAGCCCTTGGCCACTTCAGGACCCGGCGGAAGCGGCCACCCCCACCGGCCGCGTACGCCCCCGGCCACGCAGCGCCCGCACGCCCTCGAAGGCGCAGTACGCGGCCAGCACGCCCAGCGCCCCGTACAGCGGCCAGTCGCCCAGGCGTACGTACAGGGTCGTGCCCCGGGCCAGCGGCACCCCGAACACGGCGGCGCCGCTGGTGTCCGTGCCGAGCCGGGTGCCGACGGCCTCGCCCTGCGGGCCGTACACCGCGCTCACGCCCGTGAGGGTGGCGTGCACCATCGGGCGGCCGCTCTCCGCCGCCCGCAGCGCGCCGAGCGAGGCGTGCTGGCCGGGGGCCCAGCCGTGCTGGAACGACGACGTGGACGACTGGGCGACCAGGAGCTGGACGCCGTCCCGGGTCAGCCTGCGGCTCATGTCGGGGAACGCGGACTCGAAGCAGACCAGCGGGCCGATCCGCAGGCCGTCCGCGCCGGGCAGCCTCATCGTGACCGGACTCGTGCCGCGCAGCCGGTCCTCGCCCGCCGCCCGGCCCATCGAGGTCGCCCAGCCGAGGGCCGAACGGGCCGGGACGTACTCACCGAAAGGCACCAGCCGCATCTTGTCGTAGCGGTCCCCGGTCAGCCCCTGCGGACCCACCAGGACCGCGCTCTTGAAGATCCCGGTCCGCCCCGCCCCATCGGTCTGCCGGGCGTCCACGTTGACCAGCACGTCCGCGCCCACCGCACGCGACAGCGCGGCCAGCCGGGCCGCGATGTCGGGCCGCCGGACCGGGTCGACACCGAGGCTGCTCTCACCCCACACCACCAGGTCCAGGTCCCGCCCCGCCAGCGAGCGCGTCAGCTCCTCGCTCCGTGCCAACCGCCGCTGCACACTGCCCGGACCCTCCACGACACCGGGCTGCACGACGGCGACCCGGGCCGTCCCCGACCGTTCCGGCTGCGGCGCCCACATCCACGCCGCACCGACGGCCAGGGCGCCCACCACGAGGGAGACGACGGCCGCGGCGCGGGCGGCGGAGTTCACCAGCAGCACGGTGAGCGCGGTGTTCACCGCCACCACCAGCAGGCTCACCAGCCACACCCCGCCCACCGAGACCAGCCGGAGCGCGGGCGCCACCTGCCACTGGCTCGCCCCGAGCAGACCCCAGGGGCCGCCCAGCGCCTCCCAGGAACGGACCAGCTCGATCATCAGCCAGCCGCACGGGACCACGACCACCGCGGCGGCCACCGAACCCCCGGTCATCGGCCCCCGCAGCAGCCGGCGCACCAGCAGCCCCCACGGCGCCCACAGCAGACCGAGCAGGGCCGCGAGGATCACGATGAACACGTGCAGGCTCGGCATCAGCCAGTGGTGCACGGCGATCATGTAACCGGTTCCGCCCAGCCACCCGTCCAGCACCGCCCTGCGCCCCGTACCGGCGGACCGGATCAGCAGCAGCAGGGGCACCAGGCAGACGTAGGCGAACCACCACAGCGAAGGCGCCGGAAAGGCGAGCGCCGGCAGCGCACCGGCCACCAGCGCGGCCGCCGCACGCCCCGGGGCCCGGTCGAGCATCCGTGCGCCCCGCTCGCGCCACCCGGCCAACGACGACCCCATGCCGCGCCTCCTCGCCCCACCCTCCGGCAGGTCAGCCCCGTCCGATCCCGCTCTCCTTCCCCAGTGTGGGGCAGCGGAAGCGGACCGGGCCGCCCGGCGTCAGCAGGGGACCACGGCGACCGGGCCCATGGCGTGCGTGAGCGTCGTGTGAGCCACCGGCGAAAGCCCGAGCCCCAGGGACTCGCCGCCCCGCCGCCGCCCGACGACGGTCAGCGCGGCGGTCGCGGACGCGGTGACCAGGGTGCGTGTCGCGGAGCCGTTGACGGGTTCCTTCATGACCTCGACCTGCGGGTAGGCCGCTCGCCAGCCGGCGGTCAGCTCGGCGAGCGAGCGCTCGGCCGCGTCCGCCGCCGCGTCCCGGTCGAAGACGGGACCGCCGGACAGCATCGACGAGAACATCGTCCAGCCGTGCACGATCCGCAGCCGGGCACCCGGATGGGCGGCCGCCGTCTCGAACGCGAAGCCCAGCACGTCTTCACTGCTCTCGTCGGCGGCCACCCCGGCGACGATGTCCGGGAACACCTCGCCGGACGCCTGTCGCGGGTCCTCGTCGGCCCGGCCGCCGTGCACGATCACCACCGGGCACTTGGCCATCGAGGCCGTCGCCAGGCTGTTGGACCCCAGCATCAGGGAGCGGAACCCGCCGAGCCCGCGCGAACCGAGCACCACCAGCGAGGCTTCCCGGCTCAGCGAGACCAGCGCGGCCGACGGGAAGTCGAGCGGTGCGAGCGTCGAGGGCCGCAGCCCGGGAGCGGTCTTCACCACCCGGTGCACGGCCGCCGCCAGCAGTTCCCGCGCCTCCCCCTCCTGCGCCTCCCGCTCCTGCGCCTCCTGCCCGGCGCGCCGGGCGAGTTGCCGGACGTGCACGACGAGCAGCGGCAGACCCCGTACGACCGCCTCGCGGGCCGCCCAGTCCAGTGCGTCCATGCTGTGCGAGGAACCGTCGACCGCCGCGATCACGGGAAGCTCGGTGCCGCTCATGGATTCCTCTCCCAGTCCGGACCTGTTGCGTACGTTACGGCCGACCTTGGCCGGATGCCGAGGCGGGAGCGGCCGTCCGGGCCCGCCTGCACCTATGCTCGCGGGATGGAGCAGAGCGAAGTCGTGAAGCGTGTGGTCGGCATCCTCACCGAAGCGGGCGAGATGCGCCGGCTCTTGGAGGAGAACCCCGAAAGCGACGCCCCCGACACCGATTCGACCGTGGTGACCGCCCTCCTCAACGAGACGATGCCGCGGATCGCCATCCCTGAGGACGCCACGGTCGAGGACGTGGTGGTCCTGGTCGGCCGAGAGGTCGGCGGCGCGGTGGAGCAGCTCGTCGGCGCGTTCACGCTGGCGTTCGCGATGCTGGCGCAGGTGCATGACGCGGGGCAGATGGATGTGACGTCGGCGGACGTGCTTCAGGACCTGGCCCTGCGCGCCGAGCAGTTCGGCGCCGAGGGCCCGGACGAGACGGACCTCTGACAACCGGCGGTCCGCCCGGGGCGGGGGTACTCCACGGGGCGTACCCCCGCCGCCTTCCGGCGTACGACGACGGGCGGGCGGTCCCCGGGAGATGCTCCGCACCATGGACAACCGGACCGCACCAGCGCCCTCCCCGCCCGACGTGGCCGCCGACCGCCCCCGCGCCCGACGTGACGGCACGCCCCGGATCGAACGCCTCTGTCACGTCACCGGGGCGCTGCTCATCGCCTCGGGCCTACTCCACCTGGTCGTCCTCGCCGTCGACGGAGGGCCGTGGGAGGGGCCGGTCTCCTGGCGCAAGCCGATCACCTTCGGCGTCTCGTTCGGCCTGACGCTCCTCGCGGTCGCCTGGATCTCCTCCTACGTGCGCATGGGCGCCCGCCTGCGGGCCGTGCTGCTGGGTGTGTTCGCGGCCGACTGCGTGCTGGAGGTCGCCGGAATCACCGTGCAGGCCTGGCGCGGGGTGCCGTCGCACTTCAACATGGAGACCCCCTTCGACACGGCGGTGTCCATGACGCTGGCCGTCGGCGGGGCGGTGCTGGTCGGCGTCCTGTCCACGCTCACGGCCGCCGTGTTCGCCCGCCGGCCGGACGGGCCGCCCGGCATGGCCCTCGCCCTGCGGGCCGGCTGCGCGATCCTCGGAGTCGGGCTGCTCTCGGGGGCCGCCATGATCGCGCGGGGCGTGTATCTGACGCGCACGGGGCACCAGTTGGCCGGTTACGCCTCCACGGCGCCGCTCAAACCCCTGCACGGGGTGAGCCTGCACGCCGTGCTGGTGCTCCCCGTCCTGGCCCGCGCCCTGGCCCTCACCTCCTGGAGCCCGCGCGTCCGCCTGCGCATGGTGCGTGCCGCAGTGGGCGGTTACGCGCTTGCCGTGGCGGGCGCGCTGGTGTGGGCGGCCGCCACCTACTGATCCGCCGGGGAGGCGAATGCGGCGGCGTACCGGCGACGGCGCCCGCGGCCAGGCCGGGGGCAACGGATAGTCTCTGCGGGCCCCGTCAAAACCGGTGCCCCGGCGCGTCCGTGGGACCGGGACGGCGCCACGCCCCCGCCGCCGCCACGGTCCCCGGACCGGCGGCCCGGGGGCTCCCACACCGACTGCGATGCAACAGGAGACTCGATGGCTGAAACCCCGCCGCGCCAGGTTCAGCGGCGCTCGGACGACAGCGCGGCGGCCGACGCCCAGGGCGGTGCGGAGGCCGTACCGGCACCCCGCTACCAGGGCCTGTTCGTCGAGCCCGACCTTCCGCCGTTCGCCGAGACCGACTGACACCCGCGCGGCCCGCCTCCGCCGGCCCGCCCCCGACGGGCGCGGGCCGGCGGAGGCCGTTCCGATCCGCTGCTTCCACCCCGCCCCAAGGTCCTGGATGACCCGGAGGAGGCCGCTTCCGCGGGGCGGTGAAAAATACGACACAAGGTGTCGGGTTGTGAGTCGAGCATGGTGTCAACGGTCGGCGTCGATGTCAGACGTGGGCCAGACCGTGCGGACGGACGAGGAACTCAAGGGTATGCATGCCGGACACGTCGGCACCGGTCCTCCGCGGGAAGAGCGCGCTGGTGGCGGGTGCGACGCGGGCAGCCGGGCGCGGCATCGCGGTCCAGCTCGGCGCAGCGGGTGCGACGGTGTACGTCACCGGCCGCACGACTCGGGAACGACGCTCGGAGTAAAACGGGCCGAGACGATCGAGGAGACCGCGGAGCTTGTCACCGCGGCGGGCGGGAACGTGAGTCATCCGGCGGACTCGCCCGCGTGCGGGCTCAGGGCCCCCGCGCCGACCAGGGCGAAGAGCAGCACGCCCAGGACGATCCGGTAGACGACGAACGGCATGAAGCTCTTGGTCGTGATGAACTTCACGAACCAGCGGATAGTCGAGCCTTCTCTGCCGCAGCTACCCGTAGCTTCACCCATCCGGTGATGCTGGTGCTGAACCCGCACGGCCGGCATCGGCTTCTCGCCCGCGTAACGTTCGAGGGCTTCCTCGCGCTGCTCTTCGTCCGGGTCCGAAGCGGGCCAGGCAGGGTGGGCGTACTCACGCCGCAGCGCGTACAGCTCGGCCGGACGCATGCCCGTGCAGGCCGGTGAGGACGAACACGTAGCCGGGGAACCCCCAGTAGGTCAACGCGTTTGACGCCAGCTGGTGGACATCGGCGATGTCCATGTAGCGCTTCTTCTCCTTGACCTTCTTGACGTACTTGCCGCGGCGTCGCTTGTGGGAGACGGGAGACGCTTTGCGGAGCTCGTCCTCGACGGCGTCGTCCATCATCATCGCGAACAGGCCCAGGATCTCCCGCCGTACTCGGCGCCGACGTTGGGCCGGGCCAGGAGATCTTTCTTCCACCCGCGGTAGGCGGAGGGCTTGATGTCGCCGACGGCGGTTTCTCCCCACCGGGGAACGATGTAGAGGCGGGCCATGGAGCGGCATGCCTTTTCAGCCCGCTACCTACGGGTACAGACGGGCCAGGGGGTGCCTATCTGCAATCACGCCGCCTCGGTAACTTCGCGCTGCATGACCGCCGCCCACTCGGCAAGCAGGCGCTCGTACTCCCGCTGTCCCTCTGGGGTCAGCCGACCACCACGCGCCCACAGCGCCCTGATGTCCGCGTTCACCTCGGGCAGCGACCGCGCAGCAGCACCAGGTGCGGGAGGAGTGGGCATGGGATCAGGCTACGACGCGGCGCCGACAATACCCCCGCGTAGGGTCGGCCTGTGATTGAGACCATCGTCTTCGACGTCGGCGAGACCCTAGTTCGCGACGACCGCTACTGGGCCTCCTGGGCGGACTGGCTCGACGTACCCCGGCACACGCTCAGCGCCCTCGTCGGCGCGGTCGTCGTTCAGGGCCGGGACAACGCAGACGCGGTGAAGCTCCTCCGGCCCGACATCGACCTCGCCGCCGAGTACGCCGCCCGGGAAGCAGCCGGCTGGGGGGAGGCCCTCGGGGAGCAGGACCTGTACCCCGATGTCCGTCCCGCCCTGGCCGCGCTGCGCGAGCAGGATGTTCGCGTGATCGTGGCCGGCAACCAGACCGCCCGGGCCGGCGAACTCCTGCGCGCCCTCAAACTGCCCGCCGACTTGGTGGTCATGTCCGCCGAGTGGGGCGTCGCGAAGCCGGCTCCTGAGTTCTTCGCCCGCGTCCTTGACGTTTCCGGCGCCAGCCCGGAGTCAACGCTGTACGTCGGCGATCACCCCGCCAACGACATCTTCCCCGCGAAGGCGGCAGGGCTCCGGACCGCGCATCTGCGCCGCGGCCCGTGGGGGTACTGGTGGGCCAACGATCCCGAGGTGCGGGCCGCAGCGGACTGGTCGATCGACTCCCTGACTGAACTGGCCGAACTTGTCCGGAACGGCGGGTAGATTCGGGGTGTGCCAGCCACTTCACCCGGCCCGGTAGGCAGACGCATCGCCTACTACCGCAGCGTCGCCCGCCCGCACATGACCCAGCAGCAACTCGCCTACGCGGCCGGTGTCGCCCTCGGCACCATCCGCAAGATCGAACGCGGGGAGCGCGGCGTCACCGACAGCACCCTTGATGCCATCGCGGGCGCGCTCGGCGTCGACCCGTCCCGCCTGGTCGCCAACCGCGAGCACGTCTCCACCCGCATCCGGGACGCCCTGCCTGCCATGTCGGCGGTGCTGGCCACCTACGACATGCCCGAAGACGGCCCCGTCCGCCCCCTGCCGGAACTGCGCGCCGCGGTCGCGCAGACCACGGCATGGCGCCTGTCCGCCCAGTACCTCCAGATCGCGCGGGCGATCCCCGGCCTGCTGGGCGAACTCTCCCGAGCCGCAGAGGCGGCGCCACCCGCCGGCACCCGCGAGGCGGCCCACCTTCTGGTCGCCGCATACAGGTCCGCCGACGCGGTCGCCTACAAGTACGGGGCTCGCGACCTGTCCGCCCGCCTCATCGAACTGATGCGGTGGACCGTCCCCGACGCAGACGACCCGCTGCTCGCCGCCACGGTCGGCTACGTCCGCACCGAGGTCTTCTTCGCCGCCCGCGCCCACAATGCCGGCCTTCGTGCCATCGAGCAGGCCATCGACGCGTGCCCGCCATCCGTGGGAGCACCGGCCGTTGCTGCCCGCGGCGCCCTGCACATGCGGGCCGCCGTCATTGCCAGCCGCGCCGGGCGAGGGGACGCCGCCGAGGCGCACCTCGCCGAGGCAAGGGCCATGGGCGACCGCGTGCCGGAGGGCGTCTACCAGGGCACAGCGTTCGGCCCGGACAGTGTCCGTATCCACGACGTCAGCGTTGCCGTGAGCCTGGGCGACGATCATATCCAGCGCGCGTTCGACGTGGCCCGCGAGTGGAAGCCGCCGACCGACCTGCCCGCCGAGCGGCGAAGCGGCTTCTACGTCGAGCTCGCCCGCGCGCAGCTGTGGGGTGGCCTCATGGACGACTCGTTCGAATCTCTGAAGGTCGCCCGCCGGATCGCTCCACAGCACACCCGCGAGCACCCATGGGTCCGGGAGGACGCGGCCACGCTCCGCCGCCTCAAGCGGGCCGACGCGGAGACGCTGACGAGCTTCGCCGAGTGGTGCCACGCTGACTAGCTACCCCTGCTACCCCTCACTGGGGTACTTGCCCCTCTTGTCGCGGTTCATGATCTGCCTTGTCAGCAGGAACCGCGCAGATGGGACAGGGTATGAGCGCATCAACCCCCGCACCGGCCAGCGTCGTCGACCAGCCGAGCTTCGTCCGATTACATGGTGAGGCGTGCTGGTTCTGCGGAGCCGTGAACGGGCCCTTCAGCTGCGTCGGCACGGTCTCACTGGACGACGACATCAGGGCATGGCCGGTCGTAGCATGCCAGACCCACCAGGGGAGGCGACTGCCATGACGACCAGGGCACTACCACCAGTCAGTACCCTGACCGAGCAGCAGCAGCGCGGCTGGCACTGCATCTGGTGCGAGAGCCGGCTCCAGATCGGCGAAGACATCGACCTCGGCGAACAGCGGGCCAGACCAGTCAGAGGGGCCGCATACAGCTGGTTCCCCCGGGCCTGCCGCGACGTCGCAGCCTGCACCGGACGTGAGAGGGACGCAAGCCGATGAGCGTGCGCACAGTGATTCGGTTCGCGGACTGGACGATCAGCCCCGACCGCACACCGGGGGCATCCGGTCCCCTGTACGAGGTGGAGTGCACGACGTGCGGCGAATCCTCAGAGGCCACCGAAGAGCGGACACCGCCCGAGGACTGGGCGCTGCGCCACACCGGCCGGAACTCGGATCACCGCGGCTACCGGAGCATCACCACCGGCTTTCTCCGGGTCGAGCCGGCCCCTGGAAATCCGTTGCACGAGGAGGCGTCTTGACGGACGAGACCGAGATTAGTGTCCCGGGCCAGTGCGGAGACCAGAACCCGACTGCGGCCGGCCGCTGCGTCCTGAACCCTGGGCACTTCGGCAACCACTACGACTGGTTCACCCGCCCGTCGTGGGACAAGCCCGGCGCCGAGTGGCCACAGAAGCAGGCAGCCGACCAGCGATCGATTGACCAAGCGTGAAGACTGTTGCCGCGCGCACATATTTCAACGTTGGACCTCTGGATTTTTGGCACACGGTGAGTAAGGCTCGACACCTAGTCACTGACCTGCGGGTCAGGTGGCCCAGTGCAGTCACGTCACAGGCGGATAGTCCAGCGGTCCAACGGCAAGATCAGATCGGCAGTTTCCACGGGGGCACCATGCAGATCCGGACGAGTACGTATCACGCGGTACGCCACGGCGTCGACGAGCAAGCCAAGGGCGTGGGGCATGCTCCTCGCCCAACCTCGTGACGCCGAGTTCGGCGGCGAAGCTGGCGTGAGCCCGACGTCGGCCTCTCCGCCAGGACAGCACCAGCATCGCCGACCTGCCCCCAGGCTCCATGCACTCAACGGTCGCGTGCTGCAGCATCGCATCTGGAGCGACCCCGAGACGCTCGGCGAGGTCATCGGTCGCGCGCTGCGGCCGGGTGTCGGCCGTCTCGGTGGGGTAGGGCCACTCGGCGTCTACGTCCGTGAGGAACGAGTGGTCGTCCGTAGTGGCTACGACGGTGCTCGTTCGTTGTGCAAGTTGGCCGGGGCAAGGCCGCGTTTCACCCCTCCAGGTGGCGGCCTTGCCCGGCGCTCTGCATTCGCGGGCTGGGCTGACGGTCGGACCGGAAGGCTCATTCCCAGCGAGTGGGAGACGACTGGGCGATGATCAGCTCCAGGGGGCTCGAAATTCCTCCCGACGCCTCTAAAAATCACTAGTTGGAGACTAGAGAAACACCCAGAAATCGAGCCCGCTCAGCCCGCCGACTCGCCCGCGTGCGGGCTCAGGGCCCCCGCGCCGACCAGGGCGAAGAGCAGCACGCCCAGGACGATCCGGTAGACGACGAACGGCATGAAGCTCTTGGTCGTGATGAACTTCATGAACCACGCGATGACCGCGTATCCCACGCCGAACGCGATGAAGGTCGCGAAGATCGTCGGACCCCACGAGACATGGCCCTCGCCCGCGTCCTTCAGCTCGAACACGCCCGAGGCGAGCACCGCCGGAACCGCGAGCAGGAACGAGTAACGTGCCGCCGCTTCACGCGTGTAGCCCATCAGCAGACCGCCGCTGATCGTGGCGCCGGACCGGGAGACGCCCGGGACCAGGGCCATCGCCTGGCAGAAGCCGTAGATCAGGCCGTCCTTGATGCCCAGTTCCTTCAGGGTCTTGCGCTCCCTGATGGCGCGGTGCTTGCCGCCCGTCTCGTCCCGGGCGGCCAGCCGGTCCGCGATGCCGAGGACGATGCCCATCACGATCAGCGTGGTGGCGATCAGCCGCAGATCGCGGAACGGGCCCTCGATCTGGTCCTTGAACGTCACACCGAGCACACCGATGGGGATGGAGCCGACGATGACGAGCCAGCCCATCTGGGCGTCGTGGTCGCCGCGCATCGAACGGTTCGTCAGCGACCTGAACCACGCCGAGACGATCCGGACGATGTCCTTGCGGAAGTAGATCAGGACCGCGGCCTCCGTCCCGATCTGGGTGATCGCGGTGAACGCCGCACCGGGGTCGTGCCAGCCGGCGAACGCCGCGGTGAGTCGCAGATGCGCGCTGGAGGAGATCGGCAGGAACTCGGTCAGTCCCTGGACAAGGCCGAGGACGAACGATTCGAACCAGCTCATGGGGCTTCGGCCATCCCGGGGTGCTCGTGCGACGGCCGACGGCGTCGGCCGTCGGCGGCGTGCGGATTGCGGTCGTGCGAGGACAGGGCCGCGCCGGGCCCTGCTTCGTCTGTCGGTCGCGGGCAGCGTATCGCCCCCGGGTGAACAGCCGACCACACCCCCCGCGCGGCCCGGCCCGTCGCGGCGGCCCCCAACGCCGCGAGCGTGCGTGCCAGGCTTCGCCCGTCAGGCGGGACTTTCACAACGCGTCCTAGAAGATTGCTGAAAATGTTGGGTTTTGGCCCCGCTCCGGGTGGAGTGGGGCCAGTCTTGTGTTCATGCAGGGTGAGTGGGCTGGGGAGAGCGTCGGCGAGGACGTGTGGGAGTCGTGCCGGGAGTTGATCCCGGCCGGGAGCGTGTTCGCGT
>NZ_SSBK01000001.1 GCF_004795035.1 Streptomyces sp. A0958
CATGCGCGGACGCCAACTCGGACGCGTCCCCACCGCCACACACGACACCGACTGAACACCAGCAACCAGACCCGGTGGGTCAAAGTTCGACCGCCCAAACCGGGTCAGGATTCAGCCGCCGCCGACACCGGACTGTATTGCGCATGTGAGCGTGCGGGGCGCACGGGCCGGGTGCGAAGCCTGGGCGCCTGGACTCGCCCTCCGCCCCCGTGCAGGTGGCAGAACCCGTTCCATCCCGACGTGTTCCTGCATGCCTGCCCTCGTCGTGTCACTCCAGCACAACGCCCCATGGGCGGAGTGGCAGAGGCCAGTAAGCCCTGTCTTTCCGTTGACGGTGATTGTCTCTGACGCGGTGCGCCTGGTCCTCAGCCAGCAACAGCCAGCCACGACGGCGGGCCGGCCGATCGATCAGATGCGCGTGTGCCTCGCTGTACCCACGCCGGCTTCAGCGGCGCAGGCCGACCGGGGCCGTGCGCGGCGTGCGAAGCGGGCCCTTTTGAAACAGCAGAGAGGTTGTTACTCGGGCTTGGCTGTGATGCGCCACAGGGGCGTTTCGTACTGCTCCGGGCGGCTGCTGATCAGCAGTTCCCGCAGGCTCTCGCGTTGGGTGCCGCTGTAGTTCAGGGCTTCGGTGAGGCGGCGGAACGTCGTGTGGGTGACTCCGCGGCCGGCGGCCTCCGCCTCGAACGCTGCGAGTTGGGCCAGGACCGTGTCCGGGTTCAGGTCCGTCGGAGGCTGGGCCTTGAGCCGGGCGGCCTTGTTGCGCTCGTAGTCGATCTCCGAGTAGCCGCAGATGTCGCGGCTGTGTGCCTCGGCCTCATCAAGGGTTTCGGTCGTCATGAGGGCGCGGGCGAGCTGGTTGCGGGTGACGGCGTCGTCCAGGTCGACTTCGTGGACGGTCGGGCTCTCGTCCGTGAGGGGGACGGGCAGGCCGACGTCTCGGATCTCGCAGGTTCCGCGGGCGCCTCGGGCAGCCGCGGCGAGCATGCCGGTCGCTTCGGAGGGGTGCCAGTCCAGGACCGTGCCGAGTGCGCTCACGTCTGCCGCGGTGAAGGTGTGGACTAGGCCGCCGAGCATGGGGCGGAAGTCGTCCGGGGGGAGTTCGCCGTCCAGGCCGGGGCCGGCGACCAGGAGTCGGACGGGGGCGTTGACCCGGCAGCACGCAGCGAGCGTGAGCGCGTCGGCCAGGGGGCTTTTCAGTGTGGGTTCGTCGCCCCGGGCCAGGATGTCGCCGCCCACGTCTAGGAGGTCGATCGACGTGGGGGACAAGTAGCTGAGCAGTTCTTCGAGTTGGCGGGTGACTCCTTCCACGCCGTGGTGCGGGTCGATCAGGGCGAAGGTGTGCGGTAGCTCTGCCGCGAGTCTGGGGAGGGTCGAGCCTGCCGGAGCGAGGGGGCGGGCTTCGGCCGGTACTACTTTCACGGCGGAAGTCGTCGAGATTAGGCCAGTGAAGTTGTCGGCCCCACGTGGGCCCGGCAGCGGGTCGATCAGCAGGCGGTCCCACGCGTACGTGAGGACCACTGCCGGTTCCTCGGGACCGTACAGGGCGGCGTCGAGCATCGCGGAGGCCACCGCGTCGCCTCCGCCTCCCGCTGCGACGATCAACCGTGTCATGAGGCCAGCGTACGGATTTGACCGAGGGTTTGAGGTTGATCGGTCACCCTATAGTGGCTAGCGGCCATAGCCACTTGTTGACCTAGGAGGGTGCATGCCGCAGATCGAGGAGACGCAACCGAAGTATCTCCAGATCGCTCATTACATCCGTGACCAGATCCTGCGCGGGGATCTACGACCGGGCGACGAGGTGCCTTCGGAGCGGCAGTTGGCGGTGGACTGGTCCGTGTCCCGGCCCACGGCCGCCCGATCTCTGGAGGCGCTGAGTCATCAGGGCCTGGTTGAGAAGCGTCAAGGCTCGGGTACCTACGTGCGGGATCTCGAAGTCAACCGTCGTGCTCGTGAGTTGTACGGGCGTGCTCGTGAGACCGGGAAGATCTACACCGCCGGCGAGTATGCGGTGATCGCGTCGGCAGGCTGGTTGGACGCGCCGCACCACGTGGTCGAGGCGTTGGGACTCGGCGAAGACCGGCGGGCCGTCCATCGTCGGCGCGTGACGAACGACCAGGATGGTCCGATCAACCTGTCCACGTCGTGGTTCACTCCGGACGTAGGGCGAAGGGCCCCCAAGCTCGTGGAGTCCGAGCGCATCCAAGAGGGAACCCTGCTGTACGTCGAGAACATGACGGGGCGCCAAGGGAGTTACGCGGAAGACCGGATGAGCGCCCGGCATGCCACGGACCAGGAGGCGGAGGAACTCCATCTCGCCCCGGCGGCGGCGGTGCTGATCGTTCACCATGTCGTGTACGACCTCCGTGGGCACCCCCTGGAGTTCACCGAAGCCACCTACCCGCCGCACCGTTGGGCCTTCGAACAGGGTTACCCGCTGTCCTGAAGTCGGCCCCGTTACGAAGAAGCGGTTGCGCATCGAAACTGGCTAATGCCACCATCCAGTAAAGTGGCCAAGGCCACTTGCTGGATGGTGTGGTGAAGCTACGGCCATGACGAAGCGGTGCTGCCTCGACTGCAACGGCAGCGGCAGCGGCAAGGAGTGTGCGCGAGTGACCTTCGTGATCGACCGCTACCCCTGCGAGGACTCTCCTCGCCTCGGAGCGATGACCCTGCATCCGATTCCTGAGTCCGTGCCCCGGGCTCGGCGCTGGTTCCGGAAGTTCATCGCGCCCTACAACCCGGCCTGTTCGGTCGATGACTGCGTCCTGATGATCTCCGAGTTGGTGACCAACGCGGTTCTCTACGGGCGGTCCGACGACGAGTGGGTCGTACGCGTGGAGTGGTTCAGGGACGGAACATCGCTTCGCGTGGAGGTGCACAACCCCGGGACTCCAGCGGGTGTGTGTCTTCGTCGGCCGGATGCCGGTGACGCGCACGGGCGTGGATTACTCCTGGTCGACTCCATCGCCGAGTCGTGGCATTGCGGGCCCAGTCCTCTCGGCGGAACGCTGGTCGCCTTCGTGGTGGCCGACGCCTGGCCTTCGTGAGGGAAGCGGCCCGGTGCGGGTGCCCGCCCGAAAACGGCGTCCGAGGGGCGCCACCACGCGAAAAGCCCCCGCCCCGTGCGGAAGGCGCAAGGCGGGGGCCGACCGGCGAGGTGGGCCGTTACTTCTTGCCCTGGTTCTTCACGGCCTCGATGGCCGCCTTCGCCGCGTCCGGGTCGAGGTACGTGCCGCCCGGGTTCAGGGGGCGGAAGTCCGCGTCCAGTTCGTAGGTGAGCGGGATGCCCGTCGGGATGTTCAGGCCCGCGATGTCGGCGTCGGAGATGCCGTCGAGGTGCTTGACCAGGGCGCGGAGGCTGTTGCCGTGGGCGGCGACCAGGACCGTGCGGCCGGTCAGCAGGTCCGGGATGATGCTGTCGTACCAGTACGGCATCATCCGGATGACGACGTCCTTCAAACACTCCGTGCGCGGGCGCAGCTCCGGCGGGATCGTCGCGTAGCGGGCGTCGTCGCTCTGGGAGAACTCGGTGCCGTCCTCCAGCGCGGGCGGCGGGGTGTCGTACGAGCGGCGCCAGAGCATGAACTGCTCCTCGCCGAACTCGGCGAGCGTCTGGGCCTTGTCCTTGCCCTGGAGGGCGCCGTAGTGGCGCTCGTTCAGGCGCCAGGAGCGGTGGACGGGAATCCAGTGGCGGTCCGCGGACTCCAGCGCGAGCTGGGCGGTGCGGATGGCGCGCTTCTGGAGGGAGGTGTGTACGACATCGGGGAGCAGGCCGGCGTCCTTCAGCAACTCACCGCCGCGGACCGCCTCCTTCTCGCCCTTCTCGGTGAGGTTGACGTCCACCCAACCGGTGAACAGGTTCTTCGCGTTCCATTCGCTCTCGCCGTGGCGGAGGAGGATCAGCTTGTACGGTGCGTCGGCCATGGGTCCGAGCGTAATCGAACCCGTCCGGGCCGCGCGCGACCGGTCATAGAGCGGACAGAGGGGGGCGGACGGGGGAGGGGAGGGGAGGACGGTGCCGGTTTTCGATTGACGGCGGGTGTCAATTGAGTGGCAGGGGCTCCTCGCGGGTTCGTAACGTTCGGATCGTCGGTGGGCCACTTACCTTCGCGGTCCTGTTCCGATGCCATCCGTCGTACGTCCTGGGGGGAACCCGTATGTCTGCCGCCGCCGGTCTCGGATGGGCCACCCGGGCCACCCGGGAAACGGTTTCCGGTCTCCCCAGGGAGTTCTGGTGGCTGTGGACCAGCACCCTGGTCAACCGCCTCGGGGGGTTCGTCGCCACCTTCATGGCCCTGTACTTGACCATGGAGCGCGGCTACTCCGCCTCGTACGCCGGTCTCGTCGCCGCCCTGCACGGGCTCGGCGGGGTCGTGTCCTCGCTCGGGGCCGGGGTGATGACGGACCGGTTCGGGCGGCGGCCCACCATGCTGGCCGCCCAGCTCTCCACCGCGGTGTCGGTCGCCGTGCTCGGGTTCATGGTCCACCCGGTCGCCATCGCCGCCGTCGCCTTCCTCGTCGGCATGGCGAGCAACGCGTCCCGCCCGGCGGTCCAGGCGATGATCGCCGACATCGTCCCCGCGAAGGACCGGGTGCGGGCCTTCTCGCTCAACTACTGGGCCATCAACCTCGGCTTCGCCGTCTCGTCCGCCGGGGCCGGGTTCGTCGCCGAGTACAGCTACCTCGCCGGCTTCGTCGGCGAGGCCGCGATGACCCTGATCTGCGCCGTCGTCGTATTCCTGAAGGTGCCGGAGTCCCGGCCGCAGAAGGCCGCGGCGGCGCGCTCGGCCGCCGGGGTGCCGTCCGACGACGGCGTACGGCTGACCACCGTGCTGCGCGACGGGCGGTTCATGGGGGTCGTCGGGCTGTCGTTCGTGATCGCGCTGATCTTCCAGCAGGGGTACGTGGGCCTGCCGGTGGCCATGGGCGCCGACGGGTTCAGCAGCTCCGACTTCGGCACGGCGATCGCGGTCAACGGGGTGCTCATCGTCGTGCTCCAGATCCCCGTCACCCGGTTCATCCGGAGCCGCGACCCGCGCCGGCTGCTCATCGCGTCCTCGCTGCTGGCCGGGTACGGATTCGGGCTGACCGCCTTCGCGGGCTCCGTCGGCCTGTACGCGCTGACCATCTGTGTGTGGACCGTCGCCGAGATCATCAACGCACCCGTGCAGAACGGCCTGGTCGTCCAGTTGTCGCCCGCCCATGGCCGGGGCCGCTACCAGGGCATGTACACCTTGTCCTGGTCGGCCGCCGCGCTCGTCGCCCCCCTGATGTCCGGCGTGGTCATCGACCACTTCGGAGCCGGGTGGCTGTGGGGGACCTGCGCACTCCTGGGCACCGCCGCGGCCTTCGGGTACTGGCTGCTCATGCGCGACCTGCCGACCGGGGCGGAGGACGGTGCGGAGGTCGCGGCGGAGAGCATCGCGGCTCCCCGGGCCACCGACGCCCCCGCGGCTCCGCCCGCCGTGGAGCAGGCCGGCTGAGACCGCGCGGGGGTACGGGGGCTCAGGCGCCGCCCCCGCACCCCGTACGGCCGGTGCGGTACCCCGTCAGCCCGAGCAGCCCCCGCACTGGCACGGCGCTCCGGACTGGCAGCCGCACCCGCAGCCCGAGCCGCAGCCGCAGGCGCCCAGAACGGTCAGGTGCACCACCTCGGCGGGGGCCTCCTGCTGGGGGTCGGTCATGGGGGAATCGGCCATGGTTCCTCCTCAAGGCGTACGACAGGGCCGCGTGCCCGCACGGGGCCCGCGACCGGGACGGCGTACGGACAGGTCGCGCCGCCCCGCCCCATTGCATGCCCACCCGGACGGGCGCATCAACGGCGCACATGTGCAGGAACGTATGTACGAGCCGTGCGCGCGGGCGTGCGCCCCGACCCTCCGCGCCCCGGCCTTCCCGCGCCCGGGGCCTCGTACACGCCCCGGCCTTCCCGCGCCGCCCGGGGCCTCGTACACGCCCCGGCCTTCCCGCGCCGCCCGGGGCCTCGTACACGCCCCGGCCTCCCCGCGCCGCCCCGCCCGCTTTACGCGCCCTCCACCGGCACCGGCTGCTGGATCTCGTCCGCGTGTTCACCCGTCACCAGATAGACCACCCGCTTGGCCACCGACACCGCATGGTCGGCGAACCGCTCGTAGTAGCGGCCCAGCAGGGTCACGTCGACGGCTGTCTCGATGCCGTGCTTCCAGCGGTCGTCCATCAGGTGCTGGAACAGCGTGCGGTGCAGCAGGTCCATCTCGTCGTCGTCCTGCTCCAGCTGGAGCGCCAGGTCGACGTCCTTCGTGATGATCACCTCGGCCGCCTTCGCCATCAGGCGCTGCGCGAGCTGGCCCATCTCCAGGATGGTGGCGTGCAGGTCGTGCGGGACCGCCGACTGCGGGAAACGCAGCCGGGCCAGCTTGGCGACGTGCTGGGCGAGGTCGCCCGAGCGCTCCAGGTCGGCGCTCATCCGCAGCGAGGTCACCACGATCCGCAGGTCGGTCGCCACCGGCTGCTGGCGCGCCAGCAGCGCGATGGCCCGCGCCTCCAGGTCGTGCTGGAGATCGTCCACCTTCTGGTCCGCGGCGATCACCGACTCCGCGAGCTTGAGATCGGCGTCGAGCATGGACGTCGTCGCCCGGCCTATCGCCGACCCGACGAGCCGGGCCATCTCGACCAGCCCCTCGCCGATCGAGTCGAGTTCCTCGTGGTACGCGTCACGCATGGGATGTCCCTCTCCAGTCCTGAACCGAGGCCGGGGTCGGCTGCGCACCGGCTCCGAAGCCCGCTGAGGGCCGGCGCCGAACCCCACGAAGCCACCGTGACGGCCGTACGCGTCGGATTCCGACCGGCCAAGTGAACCGGTGCTTGCCCCTCGGTGAACTCTGGGCGACGAGTGTCCGAGGGGGCCCCTGCACCGCTGGGAGAGTGTCCGAGGCGCCGCATAACCTGGAGACATGGACGTGAACGCGGCGGTCGCCGCAGCTGCCGCGATCGCCGGGGTCGGTACCGGTGTGATCGCCATGCTGGCGTTCCGCTGGAGCGAGCGCGACCAGAAGAAGCCGACGCGTACCTCCCTGCGGCCCGACGGCAACGCCCCGCTGCCCCCCGGCGTCGACACGGTCCTGTCCGTGCTCAGCTCCTCCGCCGTCGTGCTGGACGAGAGCGACAGCGTCGTCAAGGCCAGCTCCGCCGCGTACGCGCTGGGACTGGTGCGCGGCGGCCGCCTCGCCGTCGAGCCGATGCTGAACCTGGCGCGGGACACCCGCCGGGACGGGGAGATACGCCAGGTCGAGCTGGACCTCCCGCGCCGCGGCACGGGCCGGGGCGAGGCCCTGGCCGTCTCCGCCCGGGTCGCCCCGCTCGGCTCCCGGCTCGTGCTGCTGCTGGTCGAGGACCTCACCGAGGCCCGCCGCATCGAAGCGGTCCGGCGCGACTTCGTCGCCAACGTCAGCCACGAGCTCAAGACGCCGACCGGCGCCCTGTCCCTGCTCTCGGAGGCCGTGCTCGACGCCTCCGACGACCAGGAGGCGGTGGAGCACTTCGCCCGCCGCATGCAGATCGAGGCCACCCGGCTCACCAACCTCGTCCAGGAGCTCATCGACCTCTCCCGGGTGCAGAACGACGACCCGCTGGAGGACGCCGAACCGGTCCGCGTGGACGAACTCGTCGCCGAGGCCATCGACCGCTGCCGGCAGCAGGCCGGCTCCAAGCAGATCACCATGGCCTCCGGCGGCACAGCCGACCTGCGCATCTGGGGCAACCGCGGCCAGCTCGCCGCCGCCCTCGGCAACCTCGTCGAGAACGCCGTCAACTACAGCCCCGCCCGCACCCGCGTCGGCATCGCCGCCCGCCGCGTCGTCGTCACCGGCGGGGACGAGATCGAGATCGCCGTGACCGACCAGGGCATCGGCATCTCCGAGACAGACCGCGAACGGGTCTTCGAACGCTTCTACCGCGTCGACCCGGCCCGCTCACGCGCCACCGGTGGCACCGGCCTCGGCCTCGCCATCGTCAAGCACGTGGCCGCCTCGCACGGCGGGGAGGTCACCGTGTGGAGCTCGGAGGGACAGGGCTCCACCTTCACCCTGCGGCTGCCCGAAGCGGGCTCCGCACGGGACCGCGACCGCCCGTCGGGCGGCCCGCTCATCGTCAACGGCGACGAGGCGTCCGGCCCGGACGCCGCACCCGACACCTGTGAACCATTCCCCGCCCCGGAGGCCCTTCCGTGACCCGAGTGCTTGTCGTCGAGGATGAGGAATCCTTCAGCGACGTCCTGTCCTACATGCTCCGCAAGGAAGGCTTCGAGGTCGCCATCGCGGCCACCGGACCCGACGGCCTGGACGAGTTCGAGCGCAACGGCGCCGACCTCGTGCTCCTCGACCTGATGCTGCCCGGCCTGCCCGGCACCGAGGTCTGCCGGCAGCTGCGCAGCAGGTCCAACGTCCCCGTGATCATGGTCACCGCCAAGGACAGCGAGATCGACAAGGTCGTCGGCCTGGAGATAGGGGCCGACGACTACGTCACCAAGCCCTTCTCCTCGCGCGAACTCGTCGCCCGCATCCGCGCGGTGCTGCGCCGCCGCGGGGAGCCCGAGGAGGTCACGCCGGCCGCCCTGGAGGCGGGCCCGGTCCGCATGGACGTGGACCGGCACGTCGTCACCGTCTCCGGCGGCAAGGTCGACCTGCCGCTCAAGGAGTTCGACCTCCTGGAGATGCTGCTGCGCAACGCCGGCCGGGTGCTCACCCGCATGCAGCTGATCGACCGGGTCTGGGGCGCGGACTACGTGGGCGACACCAAGACGCTCGACGTCCACGTCAAGCGGCTGCGCGCCAAGATCGAGCCGGACCCGGGCGCCCCCCGGTTCCTCGTGACGGTGCGCGGCCTGGGCTACAAGTTCGAGCCGTAGACCGGCCCGCACATGGCTGAGGCGCCTCCCCACGCGGGGAGGCGCCTCAGCCGTATCTCTTACGGGCGTGCCCTGTCTCTTACGAGAGTGCCCTGTCTCTCACGGGCGTGCCGCGTCCTGCGGGCGTGCCGCTCAGCCGGGCTGCTCGGACTCGCTCGTCGTCGACGCCGAACCGGACGGGGTCTCGGACGAGGCGCCCGCCGTCTCGCCGGAAGCGCCCGCCGTCCCGGAGGCGGAGGCGGAGGCGGTCGCCGAGGCCTGCGGCGTCTTCGGCGCCTCGGGCAGCGCGCTGGGGCCGAACTCCTCGAAGTAGCTCTTGGCCGGGACGACGGACGCGCCCAGCGAGAGTTCACCGGTCCGGCTGAACTTGAAGACCAGCGGCTGCACGTTGCCGGTCTTCGTGGCCTCGTCGCCGTTCTCGATCACGGCGGCGGCGTTGCCCTTGCCGCCGAGAACGACCCGGCCACCGGCCGGGACGACGACCGGGCCGGAACCCTTGGCGGCGTGCAGCGCCACGGAGCCGCTGCTGCCCGTCAGGGTGATGGAGTCCAGGGTCTCCGCCTTGGTGCCGGTGTTGAACACCGTGGCGGAGACGACCGCCGGGCCCTTGGTGTCGCGCTCGGGCTGGGTGATGACGTTGACGTTCTGGATCTTGATGTCGCCGGACGAGGTGGCGGCGTTGTCAGGCCTGACTTCGAGCGTCTGCGCGTTGTTGCCCGCACCGCACGCGGTGAGCGCGGTGATGGAGAACGCGATGGCAGTGGCGGCGAGGGCGCCGTGTCGAAGGCTGCGGCTCACGGCGGCGGCAACTCCTTGAACGAGCGGACGGGTACGGACGGGTCGGGCGAGCGGTGTAAAGCCGCCCTAAGGGTCTGTCAGCCGTCAGGGTACCGAGCCCCCCTCGCCGTCCCGCACCCGACCCGCCCCTGACGGGCCCCGGGATCACGGGCCGGAGCGTGTGCGCACATTCGCAGGGCCTTCACATAACGCGCTTGATCAATTCCGCCCGGGCGTTCGTCCGCCGCTTCCACGGCTGTTCACGGACGGTGGCGCATTCCTTGCGCATAATCCGCGCCGCGCCGCACGTTGATCAATTTCATTGGCCATCGGCACTTACCGCCGTACGAGTGATCCATCGCCGAACGGAGTACGGAAAGTTCACCAACCGGAACCCGACAAAACGGGACGTTCAGCCCCTTCGGAGTGGGTCGGAGTGCGTGTAACGTCCGTGTTTCTCCGTCCCCGTACAGCCGCTCCGACCTGCGAATACCGTCCTCCGGAGGTCGTTCGCAGCACGTCCGTGTCGCAGTTGTCAAGCCCCGAGATATGCCCTGACCTGCGAAAACGCCATTCAGGAGAAGCGATTCTCGTGTTACGCTTGATAGCCACGGAAGGGGTACCTGTCACATGACGTTCAAGGTTGGCGACACCGTGGTCTATCCCCATCACGGGGCCGCGCTGATCGAGGCTATCGAAACTCGCCAGATCAAAGGCGTGGACAAGACCTACTTGGTGCTCAAGGTCGCTCAGGGCGACTTGACGGTGCGTGTACCGGCGGACAATGCGGAGTTCGTGGGTGTGCGCGACGTAGTCGGGCAGGAAGGGCTGGACCGCGTCTTCGAGGTGCTGCGCGCACCGTATGCCGAGGAGCCGACGAACTGGTCCCGGCGCTACAAGGCAAATCTCGAGAAGCTCGCCTCCGGCGATGTCATCAAGGTCGCCGAAGTGGTTCGTGACCTGTGGCGTCGTGAGCGTGAGCGCGGCCTCTCCGCAGGTGAGAAGCGCATGCTCGCCAAGGCGCGGCAGATTCTGGTGAGCGAGCTCGCCCTCGCGGAGAACACCAACGAGGACAAGGCCGAGGCTCTTCTCGACGAGGTCCTCGCATCCTGAACCGGACGGCACCGGTCGTAGCGGCCGGATCGTACCGGTCGTAGAAATGTGCTGCGGTGCCCGCTGACCAGCCGTATTCACGGTGTGTCGTCGGGCGCTGCGGCATGTCCGGACCTGAAGGGCATCTCCGGAGCCGAAGTCCGCGTCCGGGCGTCCGGGTAAGCAGGAACGGCGAATTCAAGCCAGTCCTCGTCGGGCCGGTTATCAGTTCCAGCCACTTCCGGTCGGATACCGGCTCTATCCGGTTGCCTGCCGATGATCCCCCGGTATGTGTCCTTGGTACGTTGCTCGCGATCTTGCTGAAGTCGGCGGGTGAGGCCGATCCCGAGCGACCGGAGCATGTCCCGACGCGCCCGGGGTCACGGAAAGGGTCCCGGTCGAGTCAAGGCGCAGCGCCCGGCTCGCTTGTGGCCATACCCACGTCGGCCGTGGACACAAACATGCCGAAGCCTCGGAGTGCAACCGATGTCTGAACAACCGCGTCCTTACCGCACGGCCGCCGTGATTCCCGCGGCCGGCCGCGGCGTACGACTCGGCCCCGGCGCCCCCAAGGCGCTGCGCGCGCTCAACGGGACGCCCATGCTCATCCACGCCGTACGGGCCATGGCGGCCTCCCGCCACGTCTCCCTGGTCGTGGTCGTCGCACCGCCCGACGGCGCCCCCGAGGTCCGCAACCTCCTCGACGAACACGCCCTGCCCGAACGCACCGACTTCGTCGTCGTACCGGGTGGCGAGACCCGCCAGGAATCGGTCAGGCGGGGCCTCGACGCGCTCCCCGACTCCATCTCCGCCGTCCTCGTCCACGACGCGGCCCGCCCGCTCGTCCCCGTCGACACCGTCGACGCCGTCGTGGACGCGGTACGCGACGGCGCACCCGCCGTCGTCCCCGCCCTCCCGCTCGCCGACACCGTCAAGGAGGTCGAGCCCGGGACGCCCGGCACACCCGAACCCGTGCTCTCCACCCCGGTACGCGCACGGCTCAGGGCCGTACAGACCCCCCAGGGCTTCGACCGCGACACCCTCGTCCGCGCCCACGAACAGGTCGCCGTCAGCGGCGAGGGCGCGACCGACGACGCCGGCATGGTCGAACAGCTGGGCACGCCCGTCGTCGTCGTACCCGGACACGAAGAGGCATTCAAGGTGACCCGGCCGCTGGACCTCGTCCTGGCCGAGGCGGTTCTCGCACGCAGGAGGGCGAACGATGGCTTCTGAGACCCCCGAACCCGCGCACCGGGCCGAAGGCCCCGCGCACCGGGCCGAAGACCGCGCCCCGCGCCTCGAAGGCCCCGGACAGCGCCCCGCGCCCGTCATCCCCCTCGTCGGCATCGGCACGGACATCCACGCCTTCGAGGAGGGTCGCGAGCTGTGGTGCGCGGGCCTGCGCTGGGACGGTGAGGGCCCCGGCCTCGCCGGACACTCCGACGCCGACGTCGTCGCACACGCCGCGTGCAACGCCCTCTTCTCCGCCGCCGGCCTCGGCGACCTCGGGCAGCACTTCGGCACCGGGCGCCCCGAGTGGTCCGGCGCCTCCGGCGTCACCCTGCTCACCGAGGCCGCCCGCATCGTCCGCGCGGCGGGTTTCGAGATCGGCAACGTGGCCGTCCAGGTCGTCGGCGTACGCCCGAAGATCGGCAAGCGGCGCGACGAGGCGCAGCAGGTGCTCTCAGCCGCGGTGGGCGCCCCCGTCTCGCTGTCCGCCGCCACCTCCGACGGGCTCGGCTTCACCGGCCGGGGCGAGGGCATCGCCGGCCTCGCGACCGCCCTGGTCTACCGCACCGGCTGAGCCGCCGCACCGGCCGAGCCACCGCATGAGCACCGGCACCACCCCCCACCTCCGCATCCCCACCGGCGCCGCTCTCGCCCCGGCCCCGCCCCCGGCGCGGACGCGAAGCGGGGGAAAGGCCCCGAGGCCATAACAACTGCCCCGCAATCAGCGGAAGGGGCGCGGGGCACTGGTGCGGGCCTACTACCCTTGAGGGGTGACTATTCGCCTGTACGACACCAGCGCCCGGCAGATCCGTGACTTCGTCCCGCTCACAGCGGGCTGCGTCTCGATCTACCTCTGTGGCGCGACCGTCCAGGCCGCCCCGCACATCGGGCACATCAGGTCCGGACTGAACTTCGACATCATGCGCCGCTGGTTCGCCTACCGCGGCTACGACGTGACGTTCGTCCGGAACGTCACCGACATCGACGACAAGATCATCACGAAGTCCGCCGAACAGGGGCGCCCGTGGTGGGCCATCGGTTACGAGAACGAGCGCGCGTTCAACGCGGGCTACGACGCGCTCGGCTGCCTCCCGCCCACGTACGAACCCCGCGCCACCGGCCACGTCCCCGAGATGATCGAGATGATGCGCGGCCTCATCGAGCGCGGCCACGCCTACGCCGCCGACGGCAACGTCTACTTCGACGTGCGCTCGTTCCCCGGCTACCTGGAGCTCTCCAACCAGGACCTGGACGACCTGCGCCAGCCCTCCGGCGAGGGCGAGACCGGCAAGCGCGACCAGCGCGACTTCGCCATGTGGAAGGCGTCCAAGCCCGGCGAGCCCAGCTGGGAGACCCCCTGGGGCCGCGGCCGCCCCGGCTGGCACCTGGAGTGCTCCGCCATGGCGCACAAGTACCTCGGCACCGCCTTCGACATCCACGGCGGCGGCATCGACCTGATCTTCCCGCACCACGAGAACGAGATCGCCCAGGCCAAGGCCTACGGCGACGAGTTCGCGAAGTACTGGGTGCACAACGGCTGGGTCACCATGTCCGGCGAGAAGATGTCGAAGTCGCTGGGCAACTCCGTGCTCGTCAGCGAGATGGTCAAGGCGTGGCGCCCGATCGTCCTGCGCTACTACCTCGGCACCCCGCACTACCGGTCCATGATCGAGTACAGCGAGGAGGCCCTGCGCGAGGCCGAGTCCGCGTTCGCGCGGATCGAGGGCTTCTGCCAGCGCGTCACCGAGAAGGCCGGTGAGACCGTCGTCCCCGCCGCCGAGGTACCGCCCGCCTTCGCCGAGGCGATGGACGACGACATGGGCGTCCCGCAGGCACTCGCGATCGTCCACACCACCGTCCGCCAGGGCAACTCCGCCCTCGCCGCCGACGACAAGGAAGCCGCCGTCGCACGCCTCGCCGAGGTCCGCGCCATGCTCGGCGTCCTCGGCCTCGACCCGCTCGACGACCACTGGGCCGGCGAGAGCGACCGCGGCGACGACCTCCACGGCGTCGTCGACACCCTCGTACGCCTCGTCCTCGACCAGCGCCAGTCCGCCCGCGCCCGCAAGGACTGGACCGCCGCCGACGCCATCCGCGACCAGCTCAACCAGTCCGGCCTCGTCATCGAGGACAGCCCGGCCGGACCCCGATGGACACTCGGCCCGCGCCAGTAGTCCCTCCAAGTGCCGCCCGGCCCGCCGGGCGGCACACTCTCACTTATACGTATGCACGTCTGAAGCAACGAAACAGGTAGGTCATGGCCGGGAACAGCCAGCGCAGGAACCGCCGCACGTCCAACAAGAAGGGCATGCAGGTCGGCAGCGGTGGCCAGCGACGCCGTGGTCTCGAAGGCAAGGGACCGACGCCGCCCGCCTCCGCCCGCAAGGGACACAAGAAGAACCGCGTCGCCAACGCCCAGGCCAAGCAGGCCGCCGCCCGCCGCCCCGCACCCCGCCGCGGCGGCGTCAAGGGCACCTCCGAGATGGTCGTCGGCCGCAACCCCGTCTACGAGGCCCTGCGCGACGGCGTCCCCGCCACCACGCTCTACGTCCAGCAGTACATCGACAACGACGAGCGCGTCCGCGAAGCCCTCCAGCTCGCCGGCGAACGCGGCAACATCCACCTGATGGAAGCCCCCCGCCCCGAACTCGACCGCATGACCAACGGGCTCAACCACCAGGGCCTCGTCCTCCAGGTCCCGCCCTACGAGTACGCCGACCCGCAGGACCTCACCGCCGCCGCCTACGACAACGGCGAGGAACCCCTCATCGTCGCCCTCGACGGCGTCACCGACCCCCGCAACCTCGGCGCCATCGTCCGCTCCGTCTCCGCCTTCGGCGGCCACGGCGTCGTCGTACCCGAACGCCGCGCCGCCGGCATGACCGCCGGAGCCTGGAAGTCCTCCGCCGGCACCGCCGCCCGTACGCCCGTCTCCCGGGTCACCAACCTCACCCGGGCCCTGGAGGCGTACAAGAAGGAAGGCATCGCGGTCGTCGGCCTCGCCGCCGACGGCGAACACACCGTCGAGGACCTCGAAGCCCTCGGCGGCCCCGTCGTCATCGTCATCGGCAGCGAGGGCAAGGGCCTCGGCCGCCTCGTCGGCGAGACCTGCGACTACCGCGTCCGCATCTCCATGCCCGGCGGCGCCGAATCCCTCAACGCCGGTGTCGCCGCCGGAATCGTCATGTACGAAGTCGCCCGCCGCCGCGCCTGACCGCCCGGCCCGGACGGGCCGCGCGGGGGCGCACACGCACGTGCGCGCGCCCCCGCGCGACCCCCCACCACCTGTTGACGGGTCTCGGACACTTCGACACCGTCAAGGCAGTGTCCTAATCACACATCACTCGGTTAGATGAGTGTGGACACCAGAACGCCTCGGTTCGACGAACTACCCGCCCTGAGCATGACCAAGGTGGACTGCGACCCTGCGCAGGTCATCGTCAACCACGCCAGCTTCCGGGTGCAGCTCGCCCCCGGCCAGCGCGCACGGCTGCGCGGTGTGACCCCCGCCGGCGCGCCCAGGATTCCCGCCATGAGCGGCGCCGGAGCCGGACGCGGCCGGCGCGCCCCCGTCGTCTGGAGCGGCAAGTCCGCCCCCGGCGACCCCGGCGCCACCGGACTCCTCCAGGCCGTACGGAACTCCACCGCACCCCGCCCGGACACCGCGTACGACCCCTACGAGCCGTACGCCACCTACGAGTTCGACGGCGGACGCGGCGGCGCCGGCACCCAGGTCATCCCGCGCCTCGACGAGCTGCCCCTCGAAGAGACCCAGCCCAACCCCGTCATCGGCGCACCCCGCCCCGGCGGCCCCCTGCTGCCCCCCATGCGCCGGGCCGTCGGCGCCTACGACCCCGTCGACCCCGGCTCGTACCACCCGGACCGCCACGACGACCCGGAACCGTACGACGACGAACTCGCCGTCGACCTCACCGACGAGGAGACCGGCGACCGAGGCCGACGCCAGAACGGCACCGACGACGTCCGCCACGCGTACTACCCCGGCCGCCGCATGAACCTCGGCGTCGTCCTCCTGCCCATGCGCGTCTTCCTCGGCTTCATCTCCATCTACGCCGGCATGGGCAAACTCTGCGACCCCGTCTACTTCGACGGCGGCGAACGCGGCTCCATGGTCAAGTGGCTGAACTCCCTCCACCCCTGGGCCCTCGCCGAACCCCTGCGCGACTTCGCCCTCTCCCACCCCGTCGGCGCCGGCCTCTCCATCGCCTTCCTCCAGGTCGTCGTCGGCGTCCTCACCGTCCTCGGCCTCTGGCAGCGCGTCGCCGCCACCGTCGGCGCACTCCTGTCCGCCGCCCTCCTCGTCACCGTCAGCTGGCGCACCACCGCCGCCTACGACACGCCCGACATCATCTACCTCGCCGCCTGGAGCCCCCTGATCATCGCGGGCGCCCCCGTCTACTCCATCGACGGACGCCTCGCCGGAGAAGCCTGGCGCAAGCTCGGCCCCCGCTCCGAGATCTGGGACCTGCGCCGCCGCGTCCTGCGCCGCGGCGCCGTCGTCGCCAGCGTCGTCGTCGGCCTCACCCTCCTCATCGGCTCCATCCTCGGCGGCGCCGTCCGCTCCTCCGAGGTCGTCACCGTCCCCGGCCCCCACGGCGTCCCCACCAACCAGCTCCCCGGCTCCCCGCTCCCCGACAAGTCCCGCAGCGGCAAGCCCTCCAAGAGTCCCACCGGCGACCAGCCCAGCCCCTCCCACAGCACCGCCCCCCACACCCCGTCCGCCGAAGCCTCCACCCCCACCACGGACAGCGTCCGCGAAACCGGCCAGGCGGCAGGCGCGGGCGCCGGACAGCCCAGCGAGACCCAGGGCACCGGCCAGCAGCTCCCGCAGCAGACCACCCCCCAGCAGCCCCCCGCCACCAGCTCAGGACCCAGCTCCTCCGGCACCACCGGCACCGGCGGCGGCTCCACCACCGGCGGCACCGACCCCGACCCCGCCACCGGCACCACCGGCGGCAGCGGGGACGGCAGCGGCCGCAACCCCATCGGCGGCCTCCTCGGCTGACCCGAGGGCAAGCAACGGAGAGGGGGGCGGGCCCGGAGGTTTTCCTCCGGGCCCGCCCCCCTTCTCCGTACCGCCTACCGCCCTTCCAGCTCCCTGGCGGCCTCCGTCAGGTCCTTCGCCGTGTCGATGGCCCGCCAGTACGCCCCGTGCGGCAGCGGATACCCCGCCAGTCGCCGCTCCCGCGCCAGCCGCGGGAACGTCGTCCGCTCGTGATCCCCCCGGTCCGGCAGCATCGCGGTGAACGCCGGCGAGAACACGTACACCCCCGCATTGATCAGATACGGCGACGGCGGCGCCTCGATGAAGTCCGTGATGTGCCCGAATGCGTCCGTCTCCACCGCACCCCACGGAATACGCGGACGAGCCAGCGCCAGCGTCGCGGTCGCGTCCCGCTCCGCGTGGAACGCCGCCATCTCACGCAACGAGAACCGCGTCCAGATGTCCCCGTTGGTCGCATACCAGGGCTCGCCCGGCGCCGGCAGCCGGGCCGCCGCGTACTTCAGCCCGCCCCCGCGCCCCAGCGGCTCGGACTCCACCACCGTCGTCACCCGCAGCGGCAGCACCGCGTCGGACAGCCACTCCTGCAGCACCTCGGCCAGATGCCCGCACGACACCACGGCGTCGGTCACGCCCTCGGCGGCCAGCCAGGAAAGCTGATGGCCGATGATCGGAGTCCCGGTACCCGGGATCTCGACCATCGGCTTGGGGCGGTCATCGGTATACGGGCGCAGCCGTGACCCCTGGCCACCAGCCAGGATCACGGCCTGCGTCGGAAACGTATGCATGCCAGGCACGATATGCCGTGCCTGGCCCTTGTCGGTCAGCTGAACTGGGCGACACCCGAGGCGAACGACGTGTCACACACGGGGCGGGAGAAGCGGTGCGCCCGCGTCGGGCCGTACTGCTCGACGGCCGCCTTCCCCAGCGCCTTCGCGATCGACATGCAGTGCCGGGCGAGCGACGGCCGCCCCTCGACGGCACGCTGGAGTTCCGTCAGCGCGACACCGGGGTCCTTCTCCCGGAGCTCCACGAGGAGCCGGTCGCGCAGGATGTCCTGCGGGGCACGTGCCTTGACCTCCTTGGCGCCCTTGGCGTCGGAGACGGTACGAGCCGACGCGGCGAGCAGCTGCGAGTCGGAGTTACTGGCTGCCCACGGCACGGCGGTGACCGCGAGGGTCCCGGACAGGACCAGGACGACGGGCAGTACGAGAGCGAGAGTTCGGCCGATACGGCGCACGGAGTGGGTCACGCAGCGAGCGTAGCGGGCGGTGATGGCATGGCGACATTACGTCACTCTCGCGGGGGACGGTTCGAGTGGGTTTTTCGAATCGCGTGTTGACGAAGCGGAGTGAAATGACCGTTGTGCCGGGGATTTTGCCCTCGCCCGTTCAAACCCCCGACGCGCCTACGACGCGCGGTGGCCCCGCACGAAGATCGTGCGGGGCCACCGTACAGCGTGTGCGGGATCAGGCGGTGAGGCGCTCACCCGTCGACGTGGCGAAGACGTGCAGCTCGTCCGGGCGCGGCACGACGTGCAGCTTGGTGCCCTTCTCCGGGACGGCACGGCCGCCGACACGGACCACGAGGTCCTTGTGCTCGCCACCGACCTCGGCGGCACCGTAGACGAAGCCGTCGGCACCCAGCTCCTCGACCACGTTGACCGACACGGCCAGACCGGCCGGGGCCTCCGAGGAGTCCTTGGTGAGGGTCTTCGCGGCGGCGCCACCGTGCTCGACGATGTCGAAGTGCTCGGGGCGGATACCGACCGTGACGGTCGTGTCGCCGCGGTCGGCGGCAGCGGTCAGCGCCTCGCGGGAGACCGGGACGACGCTGTTGCCGAACTTCACGCCACCGTCGGTGATCGGGACCTCGATCAGGTTCATCGCGGGCGAGCCGATGAAGCCGGCCACGAAGAGGTTCGCCGGCTTGTCGTACATGTTGCGCGGCGAGTCGACCTGCTGGAGGAGACCGTCCTTGAGGACCGCGACACGGTCACCCATGGTCAGGGCCTCGACCTGGTCGTGCGTGACGTACACGGTCGTGATGCCCAGACGGCGCTGGAGCGAGGCGATCTGCGTACGGGTGGAGACACGGAGCTTGGCGTCGAGGTTCGACAGCGGCTCGTCCATGAGGAAGACCTGCGGCTCACGCACGATCGCACGGCCCATCGCCACACGCTGACGCTGACCACCGGAGAGCGCCTTCGGCTTCCGGTCCAGGTAGTCGACGAGGTCCAGCATCTTGGCGGCCTCTTCGACCTTCGCCCGGATGTCGGTCTTGTTCACACCGGCGATCTTGAGCGCGAAGCCCATGTTGTCCGCGACGGTCATGTGCGGGTAGAGCGCGTAGTTCTGGAACACCATGGCGATGTCCCGGTCCTTCGGCGGCAGGTGCGTGACGTCGCGGTCACCGATGCGGATCGCACCGCCGTTGACGTCCTCGAGACCCGCGAGCATGCGCAGCGAGGTGGACTTGCCACAACCGGAGGGGCCGACGAGGACGAGGAACTCACCGTCCGCGATGTCGATCTCGAGCTGGTCGACCGCGGGCTTCGTGGAGCCGGGGTAGACACGGGACGCCTTGTCGAACGTGACACTGGCCATGCTGGTTCTTCTCCTCCACCGGCAGGTACGTGCCGGACGATCCGTCGTAAGGGAGTGGTCTGGTCCATCGGAGTGAACCTGCAAGGACGCTACCTGGCGGTTTCGGATCTGTCAGTAGTTCTTGGGGGAGGAAAATCTTGCAGGTGGGCGGGGGATGGCGGGGGGGCCGGACTTCGTGGATGGGGGAGTGGGGCGCTGTGTAGAGTGAGGGCTCGCGCGCGTGGCTGGTTTGGCGTGCGCGTTGCCGCCTTAGCTCAGTTGGCAGAGCGGTTGCCTTGTAAGCTCCAGGTCGTCGGTTCGATTCCGACAGGCGGCTCAAAACCCCAGGTCAGCGGCTCGCTGACCTGGTTTTTTTATGTCCCGCGTCGCGTCAGCGGGTAGCACGCCAGACCGATCAGAGCCGCCGTGAGGTGGCCGATGTCCGTGAAGGTCGGGGTGGTGATCAGGGGGACGGTGTAGATGACCAGGACCGCGAAGAGGTAGGCGGGGCGCCAGGGGCGGGGGACGTAGTAGGTGAGGACCGCCACGACGCCGGCGAGGGCGTAGCTGACGCCGACGTCGAGGGTGTTGGCGGCGGACTGGGGGGCGTGGCCGTGGCGGATGGCCCAGGCGAGGATGCCTTCGCTGACGAGGGTGGCCAGCACGTGGGCGGTGGCGGCGACGGTGAGCCAGCGCAGGGTGCCGAGGCGGCGCTCGGCGGGGGCGTGGAAGACGGTGTAGAGGACGGCGTACGGGAGCCATTGGCCGCCGTCGATCCAGAAGGCGCTGCTGATGAGGACGCGGACGGGGTTCTGGGACAGTTCGTGGATGTTGGTGGAGCGCTGGCGGAGGAACTCCTCCTCGAAGGCCGGTGACATCTGGTGGACGATGACCGTGGTGACGAAGAGGGCGGTCAGCCAGACGTAGGTGCCGGGGGCGCTGCTGATCCAGGAGCCGGTGGCGCGGAGCCACGTGGCGGGGGTGGTGCGGGGCCGGGTGGGCGGGGCTGGGTGGCCGGTGGGCATAGCCGATTGACGCACGCTCCTACGATCGGGGGCGTGATCGACATCCCGGACGCGCTCGTCGCTACTCAGACCGCTTACAACGGGGAGGCCGGGCGGGCGTTCCTCGCGGCGTTGCCGGGGATGGCGGCGGATTTCCTGGAGCGGTGGGGGCTGCGGCGGGACGGTGAGGCGATGTGCGGGGTGTGCGCGCTGGTCCTGCCGGTGGTGCGGGTGGGGGACGGGCGGCCGGCGGTGCTGAAGTTGCAGCCGGTGGATGCGGAGACGGTGGGGGAGCCGGTCGCGCTGCGGTTGTGGGGGGAGGCGTCGGCCGGGGCGGTGGGGTTGCTCCAGCACGATCCGGTGACGGGGACGATGTTGCTGGAGCGGCTGGACGGGAGTCGTTCGCCGGCGGGGATGGGGGATGCGGGCCGGGCGGTGCGGGTGATCGCCGAGTTGCTGGTGGGGCTGACGGCGGTGCGGCCCGGGGCGGGGTGCGGGCTTCGGGGGCTGGGGGAGGCGGTGGAGCGGATGATGGCTGCCGCGCCGGGGGTTGTGGAGGCCCTGGTTGACGAGGGCGAGCGGCGGTTGGTGCGGGACTGCGTGGCGGCGGTGCGTGAGGTGGCGGGGGAGCCGGGGGACCGGTTGCTGCACTGGGATCTGCACTTCGGCAATGTGCTGGCGGGCCCGGGCGGGCGGTGGGTGGCGATTGATCCGAAGCCGTTGGTGGGGGATGCGGGGTTCGAGTTGCTGCCCGCGTTGTGGAATCGGTTCGACGCGGATGCGGTGGGGTCGCGGTTCGATGCGATGACCGGGGTGCTGGGGCTGGACCGGGGGCGGGCGGCGGCGTGGACGCTGGGGCGGGTGTTGCAGAACGCGTGCTGGACCGTCGAGGGCGGTGAGCGGCGGCTGGTGCCGGAGCACGCGGAGATCGCCCGGGTGCTGCTGGGCCGGGGGTAGGGGGGCGGGCGGTGGCCGGGTGCTGTTTACGCTGCCCTCATGATTCGTACTGCTACTGCCGCCGATGTCCCTGTGCTGCACGCGATGGTGCGTGAGCTGGCCGATTACGAGAAGTTGTTGCACGAGGCCCGTGCGACCGAGGAGCAGTTGCGCGAGGCGCTGTTCGGGGAGCGGCCGGCCGTGTTCGCGCACATCGCGGAGTCGGACGAGGACGGCGGGGTGGTGGGCTTCGCGCTGTGGTTCCTGAACTTCTCCACGTGGCGCGGGACGCACGGGATCTACCTGGAGGACCTGTACGTGCGTCCGGAGCGGCGTGGTGGCGGGCACGGGAAGGCGCTGTTGACGGAGTTGGCGCGGATCTGTGTGGAGCGGGGTTACGGGCGCCTGGAGTGGTCGGTGCTGAACTGGAACGCCCCGTCGATCGCGTTCTACGAGTCGCTGGGTGCGCGCCCGCAGGACGAGTGGACGGTGTACCGGCTGACGGACGGGGCGTTGGCGGAGCTGGGTGGGGCGGGGGCCTGACCGCGCCGGGGATGCGGGCCCCCGGGGCGTTGTCAGTGGGGTGCGTCACGATGGGGGCATGGTGCGCAGTGGTGGTCGGAGTGGTGGCGGGATCGCGGTGGCGCGGCGGCCCGAGGTGCGGCTGCCGCCGCTGACCGAGTTCGAGGGGGGCGGGCTCGAACCGGACGGGGATTACGACGGGGTGCGGTTCGGGTCCGTCGACCTGGCGGACGAGTCGGGCCCGGGTGCGCGGTTCATGGACTGTGCGCTGGAGGGCTGCTCCCTGGACCGTACGGAGCTGGGCCGGGCACGGTTCATCGACTCGGTGCTCACGGGGGTGCGGGGGGTGGGGACCGATCTGGCGTCGGCGTCGCTGCGGGACGTGGAGGTGGTGGACGCGCGCCTGGGCGGGGTGCAGTTGCACGGGGCGGTGCTGGAGAGGGTGCTGGTGCGGGGCGGGAAGATCGATTACCTGAACCTGCGGAAGGCCCGGCTGAAGGATGTGGTGTTCGAGGGCTGTGTGCTCGCGGAGCCGGATTTCGGGGGCGCGCAGCTGACCCGGGTGGAGTTCCGGGACTGTGTGCTGAAGCGGGCGGACTTCAGTGCGGTGCGGATGGAGGCGGTGGATCTGCGGGCGGTCGCGGAGCTGGACATCGCGCGGGGTGTGGAGCGGCTGGCGGGTGCGGTGATCAGTCCGGCGCAGCTGATGGAGCTGGCTCCGGCGTTCGCGGCGCAGATCGGGGTGCGGGTGGAGGCGTGAGGGGCCACCGCCTCGGGGTGATTCAGAGGCGGGGGAGCCGGGGGCGCCATTTCAGAGGCGGGGGAAGCGGGCCTGGATGTCCCAGATGGCCGGGTTGTCGGCGAGGCCTTCGTGCATGTCGGCGAGGTCGGCGATCAGGTCGTGCAGGAAGTCGCGGGCTTCGCGGCGAAGGAGGGAGTGGCTGAAGGTGAGGGGTGCTTCTTCGGGGGGCATCCAGTCGGCTTCGATGTCGACCCAGCCGAAGCGGCGTTCGAAGAGCATGCGGTCGGAGGACTCGGTGAAGTCGAGTTCGGCGAACTGGCGGCGGTGCGAGCGGTTGCCGCGAGGGTCCTGGTCGATCTGTTCGACGATGTCGCACAGGGCCCAGGCGAAGTCGAGCACCGGCACCCATCCCCAGGCTGTGGATACTTCGCGGTCCTCTTTGGTGTCCGCGAGGTAGACGTCCCCGGAGAACAGGTCGTGGCGCAGGGCGCGGACGTCCGCCCGGCGGTAGTCGGTCTGCGGGGGGTCGGGGAAGCGGCGGGAGAGGGAGTAGCCGATGTCGAGCACGGTTCGATGGTGTCATGCCCGGCGTGTCGGCCCGGCATCAGCGGCCGGGGGCGGGTCCGGGGTGAGGGTGAGAGCGTGCGGCGGCCACAGGGCTCGGAATCCGACATTCCGCACATAGGATCATCGGTGTGGATCAACGAACCCCGGCACGCGGCACGTCCCGCACCTCCCGGACGGCCGGAACGGCCCGCGTCCCCCGGACGGCCAGCACGTCCCGTACCCCTCGGACGGCCGTAACGCCCCGCACCTCGCGAAGGTCGGGCGGCGCGGCTGTCGTGCTGCTCGCCCTCGCCCTCCTCGCGCCCGCCTGTTCCGGCGGGGTGGCTGGGAAGCCGGGTGCGTCCGGGGTGCGTGACCCGTACTTCCCGAAGCTGGGCAACGGCGGCTACGACGTGACGCATTACGCCGTCACGCTGGACGTGGACCCGGACGAGCAGCGGTTGCGCGGGAGCGTGGAGATCACCGCGCGGGCCACCCAGGACCTCAGCTCGTTCAACCTGGACCTGGCCGGGCTGACCGTGGACTCGGCGACGGTGGAGGGGCGTCCGGCCGCCGTCAACCGGGCGGGCGACGAGCTGACGCTGCGCACGGACGCGAAGGTCGAGGACCGGCTGCGCCGGGGCGAGACGTTCCGTGCCGTCGTGCGCTACTCCGGCTCCCCGAAGACGATCACCGATCCGGACGAGTCCGAGGAGGGCTGGCTGCCGACCGACGACGGTGCGCTCGCGCTCGGTGAGCCGACCGGTTCGATGGCCTGGTTCCCGGGCAACCACCACCCGAGCGACAAGGCCGCGTACGACCTGACGGTCACCGTTCCGAAGGGGCTGACGGCGGTTTCCAACGGGGTGTTGGCCGGGCCGCCGACGACGGAGAAGGGCCGTACCACCTTCCGCTGGCACACGGCCGAGCCGATGGCGAGCTATCTCGCGACGCTGGCCGTGGGGCGGTTCGACACGAAGACGTCGACGATGGCGGGCGGCATCACGGTGTTCACCGCCGTGGACCCGGAGGTGGCGAAGGCCAGCGCGCGGACGGTCGCCCGGGTGCCGGAGGTGGTGGCGTGGGAGGCGGAGCACTTCGGGCCGTACCCGTTCTCGGCGACGGGCGCGATCGTGGAACGCGAGCAAGATGCCGGGTACGCGCTGGAGACGCAGAACCGGCCGGTCTTCCCCGGCCCGCCGGGCATGGAGACGCTCGTCCACGAGATGGCGCACCAGTGGTTCGGTGATTCGGTGACGCCGGAGAGCTGGCGCGACATGTGGCTGAACGAGGGGCCGGCGACGTACGCGGAGTGGCTGTGGGCGGAGGAGAAGGAGGACACCCCGGCCGATGAGTCGTTCGACGACGCCTACGAGGACGAGGACAACTGGGCGTTCCCGCCCGCCGATCCGCCGTCCGCCGCGGACATCTCGGAGCAGCCGGTGTACGGGCGCGGGGCGATGGTCATCCACAAGATCCGTGAGGCGGTGGACGACGACGAGGAGTTCTTCGCGCTGCTGAAGGGCTGGACGAAGGCGCACCGGCACGGCAACGCGTCGACGGCGGACTTCACCGCGTACGTGGAGGAGGAGACCGGGCAGGACCTGTCGGGGCTGTGGAAGGCGTGGCTGTACGGCAGGAGCCGGCCTGCCGCGGACGGCTGACCGGCTCCTGGGGCGAGGCGCGTTACTTCACGTCGACGCCGTTCCAGGCGGCGTCGACGGCCTCCAGTGGCGTACGGAGCGTCAGAGGTTGACGCCGAAGTCCTGCGCGATGCCGTGCAGGCCGGAGGCGTAACCCTGGCCCACGGCGCGGAACTTCCACTCGGCGCCGTTGCGGTACAGCTCGCCGAAGACCATGGCGGTCTCGGTGGCGGCGTCCTCGCTCAGGTCGTAGCGCGCGATCTCCGAGCCGCCGGCCTGGTTCAGGATGCGGATGTAGGCGTTGCGCACCTGGCCGAAGTTCTGGCTGCGGGTCTCGGCGTCGTAGATGGAGACCGGGAAGACGATCTTGTCGACGTCGGCCGGCAGACCCGCCAGGTTGACGTTGATCTGCTCGTCGTCGCCCTCGCCCTCACCCGTGACGTTGTCACCGGTGTGCACGATGGTCTGGTCCGGCGTCGACTTGTTGTTGAAGAAGACGAAGTGGGCGTCCGAGTAGACCTTGCCCTCCGCGTTGACCGCGATGGCCGAGGCGTCGAGGTCGAAGTCCGTGCCGGTGGTGGTACGGACGTCCCAGCCGAGGCCGACCGTGACGGCGGTGAGGCCGGGGGCCTCCTTGGTGAGGGAGACGTTGCCGCCCTTGGACAGGCTTACTGCCATGGGAAGTCCCTTTCATCTTCGGGTGCGGGCTTCGTGCCATCACGAAGCTACCGTCACCGTTCATAACGCCGACAGGGGACCGGGAGGTTCCGTCCGCCTTTACTTTCTTTGCCGAAAGGGGGTTCGGGTCGCGGCAAAAAGAGGTGACGAACACCCGCGGGGACGGGGAACATGGGTGTCATGTCCGGGCCCTATGTCATCCGCGGCTCGGTCTCCCTGCCGGAGGCCGAGCTCATGTGGCGTTTCTCGCGGTCCTCCGGGCCCGGCGGGCAGCACGTCAACACCAGCGACTCCCAGGTGGAGCTGCGCTTCGACCTCGCGGCCACCGAGGCGCTGCCCGAGGTGTGGAAGGAACGCGCCCTCGACCGCCTGGCCGGCCGGCTGACCGACGGCGTGATCTCGGTCCGGTCATCGGAGCACCGCTCCCAGTGGCGCAACCGCGAGACGGCCGTCGTACGGCTCACCGCCCTGCTGGCGGAGGCCACCGCCCCGCCCCCCAAACCGCGCGTGAAGCGCAAGGTGCCCCGCGGCATCAACGAGCGGCGGCTGCGCGAGAAGAAGCAGCGCGGCGACACCAAGCGCGGCCGCTCGGGCCGCGACTGGTAGGCAACAGTCGGGAACCCCCGAAGGGCGCGGTCAGCCCAACTGCCGGTAGCGCCCGCGGAAGTACGTCAGGGGACCGCTCTCCCCGCTCGGCACCCGCGCACCCAGCACCCGCCCGATCACCAGCGTGTGGTCGCCCGCCAGGACCCGCTGTTCGGTCCGGCACTCCAGCGTCGCGAGCGCGCCACCGACCAGCGGGGCCCCGGTGATCTCGCCGCGCGTGTACGGGATGTCCTCGAACAGCAGCCGGTCGCTGATCCGGCCCTTCATCGCGAACCGCCCGGCGATGTGCCGCTGGCTCTCCGCCAGCACCGAGACCGCCCACAGCGGCTGCTCCGCCAGCAGGTCGTCCATCCGGGAGTCGTTGCGCAGGCTCACCATCACCAGCGGCGGGTCCAGCGACACCGACATGAAGGCGGTCGCGGTCATGCCGACGTCCTCGCCGCGCCCGTCCTCGTCGAGCGGCGGCTCCTGGGCGGTGATCAGCACCACGCCGGCCGCCAGCCGGGCGAGGGCACCGCGGAACTCTTCGTTGCTCACCCCCTCAGCATGGGGGACGGGCTCGGTACGCGGGGTGGGGGGCTTCGTCTGCAACACACCGGGAACGGTAGCCGCGCCCGGTATGCCCCCGCATCGGACCAGGGGACCAGCCGGGTCCTAGGCCCTGCCGTCAAATTCCCGTCTGCCGCGCGACGCCATGCACGCACTCTCGCCGCACCGGGCCCAGACCCAAGTACATCCAGTACGAGGGTCTGGGCCCGGCACGCCGAGAGCACACACCTGACGCCGCGCGGCCCGCCCTCCGGGCGAACGACGGGAATTTGACGACAGGTCCCAGGACCGGCCGACGGCCCGACCTGCGGACGGGCCCGTCCCCGGCCTCTTTGCCATCTCTTGTGACTTGAGTCACAGAGCGCAATATTTGTTGACCCTGTGTACCGGGTGCACAGCTCGCTGTGATTCAGTGGCCGTGACACTGCAGTAAGTACGTCACGTACGTCGATATGAAACCTGGAGTGCTGTCGAGGTCTCGGGGAGTGCGAGCAATGGAGGCCGAGTCGGAGCCGTACGTCCGCCTTGCGACGATGCGGCAGCTGCACCAGGCCGTCGCCGATCTCAACACGGCGCGGAGCCTGGCCGACACACTGCAGACCGTGGCCGACGGAATCGTCGCCGGTCTCGGCTACGAGCTGGCCTGCGTCAATCTCGTCCGCCCCGACGGCGATCTCGTCGTCGCCGCCTTCGCCGGCAACCACGCGGCCGAGGCCCTGATCACCGGCCGGGTCGGCTCCCGCGCCTCATGGGAACGCCGGCTCGCCATGGGCGAGACATGGGACGAACTGCGCTTCATACCGCACACCGACGGCTGGGTCCTCCTCGACGACGACGTACCGCAGTGGCACACCGAGGGCCCCGAGCCCCGCTTCGAGGACGAGTGGCACCCGCAGGACCGGCTCTACGCCCCGATGTACGCCTCCGGCGGCGGCTCGGACCTCCTGGGCGTCATATCCGTCGACCGGCCCCGCAACGGGCGCCGTCCGGGCGCCTGGGGGCGCGAGGCCCTTCAGATGTACGCCTCGCAGTCCGCCATCGCGATCAGCAACGCGAGGCTCCGGGCCAACATGCAGCGGGCCCTGGTCCGCCTGGAGCGCGAACAGCAGGCGCTGCGGGCCAGTGAGGAGTCCTTCCGCCAGGCATTCGAGTACGCCCCCAGCGGCATGGCGATCGCCGAGATGGGCGGCGACCAGCACGGGCGGCTGCTGCGGACCAACGACGCGCTGTGCCGGCTGCTGGGCCGCCCCGCCTCGGTGCTGCGCCGCTACTCCTTCGCCGACCTGGTCCACCCCGAGGACATCGGCACCCTGCTCCGCACCTCCGCCGAGGGGGGCCGCGCCGAGCTGCGCCTAGGCCGCCGGGACGGCACCCATCTCTGGGTCTCGCTGCGCAACTCCGTCGTCGCGGACACCGCGGACGGGCCGCGCTTCCTGCTGACGCACGTCGAGGACATAGAGGAACGCAAGCGCCACGAACTGAACCTCGCCCACCGCGCCTCGCACGACGCGCTGACCGGGCTGCCCAACAGCGCGGAGCTGCGGGCCCGGCTCGGGGCCCGGCTGTGCAACCGCCCGCACGCGGTGGCGACCACCGACGTGGAGGCGCTGGACGCGGCGTACGGGGACGTGGACGACGCGCGGGCGCAGGGCTTCGCGCCGGGCGGTCCGGGCGCGGGCCCGTTCGACCACCATGTGCACGCGGTGGCGCCGGACACGGCGCACGACGACGGCGCGAAGGGGCTCGCGGTCCTCTTCTGCGACCTGGACGGCTTCAAGTCGATCAACGACCGCTTCGGGCACCACACGGGTGACGCGGTCCTCATCGAGGTGGCCCGCCGGCTCACCACGTGTGTACGGGACGGGGACACCGTCGCCCGGCTCGGGGGTGACGAATTCGTCGTCCTCGCGGACGGTCTGGGCGCGGCGGACGCCGCGGACCTGGCGGTACGCCTGCGGAACGCGATCATTCCGCCGATCCGGGTCGACGGGCGCGCGGTGCGGGTCGGGGCGAGTTTCGGCATCGGCTGGGCGGCCTGCGGGATGACGGCCGAAGAGGTGCTGCGCTCCGCCGACCAGCGGATGTACATCGAGAAGCGGTCGCGTTCGAAGGTTCACCGCAGGGCCGGCTGACGTTTGCCGCCCCTTCCCCGCCCCGGTTCCCGCCGCCACCTGCGGCAATTCTTGGCGTGGTCCATTCGGGGTAGGCTCGGCCGGTCGGCGACGGCTGGCGATATTCGGCGACGGCCGGCGACATGGTGAGGAGTGACCCAGGGATGGCCGGGAACAACGGCGCGAGCACACCCGAGGACGACGATCCGTTCGGCTACCTCTACGAGGACGGGCAGGCGGCCGGTGCGCAGCCGCCGGGGCAGGGCGGTTACGGCTACCCGGGCCCCGCCGCTCAGCCGGGTGTGCCCCGGACCTCGTACAACCAGGTGCGGACCGTCGGCGAGCGCCAGTACGGGCAGCAGGTGCCTCACCAGCAGGCGTACGGGCAGCCGCAGGCGCCCTACGGCCAGCCGAACGGCCAGTACGGCCAGCCCGGCCCGCAGTACGCGGCCCCGGAGACGTATCCGGGGGGTGCGGCCAGGGCGCAGGCGCCGCAGCAGGGCGGACGTGGCGGTTCCGGCAAGGGCGGTCCGAACACCAAGGGTCTGCTGATCGCCGCGGTCGCGGTGGTCGCGGTGGTGCTCGTCGGCATCGGTGCGGCGCTGCTGACGAGCGACGGCAACAAGGACAAGAAGGCCGAGGCCACGTCGTCCGAGGGTCCGGGCTCGCAGGTCGAGGAGTCCCCGACGCCCGAGCCGTCCTCGAGCTCATCGGCCCCGGTCGAGCTGCCGGAGCAGGACGCGGCGTCGCTGAAGCTGGGCGGCACGGCGCAGCTCGACAACTCGGTGAAGGGTGCCAAGAGCGCCAGCGGCCAGTACATCAACCTCAACGAGGTGGGCCGGTCGGCGACCTGGTCGGTGGAGGTGCCGGAGGCCGGCGAGTACACGCTGTTCGTGACGTACGGCGTGCCGGGCAAGGACGCGAAGACGTCCCTGACGGTCAACTCCGAGGACCCGCGCGGCATCAACATGAAGAACTACGCCAACGCCCCCGAGGGCGATCTGGAGAAGGGCTGGACGACGACGTACGCCTACGTCAACCTCGTCAAGGGCGAGAACACGCTGGCGATCTCGTGCAACGAGGGTGACGAGTGCGACGCCAACCTCGACCAGCTGTCGCTGAAGGCGGGTCACCAGACCCGCTGACCGGCCTTCGCATCCGGGCATCGCGGCCCCCTCGCCTCCGGGCGAGGGGGCCGCTCCGGTCTCCGGCCGTACGGGGTCGGCTCAGCCCATCAGGGCGAGGAAGCCGGCCACGGTCGCGGCCATCGCCTCGCGGCCGGGGGCGATGTACTTGCGGGGGTCGACGCCGGTGGTGTTCTCGGCCAGGTGGGTGCGTACGGCGCCGGTGAACGCGGTGTTCAGGGCGGTGCCGACGTTGATCTTGACCATGCCGGACGAGGCGACGGCCTGGCGGATCTCGCCGTCCGGGACGCCGCTGGAGCCGTGCAGGACGAGGGGGACGGGGACGGCGTCGCGCAGCCGGCCGATCAGCTCGTGGTCCAGGGCGGCGGTGCGCTCGGTCATGGCGTGCGAGGAGCCGACCGCGACGGCCAGGGCGTCCACGCCGGTGGCGGCGACGTACGCGGCGGCCTCGGCCGGGTCGGTGCGCACACCGGGGGCGTGGGCGTCGAGCGGGGCCTCGCCCTCCTTGCCGCCGACCTTGCCGAGTTCGGCCTCGATCCAGATACCGCGCTTGTGGCCCCAGGCGACGGCTTCGGCGGTGGCCCGGACGTTGTCCTCGTAAGCGAGCTTGGAGGCGTCGAACATCACCGAGCCGAAGCCCTCGTCGTGGGCCCGGTGCAGCAGGTCCACGGACTCGACGTGGTCGAGGTGCAGGGCGAGCGGGGCGCTGGAGGTGCGGGCGACGGCGGCGGCCGCGGCGGCGATGGCGGTGAGCCGGCCGCCGTGGAACTTCACGGCGTTCTCGGAGACCTGGAGGATGGCGGGGGCTCCGGCGCGTTCGGCGCCGGTGGCGATGGCCTCCGCGTGTTCCAGCGTGATGACGTTGAAGGCGGCGATCCCGCGTCCCTGGGCCTGGGCGGCGGAGACGAGTTCACCGGTGCTGACGAGCGGCATGGCTGACCTCTGTTGTTTCCCCGGGCCCGGCGGGCGGTCCCGGTGCGGGGCGGGGCGCGGCGTACGGGCCGCTCCCGCTTGCTGGTGCGGCCGTCAGGCCGCTCCTGGTCCGTGTTCCTCGATGGCGACGCGCGGCAGCAGCTCCTCGTACGCCGTGCGGTCGAAGTCGCCCGCGGTGGGGGCCAGGACGGTCGCCGTCGACAGTGCCACCGCCCGGCGCAGCCGGTCCGGCCAGCTCAGGGACTCGACGAGGCCGGACAGCAGCCCGGCCACCGCGGAGTCGCCCGCTCCGGTCGGGTTGCCCTTGACGGGGGCGGGCGGCGAGGCCCGCCAGACGCCGTCCGGGGTGACGGCCAGCATGCCGTCCGGGCCGAGCGACGCGATGACCCCGTGGGCGCCGCGGCGGCGGGCGTCGCGGGTGGCGCGCAGGGGTTCGCGGGAGCCGGTGAGCTGGGCGAGCTCGTCGGCGTTCGGCTTGATCAGGTCGGGCCGGGCGGCGATGCCCCGGCGCAGTGGTTCGCCGCTGGTGTCCAGGAGGACGGGGACGCCGGCGGTGCGGGCGAGCCGGACGAGTTCGGCGTAGGCGCCGACGTGGATGCCGGGCGGGAGGCTGCCGCACAGGGCGACGGCGTCGGCGGTGTCCAGGAGCCCCGCGTACGTGCCGAGGAAGGCGGTCCACTCGTCGGTGGTGACGTGCGGTCCCGGTTCGTTGAACTGGGTGGTGTCGCCGGTGGTGCCGTCGACGACCGCGAGGGTGCGGCGGGTGTCGCCGGAGACGGGGACGAGCGCGTCGGTGAGGTCGGCGTTCTGCCGGGGGAGTGCGGCGAGCAGGTCGCGCAGGACGGCTCCGGTGGTGCCGCCGGCGAAGCCGGTGACGACGGTGTCGTGGCCGAGGGCGGTGAGGACGCGGGCGACGTTGAGGCCCTTGCCGCCGGGGCGTTCGGAGAGGTCGGTGACGCGGTGGCTGGAGTGCGGGACGAGGGCGGGGACGCCGTAGGTCAGGTCGAGTGCCGTGTTCAGCGTGACCGTGAGGATCACCTCGGCCGCCCCTTCGATCCGTGCTGAGCGCTGATTCCTTGCCGGAATGCGCTTTCCGTGCTGGTTTCCCAGGCGATCATGCCAAAGGGAGGGGCGGTCGGCCCAGACTTCCGGGCCAACCGCCGTCTCTTCGTTACGTGTTCAACTCGCCCTGGTCCGCTCCGGTCTGTGCGGGTGTCAGGCGGTCTGCGGCTGGATGATCCACTCGCCCTTGCGCATGACGCCCTTGAGCCGGAAGTCCTCGTCCAGGACGACCAGGTCGGCGTCCTTGCCGGGTTCCAGCGAGCCGACCTTGTCGTACACGCCGAGGAGCCGGGCGGGGTTGGCGGAGATGGACTGCACGACGTCCTCGACCGGGATGCGGTCGATGGTCACGGCCCGGTGGAAGGCGGTGTCCAGGGTGAGGGTGGAGCCGGCGATGGAGTTGCCCTCGACGAGCCGGGCGACGCCGTTCTCGACGTTCACGGCGAGCGGGCCGAGCTGGTAGCGGCCGTCGCCGAAGCCGGCCGCGTCCATGGCGTCGGTGATCAGGGCGACGCGGTGGGCGCCCGCGTGGTGGTAGGCGAGGCCGAGTGCGGCGGGGTGCAGGTGCGTGCCGTCGTTGATCAGCTCGACGGTGATCCGCTCGTCCTCCAGGAGGGCGGCGATCGGGCCGGGTGCGCGGTGGCCGAGTCCGGGCATCGCGTTGTAGAGGTGCGTGGCGACGGTGGCGCCGGCGTCGATCGCCTCGACGGTCTGCTCGTAGGTGGCGTCGGTGTGGCCGATGGCCGCGATGACGCCGTGCTCGGCGAGCAGGCGTACGGAGTCGATGCCGCCGGGCAGTTCGGTGGCGAGCGTGAACATCTTCGCGGTGCCGCGCGCGGCGTCCATCAGCTTGCGGACCTCGGCCGGGTCCGGGTGGCGCAGCAGGGCCTCGCTGTGGGCGCCCTTGCGGCAGGGGGAGATGAAGGGGCCTTCGAAGTGGATGCCGGCGAGGTCGCCCTGTTCGACCAGTTCGGAGAGTATGCCGGCGCGCTCGGCGAGGAAGTCCATCTCGCCGGTGACGGTGGAGGCGACCAGGGTGGTGGTGCCGTGCTCGCGGTGGGTGCGGACGCCGGTGAGGACGTCCTCGACGGTGCCGGAGGTGAAGGAGCCGCCGCCGCCGCCGTGGTTGTGCATGTCCACGAAGCCGGGGACGATCCAGTGGCCGGAGAGGTCCAGGGTGGGGGCGTCCTCGGCCCGGCTGCCGGAGATGCGGGTGCCTTCTACGGTCACCCGGCCGTCCTCGACGGTGCCGGTGGGCAGTACCACCCGGGCTCCTGCGAGAACGGTGCTGTCTGCGCGTCCGGCCATCAGGCGGATACCTCCGTGGAGAGAAGATCCCAGGCGAGCAGCCCTGCGCCCAGGCATCCGGCGGTGTCCCCGAGGGCCGCCGGGACGATGTGGGGCAGCTTCTGGAACGTGACGCGTTCCTCGACGGCCGCACGGAGTGGTGTGAACAAGGTTTCCCCGGCCTCGGCGAGCCCGCCACCGATGATGAGCGTGCGCGGGTCCAGCAGGGTGAGCGCGGTGACGAGGCCGGCGGCGAGCGCGTCGACGGCGTCGCGCCAGACCGCGACGGCCTTCGGGTCGCCCGATTCGACGGCCTTGGCGCAGTCGGCGGCGTCCGCCTTCGGGTCGCCGGAGGCGGCCGCCCAGGCGCGGCTGACGGCGGAGGCGGAGGCCAGGGTCTCCAGGCAGCCGCGCTGGCCGCAGCCGCAGTCCGGGCCGTCCGGCCGGATCACGATGTGACCGATCTCTCCGGCGTAGCCGTGGGCGCCCTCTTCGATCGCGCCCGCGATGCCGATGGCCCCGGCGATCCCGGTGCCGAGCGGGATGAACAGGAAGCGGTCGGCGCCCTTGCCGGCGCCGATCCGGCCCTCGGCGAGGCCGCCGGTCCTGACGTCGTGGCCGAGTGCCACGGGCACCCCGCCGAGCCGTTCGCCGAGGAGCCGGCGCATGGGTACGTCACGCCAGCCCAGGTTGGAGGCGTAGACGGCGATGCCGTGCTCGGCGTCCACGATGCCGGGCACGGCGACGCCGGCCGCGAGGGCGCTCTCGCCGAAGTGCTTCTCGCCGTGGGCGCGCAGGTCGGCGGCGAAGGCGAGGATCGACTCCACGACGGCGTCGGGCCCGCGCTCTCTGCCGGTCGCGCGCCGTGCCTCGTAGAGCAGGGCGCCATCGGCCCCGACCAGTGCGGCCTTCATTCCGGTGCCGCCCACATCGAGGGCGATGACGTGTTTCACGGGAGACAGTTTCGCCCGAGGAACCCCAAAAGGTCTAGTCCACTATCGCTGTTTGTTGCGCATCCATACAAAATCCCCGGTACCGGTTACGGGGATCGGCCCGGATTGTCGAGAACGGCCCCCGGTCCGGTCGGGGGCCCGGCTCAGCCCGGCAGGATCACGCTGCGCGACAGATTGCGCGGATGGTCCGGGTCGTACCCCTTCGACTCGGCCAGCACCACCGCGAGCCGCTGCGCCCGGATCAGGTCGGCCATCGGGTCCGCCGACCGGTGGGCGACCAGTGTCCCGCCGACCGCCGCCACCTCGCCCGCCAGCCCCTCGGGCAGGGCGCCGAAGACCCAGGCCACCCGGTTCGGCCCGGTGATCGAGATCGGGCCGTGGCGGTACTCCATCGCCGGGTACGACTCGGTCCAGGCGCCCGCCGCCTCGCGCATCTTCAGCCCCGCCTCCTGGGCCAGGCCGTACGTCCAGCCGCGCCCCAGGAACGTCCACTGCTCGGCCGCGACCACCGCCTCGTCCAGCGGCTCGGTCACCGCCAGCTCCGCGTCCACGGCCGCCTCGGCGACGGTCTTCACGCCCGCTGGAAGCGGACCCGCCGCCTCCAGGCCCGCCCGCAGGAAGGCGAGCGCGGTGGTGGCGAACCGGGTCTGGACCACCGACTCCTCGTCGGCCCAGTCCAGCACGGCCACCACGTCGGCCGCCTCCATGACGGGCGTCTTCGGGTCGGCGGTCAGCGCGACGGTGGCCGTCCTCCCGCGCAGCTCGCCCAGGAGCGCCAGCACCTCGCTCGTCGTACCGGAACGGGTGATCGCCACCACCCGGTCGTACGGCCGCCCGGCGGGGAACTCCGACGAGGCGTACGCGTCGGTCTCGCCCTGACCGGCGGCCTCCCGCAGCGCCGCGTAGGCGATGGCCATGAACCAGGAGGTGCCGCACCCGGTGACGGCGACCCGCTCGCCCGGCCGCGGCAGCCCCTCGAACTCCGCGCCCGCCTGCGCGGCGCGCCGCCAGCAGCTGGGCTGGGTGGCAATTTCAGATGCGGTACGGGACATGCGGGACGGCTCCTTGCGGCTGGGCGGGTGGGGCTGCGGGAGGGACGACTCGGCGGTATCGGTGACGCCCGGGCTAAAGGTCTGGACCATTAAGCTCCGTACGTCGAGACCTACTTAGCAGCCGCCGCGCGTCCCGTGCAATGCTGCTGCGTTGTGGAAGCGATACCTCCCTGGTGTAGACCTCTGCGCCGGTGGCGGGGAAAATCGCAGCTCACCCGAAGGGCCCCGCGCGGATGCGGGAGCCCGCGGGAGGCGTAGACGACGAGGACGGACAGGGCTGTGCAGCGGCGTTACTTGGGACTGACAGCGGCTGTCGCCGCACTGGGGATGACGGCCACACTGTCGGGCTGCGGTGGCAGCGGCGGCTCGGGCGACGTCACGTTGAAGCTGGTCGCGGCCGACTACGGCACGAGTGACGCGAACAAGTCCGACAAGTACTGGGACGGTGTCGCCCGCGGCTTCGAGGCGTCCCACCCCGGCATCAAGGTCGAGGTCACCATCTACCCCTGGACGGACATCGACCGCAAGGTCGCCGAGATGGTGAAGGCGGGCAAGGCCCCCGACATAGCGCAGATCGGCGCCTACGCGGACTACGCCAAGGCCGGGAAGCTCTACTCCGCCGACCAGATGCTCACCATCCCCACCCAGGCGAACTTCCTCCCGAAGCTCGCCGACGCCGGCCGCGTCAACCGCATCCAGTACGGGCTGCCCTTCGCCGCCAGCACCCGGCTGCTCTTCTACAACAAGAAGCTGTTCAGCCAGGCGGGCCTCCAAGCCCCGCAGACCTGGAGCGACATCGCCGCTGACGCCGCGACGCTCAAGCAGCGCGGGGTGGCGTACCCCTTCGCGCTGCCGCTCGGCCAGGAGGAGTCCCAGGCCGAGACCCTGATGTGGATGCTCAGCGGTGGCGGCGCCTACACCGACGACGTCGGCGCGTACGACATCGACTCGGAGGAGAACGCCAAGACGTTCAACTGGCTGAAGTCGAACCTCGTCGACAAGGGCCTCGTCGGCCCCGTCGCCCCCGGCAAGCTCAACCGGGCGGATGCCTTCAAGGCGTTCACCAAGGGGCAGGTCGGCATGCTCAACGGCCACCCCACGCTGATGGAGGAGGCGCAGCAGAAGGGCGTCGACGTCGGCATGGTGCCGCTGCCCGGAGAGAAGGGCCCGACCGAGGGGTCGATGGGCGTCGCCGACTGGATCATGGGGTTCAAGCAGAACGACCACCGGGCCGAGATCGGCAAGTTCTTCGACTTCCTGTTCGACGACAAGAACGTGATCGCGTTCGCCGACACGTACGACATGCTGCCGGTCACGGACAGCGCGTCGGCGTCGATGGAGGACAACCCCGACTTCAAGCCGCTCCACAAGTTCCTCGCGGCGCTGCCGGAGGCGGAGTTCTACCCGTTCGGCAAGACGTCCTGGGCACAGGCGAGCGAGTCGATCAAGGAGAACATCGGCAAGGCCGTGGAGCCGGGGGCGAACCCGGAGACCGTGCTCGCGAAGATAGCGCGGGAGTCGACCGCGGCGGAGGCGGCGGAGTAGCCGGAGCGGTCGGTTCCGTGGCGGCTCGCCGTTTCGTGGGGAGAGGACGCGCCATATATTGGCTGATATGACCGCCCTCCCCCCGAACGGCCCCCCCGGCCCCGACGAGCCCGCCCCGCTGTCCGACCGCGACCGCGCGGTCCTGGCGGTCGAGCGGCAGTCGTGGGCGGGGCCGGGAGCGAAGGAACGGGCGATCCGGGAACGGCTCGGGATCTCACCCACGCGCTATTACCAGCTGCTGAACTCGCTGCTCGACGACCGGCGGGCGCTGGAGGAGGACCCGGTGACGGTGAACCGCCTGCGGCGGGTGCGGGAGGCTCGGCGGGGGCGGCGGTAGGGGGTGCGGTGCGGGCGCGTTCCGCCTGCGGCGGGCCTGTTCCCTACCCGCCCTTCCCGAAACCGGGGCTCCGCCCGGACCCCGCGCCTCAAGCGCCGCCTTTCAAGCCCCTCCGGCGATTGAGGAGCGGGGGTACGGGGGCAGCGCCCCCACAAGGGGTTGAGCCGCACCCGGCGCGCCGCGCCGCTACGCTCGACGCATGGGCAGCCATCCGCACACCCCCACCCCGACCACCCCCGCCGGCCGGGACGGCCTCGCCGCGCTACTCGCCCGGCCGGCCGAGGCCCTTGTCGCGCTCGACTTCGACGGGACGCTGGCCGACATCGTGCCGGACCCGGACCAGGCCCGGGCCCACCCCGGGGCCGTCGAGGCGCTGGCCGAACTCGCGCCGCAGGTGGCATCGGTCGCCGTGATCACCGGCCGGCCGGCCGGGGTCGCGGTGCGGTACGGCGGGTTCGCCGGGGTCGCCGGGCTGGACCACCTCGTCGTTCTCGGGCACTACGGGGCCGAGCGCTGGGACGCCGTGACCGGGACCGTCCGGGCCCCCGCCCCGCACCCCGGGGTCGCCGCCGTACGGGCCGAACTCCCCGGCGTGCTGGACCGGTTCGATTCCTGGCGGGGCACCTGGACGGAGGACAAGGGCCGGGCGCTCGCCGTGCACACCCGCCGCGCCGCCGACCCGCAGGCCGCGTTCGACGCGCTGCGCGAACCCCTCGCCGAGCTCGCCGCGCGGCACGGGCTGATCGTCGAGCCGGGCCGCATGGTCCTGGAGCTGCGCCCGCCCGGCATGGACAAGGGCGTGGCGCTCACCGAGTACGCGCGCGAGATCGGCGCCCGGTCCGTGCTCTACGCGGGCGACGACCTGGGCGACCTCGCCGCCTACGCCGCCGTGGAGAAGCTGCGCGGCGACGAGGCCGATCCGGTCCCCGGCCTGCTGGTCTGCAGCGGAAGTGCCGAGGTGCACGAACTCGCCGAGCACGCCGACCTGTTGGTGCCGGGGCCCGGAGCGGTCGTGGAGTTCCTTCAGTCGCTGGCCCGCCGGCTGGCGGCCGGGACCGGCTGACCGGCCCCCGCCCGTCCTACCCCCGCCGCAACGCCTCCAGCTGGTCCAGGAACCACTGCTGCGGCGGCAGCGCGGTGGCCGCCTCGGCCAGGCGCTCCGAGCGGGCGGCCCGTACGTCGTCGGGCAGGGTCAGCGCCTCGTGCAGGGCGTCGGCGGTGGCGGACACGTCGTACGGGTTCACCGTGAACGCGTGCTCGCCCAGCTCCTCGTAGGCGCCCGCCTCCCGTGACAGGACCAGCGCGACGCCCTCGTCGGAGACGACCGGGACCTCCTTGGCGACCAGGTTCATCCCGTCCCGGATCGGGTTGACGAGCGCCACGTCGGCCAGCCGGTACGCGGCGAGCGAGCGGGCGAAGTCGTCCTTGACGTGCAGGACGACCGGCGTCCAGTCCGCCGTCCCGTACGTCTTGTTGATCGCGTCGGCCACGCGCTGGACCTCGGCGGTGTACTCGCGGTAGACGGCGAGGTCCTGCCGCGAGGGGTAGGCGAACGCGACGTGCACGACGCGCTCGCGCCACTCGGGCCGCTCGTCGAGGAGGGTGCGGTAGGCGTGCAGGCCCCGGACGATGTTCTTGGACAGCTCCGTGCGGTCGACCCGCACCACGGTCCTGCGGCCGGGGCCCACCTGTTCGCGCAGGGCCGCCATCCGCTCGTCCACGTCCGCCTCGTGCGCGCGGCGGCGCAGGAAGTCGGCGTCGGCGCCCAGCCCGTGCACCCCGATCCTGGTCCGGCCGGTGCCGCCCAGGATCTCCGTGCAGCAGCCGATGAAGGCGTCCGCCCAGCGGCGGGTCAGGAAGGCGGCCCGGTCGGCGCCCAGGATGCCGCGCAGCAGCTGTTCGGCGATGTCGTCCGGGAGCAGCCGGAAGTAGTCGACGGGCGCCCACGGGGTGTGCGAGAAGTGGCCGATCCTCAGGTCGGGGCGCAGCTCGCGGAGCATGCCGGGGACCAGCGACAGGTGGTAGTCCTGCACCAGGACGGCCGCGCCCTCGCCCGCCTCCTCGGCGAGCGCTTCGGCGAAGGCCCGGTTGTACGCCTCGAAGGAGGCCCACTGCCTGCGGAACTCCGTGTCGAAGACGGGCTCGACGGGCGTCTGGTAGAGCAGGTGGTGGATGAACCACAGCACCGAGTTCGCGATGCCGTTGTACGCGTCGGCGTGCACGTCGGCGTCGATGTCGAGCATCCGGACGCCCGGCTCGCCGACCCCGCGCCGCACCGCCTCGCGGTCGCCGTCGCCGAGGGCGGCGCAGACCCACATCTTGTCGTCGACGGCGCTCAGGCCGGAGACGAGTCCGCCCCCGCCCCGTTTCGCTTCGAGTGAGCCGTCCTCGTGCACCGTGTACGACACGGGGCCGCGGTTGGACGCGACGAGGACCTGGGCAGCGGGCTGGGGTGCGTGCTCGGAGACCATGGCCGGAATCTAGCCCGATCCGGAACCGCCCAAACGTACGAAGTCGGACGGGGACGGGGAGTGATCAGGCCGCGCGGCGTGCCGCGTACTCCTCGATCTCCCGCATCGGCGGCCTCTCCTGGGTGTCGACCGGGTAGGTGTGCGGGACGAATCCGTGCGGTCCGCGCTCGAACTGGGTGAGGGAGGGGCGGACCAGGTGGCCGCGGGAGAGCCGCACCTGCGCGGTGCGGTAGATGGCGGCGGCCATCCGGCCGAGCGCCTGGCCGTCCTGGTGGCGGTGGACGCGGACGCCGACGTCGACCTGGGCGAGGGCGTCCAGGCCGACGGTGTGCAGGGCGTCGACGAGCAGGCCCAGCTCCACCCCGTAGCCGACCGGGAAGGGCAGCCGCTCCAGCAGTGAGCGGCGTACGGCGTACTCGCCGCCCAGCGGCTGGACGAAGCCGGCCAGCAGCGGCCAGTGCAGATTCAGCAGCGGCCGGGCCACCAGTTCGGTGACGCGGCCGCCCTGGCCCGCCACCTCGCCGAGCGGCCGGTCGTACATGGCCTTGACGAACTGCACCTCGGGGTCGGTGAGCAGCGGGCCGACGATGCCGGAGACGAAGTCGGCGGAGAAGTCCTTGAGGTCCGCGTCGATGAAGCACAGGATGTCGCCGCTGGTCACCAGGAGCGAGCGCCACAGCACCTCGCCCTTGCCGGGGACGGCCGGGAGGCGGGGCAGGATCGCGTCCCGGTGGACCACCCGGGCCCCGGCGCGGCGGGCGACCTCGGCGGTGGCGTCCGTGGAGCCGGAGTCGATCACGACGAGCTCGTCGACCAGCCGGTTCTTCTCCATGAGCTCGCGGCGGATGGTCGCGACGATGTCCCCGACGGTCTCGGCTTCGTTGAGGGCGGGCAGAACGACGCTCACGCCCGTACCGCCCGTACCGCCCGTACCGTGCGCGCCGATCGCGGTGGCCTGCGGATGCGCCGGCGGGCGGTCGGCGGCCGACCAGGAACGCCTGGTCAGCCAGCGTTCGACCTCTTCGAGCACGGTCGATACTCCCTGTATGTGATCCATCTCGCGGTTCGGACGACTATCTCAACAGTCCGAGGCTTCGGTTACAGTCTTGAACAACGCGGACGACCGTCGCATGCCGGGGTCGGTCCGCGAACAAACGCCTGGATCCATGGTCCAGTGCCACAGCGCTCATCCAGAGGGACAGAGGGAACGGCCCGTTGAAGTCCCGGCAACCCTCCTGCCGACCGCGAGGTCAGGTGGGGAAGGTGCCAATTCCGTCTTGCGGCGAAACGCGTCGCAAGGAAGATGAGGAGAAAGGGCCTCGCCATCATGGCTGTTGAGACTGTCGCAGCACACACCGAATCCACTGTGGACCTGGGTCCCGCCGCGGCGCTTTCCTGCCGCGAGTGCGGTGAGCGGTTCGCACTCGGCCCCATTTTCGCCTGCGCGTCCTGTTTCGGGCCGCTCGAAGTGGCGTACGACCTGCCGAGCGGCTCCCCCGACGAGCTGAAGAAGCGCATCGAGGCCGGTCCGGACAACATCTGGCGTTACGCGCCGCTGCTGCCGGTGCCCTCCGATGTCGCGGACAAGCCCAATCTGAACCCCGGCTTCACCAAGCTGGTCAAGGCCGACAACCTCGCCCGCGAGCTGGGCGTCACCGGCGGCCTGTACGTCAAGGACGACTCCGGCAACCCGACGCACTCCTTCAAGGACCGCGTCGTCGCGATCGCCGTCGAGGCCGCCCGCGCCTTCGGCTTCACCACCCTGTCGTGCTCCTCCACCGGCAACCTCGCCGGCGCGGTCGGCGCCGCCGCCGCCCGCGCGGGGCTGCGGTCCTGTGTGTTCATCCCGCACGACCTGGAGCAGGGCAAGGTCGTCATGGCCGCGGTGTACGGCGGTGAGCTGGTCGGCATCGAGGGCAACTACGACGACGTCAACCGCTTCTGCTCGGAGCTCATCGGCGACCCGCTCGGCGAGGGCTGGGGCTTCGTCAACGTCAACCTGCGCCCGTACTACGGCGAGGGCTCCAAGACCCTGGCGTACGAGATCTGCGAGCAGCTCGGCTGGCGGCTGCCCGACCAGATCGTCATCCCGATCGCGTCCGGCTCGCAGCTCACGAAGATCGACAAGGGCCTCCAGGAGCTGATCAGGCTGGGCCTGGTCGAGGACAAGCCGTACAAGATCTTCGGCGCCCAGGCCGAGGGCTGCTCCCCGGTCTCCACCGCCTTCAAGGCCGGTCACGACGTGGTCCGCCCGCAGAAGCCGAACACGATCGCCAAGTCCCTGGCGATCGGCAACCCGGCCGACGGCCCGTACGTCCTGGACATCGCCCGCCGCACCGGCGGCGCCGTCGAGGACGTGAACGACGAGCAGGTCGTCGACGCGATCAAGCTGCTGGCCCGCACCGAGGGCATCTTCGCCGAGACGGCGGGCGGGGTGACGGTCGGCGTGACGAAGAAGCTGATCGAGGCCGGCCTGCTCGACCCGGCGCTCACCACCGTCGTCCTGAACACGGGTGACGGCCTCAAGACGCTGGACGCGGTGGCCGAGACCTCGCAGGCGACCGCCACGATCCGCCCGAGCCTGGACGCCTTCCGCGCCGCCGGACTCGCCACCAGCTGAGCAGCCTCCGACCCACTCCAGTCTCCAGGAAGGGCACCCCATGAGCGTCAAGGTCCGCATCCCCACCATCCTCCGCACCTACACGGGCGGCCAGGCCGAGGTCCCGGCCGAGGGCGCGACCCTCTCCGAGGTCATCACGTCGCTGGAGAAGGACCACCCGGGCATCGCCGCCCGCGTCCTGGACGACCAGGGCAAGCTGCGCCGCTTCGTCAACGTGTACGTCAACGACGACGACGTGCGCTTCGAGGGCGGCCTGGACACGGCGACCCCGGACGGCGCCGGCATCTCGATCATTCCCGCGGTCGCCGGCGGCTGCTGAGCCCCGGGGGCCTTTCAAGATCGGCCCCGACTTCACCGTGTCACCAAAATTGCCCCCTCTGCGAGAGAAGCGGAGGGGGCAATTCTGCATGGTTGAGCGCGGTAGAGTGTGGGAAGTCCCCCTCGCTGCCCGTGCCGCTCGCATATGAGAATGCGCCGCGCCACGACTAGATGCAGCCAAAGTGCCTGATCCTCTTGCGCCATAAGTCGCCTTTGTCGGGCCCGACTTGCCCTGCAATCTCGCGAATTCCTCATATTCGGGCGATCGGTGCTGCGCAGAATTGTCGTCCGATTGACCTGTTGCAGAGGGCAGTTGGGCAGATACATTCAGCCGCGGTCGGCGCGTTCCGGCGCACACACCCTCTCCTGTCGGAGGGTGGATTCTGACCCGGGTCCGCGAAGTGCGGGCCTGTGCAAGGGCCAGTAATAGGGGAGTTAGGCATGGCTCAGGGCACCGTCAAGTGGTTCAACGCGGAGAAGGGGTACGGCTTCATCGCGGTCGACGGTGGTGCGGATGTTTTCGTCCACTACAGCGCGATCCAGATGGACGGGTACCGCACCCTCGAAGAGGGTCAGCGAGTTGAGTTCGAGATCTCGCAGGGCCAGAAGGGGCCGCAGGCGGACATGGTCAAGCTCGCCGTCGGCTGAGCCCGGCACGGTCACGACGCAGTCGGCCACGACACCACTCACGCACGAAGGGTCCGTACCGAGGGGTACGGGCCCTTCGCGCGTCCGGGGCGCGCCCGCGATGTCCACGGGCGTTCGTGCCCGCCCGTCGCCCGGACGCCACCCTCAAGGAGTCCGAGGCGCTTGCACTCTCGGGGGTCGAGTGCTAATCATTGGGCTTAGCACTCTCCAGGTGAGAGTGACAGAACTTGGACCGGGCCGGTGAGGCCCGCAGGCGTGGCGGGGCAAGGAACCGCCAGGCACGCAGGCCGTCCGTCGCGGGCGCCACTCGGTCCGGAGCAATCCACCCCTGTCCGGGAGGACCACTTCACATGGCCAAGATCATCGCGTTCGACGAGGAGGCCCGGCGCGGTCTCGAGCGCGGCATGAACCAGCTCGCCGACGCCGTCAAGGTCACCCTTGGCCCCAAGGGCCGCAACGTCGTCCTCGAGAAGAAGTGGGGCGCCCCCACGATCACCAACGATGGTGTTTCCATCGCCAAGGAGATCGAGCTGGAGGACCCGTACGAGAAGATCGGTGCGGAGCTGGTCAAGGAGGTCGCCAAGAAGACGGACGACGTCGCCGGCGACGGTACGACCACCGCCACCGTTCTCGCCCAGGCTCTCGTCCGCGAGGGTCTGCGCAACGTGGCCGCGGGTGCGAACCCGATGGCTCTCAAGCGGGGCATCGAGAAGGCCGTCGAGGCCGTCTCCGCCGCCCTCCTGGAGCAGGCCAAGGACGTGGAGACCAAGGAGCAGATCGCTTCGACCGCCTCCATCTCCGCCGCCGACACCCAGATCGGCGAGCTCATCGCCGAGGCCATGGACAAGGTCGGCAAGGAAGGCGTCATCACCGTCGAGGAGTCCCAGACCTTCGGTCTGGAGCTGGAGCTCACCGAGGGTATGCGCTTCGACAAGGGCTACATCTCGGCGTACTTCGCCACGGACATGGAGCGCATGGAGTCGTCCCTCGACGACCCGTACATCCTGATCGTGAACTCCAAGGTCAGCAACGTGAAGGACCTCCTTCCGCTGCTGGAGAAGGTCATGCAGTCCGGCAAGCCGCTGCTGATCATCGCCGAGGACGTCGAGGGCGAGGCCCTGTCGACCCTGGTCGTCAACAAGATCCGTGGCACCTTCAAGTCCGTCGCCGTCAAGGCCCCGGGCTTCGGTGACCGCCGCAAGGCCATGCTCGGCGACATCGCCATCCTCACCGGTGGCACCGTCATCTCCGAGGAGGTCGGCCTCAAGCTGGAGAACGCCGGTCTCGACCTGCTCGGCCGTGCCCGCAAGGTCGTCATCACCAAGGACGAGACGACGATCGTCGACGGTGCCGGTGACAGCGACCAGGTCCAGGGCCGCGTCAACCAGATCCGTGCCGAGATCGAGAACTCCGACTCGGACTACGACCGCGAGAAGCTCCAGGAGCGCCTGGCGAAGCTGGCCGGCGGCGTGGCCGTCATCAAGGCCGGTGCCGCCACCGAGGTCGAGCTCAAGGAGCGCAAGCACCGCATCGAGGACGCGGTGCGCAACGCCAAGGCCGCCGTCGAGGAGGGCATCGTCGCCGGTGGTGGCGTGGCTCTGCTCCAGGCCTCGGCCGTCTTCGAGAAGCTGGAGCTCTCGGGTGACGAGGCGACCGGCGCCAACGCCGTCAAGCTCGCCCTTGAGGCCCCGCTGAAGCAGATCGCCGTCAACGGTGGTCTCGAAGGTGGCGTCGTCGTGGAGAAGGTGCGCAACCTGCCGATCGGTCACGGCCTCAACGCCGCGACCGGCGAGTACGTCGACATGATCGCCGAGGGCATTCTCGACCCGGCGAAGGTCACGCGCTCCGCCCTGCAGAACGCCGCGTCGATCGCCGCGCTGTTCCTCACCACCGAGGCCGTCATCGCCGACAAGCCGGAGAAGGCCGCCGCGGCCGCTCCGGGCGGCATGCCGGGCGGTGACATGGACTTCTGATCCTGACGGATCGGTAGTTCCTGTTCGGCTGTGCACGGCACCGGCCCCCGGGGAGAGATCCCCGGGGGCCGGTGCCGTTGGCGTGTGCGCGGCGCGGCTCGTGTGCCGTACAGACGTGTGCCGTACCGTCCACGCCTCGCGCCCGTCACCGGCTGAAGACCGTCTCCGGGAACCGGTCGGACGGGCCGTCGAGCAACTGGTCGTCGTGGCCGCGCGGCCGGCGGTCGAAGAACGACGTCACATGCCGTGCGTCTCAGGGGAGTCGGCGGCCCGTCCGGTGACGTACCCAGACGTTCGGCTCGGCGTAGACCGCCAGGTCGTGCGCGAGTTCGCACCGCACCGGGACGAGGGCGCCCGGCACTTCGGTGTCGCCGTCGCGGTCGAAGGGCAGGCCCGTCCACTCCCGCCACTGCGCGAGCGAACCGGTGACGGTCATCGACGCCGGGGCGACCTTCTCGATCGTGCCGCCGACCCTGACGTGCGCCCTCAGCCACGGGTCCTCCGGCAGCCCGTCGTCGCGCCGGCGGCCGATGTAGGCGGCCATCGGGACGTGCGGGTGAAGATGCTTGGACGTCGGGCGGACCGGAGCGAACAGCGCGTCATGTCCCTGCTGGGCGGCGGCGTTCCGCAGCGCCTCCAGCATCCGGTACGACAGGCCGCGCCCGAGGTGTGCCCGGTCCACGGTGATCTCCAGCGCGCTCGCCGCCGACACCGCCCGCCCGTTCCAGCGGTCCTGGAACGCCCAGCTCAGCACCCGGTCCCAGCCCTGGTCGGGGGTCGTTTCGCGGCCCTCCGTCGTGCCGTCGAAGGGCACGGCGAGGCCGCGTGCCACCACGCGGTCGGCGTCGGTCGCCACCACGCAGTACGCGGGGAACTCGCCCGCCACCCGGCCCACCAGAGCGTTGCCGACCAGGTCGTGCGGGACGAAGGGCGGCCAGGTGTTGTCGATCTCGTATATCCGGGTGATCAGGGCGGGCCGTTCGGAGAGCGGGGTGATCAGGATGCCGTCGTCGTGTGCTGTGGTGTCCATGATCCGGACTGTTCCACAGACGTCGGGCGGGGCGCGAGGCGTTTCCCGCGCGGCCGCCGGGCGGGGTCCGAGGTGGTTCGGCCCGCCTGTTCCCCGCGCGGCCACCGGGTCGGGGCCGAGGCGGTTTCCGGCCCGGTCAGCCTGCGTCGAGTCGGCCTGCGTCGAGTCCGTCGACCAGGCGGCCCAGGAAGCGGTCGAAGGTGGCGTCCGGGGTGACGGGCCGCCCGGCCGCGGCCAGCGCCCCGGCCAGCTCCGGATGGTGGCCGTCGCCCGCGACCTCGGCGAGGTAGCGGGCCTCGGCGGCGGCCCGGCCGGGCGCCTCGGCGACCCGCGCCCGGCCGACCTCGTACGCCACATGGCCCGCCACGAACGCCGTGAGCTGGGCGAAGATCTCCAGTCGTGCCGCCCCGTCGAGACCGATGGGCCGCAGGGCGGTCAGGGCGTGCTCCAGGAAGGCGAGGGCCCGGGGGCCGAGCGTGCGGCGGTCCTGCACGGCGGCGGGCAGCCAGGGGTGGCGGAGCATGTGGGCGCGCTGGAGACGGCCGATGGTCTTGAGGTCGGCGCGCCAGTCGCCGGTGAGCGGGCCGGTGGTGGGCAGCTCGCCGGAGACGTGGTCGATCATCAGGTCGAGCAGCGTCTCCTTGTCGGGGGCGTAGCTGTACAGCGACATGACGCCCGCGCCGACCTCGGCGGCGACCCGGCGCATGGTGACCGCGTCCAGCCCCTCGGCGTCCGCGACGGCGACGGCCGCCGCCGTGATCGCCTCCCGGCTGAAGGCGGGCCTGCGCCCCCGGCGGGGCCGGTCCGGGGCCAGCCACAGTTCTCGCGGGTCGACGCCGCCGGCGCCGGGCCCCTCGGTGCGGGTCACGGTCTCAGCCCCTCTCACCTGGGTCGTTCCACTGTCCCATCCAAGCATCTACTATTCTCGTACACAGTACGAGAATGATGGCTCATGGAGGCGAACGATGACACCACCCACGCCCGAAGCCCGACCGGGGCCCGCATGGACGCCGTCGTCCGCGAGGCCGCCGCTCGCCTCCCGGCTGATGCGCTCCACCTGGCGCGACCTCCCGGCCGCACGCCACAAGGCGGGCGTCGAGCGGAGCCTGACCGTCCCCGCCGCCGACGGCAGCCCGCTGGTCACGGACCACTACTTCCCGCGCACCCAGGGCGACTTCCCCACCCTCCTGGTGCGCTCGCCCTACGGGCGGGGCGTGCCGTGGTCCCCGCAGTACGGGATGCTCTTCGCCGAACAGGGCTTCCACGTCGTCCTGCAGAGCTGCCGGGGCACCGGCGGCTCGGGCGGCGACTTCCACCTCTGGCGCAACGAGGCCGCCGACGGCCTGGCCGCCGTCGACTGGCTGCGCGAGCAGCCCTGGTTCGACGGGAACCTGGGGACGGTCGGACCCAGCTACCTCGGGTACGTCCAGTGGGCGCTGGCCCTCGAACCGCCGCCGGAGCTGAAGGCGATGGTGGTGCAGGTGGGGCTGCACGACCCGTACGCCCTCTTCCACACCGATGGCGTGCTCCACCTGGAGACCGCGCTCGCCGTCGGCGCGGGCATGACGTACCAGCACCGGGGCATGGGGCCGTTCGTCCGCGCGACGCTGCGGCTCCAGCGCCGGATGCGCTCCCTCGTCGCCGCACGCCCGCTGCGCGGCGCGTACGCGGACGCGCTCGGCGGCGAAGTGCCCTGGCTGGACGGGGTGATGACCCACCCGGACGCGGACGACCCGTACTGGGGCGGCGCGTCCCTGGCCGGTGCGGCGGACCGGGCGGCCGTCCCCACCGCGCTGATCACCGGGTGGCACGACGCCCTCGCCGACCAGACCTTCGGGCAGTACGACCGGCTGCGCCGGGCGGGCGCCGAGGCCACCCTGCTCGTCGGCCCGTGGACCCACACCTCGGCCCTGCAGAAGGGCTGGCCCGAGGTGTTCGCCGAATCACTCGCCTGGCTCCGCGCCCACCTGTGCGCCGACCCCTCCGGCCTGCGTCCCACCCCCGTACGCGTACACACGGGCGGTACGGAACCGGCCGTGCGGGACCTCGAAGCGTGGCCCCCGGCCACGGCGGCCACCGCCTCGTGGTTCCCGGCCCCCGGCGGCCACCTCACCGCCGAGCCGCCCACCGACGCGGCGCCCCTGGCGTCCTTCCGCCACGACCCGGCCGACCCCACGCCCTCGCTGGGCGGCCCCCTCCTCTCCCGTACCGCCGGGGCGCGCGACAACGGCGCGCTGGAAGCCCGCGAGGACGTCCTCACGTTCACCGGACCGGTCCTCACCGAACCCCTCACCGTCCTCGGCCCGGTCTCCGCCCGGATCAGCGCGTCCACGGACACCGGGTACGGGGACGTGTTCACCCGCCTGTGCGACGTGGACCCCGAGGGGCGCTCCACCAACGTCTGCGACGGCCTGGCCCAGCTGCGCACCACGGGCCCGGACCCGGTCCGGGTGACGGTCCCGATGAGCCACACGGCCCACCGGTTCGGCGTCGGCCACCGCGTCCGCTGGCAGATCAGCGGCGGCGCGCACCCGCGCTTCGCGCCCAACCCGGGCACCGGCGAGTCGCGGGCGGAGGCGACGGAATCCGTACCGGTACGGGTCACCGTCCACGCGGACTCGGAGCTGATCCTGCCCACGGGGTGACCGGCATGCGCATGCGGGTACTTGCGCCGCGTTACGCAAAAAAATGACGAGCCGACGCACCTGTGCGCCAGTAAGTTGGAAACTGATCGCAGGAGTCTTGTGGACGGGGAGCCGGGGGTCCTACTGTCACCTCACTCATGACGGCGGCGACTCCCCACGCGCGCACGGCCGTTGACCCCCTGAGAGAAACGGGCACGCGATGTCACGGATGACCACCGACGCTTCGGTGAGGGCGCGAAGACCGCGCAGGACAGGGCTGTACGCGACCGCGGTCGCCTCGGTGACCGCGGCGGCCGTCGGGCTCGGGGTGCTGGCCGGTACGCCCGCGGTCGCCGGCCCCCGCGCCGCCGCCCCGGCCCCGGTCGTCACCCGGGCCGCCCTCGACCCGGCACTGGTCGCGGGGAAGGGTGCCAAGGTGGCCTTCGCCGAGCAGGAGGCCGAGAACGCGGTCACCGACGGCACGGTCATCGGCCCGGACCGCAGCGCGTACACGCTGCCGTCCGAGGCCTCGGGCCGCAAGGCGGTCAAGCTGGCGCCGGGGCAGCACGTCGAGTTCACGCTGCCCGCGTCGGCCAACGCCATCACCGTGCGCTACAGCATCCCGGACGCCCCGGGCGGCGGCGGGATCACCGCACCGCTCGACGTCTCGGTGAACGGCGCCAAGCGCTCCACGATGACGCTGACCTCGCAGTACGCGTGGCTGTACAACCAGTACCCGTTCTCCAACGACCCCGGCGCCGGGCTCCTCCACCCGGACTGGTGGATCACCGAGTGCTCCTGCGTGCCCGCCGAGACGACCCCCGCCCCGGTCATCGACAAGCCGTACCGGCCCAGCCACTTCTACGACGAGCAGCGCCTCCTGCTCGGCCGGACCTACCGCGCGGGCGACACCGTACGGCTGACCGTGCCGGCCGGCAGCCGGGCCGCGTGGACGGCCATCGACCTCCTCGACTCGGAGCTGGTCGGGCTTCCGCACGTGGAACTGCTCGCCGCCAACGTATGGGCGTTCGGGGCCGATCCGACCGGTCGGCGGGACGCGGCGGACGCGATCGACAAGGCCATCGCCTTCGCCCGGCGCACCCACCTCAAGGTGTACATCCCGCCGGGGACGTACCGGGTCGACCGCCACATCGTCGTGGACGACGTCACGATCGTCGGCGCGGGCAACTGGTACACGAAGATCAAGGGCAGCGAGGTCGCGCTCGACAAGCCCGCCGCCGACGGCTCGGTGCACACCGGCGTCGGCTTCTACGGGAAGTCCGCGGCCGAGGGCGGCAGCCGCAACGTCCACCTGTCCGGCTTCGCCATCGAGGGCGACGTACGCGAACGCGTCGACACCGACCAGGTCAACGCCATCGGCGGGGCGATGAGCGATTCGACCATCGAGGGGCTGCACATCAGCCACACCAAGGTCGGCATGTGGTTCGACGGCCCGATGAAGAACCTGCGGATCTCGGGGAACATCATCGTCGACCAGATCGCCGACGCCATCAACTTCCACACCGGCGTGACCGATTCACGGGTCACGGACACCTTCGTACGCAACTCCGGCGACGACGGCCTCGCCATGTGGGCCGAGAAGACGACCAACGCCCGCAACACCTTCGCCCACAACACCGTCCAGACCCCGGTCCTCGCCAACGGCATCGCGATCTACGGCGGCACCGACACCACCGTCTCGGACAACCTCGTCGCCGACCCGGTCCGCGAGGGCAGCGCCCTGCACATCGGCTCCCGCTTCGGCGCCGAGCCCTTCGCCGGGAAGCTGAACGTCACGGGCAACACGACGGCCCGCGCGGGCACGTACGAACTGAACTGGAACATCGGCCTCGGCGCCCTGTGGGTCTACGCCCTGGACCGGAGCATCGACGCCGCCGACATCCGGGTCACCGGCAACGACTTCCTGGACAGCACCTACAACGCGATCATGCTCGTCTCCGACTGGGCGGTGAAGGACCAGTACGTCATCGAGAACATCCACTTCAAGGACATCCGGGTCGACGGCACGGGTACCTCGGTGCTGAGCGCCCGCGCGGCGGGCGGCGCCACCTTCGAGAACGTGGACGCGCGCAACGTCGGCGCGGTGGGCGTCAACAACTGCGGCTCGTTCAACTTCCCCTCCACGGGATCGGAGTTCGCCCTCACGGACCTGGGCGGCAACGACGGCGACTGGCTCGCCCCCTGGCTGCTGCCCAACACGATCACCTGCGACGACCGCCCGGAGGTGGTCCCGCCCCCGGCCCCGGGCGCGTGGTGACCACCCCTGACGGCCTGACGCCCTGACGGCGGTCATCGGTGCGGCCGGTCCTCGCGGACCGGCCGCACCGGCGCACGCTCCCGTTGCATACGCTCGACACAGCGCGCGGCAACCAGCCGTCCACTCGACCAGCGGGAGAGACTTCGGTATGGCCGTCATCCACCACACCACCGTTCAGCCGACCAAGCTCGAACTGCTCACCACCTGGCTCCCCACCCGCCCCTGGTACCAAGGCGGGGAGGCGCGGCCGGGGTTGGCGAAGTCCGGCGGTTTCCGGCTCGACGACCCGCAGGGCGAGGTGGGCATCGAGTTCATGGTGACCACCGACACCTCGGGCCCCGCCCCGGTCACCTACTTCGTCCCCCTCACCTACCGCGGCGCCCCGCTCGAAGGCGCGGAGGCCGCCCTCGTCGGCACCATGGAGCACGGCGTGCTGGGCCGGCGCTGGGTGTACGACGGCTGCCAGGACCCGGTCCTGGCCGAGCAGCTGTTCGCCCTGGTCGAGGGCCGCGCCCAGGCCCAGGCCCAGAGCACCAGCGACGCCCCCGACCCCACCATCACCCGCTCCTGCACCGCCCCGAGCCTGCCCTCCGGCACCTTCACCGCCACGGTGACCGACGACCACGAGGGCACGGACATCGCCGCCGCCGGCGCGACCCTCCACCTGAACCGGGTCCTGCACCCGGCCGGGGAGGGCGACCCGCTCCCGGAGGGCGCGACGGGCCATGTGGCAGGCCCCTGGCGCACGTCGGACGATGCGGAGGTGCGGGGGGCTTTCGCGGTGCTGCGTACGGCGTAGGAGGCGGGAGCGGCCCTGGGTCAGGGGGCTTGGCCACCGCCGAGCTTGATGCTTCCATCGGCGTTACGGGGGCCGGTGCTCTCGACGATCTCGCTGAAGTCGAACTCGCCGGCCTCCATGGCATCGAAACCCTCCTGCCGCAGGTGACGCTTGACCGCGTCCTCCATGGCGAGGCTCACGGCCTGTGCCTTGGTCTTGGTGCCGATGATGCGCATGTCCTCGTGGGCCGTGTGGGCCGTGTGGGCCGTCACCGCTTGGGCCGCTCCGACTTGGGCAGCATTCCCGCCCGAACCGCGCGAGCCTTCGCCCGCACCCTTTGCTCGGGCAGGGGCCGCCTCCGCCCCTCGGGGACGCGGCCGGGCTTGCCCCGGCAGGCCCCGCACTTGCCGCCCGCCAGCGCTTCGGGGCTGCCGGGCACCTGGCACTGGCTGCACTCCAGCGAGCGCAGCACGGTGCGAGGCGTCAGAGCATCCCGGGCGGGCGGCAGCTTGGTCCGCAGCCGCTTGCCGACGAACGCGGCGGCGTGGTGGACGCGTTCCGGCAGCCCGGCGGTCAGCGCGTGCATGATCTCGCTCTCGGTGGCGCCCCGCGTCAGCCATTCCCCGACCTGGGGCTCCAGCGCCACGCAGTCCCTGTGCGACAGCGACAGCGCGGGCGCGGTGCGGCCGAGCGCGGCGAGCAGGATGAACGCCCGCGAGCGGGTGGGCCGTTGGGTGTCCATAGGTACGTCACCCCTGCTGAACGCCGCCCACCACGCGTCGTCCCGCGCGGTACGGGAGAAGAACGTACGCGTCACCCACAGCAGGCTCTCGCCGCTCGCCACGCACTCGCTGCCCCGGCGCAGGTGTCCCGCCTCCTGGAGCCGGTTCAGCGTGGTGCGGATCGCGCACTGCCCGTACGGGAGCGCCTTCGCCAACGTCTTCACGGAGATGTCGGCGCCGTCGCACAGCCCGTCGACGTACGCGGCGATGGCGGCGTCACGGGGGACGAGATGGGTGAAGTCCGCGCCGGTACGGGGGCGCTGGTCCGGGGCCGAGCGCTTGCCGTAGCCGGGGTTGGCCATCGGGTGGTCGGGCGCGGGGGCACCACTAAACTGGCTGGCAGCCATCAGATCGCTCACTTGACCTTCGATCGAGGTGGTCAGGCCCCTGCCGGTGTTTCCGCACCGGCAGGGGCCGTCTTGGTCTGTGTCCTCGCTGAAGCTAGAGCGCGACTACCTTCCGTCGCAACTTGATCGCGAAAAGTGAACCCTTGCGGGTCACGAGGGTGGGCGGGTGGGTTTCAAGCCCACCGACCATTCCACTGAAAGAGCGCTCGGACCTCGGAACTTGAGCCCCGGGGGCGCATGTTCTTGCCGGGATCGGTGACTGTCCTGCCGTGACCCGTTCGCGGGAGGGAACATCAACCCATGCACGTATCAATGGTGAAGTGGGCGTACGCCGTGGCCGAGGCAGAGCTGAGTGAATCGCTCCCCCGCCGGTGGGCGCACTCGCAAGGGGTCGCTCAGCGCGCGGCCGAACTGACTGCAATCGTCGGATGCGACGGGGAACTGCTGATCTCTGCGGCTGTCTTGCACGATGTGGGCCACGCCCCGCGGTTGGCGGCAACCGGCTTTCATCCACTGGATGGGGCCCGGTTTCTTCGCGACATCCATGCTGCTGATCAGAGGCTGGTGCGGCTGGTGGCGAACCACTCGCTGGCACTGCTGGAAGCTGAGGAGCGCGGGTTGCGTGGCGCGTTGGAGGCTGAGTTTCCCCTGCTCGAAGACCGGCGGCTCGTGGACGCCCTCATCTACTGCGACATGACAACCGCACCCAGCGGAGAAAACACTTCCGTCGTGGCTCGGCTGGCGGAGATTGCCGTCCGTTACGGTACCGACAGTCTGGTGGGGCGGTTCATCCGTCGGGCATCGCCGGAGATTCTTGCCACTGTGGAGCGGGTAGAGGCGGCTTTGGCGGCTCAGCCCAGGTAGGGGTACGTGCCGGCGAGGTAGTCGCCGATCTGCTGGCGCATGCTGGGATGGATGTCGTACCGGTCCAGGTCGGTCGGCTGGACATAGCGGACTCCGTCGGCTTCGTCGTTGATGGTGGGCTCACCACCCACCGGGCGCCCGATGTACGTGTTCTCGTACTGCTGCCGGATCTCGCCGTCGGTGTAGGCAACGATGTGGTTGGGGTTCGTATAGACCCCGAGGAAGCCGGTGATCTCGGCGACGATGCCGGTCTCTTCCAGGCACTCGCGCACCGCACACTGTGCTGCCGTCTCGCCGATGTCCTGGGCGCCGCCCGGCAACGCCCACTGGCCTGTGTCCCGACGACGCTGGAGAAGGATGGCGCCGCTGTCGTCGACGACGAGCAGGTTGTTGGCGGGAATGAGCGTGTTCGCCTTGGGGGCTTCGGGGTCGTTGTAGTACTCAGTCCTGCCCATGTGACGAGGACCCCTCCTGGTTTGGCGTCCAAGGCCGCGCGGTGGCCCACACGGCTTCGAAACTCTGAGCGTAGTTGTCGAACCATCCTGCAGTCTCATAGCGCTTCAGGTGCAGGATGGGGTTTGCGTGCTTCTACCTGTCCGCACTGTTCACTGCGGCTGATGAGATTCGGCGCTACCTGTGCTCAGGCGTTCCGGTCGTAGTGGAGAGTTACTTCGCTCGCTGCCTCGCCACCCACAGCGCTCTCGGCGTCCGTCTCAACGTTGGTCTGCCGCCCGATCTGCCGCAGCCCGTTAGCTACCAGCTGACGTGCAGCGAAGACGAGCGCCGACGCCGGCTCGCTGAGCGGACCAAGCCGGGTTCCCGCTGGGACGCTCTCATCGAGGGATCTGGCGACCGGGTCGATGACGCCTATGCCCAGTTCCCGATGCACCGCGTGGACACCACGCGTCTGGACCCCGACGAGGTCGTCCAGGCGGTTCTCGCCATCGATACGCAAGGAGCCCACCACCGTGCAAACGCGGAGCCTGTGGGAGCACACACTCACCTTCTTTCCCCATTTCCTCGCCGCGCTGAACGAGCGTGCCACTCCTGACGCCACTGTCGCGGTCATCGGCGCGAGCGACGGCAAGTTCGTCCTGCCGCTGGCCGCCGCCGGCTACCGGGTGATCGCCGTAGAACGCGACGCTCTTGCACTTCACGGTGGTGAGGTCACGCTCCCGGGTGACAACCGGACCCACGCGATGGGCCTCATCGACCGGCTCAAGCTCGAATCGCTGTACGACCGAGTGCAGGTCGTGGAGGGGGACTTCCTTCAAGGGGAGCCTCTGGACATGCCCTGCGACGCGATCTGGACGAGCTGCTCGTGGCATTACAGTGCCAACCACCATCGCCCGCTCGCCGAGTTCCTCACCCGCATGCAGTCGTCGGTACGCCGGGGCGGGCTGTTCGGCGCGGAGTTCATGATGCCTGTCACCCAGCGCCAGAGCCTGATCGAGCATTACACGTCCCCTGAGGAACTCAGGTGTCACTTCATCGGCGACTGGGACGTTCTGCTGACCCTGAGCACGAGTGAGTTCGCCGAGCGGGCGCACATCGGTCAGCTCCAGGACCACACCCACCGAATGGGCCTGCTTCTTGCGGGCCGCGTGTCCTCGCAGCGCTAAGGAAGAACCCATGAAGCACGAGTACGAGGCCAAGTTCCTCGCCATCGACGTCGTCGGCATTCAGGCCAAGCTGACGACCCTGGGCGCAGCCCAAGCGTTCCCGCGTACCCTTCTCACCCGCAAGATCTTCGAGAACGAGGCCCTCGAAGGAGGTGCATGGGTGCGGTTGCGCGACGAGGGCACCCGCTCGACGCTGACTCTCAAGCAGGTCACCGACGCCAGCACGATCGACGGCACAACCGAGATCGAAACCGAGGTCACGGACCTGCACGCCATGGCTGAGATCCTTCGCGGCCTCGGTATGCGCGAGGTCCGGTACCAGGAGAACTACCGCGAGGAGTGGCGGCTCGGCGAGGTTGCCTTCGACTTCGACACCTGGCCGGACCTCCCCACCTTCATCGAGATCGAAGGGCCCGACGAGGCATCGGTTCGACAGGCAGCCGCACTGCTCGAACTCGACTACTCCGAAGCCCGCTTTGGCAGCGTCGATGAGATCTACAGGAGCGAGGCCGGTCGGGACATCCTGGCCGAACCCACCCTCCTCTTCGCGGACGCCGACAAGAGCAGGGCAGCCCCAATGCCCGCAGGTGCCCACCTGGAGAGCTGAACTGCCATTGGGACTGGCCGTGCCACAACGGAGAAGGCCCGATGCCGACGCCCGACTGCCGGTGCTGATGGCGAGCCAACCCAGGCGCAGGCGCACGCGCACGCGCTACGGCGCTGTGGCCGGGGATGTGGGTGACGAGCGTTCAGCCCCGTACGACGCCGGTGCGTTCTGCCTGGGGCGTCCTGTACGAGTGACTGCCTCGCGGGCCGCGTCGCACTGCTCGCGTCCTGGGGGATTCCCGCCGTGCACCGCGGCGACGCCTCGGAGCCGAGTGGGTATTGGGACCTGGCATGACAACTCCCGGTTGCACACGTGCGGTTGTTGGGCCCGCACCTCTTCCAGGCTAACGAGAGAATTACCACTCTGGGTATGCATTGTCATTACTCAGCGTGGAAGGAATGGATCATGACGACTACGGAACGGCGCAGGGCGGCGGGCAGAGTGCGGGAGGCCGAGGAGGTGGTGGCGCGGCTGAGAGAAGGGTTCGCGGGGGTCGGGGTCACGCTGCCGTCGCTGCGGGTCGACCCGGTCTCGTGTGCGGCCGACGAGGCGAACGTGCTGGTCGACCTGGGTCGCTGCAACCTCGACACGGCGCTGCGCCTGTGCGGTGTGCTGGACGGGAAGGCGGCGGGTCATGGCGGGTGAGTGCGGCGGACTGGAGGCGTGTACGCCGGAGCCGGGGTCGTTCGCCGTGGACGTGCGGGACGGGCGGGTGGGCCGGGTGATGGGGCGCGTCGGGCCGTACGTGCAGCTTCGGCCGCCGGGTGGTGGGCCGGAGTGGGACTGCCCGCCCGACTCCGTCCGGCCGGCCCCGCCGGGGGTCGTGCTGCGGGCGCGGGTGACGGAGCTCAACCGGGAGGGCCAGCTGCCCCGGTGAGGGGGGCGGGCTGTCAGCGATGGGCGGGACGGTGAGGCATGGGACTTTCGATCCGGGCGAGTGCCGATGAGGCGACGGGACTGTGGACTGCCGTTGGCGACGACGGCAGCAGGTCGCACAGTGCTGCGGCGGACACGTACGAGGAGGCGGTGGCGTTGGTTCACGAGGCGTTCGGGCTGCCCGCTCATCGGCCGTCGCCTGCGCTGCCGCCCGGATGGCACCGGTTCACGCTGATCCACTGCCCGGTGGGGAAGCGTCCACGCGTGGACGGCCCGGAGTACGACGGAATCAGGTCCAGCCCACCGCAGGGGTGCAGGGTCGAGGATGGCGGTGAGTGTTTCGGGCTCGTCTGCGAGCGACAGGGGGCGACACTGCTCGACGCGGTGGCCGAGGTGTGTGCCGAGATCCGGACGGGACACGGTCTGCTGATGACCGATCTCGGGATCGAGAAGCTGTGGGAGTGGTCGGCGGACGGCACCGACGGGTGGGATGCGGAGATCGTGGGCCAGTTGCTCCTGATGGCCGCGGAACGCGGACCGAAGCTCGGGTACGGCGTGGACGACCTCGTACGGTTCCTGCACACGGCTGCCGGGACTCGGGGCGGTCGGTAGCCTGCGGGCATGGTGACCATGGACATGAGCATGGAAAGCGATGCCCGACTGGCCGTCAGGGCGGCCCGCGCGGGCGCGGCCGTCGTGCGCGAGATGTACGGGGAGCCGCTGGCGCGGTTCGAGAAGTCCGCCGGTGACTTCGCTACGGCGGCGGACATCGCGGCCGAGGAGGCCATACTCGGCGTGCTCCGCGCTGCCCGGCCCGATGACGCGGTGACGGGGGAGGAGAGCGGGGCGAGCGGGGACGCGGGCGCTGAGCGCAGGTGGCTGGTCGATCCGCTGTGCGGCACGCTGAACTACGCGGTGGGCAACATGCTGGTCGCGGTGAACGTCGCCCTGCGGGCGGGCTCCGGCATCACGGCGGCTGCCTCCGCCGACCCGTTCAGCGGCGAGGTCTTCTGGACCGACGGTGCGCAGGCGTGGGTGCGGGCGGGGGACGGGGCCGACGAGAAGCTCATACCCTCGGCCGGGTCACGGCTGGTCGACGTCAACCTCGACCCGCCGTTCCCGCACGCCCCCGGCTTCCGCGCGGTGGACCTCCTGGCCGCACCGGAGTTCGTCGCCGGGTTCCGGCCGCGCGTCGTCTCCAGCACGCTGGCCGTCGCCTGGGTCGCCGCCGGCCGTCGGGCCGCGTACGTCACCGACGGGACCCCGGGTCTGCGCCTCGAAAGCGTCCACTGCGCCGCGGGCATCGCGCTCTGCGAAGCCTCCGGATGCGTCGTGACCGGTATCGACGGCGAGCCCGTGCACACGGGCGCGGGCGGCCTGATCGTGGCGGCGGACCGCGAGACGCACGACGCGTTGCTGGCGATGGCGAGGAAGCAGGCCGCAGCCGGGGAGTGAAGCGCCCGCGGTGCTCGGTGCGCCGCCCACACGGACGTGGGACGCTGAGGAAAGCGGCCCCGCGCCGCGAAACCGTCGATCTACGCTCCCCCGACAGGCTTCAGAAGAAGGAACCCGCGATGACCGCCGCGATGGTCGAGCACCAGCAGGACCCTGAAGGCCGCCAGTGGGAGTACCTGCTGCACACCTGGCAGGAACTGGACGTGCCCGAGGGGTGGCGCGCCGAGATCGACGAAGGACGGAGCTCCTTGGTACCGCCGCCGCATGCGCATCGCAACGGGATCGCCGCCAAGGTGCAGCGCTGCCTCTATGCCAATCTGCCCGACGAGCTGGAGATCTACCAGACCCTCGGTGTGCAGGTGGCACCCCTCGGCAAGCTGTACGTTCCGGACCTCGTGGTCATGCCGTCCGAGCTGATCGATTCCGCCGATCCCGACACCAGCATCCCCATGGACGCGTCGGAAGCCCTCCTCATCGCCGAGATCACCTCGAAGGTGAACGCCGGCGAGGACCGTACGAAGAAGTACCGCGCCTACGCCCGCGCGGGCGTGTCCATGTACCTGCTGATCGACCGGTTCGACACCCGCGGGGCCACGGCCACCCTGTTCACCGAGCCGAACGACGACGGCACGTACAAGCAGTCCGACCCGGTGCCGTTCGGCAAGCCGCTCGTTTGGCCCGCACCCTTCGACGTCACGCTGCCCACGGACGGCTTCCCGGGCTGAGGCCCTACGGCAGAGCGGCGGCACCCCATCGGGTGCCGCCGTTCCGTGCGTACGTGCTCCGCCCGTCAGACCGCCGCCGGTTCCTTCGGCGTGGCGGACGCCGTGGCCGGGTCCGGAGCGGGGGCCGGGGAGGCCGTCGCCTCCTGGGACACGTTGAACTCCGCCAGCAGATCCTTGCTGAAGCCGAAGAAGTACGTGGCGACGAAGCCCGCCAGGTAGCCGACGACCAGGCCGCCCGCGTAGATCGCGATCGTCGCGCCCAGGCCGTGGTTGCCGTCGAGCAGGGGGAACAGGGCCCAGCCGGACGGGCCGATCGCGGTGGAGCCGACCGCGTCGCCGAGCTGGTTGAAGAAGCCGACGAACGCGCCGCCGAACGCACCGCCCACGCACGCCGTGACGAACGGGCGGCCCAGCGGGAGCGAGACACCGTAGATCAGCGGTTCGCCGACGCCCAGGAAGCCCGCGGGCAGGGCCGACTTGATGGTCTTGCGGATCGACTCGTTGCGCGGGAGGCGGAAGTAGACCGCGATGGCCGCGCCGACCTGGCCGGCCCCGGCCATGGCGAGGATCGGGAGCAGGACCGTGTAGCCCTGCTGCTCGATCAGCGTCGTGTGGATCGGGATCAGCGCCTGGTGCAGGCCCAGCATGACCAGCGGGAGGAAGAAGCCGCCGAGGACGAGACCCGCGCCGGCGCCGCCGTTGGAGAGCAGCCAGTCGGCGAACGTACCGATCGCGGTGGAGACCTCGCCCGCCACGTACATCAGGCCGAAGATCGTGACCAGGCCGGAGATCAGGACCGTCAGCGTCGGCGTGACCAGCACGTCCAGGGCTTCCGGCACCCAGCGGCGGCACCACTTCTCCACGTACACCGCGAGCACCGCCGCGCCCAGTGCGCCGAGGACGCCGCCCTGGCCGGGGGAGAGCTTCTGGCCGAACGCCTCGATGTTCGCGACGCCCGGGAAGACGATGATCGCCGCGACCGCGCCGCCGAGGATCGGTGTGCCGCCGAACTCCTTCGCCGTGTTGTAGCCGACGAAGACCGCGATCAGCGCCATGAAGCCGGACGCCATCGCCGCGAGCGCCGGGGTGACCGAGGGCAGCCAGCCGAGGTTGACCAGCAGGCCGTTGAGGCCGGCGATGATGCCGCAGCCGATCAGGGCCGGGATCAGCGGCACGAAGATGTTCGCGATCCGGCGCAGGAACAGCTTGAACGGTGTGGCGTTCTTCGCCTTGCGGGCCGCCTTCATCTCGGCGCCCTGCGCGGCCAGCTCCTCGGCCGTGAGCGGGGCGGCGGCCGGGGCGGGGGCCTCGGCCCTGCCCTCCTCGACCAGCTTCTCGAACTCCGGGGTGACGCGGGCGACCGTACCGGGACCGAGCACGATCTGGTACGTGTCGTCCTCGACCACGCCCATGACGGCGGGCACGGCTTTCAGCGCCTCGTCCTGGACGAGCGAACGGTCGTGCAGGCCCAGCCGGAGCCGGGTCATGCAGTGAGCGATGGAGCTGACGTTCGCGGCGCCACCGACGAGCGGAAGGATCGCGGCGGCAGTGGCGCGGTTCTTGTCTTCTGTAGCCATGGTGCGTGGTGCCTTGCTGTGCGGGGGAGGGTGGTGCGGGGGTGGGTCAGGTGGTACGGGGGGCGGCGGCGAGCGCGGCGCGCAGGTGGCCGTCCGACGCGGACAGGAGCGCGGCGGCGGTGGGTCCGTCGACCTGGCCGAGGATGGTCAGGATGGCGTTCTTCACCTCGCCGTCGGTGGCGGCGAGGGCCGTCTCGATCTCCTCGTCCGTCGCACCGGTGGCCAGCGAGACGATCCGCCGCGAACGGGCGCGCAGCTTCTCGTTGGAGGCACGCACGTCGACCATGAGGTTCCCGTACGTCTTGCCGAGCCGGATCATCGTGATCGTGGAGATCATGTTGAGGACGAGCTTCTGGGCCGTGCCCGCCTTGAGCCGGGTGGAGCCGGTCAGCAGCTCGGGGCCGACGACGACTTCGAGCGGGTGCTCGGCGGCGGCGCCCAGCGCGGAGTCCGCGTTGCACGACAGGCCGAGGGTCAGGGCGCCCTTCGCGCGGGCGTGCTCGACGGCCCCGATCGCGTACGGGGTGCGGCCGGAGGCGGAGATGCCGACCACCGTGTCCTTCGCGGTCAGCCCCAGCGCTTCGAGGTCGGCGGCGGCCAGCTCCTTGCTGTCCTCGGCCCCCTCCACCGCGGTGACCATCGCGGACGGGCCGCCCGCGATGAGGCCGATGACGTCGGCCGGGTCGGTGTTGAAGGTGGGCGGGCACTCGCTGGCGTCCAGCACGCCGAGCCGGCCCGCGGTGCCGGCGCCCGCGTAGATCAGCCGGCCGCCGCGGGCCATGCGCTCCGCGGTGGCGTCGATCGCGGCGGAGATCTCGGGGAGCCGGGCGGCGACGGCGGTGGGAACGGTCCCGTCCTCGCCGTTCATGATCCGGGCGATCTCCGGGGTGGCCAGCCGGTCGATCTCGGCGAACTCCGGGCGGAACGCCTCGGTGGTGAGGGTGGCGAGCTGGGCGCGCAGCTCCCCGTATCCGTCGGGGGTGGCGGTGTCGGCGTCGGTGAGGGAGGTCATGGAGGGCGGCTCTGCTTTCTCGAAACGCGTGCGGTTCTGCGGGTGCGGGTGCGGGTGCGGGTGCGGGTGCCGGAGTGGTTCGGTGAGGGTCAGCGGGTGCGGGTGTCGGAGTGGTTCGGTGGGGGTCAGCGGGTGCGGGGGTTGTGGCGGTGGGCCAGCGCCTCGTAGGAGGCGGCGAGGGCCGGGGCCGCCGTCTCGTACGTACGCTGCGCGACCCCTATGAACAGGCAGTCCACGACCAGGAGCTGGCTGGTGCGGCTCGACATGGCGGCTGGGCGCAGCTCGCTCTCGCGGGCCGTGGACGTGGTCAGGACGTGGTCCGCGTACTGCGTGACCGGGCCGTCGGGGCGGCCGGTGATCGCGACCGTCGTCGCGCCCCGGTCGAAGGCGACCCGCAGCGGCTCTATGACGTCGCCCGTCGAGCCGGAGTGCGTGATCGCGATGGCCACGTCACCGGAGCGCAGCTGCACGGCGTTGGTCACCGCGAGGTGCGGGTCCATGTGGGAGTGGGCGATCAGGCCGATCCGGGACAGCTTCTGGGCCAGGTCCTGGCCGACGAGGGAGGAGGCGCCCACCCCGTAGATGTCGATCCGGCGGGCCGTGGCGGCGGCGGCGACGGCGGCGCCGAGCTGCACGGTGTCGAGCCCGGCGGCCGTGTCGGCGAGGGTCTGCTGCTCGTCGTAGGCCAGCTTGGCGACCACATCGGCGATCGGGTCGTCCACCGCTATGTCCGCGGTGACGGCGGGGGCCCGGCCGGACTCCTGGTGGGCGGCGAGACCGGCGAGCGCGAGGCGCAGGTCGCGGTAGCCGGGGTAGCCGAGGAGGCGGGCGGTGCGGACCACGGTGGCCTCGCTGGTGCCGGTGAGCTCGGCGAGACCGGTGACCGTCAGGGCGGCGCAGCCGGCCGGGTCGCCGGCGACGGCCTCGGCGACCCGCTGCATGGAACGGGTCATGGACGGCGACAGCGTCCGCACCTTGGCGGCCAGGGCGGCCGGGGCCGGCGGCGAGTCCGGGCTGAAACTTTCCTTCAGGTCATTGGTCATCTTTGAAAGATATTTTCAATCCCGGAGTCCGTCAACCCCCCTTTGGTCCCTACCTGTGGCAGAAGCCGCGGTATCCCCGCCGGGCAGGTGGACAATGGCTGCATGGAGCCGAACCGTCTGGAGCAGGCGCTGCACACCGCCCGCGCACTCGTCATGGCCGACCTCGCCGCCGGGGAGGTCGCCGAGGCGCAGATCGTCTCGATGGTCGAGGACGCGGTGACGCACCGCCGCTGGTGGGTGGAGCAGTGGCCGGAGGGCGCCGAGTTCGTCGTGGGCCTGGTCGCCCAGGACGTGCAGGACGCGCTGCTGGAGCGGTACGGCCGCTGGCCGCTGTGCCCGGTCTGCGACGCGGGCGACCCGCACGCCCTGGACGTCGAGCCGGAGCTCGGCCCGCACCCGCACTGGGTCTGCACCAAGGCCGCGGTCGCGGTCGCCCCGGTCGGCGGTCTCAGCGGGATACTGCGGCCGTGACGCTCTACATCGACCCGCCGGACTGGCCCGGACACGGCCGGTTCTGGTCGCACCTGGTCAGCGATGTGTCGTTCGACGAGTTGCACGCCTTCGCGGCGTCCATCGGCTGCCCGCCCCGGGCCTTCGAGCGGGACCACTACGACATCCCGGCCGCCCGGTACGAGGACGCGGTGCGGGCGGGCGCCCGGCAGATCGGCTCCAAGGAACTGGTCCGCCGCATCACCGAGGCCGGCCTGCGCCGCCCGAAGGGACGCCCCGCCCCGGGCGCGTGAGACTCCGGCTCAGCCGGTCGCGCAGTCGGCGGACTCGACCGCCGTGCCCTGCGCCGGAGCGCCCTGCGCCGGAGCGCCCTCCACCGCCGTGCCCTGCGCCGCCGTGCCCTCCATCGCAGCGCCCTGCGCCGCCGTGCCCTCCATCGCCGCGTCCTGCACCACCGCACCCGTCGCGATCAGCCGGGTCGCCGCGCCGCGCGCCCGCTGGAGCCGCAGGGAGACGACCACGGCCACCAGCGCCGCCACCGTCATCGCCGCCCCCGCCCACGCGGTCGCCCCGAACCCGAAGTCGGCGTCGATCACCGCGCCGCCCAGCCAGGGCCCGCCGGTGTTGCCCAGGTTGAACGCGGCGGTCGTCGTCGCCCCCGCGAGGGTCGGGGCGGCGCCCGCCACGTTGAACATCCGGGCGTTCAGGGCCGGGGCCGTGTAGAACGCCGACAGGCCCAGCAGGAACGACAGCGTGATGACGGCCGCCTGGTTCGAGGCGAACAGCGCGAGCGCGGCCAGGAACACCGTGGACGCCGCGATCCCGCTCAGCAGCACCCCGAAGAGGTGCGCGTCCGCGACCCGGCCGCCGATCGTCGTACCGATCAGCGCCCCGATCCCGAACAGCGCGAGCACGGTCGGCACCCAGCCCGAGTCGAGTCCGGCGACATCCGTCAGCAGCGGCGCGAGATAGCTGAACGCGCAGAACACACCGCCCGCCGCGAGCGCCGTGATCACGATCGACAGCCACACCTGCCGGTCGCGGTAGATGCCCACCTCGCGCCTCAGCTGCGGCTTCTCGTCCGGGACCGGGATGCGCGGGATCAGCGTCATCACGCCGGCCAGGGCCACGGCCGACGCCGCGCCGACCGCCCAGAACGCCGAACGCCAGCCGAGGTTCCCCCCGAGGAAGGCTCCGAGCGGCACGCCCAGCACGTTGGCGATGGACAGCCCGCCGATCATCACTGCCATGGCGCGGGCCCGCGCGTTCACCGGCACCATCGCGATGGCGACGGCCGCGCCGACGGCCCAGAAACCGGCGCACGCGAACGCGCTGACCACCCGGGACACGAACAGCACCTCGTACGTCGGCGCGAGCGCGCCCGCGACCTGCCCGAGGCCGAAGACCGAGATCAGCGCGATGAGCGTGGTGCGGCGCGGCAGCCGGAGCGTCGCCACGGCGAGCAGCGGGGCACCGATCACCATGCCGATCGCGAAGGCGGATATCAGGAGCCCGGCCCGCGGGATCGACACGTTCATGTCATCAGCGATCGGCGGCAGCAGCCCGGAGAGCATGAACTCGCTCGTTCCGAGGGCGAAGACCGAGAGGCCGAGGATGTAGACGGCCAAGGGCATACGGGAGCGGCTGCGAGCGGCAGAGTCGGGCATGACAGCTGCCAACAGCGAAAACATCCCTGGCATTCCCGACGGCGCTTACTCCCGCCGGGGTCACACGCCGGTCAGCAGCTCCAGCTCGGTCAGCAGGTTCTGCCGCGCCCTCGGCTCCCACTCGGCCGTCCCGTACGGCGTACGGAACAGCCGGGGCAGCCCCAGGAGCTGCCGCAGCACTGCCGCCCGACCCTCCCGGAACGCCTCGTCCGGGACGAAGCCGTACTCCTCGCGCACCTGGGCCGCGTACTCCGCGTACTCCTTCGGCGCCGCCGCCAGGATCGCCAGGTCCGCGTCGCACAGCACCTCGCCGTCGGTGTCGCCGGCGTCCGGGTCGTGCGTGACGGTGAGCCGGACGAGCCGGGCGACCTCCGCCACGACCGCGTCCGGCACCCCGGCCTCGGGCAGCGCGCGCTCGGCGAGGGCGGCGCTGCGCTCCTCGTTCTCCGAGCGGTCGGGCCGGTAGACCGCGTCGTGGAACCAGGCCGCCAGGCGCACCGCGTCCGCGTCGGCGGCATGACCGGCGAGCGTGTCGACCCGGTCGAGGACCGCCGCCAGATGGGCGGTGGTGTGGTACCTGCGCTGCGGCTCGGCCCAGCGCGCCAGGAGGTTGTCGGCGTACGGCAGCGGGTCGGGCCCGGCCTCGCCGCCCCGGGCCGCGACCAGCGCCTCGCGCCAGCGCGCGCGGAGCGCGTCCGCGCCGCCGGAGGGGGTCCCGGCACCCGTCTTCGGGTTGTCGTCCGTCATGCGTACGAGGGTAGGCCCGGCAGGCGCTGCCGGCACGGGCCTTCCCAAGTCCCCGCCCTGGCGCGGAGGTTATGTTGGGTGCATGGCTGACGCGCGCGATCCCGAACTGCCCGGACTCCTTCTGCGCACCGAGCGCGATCTCTTCGTACCGCTGCTTCGGGACGCTTGCGACCGCGACTTCGAGCTGCGCACCGCCTGCCCCGGCTGGACCGTGCGGGACGTCCTCGCGCACTGCGGGGCCGCCTTGAACAGGGTGGTGGAGAGCCGGTTCGAGCGGGGGGTGTTCAGCCCCGAGGCAAACGACCGTGACATCGCGGACCGGGCCGGCTGGACGAATGCGCAGGTGGTGGACGAGCTGGAGCGCGGCATGACCGAGGCCGGACCGGTCATCGCGGCGGCGGGCGGGCCGATGGACGCGATCGCGCTCGGCGAGTGGGTGCACGCCGGGGACGTACGAGAGGCGTTCGGCCTGAAGGGCGCCTACGAGGGCCCCGGGCTCGCCCCCGCCCTCGCCCTCCTCGCGGCCGTGACCCGCAGCCGGAAGACGCTCCCGCTCACCGCCCGGCTGACCGGCGCCACGACGGAGCTGACGCTCGGCGCGCGGCAGGACGACCGGGAGCCCGCCCGGTACACCGGGGACGGCGCGACCCTGATCCGGCTGTACGCGGGACGGCCGCTGACCGGCACGCGGTACGAGCTGGACGGGGCGCGCGAGAGCGAGCTGAACATCTTCGGCTGAGACCCGCCCGGCCCGCCCGGCCTGCCCGGCCTGCCCGGCCCTTGCACGGTGGCGTTCACCCGGTGGCGCTCATCCCGTGGCGCTCATCCCGTGGCGGGCAGGCCGAAGTGGTCGGCGATGATCCGCATCGTCACGGCGCCGTCCGCGTTGAACGCGGGGTCGGCCACTCCTGCGGTCAGGGCAGGTACGTTTTCTGCCATTCGATCGAGGTCATGGTGAGCGCGGCGTCGGCGAGGGACTGGGCGGACGCTGTCTTGAGCTTGGCGATGCTGCTGTCGATCCAGGGCTGAACGTTCGAACATCCCTGTTCGCGGTATTCGACGGCTTGGATGAGGCATTCGAGCTTGTCGGCGTCGTGCGCGCAGATGACTTCGAGGGAGTCGCCGTTCTCGTACTCCTCAACGATCCGCTGGGCGCCGGCCTTCACGGCCGGGTGCGCGGCGGATACCTGGTCAGCGGTGACCTTTTCGTTGCCGGCGGCTTCTAGGTAGCGGCGGCCGATGTGCGGGATGTCGCTGACGCGGGTCTCCTGGGTGTCGTGCCACAGGCCGAGGAGGGCCGTCTTCGCCGGGTCTGCGCCCTCCATCATGGCGAGCACGGAGCCGATGAGCGCGACTCTGAAGCTGTGCTCGGCGATGGTTTCGGGGTCCTTCACCCCGGCGATCCACCAGCCGCTCCGCTTGGCGCGCTTGAGCATCCCCATCTCCAGCAGGAAGCCCGCGGTGCCCTTTGCCTGCTCCTGCTCTGCATCCGCCATGAAATGCGCCCTCCGATGTGTCATGTGCGGTTCTTGCGTAGAACGTAATGCACCGCGCTGAGTTCTCGACTCGCCCGCCGAGAGATCCCGCCGTGGTCGAGGAGCCTGGCGGTGTGTGTGGCCAGCCTGCCCGTCAGGACGGCGTCTGCCAGGGGGAGCCAGGGGTTGGCACTCAGCAGGGCCCACAGGGAATGGACGTACAGGTCCATGTACGCCGGGGCTTGGTGGAGGCCGGCGGCGAGCCCGCGCAGGAGCCGTACGGGGTCCCAGCCGGTCGGCCCATGCCGCATGAAGTCGTCGTCCGGTTGCGGCTCCTGGATCGAACCGAGCCAGTATGCCCAGTAGTTGAGGTTTGCGTTCTCGGCGCAGTCGTCTCCCGCCAAGCCCCTCTCGATGAAGTCCAGTAGCGGCTGCTGATCACCAAGCCAAACCAAGGCGGCGGCAGTTGACCGGGCCGTAGCCCAGTGCGGTGTCCATCCGCGCGCGGAAACCAGGTCGCGGCGGCTGTGCAGAGCGTGCGCCGTCCACGATGTCGCCTCGGGAATCCCCGGAGGGTCACGTCTACTGGATCGACGGCCGCCCGGAGCTTCGTCGGCGGCACCATCTCGTCTGACCGAGGGAACGCGACATCGGGAGCTCACCGGCAACGTCCGCCCAGGGCACCGGCGTGAACACCGAGGCCAAGTACCTGCTGTTCCGGCGCGCGTTCGAGGTATGGGGGGTGGCGCGGGTCGACCTGAAGACGGACGCGCGCAACAGCCGGTCGCGGGCCGCGATCGAATCGGTGGGCGCGCGCTTCGAGGGCGCCCTGCGCAACTGGTCCCGGTCATGGGCGCCCGGCGAGGACGGCCGGCTGCGGGACTCCGCGATGTTCTCGATCACGGCGCAGGAATGGCCGGACGTACGGGCCCGCCTGGAGGAGCGCATCGCACGCGGACGCGGCGGCGGGCGGCCGGGGCCCCGGCTCCCTCTCGGAGGCTGAGCCCGGCCGCCCGGAGAGGCCTTAAACCCCCGCCCGGAACCCCCGCAGCCGCAGCGAGTTGCCGACCACGAACACCGACGAGAACGCCATCGCCGCGCCCGCGATCATCGGGTTCAGCAGCCCCGCCGCGGCCAGCGGCAGCGCGGCCACGTTGTACGCGAACGCCCAGAACAGGTTCGTCCGGATGGTGCCGAGCGTCCGGCGCGCCAGCCGGATCGCGTCCGCCGCCGCCCGCAGGTCCCCGCGCACCAGGGTCAGGTCGCCCGCCTCGATCGCCGCGTCGGTGCCGGTGCCCATCGCCAGGCCCAGGTCGGCCTGGGCCAGGGCCGCCGCGTCGTTCACCCCGTCACCGACCATCGCCACCGAACGGCCCTCGGCCTGAAGGCGCTTGACGACGTCGACCTTGTCCTGCGGCATGACCTCCGCGTACACCTGGTCGATCCCGACCTCGGCCGCGACCGCCTCGGCCACCGCCCGGTTGTCGCCGGTCAGCAGGATCGGGGTCAGGCCGAGCCCGCGCAGCCGCCCGATCGCCTCCGCGCTGGTGTCCTTCACCGCGTCGGCCACCTCCAGCACCGCGCGCGCCTCGCCGTCCCAGGCGACCGCGATTGCCGTACGTCCCTGAGTGGCGGCCTGCGTCAGTGCGACGGTCAGTGTGTCGGGGAGGTTCATTCCGGTGTCGGTGAGCAGCCGGGGGCGTCCGACGAGGACGGCGTGGTCTTCGACGGTGCCCCGGACGCCGAGTCCGGGGATGTTGGTGAAGTCCTGGGGGGTGGGGAGGGGGGCGCCGGTGCGGTCGGTGGCGCCGGTGGCGACGGCCTGGGCGATGGGGTGCTCGGAGGCGTGTTCCAGGGCGCCGGCCAGGCGCAGGACGTCGGCCTCGGTGGTGCCGGGGGCGGTGTGGACGGCCTGGAGCGTCATCCGGCCGGTGGTGACCGTGCCCGTCTTGTCGAGGACGATCGTGTCGACGCGGCGGGTGGACTCCAGGACCTCGGGGCCCTTGATCAGGATGCCCAGCTGGGCGCCGCGCCCGGTACCGACCATGAGGGCGGTCGGTGTGGCGAGGCCCAGGGCGCACGGGCAGGCGATGATCAGGACGGCGACGGCTGCCGTGAACGCGGCCGTCAGCCCGGCCCCGTTGCTCAGCCAGAAGACCAGCGTGCCGAGCGCGAGCACGATCACCACGGGGACGAACACCGCCGAGATCCGGTCGGCCAGCCGCTGCGCCGCGGCCTTGCCGTTCTGCGCGTCCTCGACCAGCTTCGCCATCCGGGCCAGCTGCGTGTCGGCGCCGATTCGGGTCGCCTCGACGACGAGCCGGCCGCCCGCGTTCAGCGTGGCACCGGTCACCGCGTCGCCGGCGGCGACCTCCACGGGCACGGACTCGCCGGTGAGCATCGACGCGTCCACCGCCGAACTGCCCTCCACGACCACGCCGTCCGTGGCGATCTTCTCGCCCGGACGGACCAGGAAGCGGTCGCCGACCCGGAGGTCCGCCGTGTCCACGGTCACCTCACGGCCGCCGCGCAGGACGGTGACCTCCTTCGCGCCGAGCTCAAGGAGCGCCTTCAGCGCGGCGCCCGCCTTCCGCTTGGAGCGGGCCTCGAACCAGCGCCCGGCGAGGATGAACGCGGTGACGCCTGCTGCTGCTTCGAGGTAGATGTTCCCGGCGCCGTCGCCGCGGCCGATGGTCAGCTCGAAGGGGTGCGTCATGCCGGTCATCCCGGCGGTGCCGAAGAACAGCGCCCACACCGACCACAGGAACGCGGCCGAGGTGCCGACCGAGATCAGCGTGTCCATCGTGGCCGCGCCGTGCCGGGCGTTGGTCCACGCGGCCCGGTGGAAGGGCCAGGCGGCGTAAGTGACGACGGGCGCCGTGAGGGTGAGCGAGAGCCACTGCCAGTAGTCGAACTGGAGCGCCGGGATCATCGCCATCGCGATCACCGGCACCGCGAGCACGACGGCCGTGACCAGCCGCTGCCGCAGCGGACGCAGCTCGTCCGCCTCCTCGGCCGGGGCGGCGGACGCGTCCTCGGCACGCGCCGGGGGAGCGGGCTCGTGCGCGGTGTAGCCGGTCCTCTCGACCGTGGCGATGAGGTCCTGTACGGAGACGTCGGCGTCCCGGTAGCTGACGCGGGCCTTCTCGGTGGCGTAGTTGACGGTGGCGGTGACGCCGTCCATCCGGTTGAGCTTCTTCTCGATACGGGCCGCACACGAGGCACACGTCATGCCCCCGATGGCGAGCTCGACCTCTGCGGCGACGCCGGCACCGGTGGCGTCCGGCGTGGTGGGGCCGGTGGTGGCTGCGGTCTGTGCGGACACGGGGCCCTCCTCGCGATCGATGCGGACTGGTTTTATACCCCCTGGGGGTACCTGCTTCCGATTCAGGTATACCCCCGGGCCCTATGTGAACGCAAGGGTGATCCTTCGTCTGAGCGCGGGCCGCGCGTGGCCGGTCGCTCGGCGTGCGTTTGACCTCGCGTATCTTCACGTTCACGGTGAGGGCTGCGCCCCCGGCCTACCGCCCCGTAGGCTGGCCATTGGACTAGACCTGTAGCTGCTTCCTGGAGGATTGGGTTCCCATGAGCAACCGTGCAGTCCTGGAGGTGATCGCTCTCGACGCGGAGGACGCGGTCGCTGCCCAGGCGGGTGGTGCGGACCGGCTTGAGCTGGTCACCGACATGGCGGCGGACGGCCTGACCCCGTCCTGTGCGACCTTCGCGGCGATCCGCGCCGCGGTGGACATTCCGCTGCGCGTGATGCTCAGGGTCGCCGAGGGCTTCGCGGCCGGCGACGTCGACGTACTCGTACGCAAGGCGCGCGAGCTGCGGGGCGAGGGTGCGGAGGAGTTCGTGCTCGGCTTCCTGGACGCGGACGGCAACCCCGACCTGGTCGCGGTCGAACGGCTCGTCGCCGAGCTGGAGGGCTGTCAGTGGACGTTCCACCGCGCGATCGACCGCGCCGCCGACCGGGACGCCCTGCGCAAGGCCCTCGCGGACCTGCCCGGACTGGACACGTACCTCACCGCGGGGTCGGCCGCCGGGGTGGACGAGGGCATTCCCACGCTGCTGGTCGAGGCCGCACGCAAGGGTGAGCCGGGATACGAGCCGCAGATCCTCGTCGGCGGCGGCCTGCGCCTGGACCACCTGCCGGAGCTGCTGGACGCGGGCATCGACGCCGTGCACATCGGCGGCGCCGCCCGCCCGGGCGGCTGGTCCGGACCGGTGGACGCGGCGGCGGTACGCGAGTGGCGGGACGTGCTCGACGCGTAGCCCTTGGGCGGGCGGCATCTTGGGCCTGCCCCTTTCCGGGGCGCGGGGTTCCGTCCTCAAGCGCCGGACGGGCTGGGTTTGTGCGGGTCGCCTCCGCGGGGTGCGGGTCGCCTCCACCTGGTGGGTGGGGTGGGGGCCCTCCGGGCAGACTCCTCAAAAATGGCGTGTTCGCCCGGGTACGTGGGGGGCCCGGGTCGTACGCCATTTTCTGCGGGGACTTCCCTGCGCGCCCCCACCCGGTCTCGCTCGCGGGTGCACGCCGGGGGGCATGGCTGTCGCGCGATGCGGCCCGGGTGCGGTTTCAAGGTCTGGCTGTCATGACCCTGGCGCAACAGCGGCACCCCGCTCCACAATGGCTGCGCGGCGATGGGAACGCTCCCATGATGCGCCTCCCCGGCATGCCCGTCTGTCGTGGGAGCGCTCCCATTGCCCTGCCTCCGCTCGGCTGCCCGTCACACCCCACCCGCTCTGACGAAAGGCCCCCGGTGAACGCCTCCCCACCCCCGTCCCCCGCACGCCGCAGACACCGCGCGCTCGGAGTACTGGCCCTCGCCGCGCTCTTCGGCGGCGTCCTCACCGCGCCCGGCGCCGCCGCCGCGGACGACGACCCCCCGGAACAGATCACCAACGGCGACTTCTCCGCCGGGACCGCGCCCTGGTGGTGGACGGCCAACGCGCCCGCCGCGGTCGTCGACGGCCGGCTCTGCGCCGACGTGGAGGCGGGAACCGCCAACCCGTGGGACGCGATCGTCGGCCAGAACGACATCCCGCTCATCGCCGGGGAGACGTACACCCTCACCTACACGGCCACCTCCACCGTCCCGCTGTCCATCCACACCAACGTGCAGATGGCCACCGAGCCGTACACCACCGACCTCTCCGCGACCGACCGCATCGGCGCCGAGGCGGTCCCCGTCACCCACGTCTTCACCGCGACCGCCGACCGGGACGCCGCCCAGGTCGCCTTCCAGATCGGCGGCAGCGCCGAGGCGGCCACCTTCTGCGTGGACGACGTGTCCCTGCGCGGCGGCGCCGAACCGCCCGTGTACGAGCCCGACACCGGCTCGCCGGTCCGCGTCAACCAGGTCGGCTACCTCCCCAAGGGCCCCAAGACCGGCACCCTGGTCACCGACGCGACCGACCCGCTGCCGTGGAAGCTCAAGGCGACCGACGGCTCGACGGTCGCGAGCGGGACGACCGCGCCGGGCGGGGAGGACCCGACTTCCCGGCAGAACGTCCACACCTTCGACTTCAGCGACGTCACCGCCACCGGGGACGGCTTCACCGTCGAGGCGGACGGGCAGGTCAGCGAGCCCTTCTCGATCCGCGCCGACCTCTACGACAGCCTGCGCTCCGACTCGCTCGCGTACTTCTACCAGAACCGCAGCGGCATCGAGATCGACGCGGCCCTCGTCGGTGAGGAGTACGCGCGCCCGGCGGGCCACCTGGACGTCGCGCCCAACAAGGGCGACACGGACGTGCCGTGTCAGGCCGGGGTCTGCGACTACCGGCTCGATGTGCGGGGCGGCTGGTACGACGCCGGTGACCACGGCAAGTACGTCGTCAACGGCGGCATCGCGGTGGCCGAGCTCATGGACACCTACGAGCGGACCCTGACCGCCGACGGGGCGGAGTCCGCCGAACTCGGTGACGGCGCGCTGCGGGTGCCCGAGCACGGCAACGGCGTGCCCGACATCCTGGACGAGGCGCGCTGGGAGCTGGACTTCATGCTGCGCATGCAGGTCCCGGCCGGGAACCCGCTGGCCGGCATGGTCCACCACAAGGTGCACGACGCCCAGTGGACCGGCCTGCCGATGCGGCCCGAACTGGACCCCGAGCAGCGCGAACTGCACCCGCCGACCACCGCCGCCACCCTCAACCTCGCCGCGACCGCCGCCCAGTGCGCCCGGCTCTACGCCCCGTTCGACGCGGACTTCGCGGCCCGCTGCCGCACCGCCGCCGAGACGGCGTGGGCCGCGGCGAAGGCCCACCCGGACGTGCTCGCGGACCCGGCCGACGGCGTCGGAGGCGGCACCTACGAGGACAACGACGTCAGCGACGAGTTCTACTGGGCCGCCGCCGAGCTGTTCACCACCACCGGCAAGGACACCTACCGCCGGGCCCTGCTCGACTCCCCGCTGCACGGCGACACCGACGCGGCCTTCCCCGCCGACGGCGGCATGTGGTGGGGCGGGACCGCCGGGCTCGGCGTGCTGACCCTGGCCACCGTGCCCAACGACCTGACCGCCGGCCAGCTCGCCGACGTCCGCTCCGTGGTCACCACCGCCGCCGACCGCTACGCACGGCAGACCCGGGACCAGCTGTACGGCGTGCCGTACGCCCCCGCGGGCCAGAACTACACCTGGGGCTCCAACAGCCAGGTCCTGAACAACATGATCGTGCTGGCCACCGCCGCCGACCTCACCGGCGACGCCACCTACCGCGACGCCGTCCTGCGCGGCGCGGACTACCTGTTCGGGCGCAACCCGCTCAACCAGTCCTACGTCACCGGGTACGGCGAGCGCTCCTCCCAGAACCAGCACCACCGGTTCTGGGCGCACGAGTCCGACCCCGCCCTGCCCCACCCGCCGGCCGGCTCCCTCGCGGGCGGCCCCAACCTCACCGCCCCCACCTCCGGCGACCCCGAGGCCGCGGCGAAGCTCAAGGGCTGCGCCGCCGCCATGTGCTACCTCGACGACAACGGCTCGTACGCCACCAACGAGGTCGCCATCAACTGGAACGCCCCGCTCGCCTTCGTCGCCTCCTACCTGGACGATGCCGGCGACGGCGCGGGCCCGGACCGCGCCTGCCGGGTCACGTACTCCTCGCACCCGTGGAGCACCGGCTCGACCACCACGGTCACGGTGAAGAACACCGGCACCGAGGCCGTCACCCCCTGGTCCCTGACCTGGCTGCTCCCCGGCGACCAGAAGCTCAGCCACACCTGGAGCGCCGAACTCACCCAGTACGGGCGGACCGTGACGGCCACGCCGCTGTCCTGGAACCGGAGCATCGCGCCCGGCGCCTCGGTCGACTTCGGGTTCAACAGCAGCCTCTCGGGCCCGGCGGCCGACCCGGGCACGGTCAAGCTGAACGGGAGGGCCTGCACGGCCGGCTGACCGGGGCGGGGGCGGGGGTGGACGAGCGACCCCCCGCCCCCGCTCCCCTCTACGCCAACTCCTCCGGCAACGGCGCCGAGTGAAGCACCATCAGGCCGGACACCGCACGGGTCAGCCCCACGTACAGCCGGCGCAGGCCCGTGCGCTCGTCCGGCTCCCCGTCGACCACCGCCGCCGGTTCGTCCAGCACCACGTAGTCGTACTCCAGGCCCTTCGCCAGCGACGCCGGGACCAGGGTCAGCCGGGACTCGGCGGTCGTCTCCTGGCCCGGGGACAGGCAGGAGTGCCCGGCCGCCGCCAGCGCCCCGGCCAGCGCCGGGATACGCGCGTCCGCGGCGATCAGGCCGATCGACCCCTCGTGCCCGAGCGACTCCTCGCACGCCGCGACCACCGCCGCGTCCAGCGCCTCCGCGTCCGCCACCCGCCGCACCGACAGCGAACCGGGCGACTCACGCACCGACTCCACCGCCGTGAGCCCCGGCGAGATCACCGGCAGCAGCCGGGAGGCGTACGCGATCACGTCGCGCGGCACGCGGAAGCCCGCCGTCAGCTCCTCCACCACCGCGTCCGCCTTGCCCAGGTGGTGCAGCGCCTGCTCCCAGCTCTGCGTCGACCACGGCGTCGTGCCCTGCGCCAGGTCGCCGAGCACGGTCGCCGAACCGGTCGAGCAGCGGCGGCCGACCGCCCGGTACTGCATGGGGGACAGGTCCTGCGCCTCGTCGATCACGACATGGCCCAGCGAGTGCGTACGCGCCACCAGGTCCGCCGCCTCGTCGATCAGCACCGCGTCCGCCGCCGACCACTTCGCGGACTTCACGCCGCGGGCCGGCCTCGTCCACAGGATCGCCTTCTGCTCGTCCTCGGACAGCAGCCCCTCCGCGTGCGCCGCCAGGAACTCCGGGTCCGACAGCAGCCGCAGCACCAGCTTCGCCGGGTCCACCGCCGGCCAGACCGCCTTCACCGCCGCCTTCACCGCGGGGGTGCGGGCCACCGCGTTCTGCACCCGGTCGTCGGGCGCCTCGCCCGCCTCCTCCATCCGCACCAGCACCGCGTGCGCGATGCGCTGCGGCAGCGCCTCGTGCGCCGCCCCGTACCGCATGTCGCGGGCCAGCAACTCCTGGACCATCTCCTCGATCTCGTACGCCGGAACCCGCCAGCGCCGCGAGCCGCGCACCACCATCACCGGCTCCGTCGGCAGCGTCACATGCGACCTGAGCGCCCGCCGCAGCACCTCGGCCATCCGCGCGTCGCCCTTCACGACGGCGGCCCGCGCCTCGTCCGTGCCCCGGACCTCGACCTGCGCGCCCACCAGGTCCTCGACGGTCGCCTGCTTCACCTCCAGCTCACCGAGGGCCGGCAGCACCTGCTCGATGTAGTGCAGGAACGACCGGTTCGGCCCGACGACCAGGGTGCCGGTGCGGGCCAGCCGCTCGCGGTGCGCGTACAGCAGATACGCCACCCGGTGCAGGCCCACGGCCGTCTTCCCGGTGCCGGGCCCTCCCTGCACACAGACCGTGCCGCCCAGCCCGCTGCGGACGATCTCGTCCTGCTCCGGCTGGATCGTCGCCACGATGTCCCGCATCGGGCCGACACGGGGCCGCTCGATCTCCGCCTGGAGCAGCTTGCTCGTCTGCTCGGCCTCCGCAGGGTCGGTCAGGTGCTCGTCCTCGTACGCGGTCAGGTCACCGCCCGTGTAACCGAAACGGCGCCTGCGGCCGACGTCCAGCGGGTCGTTGCGGGACGCCCGGTAGAACGGCTGCGAGACCGGCGCACGCCAGTCGATGACCATCGGGTCCCCGACGGCATCATGGACATGGCGGCGCCCGATGTAGAACTGCTCGCCCTCCGCACCCTCCGCCTCCTCGGCCCCGACCACGTGGAGGTAGTCCAGGCGTCCGAAGAACAGCGGGGTGTGCGCGAGGTCGGCGAGCGACTTGATCCGCTCGTCGATCTGCGCCTGTAGTACGGCCGCGTTCACCCAGTTCGCCGTGACATCGGTGATGTCCAGGGCCTGGGCGTCCTCCCGCATGGCGCGCAGCGCGGCGCGCGAGGCCGCGAGATGGGCGCGCTCGTGCGCGAGGGGGTCGGTGGTGGTGTCGCTCTCGAATTCGTGCGCGGGCACGGTGTTGCCTCCGGCATTCAACGCAGGACGGCGGACCGCAGCCCGCCCCGGCAAGGGGCGATGCGGTCCGCTCGGGGATCGATCACTGGTACGTACGGGGGCGCACGTACGGTTGTCGGCCGGTTTCCGTCCGGTCGGCGGCGCTCCCCCGGCTGCCGGCGCGGGCCCTCACGGGCCGCCGGTACCACGGTGCGGGAGGCGGGCAGAGCGGCGAGTGTACCGGCGGGCCGTCCCGCGCGCGAACGGATTACGGCCCTCCCGCGGCCCCGTCCGTCCCGTAGGGGACACCGTGCGACCCCAGGCGTACGCACGCCGCCCCGGGCTTCCGACTCCGGGCCGACGCCCCGGCCCGCCCGCCCGGAGCACCATGGACACATGAGTACCGTCACCCTGAACCCGCGAAGGACCGGCGCCACCGCGGCCCCCGGTCACCCCCACGGCAACCGCGCCTCCGGCGCCCTGCGCGCCGTCAAGGTCCTCGCCCGGGCCGCGTTCGGCGTCGTCGTCCTCGGCGAGTACGCGCAGGAGGCGGGGGTACGGCGTACGCGCTGAAGCGCCCCCGCCCCGCCCCTCAGCTCTCCGACAGCAGCTCGTCCGCGTCGACGATCCGGTACGCGTAGCCCTGCTCGGCCAGGAACCGCTGGCGGTGCGCCGCGAAGTCCTGGTCGATCGTGTCGCGCGCGACGACCGAGTAGAACCGCGCCTCGTGCCCGTCCGCCTTCGGCCGCAGCACCCGGCCCAGGCGCTGCGCCTCCTCCTGGCGCGAACCGAACGTCCCCGACACCTGGATGGCGACCGTCGCCTCCGGCAGGTCGATCGAGAAGTTCGCCACCTTCGACACCACCAGCACGTTCAGCTCGCCCTGCCGGAAGGCTTCGAACAGCTTCTCGCGCTGGGCGTTGCTCGTCTCGCCCTTGATCACCGGGGCGTCCAGGTGCTCACCCAGCTCGTCGAGCTGGTCGATGTACTGCCCGATGACAAGTGTCTGCTCGCCCATGTGCTTGCGCACCAGCGCCTCGGTGACCTTCCGCTTCGTCGCGGTCGTCGCGCAGAACCGGTACTTCTCCTCCGTCTCGGCGGTCGCGTACGCCAGCCGCTCCGAGTCCGTCAGATTGACCCGGACCTCGACACAGTCCGCCGGGGCGATGTAGCCCTGCGCCTCGATCTCCTTCCACGGGGCGTCGAACCGCTTGGGCCCGATCAGCGAGAAGACGTCCGACTCGCGCCCGTCCTCCCGCACCAGCGTCGCCGTCAGCCCGAGCCGGCGGCGCGCTTGGAGATCCGCCGTGAACTTGAAGACCGGCGCCGGCAGCAGGTGCACCTCGTCGTAGATCACCAGCCCCCAGTCACGGGAGTCGAACAGCTCCAGGTGCGGGTAGACGCCCTTCCGGCGCGTCGTCAGCACCTGGTACGTGGCGATCGTGACCGGCCGGATCTCCTTCCGCGTCCCGCTGTACTCGCCGATCTCGTCCTCGGTCAGCGACGTCCGCTTCACCAGCTCGTGCTTCCACTGCCGGGCCGAGACGGTGTTCGTCACCAGGATCAGCGTCGTCGCCTTCGCCTGCGCCATCGCGCCCGCCCCGACCAGCGTCTTGCCCGCGCCGCACGGCAGCACGACGACCCCGGACCCGCCGTGCCAGAACCCCTCCACGGCCTGCTGCTGATACGGCCGCAGCGCCCAGCCGCTCTCGTCCAGCTCGATGGGGTGCGCCTCGCCGTCCACGTACCCCGCGAGGTCCTCGGCCGGCCAGCCCAGCCTCAGCAGCGTCTGCTTGACCTGCCCGCGCTCGGACGGGTGCACCGCCACGGTGTCCGGGTCGATCCGCGCCCCGACCAGCGGCTGGACCTTCTTCGACCGGAGGATCTCCTCCAGCACCGGCCGGTCCGTCGTCGTCAGCACCAGGCCGTGCACGGGGTGCTTCGACAGCGTGAGGCGGCCGTACCGGTCCATCGTCTCGGCGATGTCGACGAGCAGCGCGTGCGGTACGGGGTAGCGGGAGTACTTCACGAGCGCGTCCACGACCTGCTCGGCGTCGTGCCCTGCCGCTCGGGCGTTCCACAGCCCGAGCGGGGTCAGCCGGTAGGTGTGGATGTGCTCGGGCGCGCGCTCCAGCTCCGCGAACGGCGCGATGGCCCTGCGGCAGGCGTCGGCCTGCTCGTGGTCGACCTCCAGAAGGAGCGTTTTGTCGCTCTGGACGATGAGGGGTCCGCTCACGCGCTTCGGCCCTTTCAGTTGGGGGAAACGTCCAGTGTGCCGTATGTGGGGGCGGGCGTGTCGGGGCTTGCCCCGGTCCGGGGCGGGGGGTTCCGTCCTCAATCGCCGGACGGGCTGGGCCCTTGGGCGGGCGGCATCCTTGGGCTTGCGCCTTTCCGGGGTGCGGGGTTCCGTCCTCAAGCGCCGGACGGGCTGGGTTTGTGCGGGTCGCCTCCGCGGGGTGCGGGTCGCCTCCTGTCCGGTGGGTGGGGGTGGGGGCCCTCCGGGCAGACTCCTCAAAAACGGCGTGTTCGCCCGGGTACGTGGAGGACCCGGGTCGTACGCCATTTTCTGCGGGGACTGCCCTGCACGCCCCCACCCGGCCGGTTGTGCGTCTTGACGCCGGTGGTACGTCTGTCGCAGGCGCGCGACGGGTGTTCGGGGGCGTGCAGGGGAGTCCCCGCAGGACGACGAACGGATACCCGGGTGCCGCTGCGTACCCGCCGAACGTTCGTCGTCCGAGGAGTCTCCCCGGAGGGACCCCGGACCCCACCCACCGGGAAAAGGCGACCCGCACCCCGCGGGGCACCCGCACATCCGAGCCCGTCCGGCGCTTGAGGACGGAACCCTCCGCCCCGGACCGGGGAGGCACCGAGGACGCCGCCCGCCCAAGGGCCACGCCCGTCCGGCGATTGAGGACGGAACCCCGCGCCCAGGGTCAGGGCAGCGCGCCCTACTCCGCCAGCTCCGCCGCCCCCGTGATCCGGTGGAGGGGGTACGTGCGGATCTCGTCCGCCGTGTGGTCGTACGCGGTGACGAAGCCGCCCTCCACCCGGACCGGGGCGATCACGCGCTGGCTCGCGGCGCCTTCCGCGTTGACGTAGCCGATCCAGACCGCGGAGCCGGTCATCGCGGCGGCCTGGACGGTGACCAGGGTCTCGGCGGGGGTCGTGCGGGGCAGGGCGCCGCCGGGCGACGCGGTGGTTTCGGCGTCCTTGCGGACCACCGTCGCGGCGGTGTCCCCGGCCCGGATCGCCCGGACCGCCGCGCCGAGGAGCGTGGGGTCGGGCACGGGCGGGCCCTCGGGGACGGGGACGGGGGCGGAGCGCGGCGGGGTGCGGTGGGCGCCGGCGCGGGTGATCAGGACGTCGCCGTCGGCGGACTCCGCGGCGGGCGCGTAGCCCATGTCGCGCAGCCCGTCGAGGAGGGACGCCGGATCGGTGCGGGCGGCCAGGACGGTGGGCGCGAGCCGGCGCAGCCGCAACGCGGCGGACCGCTTGTCGGCGAGGATCTCGTTGAGGACGGCCTCGTCGTCGCAGCGCACGTACGCGGAGGCGGCGCCGATCCGCAGGTGCCCGTGGCGGCGGGCCACGTCGTCGATCAGGTAGCTGAGCGGCTGCGGCACCGGCGTACGGCTGTGCGCGGCGAGGAAGGCGTGCAGGTCGGCGGCGGTCTGCCCGGCGTCCAGGGCGCGGCGCACGGACCCGGGCGTGAACCGGTACACCGTCGCGCCGCCCTTCGACTCGATGTCCGCGAGCGCGCCGAGCATCTCGGCGAGGGGGCGTTCCAGCGGGCCGGGGGCGACGGCGGTGAGGTCGGCCTGGAGGAGGACGTGGTCGAGGGGTTCGGGGAGGAGCGGGGCGAGCCGGGCGGCGGCCTCGGCGGGCCCGCCGGTGAGCAGCGCGCGGGTCTGGGAGGCGAGCGCGCCGCGCCCGGTGATGCCGAGGAGTTCGGACTCGTTCAGCGTCCACAGGGCGAGCCGGGACCGCAGGTCCATGGCGTCCCCGGCGGTCGCGGCGGCCCCGCGCAGCGGGCGTTCCCAGCGGAGCCGGGCGAGCACGGTCTCGGGGTCGGGTGCGGTGCCGGCGGGCAGCTCGGCGAGCAGGGCGAGGACGCGGTGGCGGACCTCGGGCGCGGCGGAGCGGTCGAGGTCGGAGCCGAGGGCGGACAGGGCCCGGCCCTTCGCGTCCTGGCCGCCGACCAGGCCGGAGGTGCGGGTGGCGGTGAGCCAGGCGGTGGCGAGGGAGACCCAGCGGTCCTGGGCGGGCAGCTCGGCCCAGTCGTCGTACGCGGGGGTCGGCGCGTACCGCTCGTCCGTCTCGCCGTCGGAGGCCAGCAGCCCGGCCGCGTAGGCGAGTTCGACCCAGAACGCGGCGACGGGTTCGGAGACGTCCAGCGCGGTGGCGGTCTTCTTCAGCTCGCGGACGCTGAGCCCGCCGGCCCGCAGGACGGTGGGACCGCCGCCGTTCCAGGTCTTGAGCAGTTCCTCGACGGTGGTGACCGCCAGGAACGCCTGGCCGGCCGCGGCGCTGTCCACAGCCTGTGGATCGCGTTCGGCGGCGGCGGCCACGGCGGGCGGCCGCGGCTCGGGCACCCGGTGGGCGCGCCCGGCCCGCAGGTGCAGCGCGGCCTCGCGGGGCAGCACGACGGTGCGGGTCGAGACGGGCAGCAGGAGGCCCCGGTCGCGCAGCCACTTCACGGGCGGGGTCGGGTTCGGCGTCACCTCCCCGTACGGCGGACCCCACACGAGCCGGTCGAGTACCGACAGGGCCTCCATGGGGGCGGTGTCGAGGAGTTCGCCCATCCGGGTGCGGTCGGTGAACAGCGTGGTCAGGGCGGTCACCGCGGAGACCGGGTCGTGGGTGGCGGGCAGCCCGGCGGCGGCCAGGATCTCCTGGAGCCGGCCCGGCGACATACCGGCGGTGGCCTCGGCGACGGTCGGCCCGAGACCGGTGGGGGAGGGGTGCTGCGGCGACGGCGACAGCAGCTCCCTGGCCGTACGCACCAGGCGCAGCCGGTCGTCCTCGCCCCACACCAGGGCCTGTTCGCGCAAGGTCCCGAGGGCGCCGGGCAGCGCGGCCACGATCGCGGCGCCCGCGTCGTCGCGCTGCTCGCCGTCGTCCTGCCCGTCACCGGTGAGCAGGCCGAGCAGGGTCGCGTACGGGGCGGGGTCGGGCGCGACCGCCAGCGCCTCGGCGGCCTGCAGGGCGAACCGGTCGAGGTGTTCCAGGGCGCGGACCACGGACGCACGGGTGCCGGCCCGCGTGGCGAGCTGGGTGATGTCGCCCGGCACGGGGGAGAGGAGATCGGGCCGCGCCCGCAGCAGCCCGGCCAGTGACTCGTCGTCCCGGGCGCGCAGAGCCTCGGCGAGCGTGCGCGGTGGTGTGGTCGTCCCCATCCGCCCCACGGTAGTCGCTCCGGACAGCCGCGAGGGCGCTACCGTCGGTGCAGGGCGGTAGAGGGGAACCATCGCGTGGGGATCGAGAGCGACCAGCTGGTCTACGACTATCTGAGCCGGATCGGCGACCTGGCACAGCAGCAACAGCTGTCCTCGGGCACCCGGATGCGGCTCGTGTCGGAGCTCCGGGGCGAGATCGAACGGCAGCGCAGGGCGCAGGCGGCGGACACGCCCGGGGCGGTACGCCGCATCATCGGGGCGCTCGGCACGCCGGACGAACTGGTCGAGGCGGCGTCGAGGACGGGCGTGGCGGCGCCGGTGCCGCAGGCCCGGGAGGAGGACCGGCCGGAGGCCACCGGCATCCCGGGCCCCCGCCGGCCGAAGCTCCGCCGGAAGGACCTCCTCCGCAAGGGCGCGTCGCAGGAGCGGAAGCCGGCACCGGCACCGCCGCAGACCTCCGCCCCGCACCGGGCCGGCACGGACGAGCTGAGTCCCGACGGCGGCGAAACGGAGTGGTGGCGCGTCGAGCCGGGCCCGTTCGACGAGTTCGGGGCGGGGACGGAGGTCCCCGGCTTCCGGGGCGGGATCGAGATCCCGGCACTCCTGAGACCTCCGGCGCCTGAGGAGGAAGCGGAGGACGAGGAACCGGAGGCGTTCCAAGAGTCCGAGGTCCCGGAGGACGAGGAGGCCGCGCTCCCGGAGCGGAGGCGGAGGCGATGGCTGCCGAAGGTGTCCCGCCGCTCCCGCTCCACCGAGGCGGCGGCCCCCGCCTCCCGCCGGGGTTTCTCCCACCCCCTGCTCCTGCTGGCGGCGGCCCTGCTGGTCACCGGAGCGGTGATGGGCTCACTGCTGGCCCTGGGGGGCGGCTGGCTGCTCGCGTACGGCTCCCGCAAACTGTCCCGCGCGGAGGCGAAGTGGGCCGCCCTGGGCCTGCCCGGAGTGGTCGCGGCGGGCGCCGCGGTCTGGCTGTGGGGCCGCATGGAGGGCCGCTGGGGCGCCCCCATCCCGGAACACGGCATGGCGGACGCGCTGAGCGACGTATGGCCGGTGACGATTCGCACGGCGGCGGTGGCATCGGCGGTGTTCCTGGTGTGGCGAGCGAGGCGCGGGTAGCCCGGCGACCTGCCCCAGCCCGTCCGGCGTTCGAGGACGGGACCGTCCGCCGGGGGGAACCCGGGCTCACGTGCGCGGACGAGCCGAGGCCCGTAACCGCCCCACCCCCCGGCCGCAGGCCGACCCGGCACAATGGACGTCATGGCTCCGCATCCGCTCACGGTCGGCTTCGACCTGGACATGACGCTCATCGACTCCCGCCCCGGCATCAAGGCCGCCTACCTGGCGCTCGTCGCCGAGACGGGCGCCGTGATCGACACCGACCTGGTGGTGAGCCGCCTCGGCCCGCCGCTGGAGGAGGAGCTGGCGAACTGGTTCCCGTCCGCCGAGGTGCCCGCGGTGGCGGACCGGTACCGGGAGATGTACCCGGCCTACGCGATCACCCCGACGCTCGCCATGCCGGGCGCCCGGGAGGCGGTCGAGGCGATCCGGGAGAGGGGCGGGCGGACTGTCGTCGTCACCGCCAAGTACGAGCCGAACGCCAAGCTGCACCTGTCGCACCTGGGCATCGAACCCGACGTGATCGTGGGCGACCTCTGGGCGGAGGGCAAGGCGGTGGCCCTGCGCGAGCACGGCGCCACGGTCTACGTGGGCGACCACATAGGCGACGTACGCGGCGCCCGCGCGGCGAACGCGGTCTCGGTGGGCGTGACGACCGGCCCGTGCGACGCGGACGCACTCCGTGCGGCGGGGGCGGACACCGTCCTGTCGTCGCTCGCGGAGCTGCCGGCGTGGCTGGAGACGTACGCGGGCTAGTCCGCTGCCCGCGCCCGCGCCCCCGCCCGTACCGACCGCACCACGCCCGCCGCGGCGATCAGGAAACCGACGCCCATCAGCATGCACAGGGACCAGAAGACGGACGGCAGCGGGTGGGTGCCGAGGAAGAGGGGGGCCATGGTGGCGAGGGTGGAGAGGGCGCCGACGAGGAAGACGATCGCGCCGATCCGGACGAGCCGGTCACCCGGGCCAGAAGATGGAGTGCTCACCCCGCCAGGGTAGTTGCCGGGTGCGGCGAAACCGTGCCCGGGCGCCCTGCGGGTGAAGCAGGTGCCGTTTCCGGACACAGTCCGGATGACCAGGCTTGACGAGGGGTACTTCACCTGTGGAGGCTTCAGCCAGCAGGGGAGCACGACCACAGGACGGCCTGACCTGCTGAGGGCTTTGTTCCGGCATACGGGTTGAGATGGGGTGCGTGCTTTGCCGACTGGCAAGGTCAAGTGGTTCAACAGTGAGAAGGGCTTCGGCTTTCTCTCCCGCGACGACGGCAGCGACGTCTTCGTGCACTCGTCCGTGCTCCCGGCCGGGGTCGACGCTCTCAAGCCCGGTCAGCGCGTCGAATTCGGCGTGGTCGCCGGCCAGCGCGGCGACCAGGCGCTTTCCGTGGTGATCCTCGATCCCACCCCGTCCGTCGCGGCCGCCCAGCGCCGCAAACCGGACGAGCTGGCGTCGATCGTCCAGGACCTGACCACCGTGCTGGAGAACATCACGCCGATGCTGGAGCGCGGCCGCTACCCCGACAAGGCCGCAGGCGCCAAGATCGCCGGCCTGCTGAGGGCGGTCGCGGACCAGCTCGACGTCTGAGCCGTGGCGCGGCGCGGGAGCGGACGCCCCGACCGGGGCCGCCCGCACCCGCGTTCCGCGTGGGCGACGTCGACCGCACCGGTGTGTCCGGACACGTCAGACGAACGACAGCGCGTCCGGGCCGAGCGGCGGGACCAGGCCCTCGGCGGCGGCGCGGGTCAGCAGGCCGCGGATCGCCGCGTAGCCGTCCTCGCCCAGGTCGGCGGTGAACTCGTTGACGTACAGACCGATGTGCTGGTCCGCGACGGACGGGTCCATCTCCTGGGCGTGCTCCAGCACGTACGGCCGTGACGCCTCCGGGTCGTCCCAGGCCATCCGGACCGACGTACGCACCGACTCGGCGAGCAGCTTCAGCGTGTCCGCGCCCAGGGAGCGCTTGGCGATGATCGCGCCGAGCGGGATCGGCAGGCCGGTGGTGTCCTCCCAGTGCCGGCCCATGTCGGCCAGGTTGTGCAGGCCGTAGTTCTGGTACGTGAAGCGCGCCTCGTGGATGACGAGACCGGCGTCCACCTTGCCGTCCCGGACCGCCGGCATGATCTCGTCGAACGGCAGGACGACGATCTCGCCGGCCCCGCCCGGCACCACGTCGGCCGCCCAGAGGCGGAACAGCAGATAGGCCGTCGAGCGCTCGCTCGGTACGGCCACGGTCTTGCCCGTCAGGTCCGTGCCCGCCTCGCGCGTGAGGACCAGCGGGCCGCAGCCCCGGCCCAGCGCCCCGCCGCACGGCAGCAGCGCGTACTCGTCGAGGACCCAGGGCAGCACCGCGTACGACACCTTGAGCACGTCCAGCTCGCCGCGCTCGGCCATGCCGTTGGTGAGGTCGATGTCGGCGAACGTGACGTCGAGCGCGGGCGCGTCGGGAACCCTGCCGTGCGCCCAGGCGTCGAAGACGAACGTGTCGTTCGGGCACGGCGAGAAAGCGATGCGCAGCGCGTCAGCTGCCGGTGTCGTCTCGGTCATGGCGGGTCCAGCCTTCCAGTACGGGTATGAGCTTCCCGAACGCCTCGGTCAGCGCGGACAGCGCGTCGCCGATGCGCCAGGCGGCGCGGTCGCGCGGGCCGACCGCGTTCGACACGGCCCTGATCTCCAGGACGGGCACGCCCCGCAGGCCGGCCGCCTCCGCGACTCCGAAGCCCTCCATGGCCTCGGCGAGGGCGCCGGGGTGCGCGGCGAGGAGGGCGGCGGCGCGTTCGGCGCTGCCGGTGACGGTGGAGACGGTGAGGACGTCGCCGGTCCGGGCGCCCGTCGCGGTGGCCGCCTCCCGTACCAGCGCGGGCGGCGGCGCGAACCGGTCGCGGCCGAAACCGAGCGCCGTCACCGGCAGGAAGCCGTCCGGGGTGTCCGCGCCCAGATCGGCGGCCACGATCGCGCTCGCGACGACGAGCGAGCCGAGCGGGGCGGACGGGACGAAGCCGCCGCCGATGCCCGCCGAGACCACCAGGTCGTAGCGCTCCGCCGCCAGGGCGTACGCGGCCGAGGCCGCCGCCGCGGCCGGTCCCGCACCGCCCGCCAGCACGTCGAGCGGGCCCGCCCGGTGGATCTCCGCACCCGGCACCGTACGCACGGACAGGGCGGAGGCATCCCCGTACGCACGCGTGACCGCGTCCCGTTCCACCGGGACAGCGGTCACGACGAGCACACGCACGAAGAGGGGTCCTTCGAGGTCGGGAGGGGGTCAGTCGGTCTTCTTCAGTTCGAAGTGCCAGATGCCGACCAGGTCCTTGCCCTTCGTCTCCACCACGCTGACCTGCGTCTTGTCCGCGGTCTCGCCGGTCTGGCTGGAGAAGAAGGCGCTGCCCGGGATGGAGCGGTACGTCTTCTTGTACGGCTCCTGCTCGGCCTGCTGGCCGTTGATGAACAGCGTCCAGCCGTGGTCCGCGATGGTGGGGTCGACGCCGAAGTGGACCTTGTCGTCCATCGCGACCTTGACGGTCTTCTCCGCCTCCTTGTTGAGGCAGCTCTTGTACTCGGATTCCTTGAGGGCCTTGCCGTCGTTGTAGCAGGCGGCCTCGGTGCTCACCGAGTTGTCGCCGACCGTCACGGTGGCGAGCGGCGTCGGCTTGTCGCAGGCGGAGAGGACGAGGAGTCCCGCGGACACGGCACCAAGAGCGACGCCGATTCGACGGCCCTTACCGGAGAAGAACGCAACGGTCATGGGCCGAAGGCTATCGGTCGCCCCGGCTCACGCCACGCGGGGGTGCGGCGAGCCGCGCCGCGCGGCGCCCAGCAGCCCCCGTACGGAGGTGGACGCGCCGAGCGCGAGGAGGCCCGCGGCGACCGACATGCCCAGTACGCCGTTGAGGGGGAGGGCGATCCCGATCGCGCCACCGGCCACCCAGGCCATCTGGAGCAGGGTCTCGGAGCGGGCGAACGCGGAGGTCCGCACCTCCTCCGGCACGTCGCGCTGGATCATCGCGTCCAGCGACAGCTTCGACAGGGCCTGCGTGAGGCCCGCCGTCGCGGCGAGCGCGGCGACCATGACCGTGCTGAAGAAGATGGCCGCAAGGACGGCGACGCCCAGGGCCAGGCCCAGCACCGAGGCGATGATGACCTCGGGGCCGCGGGCCCTGAGCCAGGAGCCCACCGCCGTGCCCAGCGCGTTGCCCACGCCGGCCGCGACGCCGACGATGCCCAGCGAGATCGCGGCGCTCTGCCCGGACAGCGGGTGCTCGCGCAGCATGAACGCCAGGAAGAAGATCAGGAAGCCGGAGAGCGCCCGGTGCGAGGCGTTGGCCTGGAGCCCGTGCAGGACGGACGGGCCGACGGACCGCAGCCCCGGACGCCGCTCGCCGTTCTCCTTCCTCTTCCGCTCCTTGGGCCCGCTCTGCCGGGAGGAGGACCGCGGCGGCTGCGGCCGGGGCGCGCCCTCGCCGTGCGGCGGCACCAGCTGCGCCCTGCGCTCGCCCTTCGCCGAGTCCACCTTCGGCGGCAACGTGAACGCGAGGACCGTGCCGCCGACGAAGATCGCGCACGCCCCGTACAGCGGCCACGGCGGGCCGATGGTCTGCAGCCCCGCCCCGATCGGCGCGGCGACACCGGTGGCCAGCAGTCCGGCGAGGGTCACCCGGGAGTTCGCCTTCACCAGCGAGAAGCGCGGTGGCAGCAACCGCGGTACGACGGCGCTGCGCACCACCCCGTAGGCCTTCGAGCAGACCAGGACGCCGAGCGCCGCCGGGTACAGCTCCAGGCCGCCGGTGGCGACCGCGCCCGACATGGTGAGCGCCAGCAGCGCGCGGGCCAGCATGGAACCGGCCATCGCGGCGCGGCGGCCGTGCGGCAGGCGGTCCAGGAGCGGGCCGATGACCGGGGCGAGCAGGATGAACGGCGCCATCGTCACGGCGAGGTACAGCGCGACCCGGCCGCGCGCCTGGTCCGTCGGTACGGAGAAGAACACGGTGGACGCGAGGGCGACGGTGATCATCACGTCGCCCGCGCCGTTCACCGCGTGCAGCTCGATCAGTTTGCCGAGGCCGCTCTCTCCGGCGCCGTGCGCGTGCGTCGCCCTGCGGATGGAGCGGGCGGCGGCGGTGAACGGGGACCTCAGGGCACGGCCGATCGACCGCCCCGTCCTGCGGAGCGGGCCGGGACCGTCGTGCGACCTGGCAGAAGCCACTTGGTCATAGTGCCCCAGGACCGGGCGATGCGAACCGGGATCGGGGCGGGGCGCGAGCGGGACCGCCCCGTCGGGTCAGTGATCGACCAGGTGGCGGGGGGTGCGGAGGGGGGCGGCGCGGGTGCGGAGGCGGCCTCGCGAAGGCGCGTCACCGTGCCGGATACGGCGTCGTTCGGGACGGGCAGGTGGGCGGGGAGCGGCGGAGAGGGTAGCGTGCGTAGCGCGCCACCGGCGGTTGTTCTCGGCCGCGCGCCTCTCGGCGATCCCGCAGAATGGATTGCGGAAGGCGTGCCCGAGGCTGGCCCAACGGGTGTGGACGTCGACGCGGCCCCCAGGTCCGCTCCGTCCGCGACCGTATGGCCGAAACCGATGGATGTGCTGGCGCGCTCGTGAGACTGGCGTAGGAGAGAAGCGAGACCTGTGAGTGCTGCGACGACGCGAGGCCGTACGGCCCGTACCGCCCGTACCCCTGTCCCCGACCGTTTGTGCGCGGAGGCGGTAGACCTCGCCCGCGCGGCGGCCGAGGAGGCGGCCGCGCCAGGGGTCGTGGGTGAGCATGCGGGCGTGGTCTCCGAGGGGGACCGGGTCGTCACGCACTACTTCGAGTGCGAGGACCCCGGCTACCGGGGCTGGCGCTGGGCCGTGACGGTCGCCAGGGCCTCCCGCGCGAAGAACGTCACGCTGGACGAGACGGTGCTGCTGCCGGGCGACGACGCGCTGCTCGCGCCGGAGTGGGTGCCGTGGAGCGAGCGGCTGCGGCCGGGCGACATGGGGCCGGGCGACCTGCTGCCCACCGAGGCGGACGACCTGCGCCTGGAGCCCGGGTTCACCGGTGCGGACGAGCCGCTGCCGAACTCCGCGGTCACCGATGAGCTGGCCGACCTCGTCGACGTGGAGGACGCGGAGCTGACGACGCGCCCGGAGCCGCCGCGCCGCGGGTCGATCGCGGCGGTGGCCGACGAGCTGGGCGTGCGGCGGGCGCGGGTGCTGTCCCGTTACGGGCTGCACGTGGCGGCCGACCGCTGGGACGAGGAGTTCGGCGCGAAGACGCCGATGGCGCAGGCGGCGCCGGCCTCGTGCGTGTCGTGCGCCTTCCTGATGCCGCTGGCGGGCTCGCTGCGCCAGGCCTTCGGGGTGTGCGCGAACGAGTTCAGCCCGGCGGACGGGCATGTGGTGTCGCTGTCGTACGGGTGCGGGGGGCACTCGGAGGCGGCGGTGATGCCGACGCCGCCGAAGCCGGCGCCGCATGCGCTGGACACGATGCGGGTGGATGAGTATTCGCTGCGCGCGGAGGCGGAGGCCGAAGGGGTCTCGGAGGACCTGGGGCACGCTTAGCCGGACCTGGGCCCGGGGCCCCTGCGGCCTCGGGCGCTCCGGCGTGCCGGTTCCGTCCTCAATCGCCGGACGGGCTTGGTTGTGCTTGCCGTGCTCCGGCGTGCCGGTTCCGTCCTCAATCGCCGGACGGGCTTGGTTTGGCCGGCCGGTCTCGATGAGTGCGGCCGGGCGCCGGCGAAACCCCGGCCCGTCCGGCGTTTGAGGACGGGAGCCCTCGGGTGGGGGCCGTTCGCCCAGGGGGGACCGCCGGGGGCCGCGACCCGCACCCCCGCGCACCCGGTAGCTTCGGGCGCACACTGGAAGTCGGCAGAGGGAGTACGCGCGTGGGCATCAATGCGACCGAGGGCGCCGACCCATTCGGCACCGCGCGGCTGCGGCGCGGCGTACTCGACGCCTGGGGCGCCGGTCCCGCCCGTTTCCGTGAGGACGCCAACGCCGAGGAGGACCTCGCGCTCGGCGGCTACCGCGACCGCCTCGTCGTGGAGCTGGCCCAGAACGCCGCCGACGCCGCCGCCCGCGCCCACGTCCCCGGCCGGCTCCGCCTCACCCTGCACCCGGCCGCCGACGGCGCCCCCGCCGTCCTCGCCGCCGCGAACACCGGCGCGCCGCTGGACGCCACCGGCGTGGAGTCGCTGTCGACGCTGCGCGCCTCCGCCAAGCGCGAGGGGCACGAGGGGGCCGTGGGCCGGTTCGGTGTCGGGTTCGCCGCCGTGCTCGCGGTGAGCGACGAGCCGGCCGTCGTCGGCCGGCACGGCGGCGTGCGCTGGTCCCTCGCCGAGGCCCGCGAGCTGGCCCGTGCGGCGGCCGTCGGCAGCCCCGGCCTGGGCGACGAGCTGCGCCGCCGCGACGGCCACGTACCGCTGCTGCGGCTCCCGCTGCCCGCCGAGGGCACCGCACCCGACGGCTACGACACCGTCGTCGTCCTGCCCCTGCGCGACGGCGTCGCCGAGGACCTGGTGGGCCGGCTGCTGGCCGCCGTGGACGACGCGCTGCTGCTCACCCTGGCCGGGCTCGACGAGGTCGTCGTGGAGACCCCGGGGGCCGTACGGACGCTGCGCCGCTCGCAGCACGGCCCGTACACGCACATCGAGGACTCCACGCACGGGACGAACCGCTGGCGTACCGTCGCCCACCACGGCCCCGTCGAGCCGGCCCTGCTCGCCGACCGTCCGCTGGAGGAACGGCTGCGCCCGCACTGGTCGGTGACCTGGGCCGTCCCGGTGGACGCGGACGGCGCCCCGGTCCCTCCCCGTACCGCCCCCGTCGTGCACGCGCCGACGCCCACCGACGAACCGCTCGGTCTGCCCGCGCTGCTCATCGCCTCGCTGCCGCTGGACACCACCCGCAGGCACCCGGCGCCCGGACCGCTCACCGACTTCCTGGTCGAGCGCGCGGCCGACGCGTACGCGGAACTGCTCGGCGCCTGGGAACCGGTGTCCGTCGCGACGATCGCCCTGGTGCCGGGGCCGCTCGGGCAGGGCGGGCTGGACGGCGCGCTGCGGGGCGCGGTCCTGGAGCGGCTGCCGCGCGTGGCGTTCCTGGAGCCGGCCGCCCCGCGCGACCCGGCCGCCGAACCGGACCGGTGGGACGGCTGGGACGGCGAGGAGGGCGTCGGCAAGGACGGCGTCGCCCTGCGGCCGGTCGAGGCCGAGGTGGTGGAGGGCGTCGGCGCGCAGACCGTCGCGGTGCTCGCCGAGGTGCTGCCCTGCCTGCTGCCCGCCGGCCTGGAGCGGCGCGTCGAACTGCGCACGCTCGGCGTCGCCCGCGTCCCGCTGACCGAGGCGATCGACCGCCTCGCCGGTCTGGAGCGCGATCCGGCCTGGTGGCGGCGGCTTTACGAGAGCCTGGCCGGGGTCGACCCGGACCGGCTGTCCGGGCTGCCCGTGCCGCTCGCCGGTACGGCGTCCCCCGGGCCCGACCCGCAGATCCCGGCCCTGCCCCGCACCACGATCGGGCCCCGGCAGGTCCTCCTCCCGCTCCCGGACGCGCTGACAGGACCGGTCCTGGACCGGCTCGCCCGGCTCGGGCTGAAGGTCGCCCACCCGGACGCCGCGCATCCGCTCCTGGAGAAGCTGGGCGCCCTGCCCGCCACCCCGCGCGCCGTGCTGACGACCCCGCAGGTGCGGGCCGCCGTCGCCGGTTCGCTGGACGCGGGCGAGATCTGGGACGAGGACGCGCTCGACGGCGACGAGCTGGCCGAGACCGTGCTCACCCTGGTCCGGGACGCTGGCCTGGAGCCGGGCGACGAGCCCTGGCTCGGCGCGCTCGCGCTGCCCGACGAGGACGGTGAACCTGCCCCGGCCGGTGAACTGGTGCTGCCCGGCAGCGCGTTCGCCGCCGTCATGCGCGAGGAAGAACTCGCCCTGTGCGACGTCGAGTTGGCCGAACGCTGGGGCGAGCAGCCGCTCACCGCCTGCGGGGTGCTCGCCACCTTCGCCCTCGTACGCGCCACCGACGTCGTCCTGGACCCGGACGAACTGGAGCCGCGCGACGGCGACTTCGCCGAACCCGACGACGCCGGGCTGCTCGACGCCGTCGACGTGTGGTGCGAGGACATCCTCGACCAGCTGCCGGACAGCCCCGTGCCGCCCGTCGCCACCGAACTCGTCGCCGTCCGCGACCTCGACCTCGTGGACGACGACGCCTGGCCCCAGGCCCTCGCCCTCCTCGCCCGCCCCCCGCTGCGCGACGCCCTGACCCAGCCGGTGCGGGTGCTGCTCCCGGACGGCACCACGCGGTCCGTGCGCCCGTACACCGCCTGGTGGCTGCGCGGCCACCCGGTCCTCGGCGGCCGCCGCCCGGCCGGACTGCGTGCCGACGGGGGCGACCCCCGGCTGGCGGGCCTGTACGACTCCGTCGACGCGACCGGCTTCGAGGACGCCGAGGTGCTGCGCGCCCTGGGCGTACGGACCTCGCTCGACGCCCTCCTGGACGAGCCGGGCGGCGCGGCCGAACTCCTCGGCCGGCTCGCCGACGAGGACCGCCCGGTCGGCCCCGTACAACTGCACGCCCTGTACACGGCGCTGGCCGCGCTCGACCCGGAACAGGTCACGCTGCCGGACGAGTTGCGGGCGGTCGTGGACGGCGAGGTGCGGGTGGTCGACGCGGCGGACGCGGTGATCGCGGACGCGCCGGACCTGCTGCCGCTCACCGGGGGGCTGCCGCTGCTGCCCGTGGCCCCGGCGCACGCGGCGGAGCTGGCCGAGCTGTTCCAGGTGCGGCGGCTCGGCGAGAGCGTCGAGGCCGAGGTCACGAGCGACGGCGAGGAGCACGACGTACCCGAGCCGGTCCGCGCCCTGCTGGGCGCCGGCACCCCGGGCACGTACGTCGAGCACGGCGAGCTGCGCGCGGGCGGCGTCGAACTGGACTGGCGCCGCACCCCGGAAGGCGTGGTGCACGCCGCCACGCTGGAGGGCGTCGCGGCGGGCCTGGCCTGGGCGGCGGGCCAGTGGCCCCGCCGCTTCGAGGTCGCCGCCCTGCTGGAGGACCCGTCCCGCACGGAGGAACTGGCCCGGGACCGCTGGTTCGACTGAGCGACGCGCCGGGGGAGTGCCGCCGCTACACCGGGAAGCGGCGGCCCACCAGCCGCCAGGCGTACTCCAGGACCGCCGACGCGGCCACCGCGATCGCCACCGCCGTCCACGGCATCTGCGCGCCCACCAGCTTCAGCGCGAAGAAGTCCTGGAGCCACGGCACCACGAGCACGATCAGGAAGGCCAGGCCCATCGAGGCCACCAGGCAGATCCGCCACCAGGTGTAGGGGCGGGCGATGATCGCCAGGACCCACATCGAGACCAGGAACAGCGTGAGCGTCGCCGCGCTCGTCTCCGCGTCCAGGGCGCCCGCCCCGGCGTAGTGGTGGCGGGCGATCAGATACGTCGCGAAGGTCGCGGCGGCCGCGATGACGCCCGAGGGCACCGCGTACCGCATGACGCGCCGCACGAAGTGCGGGTGCGCGCGCTCCTTGTTGGGGGCCAGCGCCAGGAAGAACGCGGGGATGCCGATCGTCAGCGTGGACAGCAGGGTCAGATGGCGGGGCAGGAACGGGTACTCGACCTGGAAGCAGACCACCAGGACGGCCAGCAGCACCGAGTACACGGTCTTCGTCAGGAACAGGGTCGCGACCCGGGTGATGTTGCCGATCACCCGGCGGCCCTCGGCGACCACGGACGGCAGCGTCGAGAAGCTGTTGTTCAGCAGCACGATCTGGGCGACCGCGCGCGTCGCCTCGGAGCCCGAGCCCATCGAGACCCCGATGTCGGCGTCCTTCAGCGCGAGGACGTCGTTGACCCCGTCGCCGGTCATCGCCACGGTGTGGCCGCGTGACTGGAGGGCGGCGACCATCTCCCGCTTCTGCTGCGGGGTGACGCGGCCGAACACCGCGTTCTCCTCCATCGCGGTGGCCATCTCGTCCTTGTCCGTGGGCATTCGGCGCGCGTCCAGGGCGTGCTCGGCGCCCGGCATGCCGAGCTTGGCCGCGACCGCGCCGACCGAGACGGCGTTGTCGCCGGAGATCACCTTGGTGGCGACCCGCTGCTCACCGAAGTAGGCGAGGGTCTGCCCGGCGTCGGGCCGCAGCCGCTGCTCCAGGACGACCAGGGCGCCCGGCTCGGCCCCCTCGGCGGCGTCCGGGGCGTCGAGCTCGCCCCGCGCCCGGGCCAGCAGCAACACCCGCAGCCCCTGCTCGTTGAGCTGCTCGACCTCCGCCATGGCCGGGTCGTCCTCGGCCAGCAGCACGTCGGGGGCGCCGAGCAGCCAGGCGGAGGACGTGCCCCCGCCCTCCGTGAACGCGGCGCCGCTGTACTTGCGGGCGGAGGAGAACGGCAGCGTCCCCGTGACGTCCCAGCCCCCGTCCTCCGGGGCCGGGTAGGCGTCGATGATGGCCTGGAGGCTGGCGTTGGGCCGGGGCTCGGACGCGCCGAAGGCCCCCAGCACGCGGTGCAGGTACGGCTCGTCGGTGCCGTTCAGCGCGCGGACCTCGCTGACGTCCATGCCGCCCTCGGTGAGCGTGCCGGTCTTGTCCAGGCAGACGACGTCGACCCGGGCCAGGCCCTCGATGGCGGGCAGCTCCTGGACGAGGCACTGCTTGCGGCCGAGACGTACGACCCCGATCGCGAAGGCGACCGAGGTCAGCAGGACCAGGCCCTCCGGGATCATCGGGACGATGCCGCCGACGGTCCGGGCGATCGAGTCCTTGACGTTGTTGTCCTTGACCACCAGCTGGCTGATGACCAGGCCGATCGCGGTCGGCACCATCATCCAGGTGACGTACTTGAGGATCGTGGAGATGCCGGTGCGCAGCTCGGACCGTACGAGCGTGAAGCGGGACGCCTCCTCGGCGAGCTGCGCGGCGTACGCCTCGCGCCCCACCTTCGTGGCGGTGAACGCCCCGCCCCCCGCGACGACGAAGCTCCCGGACATCACCGCGTCGCCGGCCCGCTTGACGACCGGGTCCGCCTCGCCGGTGAGCAGGGACTCGTCGACCTCCAGGCCGTCCGCCTCGGCGACCGTGCCGTCCACGACCACCTTGTCGCCCGGGCCCATCTCGACCAGGTCGCCGAGGACGATCTCCGAGGTGTGGATCTCGGCCGCCGTCCCGTCGCGCCGGACCGTGGGCTTCGCCTCGCCGATGACCGCCAGGCTGTCCAGCGTCTTCTTGGCCCGCCACTCCTGCACGATGCCGATGCCGGTGTTGGCGATGATCACGAAGCCGAACAGGCTGTCCTGGATCGGCGCGACGAACAGCATGATCAGCCAGAGCACGCCGATGATCAGGTTGAACCGGGTGAAGACGTTGGCCCGGACGATCTCGGTCAGGGACCGCGAGGAGCGTACCGGTACGTCGTTGACCTCGCCCCGGGAGATCCGCTCGGCGACCTCTGCCGAGGTCAGCCCGCCTGCGGCGGGCGGGTCCGGCAGCTCGACCGGGTGGACCGGGTCGAGCTCCGCCCCGGCGTCGATCGCCGCCGGCCTCCCGGAGGGACCGGTTCGCTGTTCTCCGGAGGGGTCGGATGCCCGCTGAGTCATGGTTCAGACGGTACGGGCGGAACGTCCGGCGCACCCGCCGGGGGTGTGAAGATCAGACCGGGGGAGGAGCGAGATGGTCCCCTGGTCGTACGGGAGAGGCGCGGAGGTCCCCGCTCAGGCGGTGGCGCCCGGCGCTTCCGCTGATCCGGAGCCGGTGCCTTCCGCTTCCGCCGCAGCCCGCTTGAGGGCCGCGTCGCGTCCCCGTACGTACCAGATGCCGATCAGGCCGAGGCCCGCGCCCGCCAGGCAGGTCCACACCCACCACAGGTGCCCGTGGTCGTCGAACCAGCCGTAGAACGGGATCTGGACCAGGAAGAGGACGAACCAGAGGATCGTGCCGCCGGTGATGGTCGCGACGACGGGCCCCTCCAGGGGCTCCGGTGCCTCGTGCTTCGGTGTCCACTTCGCCATGCCGTCAGTGTATGCGGCGCGTATGAAGGGGCCGCCGGGCCAGTCGGCCCAAGGGTCTACGCGCGGAGATAGCGATCTTCGCCTCATGTATTCATACTGAATCTGCTCAAGACTGGCTCGAATTATTCGTGTGAACGTCCAAGGCTGACCAGTTTTAATCCCCTCTACGTACGACTGAGGTCATACATGTCCCCCTCGGCCACCGCTCCGGTCGACGCCACGCCTCCCCCGGCTCCTCGGCCCACCGGCGGCCTGGACCGTTTCTTCAAGATCTCCGAGCGGAAGTCGTCGGTAGCCCGCGAGATCCGCGGCGGACTCGCGACCTTCTTCGCGATGGCCTACATCATCGTGCTGAACCCGATTATCCTGGGCAGCGCGAAGGACATCAACGAGCACTACCTCAACCATGGCCAGCTGGTCACCGCAACCGTGCTATCCGCCGCGTTCTCCACCCTGCTCATGGGTGTCATCGGCAACGTGCCGATCGCGCTGGCCGCGGGGCTCGGCGTCAACACCGTCGTCGCCCTCCAGCTCGCCCCCCGGATGACCTGGCCCGATGCCATGGGCATGGTCGTCCTCGCGGGCATCGTGGTCATGCTGCTCGTCGCGACCGGGTTGCGGGAACGCGTGATGAACGCCGTACCGGGCTCGCTGCGCAAGGGCATCGCGATCGGTATCGGCCTGTTCATCCTGCTGATCGGCCTGGTCGACTCGGGCTTCGTCTCGCGCATGCCGGACAAGGCGGAGACCACGGTCCCGCTCCAGCTGGGCGCCGACGGCCACCTCAACGGCTGGCCGGTCCTGATCTTCGTCCTCGGCGCGCTGCTGACCCTCGTGCTGATCGTCCGCAGGGTGCCGGGCGCGATCCTGATCTCGATCGTGACGATGACCGTCCTCGCGCTGATCATCAACGCGGTCGCCGGCCTGCCGGGCGAGGCGTGGGGGCTGACCGTGCCGGAGTGGCCGGGTAATCCGGTCGCCACCCCGGACTTCGGGCTGCTCGGTCACTTCAGCCTGTTCGGCGGCTTCCACAAGGTGGGCGTCCTCACCGGCATCCTGTTCGTCTTCACCGTGCTGCTGTCCTGCTTCTTCGACGCGATGGGCACCATCCTCGGCGTCGGCGACGAGGCGAAGCTGACCGACAAGGACGGCAACTTCCCCGGCATCAACCGGGTGCTGTTCGTCGACGGCATCGGCGTCGCCGCGGGCGGCGCCAGCTCCTCCTCCGCCTCGACCTGCTTCGTGGAGTCCACGGCGGGTGTCGGCGAGGGTGCCCGTACGGGCCTGGCGAGCATCGTCACGGGGCTGCTGTTCACGGTCTCGCTGTTCCTCACGCCGCTGGCGACCATGGTCCCCTCGCAGGCGGCCACTCCGGCCCTGCTGGCGGTGGGCTTCCTGATCATCGCGGGCTCGGTGCGGGACATCGACTGGAGCGACTTCACGCTCGCGATCCCGGCGTTCCTCGCCATGGTCATGATGCCGTTCACGTACTCGATCACCAATGGCATCGGCATCGGCTTCATCGCGTTCAGCGTGCTGCGGCTGGCCTCCGGGCGCGGTCGCGAGGTGCCGGCGGCCATGTACGCGGTGTCGGCGGTCTTCGTCTTCTACTACATGATGCCGGCGCTCGGCCTCACGTAAGGGCGGCGCGGGGGCCGGCCCGGGAGGTCAGGTGACCTCCTCGGCCGGCACCCCCTCCGCCGGGCAGAACTTCTCCGGCCCGGAGAACCCCTCCGGCCCGGAGAACCCCTCCGTGCCGGAGAACCCCTCCGTGCCGGAGAACCCCTCCGTCCCGTAGAACTTCTCCGTCTCGTCGACGGCCGCCTGGAAGCGCTCGTCGAAATCGTCACGAATGAGCGTCCGGACCACGTAGTCCTGGACGCTCATTCCGCGTTTGGCGGCGTGCTGCTTGAGCCGGTCGAGCAGCTCACCGTCTATGCGCAGGCTGAGCACTGTCGATCCCATGCCAAGCAGGGTTACGTCCCGCGGGCCCGCCGTGCGTCATTTTCCGCCGCACACTCACTCGTTTGGGTGATCGATTGTGATCCGGCTCTCGCGCGTGTACCACCAAGTGGTATTTAGGGTAGGTAATGAGTTACGCTAACAAACATGCCTGACCTGATCCACGACAGCGACAGTGCCGCCGCCGTGAGCTCCCTTCGTTCCGCCGTCATGCTGCTCGGCCGGCGCCTCAAGCACCAGCGCGTCGACGAGTCGCTGAGCCCGACCGAGATGTCGGTGCTCGGAACACTCGCCCGTTGCGGTTCCGCCACCCCCGGTGAGCTGGCCCGCAAGGAGCATGTGCAGCCGCCGTCGATGACCCGCATCGTCGCGTTGCTGGAATCGAAGGGTCTGGTCAGGCTGGAACCGCACCCCGATGACCGTCGTCAGAAGATGGTCAGCCAGACCGAGCAGGCCGAGGCCATGCTCGCCGAGAGCCGCGACAAGCGGAACGCCTGGCTGACCACCCTCGCCGAAGGCCTGGACGAGGACGAGTGGGAGACGCTGCGCAACGCGGCGCCCGTGCTGGAGAAGCTCGCCCACCTGTAGCGGAAGGGGACGTGCCGGGCAGCGCCCGGTGCCCCGCCCCCCACCGCCGCATCCCCGTCAGCCAGCGCAATGTCCACGCCGAGGAGGCGAACCCTTTTGAGTACGGGACCCGGAGCAGACTCCGCCCCCGCACCGACTTCCACCCACGAGAGCAAGCCCGGCGGGACCTTCTCGTCGCTGAAGATCCGCAACTACCGCCTGTTCGCCACGGGCGCCGTGATCTCCAACACCGGTACCTGGATGTCCCGCATCACGCAGGACTGGCTCGTCCTGAGCCTCACCGGGTCCGCCGCCGCCGTCGGCATCACCACGGCCCTCCAGTTCCTCCCGATGCTTCTCTTCGGCCTGTACGGCGGCGTCATCGCCGACCGGCTGCCGAAGCGCAAGCTCCTGCTCGTCAGCCAGGCGGCCCTCGGTGCCTGCGGTGTCGTGCTCGCGGTACTCACGCTCTCCGGCGTGGTCCAGGTGTGGCACGTCTACCTGATCGCATTCCTGCTCGGCATGGTCACCGTCGTGGACAACCCGGCCAGACAGGCCTTCGTCTCCGAGATGGTCGGCCCCGCCCAGCTGCGCAACGCGGTCAGCCTGAACTCGGCGAACTTCCAGTCCGCCCGGCTCATCGGGCCCGCCGTCGCGGGTGTGCTGATCACCACGGTCGGCAGCGGCTGGGCCTTCATGTTCAACGGCCTGTCGTTCCTCGCGCCGCTGGTCGGCCTGATGATGATGCGGACGAGCGAGCTGCACAAGGCCGTCGTCGTGCCGCGCGCCAAGGGCCAGCTCCGCGAGGGGCTGCGCTACGTCTCGGGCCGCCCCGAGCTGGTCTGGCCGATCGTCCTGGTCGGCTTCGTCGGCACGTTCGGCTTCAACTTCCCGATCTGGCTGACGGCCTTCGCGGACGAGGTCTTCCACGGCGGCGCCGGGATGTACTCGTTCTTCAACATCCTCATGGCGGCCGGTTCCCTGGCCGGCGCGCTGCTCGCCGCCCGCCGCCGCTCCTCGCGGCTGCGGATGCTGGTCGGCGCCGGTACGGTGTTCGGCCTGCTGGAGATCGTCGCGGCGCTCGCGCCGTCCGTATGGATGTTCGCGATCCTGCTCGTGCCGATCGGCATGATCGGCCTGACGACCAACATCAGCGCCAACACCAGCGTCCAGATGGCGGCCGACCCGGCCATGCGCGGCCGGGTGATGAGCCTGTACATGATGGTCTTCGCCGGCGGTACGCCGGTGGGCGCCCCGATCGTCGGCTGGATCAGCGACGCGTACGGCGTCCGCACCGGCATGGTGGTCGGCGGTGCGCTGTCCCTGGCGGCCGCGATCGGCGTCGCCGTGATCCTGGCCCGCGTCGGCGGGCTGCGGCTGAAGGTGGACCTGCGCCCGGGCCGCCCGCACGTGCGCTTCGTCCCGCGCGAACGACTGGCGACGGCGGCCTGACGCCCGCCGCCCCCCGTACGCAGCCGACGCGGCCCCGCCCGGAGTACCGGGACGGGGCCGCGTCGCGTTCACGGATGCCGGTCCGGTTACGCTCGTCGGGTGGACCCGAAGACCAGAAACCGCATCATGGCGGCCGTGCTCGTGCTGATGTTCGCCGTCGTCGCCGTGGCGGCCGCCCTCGGCTGACCTGACCGGGGGCGGCCCCACGGACCTACCGGGGCGGACCTACCAGGCGAAGTTCTCCGGCGACGGGCCCGGACCGGGGAAGATCTCCTCCAGGGCCTCCAGCACCTCCGCCGACAGCTCCAGCTCCACCGCACGCAGCGCGGAGTCGAGCTGCTCCCGCGTGCGCGGGCCGGTGATCGGGCCGGTGACGCCGGGGCGGGTCAGCAGCCAGGCCAGGCCCGCCTCGCCGGGCTCCAGACCGTGCTTGTCCAGCAGGTCCTCGTACGCCTGGACCTGGGCCCGCACCTTCGGGTCGGCCAGCGCGTCGGCGGAGCGGCCCGAGACGGACCGGGCGCCGCCGCCCTCGCGCTCCTTGCGGATCGCGCCGCCGAGCAGCCCGCCGTGCAGCGGCGACCAGGGGATGACCCCGAGGCCGTACTCCTGGGCGGCCGGGATGACCTCCATCTCGGCGCCGCGCTCCATCAGGTTGTAGATGCACTGCTCGCTGACCAGCCCGTAGCTGCCCCGCTGCCGGGCCCGCTCGTTGGCCTGGGCGATCTTGTAGCCGGCGAAGTTCGAGGAACCGGCGTAGAGGATCTTGCCCTGCTGGATCAGTACGTCGATGGCCTGCCAGATCTCCTCGATCGGGGTCGACCGGTCGACGTGGTGGAACTGGTACAGATCGATGTGGTCCGTCTGCAGCCGCTTCAGGCTGGCGTCGACGGCCCGGCGGATGTTGAAGGCGGAGAGCTTGTCGTGGTTGGGCCAGGCCTCGCCGTCGGGGCCCATGTTGCCGTAGACCTTGGTGGCGAGCACGACCTTGTCGCGGCGGTCGCCGCCCTGCGCGAACCAGGTGCCGAGGATCTCCTCGGTACGGCCCTTGTTCTCGCCCCAGCCGTAGACGTTCGCGGTGTCGAAGAAGTTGACGCCCGCGTCCAGGGCGGCGTCCATGAGGGTGTGGCTGTCGCTCTCGTTGGTCTGGGGGCCGAAGTTCATCGTCCCCAGGACGAGGCGGCTTACCTTGAGTCCGGTGCGTCCGAGCTGCGTGTACTTCATGGACCCCAAGCCAACTCCTTCGAGCGCGCTCGAAGCAAGCGCTGCCCCGGTCATGATCCGCCGGAGCCCGTTCTACGCGCCCGCGAACCGGTCCAGCGCCGCCAGCACCGCCTGGCTGGTCGCCGCCCCGCCGAGGTGGCCCGCGTCCTCGATCACCGTCAGCTCCGCGTCCGGCCACGCCTTCGCCAGCTCCCACGCGGTGACCAGCGGCCCGCCCATGTCGCCCCGCCCGTGCACCAGCACCCCCGGAACCCCGGCCAGCCGCCCCGCGTCCCGGATCAGCTGACCCTCCTCCAGCCACGCCCCCTGCGAGAAGTAGTGCGCGCAGATCCGCACCAGCGCCTCCTGCGCCCGGCCGGGCCGGCCGCTGTACGGGGGCGGGCCCGTGTACGCCTCCTGCGAGAGCACCGCGTCCTCCCAGGCGCACCAGTCGGCCGTCGCCCGCGCCCGTACGGCCGGGTCGGGGTCCACGGTCCGCCGGGCGTACGCGGCGAGCACGTCCGGGGTCGCGTCGCTCGCGGCCTCCGGGACGCCCGCCCGGAAGAGGTCCCACGCCTCGGGGAAGAAGCGGCCCGCGCCCCGGTACAGCCAGTCGATCTCGGAGCGCCGGGTCGTCGTGACGGCCGGGATCACGATCTCGGTGACCCGCTCCGGGTGCCGCTCGGCGTACGCGAGGATCAGCGTCGAGCCCCAGGAGCCCCCGTACAGCAGCCACCGGTCGATGCCGAGGTGGACGCGGAGGCGTTCCATGTCGGCGATCAGGTGGTCCGTGGTGTTGTGCCGCAGGTCCACGGCCGGGTCGCTCGCGTGCGGGGTGGAGCGGCCGCAGCCCCGCTGGTCGAAGAGGACGACGCGGTAGCGCTCCGGGTCGAAGTACTGCCGGGGCCGCTGGGTGCACCCCGAACCCGGGCCGCCGTGGACGACGGCGGCGGGCTTCCCGGCCGGGTTGCCGCACACCTCCCAGTACACGAGGTCGCCGTCGCCGACGTCCAGCATGCCCCGGTCGTACGGCTCGATCGGCGGGTACTTCTCATCGGGCAGGCGCCCCATGACGGTGTCTCCCTCGTTCAGCGGCGTACAGCTTAAGCTCACGCGGTCGTAGCCTGGCTTCGTGAATGCCACTCCCGAGGTTCTGGCCGTACTGGACGATCTGCTCGCCGCCGCAGCCCCCGACGATCGCGGGGCGCTGTGGCAACTCGACCGGCAGGGGAGGGAGTTGGACGCGAATCTGGTGCGGCTGCCGCCGGGCGCGGAGGTGGGGGAGCACCAGGAGGACGTGCTCGACGTCCTCCTGGTGGTCCTCGCCGGTGGCGGCCGCCTCGTCCCCGGCGACGGCGGTACGCCCCTGACGCTGACCCCGACCACGGCCACCTGGCTGCCGCGCACCTCCCGGCGCTCCCTGACGGCGGGCCCGGACGGCCTCGCCTATCTGACGGTGCACCGCCGCCGCCCGGGGCTGGCGATCAAGCCGGCGGTGTCCGTGCGGGAGGGCGGCGAGGCGCCCTGCGCGCTGGACCGGGTCTGCCCCGAGTGCGGCCGGATGTCCCAGGAGTCGGCGCCGGTGTACTGCGGCGCGTGCGGGGAACGCTTCCCGGACCGCTGAGCCGTTGGTGGTGGTTCGGCCGGCGCCTGAGCGGGAAGACACCGGCGCCGGCAGCCGCCCACCCACCCACTTGAGCAGTCGCTCAAACTCCTCTACTCTCTGCTGCACCGCGATTTGAGCGAATGCTCAAACCGCTGGAGGGGTGGGGGAACGTGGGCGGTGGCCTGTACATCGAGGCGCGGATACGTGCCGGCCTGGAGTGCGTCTGGGAACGCACCCAGGACCCGGCGCAGCACCAGCGCTGGGACCTGCGGTTCACGCACATCGCGTACCTGCCCCGCGCGGAGGGGGAGTCGCAGCGGTTCACCTACGGGGTACGGGTCCTGCCGGGTCTCCTCGTCGCCGGGACCGGCACCAGCGCCGGTGAGCGGCACCGCCCCGACGGCACCCGGACCTCCGCCCTCCGCTTCGCCTGCGCGCACCCGCTGTCGTTCCTCACCGAGGGCCGGGGCTACTGGCGCTACGTGCCCTGCGAGGGAGGCCCGGAGGACGACGGCATCCGCTTCCTCACCGGCTACGACTACGAGCCCCGCTGGGGCCGCCCCGGCCGGCTCGCCGACCGCCTGGTCTTCCGCCCGCTGATGGGCTGGGCCACCGCCTGGTCGTTCGACCGGCTGCGGCTGTGGTGCGAGCGCGGGATCACGCCCGAGCGCGCGCTGCGGCGGGGCCTCGCGGAGGTGGCGTTCCGGCTGGCGGCAGTCGCCCTGACGGGGTGGGCGGCCCCCCTCGCCGCCGTACCGGTCCTGCTCGCCGCCGTCCTCCTGCCACCGCTGCCCTCCACCCCCTCGGCCGCCCGCTGCCTGCGCCGCCCGCCCGAGCGCACCACCCCCGCACCGCCCGCCCTTCTCCACCGCCTGGAGCGCCCGTGACCTCGATCTTCCAGCAGGCCCTGGTGGCCGACTTCGACCGCCTCCACCCGCGCGTACGGCGCCGCTTCTCCGTCGGCCTCGACAGCGGCGAGGCCTGTACGGGGCGCGGGGTGATGGACCGGGTCTGGCACGGCGGCCCTTGGGTGCGGCCGTTCCTCGCGCTGGGCGGGATACGCCACATCCTCGTCCCGCGCACCGGCCGCGATGTCCCGTTCACCATCGAGAACGTCCCCTTCACGGACTCCTTCGGCCGCGAGACGGTCACCTTCGTCAGGACGTTCGCCTTCCCGGACGGGCCCCGGCGGTTCGACGCGACGATGGTCCACAGCCCGGAGCGCGGCTGTGTGGTGGACTACCTGGGTACGCATCAGCACCTGGCCACCGACCTGCACCTCGCGGTGGACGGGGCCGGCGCCCTGGTCATCCGCTCCGGCGAACACCGCTTCCGCGAGGGCCCGGTGGACGTCCGGGTGCCGGATCTGATCGGGGGCGACGCGGTGGTCAGGGAGTCGTTCGACGAGGCGGCGGGCCGCTTCCGCATCCAGGTCTCGGTCACCAACCGCCGCTTCGGCCCGCTGTTCGGCTACGAGGGCTCGTTCACCGCCGAGTACGCGGACGCCAAGGGGCACGGCGTACGCCCTGACCTGCGCCCGGTACGCGAGGAGGCACGGGCGTGAGCGAGGGGGAGCGGACGGGCACCGGCCGTACGTCCTCCGGCCGGACGCCCTCCGGCGAGGACACGCGCACGAAGCTGCTCGCCGGCGCCCTCGCCGCGCTCACCGAGCAGGGCATCGCCAAGACCTCCGCGCGGAGCATCGCCGCTGCCGCCGGGGTCAACCAGGCGCTGGTCTTCTACCACTTCGGCACCGTGGACGAACTGCTCGCCGCGGCCTGCCGCCACGGGGCGGAGCAACGGCTCGCCACCTACCGCGAACGCCTGGGCCGGGTGCGATCACTGGGCGAACTCCTCGCCGTGGCCCGCGAGCTGAACGCCTCCGAACGCGCGGGCGGCCAGGTCGCCGTCCTGGGGCAGTTGCTCGTCGGCGGCCAGACGCAGCCGCGCCTCGCGACCGCCACGGCCGCGGGCCTCACGCTGTGGACCGAGGAGATCGAGCGGGTGCTGGGCCGGGTCCTGGCCGACTCGCCGCTCGCCGGGTTCGTGGACGTGACCGGCCTGGCGAAGGCGGCCTCCGCGGCCTTCGTCGGCCTGGAGCTGTACGAGGGCGTCGACCCGGACGGGGCCGGCCAGGCGCTGGCCGCGCTGGACCAGCTCGCCGCGCTCGCCGCCGCGCTGGACGACCTCGGCCCGGTCGCGCAGCGCGCCGTACGGTCCAGGCTGCGCCGCGCCGGGGGTAACCGGGCGCACCCGTAGACCCGTCCTCGGGAGCAACGGCAGGGACGGGCGGGACGCATGGTGAAGCGGGCGGTCAGCGGTGCGGCTGCGGCGGTGAGGTCCGTCGTCTCCCGGCGGGCGTGGGATCGCCCCGGCAGATGGCGGCGGTCCCCGGCCCGCTCCGGCAGTTGGCGGGCGGCTCGGCCCCGCTCCGGCAGATGGCGGCGGTCCCCGGCCCGCTCCGGCAGTTGGCGGGCGGCTCGGCCCCGCTCCGGCAGATGGCGGCGGTCCCCGGCCCGCTCCGGCAGTTGGCGGGCGGCCCGGCCCCGCTCCGGCAGATGGCGGCGGGGCAGGGTCCTCGCCGCGCTGGCGGCCCTGACGGCACTCCTGCTCGTCGCCCACCGGGCGGTGCCCAACACCCCCGGCCACCTGGGCAGCCTCCTTGAGGCGTTCCTGCCCTGGCTGGGCCTGGCCGTCGTCCCCCTGCTCACCCTCGCCGTGCTCCGCCGGTCCCTCCTCGCACTGCTGGCGCTGCTCCTGCCGGTGACGGCCTGGGCGTACGCGTTCGGCGGCCTCCTCCTCCCGGCGCCGGACCCGGGCCCGCGCGACCTGGTCGTCGTCCAGCACAACGTCAGCGATGTGAACGCCGACCCGGCGGGGACGGCCCGAGCGCTGGACGCCGCGGGCGCCGACCTCATCGCGCTGGAGGAGCTGGTCCCCCAGGCGCTGCCGCACTACGAGCAGGTCCTCGCCCCGCACTACCCGTTCCACGAGGTCCGGGGCACGGTCGGCATCTGGTCCAGGCACCGCCTCTCCGGCACCCGGGTGGTCGACATCAAGCCCAAGGACATCACGGAGGGCTGGAGCCGGGGCCTGCGCACGCTCGCCCACACCCCGCACGGCGAGGTCGCCGCGTACGTCGCCCACCTGCCGTCCATCCGGATCGGCCCCGGAGGTCTCGCCTCCGCCCGACGCGACGAGAGCGCCCGCCTGCTGGGCAACGCCCTGGCCGCCGAGGAGACGGACGCGGTGATCGTGCTGGGCGACCTCAACGCCACGGTGGACGACCGCGGCCTGACCTCCCTGACCTCCCGGCTCAACGTCTCGGAACGCGGCTTCGCGTTCAGCTTCCCGGCGTCCTTCCCGCTGGCCAGGATCGACCAGGTGATGGCCCGCGGAGCCACGGTCGGCCGCATCCACACCCTCCCGGCGACGGGCAGCGACCACCTGCCGGTGACGGCACGGGTGTCGCTGGACTGAGGGGCTACCCGGTGCCGGGAACGCTGGCGTCCGCTCGCGAAGCCGGTGGTAGACCGTGGGGCTGTAGGACCCGAGCGCGGAAACAGTCCGAGCTCATAAGAGCTGCCCGTTCGAGGTGATTACGGCCAGGTCCTGCTCCCGCCTGGGGGATACGGGCCGGCCGTCAGTTCCAGCCGGTGAGATCCCCGACAAAGTCCTCGTACGAGCGGTTGGTGCCACGTGGGGAGGGGATCAGCCCGTGTTGCTGGGCCTCGCGGGCGACCGCTGGGCCGTCGCTCTCCCGGAAGACCGGCGGGCCAAGCCCTCGTTTCAGCTCCTCCTTGGCGTCTTTGACACGCCCGGTGTCCTTGTCGAGCAGGTGGGCGGGGACCTTCCAGCGCGGGCGGACGTGAGGGAAGGCGTCCGGGAAGAGCAGCAACCAGCCCTCGCTCTCCCAGGCAGCGAGTGCGAACGCGCTCCGGAACCCATGGCACTGGCGTGCGAGCTCGTCGGTCAGCGATCTGCGGATGCGCTCGTAGTGGACGTCGGTGTAGCCGTCCAGGTCTTCGTGGACGACGAAGCCGTGCAGCTCGGCCCGCTGCTGACGCGCTTTGGCCCGAGCCTTGCCGACCAGGGCTTCCACGGCAGCCGCCAGCTTTGGTCCGGACTTCCGGCGCAGCCGTACCGGGTCGTTGATGCGGACGAGTTTGGCCGCATCGCTCAGGTCGGGCCGATGCGCGCGTATGAGCGCGGCGAGGATCTCGCAGTCGTTCCGGTCCTCGCCGGCCAGTACGATGACGCCCCGTTCCTGTGCCCGGGACCCACGCCCGCCTCCCTGCCGCCCCTTTGGCGTCATAGCTCACTCCCGGTGAGGTCTCCACCCAGCACACCGGAGAACCAGAGCTCCCCGAGCGGTTGTTCACCGGACTCTTCGACGATGTCCCTCACCTCGCCGACAGTGAGCGCAGGGATGATCGAGGCCCCATCGTCGACGCGGTCGCACACGACGAACTCTTCCGGGCGCAGCCGGTTCACCAGGGCGGGGGAGTGGGTGGCGACGATGAACTGGGTTCGCTCAGCAGCCTCGCGCAATCGCTGCACGACGAGTTCCAGCGCCTGCGGATGCAGCCCGTGATCGATCTCTTCGATGCAGGTGAACGCCGGGGGATTCGGGTCATACAGCAGGGCGAGCAGCCCGAGAAGCCGGACGGTTCCGTAGGAGGCGTCGGCGAGCGGGGTCAGACGGCGCAGGCCGCGCTCGCGCAGTACGACGGTCAGCTGGTCGGTCGCCCCGCCGACCTCTTCGAACTCGATGTTCTCCAGCTGCGGCAGAACCTCACGGGCATCGGTGACCAGATCGTCCCAAGTCTCCTCACGGCCGCTCAGGTGGATCAGGAACCCGGCCAGGTTCTCGGCGTGCGGCGAGAGGGTGCTGAAGTCCGCACCCCGCAGGCGGGTCGGTTGCCGGGCGGCAGCCACGTCCACGTCAAAGACCCGAAACGACGACAGCCGGTCGGCGACCCGGGTCACCTCGTCGCCGCCGTCGGCGGGCCCGAGACGGGGGAGCGTGGACAAGCCGCTGCTCAGCCTCCGAATGCTGAAGTTGCCGCTGTCCTTGCTCTCGCCCGCCCGTACGTCGTGGATGCGTGCCTCCTCACCCTTGATGGTGATGCGTCGGCCGCGCCCCTGCCTGCGCTTGAAGGCGAAGCTCTCCTCCCGGGAGAGCGCGAAGTAGGGCGAACGCTCGCCCGACGATTTCGACCGCAGGGAGCGGCGGCGGATCGTAAGGTCGTATTCGTCCGGCGCGTTTCGGGTGGAGTTGGTCGTCCATGTCGCCTTGAGATGAATGCGCATGGAGGTCGGTGGCCTGTTCCCGCCCCAGAAGGCCACCTCGTCGAATCCGCCACGCGCGTCGAGCGCCGGCTGGAGGTCGGTACGGATGATGTCGGCCAGGAAGTCGAACACCTTCAGTACGTTGGACTTACCTGCGCCGTTCGGGCCCACCAACACGGTGAGTGGACCGAGCGGCACGGTCACGTCGCGTAGGCTGCGGAAGTTCTCGACATGCAGTTCGAGGAGACGGCCGGGCATGGGGGACCTATCGAGTGGGTGCGACGGACGGCTTTCCCTCGCGAGAGGTACGCGTCCGACCGTGAGCGGAACATCATGGCTCAGCGTATCCGGGCCGACTGTCATCGGCTTGAGTATTCGGCGTGGTCACTCGGCCGAGACCCGGTACGCGCTCACTTCTGCCCACCCGTCCGGCCGCTACTGCCACGGCGGGCCGATTGCGGCACGGGACGAACCACCCGGCCAGGCGAGCGACCGGTGGTGGGGTGATGGCCCCAGCACCGGCCTGTACCCACGGTGGATACATGCGTATACGTCAATTCTTTCCGGTCTGCGTCGCAACGATCACACTGACTGCAGGCTGCGCAGAGGGCAAGGAAGAGCCCGATGGCACGCCGGACCGTTCATCGGCGTCTGCAGGTCAGCAGAGCAAGCTGCCGAGTGACGGCGGCCGGACCTGGGAGCCGGACGACGCGATGCAGCGGGCGGGACGGGCCCTGCGACGGGCCACCGACAGCGACGCGCGTCCGGCACTCGTCGACACCGCGAGCGCGTTCGCGGCGAGTGGTATGAGCAAGAAGTACAAGGCGCCCGGTGATCGGCCGTACCTGCTCAGTATCACTTGCGACGCGGAGGGGATCGACGAACTCACCCTCACGTTGTCGAGGCGCGACCAGGAACAGGCATACGGGATCGAGTGCGGAGACCGGGAGGCCGACCAGTTCAACATCCCCGCCGGTGAGCCGTTCACCGCACAGGTCGAGCCGGTCGAGGACGGCACGGGCCTGATCCTGTGGCGCTTGGACACCATCGCCCGGGATGCGGTGGAGGGGTGTGACGACGACATCGACGGTTGCGACGGCTGAGCGGTGGGTGTTCTCCGCGCCTCTTTCCGCCCGGGGGCGCGTTGAACGTCGGCTGCACCCGCCAGGAGGTCATGGAGACCCCCAAAAACGGGGTGCGCCCCCCGCACCCCGTCCCTAGGCTGCGCGGGCGCCCCGCCAACGATTCGGAGACGTACGGAACATGACGCCCCACCTGTCAGCGATCGGCTTCCACGCGACCGACCCGGCGGACCTGGCCCGCTTCTGGGCCAACCTGCTGAACTGGGGACAGCCCGAACCGGGCCCCGCAGCCGCGGAGTTCAGGCTCCTGGCCCCCGACGCCCACGGCTTCGGGCTCCGCTTCACGCCGAGCCGGGAGCCCAAGTCCCGCCAGAACCAAGCGCACTTCGACCTGACCAGCGCCACCCCGGAGGCCCAGCGGGAGACGGTGGACCGGGCACTGGAACTCGGCGCGCGGCACATCGACGTCGGCCAGACCCCGGAGGACGGCCACATCGTCCTCGCCGATCCGGACGGCAACGAGTTCTGCGTGATCGAGGCCGGCAACAAGTTCCTCGCCGACACCGGCTTCATCGGGGCGGTCGCCTGCGACGGCACCCAGGCGGTCGGCTACTTCTGGAGCGAGGCGCTGGGCTGGCCGCACGCCGATCATGAACTTCGCGTGGGCGAACCACAGGACGCGCCATTGCAGAGGGCCGCGAATGAGCTTCCACAGTCGGGCAACGATTCGCTTCATGCGCACCCTTTCGATAGGGCAAGCGTTGAACACTTGCGACTGGTTCAACCTGTGGCGTTGGGCGCGAGTCACGCCCACGTTTCCGTGGTGGCGGCCCCACCGGGACGCCCCCTGGCGTGGATCGCTGACAGTTACGCTAGGGAGACGGGAATCCCAACGCACAGCGGCGTGCACAAGGTTGCACGCCAGTTATCCGATTGCGCCCGTGGCCGAGGTGATCAACGCACGAGCGTTCGCCCCGTAGACGGCCAGTGCTGCCAGTTCTGCGAACGTATCGGCGTACATGCCTACCTCGCTCGGCTGTGTGATCGTGAGGTAGCCGGAGATCAATTCGACGTTGACCTGCGCTGTGTCGTAGATCCAGAACCCTTCTGCCGGCCAGCGTTCCCGATCGGGCTTCATGGGGACGACTCCCAGACTGACATTGGGAAGTGAGGCGATTGAGACAAGGTGGCCCAGTTGCCCGGTCATGACCTCGGCTCCGCCGATCCCGGCTCGCAACACCGACTCTTCAACCAGGAACGCAAACCGGCGGTCGCCCGTGTACAGGATGTGCTGGCGGTCCATTCGCGCGGCAACCGCGCCCGCGACGTCGTCCACCAGCCCGCGCCGCTTTTGGATCGCGTGAAGTGCCGCCGTGGTGTACGGCTGCGTCTGGAGCATGCCTGGTACGAGCCACGACGAGTACGCCCGGAAGCGGCGGGTGCGCTCGTACAGCGGTAGCCGCGCTTCCTGCGCCTGCTTGAGTCCGGCTCGTTCCATACGACGCCAGCCGACCCACATCCCTTCCGCCGTCCGCAGCATGGCCGTGAGGTCCGCGGTCTGCTCCTCGGCGTCACATGCCCGGCACCATGCCCGGATGTCTTCGGCAGATGGAGGAGTACGGGCGTTCATGATGCGGGAGGATTTCGAACGACTCCACCCGCAACGCTCGGCAAGGCCGAGTCCGGACAGGCCGGCATCCCGGCAGAGTTCCGCGAGACGGTCCGCGAGAGCCTGCCGGGCCTGCTGGGCGCTGGAGGACGCAGAAAGAGCCATGGCGTGTGATCGTCAGGAGGGCCGGTATTCCGCGTGGGGAATCGCCCTTTCCCACGCTGCCTCGTACGCCGTCGCGTACTGCTCCGCCAACGTCGGATCGTGGCGGACTTCCATCCGCTCACCGGTCCACTGACCATCGCCGCTGAAGTGGTGAAGGATCAGGGTCTCCGCGTCGATCACCCAGCCCTCCAGTGCCGGGAGCAACAGCCCGTGCGTCCGGGAACGGGGCAACCAACGCACGTCCTCGCCCGCTGCGACGTTCGTGAAGGTGCCGTCGTACTCGTAGCGCACGTAGTCGCTCAGCGGCTCGGAGACGACGCGCAGCCGCCGCATGGAAACACCCCGGCCGGTTGTCTCGACCACCACGTCCAGCCACGAGCGCCACCAGGACTCGCGAGCCACCGGGTCGTACCGATGGCCTTGCTGCCAGCGGATGAACTCGGGATCGTCACGCATGTAGCTGTCCCGCATCTCAAGGTGCATGGCGGAGCGCCGCGCCTTGGCGAGTGCTTCACGTACCGCGGTTGCCATCGGTGGCCTCACTGTCCGGGCGGGGGATGAACTGGAGCATGTTGGCGGGCAGACGGATCATGCTCTCGTGATCCGGTACGTCGGTCGAGTGGCCGGGCACGGAACCGACTTCCTGCGCCTGCCGAACCGTCTCGTCGTCGGCGGTCCATGACTGGATGATCAGGTCACCGGTCGTATCGTCCAGCCAGATCGTGGGCGATCCGTCATCTGGTGTGTTCGGCCAAATCCCCAGGAACTCAAGGGCCATTGGGCTCTCCTCTAACGGGTCGGCTGCACGTGTGTGCACGAGCGTCACCCCGCCTGTCAGCAGCGTCAAGGGCGCCTCGGCCCTCCACTGGCAGGGCTGTCTTCGCGGGTGTCGATTCCCCAGCGGCAAGGCGTCCGCCGAGGAACCCGCCGATGAGTTCAGCGTTCGCGAGCGGTCCATCCAGTGACGCGATCGTTCACGACAGGAGTGCCATGTCCACCATTCAGCCCGTCATCCTGACCGCCGACCAAGACGTTCTGGTCGGCTTCTATACGGATCTGTTCGGCGCCGAGGAGATCTTCCGGGTGCCGGCGGAGGGCCCGGCCTTCTACCTCGGTCTGCGCATCGGTGACACCGATCTCGGGGTGGTGGCGAAGCCGGACCTGGAGCCGGGGGCGGCGCCGCGGATTCTGCTCAGCATCGGCGTCGACGACGTCCACGCCACGCTCAACCGGGTGGAGGCGCTGGGCGGCTCGGTCAGCGGTGGCCCCAGCGACATGCCGTGGGGACAGCGCGTCGCCCACATCCGGGACCCCGACGGCAACGCGGTGAACCTCACCCAGCCGATCCCGCAGGGATAAGGCGCCCGCGAACCGGTCAGCGCCCCACTCGCCCCGGCAGCCCCAGCTCCCCCGCCCGCAGCCCCGCCTGGAAGCGGGAGCCGGCCTCCAGGGTGACCATCAGGTCGGCCACGCGGCGGCGGTACGTGCGCAGGGAGAGGCCGAGGCGGCGGGAGGCCGACGCGTCGGTGAGGCCGGAGCCGAGGGCTTCGAGGATCACGCGGGCTTCGGCGTCCAGGTGCGGGGTGTCGGTGCGCAGGTAGGCGTCGTAGTCCGTCGACTGGTCCCACATCGCGGAGAACAGCGAGTGGACGCCGTCGATCATGTTCTGCGACGTCGTGACGGAGTACTCGCGGCCGGTCGGTGAGTCCCGGCCGGCCAGGATCATCACGCGCCGGTCGATGATGATCGTCTCGTGCGGCAGCGCCGAGTCGGTGATCCGCACCTGCGCCCCGTTGCTCCGTACCTGCCGCAGGTGCGCACGGGACCCCTCGTCGGTCAGCGCGACCGGGCTGAGCAGCTTGCGCGTGGTGAAGCCCGGGGAGGCCGCGGGGCGCATCCGGCGCTGGATCGCGGCCCTGGCCTCCGGCTGCGCCCAGGTGCTCAGGTCCCGGGCGACGCACAGGAAGTCCGTGCGGGCGGACTCGAAGAAGTGACCGGCGCGCGCGAGAAGCTCCGCGTCCCCGCGGACGGAGAAGATCTGTTCGTTCCGCATACCGTGAGTCTGGCAGCAAACTGCCACGGATTGGGACGCGCCGGGACCCCGCGACACCATGAGGCCATGACGACCTCCACGCACCCCAGCACCTTCGACCTCGGCGGCGACCTCCCCGTCAACCGCCTCGGCTTCGGCGCCATGCGCCTGCCGATGAGCACGTTCGACGGCCCCACCCGCACCCCGGAGAACGGCATCGCGGTGCTCCGCCGCGCCGTGGAGCTGGGCGTGAACCACATCGACACGGCGGCCTTCTACGCCCGGGGCGACGTACGGGCCAACGAGCTGATCCGCGAGGCCCTGGCCCCCTACCGCGACGGCCTGGTCATCGCGACGAAGGTCGGCCCGCTCCCCGGACCGGACGGCATGCCGAGCGGGCAGGCCACCCCCGACCAGCTGCGCGGCCTGGTCGAGGCCGACCTGCGCGCCCTGGGCGTCGACCGCCTCGATCTCGTCAACCTCCGGGTCGGCGGCCTGAGCGCACCGGGCGGCGAGTCCGTGGCCGAGCGGTTCGCCGCGCTGACCGAACTCCGCGAGGAGGGCCTGATCCGGCACCTCGGCGTCAGCAACGTCGACGCCGACCAGCTCGCCGAGGCGCGTACCGTCGCGCCCGTGGCGTGCGTACAGAACCCGTACGCCGACGACCTGGCGCTACTCGCGGAGTGCGAGGCCGCCGGGATCGCGTACGTGCCGTTCTTCCCGCTCGGCGGCGGTCGCGAACCCCTCGACACGCGGCGGCTGGAGAAGGTCGCGGCCCGGCTCGGCGCGACGGTCGCGCAGGTGCAGCTCGCCCTGCTGCTCGCCTCGTCCCCGGTGATGCTCGCCATCCCCGGCACGGGCGACCTCGCCCACCTGGAGGAGAACATGGCGGCCGGCGACCTCGTCCTCAGCGAGGCGGACGTGACCGAACTACGGGGCTGACCGCCCGGCCGGGCGTGGGCCTCGCCCCTGGCGTGATCCTGCGCCCGGACTCGACGCACGGTGCGCTCGGGGAACATTGAGGGGGGATCGGCCGCCGAGTGACGTCCGCCGCCTGCCCGGGAAGGGCAGACGGCGGACGTCACTCGGCGGCTCGGGCTCCGGGCCCGCCTCGATCAGTTGTGGTTCTCGTCAATGGCGACGGCGACACCGTCCTTGACGTCGACGACGACGATGATGCCGCCCTTCTTGGCCGCCGCTTCGAGTTCGTCCTCGGTGCACTGCTTGGTGGACTGGCCGTCCGGGTCCCCGCAGATCCACCCGGCGCCGTTGATCTTGGTGGTGGTGGCGGTGAAGAACATGCGGTCCGGGCCCTCGAACGTCTTCGTCAGGGTGTACTTGCCCGGGGCCATGTATCCGAGCGTCCCCGTGAAGAGACCGGTCGCCTCGCCCTTGCCCGAGTCGTCGTCGGTCCCGCCGCCGCTGTCGGCGTGGTCCTCGATGATGCTGACCGCGACACCGTTTTCGAGCTTGACCGTCGCGCCGAAGCCCTTCTTGGCCGCCGCTTCGAGCTGGTCCTCGCTGCAAGGGGTCGCCGCCTGGCCGTCCGCGTCGCCGCAGATCTTGCCCGCGCCCTCGATGTCGGTGTCCTCCGAGGTGAAGAACGCCTGCCCCGCCTCACCCTTGCGGGTCACCATGTACTTGCCCGGCGCCATGTAGGAGACGGCGCCGGCCCAACTGCCGGTCACCTTCCCGCCCGAGCCCTTGCCCGCCTGCGCGTCGTCGCTGTCCGCGCCGTCCTTGCCGCCAGCCCCGCCCTTGGCTGCCGACTCGGACGCCGAGGGCCCGTCCGACACGCCTGCGCCTTCCGCGTCTCCGTCCTGGCAGGACGTGAGCAGCAGCGTCGTGGCCAGCAGGGCGGAGGCGGTGAGGACGGTCTTGCGAAGGTGGCTGCGAAGCATGGCGGGTTCCCCCAACGGGTCGTGAACGGTCGTGGTGATGCGGCCGAAGCTTGGTCATGGCTGGCTCGCATCCGTACTTGATCACGACTCTGCTCGATGCCGCGACCAACGGGAGCCGCGGTTACGAAGCCATGACGCGATCGGGATGAGCGCAGTACCCGACGTTCCCGGCCCGTGACGGAAGCCGCTTCACCCGCGCCCCGGCCGGCCGCGTGGCCTCGGCAGGCCGGGCGGACGAACACGACTGTCATCCGCCCTCCTCCCCGTCGGCGAGGCGGCGACGCCACCACAGGCCGGGGCGCCACTGCCGGTCACGGGTGAACGGGTCGGGCAGGGTGCGCTCCAGATATGCGGCGTCCAGGACGGCCACGTGGCGCTTCAGCTCCGCGCGGGGTCGGGCGGGCAGCTCACGCAGGACCAGTTCGAGTACGTCACGCGCGTGCCGTACGTCGTCGAAGGAACACCCACGGCACGAGCACCCCGCGTATCGCGGGTAGAGAGAACCTGGCCTCCGCTGTGCCAAGAACTCTCGATACCGCCGCAACGCGTGTTCAGCGGCACCGGGGTAGAGGTAGTAGTCGCCGAAAAGCCACTCCACCCGATGTATCGCAAGGCTGGTACGGGCGGAGAACCCGTGGACGCGGTCCGGAGACAGGTCCTCCCAGACGCGGGGACCGCATGGTTCGACGCGGAGGGCGCCCGGCCCTCTACGCGGCATCGCCCTTTCGGCCTGCGGTCAGCCACCCCGAAGGCTCCGCCACCAGTTCCTCCAGCTCGTTGACCAGGCGCGCCGTGTGGAACCCGTCAGCGGCGGCGTGGTGGATCTGTACGGAGAGGGGGAGCAGGGTGCGGCCCTCGCGTTCGGTGTAGCGGCCGAGGGTGAAGATCGGCGCCAAGTGGTCCCAGCCGCCGCCGATGTTGAGGTTGAACCCTGTGAACGACGCCCACGGCAGGCTCGACACGTCGAACGCGTTCGGTGGCGGCGGCCCCTGCGGGAAGAAGTCCGTGGCCCGGCCGTGCTCCGCGAGAAGCGGGGCCGCGACGTCGTGGAACGCCCCGAAGTCGGGGTCGTACGGCGCCCATACGCACGCGAACGTCTCCCGCTCCGCGTTGAACACCGTGAACGCCGGGTGCACGACCGGCCAGACCGCCGGGTCGCGCGATGCGGTGAGGCACATCCTGAACTCTTCGTGCCGGTTGACCACCGTGGCGAGCGCCCACACCTGCGCGATGTACGACTTGCGCGGCGACCGGCGCAGCGCCGCCGTGAACGCGGTGACGTCGACCTCCACCGTCATCGAGTACGTACACGGCACGCGGTCGCGGTAGTGCGCGAAGTGCTGCGCGCGCGGCCAGGTGTCGAGGTCGATGGGGGCGGGGGCGTCCATCGGCTCATGATGGCAGCGCCGGGGCGCGGACCGTAACGAATTTCCGGCCGCGCCGACTGCGGGCAGGCAGCGCCTCAGGCGGCGGTGTGCCGGACGAAGGCGGACCAGGCGTCGGGGGAGAGGGCGAGGGCGGGGACGGTGATGTCCTTGGAGTCGCGCACGTGGATGGTGTGCTGGCAGGTGGCGACCTCGACGCAGTTGCCGCCCTCTGGGCCGCTGTAGCTGGACTTGGACCAGGAGAGGGCGACCTCGACGCAGTCGCCGCCGTTCGGGGCGCTGTAGCTGCTCTTGAACCACTTGAGGTCAGTACTCATAGTCCTTCTGCCATCTGCTTGATCAACTCGCGCGACTCTTCCGGTCCGAGAGCCTGGGTCCGCAGCATGCCATACGTAGCGAACAGGTCCCCCAAGTAGGGCTGCTCGCTTGCAAGGAAGTTCCGCCCCTGGACCTCCATGTACCCAAGTCGCCGCCGGTCGTCGGTCTCCAGCAGGACAAAGGAGCCGCCCAGGCCGGAGTGGGACTCCCGCCGAGGTGACATCAACTGGATGTGCACATGACGCAGTCGACTGACCTCAAGAATGTGCTGGAGCTGCGCTCGGTGCACATCCCGTCCGCCGATGGGTCGATTGAGAGCGCTGACTTCCAGAACGAAGCTGATGTCCGGCAGTGGCTTGCGGATCAGCAGGGCTTGCCGCGCAAGGCGACCGGCTACCAGCCTCTCGATCTCGTCGTCATCAAGAGGCGGGCATGCTTGGCTGAACACAGCACGCGCGTGCGCCTCGGTCTGCAACAGGCCGGGGATGACGTGACTCTCGTACTCGTACCGCGCTACGGCCTTGGCCTCTTCCTCGGCGAATGGTTCGAACCAGGAAGCCACGCGACTGAACTGCAACTTCACCGCCGCAGCGATCAGCGCACCATTGGCACCGACCGCCGCATCCGCCGCCGGGATGAAGTCCCCCTTCGGCGGCCTCTGCCCCCGTTCCACCATCGCCACCTGCGACTTGGAGAAACCGATCCTGCTCCCCAAGCCCTCCTGCGAAAGCCCGGCCAGTTCGCGGTAGTGCCGCAACAACGCACCGAACATCTCAGCGGTTCCGCCACCGGTACTACTGGAGTGCACAGCCCCACCTCCAAGTGCACAACAGTGCACAGACGCCTTGTGTCCCTGGTCACCGTACGTGCGGGCGCCGACGCTTTCCGTATGGAACCGAGAAATTCACCGAACCTGGTGCCCTCGTGGATTCCCGCGAGCGGACACGCCCTGCGTCACGCGGGAATCCACTTCGACGCCATCCGGATCTCCGGGCTGCTCGGCGAGCAAGTGGCCTACGAGATCATGCAGTTCACGGACTTCCAGGCCGGGCCGATCGTCCGGTCGCGGATCGGGGCGCGGAGCATGTACTTCCTCGTCCCGCCCGGCACGGCAGGTGCCCATCTGTGGCCGGCGGGAGTCGACGCGCTCGTGCGTAAGGGATCGGACTTCGTCGGAGTGCCCGCGCTGCACGGACTGACGTACCCGCTGGACTGGCGTTCGCAGCCGACCGCGCAAGATCCGTTCGTGGATACGGAACTGTTGTTCGAGCTGCTGATGAAGGTGGTTGCGGACGAGATTCCTGCTGTACGGTGACGGAGTCATTACGCTCCGTGCGCTTCAGCGCATGGGGCGGCCCCCGGGGGTGCTACCAACACCCGGACCGAGGGCCTTCACCCAACGATGGATGCAAGAGGTCCACCGAGAATGCTTTGGCATGCTATCTCGCCTTCCTACGGCTATGTGAAGGCGGCGCACGACATCGTGCGCCATCCGAAGCTCAGCAGTGACGCGAAGATCTTGATCACGTACGTGCAGGGCCTGCCCGAGAGGCGTACGGGCATGGCGCTGAGCGACCATGCGAAGAGGCTGGGGATCAAGGGGCGGGCGTACCAGAAGGCCAAGGGGCAGTTGAAGGAATGCGGGTTCGTCCACGAGTGGCGCCGCCAGGGCGAGGGCGGGCTGTGGACGACGGACCAGCTGTTCTCGAACGTACCGCTCACCGACCACGAGGCACGGTGGCTGAGAGACGCGAACGGCCAGGGCACACCGGGTGATCAGTATCCGGCAGTCGGCGACCCGGGGATTCGGCCGGTCGGTGGTTACCAACCGGAGGTTGAAGAACGTGAGAAGAACTTCTCCCACCCACCCTCCGAAGCGCCTGCGGCCGAACCGGCGGGGCCTGCGGCGCCGGACCCGGACCCGGACCCCGATCCCGAAGTCGTGGAGGCCGAGCGCGTGTTGCTGTCCCTGCGCCACGCCAGCCCGCAACTGCACCTGGGCGTACGGGAGGCGCGGACCCTGTCCGGGGCGGCGGCCGACTGGCTGCGGCGCGGCGTGAAGGCGGCGGAGTTGCGGCTCGCGCTGGTGAGTGAGCTGCCCGCGGACGGGGTGCGGTCGGCGTTCGGGTTCGTGCGGCACCGGCTCGTACAGAAGCTGCCGGAGGAACCGGCGTACGCGCCTGCGGTACGGCCGCACGTGCCGTGCGAGGGCGGAGGGCCGGAGCATGTGTTCCGGCCCCGGGCGGACGAGACGGTGTGCCCGACGTGCGCACGGGCGGAGGCTTGGGAGGCGCACGAGGCGAAGTGGCCGCGGGCGCGGCAGGGAGAGGACTTCGAGGAGCCGGACCGGCTGCCCTGGCGGGAGCGGTTCGCGGCGGTCCTTGAGAAGGATGCCGGGGAACGGTGGGCGTAAGGCTGTTCGCCGGTGTGGCGGTTCCGCCGTGGACGCGGTGGAGCGAGCAGAGTGGGCGGCGGGGGCCTGGACGGACTGAGGAGGACCCGTGGTGGATGCCGTGGTGGAACTTTGGGACGGAGTAAGGGCGGTGCGTGACCCCGCGCGGTGCCGGGCACAACTGATGGCCGCCGGGCGGACGTTGTTCGCGGTGTACGGCTACGCCCATACGTCGGTCGAGCATCTGTGCGTCGAGGCGCAGGTGGAAGTCAGGGACTTCCGCCGTGAGTTCGAGTCGCGCGAGGCGCTGCTCACCGACCTGTACGACCGGGTCGCGATGGCCGGGATGCAGGCGGCGCAGGCCGAGCTGGCAGCCAAGGGCATGGACACCTGCCCGACCGAGGAACGGGTCCGCAGGCTGTTCGACGCCTACGTCCGGGCCGTCACGGGCGACCCGCACGCGGCCCGGGTGGCATTCGTCGAGGTGCTGGGCGTGAGCCGGGCGATGGACGACCACCTCACGATGTGGCGGTCGGTGTGGACGGAGTTCCTGGCGCACGAGGCCGAGCGCGCCCGGGGGCGCGGGCACGCGGTGGACGGGGACCTGGAGGTGGTCGTGAAGGTCCTGACCCGGTCCGTGGACGAGCTCCTCGCCCACCACGGCCGCCACCCGCGCCAGATGCCGCCGGACCTGCTGACCAGCGAGCTGACCAGGCTTTCGATGGCGATGATCGGCCCGGCGGACGGGTCGGTGGGTGCCACCGGGGCGGCCTCCGGGACTTCCTAGCGGGCCTCCGGGGTCTCCTCCGGTGTCCCTTCCGGTGTCCCTTCCGGTTGACAAGGCCGCTTGCCGGGTCGGCAAATGGAGGCATGGCAGCGAAGGAACGGAACGATGGCGGCGACGGCGGCAGCGACGGGCCCATGAAGGACGACGAGCTGGCGTCCGTCCTGACGGGCGTCGGCCCGCGCCTGCGGGCGCTGCGCACCGAGCGCGGGACGACGCTGACGCAGCTGAGCGAGACGACGGGGATCTCGCTCAGCACGCTCTCCCGCCTGGAGTCCGGGGGCCGCAAACCGACCCTCGAACTACTGCTCCCGCTCGCCAAGGCGTACGGGGTCCAGCTGGACGAGCTGGTCGGCGCCCCGGACACGGGCGACCCCCGGGTCACCTTCCGCCCCTTCAAGCGTCACGGCATGACCTTCGTCCCGCTCACCCGCCACCTCAGCGGCGTGAACGCGTACAAGCAGGTCATGCCGGGCGCGACGGCCCCTCCGGGCCCGGTCGAACAACGGGTGCACGAGGGCTACGAGTGGCTGTACGTGCTCTCCGGCCGGCTCCGCCTGGTCCTGGGCGACCACGACCTGATCCTCACGGCGGGGGAGGCGGCCGAGTTCGACACCCACACCCCGCACTGGTGGGGGGCGGCGGGCCCGGACCCGGTGGAGTTCCTGAGCCTGTTCGGACCGCAGGGGGAACGAATGCACGTACGAGCGAAGCCGACACGAGGTACGGGGGGACCATGAGCGGCAACGAGGGTTCGACGGCCTGGACGCCCTGACGACGGGGCGCTTGGTGGTGCCGAAGCAGGACGAGGCGTTTCCCAGCCGGATGTGAGGGGGCGCGTCCCGCACGTACGAGCGAGCCCGGCACCGCCGGGCAGTCGTTTGGGCGAGCGGGTGCAGACGGTTTTCCCTGTTTGATCCGCTGGCCATATATTCCGCTCGTGTACTTCTGCTACGCCGATGACTCGGGGGCCGATCAAGGCCGTACCGAACCACCTCGAAGCGTGGGCCCTGGACCAGGACACCCGCGTCATGATCATGTTCGATGGCTTGTCCGGGCCCCTTGACGCCGATGCTCTGGCTCCCGAGGACGCCCGCGCCGCATGGGAACAGGCCATCCGCAACGCCAAGCCCTACCGTGACGCCCACCGAGGTCTCCCTCTGGCCTCCCGGCGAGTGCTGGAAGACCCCGTCATGCAGGACAGCAAGTACAGCCAGTTCATTCAGGCCGCTGACCTGGTCGGATACGCGGCCTTCCATCACCTGGCGCTGAAGCAGCCCGAGGTCTGGCCGAAGATTAATCCGGTGGGCCGCATGTCGAAGGCGTACAAGCGCCTGGCCGGCCACTGGCTGCCCGGTCACGGGACCGACGGCATCGTCTGGGCCGACAGCGACACAAGAGACTAGAACGCAGAAACCCCCGGCGACAACCGGGGGCCCACGAGAGCAAGATCCCCTGAGCGTCCTCAAGCAGACGCATGGGACCTTGCGAGATTCAAGAATGTCAGGAACAGCCCGCGAAGGCAACAGATGAAACCGGCGGGGCAGTCGATAGTACTGGAGAAACAGCGGGTCAAGGGGTTGTAACCGCCTCCGGAACCGGCCGCCCCGCCACCCCCGCGTACGCCCCGCCCACCCCCCACGCCTGGTGCATCGCGTCCGCGAAGGCGGCGGCCAGGTGGTGTTCGCCGGTCGGGCCCGGGTGGGTGCCGTCGTACGTGTCCGTGTGGATGTCGTACGCCGGGGGGTGGGAGGCCAGGAGGAGGGGGGAGGCCGGAGTGTCCAGGTCCGCCACCGCCTTCGCGAGGAGTTCGTTGAAGCGGGCGCACTCGGCGGCGAACGGGGCGTCCGACTCGGCGCGTATGTTCGGGATGACCGGGAGCAGGACGCACCGGATGCGCGGGTTCGCCGTGCGGGCGGCGGTCAGGAACGCGCGGGCGTTCAGCGCGGTCTGCTCGCTGTCCGTGTAGAAGCCGAGGTCTATCAGGCCGAGCGAGACGAGCAGGACGTCCGGGCGGTGCTCGGTGACCGTGTCCGCGATCACCGGGGCCATGTGCAGCCAGCCCTCGCCCCAGCCGGCCAGGTGGCGGCGCGCGGCGGGCGGGAAGTCCTCGGCGGCGTACGCGGAGGAGGCCGCGGCGCCCGTTTCGGTGTCGTACAGCTCCGTGCGCGGGCCGACGAGTGCGAAGGGGCCGTCGAGGGACGCCGACAGGTGCTGCCACAGGCGGTAGCGCCACGTGAAGTCGCCGGCGCGCCCGATGGTCATGGAATCGCCGACGCACATGAAACGCATGGCGCCATCATGGCGGATCTTGGTTACGGCCCGGTACGTGACGATGGACACTTGTGCCATGCGTTCGTACCGACTGACTGCTCTCGGCGCCGCCGCGCTCCTCGCCCTCGCCGCAGCCCCCGCGTTCGCCGACGGCGGGGCCGACCGGAGCTTCACGATCGAGGACCCCCGGATCACCGAGTCCAGCGGCCTCGCCGCGAGCCGCGCCCATCCGGGGATCTACTGGACGCACAACGACAGCGACGACGGGCCGTACGTCTTCGCCGTCGACTCCCGCACAGGGAAGACCGTCGCGACGATCACCATGAAGGGCGTCGGCGCCCCGCGCGACGTCGAGGCCATCTCGCTCGGGCCGGACGGGAATTTGTACGTCGGCGACATCGGCGACAACCTCAACGGCAGCTGGGACCACGTCTGGATCTACCGCTTCCCCGAGCCGAAGGTCCTGCGGGACGCGACGGTCAGGGCCACGCAGTTCGACGTCAAGTACGCCGATGGCCCGCGCAACGCCGAGTCGCTGATGGTCCACCCCAGGACCGGCCGCGTCTACATCGCGTCGAAGAACGAGGAGGGCGGCGGGCTGTACGAGGGGCCCGCCGAGCTGAAGACCGGCTCGGACAACGTCTTCCGGCGGGTCGGTGAGGTGCCGTGGGTGACGGACGGGGCGTTCTCCCCGGACGGCAGGGAGCTGGTCCTGCGCTCCTACTTCAGCGCCCGCGGCTACGCCTTCGCCAACGGCCGGCTCGGCAAGGACTACCCCGTCGAATCACCCCTCCTCCCGCAGTCCGAGTCGGTGACGTACACGGCGGACGGCTCCGCCCTGATGTACGGCTCCGAGGGGAAGCAGAGCCGTGTCGTGCGGGTGGACCTGCCGAAGACCGGGGACGGCGGCAGCGGGGGCGGGGCCACCCATCGGGCGGGCGGCACCAAGGAAGCGGCCGGCGACGGCGGCGACGGGGTGCCGGTGAAGGGCACCACGCTGACCGGCGTCGCCGTCCTCGCCGGGATCGGGCTGCTGCTGTTCCTCGGCAGGCGGCGCCGCAAGGGGTGAGCGCTCAGGCGTCCAGCGGCCGGATCTCGTAGTGCAGGGTCCTGTCCCGCTTGATCCGGTGGGTGAGCGGGACGAGCACCCCCTGCATGGCCGGGTACTTCCGCGACAGCATCCGGGCCGCGTGCGTGTCCTCCTTCGAACCGGCCGGGAGGAGGCGCGCATGGGCCTCGATCTGCGGTCCCGTAGGCCGGCCCCGGACGGTGCACGGGCCGATCCGCACCACCGGGTGGTTGCGCATCCGCTCCACCTTCCACGCCGAGGAGAACGTACGGATGTAGGCGTGGTCGCCCTCCACCGCGATGTTGACCGGGGTGTCCGCGTGCGTCCCGTCCTGCCGCCGTGTGCTCAGCAGGACGGCGTACTGCTTCACGTAGGGCTTGAGCCGGGGGATCGTATCCATACCTCCATGGTGCTCCGGTACGCTCCCGTGTCATCCGGGCAGCCGCCGGGCGGCAGGCGTTTCGCGTAAGGTCCCCGGTTCATGACGCCCGACCGCAGCTCCGCCCCCGCCCCCTTCGCCACGCCCCGCCTCGACGCCCTGCCCCTGCGGGTGGCGCACGCGGACGAGATGGCCGCCGTGCTGGCCGACCCCGCCCTGCACGCCTTCACGGGAGGCGCCCCGGAGACCGTCGAGGCCCTGCGGGCGCGGTACGTACGGCAGACCACCGGTTCGCCGGACCCCGGCGAGCTGTGGTGGAACTGGGTGCTGCGGGAGCGGGAGACCGGCCGGCTGGTCGGCTATGTGCAGGCCAGCGTGCGCGGCGGGCGGGCCGAGATCGCCTGGGTGGTGGGGGTGGAGTGGCAGGGGCGGGGGTACGCCCGGGAAGCGGCCCGGGGACTGGTCGCCCACCTGCGCGCAACCGGCGTACGGACCGTCGTCGCCCACATCCACCCCGAGCACGCCGCGTCCGCGGCCGTGGCCGCAGGGGCCGGTCTGGAGCGGACCGGGGAGTGGGAGGACGGCGAGGAGCGGTGGCGGCTGGGCGGGGGGTGAGCCTCAGGCTTCGGGCGTACGGGGCTTGGCCCGGCCCGCCTGGATCAGCTCGGCGACATCGAGACTCACCTCGCCGCCGATCGAGGCGGGCAACGGCGCCTGCTGGCCGGGGGCGTACACCTCGTGGCGGTCGTACGAGCCGCCCAGCGGTTCCGTCAGGACGTGAACGCGGCCGTGTTTCCGGTCGAGGATCACGTAGACGGGGACCTTTGCCTCGGCGTACGCGGCGACCTTGTGCCGCAGGTCGCTGTTGTAGTTGCTGGAGGTGACCTCCAGGACCAGACGGAAGACGGCCGGGTCGTAGCTGTTGTTCTCGATCAGGTGCTCATCGAAATGTGCGTCGACCAGGGCCAGGTCGGGGATCGCGTAGTCCTCCGGACCGCCCGGCAGCCATAGGCCGATGCCTTGGAGGACTGCCGTCTCCCCGTCGTCGAGTCCGGCCATGATGAACGGGCGCATGAGCTTGGTCAGAGCGCGGGCGTGCGGGCCGTCCAGGGGTGGGGCCACGGTGATGACGCCTCCGATGATCTCGACGCGATAGCCGGGATGCTGCTCCGCGAGCCTGTTGGCCGTGACGAGCAGGGGCCTCGGGCCATCGTCACAGGGGTGCTCGACTGCTGCTGCAGACATTGCGGGCCTCCTGGAATGGGCTGGTGTCGAGACCATCTTCGTAGGGCGGAACGGCCGCGGACCGTGTTTCTGGCATATGCCACTCGGTGGAGTGAAGTCGCCGGGTGAAGCAGAAACGGCCCTGCACACCTCGACGGTGCGCAGGGCCGTTTAGGGGCGTACGGGCTACAGCTTCTCGATCACGTAGTCGACGCAGGCCGTCAGGGCCTGGACGTCCGACGGGTCGATCGCCGGGAACATCGCGACGCGCAGCTGGTTGCGGCCCAGCTTGCGGTACGGCTCGGTGTCCACGATGCCGTTGGCGCGCAGGACCTTGGCGACGGCGGAGGCGTCGATCTCGTCCGCGAAGTCGATCGTGCCGATGACCTGCGAACGCTTCGCCGGGTCGGTGACGAACGGGGTCGCGTACTTGGACTCGTCGGCCCAGCCGTACAGGTGGCCGGAGGAGGCGGCCGTGCGGCCGGTCGTGAAGTCCAGGCCGCCCTGGGTGTTCATCCACGTCAGCTGCTCGTTCAGCAGGAAGAGCGTGGCGAGCGCCGGGGTGTTGTACGTCTGGTTCTTCAGGGAGTTGTCGATCGCCGTGGGCAGCGAGAAGAACTCCGGGATGTGCCGGCCCGAGGCGTGGACGCGGGCCGCGCGCTCCAGGGCCGCCGGGGAGAAGACGCCGATCCACAGGCCGCCGTCGGAGGCGAAGGACTTCTGCGGGGCGAAGTAGTAGACGTCGGTCTCGGCGATGTCGACGGGCAGGCCGCCGGCGCCGGAGGTGGCGTCCACCAGGACGAGGGAGCCCTCGTCGGCGCCCGCGACGCGCTTGACCGGGGCCGCGACACCGGTCGAGGTCTCGTTGTGCGTGAAGGCGTAGACGTCGACGCCCGCCTCGGCCTTCGGGTCCGGGTGGGTGCCCGGGTCCGAGGCGATGACGGTCGGGTCGGCCAGCCACGGGGCGAGCTTGGCGGCCTTCGCGAACTTCGAGGAGAACTCACCGAAGTTGAGGTGCTGGGACTTCGACTCGATCAGACCGTGCGTCGCGATGTCCCAGAAGGCGGTGGAGCCGCCGTTGCCGAGGATCACCTCGTAGCCCTCGGGGAGGGAGAAGAGGTCGCGCACGCCGTCGCGCACCGCGCCGACCAGGTTCTTCACCGGGGCCTGGCGGTGGGACGTACCGAGCAGAGAGGTTCCGGTGGCGGCCAGCGCGTCGAGCGCCTCCGTCCGCACCTTGGAGGGACCGGCGCCGAAGCGCCCGTCGGCGGGCTTGATGTCAGCGGGAATCTGGATGTCGGCCACGACTCGGAGCGTAGCCCTTCCGTGCGGCGGCTACGCACCCTGTCCGTCGGATGAGACGGGGGTTCCGACTCGTGGTCGTGGGAGGAACGTCCGTACGGGCCGCTGTCAGTTGCCCTGTACGGGCCCGCTGTCAGTTGCCCCGTACGGGCCGCTGTCAACGCAGGGTGACCGGGAGTTCGTACAGGTCGTTCTGCGTGACGATCGGCTTGTTGCGCAGCTCGCCCGCCGGGACGGCCAGTGCCAGGTCCGGGAAGCGGGCGTACAGCGCGGGCAGGGCGACCGACGCCTCCAGGCGGGACAGCGCGGCACCCGGGCAGACGTGCGGGCCGTGGCCGAAGGAGATGTGGCGGTTGGGGGAGCGGGTGACGTCGAACTCGGTCGCCGTCCCGCCCCACTGCCCCTCGTCGTGCGCGATGGCCGCGAAGGAGATCATGATGCCCTCGCCCTTGGGCAGCACCCGGTCGCCCACCTCGATGTCCTCCGTGGCGAACCGGATCAGGATGTGCGAGGTCGGCGCCGACCAGCGCAGCGTCTCCTCGATCACCCCGTCCCAGCTCACCTCGCCGGCCAGCACCGCGCGCCGCTGCTCCGGGTGGCTCTGGAGCGCCACGACGGCGTTCACGATGAGGCTGATCGTCGTCTCGTGGCCGGCCGCGATGATCAGTTTCAGGGTGTTGAGGATCTCCGCGTCGGTGAGGTGGTCGCCGTCCTCGGAGGCCACCAGCAGCGCCCCGGTCAGGTCGTCGGCCGGGGACTCCTTCTTCTCGTCCAGGATGCGCGAGAACAGCGTGTGGATGTCCGCCATCATCTGCGGCACCTCGGAGCGGGGCGTCATGTTGGAGAAGAACTTGTCGAAGAGTTCCTTCATCCGGGGCAGGTCGGCGGAGTCGATGCCCATCAGCTCGCTGATCACGTTCATCGGCAGCGGGTAGGCGAACTCGGCCTTCAGGTCGACCGTTTCGCCCGCCGCGCGCTGCTCCAGGCGGTCCAGCAGCTCGTTCGTACGCGCCTCGATGCCGGCGCGCAGCCGCTCCACCCGCCGCACGGTGAGCGCCTGCGCGACCAGGCCGCGCAGTCTGCGGTGCTCGGCGCCGTCGGCGGTGAGCATGGTGCGGCCCGGGTTGACCAGGCCGATCAGCGGCCAGTCGAGCGGGATCTCGCCGCGCTGCCAGGCGCCCCACACGTTGATGTCCTTGACCAGGCGGCTGTCGGTGAGCAGCGCCTTCGCCTCGGCGTAGTGGGTGACGCTGTAGACGGGCACGCCGCCCGGCAGTTCGACGCGGGCGAGCGGGCCCGCCGCGTACAGCCGTGCGCTCTCGCCCGCGAGGTCGGTGACGAACGGGTCGAGGAGGATGCGGTCGGGATCGCTGCCGGTTCCGGTGCCGGTCGGTTCTGTGGTGGGCGCGGTCATCTGGGGTCTCCAAGGGCGGGGGTGGGCGTGAAGCTCACGGGCAGGTCCGTCAGGCCCCGCAGCCAGGGGGAGGGGCGCCGGGTCAGCTGTTCGGCGGGGACGGCGAGGTCGACGTCGGGCAGCCGGTCGAGGATGACCTCGATGGCCGTACGGGCGATGACCTCGGCGATCTCCTGCGCCGGGAAGGGGCACCGGTGTTCGCCGTGGCTGAAGGAGAGGAAGGCGTTGTTGCCACCGGTGAGCGTGGACCCGTCGGTACGGACCTGGGGGTCGGCGTTGGCTCCGGCCAGGCTGAGGACGAGCAGGTCGCCGGCCTTGATGTGGCGGCCGCCGAGGTGCGCGTCGCGGGCCGCCCAGCGCCCGGCGATGTTCTGCGAGGGGGTGTCCTCCCACAGCACCTCGTTCATGGCCTCGCCGACGCTGTGCCGGCCGCCGGAGAGCGAAGCGGCGAAGCGGTCGTCGGTGAGCATGAGGCGCAGTGAGTTGCCGATCCAGTCGGCGGTCGGCTGGTGCCCGGCGGCCATCATGACCATCAGGTCCCGGGCGACGTCCTCGTCCGTGAAGCCGCCGGTGTTGGCGAGCATCCGGGTCGCCACGTCGTCGCCGGGCTCGGCCCGCCGCTCGGCCAGCAGCTGGTACATCGACGTGGCGATGTGCTTCTGGCCGGTCAGCGCGTCGGGCCCGCCGTTGATCATGTCGTTCATCGCGGTGACGAGGGCGGGGCCCTTGTCGTCGGAGAAGCCGTAGAGCTTCGCCAGCACCCGTACGGGCAGCAGCATCGCGTATTCGGCGATGAGGTCGGTCGAACCGGCCGAGCAGAACGCGTCGATCAGTTCGTCGGCGAACTCCTCGGTGTTCTTCTTGAGTTCGAACGGGTTCGCCGCCTCCAGGGCCTCGCCGATCATCGCGGCGCGGCGGCTGTGGCGTTCGCCGACCGTGTAGAGGATCGAGGGCTGGTTCCGGCTGATCATCGGCATCAGCGGCCAGTCCTCGGGGATGGCGTCCCACTGGTTCCACAGCTGCGAGTCGCGGCTGAAGAGGACCGGGTCCCCGGTGACCTGGTGCAGTTCGCGGTAGCCGAGGACGAGCCAGGCGGGGATGTCACCGGGCAGCACGATCGGGGCGACCGGGCCGTGTTCGCGCCGGATCTCCCGGTACAGCTGGGCGGGTTCGGCCTGGAACCGGGGGCCGGACAGCGGTACGGCACCCGCCGCCGCGTGGGGGCACTGGGTCACGGGGTGGGCTCCGAGGTCAGGGCGACGGCCAGGGCCGGGTCGTCGTCGGGCGCGGCGGGCCCGGCGGCGTCCCCGGCGCGGGCGGCGGACAGCCGGTGCAGGTGCTCGACCAGGGTGATCAGCACGTACTTGCTGGAGGACCGGTCGCGCGCGTCGCACTCCACGAGCGGCACCTCCGGGGAGAGGTCGAGCGCCTCCCGGATCTGCTGCTCGGTGTGGAGCGGACCGCCGAAGTCGTTGCAGGCGACGATGAACGGCGTGCCGTGGTGCTCCAGCCGGTCGATGGCGTACCAGGAGTCGGCCAGGCGCCGGGTGTCGACGAGGACGACGGCGCCCAGGGTGCCGGAGAACAGCCGGTCCCACAGGAACCAGAAGCGCTCCTGGCCGGGCGCGCCGAACAGGTAGAGCACCGAGCGTTCGTCCAGGCTGATCCGGCCGAAGTCGAAGGCGACCGTGGTGGACGTCTTGGACCCCACGCCGTCGAGGTGGTCGACCGCCTCGCCGGCGCGGGTCATCGTCTCCTCCGTGTTGAGCGGACGGATCTCGCTCACGGATCGGACCATGGTGGTCTTGCCGACCCCGAAGCCGCCGACCACGACTATCTTCAGTCCGTTGTCGGCCGTCGCCTGCAGGGCGGCACGGTCAGAGGTTGCGGAGTCCAACGAGCACCTGTTCCAGGATGTCGGGGGCGGGAAGCCGGTCCGATACGCGTGCGGTACGCGGGTGGCGGGCGCTGATCCGGCCGGTGTCGAGCAGGTCGCACAGCAGGATGCGCACGATGCTGACGGGCAGGTCCAGGGTCGCGGAGATCTCGACCACGGCGGTGGGCCGTTCGCACATCCGCAGGATCGCGGCGTGCTCCGACTGCATGCCGGGGGTCGGCTCGCACTCGGCGACGACCAGGGTGACCAGGTCGAAGGCGGCGGAGTCGGACCGGGTGCGGCCACCGGTGAGGGTGTAGAGCCGGTCCGGGCCGTCGTCCCTGCCCGGTCGGGGGCGGGGCGTCATACGGCCGTGCCCGGGGCGGAGGCGGGTTCGCGCGGCGGGGCCACCAGGTGCTCGCCGAGCTGCTCGACGAGCTCGCTCATGTTGTGGCCGACGAGGCCCACGTCGGCGCTCTCGGCGGCGACGACCGCGAGATGGGCGCCCGCGCCCGCCTCCACGATGAACAGGATGCCGCCGTAGAACTCGGCCATGGCCGACCGTACGCCGCCGTTTCCGCTGCCGAACTCCACGGAGGCGCCGTGCGACAGGCTCTGGATGCCGGCGGAGATCGCGGCCAGCTGGTCCGCCTGGTCGACGGAGAGCTCGGGGGTGCGGCACAGCTTGAGGCCGTCCCTGGACAGCACGAGGGCGTGACGGGTGCCGGGGGTCCGCTCCAGGAGCCCCTCCAGCAGCCAGCTGAGCTTCTCGTCGGTGGTCGCGGTCATCGGGTGTTGCCTTCCGGGTCTGGGGAGTTGGGCCGTACGGCCTTGCGGAAGCTGCTGAAGCGGGCCGCCTGGGCCCGGGGGTCCGACGTGGGCCGGGGCGCGGAGCCGTCCGTACCGGTCTCCGTGTTCTCTGCGCCGGAGGCCGACCGTGCGCGGGCCTCGGCCGCGGCCAGGGTGCGCCCGCGCGAACGCTTGGGCAGGCCGCTCTCCCCGAACTTGGGGAGGTTGCCGGTGGTGTCCGAGGCCGAGTCGGAGCGCATGGGCTCGTCGGCGGGCGGTGCGGCGGGCGAGGGGGCGGCGGGGGCGGAGGCGCTGTGCCGGTCGCCGGGGTCGGCCGGGTCGGCCCCGGAGGTGTGGACGGGCTCGGGCTCGGCGGAGGCGGCGGCCGGGCCTGCCTCGGGGGCCGTGCGGGCCGGGGTGCGGGTGATGATCTCCTGCGGGAGCATCATCAGGGCGCCCGTCCCGCCGCGTGCCGAGGGCCGGAACGAGACCGTCAGCCCGTGCTTGCGGGCCAGCCGGCCGACGACGGCCAGGCCGAGGCGGGTGCCGGTCAGGGCGGTGAGGTCGGTGTCGTCGGCGGACACCGCGCGCTCGGCCCGGCGCAGCTGCACGTCGCTCATGACCAGGCCGCTGTCCTCGACGGTCACCACGATCCCGGCCGGGACCTCCTCCACGTACACGTGGACCTCGGCGGTGGGCGGCGAGAAGTTCGCCGCGTTGTCGAGGAGTTCGGCCAGGGCGTGCATGACGCCCTCGGCGGCGTGGCCGGCGACGGCGACGTCGCTGGTGGAGTGGAGCCGGACGCGCTGGTAGCCGCTGATCCGGCCCATGGCGCCGCGCAGGACGGACTCCATGACGATGGGCTTGGCCCAGCGCCGTCCGGAGCGGGCCCCGGTCAGTACGGCGATGGAGTCGGCGAGGCGGCCGGCCTGGGCGGTGCGGTGGTCCAGGTGCAGCAGGTCGGTCAGGACGTCCTCGGAGGTGTGCCGGTGCTCCATCTCGCGCAGGTCGGCGAGCATGCTCGTGGACAGGGCCTGCATGCGGCCGGCCGCGTTGGCGCAGGAGGAGAGGGCCGCGGAGCGCTCGGTCCTGCTGCGCGCGGCGGCCGCCTTGAGCTTGGCGTTCTCGGCGGTGAGGCGGGCGGTGACGGCCTCGGCCTCGGCGGTGACCTTGGCCTTCTCGGTGGCGGCGGCGGCCTTGACGCGGGCGTTCTCGGCGGTGAACCGCTGGGCCTCGGCGGCGGAGGTCGAGACCATGCGGGAGACCTCGGCGGTGAACCGCTCGCTCTCGGCGGCGTGCGCCGCCCGCAGCCGGCGGATCGTGGCGCGGGCGTGGACGGCGGTGGCGACGGCGGCGGCGAGCAGCACGGCGGCGGCGCAGGCGCCCCAGGCCACCGCGGCCCTGGCCGATTCGGGAGCGGCGACGATCGCCCACGCGCACAGCGGTCCGGTGAGGGCCGCCGTGACCAGAAGGGCCAGTGCGGTCGGCCGGGTTGAGGGGCTCAAAGCGGAGTCCTTGGGGGCGGACGGTGACGGACGGGGCGGTTCGGGCGGGTCGGTGGCGCTCGGGGCGAAACGTGACAACTGGAACAGGTGATTCCCAGATAAGTCTCGGTCACTATATGAGAATTGACGATCTGTTTGGGAAGAACTTGTGGTGCTCTCTGTTCTGTTTGTGTTTGCATGCCTGCCGCTTTTCGACTGTTTGACGTCATGCCGGTGACTTCGGGGTGCCCGCACGGGCGCTGCGCGGCGGCATGGCGTACCCGCGCGGCATCCTGGTCGGATGGCATCCGGTAACGCACCGCACGGCAGCAGCACCACCACCACCACCACCACCGCCCCCGCCGCGCTGGTCCGCGACCTGCGGGCGGCCGTACGCGGCGAGGTCGCGTTCGACGCCACCGCGCGGGCGCTGACGACGATGGACGCGTCCAACTACCGGCGGGTGCCGCTCGGAGTCGTGGCCCCGCGCGACGCCGCCGACACCGCCGCCGCGCTCGCCGTCTGCCGCGCGCACGGGGTGCCCGTCGTGCCGCGCGGCGGCGGCACGTCCATCGCCGGCCAGGCCACCGGCACCGGCGTCGTTCTCGACCTCACCCGACACCTGCGGTCCGTCGTCGAGCTGGACCCCGTATCCCGTACCGCCGTCGTCCAGCCGGGCGTCGTCCTGGACGACCTGCGGGCCGCCGCCGCCCCGCACGGCCTGACCTTCGGCCCGGACCCCTCCACGCACAGCCGCTGCACCCTCGGCGGCATGATCGGCAACAACTCCTGCGGCTCCCACTCGGTCGCCTGGGGCACCACCGCCGACAACGTCCACGCCCTGACCGTCGCCCGCTACGGCGGCGACACCCTGCGCCTGGAGCGCGGCGCGCCCGGCCCGCCCGGCGTCCGCGAGCTGGTCGCGGACCACCTCGCCCTCCTGCGCACCGGCTTCCCCGACCTCCCGCGCCGCATCTCCGGCTACGCACTGGACGCGCTGCTCCCGGAGAACGGCCCCGACCCCGCCCGCGCGTTCTGCGGCAGCGAGGGCACGCTCGGCGTCGTCACGGAGGCGACCCTGCGGCTGGTCGAGGCGCCCGCCGCCCGCGCGCTCGCCGTCCTCGGCTACGCCGACGAGTCCGCCGCCGCCGATGCGGCCCCCGGCCTCCTCCCGTACCGCCCGCTGACCGTGGAGGGCATGGCCGCCGACCTCGTACGCGAACCGGCCGGGCTGCCGCGCGGGGGCGCCTGGCTGTTCGCCGAGGCCGGCGGCGCGACCCCGGCCGAGGCGCGGGCGCACGCGGAACGCCTCGTACGGGCCGCGTCCGCCGACGCCGTGGACACCGCCGTCGTCACCGACCCGGCCGGGCAGCGGGCCCTGTGGCGCATCCGGGAGGACGCGTCCGGCACGGCGACCCGGATGCCGGACGGCAGCGAGGCCTGGCCCGGCTGGGAGGACTGCGCGGTGCCGCCCGCCCGGCTCGGCGGCTACCTCCGCGACTTCCGGGCCCTGCTCGCCGGACACGGCCTGCGCGGCACCCCGTACGGGCACTTCGGCGACGGCTGCATCCACGTCCGGATCGACTTCGACCTGCTGAGCCCCGAGGGCGTGGCCCGCTTCCGCCGCTTCTCCGAGGACCTTGCCTCACTCGTCGTCGCGCACGGCGGCTCGCTCTCCGGCGAACACGGCGACGGCCAGGCCCGCGCCGAACTGCTCCCGAAGATGTACGGGGACGAACTCGTCGCCCTCTTCGCCCGGTTCAAGGATCTCTGGGACCCCGACGGCGGCATGAACCCGGGCATCCTCGCCCGCCCGGCCCGCCTGGACGACAACCTCCGCTTCGACGTCCTGCCCCGCCGGCCCGTAGACGTGGCCTTCGGCTACCCGCACGACGGCGGCGACTTCTCGGCGGCCGTCCGCCGCTGCGTCGGCGTCGCCAAGTGCCGTACGGAGAAGACGGCGGGCCCGTCCGTGATGTGCCCCTCCTTCCGGGCGACCGGCGAGGAGGCCCACTCCACGCGCGGCCGGGCCCGGCTGCTGCACGAGATGCTGGCCGGGGACGCGGGCGGTGTGATCACCGACGGCTGGCGCTCCACGGAGGTACGGGACGCGCTCGACCTGTGCCTGTCCTGCAAGGGCTGCCGCAGCGACTGCCCGGTGGGCGTGGACATGGCCACGTACAAGGCGGAGTTCCTGCACCACCACTACCGCCGCCGGCTGCGCCCGGCCTCCCACTACGCGATGGGCCGCCTGCCGCTGTGGCTCCGCCTCGCCGCGCCCTTCGCGGGCCCGCTCAACGCCCTCGCCCGCATCCGCCCGCTCGCGGCCCTCGCCAAGCGGCTGGCCGGCATCGCCCCGGAACGGGGGATTCCGGTGCTGGCGCGGGAGACGTTCACGCGGTGGCTGCTGCGGCACCGGGGCGAGGGCGCGCGGGTCTTCGGGGGCGGAGGCCGGCGACGCCGGGGCGGGGGTGTGCGGGTCTTCTTCGGTGGCCGAGGCCGCCGGGGCGAGGGTGTGCGGGCTCTCCCCGGCGAGGGCGTGCGGCCCCTTCCCGGTGAGGGCGCGCGGCCTCTCCCCGGCGAGGGTGTGCGGCCCCTTCCCGGCGAGGGCGCGCGGCCCCTCCCCGGCGACCAGGTGGCCCTCCTCTGGCCCGACACCTTCACCGAGCACCTCGCGCCCGAGGTGGGCCGGGCGGCGGTCCGGGTCCTGGAGGCGGCGGGCCGCACCGCCCTGCTGCCCGGGAAGGGGCTCTGCTGCGGCCTCACCTACGTCTCGACCGGCCAGCTCGACAAGGCCCGTGCGGTGATGCGCCGCACCCTGGACCGGCTGGGCGACGGCTTCGACCACCCCGTGGTCGTCCTCGAACCGAGCTGCGCCGCGACCCTGCGCACCGATCTGCCCGAACTTCTCCCGGACGACCCGCGCGCCGCCCGCCTCGCCGCCTCCGTCCACACCCTGGCCCAGTACCTGGAGGCGTACGCCCCCGACTGGACGCCCCCGCGCCTGGACGCGCCGGTCACCGGCCAGACGCACTGCCACCAGCACGCGGTCCTGGGCGACGAGGCGGACCGCCGCCTGCGCGAGCGGGCGGGCCTGAGCGGCGACCTCAAGGGCGGCTGCTGCGGCCTGGCCGGCAACTTCGGCTTCGAGCGGGGCCACTGGGAGGTCTCGGTGGCGTGCGCCGAGGACCAGCTGCTCCCGGCGGTCCGTGACGCGGCCCCCGGCACGCAGATCCTGGCCGACGGCTTCTCCTGCCGCACCCAGCTGGCCCAGCTGGGCGGGGTGCGCGGCCGGCACCTGGCGGAGGTGCTGGCGGAGGGGCTCACGGACTGACCCGGACGGCCCCGGCCACGCCCGGGGCCGGAAGGGGCTACTCCGCAGAATGCGCGGGGATATTCGCGAACATGTCAAAACCGGTGGGGTGGGCGTGCGTCATCGCCTTTGTGATCTGGAGCCTGGTCGCCGTGCAGTGGATGGACAAGGGGTGCGACGCCGTGGAGGCGTACACCGCAGTCTTCGAGTACGGGGTGCCGGAGGGTCTTGAGTTCCTGCCGGCCTGCAACTCGTAGAGCGCCATGGACATTCGATGCCGCCGGGGCCGACCCCGGCGGCATTTCATTTCGTAAGCCCGGCGCGAGTCCTTACCGTGGACGGACGGGCCGCATCCGATGAGTGCAGTACCGTGTATCGGGTAGTGCATCCTGCTGCACTCGTGATGTTCATGGAACCAAGAAGGACAGGCCCCGGGTGAACGACCAGAGCACCGCCGCAGAGCCGGCCGCAGCCGCCGTAGCCGTGCCGGAGGCGGTCGCGGCCCCCGGGCTCGGCGACCCGGACCGGGCCGGCGGGCGGCGGGCCGCGCTCGCCCCGGTCGCGCTCGTGGTCGCGGGCGGTCTCTCCGTCCAGTTCGGCGCCGCCATCGCCGTCCTGCTGATGCCCCGGACCGGCGCGCTGGGCGTCGTCACGCTGCGGCTGGCCGCCGCCGCGCTCGTCCTGCTCCTCGTCTGCCGGCCCCGGCTGCGCGGCCACTCGCGCGCCGACTGGGGCACGGTGCTGGCCTTCGGCGTCGCGATGGGCGGCATGAACACGCTGTTCTACCAGGCCGCCGACCGCATTCCGCTCGGCGCCGCCGTCACCCTGGAGGTCCTGGGCCCGCTCGCCCTGTCGGTGATCGCCTCGCGCCGCCTGGTCAACGTCGTCTGGGCGGCCCTCGCCCTGGCCGGGGTCGTTCTGCTCAGCGGCGGGGGCTTCGACCGGCTCGACCCGGTGGGCGCCGCCTTCGCCCTCGGGGCGGGGGTGATGTGGGCGGCGTACATCGTCTTCAGCGCCCGCACCGGCCGCCGCTTCCCGCAGGCTGACGGCCTCGCCCTGGCCATGGTGGTGGCGGCCGTCCTCTCGCTGCCGCTCGGCATCATGGACGCGGGCTCCAAGCTCCTCGTCCCGACGACGCTGGGCCTCGGCGCCGCCGTCGCGCTGCTGAGCTCGGTCCTCCCGTACACCCTCGAACTCATCGCCCTGCGCCGCCTGCCCGCGCCCACCTTCGCCATCCTGATGAGCCTGGAACCCGCCATCGCGGCCATGGCCGGCTTCCTCGTCCTCGACCAGGCCCTCTCCACGACGGACGCCCTCGCCATCGCCCTGGTCATCGGCGCGAGCATGGGCGCGGTGCGCGGGCAGGTGCGGGGCGCCGGAAAGCGGTGACGGGGGCGGGAGGCCTGCCGCGAGCTTCGGCGTGCCGCGGGTGCCGGCGGACCGGTGCCGACGTCGTGGCGGCGCGGGCTGCGGGCCTCAGGCGACCGGTGCGGCCCCGGCGTCGTAGGTGGCGCGGGCCGCGGTGATGTCCGCCCGGTGGCGCTCCGCCCAGCCGACCAGCCCGGCGAGGCTGGCGTGCAGCTCGTGGGCCATGGGTGTGAGCGTGTACTCCACCTTGGGCGGCACGGTCGGGTAGACGGTCCGGACGAGCAGGCCGTCGCGCTCCAGCTTGCGCAGGTTCAGGGTGAGCATGCGCCGGCTGATGCCCATGATCGTGCGCTCCAACTCGGTGAACCTGACCGGGCCGTGCGCGGCCGCGACGAGAATCCCGATGCTCCACTTGCCCGCGACGTGGTCGATGACCTCGGTGAGCGGGCACGCCTCGTTGCTGACCTGGTCGGACACATCGGTGTGACTGCGTGACATGAAAGTGCCTCCTTCCGCCCTGCCTGATGGTTACAGAGGATGACGCCTGTAACAAGTCGTGCACCTTTGGAGGGAACCCCTCATGCGGAGAAGCAACGCACCAGCACAGACGTCACGTTGGGCCGCGCTGGCCGTGCTCTGCGCCGGTCAGCTGATGGTCATCCTCGACGGCACCGTCGTGAACGTGGCACTGCCCTCCATCCAGCGGGACCTCGGCTTCTCCCCGTCGGGCCTGGCCTGGGTGGTCAACATCTACCTCGTCCCCTTCGGCGGCCTGCTGCTGCTCTCCGGACGGCTCGGCGACCTCGTCGGGCGCAAGCGCGTCTTCGTCGCCGGCCTCGCCCTCTTCACAGTGGCGTCCTTCCTGTGCGGCGTCGCCCAGGACCCGGCGGTGCTCCTCGCCTCCCGGTTCGTCCAGGGCGTCGGCGGCGCGGTCACATCGGCCGGCACGCTCGGCATGGTCGTCACCCTGTTCCCGGAGCCGAAGGAGCGGGCCAAAGCCATCGGCGTCTACAGCTTCGTCCAGTCCGCGGGCGGCTCGCTGGGCCTCCTCGCGGGCGGGGTCCTGACCCAGGCCATCAGCTGGCACTGGATCTTCTTCGTCAACGTCCCGATCGGCATCGCCGCCGCGCTGGCCGCCGTCCGCGTGCTCGCCCCCGAGCGCGGGGCCGGACTCGGCCGGGGGACCGACGCCGTGGGCGCGCTCCTCGTCACCTCCGCGCTGATGCTCGGCGTCTACACGATCGTCGGGACCGCCGGGCACGGCTGGACCTCACCCCACACACTGGGCCTCGGCGCCGCCGCTCTCGCCCTGCTCGCGGCCTTCGTCGTACGCCAGGCGAGGGCGGCCCACCCGCTGCTGCCACTGCGCGTGTTCCGCTCGCGCGACGTCACGGGCGCGATGGGTATCCAGGCTCTCATGGTCGCGGGGATGTTCAGCTTCCAGTTCCTGTGCGTGCTCTACCTCCAGAAGGTGCTCGGCTTCGACGAGACCCACACCGGCCTCGGCCTCTTCCCGGTCTCCCTCGCGATCGGCGCCCTGTCCCTCGGCCTCGCGCCCGGGCTGATCGCCCGCTTCGGCCCCCGCACGGTGCTCCTGCCGGGGCTCGCGCTCATTACGGCGGGCCTCGCCGCGCTCAGCCGGGTGCCGGCGGACGGGAGTTACGCCGTGGACGTGCTGCCCGCGCTGCTGCCGCTGGGCATCGGCTTCGGCCTCGGGATGCCGTCGCTGGCCACGCTCGCGATGTCGGGGGCCACGCCCCAGGACTCGGGCATCGCGTCGGGCATGTTCAACACCATGCAGCAGATCGGCAGCGCCTTCGGCCTCGCGGCCCTCAGCACGCTCGCCGCCTCCCACACGCACACCCTGCTGGGTGACGGAGCGAGCACCGCCGAGGCCCTCACCTCCGGCTACCGGCTCGCCTTCCGCATCGGCGCCGGCCTTGTTGCCCTCGCCCTCGTCCTGGCCGCGACCCTGCTGCGCGGGGCCGCGTCCCCCCGGCCGGTCAGCGCCCGGCCGGCTCCCGCCACGGCGGACGAGCCGCAGCCTCGGCAACCGGCTCGATGAGCCCCCACCCCTCGGCGATCAGGCTCTGCTCGATCCGCCGGATGTCCATCACCGCGATCTCCGGGCCGCCCGCGAGTCGTCGCCGCCGCGAGTGGACGAAGTCGCGACCGAGCTGTACTGCCCGGCGGACGCCGAAAGCGCCGTGTACTTCGCGGATCAGTCACCGGAGCCGGGCCCCCGCTCCTAAGGTGATCACAAGATCCGATCGAGAGGACCCCATGACGGAACGTGACGACCTGCTCGCGCTCGTGACAGACCAGCGCGCCAACTTCCTCTTCACCGTCGCCGAGATCGACGACGAACAGGCACGCGCCCGTAGGACGGTGAGCGAGCTGACGCTCGGCGGCCTCGTCAAGCACCTCGGCTCCATGCAGCGCATGTGGCTGTCCGTCGTCGACGGCACGGCGCCGGTCAAGGTCGAGTGGAGCGACCTCGACCCGGACGGCAACCGGATGACCGATTCCGATACGTTGCCGGAACTGTTGGACGCCTTCCACGCGGCGTCCGCCGCGTTCGACGGCGCGGTACGCGACGAGGCCGACCTCGACCGCGAGATCACGCTCCCCACGTACCCCTGGTCGCCCCCGGACCCGGTCGTCTGGAGCGTCCGCCGCATCCTGTGGCACATCTTCCGCGAGATCGCCCACCACAGCGGCCACGCCGACATCATCCGCGAGGCGCTGGACGGCGCGAACACGACGGCGAAGATGGCCGAGGCGGCGTCGAAGGGGCAGTAGCCCGCGGGCGGCCCGGCCCGGCACCATGGGAGCCATGGACGCACCGAGCACAGAGTGGATCACCGTCGCCGCCTACGAGAACCTGCCGGGCCGCCCGAGCCCGTCGGCGGCCGTCCGCGCTTGACTGCGTGACCGGGGTATCGACTGGATGCCGTTCGACCCGGAGGAGATCCGGTTGAACCCAGGGGCTGTCCCGTAATCCCTGGTGGGCGCACGACGACAGCTACGGCGCCTCGCCGCGTTGTCGGAACGCCCGAATACATCCAGTATGCGGACGCCCCTCCGCCTTGCGATGCACCGCATCTGACGCCGCGCGCTGATCCACCAGGGATTACGGGACAGCCCTTAGGGCTTGCCGGGAATTAACCTGTGGGTTTTGCGACCTGGGCTCGCAGGTTGGCGTGCTGCTGGCCCACGTGTTGTTCTCCGGCAAGCCCTTAGCCTGCGGGATCGGCCCGGACGGCCACTGGCACGGCTGGTTCGACATCCGCGTGTACGCCGACGAGTTGCGGCGGCTCGGACTCCATCCCGACCAGCCCACATCCCGGGTCACCGGCCCGTCCCCGCCCGGTTGGTGGCACGCCGCCGCGGAGCGCGGCGCTCGCTAGGCCCGTGGCCCGTAGACCGGAGGCAACCGGCCTGTGGGACCCGGGCTGCCCGCCGGGCGGCCGGGACACGCTGTACACCTCGCCGCCGCCGCCGTCCGCTCGGGGCGGGACGCCGTCCCGGGTATCCCCGTCGGGAGACCACCGGCGCCTGGGGCCACGGTGGCCCTCCGGGGTCCGCGCCGCGCAGGTCTGGGCCCTGGATACCTGATAACGCCTCCGTCAACTGACACGGGGACGGCGCCTCCCAGGGCGCCGCCGCCCTACTGGATGGGGGATCGGCCTCGACGACACGACGACACCCTTCATCTCCCCTACGGCAGCCCCGCACGGGCAACGCCGCTGGGCGCGGGGCACGTAGCCGCCGGCGAAGAAGGCGGCCGCCCGGATGTGGGGATCGGTGGCCGCGAGGCGGATGCCGACGGCGGTCCAGCCCGAGTAGCCGACGGAGCCGCCGATGCCGGGCAGTTCGAGGAGGGCGTCCAGGGTGGTCCACCATTCCGGGACCGTCTTCGCGACCAGCGGGCCGACGAAGGCCTCGAAGAGCTCGTCGGCCGGTTCGCCCGCCCGCATCGCCCGGCGGAATTCGGCGCGGGCCGCGTCGTCGTCGGCGGCGGAACGCGGCCGGTCCCCGTGTCCGGGGGCGTCGATCGCGGCCACCGCGTAACCGTGGGATGCGGCCTGCCGGGCCCTGCCCACCAGCCGGGATTCCCGCCGGTGCAGGCCGCCGTTGTGGGCCATCAGGATCAGCGGGGCCGGTTCGGCGGACGCGGGCGTCCACAGGGTGCCGGGGATCTCGCCGAGGGTGAATTCGCGTACGAGGACGCCGTTGTCGAGGCGTTGCTCGGAGGTGAAACGCATGGTCGTGCCTTTCGGGGAAAGCGCGTGGAACGGCGCTCCCGGACGACGACCTATCGCCCGACCGTGACCCCTGAGGGGAGCACCCATGTCGATACAACGTTCACGGGTACCACCTCCTCGGTCTGTCGCACGGCCTCCGGAAGGCCAACAGGGGCGGGCGGCCCCGGGCACGGCAATAAAAATCATGCAAGCATGCTTGATTGTTTTCCGTTCCGCTGGCAGGCTCCCGGGCACACCGCCACGCCCCGAGGGGAGCGCACCGTGTCCGATGCCTCAGCCGTGCTCGACGATCTGCGCAGCGAGAGCCGGGAGCTCGATCTGCTCGTCGCCGGGGCGAGCGCGAGACAGTGGGCGGGGGCGACCCCCGCCGAGGGGTGGAGCGTCGCCCACCAGATCGCCCACCTGAGCTGGACCGACGACGTCGCGCTGATCTCCGTCACCGACCCCGGGAGGTTCGGCGACGAGGTGGCGAAGGCGATGAAGGACCCCGAGGGCTTCGTCGACGTGGCCGCCGGGGAGATCGTCGCCGCGTACGCCCCGGACGCACTGCTCACCCGCTGGCGGGAGGGGCGCGAGCGGTTGCAGGAGGCCCTGCGGGCGGCGCCCGCCGGGGCGAAGTTCCCCTGGTACGGGCCGCCGATGAGCGTCGCGTCCGTCGCGACCGGGCGGCTCATGGAGACCTGGGCGCACGGCCAGGATGTCGCCGACGCCCTCGGGGCCACCCGCACCCCCACCGCCCGGCTGCGGCACGTCGCGCGCATCGGGGTCCGGGCCCGCGACTACGCCTTCCTCGTCCGGGGGATGCAGCCGCCCGGCGAGGGGTTCCGGGTGGAACTGACCGCGCCGGACGGCGAGTTGATCGCGTACGGGCCCGAGGGCGCCGCCCAGCGCGTCACCGGGCCGCTGCACGACTTCTGCCTGCTCGTCACCCAGCGCGCCCACCGCGACGACCTCGCCGTCCGGGCGGAGGGGGCCGACGCCGACACCTGGCTCTCCGTCGCCCAGGCCTTCGCCGGCCCCGCCGGTCCGGGCCGCCCCCCGAAGGCCCACCGATGACCCCGCCCCCGGCGCCCGAGTCCCCGGCGCCTGAGTCCCCGGCGCCTGAGTCCCCGGCGCCTGAGTCCCCGGCGCCCGGGTCCCCGTCCCCGGCGCCAGCGCCCCCGTCCCCGTCGCCCGCGCCCCTCCGTATAGGCAACGCCTCCGGGTTCTACGGCGACCGCTTCGACGCGGTGCGCGAGATGCTGACCGGCGGCCCCCTGGACGTCCTGACCGGTGACTACCTCGCCGAGCTGACCATGCTCATCCTCGGCCGCAGCCGCCTCAAGGACCCCGCGCGCGGCTACGCCACCACGTTCCTGCGGCAGTTGGAGGAGGGGCTCGGGCTCGCCCACGAGCGGGGCGTGCGGATCGTCGCCAACGCGGGCGGGCTCAACCCGGCCGGGCTGGCCGACGCGGTGCGCGAGCTGGCCGCGAAGGTCGGCGTGCCCGTGCGCGTCGCCCATGTCGAGGGCGACAGCCTGCCCGTACCGGACGGGTTCCTCACCGCCAACGCCTACCTCGGCGGCGCGGGCATCGCCGCCTGTCTGCGGGCCGGGGCCGATGTCGTCGTCACCGGCCGGGTCACCGACGCCGCCCTCGTCACCGGGCCCGCCGCCGCCCACTTCGGCTGGGGCCCGGAGGACCACGACGCGCTCGCCGGGGCCGTCGTCGCCGGGCACGTCCTGGAGTGCGGGACACAGGCCACGGGCGGCAACTACTCCTTCTTCCGCGCCCACGACATCCGCCGCCCCGGCTTCCCCGTCGCCGAGATCCACGCCGACGGCACCTCCGTCATCACCAAGCACGACGGCACGGGCGGCGTGGTCGACCTCGGCACCGTCACTGCCCAACTCCTGTACGAGACCGGGGGAGCCAGGTACGCGGGCCCCGACGTCACCGCCCGGCTCGACACCGTACGGCTGTCGTCCGACGGGCCGGACCGGGTCAGGATCTCCGGCGTGCGCGGCGAGGCGCCCCCGCCCACCCTCAAGGCAGGGCTCACCCGGCTCGGCGGCTGGCGCAACGAGGTCGTCTTCGTGCTTACCGGGCTCGACATCGAGGCCAAGGCGCTGCTCGTGCGGGACCAGTTCGCGGACGCCTTCGCGCGCGCCGGACGGCAGCCCGACGAGGTGCGCTGGGAGCTGGCCCGTACGGACAGGCCCGACGCCGACACCGAGGAGACCGCGAGCGCCCTGCTCCGGCTCGTCGTCCGGGACCGGGAGCCGGACCCCGTCGGGCGCGCGCTGTCCGGCGCGGCGATCGAACTCGCCCTCGGCAGCTACCCCGGCTTCCATGTCACCGCCCCACCCGGCAAGGGCGCGCCCTACGGCGTGTTCGAGGCCGGGTACGTACCGGCGGGGGAGGTCGAGCACGTCGCCGTACTGCCGGACGGGACGCGCCGGACCGTCGCGCACCCCGTACGCACGCGGCCCCTGGCGGACGTCGAACAGCCGCCGCTGCCCGCACCGTTGGAGCCGGGGCCGACCCGCCGCGCGCCCCTCGGCCGGGTCGCCGGGGCCCGCAGCGGGGACAAGGGCGGGGACGCCAACGTCGGCGTGTGGGCCCGGGACGACGAGGCGTGGCGCTGGCTGGCCCACGAACTGACCGTCGAGCGACTGCGCGCTCTCCTCCCGGAGACCGCCGGGCTCACCGTCGTACGCCACGTCCTGCCGAACCTGCGCGCCCTGAACTTCACCGTCCACGGGCTGCTCGGCGAAGGAGTCGCCGCCCAGCACCGCTTCGACCCGCAGGCCAAGGCCGTGGGGGAGTGGCTGCGCACACGCCACCTGGACATACCCGTGACCCTGCTGGAGCCGGAGGACCACGTATGACCGTCCTGCCCACCGGGCTCGACACCGCGAGCCCCGAATACGCGGCCAACCGGGCCGCCATGCTCGACAAGCTCGCCGAACTGGACGCCGCGCACGCCAAGGCGCTGGAGGGCGGCGGCGAGAAGTACGTCGAGCGGCACCGTTCGCGGGGCAAGCTGCTGGCCCGCGAACGCATCGAACTGCTGGTCGACCGGGATACCCCGTTCCTGGAGCTGTCGCCGCTGGCCGCCTGGGGCAGCGAGTACGCGGTGGGCGCCTCGCTCGTCACCGGAATCGGGGTGGTGGAGGGCGTGGAGTGCCTGATCACCGCCAACGACCCGACCGTGCGCGGCGGCGCGTCCAACCCGTGGACGCTGAAGAAGGCGCTGCGCGCCAACGAGATCGCCTTCGCCAACCGGCTCCCCGTCATCAGCCTGGTCGAGTCGGGCGGCGCCGATCTGCCGTCCCAGAAGGAGATCTTCATTCCCGGCGGCGCGCTCTTCCGCGACCTCACCCGGCTCTCCGCCGCCGGCATCCCGACCGTGGCCGTGGTCTTCGGCAACTCCACCGCCGGCGGGGCGTACGTGCCCGGCATGTCCGACCACACCGTCATGATCGAGGAGCGGTCCAAGGTCTTCCTCGGCGGCCCGCCCCTGGTGAAGATGGCGACCGGTGAGGAGAGCGACGACGAATCGCTCGGCGGCGCCGCGATGCACGCCCGTACCTCCGGGCTCGCCGACCACTTCGCCGTGGACGAGCAGGACGCCCTGCGCCAGGCCCGCCGCATCGTAGCCCGCCTCAACTGGCGCAAGGCGCACAGCGATCCGGACCCCGCCGAACCGCCGAAGTACGACGAGGACGAGCTGATCGGCATCGTCCCAGGGGACCTCAAGGTGCCGTTCGACCCGCGCGAGGTCATCGCCCGGCTGGTCGACGGCTCGGACTTCGACGCGTTCAAACCGCTGTACGGGACGAGCCTGGTCACCGGCTGGGCGCGGCTGCACGGCTACCCGGTCGGCATCCTCGCCAACGCGCAGGGCGTGCTGTTCAGCGAGGAGTCGCAGAAGGCCGCCCAGTTCATCCAGCTCGCCAACCAGCGCGACATCCCGCTCCTCTTCCTGCACAACACCACCGGCTACATGGTCGGCAAGGAGTACGAGCAGGGCGGCATCATCAAGCACGGCGCGATGATGATCAACGCGGTGTCCAACTCGAAGGTCCCGCACCTGTCGGTCCTCATGGGCGCCTCCTACGGCGCCGGGCACTACGGCATGTGCGGCCGCGCCTACGACCCGCGCTTCCTCTTCGCCTGGCCCGGCAGCAAGTCCGCCGTCATGGGGCCGCAGCAACTGGCCGGGGTGCTCTCCATCGTCGCCCGCGCCTCGGCCGCCGCGAAGGGGCGTCCGTACGACGACGAGGCCGACGCCGGACTGCGCGCCATGGTCGAGCAGCAGATCGAGTCCGAGTCCCTGCCGATGTTCCTGTCCGGGCGGCTGTACGACGACGGGGTCATCGACCCGCGCGACACCAGGACCGTCCTCGGGATGTGCCTGTCCGCCATCCACACCGCACCGGTCGAGGGCGCCCGCGGCGGCTTCGGCGTCTTCCGGATGTGAGGAGTGAAGTGATCACCAGCCTGCTCGTCGCCAACCGGGGCGAGATCGCCTGCCGGATCTTCCGCACCTGCCGGGCGCTCGGCATCGCCACCGTCGCCGTGTACTCGGACGCCGACGCCGGCGCCCTGCACGTCCGGGAGGCCGACACCGCCGTACGGCTGCCGGGCGCGGCCCCCGCCGACACGTATCTGCGCGGCGACCTCGTCGTGGCCGCCGCGCTCGCCGCGGGGGCGGACGCCGTGCACCCCGGGTACGGCTTCCTCTCCGAGAACGCGGGCTTCGCCGCCGCCGTGCGGGACGCCGGGCTCGTGTGGGTCGGGCCGCCGGTCAGGGCCATCGAGCTGATGGCGTCCAAGACCCGCGCCAAGGAGCTGATGGCCGCCGCCGGGGTGCCGCTCCTCGCCCCCGTGGACCCGGCCGCCGCGACCGCCGACGACCTGCCGCTGCTGCTGAAGGCGGCGGCGGGCGGCGGCGGGCGCGGGATGCGGATCATACGCGAACTGGGCGACTTGACGGGGGAGTTGACGGCCGCGACGGCCGAGGCGCTGTCCGCGTTCGGGGACGGGGAGGTCTTCGCCGAGCCGTACGTGGAGCGCGGCCGGCACGTCGAGGTCCAGGTCATGGCCGACGAACACGATGGCGTCTGGGCGCTCGGCACCCGGGACTGCTCGCTCCAGCGCCGCCACCAGAAGGTCATCGAGGAGGCCCCCGCGCCCGGCCTGTCCGAGAAGCTGCGGGAAGGGCTGCACGAGGCCGCCGTGGCCGCCGCCCGTGCGGTCGGCTACCGGGGTGCCGGCACCGTCGAATTCCTGGTCGCCGCCGACGGACGCCCCTACTTCCTGGAGATGAACACCCGCCTTCAGGTCGAACACCCCGTCACCGAGGCGGTGTTCGGCCTCGATCTCGTCGCCCTCCAGCTCCGGATCGCGGAGGGCGAGCCGCTGCCCTCCGCCGCGCCCCCGGAGCCGAGCGGGCACGCGGTCGAGGCCCGGCTCTACGCGGAGGACCCGGCGCGAGACTGGCAGCCGCAGACCGGAGCACTGCTCTCGTTCGACGTGCCGGACGAGCCGGGTCTGCGACTGGACACCGGCTACACGGGCGGCGACACGATCGGCATCCACTACGACCCGATGCTCGCCAAGGTCATCGCCCACGCCCCCTCCCGCGACAAGGCCGTACGGCTCCTCGCCCGCGCCCTGGAGCGCGCCCGCATCCACGGCCCGGTCACCAACCGGGAACTGCTCGTCCACTCCCTGCGCCACCCGGACTTCCTGGCGGCCCGCCTGGACACCGGCTTCTACGAACGCCACCTGGAGGTGCTGACGGCTACGGGGGACGAGGCGGCGGTCCGGCCGGCCGCCGTGGCCGCCGCGCTGGCGGCGGCGGCCCGTGGTGCGGCTGCGGGCGGCGTCGCCCGCTTCGGCGCCTGGCGAAACCTGCCGTCGCAGCCCCAGCTCAAGAGCTACCGCAGCGAACCGGACGGCGCGGAGTACGAGATCACGTACCACCGGGGTCGCGACGGTGTGGGGGTCCCGAACGACGGCGTCCACGTCGTGGCCGCCGCCCCCGACCGCGTCACGCTGGAGATCAACGGCGTGACGAGGACCTTCCACGTGGCCGTCCGGGACGGCAGGGCGTACGTCGACACCGCCTCCGGCGCGTACACCTTCACCGTCCCGCCCCGCTTCACCGACCCCGCCGGCCGCACCGAACCCGGCTCCCTGCTCGCCCCCATGCCCGGCACCGTCGTCCGCCTCGCCGATGGCCTGGCGGCCGGGGCAACCGTCACGGCCGGGCAGCCGCTGATCTGGCTGGAGGCGATGAAGATGGAGCACCGCGTCCTCGCCCCCGCCTCCGGCACCCTCACCGCCCTGCACGCCGCGCCCGGCCTCCAGGTGGAGGTCGGCGCCCTGCTCGCCGTAGTCACGGAGTCCGCAGACACTGCTGAGGAGCACGCATGAGCACGAGCACCGTCCTCGAAACCGAAGAGCACCAGGCCCTGCGCGCCGCCGTCGCCGCCCTTGGAAAGCGGTACGGGCGGGAGTACATGACCTCCCTCGTCAGCGAGGGCGCCCACCCGCGCGAGCTGTGGGCGGAGGCGGCGAAGGCCGGCTTCCTCGGCGTGAACCTCCCGGAGGAGTACGGCGGCGGAGGCGGCGGAATGGCGGAACTCTCGATCGTCCTGGAGGAGTTGGGGGCCTCCGGCTCCCCCCTCCTCATGATGATCGTCTCGCCCGCGATCTGCGGCACGGTGATAGCCCGCTTCGGCACCGAGGAACAGAAGCGGCAGTGGCTGCCGGGCCTGGCCGACGGCAGCCTCACGATGGCCTTCGGCATCACCGAGCCGGACGCCGGGTCCAACTCGCACCGCATCACCACCACCGCCCGCCGCGATGGCGGGGACTGGCTGCTCACCGGCCGCAAGGTCTTCGTCTCCGGTGTCGACATCGCGGACGCCACGCTCATCGTCGGCCGCACCGAGGACGCCAGGACCGGCAAGCTGAAGGCCTGCCTGTTCATCGTCCCCCGCGAGACACCCGGCTTCCAGCGGTCGCAGATCGACATGGAGATCCAGGCCCCGGAGAAGCAGTTCGAACTCGTCCTGGACGACGTGCGGTTGCCGGCCGAGGCGCTGGTGGGAGGGGGCCCCTCCCGTTCGAGCGGAGCCGAGAACGGGGGAGAGGACGCGGGCCTGCTCCAGCTCTTCGCGGGCCTCAACCCGGAACGCATCATGACCGCCGCCTTCGCCATCGGCATGGGCCGTTACGCGCTGGGCCGGGCCGTCGAGTACGCGAAGACCCGCCAGGTGTGGAAGGAGCCGATCGGCGCCCACCAGGCCGTCGCCCACCCGCTGGCCCAGGCCCACATCGAACTCGAACTCGCCCGCCTGATGATGCAGAAGGCCGCCCGGCTCTACGACGCGGGCGACGACTTCGGCGCGGGCGAGGCGGCGAACATGGCGAAGTACGCGGCCGGTGAGGCGTGCGTGAAGGCGGTGGACCAGGCCGTGCACACCCTCGGCGGCAACGGCCTCACCCGCGAGTACGGCCTCGCGTCCCTGATCACGGGCGCCCGGGTGGCCAGGATCGCACCGGTCAGCAGGGAAATGATCCTGAACTACGTGTCCCACCAGACGCTGGGGCTGCCGAAGTCGTACTGAGCCGCGCCACAGCCGTACGTACCGAGAGGCCGCCGTCACGCGGGCGGTGGCCTCCGCTCCCGGCAGGGCGCCGACTCCGCAGGGGCTTCGTCTCACAACGGGCGGCGGCCCCTCTGTCCGCCGCCGAGGCCGAGGACCAACCCCGTCACGGTGATCCGCCGCGACGGCGAGGCGCTGGTCCTGATGTCCCAGCGCGAGGCAGAGGGCGTCGTCCGCCTGCTGGACTTCGCCGTGTTCCGATGCTTACTCCGCGAGCAGCTTCGTGGCGTGCCGGGTCTCAAGACGTGCGGCCTCGTCGTCGCGGAAAGACGCCACCTCGCGGCAGCGCTGGCTCATCACGAACTCGCCCAGGCTCATGCACAGGTCCATGCGCTGGATGCACACCCCAACCATGAACGGGCCGTTCGCAGCCCGGTACAGCCGGACGCCGTAATAGCCCTCCTGGCAGTCCCGGTCGTTGTTGAACCGGCACCCGGTGCATGTCTCGGGTAGACGTACGGGGCGGATGCTCTTGGCGTAAAGCGTGCGTCCGTCCGGCAGGCGGTAGCGCACGCGTTGATCGGATGCGCCGGCCGTGACGATACGGCGTACGGGGACGGCGCCCAGGTGGTCGACGACGGCCTGCATGGCATCGAGGGACGCGCCACCGGCCTCCAGGGACACAAGCATGCGGACGACGACGGAGTGACCATGCCGTTCGATGATGCGGAGAACGCGATCGACGTGGCTGTGGTCTGGGACCACGATGTTCGCGGACACCTTGACCCCGTGCGCCACGGCGGTCTCGATCGTGGCGTCGAGTGCCGCCAGTTTGCGTTCGGCCAGCTTCGGGGATGCGAGGCGGGGCCCCTGCACGGCGGCGAGTTCTTCGGGAGTGGTCCCGAAAACAGACAGGTTGATGCGGTCGAGACCGGCCGCGGCTGCGGCCGGCAGCACTTCGGCGCCGGCCTCCCCGTTCGAGGTGATGCCTACGGTGAGGCCCATGCGACGGGCGATCGAGACGAGGCCGGGCAGGTCCGGGTGGAGCGTGGGCTCACCACCGGTGAAGTGAACTTCGCTGGTCGGCAGGGCACCGCGTACGGCGGCGAGCGCCAGGGCGAATTCGGCATCGGCCGCGATCCGGGCCGGGAGGAAGCCCGCACTGTTGGTGCGCAGGTACACGGACACGCGGCCGGAGCGGCCGGGTGAGCCGGTGAACTCCTCGGGCGCGCGATTCGCGTTGTCCGTAGCCACGGGCGTGCCTTCGTTGTGGCAGAAGGAGCAGGCGAGGCCACACGCGTCGATGATTTTGACGCGTAACGTCCGGTCCGGCCGCACTTCGACCGGCAGGTTCGACAGGTCGTGCATGGGTGTCCCCTCTGGAACGAGCGGCTTTGACCTACTCGAATCGCAGTTCGGTGATGCTTTCGAGGTCGATGCCGTACAAGCCGTAGACCTTCGTGGTGTTGAGGGAGGTGAGCTGATCGCGGTCCAGGCCGATGGCGGCAGCCGCTTCCCAGACCTGTTCTTCGTCGTCCGCCTCGATCTCCAGGTACGGCGGGATGCGCGGCCACTCGTCGATCTCCAGGCGGACCGTGCCGAGCGTGTAGGAGGTGCGGTGGTTCTCTTGGTAGCTGCGGGGAACCAATCCGATGAGACGGAGCAACACTGCCGCCTCGGTGAAGTCGCCCACCGTCACCTCGGTCTCACGCGTCCCGTCGACGGCGTCGGTGGTGATCTCCTTGACGCACAGCGTGGTGGTGTCGCCCGTATCGCGCAGGCGCACCCAGCGCCCGGCGACGGGCGGCACGGTGTCGTATACGTAACGGCGCATGAGACGCCTCGGCGTTGTCTCGGCCCCTCCGGCAGCGAAGATCCTGCGGGCGATGTCCTGGAGGTCGACGTCGAGAGCCTTTACCTCGTACTCGATGTTCGTCACGGCAATGGGTCCTTGGTTCTTTGAGCGGATACGGATTGTGCCGAGCATCGGAAGGTTGACGGCCGTTGCTGCACGGCCGCGTCAGTGGTCGTGCAGCACCTCTGCCCAAACGAACTTTCCGAGTGGCCGGTCACCGACGCCCCACCGTTTCGGACACAGCGCGTCGAGGATGAAGAGGCCGCGTCCACGCGTGTGCTCGTGGCCGTACTCGTCGGCCCCGGGTCGGTGACGGGGCGCGCGCCGAACGGGGTCGTGCACCTCGATGCGGGTGCGCTTGCTGTCGATGTCGAGGACGACGGAGATCAAGTCGCCCGGCTCGGTGCCGTACCGGTAGGCGTTGGTGACGAGTTCGCTGGCCACCAGGACGGCGGCGTCCGTGTGCTGTTCCGAAGCGTCGGGTGCGCAGTGGCCGATGTACTCGCGAACGAACGCCCGGGCGTGACAGGCGGATTGGGGGTCGCTGGCGAGGAGCAGGGAGGGCGGTGGGCCGGCGGGCGCGGTGCAGCAGACGGGCTGGATCAGCTGTGGGAGATCGATCACGAATTGTCCTTATGGCAAGTGCCGCACTCGGCGGGGGCGGAGGGCGCGCGCCAGCACGGCTGCCTCAGCCATTCGGCGCTCACGGAGAGTGGTTCCCAGACTGCACAGCGGCGCAGTCTCCGTGCAAGACTTCATAGCGATGTACCGCTGACAAAGCATCGAACGGATGTCTTGTACTGCGTAACGAGCATCGACCTGCTTTCATCGCGAGGGGCGAAAGTCCTTCATACTGAGGTGCGTAAGGGGAGTTGAGATGGCTGAAGGTCCGACCGGGTCGACCGTTCCGCGGCGTCAGCTGGGGAGAAACCTTCGAGAGCTGCGTAACCGGGCTCGCCTGACCGTGCGCGCGGCGGCGGCGAAGCTGGAGTGGTCCGAAGCGAAGATGTGGCGCATCGAGACCGGCCAGACAGCGTTACGGAGCCTGGACGTCCAGGCCATGTGCCTCGTGTACGGGGCGCCGGCGGATCTCACGCAGGCGCTGATGGGGCTGGCCAAAGAGACCAAGGCGCGTGGCTGGTGGCATGCCTACGGTGACTTGATTCCGGAGGGATTCGACGTCTACGTAGGGCTGGAAGAGGCGGCGTCGACTCTGTCGATGTATGAGAGCGACATTGTTCCGGGGCTTCTTCAAACCGAGGGATACGCGCGAGAGATCATCCGCACGCACATCCGGGACATCGGTGAGGCGGATCTCGGCGGGCGCGTACGGCTGCGCATCGAACGACAGACGTTGCTCACCCGCTTCACTGACCCGCCGGTGTTCCGGGCGGTGCTGGGCGAAGCGGTGCTACGTCGGCCTGTCGGCGGGCGTGACGTGATGGCGCAGCAACTCGCGCACCTGATCTACGTTTCGGAGCGGACGAACATCTCGATCCGGGTGGTGCCCTTCGCGGCCGGTATGCATGCCGGGGTGGTGACAGGCCCGTTTGTGATCCTTCGCTTCCCACTGACTGGTGAGGGGGTCGCCACGGAGCCGCCGACGGTCTACGCGGATGGGTACACCGGGGGGCTGTATCTGGACAAGGAGCGGGAGGTGCAACAGTACGACGCAGCCTTCGACGACGTCTGGAACGCATCGCTGGATGAGCAGGCGTCACGGCGCCTGATCGGTGAGGTAGCAGGGAGCTATGAAAAGGGTTGACGACGCTGAGTGGTTCAAATCGAGCCACAGCAACGGAAATGGCAACTGTGTCGAGGTGGCGCGTCTCGGGGCCGGGGTTGCCGTGCGGGACAGCAAGGTGCACGCGGGTCCGGTGTTGACCTGTGCCGCAGGTGGATGGCGCGCGTTCATCGGAAGCGTGGGCCAGGACGTGCGATAAGCGGGCGCGTACGGGCGGTACTTCGCCCACGGCGGCCGGCGCCACGTTTACGGAGCCTTCGTGCGGTCGGGCCCGGCCGCACGTACGGCTGTTGGGGGCGTGGCGTGCGTACGGAATGAGCGCCAAGCGCTGCCGGAAGCGGGCGACGCCCACTTGCGTGGGGTGCTTCGAACTCGTCACCCGACCAGGCCTCTTATGCGACGGCCGGCCCGCGACGAGGCGTCTGCCGACGTGCCTGTGCTGTCGCTGGTCGTGAGCCACGAGGCGGCACCGCGTCGGGGACCTGGACGCGGACGCGCGCGGTACGACCGCCAGGACGGCGGCCCGGTGTCGTGGCCAGTGGGTCTGTCATCGGCTATCGGTATCCGGTTGATCAAGGTGGCAGGCTGTGCCAGCGTCTTGACGCGACGGTCCGGGACCAAAATCATGCAAGCGCGCTTGATTGTTCTTGCTCCCGCTGCCACGCTCGACGCGACGGCCGGCAGAGAAGCAGAGAAGCAAGCAAGAGAAGCAGAGAAGCAGAGAAGAACAAGAGGAGCGTACGCGGATGAGCCAGCTCGCCCCGCCCGCCCACGCGCGCGGCATCACCACCCTCACGCTCGACTCACCGGCCAACCGGAACGCCCTGAGCGCCGCACTCGTCGCCGAGCTGGCCGAGGCGCTGGACGGCTGTGCCACCGACGACTCGGTGCGGGCCGTCGTGCTCACCCACACCGGCAACACCTTCTGTGCCGGCGCCGACCTGAGGGCGCCGGCCGACCCGCACGACTTCGTCGCCCTCATGCGGCGCGTCGTGGCCCTGCCCAAGCCCGTCGTCGCCCGGGTCACCGGGCATGTCCGGGCCGGCGGGCTGGGGCTGCTCGGGGCGTGTGACATCTCCGTGGCGGGGCCGGAGGCCACCTTCGCGCTCACCGAGTCGCGGCTCGGCCTCGCGCCCGCCGTGATCTCGCTGCCGCTCCTGCCGCGCATCGACGCGCGGGCCGCCGCCCGGTACTACCTCACCGGGGAGAAGTTCGACGCGGCGGAGGCCGCCCGGATCGGCCTGGTCACTCTGAGCGCCGAGGATGTGGACGACGCGCTCGGGCCCGTACTCGACGGGCTGCGCAGGGCATCGCCGCAGGGGCTGGCCGCGTCCAAGGAGCTGGTCGCGGCTACTGTGCTGCAGAGCTTCGACCAGCACGCCGAAGACCTCATCGCCCGCTCCGCCCAGCTCTTCGCCTCCGACGAGGCACGGGAGGGCATGACGGCCTTCCTCGAACGACGGGACCCCGCATGGGCGTTGTGACACCGGGCGGCAGCACGGGCCCCAAGCAGGACCGCAGCCGGGCCACCCGCCGGCGCCTCCTGGAGGCCGCGGTGGCCTGCCTCGCCGAACACGGCTGGGCCGGCTCCACCGTCGCCGTCGTCGCCGAACGCGCCGGGGTTTCGCGCGGCGCCGCCCAGCACCACTTCCCCACCCGCGAGGACCTGTTCACCGCGGCCGTCGAGTACGTCGCCGAGGAACGCTCCGCCGCCCTGCGCGCCCTCCCCGACCAGGACCGCGCCGCCGTCGTCGCCGCCCTGGTCGACCTCTACACCGGCCCCCTCTTCCGCGCCGCCCTCCAGCTCTGGGTCGCAGCGTCCAACGAGGAGCAGCTGCGCCCCCGCGTCACCGAACTGGAGGCGAGGGTCGGGCGGGAGACCCACCGCATCGCCGTGCACCTCCTGCGCGCCGACGAGTCGCGGCCCGGGGTCCGGGAGACCGTGCAGGGGCTGCTCGACATGGCCCGGGGGCTGGGGCTCGCCAACGTCCTCACCGATGACACCGCCCGCCGCCGCAAGGTCGTCGCGCAGTGGGCGGAGTTGCTGGACGGGGCGCTGGGCTGAGGGTCACAGACAATCGGTCCACATGAACGCCGCCCGGTATCCCCGACGCAGCGCCTGACCGCCCCGGTCGCCGTCCACATGAATCCGGACGAGGGTGGCGACGAACAGCGGGAACACGGCCCGCCGGCCACCTCCCGCACGGTGTACTGCCCGCACCGGCCGAGCGCGGCCGGTGCGATGGCGACGAGCCCGCCGCGAAGTGGGCCCCCTTCACCGGTACGGGAGCCCTGAGCCGGTGCACCTTGCGCCGCGCCCTGCGCCCGGCCCGCTCCGCCGCGAGGCGCCGGTCGCGGACCTCCTGCCGCTCGTTCTCGTCGAGAAGCGTGGGTCCCTCGGACCGGTCGAGTGGTGCCGACGGAGGACAGGGTCTCGCTGGCCCGCGAGAGCCGGTCGAAGGCCGGCCAGGAGCGGTCACTGCGCGGGGCCGCCGATGGCGAGCGCGAGCTTCCACATGCCTGTGGAGGGGTTCACCTCCAGTTCCTTGCCCTCCGGCGCCAGCAGCCGCGCCCGGCGGACAGCCTCGGTCCAGCCGGAGGCGTAGTGGCGGAAGTCGAGGCCCGTTTTCGAGTAGCCGCCCGGTACGTGTCTGCTCAGCAGGGGAGCGAGCTGGGCGTACGAGGGCATGTGCTTGTGGTGGTCGGTGAAGTGGAGCAGCAGCCAGACCTCGAAGCAGGGGTTCGACAGGGCGATGCCGATGCCTTGACGTTCGGCCTCCCCGAGTGCGTCGGCGAGATCGGTGAACTCGTCGACGTCCACGACGCACCAGGCCGCGTCGTACGCGTCGTCGGACTCTCCGAACAGCTTCGCTGTGTACGCGACCACCTGGGACGGAGCCTTGGGATGTGTGACGACCTTGATCGATACGGCGGAGTTCCGCGCCGCGCCCTTGAGCCCTTGGACGTAGTCGTACTCGGTCACCTCGGCGCCGCAGACCACCAGTAATCGCAGGCGTGGTGCCCGGTGCTCGGTGCGCCTGCCGAGCCGGGACTCGCGCGACGGACGCTTGCGCCCGTCCGGCTTAGGATGCCGCGCCACTCCGTTCCTCCTGTTCCTTCCTGGTGGCCAGCGCCCGGGCAAAGCCGTCGTCGATGAACGGAACCCCGCCGTAGCTGCCGCCCAGATAGCGGCGCTCGTGGTTCTCGCCGACGCGCGGTTTGAACTCGGACAGGGCGAACAGCCTTGTCTCCCCGTACTCGTCCTTCTCCACGAACCACACCTGGTCCCTCTTGAGGACGTCTTCGCCGTCCACCCGGCCGAGCAGACTCGCGTCGTGGGAGGTGAAGACGAGTTGCGCGCCCAGCGGGTTGGTCGTGGGGTCCTGGAACAGCCGGATGAGCCGGGTGGTGAGCAGCGGATGGAGGCTGGAGTCGATCTCGTCGACGACGAACGTTCCGCCCCGCTCCAGAACGGAAAGGAAGCGGGGAGCCTGGGCCAGGAGCGCTCTCGTCCCGGCGGACTCCTCGTGCAGGTCCATGCGGACCACGCCGGTCCGGCCACGGTGTCCGATCCACGTGCGGGGGGATTCGTGCGGTCCGTTCTCCAGCAGCTTGGCGAGATCCCGCGAGGCGAGACGTTTGCCGAATCGGCGACGGAGTGTCTCCTCGTCCATGACTTGCACTTCGGTGCCGCAGTCCTCGATCCCCAGGTCGGCCGAGCGCAGGAGTTCCAGAAGGCCGGAGGACCCCATCGCTCCTCGCGCATCTGGCATGAAGGACTTGGCCGAGGGCCAAGACCCGCTTCCGCTGAATCTCAGTTCCGACGCGAACCAGTCGTAGACCGGGCGGAAGTCCTCCTGCTTGGAGCGGGCCGCCATCGTCAGGAACAGGACGTTCGGTTCAGTGATGTTCTCGACGAGTGCCAGCTCACGACCGGCTTGGGAATCGCCCGCGCTCACCTCTCCATCGGTGCGCTCGAAGATCTTGCGCTTCTTGCCGTGCGGGTAGCTGTACAGCCATTCGTCGAGTACGCACCGGTTGTCGACGCTGAAGCCGTACGTGTGGCGGACCCCACCCACCAGGAGATCCACCACGTACCAGGAGGGTTCCTCGGCCGCCGCCGGGTCCAGGCGGAACACCTGACGGTTGACGCCTCCGCCGGGCTCCGCGTCCCGGTGGGAGTTCAGGACCATCTGGGCCATGTACTCCAGCGCGCCGATGAGGTTCGACTTGCCGGCCGCATTGGCTCCGAACAGTCCCGCCACGGGGACGGCGGCCCAGTCCGTGCCCGGCGGGCGGTCGGCGTCGTAGGCGGGGTGGAGCTGGAGTTCCTGTTCCTCGCGGATGGAGCGGTGATTCGAGACTCTGAAGTTCAGCAGCATCTGTGTGCCCTCCTCTCGTCGACTTTCCGCGTACCTGTGCAAGTGAAACGCGCGAACGGGGTTCTAGTCACCCGGATTCAGGGATTTGAAGGATTCGGGCGTGACCGCTTCTTCTAGATCCTCCGCAGTTCGTCCACTGTCTGGTACGCGGCTGAGTCCGGGAATTCCCGCGGTGCGGGCAGCCGCTCTCCGCTGGTGCGTCGGTGGTGGGGTGTGTCATGACCGTCGAGCCCGCCATCCCTCCCGGACCGGTGTGCGCAGGGCGGCCCGGCCCCGTACCCGCCGGGATACTGTTCCTCCATGTCCAGCAGCGCCGACACCTCAGCCTCGCCCCACCCCGCGTTTCCCGACCGCGTCGAACTCACCGGCGAAGGGCTCGTGCTGCGTGACTGGACGGAAGAAGACCTGGCCGCGATGCCGGAGTTGTTCGACCACCCCGACATCGCGCACTGGACGCCGATCGTCTCGCCCTTCGACGCCGGGGCCGCCCGCGACCGGCTGGCGAAGGCCCGGCAGCTGCGGGCGGACGGTACGGCCGTGCTGCTCGCCATCACGCTCGACGGCGGCGCCCCGCTCGGTGAGGTGATGCTGCGCCGCGCCCCCGAGGGCACGGAGCTCGGTTACGCGGTCGGGCCCGCCCACCGCGGGCAGGGGCTGGCCGGGCGGGCGGTGCGGGTGATGGCCGCGTACGCCTTCGGGGAACTGGGCGTCGAACGGGTGACCCTGGAGCTGGAGCCGGAGAACGCCGCCAGCGTCGCCGTGGCCACCGCGACCGGCTTCCGGCTGCTCGGCGTGCCGCTCATCGAGGGCGTCCAGAAGGGGCGCCCGTACGCCCTCCAGACGTGGGGACTCGACCGGCCCTGACCGACAGGACCGCCCCCCCGGTCACCCGGCGTGCGACGGCGTGGCCGCGAGGACGTCCATGAGCGCGGCCACCATGGTCGGCGGGTCGGTGTGCGGGTAGTTGTGACCGCCGGGCAGCAGCGTCAGCGAGAAGTCGGAGCCGGCGCAGGCCCGCCACTCGGGCAACCGGTCGGGTGGCGTCACCTGGTCGTCCGTACCGCCGAAGACGTGCAACGGGCCCGGCAGCGGCGCCGGTTCGTCGAGCGAGTAGCTTTCGGCGATCCGCAGATCGGCGCGTATGTACCGCATGATCTGACGCACGAACGTCTTGTACGCGAGCAGTTCCTCCGGCATCCCGCCGTTGCGGATCAGCCAGTCCAGCAGCTCTTCGTCGGACACCTCGGACATGGCCGTCGTGGGCGGGGTGTGCGGGGCCCGGAAGCCCGATACGACGGTGGCCACCGGGGCGGGCAGCCCCCGGTCCTCGATCCGGCGGCTCAGCTCGTAGACCAGGGCCCCGCCGAAGCTGTGCCCGAACAGCACGTACGGCACGCCGAGTTCGGGGGTCAGTCCGGCCAGCAGCCGGTCGGCCAACGCGTCGAAGTCCGCCGGCATCGGCTCGGCGTCCCGGGTGCCCCGGCCCGGCAGTTCGACCGGGGCCAGCTCGTACCCCTGCGGGATGTGGTTGCGCCACCCCGCGAACGCCCCGGCCCCGGCTCCCGCCTGCGGTACGCAGATCAGCCGGGTGCGCACGGTCCCGACGGCCAGCCGGCCGACGACCCAGCGCTCGTTCTGCGGCCGTGTCGACACACTCATGCGGTCCACCTCTGCTTCACCGCCGACGGGGCCGGCGTTCTGTCCGGGCACGGTGGACAGCATTGTGGCAGCGCGGCGGCGGCCCCCTCCGGGCGAGGGCGAGGAGGGGGCCGGCGCGCTGCGGTATCGCGGCGCCCTCAGTTCCCCAGGTCCGCCAGCTCCGCGAACCCGTCGATCTCGCGGGGGCTGCGCGGCCCCGGGCCCACGTACCGTGCCGACGGGCGCACCAGGCGGCCCGTCCGCTTCTGCTCCAGGATGTGCGCCGACCAGCCCGCCGTACGGGCGCACGTGAACATCGACGTGAACATGTGCGCCGGAACCTCGGCGAAGTCCAGCATGATCGCCGCCCAGAACTCCACGTTCGTCGCCAGCACCCGGTCCGGGCGCCGGGCGTGCAGCTCCTCCAGCGCCGCCTTCTCCAGCGCCTGCGCCACCTCGAACCTGGGCGCGCCCAGCTCCTCGGCGGTCCGGCGCAGCACCCGGGCGCGCGGGTCCTCGGCCCGGTAGACGCGGTGGCCGAAGCCCATCAGCCGCTCGCCCTTGTCCAGGGCCTTCTTCACGTACGCCGTGGCGTCCCCGGTCCGCTCGATCTCCTCGATCATGCCGAGGACGCGGGAGGGGGCGCCGCCGTGCAGCGGGCCCGACATGGCGCCCACCGCGCCGGACAGCGCGGCGGCCACGTCGGCGCCGGTCGAGGCGATGACCCGGGCGGTGAACGTGGAGGCGTTCATCCCGTGCTCGGCGGCGGACGTCCAGTACGCGTCCACGGCCTTCACGTGCCGGGGGTCCGGCTCGCCGCGCCAGCGGATCATGAACCGCTCCACGACGGACCCCGCCTTGTCGATCTCGCGCTGCGGGACCATCGGCCGGCCCTGCCCGCGCGCCGACTGGGCCACGTACGACAGCGCCATCACGGCGGCCCGCGCCAGGTTCTCGCGGGCGGTCTCCTCGTCGATGTCGAGCAGCGGCTTCAGCCCCCACACCGGGGCGAGCATCGCGAGCGCGGACTGCACGTCGACCCGGATGTCACCGGAGTGCACCGGGATCGGGAACGGTTCGGCCGGGGGCAGACCGGGCTTGAACGCCCCGTCCACCAGCAGCCCCCACACGTTGCCGAACGACACGTGGCCGACGAGGTCCTCGATGTCGACGCCCCGGTACCGGAGCGAACCGCCTTCCTTGTCGGGTTCGGCGATTTCCGTTTCGAACGCGACGACTCCTTCGAGTCCGGGTACGAAGTCGGACATCAGGCGGCTCCCTCGGATCGACGGTTGCGAGCGGGCCCGGAGGCCCACCCCCGATACTGGCGGGTTCCGACGTGACCGGGAAGCGTGACATCCGGCACAGCCGCCCGTTCCCCGCTCCACGGCGGGCGGACCCCCTCCGTTCCCCGCTCCTCGGCGGGCGGACCTCCTTCGCGCCCGCCCGCTGCGGCAGGATGGCTCCGTGCCCACCGCAGACTCCTCCTTCGATTCCACCACCGATCCGGCCGCGATGCGCGAGCAGTACCGCTCCGAGAGCTTCACCGAGGACGGCCTCGCCCCCGATCCGATGGACCAGTTCGCCCGCTGGTTCCGGCAGGTCGCCGCCGGCGGGATGCTCCACGAGCCGAACGCCATGGTGGTGTCCACGGCGACCCCCGAGGGCCGCCCCTCCTCCCGCACGGTGCTGCTGAAGATGTACGACGCGCGCGGCTTTGTCTTCTTCACCAACTACGAGTCCCGCAAGGGCCGCGAGCTGGCCGCCAACCCGTACGTCTCGCTGCTCTTCCCCTGGCACCCGCTGGCCCGCCAGGTCATCGTCACCGGCACCGCCTCCCGCGTCGCCCGCGAGGAGACCGTCGCCTACTTCCGCACCCGCCCGCACGGCTCCCAGCTCGGCGCCTGGGCGAGCGACCAGTCGACGGTGATCGGCACCCGCGAGGAGCTGGTGCACCGCTACGAGGACCTGTCCGCCCGCTACCCCGAGGGCGAGAAGGTCCCGGCGCCCCCGCACTGGGGCGGCTTCCGCGTCGTCCCCGACACGATCGAGTTCTGGCAGGGCCACGAGAACCGCCTCCACGACCGGCTGCGGTACGTGCGCGAGGGCGGCGAGGACGGTACGTGGCGCGTCGAGCGGCTGTGCCCGTGAGCGCGGCGCTGCCCCGTAACGCGGAAACCCGCAGGCTCTGGTCCCTCCTTGCGGAGGAGCCGGCCGGATCTACCGGCGAGCCTGCGGGTCGGTGACTGCTTGGGTTTCGGCAGACAGTCCGCCGAGGTGCACGATGTGCGACGACGGGCTGTCAGCCCGCAGCCACCTCACGAATCCGATAAGACTGCACTTTTCGGATCACCTCCTTTCAACGTGTACGGACAGCTTAGGAACCGCCTCCGCGCCCGCACAACCGAATTATCGAAGGGATCGTTTTCGGGGAACTCGCTGTGTGCTGGGTCACGTTCGAGTTCAATGGTCTGACGTGCGGCAATGGCGGACACGTCCTGCAGGGGGTCCGGGATGAGTGCTTCCACGAGCAGGGGTACGACCGACGACGCGCTCGGCCCCGAGCCGACTCCCGGGGCGGAGCTGCTGGCGGCCCTCCTCGACGGGATGGACGCGGCGCTCTGCGCCTTCGACGCGGAGGGCACCGTCACCCACTGGAACCGCGAGGCGGAGCGCATCCTGGGCTGGTCCGCCGTGGAGGCCGTGGGGCGGCCCGGATTCGCCGGATGGGCCGTGCGCAGGGCCGACGCGGACGAGGTGCAGGGCCGGCTGATGGCCGTCATGGGCGCGCCGGGCCGGCAGGTGCACGAGTTCGCGCTGCTGCGCAAGGACGGCGGCCGGGTCCTCGTCCGCACCCAGTCGGCCGGGGTGCGGGGCGCGGACGGAAAGCCGGCCGGGGTCTACTGCGCGTTCAGCGAGGTCCACGCGCAGATCGACCTGGAACGGGCCATCGCGCTCAGCGAGGCGCTGTTCGAGGACGCGTCCTGGGGCGTGGTCCTCGTGGACGTGGACCTGCGCCCGACCGTCGTCAACGCCCACGCGGCCCGCGCCCTGGGCGGCGGCCGTACGACGCTGCTGGGGCGGCCGCTCGGCGAGCTGATCGCCCAGGGTGTGGAGGAGCTGGAGGGCGCGCTCCAGCACGTGCTGGCCGAGGGCGCGCCGCCCGCGCCCGCCGAGCTGTGGGTGACGCTGCGGGGCGGCGAGGGCGTGCGCCGGCGCTGCTGGAGAAGCGGTTTCCTGCGGCTGGCCTCGCCGCTCACCGAGGAGCCGGTGCCGCTGGGGGCCGGCTGGGTCTTCCAGGACGTGACGGCGGCGAAGCTCGCGTCCCAGGAGGCGGACCGGGTGCGTTTCCGCTCCAACCAGCTGCACCGCGCCTCGCGGTCGGCCGCCGAGTGCGAGGACCCGATGGAGGCGGCCACGTCCTCCCTCGACTACGCGCTGGCCGGGTTCGCCGACCACGCGCTGATCGACCTGGTGGCGGGGGAGCGCCTGGTGCGGGCCGCCGCCACCCCGGCCGACGCGCCGGGGCCCTGCCTGCCGGTGGCCGGCGGCGGCATCCCCCTGCGGTACGCGCCGGGCCACCCGGCCCTCCAGGCGGTGGACCGCACGGGCTCGGTGCGGGCCTCGGCGGGGGCCGGGCGTACGGACGGGGAGTGGGCGAGGCAGCGGCAGTGGCCCGCCGACGCGGTGCACGCGCTGTGCGTGGTGCTGCGGAGCCGGGGCCGGACCCTGGGCGTGGTCACCTTCCTGCGCTCCGCCCACCGGGCCGCCTTCGAACGCCCGGACGCGGCGTACGCGGAGAGCGTGGCGGACCGGGTGGCGGCATCGGTGGACCTGCACCGGTTGTCCAGCCCGTCCGGCGAGAAACCCAGCCCGTCCGGCGTTTGAGGACGGAACCGCCGCCGGGGTGGACGGCCACCTCACAGACCGGAATGCGCGGTCACCGCTCAGTGCCGGTAGAAGATCCGGTCCGCGTACTGCGCCATCACGCGCCCGTTCCACTCGTGCCCGCCGTCCACGTTCCCCGACCGCAGCAGCGGCGGCTCCACGCCCCGCTCCAGCAGCCCTTCCGCGGCCGCTGCCATCATCGCCTGCATGATCGCGCTGGTGACCACGGTCGACGCCGGTGCGAACGGCGCCTCGATGCCGTCCACCTCCAGCTCCGCGTCCCCGACCGCGATCTTGCTGTCGAGGACGATGTCGCAGTGGTCCCGCAGGAAGCCGCCCGAGCTGTGCCGTGACCGGGTCTCGGTCGCGTACGCGACCGAGGTGACGCCGATGACCTTCAGGCCCAGCGCACGCGCGTTCATCGCCATCTCGACGGGCAGGGCGTTGCGCCCGGAGAGCGAGATGATCACGAGGACGTCGCCCGTCTTCGCGGGGCTGGAGTCGAGCACCGCGCCCGCGAGGCCGTCCACGCGTTCCAGCGCGGAGCCGAGGGTCGCGGGCATGACGTCGACGCCGAGTGCGCCGGGGACGGCCATGAGGTTCATCAGGGCGAGCCCGCCCGCCCGGTAGACGACGTCCTGGGCGGCGAGCGAGGAGTGCCCGGCGCCGAAGGCGAAGAGCCGCCCGCCCGCCGCGACGGTGTCGGCGATGGCGGCACCGGCGGCGGCGATGCTGTCGGCCTCCTCGTCGCGCACCCTCCCCAGCAGGCCGATCGCTGCGTCGAGGAACTGACCGGCGAGCTTGCTTTCGCTCATCGAGGAGGGCCTTTCCGGCGGGGTGAGATGTCCATGGGGCGTCCGTACCGCCGATCACGTTGCGGTCTGGACCAGTGACATGTCAATACCGCAGGACGTCGGCGGAGCGGCCGTATCGGCGCCGGTGGTGACGGCGAGGCACGGTTACCGGCCCGATGCGTCAGAATTGGTTGAGGGTGCGGACCTGTCTTCGACTCCCCTCTCCCGCACGGCCGCCCTCCGGGCGACGAGGGGACCCCGAAGACAGGTCCTCACGCACGACTGCATCGAGGGGCACGAATGTCCGGACTGATCGACACAACGGAGATGTATCTCCGCACCATCCTCGAACTCGAAGAGGAAGGCGTGGTCCCCATGCGCGCCCGGATCGCGGAACGGCTGGACCAGAGCGGTCCCACCGTCAGCCAGACCGTGGCACGCATGGAGCGCGACGGCCTGGTGCAGGTGGCGGGCGACCGGCATCTGGAGCTGACGGAGGAGGGCCGCCGGCTGGCGACCCGCGTCATGCGCAAGCACCGGCTGGCCGAGTGCCTGCTGGTCGACGTGATCGGCCTGGAGTGGGAGCAGGTCCACGCCGAGGCGTGCCGGTGGGAGCACGTGATGAGCGAGGCGGTGGAGCGGCGGGTGTTGGAGCTGCTGCGCCACCCGACGGAGTCGCCGTACGGGAACCCGATCCCGGGCCTCGAGGAGCTGGGCGAGAAGGCCGAGGCCGACCCGTTCCTGGACGAGGGCATGGTGAGCCTGTCCGACCTCGACCCGGGGAGCGAGGGCAAGACGGTGGTGGTCCGCCGGATCGGTGAGCCGATCCAGACGGACGCCCAGCTGATGTACACGCTGCGGCGGGCGGGCGTGCAGCCCGGTTCGGTGGTCAGCGTGACCGAGTCGCCCGGCGGGGTGCTGGTCGGCAGCAGCGGAGAGGCGGCGGAGCTGGACTCCGAGGTCGCCTCGCACGTCTTCGTGGCCAAGCGGTAGGAACCGCGGGGTTCCGGGGAGACCGGGCATCGGCGGCCGTGGCCGCGGATGCCCGGTTTCTCTTTTTCCGTCCGGAACCGCAGCGCGTCGGCGCCTCGCGTGCCAGGCTGTGGCGGAGGGACGGCTGAGCGTGCCGGCTGCCGGGCCGCGGCCGGGGAGGGGAGCCGGAATGCACCCGTCGTTCGAGCAGGACGGGCCTGCGGTGGGGGTCTCCCGGGGGCGCCCGGGCCGGAAAGCGGTCGGCCCCGGCGCCGCAAGGCGCCGGGGCCTGTCCTCCCCTGTGTCCGACCTGGAGCCCCGAGCTCTCAAGGTCGGTCCCGTGGGCCCTCATCCCCGAGTGGCCCGCCTCCCGGAAGAGATCTCCCCGCAGCTGCCGCCGTCAATCCTGGGAAGCAGTCACTCGAACGAGCGGTGTTGGTCGGCAGATCCCGGTTTTCGAATAAAGGTTCGATAGTCTGCCGACATGACCACCCGGTGACCAAGGGGACAAGGGGGTGCCCGGAGCTATGGCGCGGCGCATCGAAGTGACCGGAACCGACGGCGTACGCCTCGCGGCCTGGGAGTTCGCCGACCAGCCCGAGCAGAGCGCGGCCGGCGGCCGGGCCCCCGGCGTGTTACTGCTGCACGGCCTGATGGGCCGGGCCTCGCACTGGGCGCCCGTCACCCGCTGGCTCGCCGAGCGCCACCGCCCGGTCGGCCTCGACCAGCGGGGCCACGGCGCCAGCGCGAAGCCGGCCGACGGCCCGTACACCCGGGACGCGTACGTCGCGGACGCCGAGGCGGCGATCGAACAGCTCGGGCTCGCCCCCGTCACCCTCGTCGGCCACTCCATGGGCGCGCTGACCGCCTGGCAGCTCGCCGCCAAGCGCCCCGACCTGGTCCGCGCGCTCGTCATCTGCGACATGCGCGCCTCCGCGCTCGGCGCGGCCTCGCAGCGCGAGTGGGCGGACTGGTTCGACACCTGGCCGCTGCCGTTCGCCTCGCTCGACGCCGTACGGCAGTGGTTCGGCGAGGACGACCCCTGGGTGGAGCGCCCCAACCCGTCGCGCGGCGAGTTCTACGCCCAGGTGATGACCGAGCACGCCGACGGCTGGCGGCCCGTCTTCTCCCGCCGGCAGATGCTGGAGTCCCGCGCCCCCTGGGTGTTCGACGCGCACTGGGAGGAGCTGGCCCAGGTCAGGTGCCCGACGCTGGTACTGCGCGGGCTGGACGGCGAGCTGGGCCGGGCGGAGGCGCAGGAGATGGTCCGGGTCCTGCCGCGCGGGCAGTACGCGGAGGTGGCCGACGCGGGCCACCTCATCCACTTCGACCGGCCCGAGGGCTGGCGCGCCGCGGTCGAACCCTTCCTGGAGCAGCTGGCCGAGGACGCGCGGGACGACCGGGAGCCGGTGTCCCCGTAACGGCTCCCGGGCCCGCCCTCACCCCTTGCTGACCGCCCCCAGGATCTCCGGCAGCCGCACGGCCATGCGCGGGGCCGCCAGCCGCAGCCCGCCCCAGGCGATCAGTGCCCCGTACCCGGCCCCCACCGGCAGCAGGAGCCACAGCAGGTCCTCGGCGCCCGCGACGTGCAGGCCGATCGTCAGGGCGATCACCGGGGCGCTCATCAGCGCCGCCGACACCATGCCGCCGAAGATCGCGATCCAGGCGAGCCCGGCCTGCCCCGGCGCCACGTTCTTGAACGCGCCCTCCTGCGGGACCGAGTACGGGAAGTTCACCGAGGCCACCGCACCCGTCGCCAGCATCGCGCCCAGCAGCGCGAACGACAGGCCCATGACCCCCGGCAGCTGCGCCCAGTCGTTGAGCAGCGCCGCCGTCACCACCGTCACGACCACCGTGTACGGGAGGGTGATCAGCAGCAGCGCCAGCGCCCGCGCCCGGAGTTCGAGGTAGGCGTCCCGGGTGGTCGAGATCGTCAGGGCCACCATCCAGAACGCGGAGGTGTCCTGCCCGAACTGGTTGTACATCTGGATGCCGAGCATCCCGGCGCAGAAGCACGCGAAGTACACCGAGCCCGTGCCCTGTGCGGCGTTGAGCAGCGGCACGATCAGCCCGACCGCCAGCGCGGACACCCAGGCGGCCTTGGTCTTCGGGTCGCGCGCCACGTACCGCAGGGTCCGCTGCATCACCGTGCCGGTGCGCCCCTCGGGCAGCAGCGCCCAGAGGCCGCCGCCGCCCCGGCCGGACTTCTTGCGCTCGGGGTCCGCGGCGGCGGCCGTCGAGCCGTCCGGCGCGGTCATCAGCTTGGTCAGGGTGCGCTGCCACAGCCACAGCAGCAGGACGAGCGCGGCGGCGGCGAGCAGCAGCTGGACGACGGCCTGCCCGTACGCGCCCCGGGAGGCGGAGTCCACGGACCCGATCGCCGACGCGGGCGGCAGCCAGCGGACCACGTCCGCCGTCGGGTCGAGCGCGGACAGGCCGCCCGCCCGGCTGAGGCGCTGCACGCCGAAGTTGACGACCTGGATGCCCACCGCGATGACCAGTCCGCTGAGCACCGCCAGGTCGCGGCCCTTGCGGGAGGTGAGGAGCCGGGTGTTGGCGGCGGTGACGGTACGGGCCAGGGCCACGCAGACCAGCAGGGTCAGCGGGACGGCGAGGACGGCGAAGACCGCCGCGCCCGCCCCGTGGGCCACGGCGGCCACCGAGCCGGCCGCCAGGCACAGCGTGAACAGCGGCCCGATGCCGATCAGCGAGGAGACGAGCAGCGCGATGATCAGTGGCCGGGGCCGCAGCGGCAGCATGACGAGACGGGTCGGGTCCAGGGTCTCGTCGCCGGCGGCGAAGAACAGCGGCATCACGGCCCAGCCGAGCGCCAGGACGGCGATGAGCAGCACGACCAGGGAGTCCGCGTGGGCGTTTCCGCGCAGCAGGACGAGCCCGAACACCTGGCCGACGGCGATCAGCACGGCGCCGACGACCGAGGCGATGTAGGCGGCCCGGCGCCCGGCGGACTGGCGCAGCCCGTTGCGCAGGAGGGTCAGCTTGAGCCGGGCGAAGACGGGGACCAGGCCCGTACCGCCGGCCGTGGCGCGCGGGCGGAGGCCGGTGCCGGCCGGGGCGTCGAGCACGCTCATCGGTCGCCGCCCAGCCAGTCGAGGGTCTCGCCGGTGTCGCGGTCGCCCGCGCCGACGAGCTCCAGGAAGGCGTTCTGAAGGGAGGGCGCATCGCCGCGCACCTCGGCCAGGGTGCCCCGGGCCCGGATGGTTCCGGCCGCCATGACGGCCACCCAGTCGCACAACGACTCGACCAGCTCCATCACATGGCTGGAGAAGACGACGGTCGCGCCGGAGCCGGTGTAGCGCTCCAGCACCTGGCGGATGGTCTGCGCCGAGACGGGGTCGACGCCCTCGAACGGCTCGTCCAGGAAGAGGACTTCGGGGTTGTGCAGCAGCGCGGCGGCGAGCCCGATCTTCTTCCGCATGCCCGTCGAGTAGTCGATGACCAGCTTGTGCTGGGAGCCCGCCAGGTCCAGCACGTCCAGCAGCTGGGTGGCACGGCTGTCCACCTCGTGGCCCGGCAGCCCGCGCAACCGCCCGGTGTACGCGAGAAGTTCGCGGCCGGAGAGGCGTTCGAAGAGGCGCAGGCCCTCGGGCAGGACGCCGATCCGGGACTTCACCTCGACCGGGTCGCGCCAGACGTCACGCCCGCCGATCTCGATCCTGCCCATGTCGGGGCGGAGCAGACCGGTGACCATGGAGAGCGTGGTGGTCTTCCCCGCCCCGTTGGGCCCGACCAGGCCGATGAACTTGCCGGCCGGCAGCTCCAGATCGATCCCGGCGACCGCGGTCTGTTCGCCGAATCGTTTCCACAGCCCCTCGACGCGCACCGCGGGCGGCGCCGCCCGCGGTATGTCCACCGGGCCGGCGGCCCGGTCCGTTCCGCCGTTCCCGGCCCCGCTGTTCTGTGTTCCGCCGTTCTGTGTCCGGTCCGGCATGGTGCACGCCCTTCGCAGTCCCCGTATGTGGGGGACACCCTACGAAAGGCTCTCCCGGGCGTCCGCCGCCACCCGTCCGCACGCGTACGCCAGCGGGCTGATGAGCTCCTCCACCTCGGGCAGCCAGCGGTTGGCGGTCGTGGGGGAGCGGGCCCACTGCACCGCTCCGGTGCCGCCGACCCGGGTGGGCGGTGCCGTGACGTAGTCGCCCTCGCCGACGCCGCGCAGGCCGATCGACGCGGCGTTCCACCCGGCCCGGCGCACCAGGTCCTCCACCTTGGCGGCGGCGCCGGGCAGGACGAAGAACTGCATCCGGCGGTCGGGGGTGCGGGTGACCGGACCGAGCGGCAGGCTCATCCGCTCCATCCGGGCCAGCGCCAGGAACCCGGCGGACTCCGGCACGTCGAGCGCGTCGAATGCCCGCCCGGTCGGCAACAGGACGGCCGCGCCGGGCTGTTGGGTCCACATCCGGCGAGCGGCGGCGGCGCTGCCGGTGGCCCCCTGCGCCCAGTCGGCGCGGGTGGGGTGCGCGCCGGGCGCGGCACAGCCGACTTCGCCGCACGAGCACCGCTGGGCGCCGTCGACCGGCTCCAGCCAGGTGCCGGGGCACACGTCCCAGTGCCGTTCCTCCGTGTACCGCACGGCGGCGTCGAGCAGTTGATCGACGCGCTGCCGGGGAACCTGTGCGGCTTCCTTGACTCCGATGGGATCTTCCACGCCCAGCTCAACTACAGGCTTCACGAGGAGTTACGGGCGCATCGGGCGCGGTTGGGGCCTCCGCTCCCGCACATGGGGCGCACGGATGCATGGGCGGGGGCGCGTGGGAGAAGTCCGGGCCGGAGGGGGGTAACTGGTTACGGGACGTTCGGACGACGCGGTTCGCGCGGCATTTTAGGTGGGTTGCCGTTACGAATGAGGTGAGTCGCGAGGAAAGTGACCAACACGATGAATCGGCGCATTTCTGAGACATATGTCGGGCAGTGATCCCGTCATCGATCACTGCGGCCTCAGGGGGACACACATGGCAGCCAGGCCTCTCGTCGCACGCCAGCCGAACGAACGGCTCCAGGCGCTCATCCAGGAAGCCGGATGCTCCAACGCGGGCCTGGCCCGCCGCGTCAACATGGTGGGGACCGAGCGCGGTCTCGACCTCCGGTACGACAAGACCTCCGTGGCCCGCTGGCTGCGCGGCCAGCAGCCGCGCGGCCGGGCGCCGGGCATCATCGCCGAGGCGCTGGGCCGCAAGCTCGGCCGTACGGTCACGATCGACGAGATCGGCATGGCCAACGGCAAGAACCTGGCCTCGGGCGTCGGCCTCCAGTTCGCCCCGACGGTGATCGGGGCCATCGAGCAGGTCTGCGAGCTGTGGCGCAGCGACGTCGGCCGCCGCGACTTCCTGTCCGGCTCGACGGTCGCCTCGTCCGCGCTGGTGGAGCCCAGCCGGGACTGGCTGATCACCGGCGCGGACCCGCAGGTCGCCCGGTCGGCCGGTTCCCGGGTCGGGATGTCGGACGTGGAGGCGGTGCGGGCGACGACGGCCGCGCTGGTCGACCTCGACCACCGGTTCGGCAGCGGACATGTGCGCCCCGTCCTGGTGCACTACCTCAACAGCGTGGTCTCCGGGCTCCTTTCGGGCGCGTACCACGAATCGACCGGCCGTCAGCTGTTCGCGGCCGTCGCCCGGCTCACCGAACTCGCCGGGTACATGGCGGTCGACACGGGCCAGCCGGGCCTGGCCCAGCGCTACTACATCCAGGCCCTGCGCCTCGCGCAGGCGGCGGGCGACCGCGCCTACGGCGGCTATGTGCTGGCCGCCTCGATGAGCCACCTCGCGGCGCAGCTCGGCAACCCGCGCGAGATCGCGCAGCTGGCGCGGGCCGCGCAGGAGGGGTCGCGCGGCCGGGTCACGCCGAGGGCGGAGGCGATGTTCCACGCGGCGGAGGCGCGCGGCCACGCGCTGCTCGGCGACGTACGCACCTGCCAGGAGGCGGCGGGGCGGGCGCAGGCGGCGCTGGAGCGGGCCGAGCCGGACACCGGGGACGACCCCGACTGGATCGCCCACTTCGACCACGCCTACCTGGCGGACGAGCTGGCGCACTGCCACCGCGACCTGGGTCAGGCCGAGGCCGCCGCGCGCCGGGCGAAGGAGTCCCTGGACGGCCACCCGGAGTCCCGGGCCCGCCGCCGGGGCATCGGCCTGGCGCTGCTGGCCACGGCCCAGGTCCAGCTGCGGGAGGTGGAGCAGGCCTGCCACACGGGGACGCGGGCGATGGAGCTGCTGGGCACGGTGCGCTCCAGCCGGGGCGCGGAGTATCTGGACGACCTCCAGCAGCGCCTGCTGCCGTACGGGGACGAGCCCGCGGTACGGGAGTTCGGCGCCCGGCTGGAACTCCAGGCGGCCTGAGCACACGCAGCGGCCTGCCCCCTCAACTGCGTCTTGAGGGGGCAGGGTGTTACACCCGGTACGAAGGGTAGGCGAGGGGCAACGGGCGCTTGGCGAACGGCGGCTGCCACCCGATAGCGTGAGCCGACGATTCCATAGTTGACACGTAGGAGTCCCGGTGACGCAGAGCGGACAGGGTGACGAGCAGCAGCTCCCTGCTGTACGACCCGCACACGAGGGTGTCGTGCTGCCCTCGGACGGCGGCGAGCCCTGGACGCCGGGGGGAGCGGCGGGCGGCCAGGCGGCCCCGGCGGCCGGCCAGCCGTGGGGACAGCCCTGGGGGCCGCAGGACGGTGCCGGCCAGGACGCGTACGGCCAGGGCCGGCAGTCCCCGTACGACGCCTCCGGACAGCAGGGCCAGTACGGCGGCCAGGACGCGTACGACCCGAACGGATACGGCCAGGGCGGGTACGGCCAGGGCCGGCAGCACGGGCAGCAGCAGCCTCCCGCGTACGGGCAGGGCGGGCAGCAGCAGCCTCCCGCGTACGGGCAGGGCGGGCAGGGCGGGCAGCAGCCGTACGCCCAGCCCCTGCCGCCCGAGACCGGGCACGGCGCGGGCCCCGGCGACGTCGACGCCACGCAGTACATCGCGCCGATACCCGGCGGCCCGGCGCCCGGCGGGCTGCCGCCGGAGAACCCCGCGGAGTCCACCCGGTTCCTGGGCCACTCCCGGCAGCAGGGCTACCAGCAGCCCGCGCAGGGCGGCCCGGACGCCGACGCGACGCAGTACATCCCTGCGACCCCCGGCGGCGCCCCGTACGGCATCCGGCCCGGGGCGCCCGGCGAGCGGCAGCCGCCCGCCGAGTTCGACAACCTCTTCCGCAGCGACGAACCGGAGGGCGCCACCCAGCAGATACCCCGGTTCGACCCGGCGCAGCAGCAACAGCCGTACCAGGCAGGTCCGGCGCCGCAGCAGCAGCCGTACCAGGCGGGCCCGGCGCCGCAGCAGCAGGCCTACCAGCCGCCGCAGCCCCCGTACGCCGGCCCCGAGGAGGGGCTGCCGCAGGACGGGGACGGCGGGCGGCGCAAGAAGTCCGCGGCCGTTCCGCTGATCGCGGCGGTCGTCGTCGGCTGCGCGGTGATCGGGCTCGGCGCGGGCGCGCTGATGAGCGGCGGCGACGACGACAAGGACAACAAGCAGCCGGTGGCGTCCGCGAGTTCACCGGCCGGCACCGAGCCGTCCGAGGAGAAGAAGCAGCCGGTGGCCGACCCGGCGAAGCCGCAGGCGGAGGAGCTCGACAAGCTCCTCGCGGACAGCAACAACAGCCGTGCGGCGGTCATCGGCGCGGTCGAGAAGACCAAGTCCTGCACCGACCTGGACAAGGCCGTCTCCGACCTGAAGGGCGCCGCGAAGCAGCGCCGCGACCTGGTGACGCGCCTGGAGGGCCTGTCGCTCGACAAGCTGCCGGACCACGCCGCGCTGACCACCGCGCTCACCAAGGCCTGGCAGGCGTCCGCGTCCGCCGACGACCACTACGCGGCGTGGGCCAGGCAGGCCAAGAGCAAGAAGGTGTGCAAGGGCGGCCATGCCCGTACGACCTCGCACACCCAGCAGGCGACCGTGAAGAGCGGCGAGGCGAGCAAGGCCAAGCAGCAGGCGTCCACGCTGTGGAACGCCATCGCGGCGAAGTACGACCTGACGAAGCGCGAGGCCACCGCGCTCTGAGCGGCAGGTTCGGCGGGCCGTGCCGGCGTCGACGAGGGCCCGGGTCACCGCTCGGCGCCCAGGTGGCGACGGTGAAGGCAGGGGCCCGTACGAAAGACCGGAAAGGGAACGTACGATCGACAACCGTGCAGCAAGGTTCCGAGAACTCTTCCCGTCGCGGCCGTCGCTCCTCCACCATGGGCGGCATGCCGCTCAATGACCTTCCGTGGTGGCGCTGGCGCAGCAACGTGCGCTCGGCGCTGCACATGCTCTCCGACCCCGTCTTCCACCACGAGTGCTGGCTGGCCGGCCGGGAGGGATACGGCGACGTCACCGACGCCGTGTACCGCCTGGTCGAGGACACCTGGCTCGACAACTGGTCCGCCGAGAAGTACGTCGGCACCATCTTCCGGGACTCCGGCGAGGCGGCCCTCGTCGACGCCGCCGTGCTGCGGGTGCTGCGCATCATGCACCAGGTCGGCGCGGACGCCCCCGTCTCCGCCTACCTGGAGCACCACGGCTGGCCGGAGGCGGTCAGGGCCGCCCGCGAGGCCCATGTGCTGCTCGCCACGAACGACGGCGAGGACCCCGACGTCCCGCCGCGCTCACTGGACGTGCTCCGCATCATGACCAGGACCGCCTGAACCGCCGACGGTGTGGCACGCTACGGGGATGACCGCGCCGCAGCCTGCTGACACCGTCCCCGACCAGTACGTCCTGACCCTCTCCTGCCCGGACAAACAGGGCATCGTGCACGCCGTGTCGAGCTATCTCTTCATGACCGGCTGCAACATCGAGGACAGTCAGCAGTTCGGGGACCACGACACGGGTCTGTTCTTCATGCGCGTCCACTTCTCGGCGGCCAACCCGGTGACCGTCGACAAGCTGCGGGCGAGCTTCGCCGCGATCGGCGACTCCTTCGCCATGGACTGGCAGATCCACCGGTCCTCGGAGCGGATGCGGATCGTGCTGATGGTCAGCAGGTTCGGCCACTGCCTCAACGACCTGCTCTTCCGCTCCCGGACCGGCGCCCTGCCGGTGGAGATCGCCGCCGTCGTCTCCAACCACCCGGACTTCGCCGGGCTCGTCGCCTCGTACGACGTGCCCTTCCGGCACATCCCGGTGACCCGGGACAACAAGCCGCAGGCCGAGGCGGAGCTGCTGGAGCTGGTCCGCGAGGAGAACGTCGAGCTGGTCGTCCTGGCCCGCTACATGCAGGTCCTCTCGGACGACCTGTGCAAGCAGCTGAGCGGCCGGATCATCAACATCCACCACTCGTTCCTGCCGAGCTTCAAGGGCGCCAAGCCCTACCACCAGGCGCACGCGCGCGGCGTGAAGCTCATCGGCGCCACCGCGCACTACGTGACGGCCGACCTCGACGAGGGCCCGATCATCGAGCAGGAGGTCGAGCGCGTCGGCCACGGCGTGACGCCGGACCAGCTCGTCGCCCTCGGGCGCGACGTGGAGTGCCAGGCGCTGGCGCGCGCGGTGAAGTGGCACGCGGAACGCCGCATCCTCCTCAACGGCCGCCGCACGGTGGTCTTCGCCTAGTGCCGCTCCACGAAGATCCGCCGGACAGGTCCTAGCCGCTCTCACAGCCTGCTGAGGGATGCCGCCGCGAACAGCACGTCCTGGATCGCCTCGCGGTCCCCGCGCTGGCCGGCCGCCGCCTCCACGGGCGGCACATGTCCCGCCACCAGTCGGCAGAACTCCACACCGTCCAGCGCGACCTGCGCCACCGTGTGGTCGGGGGAGCCGAGGGCGGCGGGGGAGTCCAGCGCGATGTACCAGTCGCCGCCGCCCGAACCCTCGATCTCCAGATGCAGCGAGCGCCCCGGGGCCCCGGCCGCCACCAGGCGCCGGGCCGGCCCCGCCAGCCCCGACCTGCGCCGCCCCGCCAGCGCGGCCGGCAGCATCCGGACCGCCAGATCGATCATCCGGTGCAGATGCCCGGCGGACGGCGGCTCGTACGGATAGTCCACCGCGTTCGCGATGTCCCCCGCGTGCACCCAGCACTCGAAGGCCCGGTCCAGCAGGGCGTCCTGCAACGGCAGCGCGAAGTCCCCGTAGGACACGGACAGCTCCGAGACGCCGCGCCCCGCGAAGGACACCGTCCGGATCAGGGTGTGGCTCTGCTCGCGCCACGGCTCGCGGACCGCACGCGTCGCCGGGAGCCGGGCGGCCGACCAGTACGTCTCGGTGCGCGGTGTCGGCGCGAGCGGCAGGCCCTCGCCGCCGCGGGGGTGGCTCTCGGCGAGCGGGTCGTCCAGCCCGAGGGCCGCGCTGACCAGCCCGTCCACGGTCAGCAGGTGCCCGATCACCCCGGCGACCGTCGTCCGGCGCTGCACCCCGTGCTCGCCCTCGAACCACTTCAGCCGCACCGGCGCGTGCCACTCCGCGCCCCCGATGTCCCGCAGCAGCGCGTCGAGCCGCGCCGTCTCCGCGTCGTACGGGGCGGCCCACTCCGGCACCGGAATGTCGGCGGGCCGCCGGCTCAGGCAGTTCTCCAGCACCCGGGCCCTGAGCAACGGGTCGAGATCCAGGCTCCGGTCGGTGTGCAGCAGCCCGACCGCGTCCCGCAGCCGCAGCGCCTCGTCCGCACAAGGCGCGCACTCCGTGAGGTGCGCCTCGACGGCCTCGGTCTCCTCCGCCGAACACGCGGCCAGCGCCCAGGCCCCGAGCAGCGCCTGAAGAACGCGATGCGGCAGCACGAGGGCCGGCGGAGCCGGCGGTTGTAGCGGGTCGTGGGCCGGGGCATCCGCCTCCAGCGGCTCCGGCTCCGGCTCCGGGTCCGGCTCCGGGGCCGGGTCAGGGTCCGGGGCCGGCTCCGGCTTCGGGTCCGGTCCAAGGTCCGGCCCAAGGTCCGGCCCAAGGTCCGGCCCAAGGTCCGGCCCAAGGTCCGGCCCAAGGTCCGGCCCAAGGTCCGGTCCAAGGTCCGGTCCAAGGTCCGGCTCCGGCTCCGGGTCCGGTCCAAGGTCCGGCTCCGGCCCAAGGTCCGGCTTCGGGTCCGGGTCCGGCACGGACGGCCGCACGGGCATCCGACTCAGCTCACCGAAGTCGTCCGCGGCGGCCCGGGGCCCCGGTATGCGCCGGGCGCCCCGCACCTCCTCCTCGCGTCCGCCCTCGTCACGGTCGTCGGTGCCGCCGCTCACAGGGCCCGCCCGTATCCGGGCGGCGGGGCGCCCTCCAGTGGCCGGGTGCGGGCGGTGGACAGCAGTTGCAGCCCGAGCCGCAGCCGGCGCCGCGCCTCGTCCTCGGTGACGCCGAGGTCCGTCGCGGTCTGCCGGTAGTCGCGACGCTGGACGTACGCCAGCTCCAGCGCCGCCCGCAGCGGGGCGGGCATGGACGACACGATGTAGTCGGCGCGGGCCGCGGCGGTGGCCCGGCGCACCCGCTCCTCCAGCTCGCCCGGATCATCGGGGCCGTCCGCGTCGGCGTCGGCCCGGCCCCGCAGCCGCCGGACGGACTCGCGGTGCGTGAGGTGGGCCAGCCAGGACCGCATGGAGCCCTGCCTGGGGTCGTAGGTGTCCGGTTTCTCCCAGACATGGCCGAAGACCTCGCGGGTGACCAGATCCGCGGCGTCCTCGTCGTCCAGCATCCGGTTGGCCTGGCTGTGGACGAGGGCGGCGAACCGGTCGTACATCTCACCGAGGGCGGCCGCCTCACCGCGGGACAGCCGCTGCTGCATCTTGCGGTCCCAGCGGGGTGGTGCGTTTTTAGCCATGCGACCCCCTGCCCTCTGCCGTCAAAACCTCGTGCCGTGTCCCCCTCGTCCAGTCCGAATGTAGTCGGCCACCCCCGCTGAGCACGCCCCTTTACGACAAGTACGTCCCCGCCGACGCCCCGGATGGTAAGGAACGCGCCCGTGCTCACCGATGGAATCCGATCCGGAGCGATCATTTCTGCCGGAACCGTTTCCGGGCCGTCCTGGAGAGGCCGGTGTTTCGGAAGGGGCGCACGGGGGCAGCCGCGAGAGGAGGAACGCAAACTTCCGGATCACCGGACTCCCCGGTATCCCCGGAACGAGAGGCCCAGTCGCGTGACCCTGAAAGTCTCGGAGGCCGAGCGGGGCGGGTGGACCGTGCTGCACATATCCGGCGAACTGGACCTGGTGACCTCACCCGCCGTGCGTCAGTCCGTGCACGACGTGGTCGCCGTGGGCCGTCACGACGTCGTGCTCGACCTCTCGGGCGTCCAGTTCTGCGACTCCAGCGGCGTCGGGGTACTCATCGCGCTTCGCCGCCTGATGCGTTCCTGCGGGGGGCGGCTGCGGCTGATCCTGCCCGCCCGGGGCGCGGAGGAGGGCTCCCACGTCAACCGAGTGCTCGCCGCGCTCGGCGTGCGCCGGCTGTTCGAGATCTACCCCGACTGGGACGCGGCCGTCGACGAGGAGGCCGAGCCGCTCACGGCCTGAAAACCCTTGCCGGTGGACCGGACCCATAAGTGACACGTGACGCCTCCCGGCGTCGTACGCTCCCCGCATGGACAGCGCAGAGTATGAGCGCAAGATCGCCTTCCGCTTCGCCGCCTTCGACCAGGACGGCAACGGATACATCGATCGCGCGGATTTCAACGCCGCCGCGGCCCGTCTGCTCACCGAGTTCGGTACGACGGCCCGCTGCGACAAGGGGCAGGCGCTCTACAGCGGGGCCGAGGCGTTCTGGCAGGGCATGGCGGGCATCGCCGACGTCGACGGGGACCAGCGCGTCACCCGTGAGGAGTTCGTGGGCGGCGCGGTGAAACGGTTGCGCGACAACCCGGAGCGGTTCGCGGAGATCGCCCGCCCGTTCCTGCGCGCGGCGCTCGCGGTGGCCGCCGGCCCCTCGGACGACGGCCGGGCGTCCGTGCCCGCGGTCGAACGCGCGCTGAAGGTCCTGGGCGCCGGCCCCGACGCGGCGGCGTTCGCCGCGCAGAGCCTGGACGTGGACCGGGACGGCGGGGTCGTCGAGGACGACGTGGTTGCCGCGCTCGCGGCGTACGTGACGGTGATCGAACCGGGCCCTTGATCGGGGCGGGGCCCGGCCCTTGGGCGGGCGGCATCCTTGGTTCTGCGCCCCGGTCCGGGGCGGGGGGTTCCGTCCTCAGGCGCCGGACGGGCTGGGTTTGTGCGGGTTGCTCTGCGGGGTGCGGGTCGCCTCCTGTGCGGTGGGTGGGGGTGGGGGCCCTCCGGGCAGACTCCTCAAAAATGGCGTGTGCACCCGGGTGCGTGGGGGACCCGGGTCGTACGCCATTTTCTGCGGGGACTGCCCTGCACGCCCCCACCCGGCCGCCTTGCGTCTGCGGCCTTCGTGCCAACCGGTGTGCAGGCGCGCGACGGGTGGTCCGGGGGCGTGCAGGGGAGTCCCCGCAGGGCGAGGAACGGATACCGGGGTGCCGCTGCGTACCGGCGGAACGTTCGTCGTCCGAGGAGACGCCCCGGAGGGCCCCCGGACCCCACCCACCGGCGGGGGCGCGCCTTTGAGCCCGTCCGGCGATTGAGGACGGAACCCCCGGCCCCGGACCGGGGGAACCCGTGGGGGCCGGCGCCCCATTCAAGCCAGTCCGGCGATTGAGGACGGAACCCTCCGCCCCGGACCGGGGCGCAGACTCAAGGATGCCGCCCGCCCAAGGGCCCCGCCCGTCCGGCGATTGAGGACGGAACCCTCGGCCCGGACCGGGGCGCAGGCTCAAGAATGCCGCCCACCCCAAGGGCCCCGCCCGCCCGGCGCCCCGAACCGCTCTCGGAGCCGGTACTTCAGGACCTTCCGCAGCGCCCCGTGCCGGGGCAACGCGGACACCACCTCCAGTTGCTCGGGCAGCTTGTGCACCGCGAGTCCCGCCTCGCGCAGGTACGCCGTCAGGGCGGGGAGGGTGAGGGGCGGTGCGGCGCCCTCGCGTGGGGTCACGACCGCGCAGACCCGCTCACCCCGCTCCGCGTCCGGCAGCCCGATGACCGCCGCGTCACCCACGGACGGGTGCGCCGCGAGCAGGTCCTCGATCTCCTTCGCCGAGATGTTCTCGCCCTTGCGGATGATGACGTCCTTCAGCCGCCCCGTGAGCACCAGGTGTCCGCTGGGCAGCACGTGCCCGACGTCGCCCGTGACCAGGAACCCCTCCGCGTCGAACGCCTCGGCGGTGGCCCGGGGATCGACGTACCCCTGGCAGACCGCCTCGCCCCGCAGCCGTATCTCCCCGTCCGCACCGCAGGGCACCGGATCACCGGACTCGTCGGTGATCCGGATCTCCATGCCGGCGGGCGGCAGCCCCTCCGTGCCGGCGAGGTGCTCCACCGTGTCGTCGGGCGCGCCCATGGTGATCATGGGGACCTCGGTCATGCCGTAGCCGTGGGTCAGCTGGACGCCCATCTCCCGGACGACCGCGTGGTACAGCTCCGGCGGCTTCGGCGCGCCCCCGCCCGCCAGCAGCCGCAGGGTGGGGACGAGCGGCACCCCCGGCGCCTCCCGCTGCGCGGCCAGGAGCATGGAGTAGAACGCGGTGGAGCCCCCCGCGACCGTCACCCCGTGCCGCCGGTACCCCGCCAGGGCGTCCGGCATCGCGAAGTGCTCGAAGAGGACGGCGGGGAAGCCGTACAGGAGCAGCATCACCGCGTAGTCGGGCCCGCCGACGTGGGCGAAGGGGAAGGCGATCGAGCCGACGTCGGACGCGGTCAGGCGCAGCGCGTGGGCGAGGCAGGAGCCGGCCGCCATGAGGCTGCGGTCGGTGTGGAGGACGCCCTTGGGGTCGGACGTGGTGCCCGAGGTCCAGTAGATCCAGCGCACGGCGGTGCCGTCGGAGGGCGGCGCCGGCAGGATCGCGGGGTCGCCGTCCGGCAGCACCCCGTACGCCTCGAAGACGTGCGGCGGGCGGTCGAGGCCCGCCGCGAGCCGGGTGGCCATGGCCGTGTGGTCGAAGCCGCGCCAGGTGCCGGGCACCGCGAAGAACTCCGCCCGGGACTCACGCAGCGCGAAGCCGGTCTCGCGGTCGCGGTAGAAGGGGATGACGGGGCTCTGCACGGCGCCGATCCGGGTCAGCGCGAAGGACAGGAGCACGGTCTCGATGCGGGTGGGCAGTTGCCAGGCGACGACGGTGCCGGGGCGGACGCCCGCCGCGTACAGCCCGGCCGCGACCCGCTCGGCCCGGGCGCGCAGGGCGCCGAAGGTGAGGGTGCGGTCGTCCTGGAGCAGGAAGGGCCGGTCGGGCGTCAGTGCGGCCCGGCGTTCGACGAGCTCCCAGAAGGTCCCCGATGCGCTCAGGGCGTGTGCGGTACCGGTCACGGCGAACCCCTCACAGCTGACGGTCAGTCAGATTCTGTCGAGAGCGTAGGGCGCCGCGCCTTGTCGGTCCAGGGGTGCGGGTCTAGCCTGAGGGCGACACCGACCTGACGGGTCATCAGGAACTGTGCCGCGTCGAAGGGGACACCATGACGGAACTGCCTCGGATCGTCAGCGTCGACGACCATGTGATCGAGCCGCCGCACCTGTTCTCTACGTGGCTGCCCGCCCGGTACCGCGACCGGGGCCCGCAGCCGCTGACGGCGGGCATCGGGGAGCTGGCGTACGTCGGCGGCAAGTACGTCATCACGATGGACCCGGACGGCCCGCCGACCGACTGGTGGATCTACGAGGACCTCAAATTCCCGTACAAGCGGAACATCGCGGCGGTGGGCTTCGACCGGGACGACATGACGCTGGAGGGGATCACCCGGGCGGAGATGCGGCGCGGTTGCTGGGACCCGGTGGAGCGGCTGAAGGACATGGACCTCAACCATGTCGAGGCCAGCCTCTGCTTCCCCACCTTCCCGCGTTTCTGCGGGCAGACGTTTGCCGAGGCGCACGACAAGGAGGTCGCGCTCGCCTGCGTGCGCGCGTACAACGACTGGATGGTCGAGGAGTGGTGCGGGGACAGCGGCGGCCGGCTGATCCCGCTGTGCATCATCCCGCTGTGGGACATCGACCTCGCGGTCGCGGAGATCAAGCGGAACGCGGCGCGCGGGGTGCGGGCGGTGACGTTCTCGGAGATCCCCACCCACCTCGGGCTGCCGTCGATCCACAGCGGTTACTGGGACCCGTTCTTCGCGGTCTGCGAGGAGACCGGCACGGTCGTGAACATGCACATCGGGTCCAGTTCGCAGATGCCCGCCGCCTCCCCCGACGCCCCGCCCGCCGTGCAGGCCTCGCTCTCGTTCAACAACGCCATGGCCTCGATGATGGACTTCCTGTTCAGCGGGGTGCTGGTCAGGTTCCCGACGCTGAAACTGGCGTACAGCGAGGGCCAGATGGGCTGGATTCCGTACGCCCTGGAGCGCGCCGACGACGTGTGGGAGGAGCACCGGGCGTGGGGCGGGGTGCGCGATCTGATCCCCGAGCCGCCGTCCACGTACTACTACCGGCAGATCTTCTGCTGCTTCTTCCGCGACAAGCACGGCGTCGCCTCGCTCGACGTCGTCGGCCGGGACAACGCCACCTTCGAGACGGACTACCCGCACGTCGACTCGACCTTCCCGCACACCAAGGAGGTCGCCCTCGACCACGTCAAGGGACTGGACGAGGAGACCGTCTACAAACTGATGCGCGGAAACGCGATCCGGATGCTCGGCCTGGACCTCGACAAGTAGGCCCGCGATGGACCTCGCGTACACGCAGGAGGAGCAGGACTTCCGGGCGCGGCTGCGGGAGTGGCTGGCCGCCGTGCTGCCCGGCCTGCCCCCGAAGCCGGACCCCGCCGACTGGCCGGGCCGCCGGGCGTACGACGCCGGCTGGCAGCGGCTGCTGTACGACGCCGGGTACGCGGGGCTGCACTGGCCCGCCGACGCGGGCGGCCGGGGCGCCACCCCCACCCAGCACCTGATCTTCCTGGAGGAGACGGAACGGGCCGGGGCACCCTACGTGGGGGCGAACTTCGTCGGGCTGCTGCACGCCGGGCCCACCATCGCCGCCGAGGGCACCCCGGAGCAGCGCGCCCGCTGGCTGCCGCCGGTGCTGCGCGGCGACGAGATGTGGTGCCAGGGCTTCAGCGAGCCGGAGGCCGGATCGGACCTGGCCGCGCTGCGCACCCGGGCGGTGCGCGACGGCGACGCCTACGTGGTCAGCGGGCAGAAGATCTGGACCTCGCACGCGGAGGTCGCCGACTGGTGCGAACTGCTCGTACGGACGGACCCGGCCGCGCCCAAGCACCGGGGGATCAGCTGGCTGGCGATGCGGATGGACAGCCCGGGCGTCACGGTCCGGCCGCTGCGCACGCTCGCCGGCTCCACGGAGTTCGCGGAGATGTTCCTCGACGAGGTCCGGGTGCCCGTCTCGCACCGGGTGGGCGACGAGAACGACGGCTGGCGGGTCACCATGGTCACGCTCTCCTTCGAGCGCGGCACGGCCTTCGTCGGCGAGGTCGTCGCCTGCCGCCGCACCCTGGACGCGCTGGCGGCCGAGGCCCGGCGCACCGGGCGCTGGGACGATCCGGTGCTGCGCCGCAGGCTGGGTCGGCTGGGCGCCGAGTTCGGGGCGCTGTGGCGGCTGACCCAGTGGAACGTCAGCGAGGCGCAGCGCTCCGGCGGTGTCCCGGGGGCCGGCGGCTCGGTCTTCAAGCTGCGCTACTCGCACGCCCGCCAGGAGCTCTACGAGGCGGCGGCCGAGGTGCTCGGCGCGGGCGACGCCCTCGATCTGGACCGGGAGTGGGTGCGCGACCGGCTCTCCTCGCTCTCGTACACCATCGCGGCCGGCACCTCGCAGATCCAGCGCAACATCGTCGCCGAGCGCATTCTCGGCCTGCCGAAGGGGCGGTGAGCGGACCGTGGACTTCCAGCTCTCGGACGACCAGCGGGCCCTGCGGGCGGGGATCAGGGATCTGCTGGCGGGCCGGTTCGGCCGGGACCGGATGCGGGCGGCGCACGACGGGGAAGGGGGTGTGGACCGCGCGCTGTGGGCGGAGCTGGGCGCGGCCGGGTTCTTCGCGCTGCGGCTGCCCGAGGCGGCGGGCGGGGTCGGCCTCGGCCTGCCGGAATCCGTACTATTGTTCGAGGGGCTGGGGTGGGCCCTGCTACCCGGGCCCCTGGCCGCCACCGAGCTGACCGCCGCCACCGTGGAGGGCGCCGCGCACGGCGAGGCGGTGGTCGCGCTGGCGGAGGCCGGGCAGCCGGTGGCGCACCTCGCCGACGCCGACGCCCTGCTCGTCCTGGCCGGCGACCGGGCGAGCGTCCTGACCGGCGGGGCGCTGCGGCGGGCCGTGGCCGAGGCGCACCCGGTGCGCTCGCTCGACCCGGGCACACCGCTGTGGCGGCCGGCGGACCTGTCCGGGTACGCGGACGAGGGCGATCCCGTGCCGGGCGACGGGGCGCGGCTGCGCCGCGAAGGGGCCCTGCTGACCGCGGCCGAACAGCTCGGCAGCGCCGCCCGCAGCCTGGATGAGGCGGTCCAACACGCCCGTCACCGCGAGCAGTTCGGCGCGCCCATCGGCTCCTTCCAGGCGGTCAAACACCTGTGCGCCGACATGCTGGTGCGCGCCGGTACGGCCCGCGCCGCGGTCTACGCGGCGGCCGTGACGGCCGATCCGGCGGAGATCGCCGGGGCCAAGCTCCTGGCCGACGAGGCGGCCGTCCACAACGCCCGCGACTGCCTCCAGGTGCAGGGCGGCATGGGCTTCACCTGGGAGGCGGACGTGCACCTGCGCCTCAAGCGGGCCTGGCTGCGGGCCGGGCAGTGGCTGGCGGCGGCGGACGCGGAGGAGGCGCTGGCCGCTGGGCTCGGCCGGCCCGCGCGGGTGGGTGCCCGGTGCACGCACGTGACCCGTCCCACCCCTGGGCTTCACGCTCCGGAGTGACGCAGCGCGATCGGCGCCCGCCGATACCGGCTTGTGTCCTTTGCGTGATTCGTCACGGGGTGGAGTCGGCGCCGGGCTCGGGTACGCTCCGTTGGATGCGAGTGGTTCTGGAACCTGGCGGTCCGGGTGCGGCCTGTGCGGCGCCTCCGGTCCGCGAGAGGTGCGCTGCTCGCGGTCCACGCAGAGGGGCCGGGCCTGCCGGGAAGAGGATTTCCCGTCGCGTGCGGCGTCACTGTTCGACTCTCCGCAACGTGCGTCGCACAGTATGCACCACGCGTACTCCTTCGCGCTGGAATATGCCCGAAGCGCTTGTTGCGGTGACTGTACGTCAACCATGCTGTCTTGTAAGGGAATCACGTTCCGTGACCCTGAGGAGGCGCGAGGCGATGTGTCCGCCGGTTCGGATGGTGTGAGCGGTGCAGGTGCTTCAGGTTCAGTTGGAGGTCGGGCCCGACCCCGCGGAGGTCGGACGGGCCCGCAGATGGGCGCGCTCACGGCTCGCCGGGTCCGGTGTGAGAGACGACGAGCCGCTGGCCGAGACGCTCATCCTGCTGATCTCGGAACTCGTGACGAACGCGGTGGTGCACACCGGCTGTCCGGCCGTGCTGCGCATGCTGTTCGGCTCGTCGGGCGCCCCGGGGAACGCCGGGACCGTACGGGTCGAGGTGGCCGACGCCAGCTGCCGCCCGCCGCAGCAGCGCCGAGCGGGCGGTGAGGACACCGGCGGCCGGGGCCTGGAGCTGGTCGACGGCCTGGCCGACCGCTGGGGCTGGCAGCCCGAGGGTGCGGGCAAGCGCATCTGGTGCGAGGTCGACCGGGGCATCCCCCTCATCCAGGTCCAGTTGCAGCCCGGCGCCCACGGCGCGGGCGCGCAGGCCTCGGGCGAGTGCGACGGCGCGGGGTGCGAGGCGTGCGGGCGCGAGGCGGCGGCGGTGGGCTACGACCCGTCGCACGCGGTGACGCCCCACGGTTAGGGCCTGTCGGGCCCACGAAGATCCGCCGGACAGGCCCTGGCTCGGTCCGGCGCCCCCGGGTCAGAGCACGGCCACGGGGGCGACCGGGGTGCCCGTGGCGCCGGTGAAGGGCTCGGGCATGGCCGACAGCAGGAAGGCGTGGCGCCCCTCCTCGGCGCAGGCGGTGGACAGCGCCTCCAGGTTCCAGTTCTGCCCCTGCGGCATGCCCATCTCGACCAGGTCCAGCGCGTGCACGCCCAGCCACAGGTCCTCGATCTCCGGCGGGAAGATCTCGAAGGTCAGCGTGTCGTTGGCGACGGCCGCCACGTCGCGGGCACGGAACCACTCCGGCGTGCGGATCGACAGGCCCGGCGACGGATAGCCGTACGCGTTCTTGTCCCCGCCCAGATACACCTGCACCTGCCCGGTGCGTACGAGTACGACGTCCCCGGCCCGCACCCGCACCCCGGCCAGTTCCTCCGCCGCCTCCAGGTCCTGAGGGGTGACCGCGTGACCGCCGGGCAGCCGGTCCACGCCGTGGGCGCGGGCCACGTCGAGGAGCACCCCGCGCGAGACGACGGGCGGCATCGTGCCGACCCCGCTGAACCGGGCGCCCTCGTGCGCGGTGATCGTGTCGGCGGGGCGCCCGTTGTAGATCTTCCCCGAGTGCGAGGCGTGGGTGAGGGCGTCCCAGTGCGTGGCCGTCTGCAGGCTCAGGACGGCCGAGTCGTCGCTGGTGGCGACGGTGCCGGGGCCGAACAGCTCCTGGTTGATCTGGACCATGGTGTGCAGCGGGTTGACCCGCCCCGGTACGAGGCCGCTCTGCACCCCGTCCTGCTGGAGCGGCAGCGCGAGCGGTACGCGCAGCCCCCTACGCACGGTGGCGGCGGCCTCCCGGACCACCTCGTCGGTGATCAGGTTCAGCGTCCCGATCTCGTCGTCCGCGCCCCAGCGCCCCCAGTTGTTGACGCGCTGGGCGAGGTCGTGGAACTTGGCCGGCAGTGACATGGCGCCTCCTGGGGCTTGTGCGGGTGAACCTGATGCCCCGTAGAATCTAACGGTCCGTCAGAAACCGCGGAAAGGGGCCGGGCATGGGGAACTTCTTGGCAGGCAAGGTCGTCGCCGTAACCGGTGCCGGGCGCGGCATCGGCCGGGCCGTCGCACTCGCGGCGGCGGCGGAGGGCGCGAAGGTCGTCGTCAACGACTACGGCGTCTCCATCGAGGGCGGCGAACCGGCGAGCGAGATAGCCGAGTCCGTCGTCAAGGAGATCGAGGCGGCGGGCGGCGAGGCGGTCGCCGTCGCGGACGACATCTCCACGATGGCCGGCGGGCAGCGGGTCGTGGACACCGCGCTCGAACGGTACGGACGGATTGACGGGGTCGTCTGCGTGGCCGGCATCCTGCGCGAACGGATGCTGTTCAACATGTCCGAGGCGGAGTGGGACCCCGTGGTCGCCACCCACCTCAAGGGCACCTTCACCGTCTTCCGGGCCGCATCCGCCGTCATGCGCAAGCAGGAAGGCGCCGGCACGCTGATCGGCTTCACCAGCGGCAACCACCAGGGGAGCGTCGCCCAGGCGAACTACAGCGCGGCGAAGGGCGGCATCATCTCGCTCGTCCGCAGCGCGGCGCTCGGCCTCCACAAGTACGGCGTCACCGCGAACGCGGTCGCCCCCGTGGCCCGTACCCGCATGTCCGCCAACGTCCCCATGGAGCTGAAGGAGATCGGCGAACCGGAGGACGTGGCGGCCCTGGTCGTCTACCTCCTCAGCGAACGGGCCAGGGCCGAGGGGATCACCGGCCAGGTGTACACGATCGCGGGCCCGAAGATCGCCGTCTGGGCCCAGCCGAGGGAACTGCGCGCGGCCTACGCCGAAGGCGCGGCCTGGACCCCGGAACGCATCGCGGACTTCCTGCCGGGGACGGTGGGGGTGGACCCGATGCCGATGCTGGCGCGGCTGGAGGAGATGGCTGAGGCGGCGCGCACGAAGTCCCGCCCCAATGCGTGAATCGGCGGGATGCGATTTTCAGCCCCTCCGGCGATTGAGCAGCGGGGGTTCGGGGGCGGAGCCCCCGGGGCGCTGCCCCCGGACCCGCCTCTCAATCGCCGGAGGGGCTTGGTTTCGCGCCCGCTCCTCAATCGCCGGAGGGGCTTGAGTTGACCCCCGATCAAAGGAGCCGCACATGAGAGGCATCGTCTTCGACGGCAAGCGTGCCGAGGTCGTTCACGACCTGGAGATACGCGACCCCGCCCCCGGCGAGGTCCGCGTCGCCATCGCCGCCGCAGGCCTCTGTCACAGCGATCTGTCGGTGATCGACGGCACGATCCCGTTCCCGCTGCCCGTCGTCCTCGGCCACGAGGGGGCCGGCGTCGTCGACGCGGTCGGCCCCGGCGTCACGCACGTCGCCCCCGGCGACCACGTCGCGCTGTCCACGCTCGCCGGCTGCGGCGCCTGCGCGCAGTGCGACCGGGGCAGGCCCACGATGTGCCGGAAGGCGATCGGGAGCCCCGGCCGGCCGTTCACGCGGGGCGGCGAGCGGCTGTACCAGTTCGCGTCGAACTCCGCGTTCGCGGAGAAGACCCTCGTCAAGGCCGTGCAGGCGGTGAAGATCCCCGAGGAGCTGCCGCTCACCTCGGCGGCCCTGATCGGCTGCGGGGTGCTGACGGGGGTCGGAGCCGTACTGAACAGGGCGAAGGTCGACCGGGGCGAGAGCGTCCTCGTGATCGGGACGGGCGGGATCGGGCTCAACGTGATCCAGGGTGCGCGGCTCGCCGGTGCGCTGACGATCGTCGCGGTGGACTCGAACCCGGACAAGGAGGCCGTGGCCCGCCGGTTCGGCGCCACGCACTTCCTGACGTCGGCCGAGGGCGTCAGGGACATCCTGCCGGACGGCGTCGACCACGCCTTCGAGTGCGTCGGCCGTACCGAGCTGATCCGTACGGCGATCGACCTGCTCGACCGGCACGGCCAGGCCGTCCTGCTGGGCGTACCGGCGGCGACGGCCGAGGCGTCGTTCCTCGTGTCCTCGCTGTACCTGGACAAGTCGATCCTCGGCTGCCGCTACGGCTCCTCGCGCCCGCAGCGGGACATCGCCCTGTACGCGGACCTGTACCGGGAGGGCCGGCTACTGCTCGACGAACTGGTCACCGCCACCTATCCGGTGGAGGACTTCGCCGAGGCGGTGGACGACGCGCACCACGGGCGGGTGGCCCGGGGCGTGCTGGTGTTCTGACGCCGGCGTCCCGAGGAGGCCCGGCTCACGCCCGGTTGCCCGCCGCCGAGCGGAACGTCCGCCGGTAGACCGTGGGGGAGACCCCCAGCGCCGCCTGCAGGTGCTGCCGCAACGACGTGGAGGTGCCGAAGCCGGCGTCCCGCGCCACCTGGTCGATCGACAGGTCGGTGGACTCCAGCAGCCGGCGCGCCAGCTCGACCCGCTGCTGGGTCAGCCACTGCACGGGGCTGACGCCGACCTCCTCGCGGAAGCGCCGGGTGAACGTCCGTACGCTCATCGACTCCTGCTGGGCCATGTCCCGCAGCAGGATCGGCCGTTCCAGCCGGCCCAGCGCCCAGGCCCGTGCGGTGGTCGTCGTGGCGAACTGCGTGTCGGGGACGGGCCGCTGGATGTACTGCGCCTGGCCGCCGTCGCGGTGCGGCGGTACGACCGTGCGCCGGGCGACGTCGTTGGCGACGGCGGTGCCGTGGTCGCGGCGCACCATGTGCAGGCACAGGTCGATCCCGGCGGCGACCCCGGCGGAGGTCAGGACGTCGCCGTCGTCGATGAACAGGACGTCGGGGTCGACCCGGACGGCGGGAAAGAGCTGCTGGAAGTGGTCGGCGGAGGCCCAGTGCGTGGTGGCGGGGCGCCCGTCGAGGTAGCCGGCGGCGGCCAGGACGTAGCTGCCGGTGCAGATGGACACCATCCGGGTGCCGGGCCGGACGTACGCGAACGCGGCGGCCAGCTCGTCGGTCAGCCGGCCCTCGGAGTGGACGGGCCCCAGCTCGTAACTGGCCGGGACGACGACCGTATCGGCCGTGGCGAGGGCTTCGGGCCCGTTCCCGACGGTGATCGTGAAGTCCGCGTCGGTACGGACGGGGCCGGGCGGGCGGACCGAGCAGGTCACGACGTCGTACAGCTTCCGGCTCCGGTCCAGCGGCTCGGCACCGCGTGCGAGCCCGAATATCCGTTGGGGAATGCCCAGTTCGAAGGGGAGCAGCCCGTCGAGGGCGAGAACGACGACCCGGTGCGGCACAATGTGACTCCCTGCCGGCCTAGCTGGTGTAGACCATAAGCTGATACATGTCATCGGTGTGAAGGAAAAGTCAGCAGACTCCGTGTGCATTCCCGCCACGGACCACGAGCACGCCCCGGGCGGTCCGTCCCCCCTCGCGTCCCCTCTCCCACCCCTGTTCCCGGAGGGCCGGCGGCTCTGGAACCGTAACTTCCGGCTGTTCTTCGTCGCCCGGACCGCGGCGCTCTTCGGTGACGGGATGATCCCCGTGGCCCTCACCGCGGGTCTGCTCGGGGCCGGACGGCCGCATTCGGCGGTCGGGTACGCCCTGGCGGCCTGGATGGGCCCGCTCGCGCTGTTCGTGCTCTTCGGCGGTGTCCTCGCGGACCGGTTCACCCCGCGCCGGATGATGATCATCGCGGACTCGCTGCGGCTGGTCGGCGCCTCCGTGCTCGCCGTCTCGTTCGCCACCGGCAACCCGCCGCTGTGGGCGGTGTACGCGCTGAGCGCGGTGGCCGGGGTCGGGGCGGCGCTCTTCCAGCCGGGCGTGGCGTCCACCGTGCCGAGGGTGGCGTCGGACGTCCAGCGCGCCAACGCCGTACTGCGGGTCTCCGAGGCGCTGATGACCATGGCGGGACCGGCCTTCGCGGGCGTGCTCGTCGGCCTGGCGAGCGCCGGGGCGGTCTACGCGGCCAACGCCTCCACGTTCCTGGTCTCCGGGGCCTGCCTCTTCCTGCTGCGCCTGGCCCCGGCCCCCTCGGACGAGGCGCCACACGGCTCGTTCGTCGCGGAACTGGTCGACGGCTGGCGGGAGTTCACCGCGCGCAGCTGGCTCTGGGGCGTGATAGCGGTCTGGACGGTGTACGGCTTCGCCGTGCTCGGCCCGATGCTTCCGCTCACCGCCGTCGAGGTCACCGAGGCGCACGGCTCGGGGACGTACGGCGCGATGATGGCGGTGAACGGCGCGGGCAGTGTCGTGGGCGGCCTGCTCGCGCTGCGCCTGCGCCCGCGCAGGCCCCTGGCGGCGGGCGCCGTCGCGCTGACCGGCGTCTGCGGGAACCTGATCGTGCTGGGCCTCGGGCTGCCCGTACCGGCCCTGGGGGCGGGGCAGTTCGTGGCGGGCGCGGCGTCCGCGTTCTGGCTGGTGATGTGGTCGACCACGGTCCAGACGCACGTACCGCCCCAGGCGCTGAACCGGCTGCACGCCTACGACGTGGCGGGCTCCCTGTTGATGCTGGCGGCGGGCCGGGCGCTCGCGGGGCCGGTAGCGGACCGGCTGGGCACGGCGGAGGTGCTGCTCGCCGGGGCGGTGATCAACATGCTGGCGGTGGGCGTCCTGCTGGCGGCCCGCCCGGTGCGCCGCCTGGAACGGATCGGCTGACCGGGCCCCGGCGGGACGGGCGTGGCCCGATCCTTGCGAACCGTGTCCCCCGGGCCACTCGTGAGGAGAGGGACCGCGACCGGATGCTGGGCGCGTGAATCCGACAACCGAGAGCGCCGTCCCCGTCGCCCCGCTGCCGAACACCCCCGACGCGCCCCGCCGGCGGCGTGTCCACCGGGCGTGGATCGTCGCCGCCGTCACCTTCGTGACGATCATCGGCGGCGCCGCCTTCAACTCCCTGCCCGGGCTGCTCTTCGACCCCCTCCAGGACGACTTCGGCTGGTCGCGCGGTCAGATCGGGCTCGCCGTCTCCATCGACATGGCGCTGTACGGCCTCACCGCGCCGTTCGCCGCCGCGCTGATGGACCGGTTCGGCATCCGCCGGGTGGTGGCCGTGGCGCTGAGCGCGGTCGCGGCCGGGGCGCTGGCGAGCGTGTGGATGACGGCCGCCTGGCAGCTGATGCTCTACTGGGGCGTCCTCGTCGGGCTCGGCACCGGTTCGATGGCGATGGCCTTCTCCGCGACGGTCACCAACCGCTGGTTCGTCGCCCGCCGCGGCCTGGTCACCGGCGTCCTCACCGCCGCCGGCGCCTCGGGCCAGCTGGTCTTCCTGCCGCTGTGCGCCTGGATCGTGGACCGGCACGGCTGGCGCCCGGCCTCGGTGACCGTCGCCCTGGCCGCCCTCGTCGTGGTCCCGTTCGTCTGGCTCCTGATGCGCGACCACCCGGCCGACGTGGGGCTCGCCCCGTACGGCGGGGAGTACGTGGAGAAGCCCGCGCCCGCGCGCGGGGCGGCGGCCCGGACCGTACGGGTCCTGTTCGATGCGGCCCGCACGGGACCGTTCTGGCTGCTGGCCGGGTCCTTCGCGATCTGCGGCGCCTCCACCAACGGCCTGATCCGCACGCACTTCGTGCCCTCGGCGCACGACCACCACATGCCCATCACCGCCGCCGCCTCGCTGCTCGCGGTCATCGGGATCTTCGACATCATCGGCACGGTCTTCTCGGGCTGGCTCACCGACCGCTTCGACGCCCGCCGGCTGCTGGCGGTCTACTACGCGCTGCGCGGCGTCTCGCTCCTCTTCCTGCCGCTCCTGATGCAGGCGACCGTCGAGCCGCCGATGGTCTTCTTCATCGTCTTCTACGGCCTGGACTGGGTCGCCACGGTCCCGCCGACCCTCGCCCTGTGCCGGGAGCAGTACGGGGAGGACAGCGCGATCGTCTTCGGCTGGGTCCTGGCCGCGCACCAGGTGGGCGCGGCACTGGTCGCGTTCCTCGGCGGTGTGGCGCGCGACTACTTCGGTACGTACGACGTGGTCTGGTACGCGGCCGGGGCGCTGTGCGCGGCGGCGGCGCTGATGGTGCTGGTGATCCGCCGGGCCGGGGAGCCGGTGAAGGCCGCGCTCGTGGCGTGAGCGGTTCAGCCGTCGAAGCGCCCGAACGTCCCCCGGTGGAAGAGCAGGGGCCCGGCCCCCTCGCCCTCGGCCGCCGCGCCCAGGGCCTCCACCCGGCCGACCACGATGAGGTGGTCGCCGCCGGTGTGAACGGCCTGGACGCGGCAGTCGACCCAGGCGGGCACGGAGTCCAGCAGCGGCGAACCGGTCGCCGGGGCGGAGGTGTACCCGACCCCGGCGAACTTGTCGGCCCCGCTGACCGCGAACCCCCGGCACAGCGCGCCCTGGTCCGCGCCCAGGATGTTGACGCAGAACGCCCCGGCGCGGGCGATGCGCGGCCAGGTCGTCGACGTACGGGCGACCATGAACGCCACCAGCGGCGGGTCGAGCGAGAGCGAGGCGAACGACTGGCAGGCGAAGCCGGCCGGCCCGCCGGGGGCGCCTGGATCGTGGGCCGTGACGATGGTGACCCCGCTGGCGAAGTGGCCGAGGACCCGGCGGAATTCGCCCGTATCGACCGGCGGCCGCTCGTCGGCGGCGACGGCCCGCAGATCGGGGCGCGGCAGCGGATCGACCGGCACCGGTGCGGCGGCGGCCGTCGCGGCGCCGGTGGACCTGAGGTAGCGGACGGCGGTTGCGGCCATGCCTGCGTGTCCCATCACGCCTCCCATTGGAGCTGACGAGTCGTCAGATCGGAAGGGGTGGAGCGGAACCGTTTCGGTGCCCCCGCGCCGGGCGTGAGGCGGCCCGGGTGAGAATGCCCGGTGGAGGGGGGCTCACATGGCCGGGAACGCCGCGTGGGACACGCGGAAACCGTGGGGGGCGCGTGAACGTGCCGATGCGCCGTCCGGCCCGCCGCCCGTGTGGTCCGGCCGGTCGATCCTGGCCGGTGCGGCCGCGCTGTTCATGGGCGCGCTGGTCGGCGCCGAGGTCGGCGGCTTCGCGGAACTCACCGCCGAGGCCCCCGCACCGGCGGACGGCCCCGGGGGAAGCCTGCTCCTCCTGCCGCTACTGGTGTGCTTCGGCGGTCCGGCCGCGCTGTGGGGGAGCCTGACGGTGGTGCTGCCCGTGGTGTGGGTGGCCCGCTGGGCGAGTGGCCGGCTGACCGGGCGGGACGCCTGGTGGTGGGTGCCGGTCGTCGCCGGGGTGCTGGTGAGCGTGGTCGTGGCCGTCATCGGCACCGTCCGGCATGTGGGGCCCGGCCCGCTGACGCTGATCCTGCTGACGGGCGCGGTGCTGCTCGCGGGGGCCGCCCTGCTCGCCCGGGACGCCGCGCTGCACGGGGGGCGGCTCCTGCGCGCCCTCGGCTACGGCGCGCTGGCGATGGTGGCCGTGTTCGGCATCGGGGCGGCCGCGTTCGGGGCCGGGCTGTTCACCGAGTACCGCCCGCCGAAGGTCGACGCCTCCCGGCTGGCCGGCGACTGGACCGACGGGCGGGGCGGCACCCTGCGGCCGGCCGCCGACGGCACGGCCCGCGCCGAAGGGCTGACGGACCACGAGGCCGCGTACGAGGACGACGCGGACGCCGACCTCGCCAAGTACCGCTGCACGGGCACGGGCACCTGGTCGTACGCACCCGGCGACTCCACCACCTGGGACCAGCGCGTACGGCTCAGCATCGAGGCATGCTCGTTCCATGAGCCCTACGGCCTCGGCGACCCCGAGGGCTGGCGGATCACCGGTACGCCCGAGCACCCCGAGCTGAACCGCGAGTACGGCGACCTGGACGTACCGGGCTGGTACACGCTGACCCGGTGAGGGGGCCTTCAGGCCCCCCGGTACGTCGGCGTCCGCCGCTCCACGAAGCTCGCCACGCCCTCCTGGGCGTCGCTGGTGGTCATGTTGATCTCCTGGGCCATGGCCTCGGCGGCGAACGCCGTGGTGCGGTCGGTGTCCAGGGAGGCGTTGACGAGCTGCTTGGTGAGGGCGATCGAGCGGGTGGGGCCGGCGGCGAGCCGTTCGGCCCAGGCACGGGCGGTCGCGGCCAGCTCCTCGTCCGGGACGGTCCGGTTGACCAGGCCCAGGCGCTCCGCGTCGGCCGCCGGGAGCGCGTCGCCGAAGAACATCAGCTCCTTGGCACGCTGCGGCCCGACCAGCCGGGGCAGCAGATAGGCCCCGCCGCCGTCGGGTACGAGGCCCCTGCGTACGAACACCTCGATGAACTTCGCGGATTCGGCGGCCAGGACCAGATCGCAGGCGAACGCGAGATGGGCGCCGATGCCGGCCGCCGTGCCGTTGACCGCCGCCAGGACCGGTTTCTCGCAGTCCAGGACCGCCGCGACGAGCCGTTGCGCGCCGAGCCGGATCGTACGGGCCACATCGCCCGGCACCCGGTCGCCGGTGGCCGGGGCCCCGCGCAGGTCGGCGCCCGCGCAGAAGCCGCGGCCGGTGGCGGTGAGGACGACGGCCCGGACGGCGGGGTCGGCGGAGGCGTCCGCGAGCAGCGCGATGACGCGTTCGCGCTGGTCCCAGGTGAGGGCGTTCATCGCCTCGGGGCGGTTGAGCGTGATCCACGAGACCCCGTTGTCAGTGGCGTGGAGTATCAATGAGTCAGGCGGCCCGGACGGGCCGGCGCGGCCGGTGGTGTCTTCGGGGGAGGACGACATGAGACAGCTCCTGAGCAGGTGGGACGGGCTCATCCAGCCCGTCCGGCGTTCGAGGACGGAAGCCCGCGCCCCGGACCGGGGCGACAGGCCGAGGGCCCCGCGCCCCGGACCGGGTGCGGGCGAGCACGCCCGGTCAGCGGCAGACCGCCAGCGCGTCCAGGGCCACCGCGCCCTGCCCCCGGCCCAGCACCATCAGCGGGTTGATGTCCAGCTCGGACAGGTCGTCGCCCAGCTCCAGCGCCATCCGCTCGACCCGCAGGACGACTTCCACGAGCGCGTCCACGTCCACCGGCGGCCCGCCGCGCACGCCTTCGAGCAGGGCCCGGCCGCGCAGCTCGCCGAGCATCGCCCGCGCCTGCTCCTCGCCGAACGGCGGCACCCGCACCGCCGCGTCGTGCAGCACCTCGACGAGCACGCCGCCCAGCCCGACCGTCACCGTCGGCCCGAACAGCGGGTCGCGTGTGACGCCGACCATCATCTCGACGCCGCGCTCCACCATCTGGCAGACCAGGATGCCGTCGAGTTCGACGTCCTCGTAGCGGGCGATGTCGGTGAGTTCGCGATAGGCGTCGCGGACCTGGCTGGCCGAGGTCAGGCCGACCTTGACGAGGCCCAGTTCCGTCTTGTGGGCGAGGTGGGCGCCGGACGCCTTCATGACGACGGGGTAGCCGACGAGCCCCGCCGCCCGGACCGCCGCGGCGGCGCTCGTCACCAACTGCTCGCGCGGCACCCGGATTCCGTACGCCCGCAGCAGCTGCTTCGCCGCGTGCTCGCTGAGCTGGTGGCCCGGACGCATCAGCGCCTGCGCCTTGCGGAAGGAGGGCGAAGGCGTGCGCGGGGCCTCGTCGAAGGGGGAGCGGTAGTTCGCGGCGAAGCGGTGGTGGTCCAGGTAGGCCTTCACGGCGGTGATGCAGTTGCCGAAGGTGCGGAAGGTGGCGACGCGGGACGAGCCGAGCAGCGTGGTGCGGTAGGCGTCCTCCGTGCCGACCGGCGACCCCCACACCACGCACACCAGCTTGTCCGTGGCCTCCGCCGCGTCGACCAGGTCCTGGGCGAGCCGGTCGCTCATCGGCGGGAAGGGACCGGTGATGGGACAGATCAGCACGCCCACCGCCGGGTCGGCGAGGATCGCGTCGATGATCTTCCGGCCGCGCCAGTCGCCGACCGGGTGCCCGCCGTTGTCGACCGGGTTCGCCACGTTCAGGTAGCCCGGTATCCAGGTGTGCAGCTCGGCCTGCTTCTCCTCCGAGAGTTCGGGGAGGTGGAGGCCGGCGCCCGTGGCCAGGTCCGAGAAGTGCGCGCCCGTGCCGCCCGAGATCGAATAGACGACGACGCCCTCGGCCTGCGGCTTGCGGGCGCGGGCCAGGAGGGCGGCGGTGTCCTGGAGTTCGTCCAGGCCGTCCACGCGGATCACGCCGAACTGCCGCATCGCCGCGTCGACCACCTGGTCGGCACCGGTCAGCTTGCCGGTGTGTGACGCGGCCGTCCTGGCCCCCCTCTCCGTCCGCCCCACCTTGACCGCGACCACGGGGACCCCGGCCCGCGCGGCCCGGTCCGCGGCGAGCAGGAAGGAGCGCCCGTCCTTGAGCCCCTCCACGTAGCAGGCGATGGCGCCGACCTCGGGGCGCTGTGAGAAGTACGCGATGAAGTCGGCGGTCTCCAGATCCGCCTCGTTGCCCGTGGGCGCCCAGTGGGAGAGCCGTACGCCCAGCTCCTGGAGGGTGTAGACGGGGCGGCCCTGGTGGCCGGACTGGGTGATCAGGGCGATCGCCGGACCGTCGAGGTCGTCGCGGAACTTCTCGAAGGCGTTGAGGTTGGTGTTCGGGCCGAGCAGCCGCAGCCCCGACCGCTCCACCGCGGCGGCCAGCCGTGCCTGGGCGGCGGCGCCCTCCTCACCGGTCTCGGCGAACCCGGAGGCGAAGGCGACGGCGAACCTCACCTTGGACTGCGCCAGTTCCTCGATCACGGGGAGCGGGTCGCTGACGAGCAGCACCGCGAGGTCCACCTGTTCCGGCAGGGCGGCGACGGAAGGGGAGCACGCCCGCCCGAAGACCGACGCGCGCGTGGGGTGCACGGGATACAGCCGCGCCCCGACGCGCTCGGCCCAGGCGACGAGCTGGCGGGTGATGCCGGTGTTGGGCCGCCCCTCGGTGTCGGACGCCCCGATGACGGCGACGGACTCGGGCCGGAAGAACCGGTCCAGGTCCGGGACGGGGGCGTGCAGCGGCCGGCCGCTGACGTCGAGATCGCCCTCCGGGGCGATGGACGCCCTGCTGTGGACGGCGGCGCGCGGCTCCTCGCCGCAGGCCACCACCCTGGCGCGGAAGTCGGTGGTGAGGGTGCCGTGAGTCGATCCAAGCATCGTTCCGCCCACTCCTGCTCGAAGGTCCGCCGGGCGCGTGGAGCCGCCCGGCCGGTGTCCGAAGCTGACACTCTGTCAGGTTACTGAACTGACGGCCCGTCAGGAATGGGTGTGCGGGTAAATGATGGGAGCGCTCGGGCGGGCGCCGGTCGCGGGCCGGGCCCGTCAAGGGGTGCGGGGGGAGCGGCGTGCCGCCGTGCCCTCTTCCGTGAGGTGGGTGTCCATGGTGGTGTTCAGGTCGGCCATGAACGCCTCGAACTGCTCAAGGAGCCGGGGCGGGTAGTGCGACATCGTGACGTCGAGGCGGCGGGCGAGCGGACCGAAGAACTCGTCCGCCCGCTCCTGGATGTGCCCGCCGCTGCGCAGGGTGATGATGCGCCGGTCGGAGTGCTCGCGGACGCGGGTGATGTGCCCCGCCGCTTCGAGGCGGTTCAGCAGTGCGGTGGTGGCCCCCGTGGACAGCGGGATGCGCTCGCTCAGCCGCGCCGGTGACAGGGGGGTGCCCCGCTCCTCGGCGGCGGCGATCTCCAGCACCGCGGTCGCGTCGGTGGAGTGCAGGCCCAGCCAGGCGGCGAAGCGCCGGCTCAGCTCGGCGTAGTGGCCGCCGTGGACCCTCAGCGCGTCCATCAGCCGCTCGCGCTGCTCCGCGACGCCGTCGCGCATCGCTTCCTCCATGGGTGCCCCTTCACCTCTCCCTCCGCCGCGCGGCTTGCGTCGGCGGCCCGCTTTGACAACCTACCGCCATCACTTTACCTTCACCGTGGAACTATTTCACGATGGAGGTATCGAGCGTGGCTGACCCGTCCCCCACCCCTGGCGTCTCGCCCCAGCCGTATCGGTGGCTGATCCTGGCGGTGATGATCGTCGCCGAGATCATGGACCTTCTGGACGCGTCGATCGTCAACGTCGCGGGCCCGGACCTGGAGAGGTCCCTCGGCGCCGGTTCCGTCGGCCTGCAGTGGGTGATCGGCGGCTACGCACTGACCCTGGGCGCGGGCCTCGTGCTGGGCGGCCGGCTCGGTGACCGCTACGGGCGGCGCCGGATGTTCCTGATCGGCCTGGCGGCCTTCACCGCGACTTCGCTGCTGTGCGCGGTCGCGCCCGGCATCGGGTCGCTGATCGCCTTCCGTCTGCTCCAGGGCACCGCAGGCGCGATGCTGCTCCCGCAGGGCCTCGGCCTGCTGCGGGAGAACTTCTCCGGCCCGGAGCTCACCAAGGTCTTCGCGATCTTCGGACCCGTGCTCGGCCTGGGCGGCATCATCGGTCCCGTGCTCGGCGGCTTCCTCATCGAGGGCGACTTCTTCGGCCTGGGCTGGCGGTCGGTGTTCCTGGTCAACCTGCCCATCGGCCTCGCGGCGCTGATCGTCGCCGCGAAGTTCGTGCCGAAGAAGCCGGGCGACCACACGGTGCGGGTCGACATGGCCGGCGCGGCCCTGGTGGTGGCGGCCTGCGCACTGCTGGTACTGCCGCTGAACCAGGGGCAGGAGAACGGCTGGCCGCTGTGGACGTGGCTGTGCATGGCCGCCTCGGCGATCGGCTTCGCCCTGTTCGCCGTGCAGCAGCGCCGTACGGCCGCCGCGGGCCGTGAGGCGCTGGTGACCCCGGGCCTGCTGCGCAAGCCCGCCTTCACCGTCGGTCTCGGCGGCATCGCCCTGTTCTTCGGCGGGCTGATCGGCACGCAGCTCGTGCTGACCCTCTACCTCCAGATCGGCCGGCACTTCACCGCGGGCGAGGCGGGGCTCGGCAACCTGCCGCTGGCGGTGGGAACCGCGATCGGCGGCGCCGTCAGCGGTGCGTTCCTCGCGGACCGGATCGGCCGCAAGGTGCTCCAGATCGGTCCGCTGGTCCAGCTGGCCGGCGCGGCCGTGCTGTGGTTCGAGCTCGACGGCCTCGACGCGTCCTCGTTCTCGATCTGGGACATCGTCCCCGGCGTGACGGTGGCGGGCATCGGCGCCGGCATGGTGATCGCCGCCCTGTTCAGCTTCATCCTCGCCGCGGTCGACGACGACGAGATCGGGTCCGCATCCGGCGTCCTGTCGGCGGTCCAGGCGCTCGGCGGCTCCATCGGCGTCGCGGTCTTCGGCTCGGTGTTCTTCGACCGGGCCGGGGCCGGTGACTTCACCGGCGGCTTCCACCGCGCGCTGATCGTCCAGGCGTGTCTGCTGGTGGCCTTCCTCGCCATCACCTTCCTGCTGCCCGCGAAGGGCCGCCCGGAGGAGGAGCAGCACGGCATCGCCCCCGAGCCGGCCGCGGGCGTCTCCGGCACCGAGCAGCACCTCACCGTGTGAAAGTCCGGCGCGGGCCGCTCGCACGACGTGAGAGTCCGGCGCGGACCGCTCGCACGACGTGAGAGTCCGGCGCGGGCCGCTCGCACGACGTGAAAGTCCGGCGCGGACCGCTCGCGGGGAACGCTCCCGGCAGGAAACGGTCCCTGGGGAGCAGTCCCGGCGGGGAGCGGTTTCGGCGGGGGATCGCTCCCGGCGGGTTACGGTCCCGGCGGGTTACGGTCCCGGTGGGGAGCAGCCCCGGCGGGGCGTTCGCTCAGCGCCTCGCGCGGCTCGCCTTCTTGGCGATCTTCTCGGCGTCCCGGGCCAGCTCGCGGATCATGCCGCTGATGGGGTTGGTGAAGCCGGTGAAGTACAGGCCGGGGGCCTGCTTCGGGGTGCGTCCGCCGTGCACCACCGGGCGGCCCCGGGCGTCCAGCACGCCGAGGTGGCCGACCAGCGGTTCGAGGGCCCGCCGGTAGCCCGTCGCGGCGATCACCGCGTCCGGGGTGAGGCGGGTGCCGTCCGCCAGGACCACCGCGTCCTCGTCGAACGACTCGACGGCCGCCACCGGCACCACCCGGCCGCGCTTCACCGCGTCGATCAGTCCGACGTCCTGGACCGGGATGGCGCCCTCCTTGACGCGCGAGTACAGGCCCGTGTCCGGCCGGGGCAGCCCGTGTCCGGCGAGGTCCGGGACGGCGACGCGGGACATCAGGCGCCCCGCCCGGTCCACCAGCGCGACGGGGAGCCGGCGCACCAGGATGCCGGTCGCCTGCGCGGGCCACCCGGCCGTGGAGCGGCGCACGATGTGCGGGACGGTGCGCACCGCGAGCCGTACGCCCGACGCCCCGCCCTCCACCAGGTCGACGGCTATCTCCGCGCCCGTGTTGCCGACGCCGACGACCAGGACGTCCCGGCCGGCGTACGGGGCCGGGGCGCGGTAGTCGCAGGCGTGCAGCAGCTCGCCGGTGAACGTCTCGCGGCCGGGCCAGTCGGGGAGGCTCGGGGTGTGGTTGAAGCCGGTGGCCACGACGACGGCCCGCCCGGTCAGTTCACGGCCGCCGCTCGCGCTCAGCCGCCACCCGCTGCCGTCCGCCGCCCGGTCGATCCGGGAGACCTCGACGCCCGTCACCACTTCCAGCTCGTGGTGTTCGGCGTACTTCTCCAGGTAGCGGACCACGTTGTCGCGGGAGACCCAGCGCCCGAACCTGCGGGGCATGGGCAGTCCGGGGAGCGCGGACCAGCGCCGGGTGGTGTGCAGGTGCAGCCGGTCGTAGTGCCCGCGCCAGGAAGCGCCGACGCTCCCGGACTTCTCCAGGACGACGGCCCGTACGCCCCGTGCGCGCAGGGCGGCCGCGGCGGCGAGCCCGCCCGGGCCGCCCCCGATGACGTAGACGGGACGGTCCTCGGTGAGGTCGGTGGGGGCCGGGGAGGTGCTACCGGCGCTGGGTGCGCTGTCGGACATGCTTCGGAGCGTAATCGCGCGACTCCTTGATGGGTCTCGGTCAAGACCGGAATCGATTGCGAATTGGTCACGCTCTCGAACGCGGGTACGGGTGCGGCCGTACCTCTTGCGCCGCGCGCCCTTCATCAGGTGAACTGACGTACCGTCAGGTTCAGTGCAACGGGAGGCGCCATGCGGACGATCTGGCTCGACGGGGCCCAGTGGCTCGCCGTACTCCGAATCGGCCTCGGCCTGTGGTGGCTGGAGAGCTGGCGCCACAAGGACCGGAAGGCGTGGTTCGAGCGCGGCACCGGCATCGCGTGGGCGGCGGACGTGGCCCGGAAGCACCGCTGGCCGGTGGTCCGCAGCGGCTTCGAGAAGACCGTCGCCCCGCACCCCAAGGCCATGGCGTACGTCGTCGTGTACGCGGAACTCGCCCTCGGACTCGGCCTGATCACCGGCTTCCTGACCCCGGTCGCCCTCGTCGGGGGGCTCCTGCTCAACCTCCTCTACCTGGTGCTGATGATCCACGACTGGGCCGAGCAGGGGCAGAACGCGATGATGGCGCTCATCTCGCTCGTCGCCCTGCTCGCGATGTCCTGGCAGACCTGGTCCCTCGACCACGCGATCGGACTCTTCCTGTGACGACCACCCCGCCGCCCGCCGCTCCCCGCCACGACCTCCCCGAGCCCGACGCCTTCACCCGCCCCTACTGGGACGCCGCGGCCGAGGGGCACCTGCTGCTGCGCCGCTGCCGGGCCTGTGAGCGGGCGCACCACTACCCGCGCGAGTTCTGCCCGTACTGCTGGAGCGAGGACGGCGAGTGGGTCCGCGCGAGCGGCCGGGCCACGCTCTACACCTGGTCCGTCGTCCACCGCAACGACCTGCCTCCGTTCGGCGCCCGGGTTCCGTACGCCGCCGCCGTGGTCGACCTGGCGGAGGGGCCGCGCATGATGACGGAGGTGGTGGAGTGCGAGGAGGGCGCGCTCGCCGTCGGGATGGAACTGCGGGTGACGTTCCGCCGGGAGGAGGGGCGCGAGGCGGTGGCGGTGTTCCGGCCCTGACGGCGGCCCTACGACCCCGTGCCGGCGGGCGCCGGTACGCAGTCCGAGCCGTCGCCCCGGGCCATGCCGGCCGCGATCGTGTCCAGGGGGTGGTGGCGCGCGGTGAAGCCGATGACCAGGGTGTGGTCGGCGGGGATGAGGGAGGGGTCCACGAGGAGGGTCGGTTCGCCGTTCAGGGGGCTGCCCAGATCGAACGGCAGTTTCGCCCCGGGCTTCCAGCGGGACGGGTTGGCGCAGTCGGGCTTGCCCAGCAGCACCTTGGCCCGTACCCCCATGGCGGCCAGGTTCCGCTGCATGGTCTCGACATCGATCTTCCCGGACGGGTCCACGATGACCAGCCTGACCCGGCCGGTGGCCCCGTCCTTCTCCAGCGTGTAGGCGGCGTTGGTGACGCGGGTGGCGGCGCCCGGGCCCGGAGAAGCGGACTGCCCGAGGCCGAGCGTGCCGACCAGCGCGGCGGCCGCGACGCCGGCGGCGAGGGTGAGCGGAACCCGGCGGGCCCAGCGCCCGCTGGCGGATCGCGTACGGACCGCCTCGGCGGTGCCCGCCCGGTGGGCGTTCTGCGCCACGTGCTCCTTCAGCGCGTGCAGCAGACGGTCTTCGAAGCGTTCGGTCTTCATCGGGCCTCCACGGCGAAAGACGAGGGGTGCGGAAGGGATTCCGGGGGAGCGGGCGTCAACGTGTCCCGCAGCGCGCGGCGGGCGCGGTGCAGGCGGACGCGCGCGGTCACCTGCTTGATGCCGAGTGCGGCGGCGGCCTCGGGGACGGTCAGGCCGTCGACCGTGACGAGTTCGAGCACGGCCCGCTGACCGGCCGGCAGCGCCGCCATGCCGGCCAGCAGCGCGGAGCCGTCGCGTTCGGCGTCGATACGTTCTTCGAGCCGCGCGATGTCGTCCTCGTCCAGCAGCCGGCGCCCGGCGATCCTGCTCTCGGCGTTCCACGTCCGGGCGGCCCGCCGCCGCTCGGCCGCCACGACGTTGCGGGCGATACCGTGGAGCCAGGCGGAGGGGCTGCCCAGCTCCTCGCGGTAACCGGGAGCGGCGGCGATCGCCGCCAGGAACACGTCGGCGGTCAGGTCGGACGCGGCGTACGCGTCCCGGCTGCGCCGGGTGGCGTAGCGCAGTACGGCCTGCACATGCGCCCGGTAGAACAGCTCGAACGCCTCCGGGTCCTCGCCGATCTTCGCCACCTCGTAGGCGGCCGGTGGATGTCTCACAGAAGCTCCTCGGATCGACTGCTCTGGCCTCATCTCCTCTTGGCGCCCCGCGGCCCATGCGTTACATGCGTCACGCCGGGCCCGGCTACCGGCGGACACACGGGCGGTGTCAGGCTGTTGTCCCCCGATCCGCACGTCCGTGAGGGAAGCATCCGTTGAACACCGGCAGCTACTACGAGCGCATCGACGCACACCACTACAAGCCCACCGCCCACGCGAGCGGAGCGTGGAGCACGGACGAGGTGCACTTCAGTCCGCTCGGCGGCCTCCTCGTCCACGCCATCGAGCGCCACCTCGCGGACCGGCCGGGTGAGCGCCTGCTGCTGTCGCGGGTCGGCTTCGACATCCTCGGCCGGCTCGCCCTGGACGAGTGCGAGATCCGCGTCGAGACGGTCAGGCCCGGCCGCACCATCGAGCTGGTGGAGGCGGTCGCCCTCATCGCGGGCCGTCCGGTCGTACGGGCCAGGGCCTGGTCCCTCGCCCCCGTGGACACCACCGCCGTCGCCGACGGCGAGGCCGGGCGGCTCACCCCGCCGGAGGCACTCGCGCCCTGGCCGATGGCCGACCTCTGGCCCGGCGGCTACATCGCGTCCCTCGACGTCCGCCCGCTCGCGCCGCCGCTGCCGGGCCGCACGACCGCCTGGATCTCCACACCGCTGGACCTCGTCGCGGGCGAGACCGCCGGCCCGCTGGCGTCGTACGTCGCGCTGGTCGACACCGCCAACGGCATCGCCGTGCGCGAGCAGCCCACCGAGTGGATGTTCCCCAACGTCGACCTGACCATCCACCTGCACCGGCAGCCCGAGGGCTGCTGGACCGGCCTCGACACCACGGTCGTCTTCGGCCCCACCGGTCAGGGCCTCACCAGCACCGTCCTGCACGACGTCAACGGTCCCGTCGGCCGGGCGGAGCAGATCCTCACCGTCCGCCCGCTCTAGGTGTGTCGGCCCGCGTCAACGACCCTGCGGGTCAATACACCCGGGACAGCCTCAGCGCGACAACTCCTTGCGCTGCCTGCGGCGGGCGCGGAAGCCGGGGTTGCGCAGGCGGACGCCGCCCATGCCGCAGGTGCCGGTGATCCTCAGCAGCGGCGCGCCCGGCAGCCGCTCGCCCGAGGTCCGGTCCTTCAGGCCGCCGAGCGAGGGGTCCAGGGCGTCCGTATCCACCGCCCAGCCCTCCGGCACCACGATCCGCACCCCGCCCATCTGCGCGTTCACCTCCAGCTCGACCTCGCGCAGCCGGCACTCGGCCCGGCTGAAGTCGAGCCGCGCGCCGCCCATGCCCCCGTACACGAGGAGGTGCGGCGGCACCTTCCAGCCGCCCTCCCGCCGCACGCCGTGCATGCCGCCCCGCAAGGTCAGCGGCTCGCCCGTGTCCTGCACGACCGGGACCAGGTCGTCGGTGAGCGGGGCGAGATCGCCGTACGTCTTCGCGGTGAGGGCCAGGTTGAGCCGGGCGTCCAGCTCGTCGAGGTCGATCCGCCCCTCGGCCGCCGCCTCCCGCAGCTGCTCCACCACCGCTTCGCGGTCGGCGTCGGAGGCCCGCATGCGGGCGGCGGATCGCGCGGGCTCAGCAGTCATGCACCTGATGATACGGAGCCGGGGCGGCCACACGTCCTCCCAGCCGCGGCTGGTCAGTCCCGGCGCCGGGCGCGCTCCAGCCACGGACCGAACTCGCTGTCCAGGACCAGCCGTCCGAGCTTGCGGTACTCCGCCAGGACGGCCGCGACCAGCTGCTCGGTGTCCAGCGGGCGGCCCGACTCCGCGGCCTGGTAGGCGGCGGTGACCGCGCAGGCGCGGATGGAGCCGCCGGTCAGCTCGAAGCGCTCCGCACACGTCGGCAGGTCGAGGCCGGGGGCGCGCGGGACCTCCGTACCGAGGCAGCGTTCCCACAGGGCCAGCCGCTGCTGGGCGTCCGGTACGGGGAAGTCGGCGACCACGTCGAGCCGGCGGGTGAACGCCTCGTCCAGGTTGGCCCGCAGGTTGGTGGTGAGTACGGCGATGCCGTCGAAGGACTCGACGCGCTGGAGGAGGTAGGCCGACTCCACGTTGGCGTGCCTGTCCTGCGCGTCCTTGACCTGCGAACGCTTCCCGAAGACGGCGTCCGCCTCGTCGAACAGGAGCACCGCGTTGACGTCGGACGCCTCGGCGAAGATCCGCTCCAGGTTCTTCTCGGTCTCGCCGACGTACTTGTCCACCACGGAGGACAGGTCCACGACGTACAGCTCCATGCCCAGGTCGGCCGCGACCACCTCCGCCGACATGGTCTTGCCCGTCCCGGACTCCCCGGCGAACAGGGCGACGATGCCCCGCCCCCGGCCCCCGCCCGGCCGCATCCGCCACTGCCCGAGTACCTGCTCCCGGTGGCGTGCGCGCAGGGCCAGGTCGGAGAGCTGGCGGTGGGTCGCCGGGGGCAGCACGAGGTCGTCCCAGCCGACGGTGGGCTCGATGCGGCGGGCGAGCCGGGCCAGGCCCGCCCCGTTCTGGGCCCGGACGGCGGTCCGCAGGTCCCGGGCCTCCACCGTGCGGCCCTCCAGGGCGGCCAGCCGGGAGGCGACGGCGGCGGCCCTGCGGATCTGGCCGGAGTCGAGCCGGTAGGCGCGGGTGGCGTCGGCGAGACGCGCGTCGGCGGTCGCGGTAGCGGCGGCGAGCCCGGTCGAGGCACCGGCCCCGGTGAGCGCGTGGCGCCACCGCCGTGCCGCGTCCGCCGGGTCCGGGGGCGGGACGGGGACCGTCACCGGGCTCTCGCCGGCCCACAGCGGGTCCCAGTTCTTCTTCCCGTACAGGATCAGGGGCGAGCCGTCACCGACCGCCGCGCAGAGCGCGCCGACCAGGGCGGCGCCCTTGGGCTGCTCGGGGGCGAGCGTCTCCACCGGGCCGACGACGAGACCGCCACCGCTCAGCCGCGCCTCGGTCGCCAGCATCCGGGCGGCCCGGTCCGGTTCCGGGGCCGCGGCCAGCGCCGCCGGGTCCACCACCAGCGGGCGCAGCCCGGCCGCGAGGAGCGCGTCGGCGGCGAGCCGGCCGGGGTCGCCGCCCCGGTCCAGCAGATGCACCAGACCGCTGCCCGTGCCCGCGGCCGCCGCGATCCGCAGGGTCGTCGGGCACGGGCCCGGCTGCTCCTCCTGCGGCCCGGCCACCCGGACGAGGCCGTGCAGCCTTCCGTCCACCCCGTCGTCGCCGAGCAGATGGGCGGTGATCCGGTCCGGTACGCGCAGCACCCGGGAGAGCAGCGGACGCTCGGCCTCCAGCACCTCCACCAGACCGGCCGCGACGAGCGGGGCGGCCGGCGAGAAGCGGAAGCGGCCGGGGCCCGCGGCGGGCAGGCCGCACAGTTCGAGGGCCAGGCCGATCGTGGCCCGACGCCGGGTCAGGTCGTCGTTGAGATAGCCGTACAGCCGCTCGAACCGGGCGTCGATGTCCGGGGCCATCGCGACCAGCAGGAGATCGACGTCCGGCGGGACCAGGCCGAAGCGCTCCGCGAGCGCCGCGATCCGGCCCCGCTCGGGGGATTCCTGCGGGGCGTCGGGGCCGTGGGAGGGGTCGGGTACGGGGCGGAACGCGTCGCGGGAGTCCAGGACCCGTTCGGCGGCGGCGGCCGTGAGGTACTGCCCCCGGAACGGGTCGTCCGGTTCCGGGTCGGCCTCCCGGCGCACCGCGACCGCGAGCCGTACCCGCCGCTCGATGTGCCCCAGCCGTTCCCAGAGGTCCGCCACGGCCGTCGGCGGGGTGTCGTCCGGCTCCCGGAGGCCGGGGCGCGGGGCCTGGTGGGCCGTGGTCACCTGGCCGTACCTCCGCGCCTGCGCCGGCCCGGCGGGAGCTGCCGCTCGCGCTCGGCGGCGAAGCCCTGCCCGGCCGGGTCCGAGGCCTCCTCGTAGCGCAGCCGCCGCCCCGGTTCCGTCGCCTCGCCGTCCCGTGCGGGCACCGTCCGCACCAGCAGCCCTTCGGTGACCGGCGGCCCGGCGGCCTCCACCTCGCCGGCCAGCGGGGCCCACACCCGCAGGTCGATCGCGGCCTTCAGCTCGCCGCCGAGCGCGGACCACACGTCCACGGTGGACGGCCGGTCGCCCGTACCGGCCGAGGCCGCCTCCATCTCCACCGTGAGGCCGAGGTCGGCGAGGCTGCCCGTGAGCATCCGTCCGGGCAGCACGCTCGTGCGGATCAGGCAGCGCAACACCTCGGAGAGCAGCCGGTGTTCGTCCTGCGGCCGGTTGGTCCACGCGGTCACCAGATAGGTCAGCTCGAACCAGCGCGGAGGCGTCCGCCGCCCGGTGAGTACGCCCTCGTCGTCGTACTCCTCGGCCGTGCCGGTACGGCGGCGGGCCGCGTCCTCGCGGATGCCGTACAGGAAGACGCTGACCGTGGGGGCGTTGCGGCGCGCGGACCAGTCCTTCGTCGGGGCGTCGAAGACCAGCTCGACCCCGCTGTCCCGGAGGCCGGCGTCGGCCAGCAACAGCCGCAGCCCCTCGTCGACTTCGTGGATCACCGGCGGCCCACCTCGTCCGGCGGGACGAGGTTGCCGCTGACCACCAGGAAGTCCGTGGTGACCGGGGAGAACCCGGGCCCGGACGCGGTGATGGTGCGCGGACCCGTCCGGTCCTTCACCAGGATCAGCAGCTGGGCGATGAACGTGCCGTCGCCGGCCGGCCGGGTGGGCGCCGCCGCAGCCGTGATCCCGGGCTTCCAGGTGAGCTTCACCGGTACGCCGGGCGGGAAGTCCTTCCCGCGCACCGAGGTGACGAACCCCGGCTTGCCGACCTCGGGCACCGAGACGATGCGCGGCTGGAGGATGCGCAGCGGGATGCGGGAGACGTTGTCGCCGCGGTCGGCGTCGGTGCCGCTCGTGGTCAGCGTGCCCGTGATGGTGGTCCGCAGGGCGCGGTCCGGGGCGAGCACCACCCGCAGGACCGAGGAGGCGCCCGGTGCCAGGTCGGGAAGCGCGCACACCCCGCCGGAGCAGCCCGCCGGGAGGGTGGCCACGGGGATGCGGGCGGGCAGCCCGAGCCGCAGCCGCAGCCCGGTGGCGAGCGCGTTCCTCCCGTTGCGCACGGTGTACGTCACCACGACCCGCCCGCCCACGTATCCGGGGCTGGGCTGCGCCCGTACGACGACCCCGGGGCCCGCCTCTGGTGCGGGCGGCAGCGGGGCGGGCGGCAGCGGGGCGGGTGGCTGGGCGGGCGGCTGCGCGGCCGGCGGCGGGAGGGTGTGGGGCGGGGAGGGGACGGGCGAAGGAGACGGGTCCGGCAGCTGGGGGATCTCGCGGACCCGGATGTCCGTCCCGGTCGCGTTGTCCGTGGGGTTCGGGTCGATGACGGCCCCGGTGACCGACCAGCCCAGCTGCCAGGGCCCCGCCGTCACGCCCGTCAGCCGCGCGGTGACCTCCACCTCGGCGCCCGGCCGGAGCACGCCCAGGTCGCAGCTGGGCGAACCGGCGGCGCACGTACCGGCGGTGCTGGTCAGCTCCTCCAGGCGCACGCCCTGCGGGACGTCGGCGACGAACGTGGTGCCGGGCGAGGGTGCCGGGCCCCGGTTGGTGACGGTGACCGTGACGGACACCGAGGAGCCGGTGTCCACCGTGGCGGTGGTGGGCGGTGCGGTGAGTGCCAGGTCGACCTGCTGCTGGAAGGCGGGCTCCTTCTGGCGGCCCGGCAGCTTCGCGGTCAGCGGGGTCAGGGCGCCGGTGGCGAGGTCGAGTTCGGACAGCTGCTCGGGGGAGCTCGGCGCCCTGTCCCGCCGGGAGCTGAGCACCAGCCGGCCGGCGTCCGGCGACCACGCCACGTCACGCGGCTGGTAGGGGCCGGTCGCCGCGACGTCCGGGATCTGCGCACCGCACGCGGCGGGGTCGTCGCGCCGGTCGGACGGCAGCACGACCCGGCAGTCCCGGCCGTCCGGCGAGGTGACGACGACGCTCGCCCGCTGGTTGATCTGGTCGGCGCGGTCCTTGCGGTTGAAGGCGATCGCCGTGCCGTCGGGGGAGAAGGCGGGGCTGTCGTCGATCACCTTGCACTCACCGGGGCAGCCGGTGACGCTGAGGTCCCGCTGCTGGTCGAGCGCGTCCGCCGGGGCCGTCCAGACGTGCTTGATGCCGCCGAGGCCCCGGATCACCTGGTTGCGGGTGAAGGCGAGCGTGGTGCCGTCCGACGACCACGCGGGCTGGGCGTCACCGCCCACCACCTGTCCCTCGGGCGGGACCACCTCGCCGGTGATCTTCCCGGTGGCGGCATCGGCGACGAGCACCCGGCTCGTCCACGCCGCGTTCGCGTCCGCCCCCGGGGTGGACCGGGTGAAGGCCAGCCGGGTGCCGTCCGGTGAGAACGTGGGGTCGGTGTCCCGGTCCTTCGGGCCCCGCCCCTCCAGCCCGATCGCCTCCGCGTGCGTCCCGTCGGTGTCGGCCAGCCAGATCCGCTGGACCCGTTCGCCGCCGATGGTCTCGAAGCGGGTCACGGCGATCTGCCGCCCGTCGGGCGTGTACGTCTGCCGCTCGGTCCAGGGGTCGTAGCCGTCCGCCGGGTGGAACAGCGGGTCGTCGGCGGGGTCGTCGCTGGTGTTGGACCGGGCCCTCGGGTCCTCGCGCAGCACGTCGAGCCGGAGGTCCCGGGGGTCCGAACCGTCCTGCCGCATGTCCTGGAGCGTGACGAGGTCCGCGTCCGCGGTGGTCCTGCGGGTGACGACCGTCGTCCAGGAGTCCGCTGTGCCGAGCACGGCCGGTGTCTCCACCTCGCGGTCCTCGGTGAGCACCATCTGCGGGACCGGCTCGCCGAGGGAGCCGATCCGGTACACGTGGTCGTAGACGGAGCACCCGCAGTCCGTGTTGGGGCTGAGGAAGAGCAGCCCCTCGCCGTCCGGGAGCCAGGCCGACGACCGGGTGCCCCAGTCGTCGCCGAGGCCGGTCAGCACGGGCCGGCCGGTCCCCGACCCGTCCGTGACCCGCAGCCGGTACCCGGTGTCCGTGTCCTTCACCGGCTCGACCTTCAGCGTGTACGCGATGCGCGACCGGTGTGCGTCGTCGTCCACCGGGTTCCACTCCGGCTCGCTCGCGTCGCCCTCCGCGCTGTCGCTGACGCACGTCACCGACCCGCCGGACAGGTCCCGTTCGTAGATCTGCGTGCCCGGCTCGGGGCCGCCGTCGCTCGCGTACGCGATCCGGGTGCCGTCGGGGGACAGCGTCGGCGAGGTCTCGTCGGCGGGCGTGTCGGTCAGCTGCCGCAGCCCGGAGCCGTCGACGCCCACCGACCACAGGTCCCGCTGGCCCCCTTCCCCGGCCGAGTCGAAGACCACCGTCCGCCCGTCAACGGAGAGTTCGGGGTGCGCCGCGTCCATGCCGATGGTCAGCCTGCGCACGGTGCCGTCCGCGCCGCGCACGTACACCTGCGGCCGTGCCTCGTCGCGGAGGCCGGTGAAGACCAGCGCCTCACCGCGCCCGAACGCGTCCTGGTCGTAATGGGCCGGACCGGCGCCGAACAGGTCCTCGGTGGCCGTCTGCGAGGTGACCCGGCCGAGGCTGCGGTGCCCCGTACCGGCGAACGCGATGCGCCCGGTGTCCGCCGCCACCGCGTCCGAGGCGGCGGCGGCCGGCTGCGCCTGCGGGGCGGACACCGAACCCGCCACCAGCAGCGGGGTCAGCAGCACCACGGCACCGCTCAGCCGGCGCCACCGGGCACCCCTCGCCGGGCCAGCAGGACCGCCCACGGGTCCACCTCACAGTCTGGGTCGATGGTTCTCCACGTCGAGCATCCCGCGTACGGGGGCGCGGGGACAGGGCCGGGAGTACCCGGGGCGGGGAAGAGGGGGTGCCCTTTGCGGCCGGGTCTACCTCCTGTGGCGCGCGTCCAGGCGGTTCCGCTGGTCGATGGCGACCTCGCCGCGCACGTCCTGCAGCATGCGGCCGATGTATCCGAGGTCCCTCAGAAGCTGGTCGTAGCCGGACTGCGCCTGGATGTCACGGAACTCGACGCGACGGTTCCCTTCCGTCGCGGAGTCCATGTGTTCCAGGTTGACCGCCTGGTAGTGCGACCGGTCCTCAGGATGACTCGCCACCTTGTCCCTGAGACGCTGCGACGCCTGTGCGTGCAGGGGGAGCTGCGCCATGTGGTTCTGGAGCTGCCGGACCGCTTCCGGCAGGTCCACGTTTCCCTGGCGCGCGTTGGCCAGGATGTCGTCGAGAAGAGTCTCGACGTCGGCCAGGTGGTCGCCTCTGGTCTGGGGGAGATCGCCGGTCCATGGCGCGTTCTCCACGTCCTTCTCGCGCGGTGCGGCACCGAACGAGTCGACCCAGGACTCCCAGTCGGTCTCCCACTGCCGCATGGACTGGACGAAGAGTTCGACGCTTCCGCCGAAGGTCGACGCGCTGTCCAGGGAAAGGTGACCGCCGCCTCCGGCCGAGGTCTGGTCCACGTGCAGCCCGCACTTCTCGGCAAGGGCGAAGATGTGGCCCTGGATGATGGCGCGCACGTGGGAGGCGTGCAGGCCGCTGATGGGGGTCGGGTCGGTCCGTGTCTCCAGGCAGGCGTCGTCCATGGTGATCTCCCACCACCATGAGGTGGACCCGTTGGTGTACGTGAACCGCTTCGCGTCCTGGTCCTTGACGGTGGTGTCGCTCACGCTGAGCGTGAACCCGGCCGGCGGAGCGGCCTTCTGTACCAGTGCGGTCCAGGCGTTCATCCTGCCCTTCGCGTACGTGATCACGGACCTGGCGTTGGCCTCGGCCTTACCGGTCAGACCGCCGAGGTCCACGATCAGGGGAGGCGCGCCCTTCTTCACCGTTCCGTTGAGGGTGCTGTCCGTGAACGTGAACTCGGTGCCGACGACGCTTCCCGGCAGGGGGACGGCTTCACCCCGCGTCTCCCCCGCCTTGGCCGCCGTCGCGCACTCCTGCTCCATGAGGTTCAGCTTCTGCACCAGTGTGGTCAGTGAAGCGTCGACGGCGGGTCCGACGGTGTCCAGCCCGCCTCGCGCGGCCTTCCCGACTGCTAGCCAGGCGGGCAGGACCTCCAGCTCCTTGAGGATTTGCTTCATGTCCTTTTCGTCGGGGTCCCTCTCCAGCACCACGCGCGCGTACTCGTTCAGGATGCGTGCCTTGTGGGCGCTGGTGTACTCCAGGGCCCGCTGCCGCCACTCCGCGGCGTCCCCGTCCGCGACCGGCGACATGAACCGCTGGACCGCCGTCCCGCCGACGTGAGCCGTACCGGCGGAGCCATGGGCGTCGTGCCCGGCCGGGGCCGCCCCCGCCACCGAACGGCCCATCACCCGGCGCGCGTTCGCCTCGGCCTCGCGCTCGAACGCGTCGGACGGGTCGGAGATCCGCAGCCCGTCCCCGTGGTCGGTTCCGGCGACCGCGCCCCGGCGCTGCTGGATGACGTGGGTGAGTTCATGGGCGAGCGTGTGCTTGTCCTTGCCGCCGTCGCCGATGACGACGTGGTGGCCGCTGGTGTAGGCGCGGGCACCGACCTCGGCGGCCGACGCACGGGCGTCGGCGTCGTCGTGGACGCGTACGTCACCGAAGTCCGCGCCGAGACGGGCCTCCATCTCCTCGCGCAGCGGCGCCTCCAGCGGCCGCCCGCTCCCGCTCAGCACGTCGTGGACGGCCGAGCGCTGCACGGCGGGCCGCTGCTCCGGGGCCCGCCCCGGCCCGGCCCCGGGCTGCTCCTCGGCGTACGGGTTGCCGGCGCGCCGCAGCACGTGCAGGACGGCCGCGTTGCCCAGGGTGCGCTGGAGGTCGAGGAGTTCGGTCCGGTCCACGGGGGCCGGGCCGCGCGACGGGGTGGACCGGGTCTCGGCGGTCCGGCCGGTGCGGTGCTCATGCTGCGACAACGGGATGCCTTTCGACGGGCGGTCACCGCCACCAGACCCGCCCGGCGCGCCGCCCGGCAAGGTTCGCCGGGGCAGGGACCGGCACACGGGCCCCGGCCGGGCGGACGCCCCGGGACACCGTGGGGGCAACACCCGTTGCCCCCACGGCGGCCCGCCGCCCGTCAGATGAGCCCGTGCCGCATGGCGTACCCCACCGCATGGGCCCGGTTGCGCAGGTCCAGCCGGGTGGCGACCTCGTGCAGCACGTTCTTGACGGTGCGTTCGGAGTACGAGGTCTTCTGCGCTATCTCCGCGGTGCCGTACCCCTCCGACACCAGCCTGATCATTTCCGCCTCGCGCGTCGTGAGGGTCGACAGCGACAGCCCCCTCGGGTCCAGCACCGTGCGGTGCAGGCTGCTGACGTGGTCGAGGAGCTTGCCGAGGAGGTCGCCCGGCAGTACCCCCTCACCCTTCGCGATGGCCGTGACGAGGTGGACGAGGCGGTCCTGATCGGCCTCCCCGCGCCGCAGCACGGCGGCGACCCCGTATTCGATCAGGGTCTGCAGGGCGCCCGCCTCGAAGTAGCCGACGACGAGACCGGTGCGGGTGGAGGTGTTGCGCTGGAGGCGGTGCAGCAGCTGGACGGCGGCTTCGTTCACCACGTCCACCACCACTAAGGAGACCTGCGCGCTGTCCGCCTCCTCCTGCGGTATCAGCTCGATCTCCGGCCGTGGACGCAGTTGCTGCACCACTCCGGTCTGGAGGATCAGGTCCTCCGCGTACACCGCAACCGAGACCCGGCCCGACGCCGGGGCCGGCGTGCGGGGCGCGGGGCGCTCGGGCGGGGCGGGGGTACGGCCGGGGCCGCCCGCCGCCGTCTTCGTCATGTCTGTCGTGGTCGTGGTCATGCGCTCGTCCTTCTGGGCCGCTTTCGCCGATAACCGATGGGTCAGATGTCGTCCTGGCTCGTCCCGTGCCGCACAGGGCGACCTGGCACGGGGGTGGGGCACGGGAGCCCGGCGCGGGTGTGCCGCCGGGGCACCCGTCCTGCCCGCACGTTGCCCTCCCGCCCCTGCTGCCGGGACCGGGGCGCGGCCTAACGTCGCATCGTGACCACATCTGCCGAACTCGACATGCCCACGGTGACGGTGTCGCCCGGCGCCGAAGCGACGACCACGCTGACCGTGCGCAACGACGGCGACATCGTTGAGGCGTACACCCTCGAAGTGGTCGGCGACTGTGCGGCATGGACCACGGTGGAACCGGCGCGGGTCTCCCTCTACCCGGGCACCTCCCAGACCGTCACGGTGCGCCTCGCGCCGCCCCGGTCCCACGAGGTACGGGCAGGCGAAGTGCCCCTGGGGGTGAGGGTCCTGCCCGCGGAGCACCCCGAGTCGGTGGCCGTCCCCGAGATGACGGTGGTGGTCGAGCCCTTCCGCGAGCTGCGGGCGAAGCTGGAGCCGGGCCGGCGCAGGGGCTGGCTGGGCGCCCGGTTCAGGACATCGGCGCAGAACCGTGGGAACGCTCCCACGGAGGTCGTGCTCGGCGCCAGGCAGGCCGGGGAGGAGCTGCGCCTCGCCTTCACGCCGGAACGCCGGAGGCTGGAGCCGGGCGAGTCCGCGGAGGCGGGCCTGAGGGTGCGGGCCCGGAAGCTGATCTGGTTCGGTGCCCCCGCCGCCTGGCCGTTCGAGGTCGTCGTCGCCGAGGCGGAGACCGAGGGGGCGGGTGTCGAGGACGGGCAGCCGGGCCGGCCGGAACCCCTGCCGGGCGAGTTCGCGCAACTCCCCCTGCTGCCGAAGTGGTTGCTGATCGTCCTGGCGGCGGTCCTCGCCCTGCTGGTGGCGTGGTTCGCGCTCGTACGGCCCGCCGTCCGCAGCACCGCGAAGGAGGCGGGCGCCAAGGCCGCGCAGGAGCAGAACCGGGAGCCCCGACAGGGCGGCGCCACGACCGGCACCACCACCGACGGCGGGCAGGGGCAGAGCGAGAAGCAGGGCCAGGGCGCCACGGCGGGGGCGGACGGGTCCGGCGGCGCCGGCACGGGCGGCGGCTCCGGTTCGACCGGGGGCGCGGGCGGCGCGAACGGCCTGCAGACCTCCGAGACCATCGACGTGCAGACGCGTGCCGGGGCCGAGAGGACCGGGACGTACCAGGTCCCGGAGGGAAAGACATTCGGTGTCACGGACATCGTCGTGGCCAATTTCCAGGGCGACGAAGGGGTGCTGACCATCTCCTTCGGCCAGCGGAAGATCACCACCATTGCCCTGGAGACGTTCAGGAACCAGGACTATCACTGGGTCACCCCCATTCAGATACCGGAGAAGGCGGCGGTCACTGTTTCCGTGACCTGTTCCAAGCCTGGGACTCCGGCAACCGGGACGCAGGCCTCCGGGTGTCACCAAGTGCTCAATGTCAGCGGCGTGCTGAGCGACGTATCGCGAGAGGAACGATAGCGCTGGATTCCTGTCCTCCTGTGCCGGTGATGTGAACAGGAACGTTCTCCACCTGCGGATACGTGCCGCCGTGCGTTCACCGGGGTGTGGCCCTTCACACATCCGGACACACCCGGAACGGCTGGACCCGCAAATGCGCGGAGTGCGGGGCGGCCGGTGAATCCCGGTCTTTCGCGGGTGATTCCAGGGCATTCCCGGGTGTAGTGAATCGCTCGGATCGCGGGGGCCTCCGCTCGTCGGAGCGGAACGCATTCTCCGGCCCCCGGCCGGGGCCGTGGGATTCCGGCCGATTCCGCCCGGACGACTCGGTAGTTTCTGGCCGAAACCAGTCCCTCGCGCGGCGCGAGCGACCGCAGGGGCCCGGAAAGGCAGCGGCCCTGCCCCCTGGCCAGGACTCCGGGGCCTACTGCCCGCGGACACCCCCGGCAAGACTGAACGGGCGAACGACTGACCAGCCGAAGGAGCGAGCATGCCGTCGTACCTCACCCCAGGTGTATACGTGGAGGAGGTGCAGTCCGGAGCACGGCCCATCGAGGGAGTCGGCACCGCGGTCGCAGCCTTCGTCGGCTTCGCGGAGACCGGCCCCTTCCACCGGCCGACGCTGGTCACCAGCTGGGACCAGTACGTCTCGGCCTTCGGCACGTTCACCCCGGACACCTACCTGACGCTCGCCGTCCACGGGTTCTTCAGCAACGGCGGCGGCGCGGCGTACATCGTGCGCATCGGCGGCCCCGCCGAGGACGCGCCCCAGGACTCGGCGCCCGCGGCGGCGGCCCCGTCCGTCGCCATCGGCGGCTTCCTGGTCTCCGCCCGGCCGGGCGCCGGTGACGGCCTCTCCATCGAAGTGACCGACGCCGAGGGCGAGAACCCGCCGGAGGACCGGTTCCGGCTGCTGGTGCGCCAGGGCGGCAAGGTGGCGGAGACCTTCGACACCTCCGTACGCAAGAACGTCAAGGGCTACCTGGTCACCCAGGCCCGTCAGTCCAAGCTCATCGAGGTCACCGAGCAGCCCGGCGCCGCCCAGACCCGCCCCGAGAAGCAGAGCCTCACCCTCGCGCCGGCCGCCCCGGAAACCGGCAGCCCGGCGGGGGCAGGACCGGCCGAGTACGTGGGCGACGCGTCGGCCCGTACGGGCATCGCGGCCCTGGAGGCGATCGACGAGATCACCATGGTCGCCGTCCCCGACCTGATGAGCGCCCACCAGCGCGGCGACATCGACGCCGAGGGCGTCAGGGCCGTACAGCTGGCCCTCATCGCGCACTGCGAGCAGATGGGCGACCGGGTCGCCGTCCTGGACACCCCGCCCGGCATGAACGCCCAGCGCGTACGCACCTGGCGCAACGACGACGCCGGATACGACTCCCGCTACGCGACCGTCTACTACCCGTGGCTCAAGGTCCTCGACCCGGCGACCGGCCAGCAGACCCTGATGCCGCCGAGCGGCCACGTCGCCGGTGTCTGGGCGCGCAGCGACGGCGAGCGCGGCGTGCACAAGGCCCCCGCCAACGAGGTCATCCGGGGTGCGCTCGACCTCGAACTCCGCCTGAGCCGGGGAGAGCAGGACCTGCTCAACCCGATCGGCGTCAACTGCGTGCGCGCCTTCCCGGGGCGCGGCATCCGGATCTGGGGCGCGCGGACGCTCTCGTCCGACCCGGCCTGGCGCTACCTCAACGTCCGCCGGCTCTTCAACTACCTGGAGGAGTCCATCCTCCTGGGCACCCAGTGGGTGGTCTTCGAGCCGAACGACGACCGCCTCTGGTCGAGCATCCGGCGCAACGTCACCGCCTTCCTCTCCGAGGAGTGGCGCCGGGGCGCGCTCTTCGGCCGGACCGCCGAGGAGGCCTTCTACGTCAAGTGCGACCGGGACAACAACCCGCAGGAGTCCATCGACCTCGGCCAGGTCGTGTGCGAGATCGGCGTCTCCCCGGTGAAGCCCGCGGAGTTCGTCGTCTTCCGCCTCTCGCAGTTCTCCGACAGCACCAGCCTCGTGGACGAGTGACCCGTCCCCGTCACGGACTGACCCAGCAGGCAACGAACGGAACAGGTGACACAGAGTCATGGCAGAGGGCGACGCTCTTTCCACCCACGTCTTCGGCGTGCAGCTCGGCGGCTATCTCGTGGAGTCGATCCAGGAGATCAGCGGCCTGACCGTCGAGGAAGAAGTGGTCGAGGTCCGGCAGGTGACCGCCACGGGCAAGCAGATCATCCGCAAGCAGCCCGGCGCGCGCCAGGCCGGCGAGGTGACGATCACCCGCGGGCTCGACAAGAGCAGCGAGTTCACCAAGTGGATCAAGGAGACGCTGAACAACGGCGCCGTCGACACCGCGCGGCAGAACCTGACGATCGAGATCAAGGACTCCAAGGGTGACACCGTCCGCCGCATCCAGCTGATGCAGGGCTGGGCCAGCAGGTGGGAGGGCCCCTCGCTGAAGGCCGGCGAGTCCAGCGCGGCGACGGAGACGGTCACCATCACCTTCGAGGAGATCGTGGTCGAATGAGGCGCAGGACCGTTTCCGGCGGCGGCCTCGAAGAGGTCCTCGACAGCCTCGCCGCCGCCGCGCCCACGCAGCGCGAGGCCGCCCCGACGCCGCCTCCCGCCCGGGAGCCGGACCGTTCCGGCCTCCGTACGGAGTTCGACTTCGAGCTCCCGCGCGGTTACGTCGACGACGAGGGCCAGGTCCACCGGAGCGGGTCGATGCGGCTCGCCACGGCCCGCGACGAACTGCGCCCGCAGATCGACCTGCGGGTCAAGGAGAACCCCGCCTACCTGAGCGTGGTGCTCCTCAGCCAGGTGATCACCCGGCTCGGCACGGTGACCGACGTGCACGCCGGGGTGGTCGAGCGAATGTACGCCACCGACGTGGCGTTCCTCCAGGACTTCTACCGCCGCATCAACAGCGAGGGCCACACCCACGCGGCGGTCACGTGCCCGCTGTGCCAGGGCTCGTTCGAGGTGGACCTCTCGGGTGAACGCCTGGGGGAATCGTGACGTACGCGCCTTCCCGGCTGCGGGAGGAGCTCGCGTACATCGCCTACCACTTCCACTGGCAGCGTGAGGACATCCTCGACCTCACCCATGGTGAGCGGCAGGAGTGGGTGAGGGAGATAGCGCGGATCAACACCCGCGTCAACGAGAGCGGGTGAGGGCGTGGAGTTCAGGGACTGGTTCCGGCGGCGGCCCACCGTCGCCGCCCCGGGGGCGGCGACGGCCGAGGACGGCGTCCGCCCCGACCCGGACCCGGGCCCGGAACCCGTGGCCGGGCCCGCCGCGGACTGGGACGGCGGCTGGCGGCGGGTCGCCCCGCCCGCGGTGACCGTCGCCCGGTCCTCGATCGGCGTGAGCGACGGCCTGCGCTTCAGGTCCCGGCTCGCGTCGTGGCAGAACGTCGCGTACGGGGGCGAGCTCGGCCATGCCGTCCTGCCCTCCGCGCCGGTGGGCCTCATCCACGGCGTGGCACGGCCCGGCACGCCGCGCTCCGCGTCCCCCGGGGCGGCGCCCCTCCTCCTGCGCGCCACCGGCGCCCCGGAGGAGCCGGTGGCGCCGTCGGCGCCGGGTGCCCCGGTCGCCGAGCGGCGTCCCCACACCACCCGGCCCCGCACCGGACGCGGACCGGCGGACCGGCAGCCCGGTGCCAACGGGCCGAGCGACCGGGCGGGTACGGATGCGGGGAGCGGGAGCACGCGTACGCCCGCCCGGACGGGCCGGGATGCCCGGACGGGCCGGGACGCGGCGGGCGCGGGGGCCCGGAGTGGCTCGGGTCCGTCGGGTGCGGGTGCGGGTGCGGGTGCGGGTGCGGGTGCGGGCGCGGGCGCGTCGGCCGGTTCAGGCCGTGACATGGCGGGCGGGGGTGCGTCGGCCGGTTCGGGCCGGGTGATCGCGGCCGTGCCCGGGTCCGCGTCGTCCGCCGGGCCGGCGACCCGCACGTCCGGGGACAGCGGACCCGCCGCTTCCGCGCCGGTGCAGGCGCGGCCCGCACCGGTACGCGCCCGGCGCACCGCGCCGCCCCTGATCGTCGCCCGGCGACCGATGACGGCCCTGCGGAACCTCTCCGCCGTCGCATCCACCGGGGTGCCCGCGCCGGTCACGCCGGCCGGAACCCCGGCACCCGGCACGCCGGCCGCGTCCCCCGCGTCCGGTGCGCCGACCGGGGCGGCCGAGACCGCCGCACCGGGCCGGAGGCCCACGGAGCGCCCGCCGGTACGGCCTGCCCTGGGTGAGCCCCTGCGTGAACGGTCCCCCGAGGCGGGCCCGTCGACCCCTTCCGTCCAGGACGGGGCTGCCCTTTCGGGGCCGGCTCTGCCTGTGGTGCAGCGGCAGGCGGATGCGTCCGCGCCCGTTGCGCCGACAGAGGCCCCCGCCGCACCGGGCCCGAGGCCCACGGAGCGCCCGCCGGTCGTCGCGCCGGAGCGTTTCGCCGGACCGCCCCCCGCGCCTGCGGTACGGCCCGCTCCGGGTGAGCCCCTGCGTGAACGGTCCCCCGAGGCGGGCCCGTCGACCCCCTCCGCTCGGGGCGGGGCTGCCCTTTCGGGGCCGGCTCTGCCTGTGGTGCAGCGGCAGGCGGATGCGTCCGCGCCCGTTGCGCCGACAGAGGCCCACGCCGCACCCGGCCCGAGGTCCACGGACCGGGCCGAGCACGGGGAGCGCCCGCCCACCGCACCCCCGGTACGCCCCGCCCTGGGCAAGCCCCTGCGTGAACTGCCCGCCCAAGCAGCGCCCTTCACCCTGCCCACCCGGGACGGCGCCACCGACCCCGCCCTGCCCGTGGTCCAGCGGCAGACGCCGGAAACGGCCGCTGCTCCGACTGCGGCCCCCGCACCGCAGCGGGCTCACCGGCCGCAACCGGGACAGGCACCGGCAGGACACCAGGACCGGGACCGGCAGCCGGCCGAACGCCCCCGCCCCGCCCCCGACGCCCCCCGGGGCGGTACGCCGGGCCCGACACCCGTCCAGCCCGCGCCCGCCTCCCCGCTCAGGGCCCCGGCCACCGGCCCCGGCTCGCAGGCGCGCACCCGGGGCGGGCTCGGTACGCCCCTGTCCGCGCTCCCGCCGACCGCCGGCACCGCGAACGATGCCCCGCTGCTGGGCGACCCGCGTCCCGCACGACCCGGGACCGCCGCACGATCCGGGACCGCCGCACGATCCGGGACCGCACGACCCGGGACCGCCGCGCGGCCAGGGACCGCCGCGCGGCCAGGGACCGCCGCGCGGCCAGGGACCGCCGCCCCGCAGTCGGCCGCCGCCTCACCGGCACCCCCGGCGACGCCCCCGGCGATGCCCCTGCGCGCCCCGGCCCACGGCCCCGCGCCCGCATCGCCCGCCGCGCAACCGGCCTCCGCACAACCGCCCGCCGTACAACGCGCCGCCGAGGACGCCGGCACCGCTCCCGTACGCATCCGGCGGATCGCCACCCGAGGCGCCCCCCGTAGCGGCCCCGCGCCCGTGGCCGTCCAGCGGTCGCGCGCTCTGCTCGCCGGGCGGACCCTCTCCGTGCGCACCGGTGCGGCCGAGGGCTTCACCGCTCCCGAGTCGGCCGCCGCGACCCGGCCCGTCGTACCGGCGACCTGGCGGCGCGACACCCCGCGTCCGCAAGAGCGCCACGACGCACAGGGCGCCGAAACCACCCCCGCCGCCGCACCCGCCCACGCCGCCCCGGCCGCACAAGCCGCACCCGCACAAGCCGCACCCGCCCACGCCGCCCCGGCCGCACGCGCGCCGCAAGCCGCCCCCGCCGCACGCGCCCAAGCCGCCCCCGCCGTCCAACGGGCCGCGGTCGACCCCATCGCCCCGCCCCGACCACACGCGCCCCTCCCGACCCGTACCGCCCCGCGGGGCCACGCGCCGGGCGCAGGCACCACCCCCTCCGGCGCCCCCCAACCACCGTCCCGCGGAACGCAGTCCGCATCCGCATCCGCATCCGCATCCGCGTCCGCGTCCGCACCCGTTCCGGTCGTGCGCCCCCACCCGCCCGGCTCCCCCCGCCCCGGCGGCGCCGCCGTGCCCGTGCAGCGCCTCGCGATGCCCGTGGTGGCCGAGACCGGCGCCCCCGTCGCCGGGCCCGTGCCGGAGGGCGACGCCCTGCCCGGCGTACCGCAGGCCCTCGCCGTACGCGTTCCCCGCCCCGCACCGGCGGCCGGGCCCGTCGAGGGCCGGGCTCCCGCGCCCGACGGCCGCGCGCAGGCGGTGCAACGGGCCGTGGCCGAAGCGGGGTTGACCGGGGTCCCGGTGCGCATCGTCCAGAAGAAGCCCAGCACCGGCCCCACCCCAACCGCCCCAACCGCCCCCACACCCGCCCCCCGCCCGGACGAGGCCGCCGGGGTGGACGTCGAGGAGCTGGCCCGGCGCCTGATCGACCCGGTCAGCAGGCTGCTCCGGGCGGACCTGCGCCGAGGCAGAGAACGTTCCGGACGCCCGTACGACGGCCGCCGCTGAAAAGGGAAAGCAGCAGATGACGGACAACATCTTCGCGACGAGCGTGTTCTTCACGCTCGCCATCGGGGGAAGCGACCTCGGGCAGTTCCACACGTGCTCGGGGCTGGGCGCCGAGGTGGAGCTGGAGCAGTACGCCGAGGGCGGCAACAACGGGTTCACCTGGCAGCTGCCGGGGCGGATCACCTGGACCAACATCACGCTGACCCGCCCGGTCACCGCCGACACGTTGAAGATCGCGCGCTGGCTGACCGAGACGACCCAGCGGGTCGAGCGCAAGGACGGCGAGATCGTCGCGCTCCGCCCTAACCTCACCCGGATCGTCAGCTGGCAGATCCAGGGCATCGTGCCGGTGCGCTGGCAGGGTCCCTCATTCGACCCGTCCAGCTCCCAGCCGGCGGTCGAGACCCTGGAGATCGCGCACGAGGGCCTGGTGCCGTCCTGATGAGCCGGCCGCACCACCACCGACACGAGCAGGAAGGAGGAACCCCATGCCAGCCGCTGCCCGCACGAGCCGTGCACGCGCCCAGCTGACCATCATGGAGCCGCCGGCGGACGTCGGCGCCAAACCGGCCGGCACCCTCGCCCAGCTCACGCTGCAGTTCAACCCGGCGACGCTCTCCCTGACCAAGACCACCGAGTGGCGGCGCACCCCGTCCCGGACGGCCGGCGAGTCCGCGCTGCCGGAATTCGTGGGCAGCGGGCCCCGGTCGCTGTCCCTGGACGTCTTCCTGGACGCCACCGCCACCCACGACAACTCCGTGGAGAAGGCCGTGGAACAGCTGATGACGGCCTGCGTGCCCACGCCGAGCAGCCTGGGCCGCAAGAAGCCGTCGAGCCCCTGGGTGCGCTTCGACTGGGGGACGTCCAGGACGACGTCGTTCGACGGGGTGCTGTCCAGCCTCTCCGTGGCGTACACGCTGTTCGACGTGGACGGGAAGCCGCTGCGCGCCACCTGCTCCCTGTCCATCGAGGAGGCGAGCGTCGACCCGGCGGGCCAGAACCCGACGTCCGGCTCGCGGGAGGCACGCCGTACGCACGTCGTCGTCGCCGGGGACAGCCTGCCGCTGCTCGCCTGGCGCGAATACGGGGACGCCACCGCCTGGCGCACGATCGCCGAGGCCAACGACATCGACGACCCCATGCAGCTGGCCCCGGGCACGGAACTCCTCGTGCCCGCACTGGAGGACCGCGCGGCGGAAGATCGTGCTCCGGAGGGCGTCCGGTGACCGGGCCCGCCCGTTCCTTCGCCGCCGACCCGATCGTGGAGGCGCCCGGGGAGCTGCCCCAGGCCTGGGCGGCCCAGCTGGTGCGTTGCGAGGTCGACGAGAACGTCGGCCTCCCCGACACCGCCGTCCTGACCTACCGCGACCCGTACCACACGCTGCTCACCGCCACCGGGATCACCATCGGCACCCCCCTGAAGATCTCCGTGGTCACCGTCCAGGAGCAGGCGCGCGAGCGGCTGTTCACCGGTGAGGTCACCGCCCTCGAACTCGACAGCGACACCACCGGCTCCTTCACCGTCGTCCGGGCCTTCTCCAAGGCCCACCGGCTGCGGCGCGGGCGCAAGGTGGTGGCCTTCCGCAACATGAAGGCCGCCGACATCGTCCGCAAGGTCGCCACCGATGCCGGGCTCGCCTGCGGGAAGGTCGAGGCGGCCCCCGTCATGTACAAGCAGCTCACCCAGCCGAACGTCTCGGACTGGGACTTCCTCCAGTACCTCGCGGGCGAGTGCGGCGCGCACGTACGGGTGGACGAGAACGGCGTGCTGCAGTTCGTGAAGCCGAAGCCCGCCGCCTCGGCGCCCTCGCCGTCGACCTCCGCCACCCGGCACCCGATGGTGCTGGAGTACGGGCGCAACCTGCTGGCGCTGCGGGCCGTGCTGACCGGCGCGGACGGGGCGGACAGCGTGGAGGTGCGCGGCTGGGACGTGGAGACCAAGACCCGGCTGGTGGCGCGCGAGCAGTCCGTCCGCTCCACCACGGTCGTCCCGGGCGCGAGCCCGTCCGCTGCCGCCGGGGCGTTCGGGCCGAACGCCCGGATGACGGTCGCCGACACCCCGTACCGCACCCAGGCCGAGGCCGGCGCGGTCGCCGGTGCGGTGGCCGCACGGGTCTCCTCCGGCTTCGGGGAGATCGAGGCGGTCGCCGAGGGCAACCCCCGCCTCCGGGCCGGCGAACCGGTCGCCCTCGGCAACGTCGGCCCCGCCTTCGCCGGCCGCTACACCGCGACGGCCGCCCACCACGTCCTCGACCCGCACGGCGGCTACCGCACGACCGTCCTGGTCAGCACCGCCCCCGACCGCTCCCTCTCCGGGCTCACCGGCGGCGGCGCAACCCCGCCGGGCCCCCGTATGCCGGGCCTGGCGATCGGCGTGGTCACCGACATCCGCGAGGGCCGGGGCAACGGCGAACGCGGCTCGGTGCGGCTGAAGTTCCCCTGGCTGGACGACACGTACGTCACCGACTGGGTCCGTACGGTGCAGTGGGGCGGCCAGGGCGGCGGCGGGGTGTTCAGCCCCGAGGTCAACGACGAGGTGCTGGTCGGCTTCGAACAGGGCCTGCTGGACAGCCCGTACGTGCTGGGCGGCCTCTACAACGGCGTCGACAAGCCGTCGCCGCACGACGTACCGCTGGTCGACCCGACCAGCGGGAAGGTCAACCGCCGCTCACTGGTGTCCCGTTCGGGCAACCGGATCGAACTCCTCGACGCCCCGCGCGGCCCGTCCGGCGTGCGGCTGGCCACCGGCGACGAGCAGCTGGAGGTCACCTTGGACGAGCGGCGGGGTGAGATCGCGCTGAAGGTGTACGCCCGAGGCACCTCCCGGGTGCTCAGCTCCCTGTCCCTCGGCCGGTCCGGGATCACGCTCGACGCGGGCATGGGCGATGTCCACGTGAAGGGGGCGTCGGTGACCGTCAACGGCAAGACCGGAGTCACCGTGGACGGCGGCCTGCTCGCCGTCCTGAAGGCCGCGCTCATCCGCATCAACTGACTTCCGAACCGAGCAGTCCCAGCAGCCCCGACAAGGAGAACAGCAGCCATGCCCCCCGCAGCCCGTACGGGCGACCCCACCGTCCACGGAGGCGTCATCGGCACCCCGCCGCCGGGTGCGGTGGCCGTCGCCACCGTGCTGATCGGCGGCAAACCGGCCGCCGTCACCGGAAGCCTCCACGTGTGCGTCGTCCCCCCGCACGCCCTGCTCGGCCCGGGGAACGTCGTCATGCCGAACCCGGCCGCCCTGGTCGGTGGCGCGGTACTGATCGGAGGGCTGCCGGCCGCCCGCATGGGCGACACGACGAGCTGCGGCGCCAAGATCGTCGCCGGGGCGCCCAACGTCCTGATCGGAGGCCCGATATGAGCGAGGGCGGATTCATCGGCCGCGGCTGGGGTTTCCCGCTGCGGGTCGGCGCCACGGGCGGCATCGGCATGGTCGAGCGCGAGCAGGAGATCGAGGAGGCCATCGGCCTGGTGCTCGGCACCGCACCCGGGGAGCGGCCGATGCGCCCCGAGTTCGGCTGCGGCATCCACGACTACGTCTTCGCGCCCGGAGACGGCGCAACGGCCGGGCGCATCGCCCACGAGGTGCGGGTGTCGCTGGAGCGGTGGGAGCCGCGCATCGACGTACGGGACGTGGTCGTCGCCTTCGACACCGTCGAGGAGGGCACCCTCTACATCGACGTGCACTACACCGTGCGGTCCACCAACGACCTGCGCAACCTCGTCTTCCCCTTCTACACGATCCCGTCCTCCGGCGATTCCGCGGAAGCGGGGGCCCGCTGATGTCCCTGCCCCCGCCCAACCTGGACGACCGGCGCTTCCAACAACTCGTGGACGAGGCCAAGCGGTACGTCCAGCAGCGGACCCCCGAGTGGACCGACCACAACGTGTCGGACCCGGGCGTCACGCTGATCGAGACGTTCGCGTACATGGTCGACCAGCTGCTGTACCGGCTGAACCGGGTGCCCGACCGGAACTACTTCGCCTTCCTCGACCTGCTGGGCGTGCAGCTGTTCCCGCCGACGGCCGCCCGTGCCGACGTCGACTTCTGGCTGTCCGCACCCCAGCCGGACACCGTGCGGCTCCCGGCCGGTACGGAGGTCGCCACCGCGCGCGGCGAGACGGAGGAGGCGGTGGTCTTCTCGACCGACGAGGACCTGGCGATCGTGCCGAGTTCACTGATCCGCCTGGTCACCGTCCCGGCCTCCGGTGACCAGACGGACCGCACCGCGCCGCTCGGCGAGGGCAAGGACATCCCCTGCTTCCAGCCCCGGCCCGAGCCCGGTGACGCCCTGCTGTTCGGGCTGCCCACCGCCGTTCCCCGGTGCATCGTCGCCGTACGGCTGGACAGCCGGGTGGAGGGCGTGGGCGTCGACCCCCGGCAGCCTCCGCTGGTGTGGGAGGCGTGGGACGGCGCCCGCTGGGTGCCGTGCACGACCGGCACCGACTCCACGGGCGGGCTCAACAAGCCCGGCGAGATCACCGTGTTCGTGCCCGCCGGGCACACCGCGTCCGTCACGGCCGGCACCCGGGCCGGATGGCTGCGCTGCCGGGTCACCGAGCCCGCACCCGGCCAGCCCTTCTACGCGGAGTCCCCGACGATCCGGGAGGCCGAGGTCTTCACCGTCGGCGGCACGGTCGGCGTCGAGCACGCGGAGACCGTCCTCGACGTACCGCTCGGCACCTCCGAGGGGGTCGCGGGCCAGACGTTCTCCGTACCCCGGACACCGGTCCTGCGCGACGGGGAGCCACCGCTCGTCCAGGTGTCGTCGGACGGGGGCTGGCAGACCTGGACACCCGTGGAGCACTTCGGCGCCTCGTCCCCGGACGACCGGCACGTACGGATCGACGCCGCCACCGGCCGGTTCGCCTTCCCGCCGGAGGTGCGCGAGGCGGACGGCACGATGCGGGCCTACGGGGCGGTGCCCCCGAAGGGCGCCCAGCTCCGCGTCGCCCGCTACCGCACGGGCGGCGGGGCCGCCGGGAACGTGGCACGCGGCGCCATCCGCGTCCTGCGCAGCTCCGTCCCGTACGTCGCCGGGGTCGACAACCGCGAGGCGGCGCGCGGCGGCGTCGACGGCGAGAGCGTCGAGAACGCGAAGGTGCGCGCGCCGCACATCCTGCGGGTCCAGGAGCGGGCGGTCACGGCCGAGGACCACGAGGTCATCGCCCGGGAGGCCGCCCCCTCGCTGCGCAGGGTCCGCTGCCTGCCCGCCGTCGCGGGCGAGGGCGGTGCGGTACGGGTCCTGGTGGTGCCCGACGCGGTCCCCGACGAGGGCGGCCGGCTGCGGTTCGAGCAGCTGATCCCGCCGGACTCGGTGCTCGCGGCGGTGGCCGGCCGGCTCGACGAACGACGCCTCGTCGGCACCCGCCTGATCGTGGAACCGCCCGCCTACCAGGGCGTCACCGTGGTCGCCGGACTGGTGGCGGACGAGGGCGACGTGGACCGGGTCCGGGCCGACGCGCTCGACGCGCTGTTCCGCCACATCGACCCGCTGCGCGGCGGCGCGGACGGCAACGGCTGGCCCTTCGGCAGACCCGTGCAGTACGGCGAGGTCTTCGCCGTACTGCAGAGCGTGCCCGGGGTGCGCCTGGTGGAGGAGGTACGCCTGTTCCCCGCCGACCCGCTCACGGGCCGCCGGGGCGCGGCCGTCGACCGGATCGACGTGGCCGCGAACGCCCTGGTCTTCTCCCACCAGCACCAGATCGCCGTCACGGCGGCGGGCCCCGGTGAGCGCCCATGACGAGGGCCGCGATCCCCGGACTCCCCAGCCGCTACCCGATCGGCGCGCTGCTGCCCGCCCTGTACGCGGACGACGACCTCGCCCAGCGCTTCACGGCGGGCCTCGACACGGTCCTGGCCCCCGTCCTGTCCACCCTCGACAACCTCCCCGCCTACTTCGACCCCGTGCTGACCCCGGACGACTTCCTGCCCTGGCTGTCGTCATGGGTCGGCGCCGGCGTCGACCCGGCCTGGCCGGTGGAACTGCGCCGCGCCGCCGTCGCCCGCGCCGTCGAACTCCACCGCCGGCGCGGAACCCGCCGGGGCCTCACCGAACACCTGCGCCTCTGCTTCGGCGTGGAGGCCGACATCCAGGACGGCGGCGGCGCGGCCTGGTCGTCCGAGCCGGGCGCCGCACTCCCTCCCGCCCTGACCGGGGAACTGCTGGTACGGGTCAGGCCCCCGGCCGGACGCACGGTGGACGCGGCCCGCGTCCTGACCGTGGTCCGCGCCTCGTGCCCGGCCCACCTCACCTGCCGGGTGGAGATCCTGCCGGGCGCCCCGGCCGACGAGACAGGAGCCTGACATGACGCGCCCGTGCCCGGCCTGCGGCGCCGCGAACGACGAGAACGAGGACTTCTGCGGGAGCTGCGGTACGTACTTGGGCTGGTCGACGCGGAGCGCCCGGCCGGAGCCCTCGGAACCGGCACCGACGCCGGAACCGGAACCGGAACCGGAACCGGCGGCTACGACCCCGACGTCCGTGACCCCGCCCCCGCCCCCGACCCCGACCCCGACCCCTGCACCGGCCCTGGCCCCGGAGCCGACCTCGGGGCCGAGCACGGCCCCGGAACCGGAACCGGAACCGATGACCCCGCCCGCACCCACGACCCCGCCCACACCCACGCCCCCGGCGCCGCGCCGCGCCCCCGTACAACCGGCCGCACCCGCTCCCGCCCCCGCCCCCGCCCCCGTACAACCGGTGCGGCCGGCACGGCCGGAGCCGAGTCCGCGACCGGAACCCGAACCGGAGCCCGCCGACGAGCCCGTGGGGGCGGTGCGGCCCGGCGTACCGATCGCCGCACGGCCGAAGGTCAGGCCGGTGGCGGTGGACGAGGAGCCGGACGGCGAGCCGTGCCCGTCGTGCGGGACGTCCAACCGTCCGGGCCGTACGTTCTGCCGCAACTGCGCCTCCCCGCTGAAGCCGCGGGCGCAGGCCGCGCCGCTGCCCTGGTGGCGGACGCGGTGGCCGTTCAACCGCCGGGTGCGGGCGGGTTCGGGCCGGCTGCTGCGGGCGAGCCTGATCGCCCTGGTGATAGCGGGTCTCCTGGTCGCGGGCTACCTGCTGATCCCGGCCGGGCGCTACGTGTTCGAGGACGTACGCGACAAGCGTGGCGGCACGGCACAGATCAGCCCCGAACACGTCTCCGCGAGCGCCGCCGCCCCCGGGCACCCGGCGAAGGAGGCCATAGACACGGTGACGAACACCTACTGGGGCGCGGAGCAGGTCGGCGACTCGCTGACCGCCGTGTTCGACGAGCCGTTCCGGCTGGTCGGTGTCACCGTCTACACCGGGGTGTCGAAGAAGCCCGAGGTCTTCAAGACGGGCGCGAGGCCGGTCAAGGCCGACCTGATCATCAAGTCGAAGGACGGCACGATCCACGAGGAGGCCATGCCCCTCGGGGACCGGCCCGGCAAGCAGACGCTGCGGACCGGCATCAGCGACGTCGTCTCGATCGAGTTCGTCGTGCGGGAGGCGGCCGGGCTGGAGGGCGGAGGCCCGATCGCCCTGGGGGAGATCGAGTACTTCAAGCGCACATGAGGGTGACGCCGTCCTCCCGCGCCGCCGGCCTCAGTGGGCCTCCTCGGTGGCGCGGGAGTCGGTGAGGGTCAGCGCGCCGCCGGCCGCGACCAGGCCGACGACGACCGCCAGCACGGCGTAGGTGATCCGCTCGCCGTGGAAGAAGGACGCCACCAGGGCGCTGCTCCAGGTGCCCGCGGGCAGCTGCGTGGTGACCAGCGCGGCGATCAGGGTGCCGACCACGGCGGTGCCGATGCTGGTTCCGACCTCCTGGGCGGTGTCGTTGAGCGCCGTACCGATGGACGTGCGGTTCTCCGGCATCGCGTCGACGAGCGCGATGGCACAGATCGTCATGATGGTGCGCAGCCCGATGGTCATCAGGACCATGCACGCCGCGATGACGCCGTACCCGTGGTCGACGCCCCAGGACAGGGCGCCCAGCGAGCCGGCCAGGCAGGCCGCGCCGACCAGGCAGGCGACGCGGTGGCCGAACCTTCCCGCGAGCCACTCGGACAGGGGGGTCGCCGCGATCATGGTCACGATGAGCGGCAGGTTCGCCAGGCCGGCCCGCACGGGGCTCCACCCGTAGGCGTACTGGAAGTGCAGGATCAGGCCGAACATCACCGCTGCCATCGCGATGGCCGTGCCGATCTGCGCGATGGCGGCGCCCCGGACGGTGCCGTTGGCGAAGAGGCGGAGGTCCAGCATGGGCGCCGCGCTGCGGCGCTCGTGCCACACGAACGCGATCCCCGCCGCGAGGGCGCCGAGAACCGAGGCGAGGGTGCTCACGGAGAGCCAGCCGTGCTCGACACCGCTGGTCAGCGCGTAGCAGGCGAGTCCGATGGCGGTGACGCTCAGGACGGCGCCCGGCAGGTCGAGCTTGTCCTGCGTCAGGTCCTGCGGCCGGTCCGCGGGGACACCGAGGCGGATGCCGATGGCGGCGATCAGCGCGATCGGGGCGTTGACGAGCAGGAGCCACTGCCACCGGACGTGCGCGAGGGCGGTGCCGCCCAGCAGCGGGCCGAGGACGAAGCCGGACATGCCGACGACGATCATCAGCGTCATCGCGCGCATCCGCAGCGCCTTGTCGTCGAACAGCCGGAAGACCAGCGAGTTGGTGATGGGGGCCATCGCGGCGGCGGCGATGCCGAGACCGGCACGCAGCGTGATGAGTTCCCCGGTGGTGGTGACGGCGACGACGGCCAGGCTCAGCAGACCGAACACCGCCAGGCCGACCAGCAGCACGCGCCGGCGCCCGAGCCGGTCGGCGAGCGACCCTGCGGTCAGCAGGAGGCCGCCGAACGTCAGCGAGTACGCGCCCGTGACCCACTGGAGCGCGGTCGTGCCGCTGCCGAGGTCCCGGCCGATGGTGGGCAGCGCGATCGAGAGAAGCGTGTTGTCGACCATCTCGACGAAGAAGGCCAGGCAGAGCGCGGCCAGGGGTATCCAGGCGGCGCGCAGCGAGGGATACGTACGCGGTGGGGTGGGAGCGGAAGTGGTGGCGGTCGTGGCGATGGCGGGCCTCCTCAGGGAACGTCGCCGACTATCGAACGACGTTCTACGATAGAACGCCGTTCGATGATGAGGCAAGCGTGATTGGATGTGACCCATGACCGGCCCCCGTCCCAGCCCCGCCGACCGCCCGACCCGGGGGCGCCGGCGCGCCTCGCACTCCATCGATGCCGTTCTCACCGCAGCGGTGGCCCTGCTCGATGAGGCGGGGGAGCCGGCGCTGACCCTGCGCGCCCTCGCGACCCGGCTCGGCACCGGCGTCGGCAGCATCTACTGGTACGTCTCGGGCAAGGACGACCTGCTCGAACGCGCCATGGACCACGTGCTCGGCGGGGTCCTGGCGGCCGTCGAGAAACAGGACCGCAGCGGGGACCCGATCGATGTCCTGCGCGTGATGGCCGTCACCCTGTTCGACGCGATCGTGGACCGGCCGTGGCTGGGCGGGCGCTTCATGCAGGACATCGGCGCCCAGGGCAACGCGCTGCGGCTCTACGAGAAGCTGGGGCAGCAGACGCTCCGCCTCGACCTCACCCCGCGACAGCGGTTCCACGCCGTCACGGCGATCGTGGCCGTCGTGGTCGGCAGCGCGGCCGACCTGGGCCAGGAACCGCCCCAGGAGGTGCTGGACGGCTCGGTGGGCCGCGAGGAGTTCCTGGGCCGCTATGCCGCGATGTGGCGTGAGCTCGACACCGAGGAGTACCCGTTCCTGCACGAGATCGTGGACGAGTTCGACGGCCACGACGACAAGGAGCAGTTCCTCGCCGCCCTGGAACTGACCCTGGCCGGCCTCCGCCGCCAGTCCGGCACCTGAGCCGCCTACTCCCCGGCCACGAGCTGCGCGGTCACCACGCCGTGCAGCAACTCCGCGTCCACGAAGTCCCCGTCCTCCGGCGCCCCGCAACGCCAGCTCAGCGGATACGTGTTGCCGTGCGCCGCCGGAATCCCCACGTACTGGTCCCGCGCGGCCGGCCCGAAGCACTTCGCGCCGGGCGGCCAGTCGAAGTCCTGGCTCGCCCCGGGCTCCAGCAGGAAGTACGTCCACCGCGCCCCCGCGATCTCCCGCACCACCGGCCCGGGATCGCCGTCCGTGAGCGTCACCAGATGGTGCACCACCGCCTCACCCCGGACGCCGCGCAGCCGGATGGCGTCGAAGTGGATACCGGTGAGGTGGAGTTGGAGCCCCGAGGAGGGAACCCATTCGGGGAGATTCTTCTGCGTCATGGCAGTAAGCATTCCCGTGCGTGCGTAGCGTGACCAGGAGGACACGATCCACATCAGGGCGATGTGAGGAAGGGGCGGTGGTCTGTGGGGACGAGCGAAGAGGTGAGCCACGGGCGCAGGCTCGTAGGGGAGTTGATGCGCATTCACCGAGTGCAGGCGAGGTTCACGCAGAAGACGGCGTCGGAGAGCCTGCTCGTCTCGGAATCGCTGCTGGGCGCGGTGGAACGCGCGGAACGCATCCCGTCGCTGGACCTGCTGACGGACGCCGAGGTCCTGTACCGGGCGAACGGGGCGCTGAAGGCGTGCTGCGATCTGGTGGACGAGGAGAAGTACGCGCCGAAGTTCCTGGACTGGGCCAAGTTGGAGCGCACGGCTCGGGTGATCAGTGCGTACGAGACGATGCTGATCCCCGGTCTGCTCCAGACGGAGGCGTACGCAATGGCATTGCACCGAGGTCGGGTTCCCGCGTACTCGGAAGGTGAGATCGTCTATCTCGTCGAGGCGAGGCTGGAACGGCAGAGGGTGCTGGAACGCACGCCGCCTCCGCGCATCGGGTACGTCATCGAGGAATCCGTGCTGGAACGCACGCTGGGTGGCCCGGAGGTTCTCAAGGAGCAGCTGCGGCACATGCTGGACTGCATCGAGCGGTACAACCACCTGACGGTCCAGGTGATGCCGTCCGCACAGCACACCCACGCGGGGTTGAACGGCCCCATGCAGCTGATGTCCACTGCGGAGGGTCGTGCGCTGCTGTTCGCAGAGGGGCAGGGCGGCGGTAGGTTGATCTCGAAGCCGGAGCAGGTGAGCGACATGTTCGACCTCTTCGGTATCTTGCGGGCTCAGGCACACAACCCGTGGCAGTCCGCGGAGATCATCGAGAAGAAGATGGGGCAACTGTGAGCTACCACGACGCCGGACTGACCTGGTTCAAGTCCAGCTACAGCAACGCCGAGGGCGAAGCCTGCATCGAAGTCGCCTACAACTGGCACAAGTCCAGCTACAGCGACTATGAGGACGCGAACTGCGTAGAGGTGGCCACCTGCCCCCACACCGTCCACGTCCGCGATTCCAAGGTCACCGACGGCCCGACCTTCGCCGTCGCCCCGACCGCCTGGACCGCGTTCCTGGACCACGCGACCGCGAACTGACCACCGAGTCCGGGGGCGGCCGTTCAGCCGGCCGCCTTCGCATGGGGCGTGGAGGCGAACAGGTCCATGCCGAGCGCCCCGGACAGGAAGTGGGCGACGCGCTGGCCGCGGACGCTGTTGCCGGCCTCGTCCAGGCGGGGTGAGAACACGCCGAGCCCGCCCTTGCCGGGGGCGACGGTGATGATGCCGCCGGAGACGCCGCTCTTGCCGGGCATGCCGACCTCGTACAGCCAGTCGCCACTGCGCTCGTACAGGCCCGCAGTGGCCAGCGCGGAGAGGGTGTCGCGGCAGACTCCTGCGTCCACGACCTGCTCGCCCGTGAGGGGGCAGACGCCGCCGTTGGCCAGGGTCGCGCCCATGACCGCGAGGTCGCGGGCGGAGACGGTCACGGAGCACTGCCGGGTGTAGAGGTCGGTGGTCGCGACGGGGTCCCGGGCGAGGGCGCCGTAGCTGTCCAGCAGGCGGGCGATCGACTCGTTGCGCTGGTTGGTGCCGGACTCGGAGGTGTAGACGCGCTCGTCCAGCCGGAGTTCCCGGCCCGCGAAGCGGGAGAGGCCGTGGCGGATGAACTCCCAGCGCTCCTCGGGCGACGCGCCCGGCACCAGGGCCGTGGTGGCCAGGGCTCCCGCGTTGACCATGGGGTTCATCGGGCTGCCGTGATTCAGCTCGACGGCCAGGACCGAGTTGAACGGCAGGCCCGTGCTGTTGACCCCGATCCGCCGGCGGACGGTGTCGCGGCCGAGTTCGTGGTTGACGAGGGCGAAGACGAACGGCTTGGAGACCGACTGGATCGAGAACGGGTGGTCCGCGTCGCCGGCCGTGAACACGTTGCCGCTGACGTGGGCGACGGCGATGCCGAACAGTTCGGGATCGACCTCGGCGAGTTCCGGGATGTAGTCGGGGACCCGCCCTTCGCGGTCCTCCTGGAACCGCCGGCGCACGCCGTCCAGGGCCGCCCGTACGGACTCGGCCGTGGGGAGCCGCCCGGTGGAGACGGCCGCTCGCGCGGTGCCGGGGTCCGCGACGTCCCCGGTGTTGTGGATCACGCCGGCCATCCAGTGCCTCCTGATGCCTCGTCCCGGGCGGCGGAACCGCTCCCGACCACCCACCTGTACCTCCACCGGCCGCCGGGTCCCGCCACGACTTACTGATCCGGCGGGGACAGCCCCCCGATGGCGGACGCCGGGCGTTCTGGCGCCTTTGACGTGCTGCACTTATTGCTGCACCATGTGATGCATGGCAACTGTGACCCGCAAAAGCGTCCCCTTGGACGCACTCGTCGAAGAGACACTGAAGCGTGTCCGGCACAACGACACCCCGGAGAACCGAGCCCTGTGGCAGGTGACGGGCATACACGTGGACGACGACACGTCCGAGGCCGAGGTGCTTCGCGCGCTGCTGGACGCGGGCCGTCTCGCGGTTCAGGAGAAGGTCATGGAGAACGGCTATGCCGCCCTCGCGGCAGCTCACGACGAGGAGGACCGGGCGTACGAGGCGGCCGTACGGGCTCGTGGGGCCCGTCGGCGAAGCCGGGTCGGGGCGGGTGAATGAGCGAGATCGTTCCCATCCGGGGTCGCGTGTATCGCGCCGACCTCGGAGCAGGTCCCAAGCCCTGGCTTGTGGTCTCGAACAACGCGCGCAACCGGGCGCTCAATGACGTCCTGGTCGTGCGCGTCACCACATCGGTCAAACCTTCGCTGGCGAGCATTGTCGAGTTGGTGCCCAACGATCCGCTCGTCGGCCGTGTGCTCTGTGATGACCTGGGGCCCATGTACAGAGACGAGATCATGGGAGACCTCGGCGCGCTCTCGAACCAGACGATGGTGAAGGTCGCCACGGCCCTCCAACACGTCCTCGCCCTCTGAGGCCCCACCCCTCACACCCCCGGCGCCCCCCACACCGGAAACCACCGCGACAGGTCCTGCTCCACCCGCAGGTCGTCCCCCAGCGCGGCCCTGACCTGCAACTCCAGCTGGTTGTCGCGCTTCTCGGCGCCGCCCGCGACCGGGGCGAACGGGTAGAACGTGCCGCGCTTGTAGAGGTAGACCAGCGCGAGCGAACGGTCCCGGTCGTCCCGGAAGGCGACCAGGGAGCACAGCAGCTGGGGGCCGAAGCCGCCGTCCTGGAGCAGGGTGTTCACCGCGTGCAGGTCGTTGACCAGGGCGGCCGTGTCCTCGGGCGGCTGGCGGGAGAGCAGCCAGGTGTAGCCGTAGGTGTCGCGGCTGAACTCCACCGGGATACCGCCGCGCCCGGTGTCCGCGTCGAGCAGTTCGCGTACGTCCTGCTGGACGCGGGCGAAGGTGGCGCCCTCGACGCCCGCGAAGCACACCGAGCCCAGGCCGGTGGGTGTGAAGCCGGTGGCGGCCTGGAGGGTGAGGGCGGCGGAGGGGACGGCGAAGAGCTGGTCGAGGTCGGGGCGGACCGGTTTGCTGCGGCCCAGGATCGTGTCGAGCAGGCCCACGGGGTCTCCTTACGGACGGGACAGGTCGGCCGAGATGCGGGCCAGCTGGTCGAGGCGCTGTTCCAGGGTCGGGTGCGAGGAGAGCAGCCGGGCGAAGCTCTCCTTGGAGGCGAAGGCCGGGACGAAGTAGAAGGCGTTGTACGGCTCCGCCTTCCGCAGGTCCTCCGTGGGAATCCGGGCCATCTGGCCGCTCACCTTGGTGAGGGCGGAGGCCAGGGCCGAGGGGCGGCCGGTGAGGAGGGCGGCCGTGCGGTCGGCGGAGAGTTCGCGGTAGCGGGAGAGCAGGCGGGTGAGCAGGAAGCTGACCGCGTAGACGACCGCGCTGATCAGCGGGATCAGCATGATCGCGATGCCGATGGGGTCGTTGTTGCGGCTGCCCCGGGAGAAGCCGCCCCACAGGGCGACCCGGGTGATGATGCCGGCGAGGACGCCGAGGAACGAGGCGATCGTCATGACGGCGACGTCCCGGTGGGCGACGTGCGACATCTCATGGGCGAGGACGCCCTCCAGCTCCTCCGGCTCCAGTCTGCGCAGCAGACCCGTCGTGGCGCAGACGAGGGCGGTCTTCTCGCTGCGGCCGGTGGCGAACGCGTTCGGCACGTCGCTCTCGGCGATGGCGACCCTCGGTTTGTCCATATCGGCAAGAGCGCAGATCCGGTCGATCGCGCCGTGCAGTTCGGGCGCCTGCTCGGGGGTGACCTCACGCGCACCCATGCTGAACGCGGCGATCCGGTCGCTGAACCAGAACTGCGCGATGAACATGCCGCCGGTGATGATCAGGATGATCGGCCAGGCCCCGCGCAGCGCGGCCAGCAGCACGCCCACCAGGACCACGTACAGCAGCCCGATCAGGAACATCGTGGTGACCATGCGCGTGGTCAGACCACGGTCCGGCGCATACCGGCTACGGGTTCGGCTCATCGGGTCGACCTCCAGTCCTCACCTGTCCAGGCTGTCCCACCTGTCTCCCATGGTGCTCCTCACCGGCCGAAAATGGAGGAAACGGGGGCGGACGGGAGATGTGGCCGAAGACCGACTGGACCAGATAGGTGCCTGAGGCATCTAGTGAGGGTGATCGGTAAGCAGGACACACCCCCCTCGCTGCGAGGTCCGCATGACAGAGACCCAGTCCGAGACCCAGCCCGGCACCCAGTCCGAGACCATCGCCTTTCCGCAGGACCGCACCTGTCCCTACCACCCGCCCACCGGCTACCCGAGCGAGAGCCGGGGCCGGCGCTCCGTGTCCCGTGTCCGGCTCTTCGACGGCCGTACGGTGTGGCTGGTCACCGGGCACGCCGAGGTCCGGGCGCTCCTGGCGGACCCCAGGCTGTCGTCCGACCGGGCGAACCCGGGGTTCCCCTTCTTCGCGCCGAGGCTGGCCACGCTCGCACAGCGTCGCGTCGAGCTGATCGGCGTCGACGACCCGGAGCACAACGCGCAGCGCCGGATGCTGATCCCGAGCTTCACGGTCCGGCGGACGGCGGCGCTGCGGCCGCGCATCCAGGAGACCGTGGACCGGCTGCTCGACGCGATGGCCGAGCAGGGCCCGCCGGCCGAGCTGGTGGGCGCCTTCGCGCTGCCGGTGCCGTCCATGGTCATCTGCGCGCTGCTCGGCGTGCCGTACGCGGACCACGACTTCTTCGAGGCCCAGTCGCGCAAGCTGCTGCGCGGGCCGGCGCCGTCGGACGTCGTGGCGGCGCGGGAGGAGCTGGACGAGTACTTCCGCGTCCTGATCGAACGCAAGCGGCGCGAGCCGGGGGACGGGCTGCTGGACGAGCTGATCGCCAAGCAGCTGGAGACCGGTGCGGTGGAGCGCGACGAGCTGGTGCGGCTCGCCGAGATCCTGCTCGTGGCCGGCCACGAGACGACCGCGAACATGATCTCGCTCGGCACCTTCACGCTTCTCCAGCACCCGGACCAGCTGGCCCGGCTGACGGACGGCGACGGCAGCGGGGTGCCGGCCGCCGTGGAGGAGCTGCTGCGGTTCCTGTCCATCGCGGACGGGCTCTCCCGGGTGGCGGTCGAGGACATCGAGATCGGCGGGGAGACGCTGCGGGCGGGGGACGGGGTGCTGCTGTCCACCGCCGTGAGCAACCGGGACGCGTCCGTCTACCCGGAGCCGGACGCGCTGGACCTCGGACGGGGGGCGCGCAACCACGTGGCCTTCGGCTTCGGTATCCACCAGTGCCTGGGTCAGAACCTCGCCCGCGCCGAACTGGAGATCGCCCTGCCCGCGCTCTTCCACCGCTTCCCCGGGCTGCGTCTGGCGGTTCCGCCCGAGGAGGTCCCGTTCAAACCGGGCGACACGGTGCAGGGGCTGCTGGAACTGCCGGTGACCTGGTGACGGCCGCAACGCGGACGGGAGGAGCGATGGGCATGCGGATCGACATCGACAAGGACGTGTGCATCGGCGCGGGTCAGTGCGCGCTCGCCGCACCGAAGGTGTTCACGCAGGACGACGACGGGCTGAGCGAACTCCTGGAGGGGGCCGAGCCGGGCCCCATGGTCGGTGAAGCCGCCCGCGCCTGCCCGGTACAGGCGATCACGGTGGGCTGAGGCGGGCGGCCGGGGGCGGGGTCAGGGCCAGAGCAGTTCCCGCTCCCAGGCCCCCGTCCCCGTCCGCACGTCGGCCGTACGGCGGTACCGCAGACGTACGTGGCGCCGCCGGGCGTCGCCCTGGAAGAACTCGGCCTCGCGCGGCTCGACCACGTACCGGGTCCAGCTCGCAACCTCCGCGTCGGGCTCGGCGCGCGCCCGGTCCCAGGCGGCGTCCGACGCGCGGTCGAGTGCGGCCGACGAGTCCAGGATCTCGCTCTGCCGCCCCACCAGGGCCGAGGCCAGCGCACCGGTCGAGCGGGCGTGCAGGTCGGCGGCGCTCTCGGCCGTGGAGCACGCGGTGACCGGCCCCCGGACGCGTACCTGGCGGCCCTGCGCCGGCCAGTAGAAGCCGAGCGCGGCGTACGGGCGGGCGGCCAGCTGGCGGCCCTTCGCGCTGGTGGAGTGCGTGGCGAAGTGCCAGCCCCGCTCGTCCGCGTCGTGCAGCATCAGGGTCCGTACGTCGGGCAGGCCGTCGGCGTCCACGGTGGCCACGGTCATGGTGTGCGGCTCGGCCTGCCCGGCGGCCACGGCCTCGGCGAACCAGGAACGGAAGAGGGCGAGGGGTGTGCCCGGTGCGGTGTCCGGGGCGAAGGCCGGGAGGTCGGTGTCCCAGACGCGCTGGGCGTGCAGCAGATCGAGGAAGGACTGCCGGGAGGCGGGATCGGATGCGTCGGTCATGCGGCCGACGCTACGCTGAAGGTGGCCGGGCACCGAGGAGCTGGTGGCCGAGCACCGGCAGTCGCCCCGCGTGGACGGCGCGCTCATGCGCCGCGCGGCCGGCGGGTTCTCGGGCGCCGAGGATCGCGCCGGGGATGACGGCCCCTGGGACCGTGCGGTGTGGGCACGACCCCTCATCCCCGCCCCAGCACCACCGTCCCCGACGAGCAGAACCAGCCGCCCGTGCCCGACGCCACCGCCAGTTCCGGGAGGCGGCCCCCCGCCTTGCGCACCTGGCGGGCGCCCGCCTCGCCGCGCAGCTGGCGTACCGCCTCCACCAGCAGGAACAGGCCGCGCATCCCGGGATGGCAGGCGGACAGGCCGCCGCCGTCCGTGTTGACCGGGAGCGCCCCCGTAAGGCCCGTACGGCCCCCCTCCACGTACGGGCCGCCCTCGCCCTTCGCGCAGAAGCCCAGGTCCTCCAGCGTCACCAGCGTCATATAGGTGAACGCGTCGTAGATCTCGGCCAGATCGATGTCGGCGGGCCGCACCCCCGCCCGCTCGAACGCCAGGCGGCCGGAGACGGCGGCGGGGGAGACCGTGAAGTCGTCCCACTCGGACATCGTCGAGTGCGAGACGTGCTCGCCGGTCCCGAGCACCCAGACGGGTGACTTCGCCGTGTCCGGCACGTACTCCTCGGCCGCCAGCAGCACCGCGCAGCCGCCGTCGCTGCGGATGCAGCAGTGCAGCTTGGTGAACGGGTCGGCGATCATCGGGCCCGACAGCACCTCGTCCACCGTGACGGGGGTGCGGAACATCGCGTCCGGGTTGTCCGCCGCGTTCGCCCGCGCCCGCACCGCCACCTCGGCGAGCTGTTCCAGCGTCGTGCCGTACTCGTGCATGTGCCGGCGGGCGGCCATCGCGTACTTGGCGATCAGCGAGTGCCCGTACGGCACCTCGAACTGGAGCGGGCCCCTCGCCCCGAACGACAGGTTGGAGGTGCGGCGGCCCGCCTTGATGTCGGCCCGTGCCGTCGACCCGTACACCAGCAGGACGGCGTTGGCGCGGCCCGCCGCGATGGCGTCCGCCGCATGGGCCGCCATCACCTCCCACGTCGAGCCGCCCACCGATGTGGAGTCCACCCAGGTCGGCTTCAGCCCCAGGTACTCGGCGACCTCCACCGGGGCGAGCGTCCCGAGCCCCGCCGAGGCGAAGCCGTCGACCACCGAGCGGTCCAGGCCCGAGTCGGCGAGCGCGCGGCGGGCGGCCTGGGCGTGCAGGGCGTACGGAGTGGCCGTGTCGACGCGCCCGCAGTCGGCGAGGGATATGCCGACGACGGCGACCCGGCGGGGAGGAGGAGGCGTAGGGGGCATGAATCTGACGGTACATCAGGTGGGGTGGAGTGGGGCCGGTCGTGCACTGTGGTCCCCGTCGCCCCGCACGGCTCTGGGAATCTCGCCGCCACACCCCTAGCATGACGGGCCGTCAGTTCAGAGGCCGTCGGCCTCTGAGGGGAAGGAGTCCGACGATGGATGCCGCCTTCACCGCGGAACAGGACGAGATACGCCGCACCCTGCGCGAACTGCTCGACGGGGGAGGGGAGGGGGACGAGCTGTGGCACCGGCTCGCCCGGGACCTCCGGCTGCCCGGACTCGGCATCCCGCAGGAGTACGGGGGCGCCGGCCGGGGCACCGCCGAGCTGGCCGTCGTCCTGGAGGAGACCGGCCGCGCCCTGCTGCCGTCCCCGCTGCTCGCCACCGCCGTGCTCGCCGCGCCCCTGATCCTGGCCCTCGGCACCGAGGAGCAGCGCGCCGCCCTGCTGCCGGCCGTGGCCGCAGGCGACCTCACCGCCGCCCTGGCCGTGCCCGGCGGCTCCCTGTCGACGGCCCTCGGCCTCGCCGGCGACCCGACCGGCGGCTCCTGGGCGGGCGGCGGCCGGGCGGGCGGGGTGCAGGCCCGGCCGGCCGGTGGCGGGAGCGGCGGGTGGCGGCTGTACGGGGAGGCGGACCGCGTGCCGGACGGGGACCTGGCCGGGCTGCTCCTGGTCGCCGCCCACGCGGGCGGCTTCCCGCGCAGCCGCACCCTGCTCTTCCTGGTCCGCGCGGACGGGCCCCGGCCGCCCGCCGGGCTCGCCCGCACCCGGCGGACCTCACCTGACCCGACCCGCCCGCTCGCCCGGGTCCAGCTGCGCGACACCGAGGCGGTACTCCTGGGCGCCGACGACACCGTGGACGCGGGCCCGGCCCTCGCGGCGGCCGGACGCACGGCCGCAGCCGCGCTCGCCGCCGAGGCGGTGGGCGCGGCGGCGGGCGCACTGGAACGCGCCGCCGCGTACGTGGCGGCGCGCGAACGGTCCGGCGGCTCCTTCCCGGCGTCCCACGCCTTCCAGGCCGAGAAGCACCGGATCGCGGAGCTGTACGTACGTGTACGGTCGGCCCGCTCCGCCGCGTACTTCGCCGCCTGGGACGCGGAGACCGCCGGGCTCGCCCTCGCGCAGGCCCTGGAGGCGCTGCGGGCCGCCACGGCGGAGGCCGTGCGGCTGCCGGGGGACGCGGGCCCGCCTGACCGGGAGCACGAGGCGCACCCGTACGCCGGGCGGGCCGCCGTCGGGCAGCTCCTCCTCGGCCCCGCCCACCGCCTGCGCGACCACGCGGCCCGCCGCTCCGGGCTCTTCGCGACGGCAGACGACGGGGGCGCCGGGCACGGGCCGGCCGGGGACGGGAGCGCCGGGCACGGGGCGCCAGGGAGCGGAAGCGCCGGGCACGGGGCGCCAGGGAGCGGGGGCGCCGGGCACGGGGCGGCCGGGCAGGTGGCGGTCTGATGGCGGCGGTCGGGGTCCGGCTCGTCCAGAAGGTCTCCTCCACCCGCGTCTTCGCCCGGATCGCCCCGCACGTGGTGCCCGCCATGGACCGCACGGTCCACCGGCTCACCCGGGGCCGGGTGCTGCTCAGCGCGCGGATGCTGCCGGGGGTCGTCCTGACGGTGCCGGGGGCGCGCAGCGGGCAGCCGAGGACCACCCCGCTGGCCTGCATGCCGCAGCCGGGTGACGGCGGCCCGGGTGACGGTGGGCCGGCCGGCTGGGTCCTGGTCGGCAGCAACTTCGGCCGGCCCGGGCACCCGGCCTGGACGGCGAACCTGCTGGCGCACCCGGAGGAGGCCGTCATCAACTGGAACGGCCGCGACATCCCCGTACGGGCCCGGCTGCTGGCCGGTGAGGAGCGCGCGGTGGTGTGGAAGGCGGCGCTGGCGTTCTGGCCGCCCTATGCCGCGTACCAGGCGCGGATCGACCGGGAGATACGGCTGTTCCGGCTGGAGCGGCGGGAGGTTTCTCCGTAGCGGTCCGTGAGGGGTCCGGGTACGCCGACGGCGGACCACATGCGTGGTCCGCCGTCGGTGAGACAGGACCTGGGGGCGCCCGGGGTCACCGCGCGTCACCCAGTGGAGGGGAGTCCGGGCGCGGGCGCTACTTCGCCGGCTTCTTACCGGTGATGCCCAGATGCACCAACAGGGCCAGGTTCGGCTTGAGTTCGGCCTGCTTGACGCCCCAGGTGGTGAAGCCCTTCTGGTGCGAGGCGACGGCGGCCAGCATCGCGACCAGGGAGCCCGCCATCGCGGCGGCACTGACGTCCTTGTCGACCTTGCCCTTGGCCTGGAGCTCCTTCACGGACTCCGTGAGGGAGTTGGTGACCGAGTTCAGGATCTTCATGCGGATCTTGTAGAACCGCTTGTCGCCCTCGGCCGCGCCGAGGTCGACCACGCGCAGGATCGCGTCGTTGCGCCGCCAGAAGTCGAGGAAGCCCTCGACGAGTTCTTCGGCGGTCTGCCGGCCCGACTTGCCGACCCAGGAACGTCCGGCGACCAGTTCGGTCAGGCCGGCGCCCTCCTTGGCCATTTCTTCGGCGATTTCGAGGACCGCGCCCTCGACGTCGGGGAAGTACTGGTAGAAGGTCGCGGGTGAAGTCCCCGCCTTCCGGGCGACGTCGATGACTTTGACGTCCCGGTACGGCGAGGAACTGAGCATCTCGCTGAGGCAGTCGAGCAGCTTCTGCCGCGTCGCCTGTCCGCGCCGACCGGCCACGCGGCCGTCGACGGTGCGTACTTGTCCTGTCATGCCGTCAGCTTACCGACGGGTGATCGGAGCGCGATTCGGCCGAGTGCAAATGGGGAATGCGGCCCGCTGCCGCCCCTCCCCGCCCACGGTGTGATCAGTGTTATTAACAGCCTGTGGATAACTTCGGTGGATAACTTTCGAAAGTGCGTTCGCTTTGGGGGTATGGGGTGGGTAGGTCCCGGGCGCGCGGGAGGCGCCGCGCGGCTACGTTGGCTGTGACGAGGGTCACCATGACGCGTCACGACGACACGTCACCATGACAACGGAAGGATTCGGGCCCATGGCCGCATTCGCGCAGTCCGCACCGTGCTGGGTGGATGTGCAGCTCCCCGACCTCGAGGCGGGCAAGCGCTTCTACGGCGAGCTGTTCGGCTGGACCTTCCGGGCGGGCGAGGGCCCCTGGGCCGACGCCCTCAGCGACGGGCGACTCGTCGCCGCGCTGGCCGCGAAGAAGGACGGCAGGATGCCGACCGCCTGGGGCGTCCACTTCGCCACCGACGACATCGCCGCGTCCGTCGCTCGCGTCCGCGCGGCAGGCGGCCAGGTGATCACCGAACCGGTACCGGCCGGCCACTACGGGGTGCTCGCCCAGGCCGCCGACCCGGGCGGTGCGGTCTTCGGCCTCTGGCAGGCGGGTGAGCGCGCGGGCTTCCAGAAGCAGAACGAGCCCGGCTCCTTCTGCTGGACCGAGGTCCACACCCGGGTCAAGGACCGGGTCGACCCCTTCTACGAGGAGGTCTTCGGCTTCCGCTCCGCCGACGCGGACGACGAGCCGGGTGCCGCCGCCCCCGGCACCGACGAGACGCACGTCGACTTCCGCATCTGGTCCCCGGCCGGCACCGAACCCGGCCCCGGCACCGCCGTCGGCGGGCGCAGCGTCATCACGGACGCGTTCCCCGCCGAGATGCCCAGCCACTTCCTCAGCTACTTCGCGGTCGCGGACTGCGACGCCTCCGCCGCCACCGTCGAACGGCTCGGCGGCCGGATCACCACGCCGCCGCTGGACATCCCGTACGGACGGATGGCCGTGCTCCACGACGACCAGGGCGCCGAGTTCGCCGTACTTCAGCCCTCCCTGTCCTGATACGGCGCGAGTGACCCGGGACACCCCGATCCGCCCCCGGGTTCGCAACCGGGGCCTCGGCCAGGAACAATCGGGGTGCGCACCGCCGGGTGGTGCCCAGTGATGAGACGCTGCACACGGCGGGTTTTTCGCGGACCTCTGTTCCCTGAGGTCCGTACGGGGAGGTGGCAGGCAAGTGGTGGAGCAGCTGACGCAGCACGACCCGAGGCGGATCGGCCCGTTCGAGGTGCTGGGGCGGCTCGGGGCCGGCGGCATGGGGCTGGTCTATCTCGCCCGGTCGGCGTCGGGCCGGCGGGTGGCGATCAAGACGGTACGCACGGAACTGGCCGAGGACCAGCTGTTCCGGGTGCGCTTCACACGTGAGGTGGAGGCCGCGCGTGCCGTCAGCGGCTTCTACACGGCCGCCGTGGTGGACGCCGACCCGCGCGCCGCCGTGCCCTGGCTCGCCACCGCGTACGTGCCCGCACCCTCGCTCGAAGAGATAGTGAATGAGTGCGGGCCGATGCCGACCCAGGCGGTGCGCTGGCTGGCGGCGGGCATCGCCGAGGCCCTGCAGTCCATCCACGGCGCGCAGCTCGTCCACCGCGACATGAAGCCGTCGAACGTGCTCGTCGTCGAGGACGGCCCCCGGGTCATCGACTTCGGCATCGCGTCCGGCGTCTCCAACACCCGGCTCACCATGACGAACGTGGCCGTCGGCACGCCCGCGTACATGTCCCCGGAGCAGGCGCGGGACTCGCGCAGCGTGACGGGGGCCAGTGACATCTTCTCGCTCGGCTCGACGCTCGTGTTCGCGGCGACCGGCCACGCGCCGTACCGGGGTGCCAACCCCGTCGAGACGGTGTTCATGCTGCTGCGCGAGGGCCCCGACCTCGCCGGCCTGCCCGATGACCTGCGGTCGCTGATCGACTCCTGCATGCAGATGGACGCCACGCTGCGGCCCACGCCCGCCGAGTTGCAGGCCCAGCTCGCCCCGCACCTCTTCGCCTCCGGCGGCGGTGACGACAGCGGCACGGCCTCGGCCTGGCTGCCGGCCGCCGCCACCGCGATGATCGAGCAGCGTCGGGGCGGTGGCCGCGCGGTCGCCCCCGCCCCGCCCGTCCCCCCGGCCCCCGTGCCGCCCCCGCCCCAGCAGCCGCCGGGCGCCGACTGGGACGGCCCCTGGCACAGCGGGGTCCCCTCCTCGCGCCCGCCGGCGCCGCCCGCGCCGGTGCCCGACGCCGGGGGGCCGGTCCTGCTGACCGGGGCGCAGGTGCCGATCGGGCCCGGCCCGCGCGCCCAGGACGCCCGGGCGTCGGCGGCCGGTGCCGACGCGGGACCGGCGACCGGCTGGGTCCGCCCGCCCGCCGGGGTCAACGGCTCCGCCCCGACCGCCGCGCCCGTACCCGCCCCGGCCCAGGCCCCCGACAGCGACCGGTCCGGGCCCGAGCGGTGGCGGCCCTGGCGGTTCCGCATGTCCAACGACGTGTGGGGCACCCCGGTCGTCGTCGGTGACCTCCTCTACGTCACGTCCTTCGAGGTCCACGCGCTGGACACCGGCAACGGGCGGCGCCAGTTCAAGACCCGCGACGTGGCCTGGGCGATGGCCGTCGAGGGCGGCCGCATCCACGCGTCGGACGGCCCCTCGCTCTACGCCCTGGACGCGGCGTCCGGCGCCGAGCGGTGGCGGGTCCAGGCCGACGCGTGGGTGTACACGCTCAAGGCCGACCGCGGCACGGTCGTCACCGGCACCCGGGGTGGCGGCGTCCAGGCGTGGGAGGCGGCGACCGGCGAGAGGCTGTGGGACCTCACCGGCGCGCAGACGGACTTCGAGACGCCGGAGGCCGGGCCCGCGATCCACGACGGCACGGTCTACGTGTGGCAGGACGCCCGCCTGCGGGCCCTCGACGCCCGGACCGGCGTCGAGCGCTGGTCCTACCCGGTGGGCGACGCGGCCTCCTGCGGCGGGGTGCCGGTCCGGGTGGCCCCGGCGCCCGACGGCTACGTGTACGTCTCCGCCGGGACCAGGGTCCTCGCGGTGGACATCGGCTCCGGCCGGGTGCGCTGGCACTTCGAGTGCCCGGCGGTCTTCGTCTCGCCGCCCGCGTTCGCGCCGGGCCCGGCGGTCGCCGGCGGCGGGGTCTACCTCGCGGACTACCTCGGTACGGTGTACGCCCTGGACGCCGCGACCGGCAAGGACCGCTGGCGCATCGCCACGGAGGCCCGCCAGTCGACCGAACCGGTGCTCGTCGTGGCGGGCAACGTCCACGTGGGCAGCGGCAGCGCGCTGTACACCCTGGACGCGGTCACGGGCACCCCGAAGTGGCGGTTCGCCGCGGGTGGCGAGGTGGTCGGCGCGCCGGTCGTCGCCGACGGCCGGGTCCACTTCGGCTCCGCGGACCACGTCCTCTACACCCTCGACGCGGCGGGCGGCCAACTCCGCTGGAAGCTCGCCACGGGCGGCGAGATCACGGGCTCACCCGTGGCCCGGTCCGGCGTGGTCTACGCCTGCAGCAAGGACCGCTGCGTGTACGCGCTGGACGCGCTGAAGGGCACGGGCACGGGGGGCAGGGCGAGGGCGTAACCCTCCAGCCCACCCGGACCCGCCCCGACCCGTGCGCGTCCGCCCCGGCACCCTCAGCCCGTCCGGCGTTTGAGGACGGAACCGTGGCGGTGGTGGGCGGCGCCAAAACGCACAGCCGGGGGCGGCCGGCACCCCCAGCCCGTCCGGCGTTTGAGGACGGAACCGTTGCCGTGGTGGGCGGCGCCAAAACCGAGTCGGGCCTGGCCGTTACTCCCAGCCCGTCCGGCGTTTGAGGACGGAACCCTGGCGGTGGTGGGCGGCGCCAAAACCGAGTCGGGCCTGGCCGTTGCTCCCAGCCCGTCCGGCGTTTGAGGACGGAACCCTGGCGGTGGTGACCGGTTGTACAAGGGCTCGGGCCCGCCCGATCGCCGGTTCCGTCCTCAATCGCCGGACGGGCTGGGATGGGTTGCCCCGGTCTCATGGGTGCGCGCCGCCCGATCGCCGGTTCCGTCCTCAATCGCCGGACGGGCTGGGTTTCCCGCCGGACGGCCCGGGTTTCTCGCCGGACGGCCAGGGCTCGTCGCCGGACGGCCACGGCTCGTCGCCGGGCGCCCCGGGGCGACCGGGGTCAGCCCCGGGCCCCGGATAAGGCGCATCCCCCTCCGGCTCCGGCCAGGGGCTCGTCTGGACCGACGGGCCCGGTTCCCGGGTGGGCGGCCACGTGTCGGGGTCGCCGGACCCAGGCGCCTCGTACGCCCGCCCCGTCCGGCCCCGCCGCCTCCCGGACATCAGCGCCGCCCCCAGCAACAGCAGCACCCCGCCACCGCAGGCCGACGCCACGCCCCACTGCAGCCCCGAGCCGTCGCCCGCGACGGCAAGGCTGCCGGTGGCCTGGCCCTGGCGGACCATCCACAGCACCGTGAACCCGAGCACCACCACGCCCGCGAGGGCGACGAGCAGCCGGGACCGCAGGACCACACCCACCACGGTCACCACCGCCGCGCAGAGGAACGGCAGCCACAGCGAGGAGAACAGCCCACCGGGATGCGCGCCGGTCACACCGGTACCGGTGAAGAGGTCGCCGATCCGGTAGTGCCGCCCGAGGCGGCCGTCGTACCAGTCACGGAAGGGGCTCAGCACGGCGGCCGCCGCTCCGACGAGAGCGACGATCGCACCGAGGACGTTGCGAATCATCTCCGTACCTTTCAGCACTGTTCAGCACCTTTCAGTACCTTTCGCGCTCTCGCTCCGACGCTACGCCGGACGTGTGGCACCCGCCACCAGACGATGACGAGACCGTGACAGGGCCATGACCGGGCCACCGGTCCCGGGCGTCATGCTGTGCGTTACGGTGTCGCGCGCCCGGCCACCCGGCCGGCTCCGACGCACCGCACGGCAGATCAACCACACAACGGCAGAACAACCACACAATCGGGGGCGGAATCGATGAGACGGCAGCATGTGAAGCTGACGGTGGTCCTGGTCGCGGTGGTACTCGCGCTCACCGGCTTCTCCAGCTCCAGCCACGGCGGCAAGAGCGGCAAGAGCGGCAAGAGTGGGAAGTCCAGCAGCCGCAGCAGCAGCAGCGGCGGCGGCGGCGGGTGCTCCAACTCCAAGAAGAGCAACGGCACTTACCGCGACACCGACTCCGGCACCCGCTACCGCACGTCGGGCGGTACCTCGGGCTCCACGCGCACCACCCCGACCCCCACCGCGACGGCCGCGCCGAACGCGTACGTCCTCCGCTGCGCCCAGCCCGCGAAGGGCGCGAGCGGGGCCGTCACCGCCTCGACCGTGCGCCTGAGCGCGAACGCGTCCGGCACGCACACCTACGAGGTCGACGTGGCCTTCCTCGACGCGGCCGGCACCACGATCGACACGGGCGAGGCGACCGTGCGGGCGGCCCGCGGCGAGACGAAGACCGTGTCCGTGCGGATGGACCGGCCGGACGAGGTCTCCCGGGTGGAGAGCTGCACGGTCACGGCCGAACTCAGCTACTGAGCCCCCGGCCCCTCACCGCAGCCGGTACCCGCCACCGCCACCCCTGCCCCGCTCCCCGAACAGCTCCGCCTGCCGCTCCGGCGCCAGGTTGCCGAGCGCGATCAGGTGCGGGGCATGGGCGAGCGCCTGGGACCGTGCCGCCTCCCCGGCCGACCAGACGGCCCGTACCGTGCCCTGCACCGCCTCGGTCGGGTACGAGGCGATGACCGCCGCCGCCCGCAGCGCGGAGGCCACCGCGCCGCCGGGCGGGGTGAGTTCGCTGACGAGCCCCGTCTCGTACGCGCGCCGGGCGCCGACCCGCTCGGCGGTCCCCATCAGCGCCATCCGCGCGACCTCCCCGTACGGCATCCGCTGCGCCATCGAGATCGCCTCGTACGCGCTGACCATGCCGTACGTGGTGTGCGGGTCGAAGAACGTGGCCTCCTCGGAGGCGATGACGAACTCCGCCTCGCCCAGCAGGTAGAACGCCCCGCCGCAGGCCATTCCCTCCACGGCCGCGATCACCGGCTTCCACAGGTCGTTGGCCTTCGGCCCGATCGCGAGCAGCGGATCGTCGATCGTGTACGGGGACGAGGGCTGTGGCACGTCCACGCCCCGGTCGACGCCCGTGCAGAACGCCCGGCCGCCGGCCCCGGTGACGACGGCCGCCCGCACCTCGTCGTCGTAACGCAACGCCCGCCAGGCGGCGCCCAGTTCGGCGGCGGTCGCGAGATCGATCGCGTTGTGCTTCTCGGGCCGGTCCAGGGTGAGCAGCGCCACCCCGGTGCCCCGGTCCCTCTCCACGCGCAGCCCCATGTCCCCGCTCACCTCTCCAGCAGCCAGCGCACCAGGGTCACGTCGGGGAAGACGGGACAGAAGACCGCCCTCACCGGCCCCCCGATCCGCAGCCGCTCCGGATCGACGGAGTCCAGCGGCGCGTCCGGCCCGCTCACCACATTGCCGACGAGCCGGATGCCGGGGGCGTCGGCCAGTTCCACCACGACGGCGTTGTACGGGGCCTGCGCGGCGTACGCGGGCAGCAGCGGGGGGTGCGGCAGCACGTACGACCAGATGCGGCCGCGTCCGCTCATCGCCCGCCATTCGCTCGCGAACGACCGGCAGTGCGGGCAGCACGGCCGGGGCGGGAAGCGCAGCCGCCCGCAGTCGGCGCACGCCTGGACGCGCAGTTCGCCGCGTGCCGCGTACTCCCAGAAGGGCGCGCCGTCCTCGTCGACGACGGGCAGCAGAAGGTCGTCCATCGCGGGTCAGCTCCTCAGCAGTACGGCGGACGTGGGGACGCACTCACCGGCGGTGACCAGGCAGGTCGAGGCGCCGGGCACCTGGGAGGTGGAGGTGCCGCGCAGCTGCTTCACGCCCTCGTTGATGAGGTTGAAGCCGTGCACGTACCCCTCGCTGAGTCCGCCGCCCCCGGTGTTGAGGGGCAGCCGCCCGCCGCTCTCCAGCGCCCCGCCCTCGGTGAAGGCGCCGCCCTCGCCGCGTCCGCAGAAGCCGTAGCCCTCCAGGGAGAGCGGGACGAGCGGGGTGAACGCGTCGTAGATCTGGGCCACATCGACGTCCTCCGGCCCGAAGTCGGCCTGCTTCCACAGTCGCCGGGCGGCGGCCCAGGAAGGGCCCGTGAGCGGGTCGTCGTTCCAGTAGTTGACCATCCCGTGGTGCTGGGCGGGCAGGCCCTGGGCGACGGAGTGGAGGTAGACGGGCTTCTGCCGCAGGTCGCGGGCGCGTTCGGCGGAGACGACGACGCAGGCGAGCGCCCCGTCCGTCTCCAGGCAGTTGTCGAAGAGGCAGAGCGGCTCGCTGATCCAGCGCGAGGTCATGTACATCTCGCGGGTCAGCGGCCGGTCGTACATCACGGCGGCGGGGTTCTGGTTGGCCCGGTTGCGGCAGGCGAGGGCCACGTTGAAGAGATGATCGCGGGTGGACCCGTACACGTGCATGTACCGGCGGGCGAGCATCGCGATCTCGTCGGCGGGCCGCAGCAGCCCGTAGGGGCGGGTCCACTGGGCGGGGGTCGGCAGCTGCGCGGCGGTGGCCCGCCAGGGGCGCGGCCCGGAGCCCCGTTTGCGGGCGCGCCAGGCGACCCCGACGCTCGCCTGGCCGGTGGCGATGGCGGCGGCCAGGTGCGCGAGCGTCGCGCAGGAGCCGCCGCCGCCGTACCCGACCTTGCTGAAGAAGGTGACGTCACCGGCTCCGATCGCCTTGGCGACCTCGACCTCGTCGGTCTCCTCCATGGTGTAGGAGGCGAACGCGTCCACCTCCGAGGCGTCGATGCCCGCGTCGTCGAGCGCCGCCACGATCGCCCGGCAGGCCAGCGTCTTCTCCGGCTCGTCCAGTCGCCTGGCGAACTCCGTCTGCCCTATACCGGCTATCGCCGTCCTGTCCTTGAGCGTCCTGTCCCTGAGCGTCGCCACCGCCACCTCCGCGGACGTCGTGACTGCTGACAGCGGAGGAGGCTACAGCTAATCTGACGGTTAGTCAGCTACTGCTGCCGGGGTTCCGTACGACGGGAGGGCACGAGATGCGCGGAGACGAGGAGTGGTCCACCGTCGCCCAGCTGGTCCGGGCGGCGGCCGAGCGGTACGGCGAACGGGAGGCCGTGGTCGAGGGCCGCACCCGCCTCACGTACACCGAACTCGGCGCACGCGTGGAGCGGGCCGCCGCCGCGTGCATGGCCTCCGGTGTGGAGCCGGGGGACCGGGTCGCGGTCTGGGCGCCCAACACCCTGGACTGGATCGTCTCCGCACTGGGCGCGGTGACCGCCGGCGCGGTCCTCGTCCCGCTCAACACCCGCTTCAAGGGCGCGGAGGCGGCGTACGTCCTGGACCGGTGCCGCGCGAAGCTGCTCTTCGTCACGGGCACCTTCCTCGGTACGTCGTACGTGGCGTCCCTGCGCCGCGCGGCCGCCGAACTCCCGCACCTGGAGCAGGTGGTGGTGCTCGCCGACACCGCGCCCGAGGACTACGTCACCTGGAAGGACTTCCTGGCGGCGGGGGAGGGGATACCGGCCGAGCGCGTACGCGCCCGGGCGGACGCCATCGCCCCCTCGGCCCCCTCCGACATCATCTACACCTCGGGCACCACGGGCCGGCCCAAGGGGGCGGTCATCAGCCACGCCCAGACCCTGCGCTGCTACGCGATCTGGAGCGAGCTGGCGGGCCTGCGCGAGGGCGACCGCTACCTCATCGTGAACCCGTTCTTCCACACCTTCGGCTACAAGGCGGGCGTCATCGCCTGCCTGATGCGCGGGGCGACGATGATCCCGCAGCCGGTGTTCAACGTGGACACGGTCCTCGCCAACATCGCCGCCGAACGCGTCTCGGTCCTCCCCGGCCCTCCCACCCTCCACCAGTCCCTCCTGGACCACCCGGCCCGCGCCACCCACGACCTCTCGGCCCTGCGCCTGGTGGTGACGGGCGCGGCGGTCGTCCCGCTGCAACTGGTCGAACGGCTGCGCACGGAACTCCACATCGGCACCGTCCTGACCGCGTACGGCCTCTCCGAGGCGAGCGGCATCGTCACGATGTGCCGCCGGGGCGACCCGCCGGAGACCGTCGCCGCCACCTCCGGCCGCGCGATCCCGGGCACGGAACTGCGCGTCCTGGCCGCCCCCGGCGAACCCGGCGAGATCCTGGTGCGCGGCTTCCACGTCATGCGCGGCTACTTCGAGGACCCCGAGACCACGGCCGCCACGATCACCCCGGACGGCTGGCTGCGCACCGGCGACGTGGGCGTCCTGGACGAGGCGGGCAACCTGCGGATCACGGACCGGATCAAGGACATGTTCATCGTCGGCGGCTTCAACGCCTACCCCGCGGAGATCGAACAGCTCCTGGGCCTCCACCCGGACGTCGCCGACGTCGCGGTCATCGGCATCCCCGACCCCCGCCTGGGCGAGGTCGGCAAGGCGTACGCGGTGCGCCGCCCGGGCGCGACGGTGACGGCGGACGACCTGATCGCCTGGTCCCGCCGGGAAATGGCCAACTACAAGGTGCCGAGGGCGGTGGAGTTCGTGCCGGAACTCCCGCGCAACGCGAGCGGCAAGGTGGTGAAGGGGGAGCTGCGGAGGGTGGCCGGTCACTCCTGGGGGTGAGCTGATGACCCCAGGTGGCGAATCCGGCCGTTCGGCCGAAAGGGTGGCGGGTATGGTGCGAAGTATGGCAACCAGGAAGTACACCGTCACCCTCCCGGAGGAGCTGGCGGAGGAGATCCGCAGCGAGGTCGGCCCGGGGGCCTTCAGCGCGTATGTCACGCGGGCCGTAGAGCGCCAGCGCGAGCACGACCGGCTGGGCGAGCTGGTGGCGCGGCTGCTGGCGGAGGACGGCCCGCTGACCGAGGAGGAGGAGGCCGCGGCCGACAAGGAGATGCGCGAGATCGAGCGCTGGTTCGAGACGCGGGAATCCGGCCCTCGGCATCGGGCGGACGCCGCATGATGCCGGAGATGACGTACGTCCTGGACAGCGAGGCCCTGTCCAGGATGGTTCTGCGTGACCGGACGATGGCCGTCACGCTGGCCAGGGCCCACCGGTCCGGCGTCCGCGTGGTGACGAGTGCCATGACGCTTGTCGAGGCGTACCACAGCAAGGTCCGGCGGCCCGTGTGGGACTGGGCGATGTCCCGGGTCGTCGTCGAGCCGGTGACGAAGGCGGTGGCGGACGAGGCGATCGATCTGCTCAGGACCACCGGCCTGCACGGCCACAAGTACGCCGTCGGCGCCGCCCTCGCAGTCATCGCGAACCGGCAGCCGGGCCGGACGGTGGTCTTCACCTCGGACCGCGACGACATGGGCAAGCTGTGCGGGGCGGGGGTGCTGGTGCGGGGGATGTAGCGCCCCGCCCCCGGACGCGCGGCGGCCGCGACGGCTCCCCCTCCGCGCCGCCGCGGCCGTTCCCCCCGTACCCCCGTCGAATTGCGGCTCTAGTTGGCCGGCTCGCTCGTCGCGTGGGTGTTGTCCGTCTTGTCCTCGGTCTCGCCCGCGGGCGCCGACGTGGCGTGGGTGTTGAGCGGCTTGATCTTGCCGTCCGTGCCCAGGATGTCCGCCGGGGCGCTGGTGGCGTGGGTGTTGAGCGGCTTGATGATCGGCTCGTTGCTCTCGTCGGCCATGATCGTCTACTCCCGTTAGTGGTTCGTCGTGCTGGGTCGGCGAGGCCCGTCCGGCTGTTCCCCCGTGGACTGCCGGACGGGCCTGTCGGGGCCGCTCACATTAGTGCCGCGGCCGTACGTCGCCCCGCCTGCCCCCCGACGCGACGGACCGACTGAGCAGAGACTGGACCGCCGCGATAAACGAACGATGAACGGCCAGGCCGGGAGGTCAGGAGACGGTGGCCGAGGTGAGGAGGTGCCGGACGTCGGCGGCCTCGGGGGAGCCGAGGGCTTCGTATATCTCCAGCGCCTCGCGCCAGCAGACCTGGGCGCGGCCGGTCTGTCCGATGCCGCGCAGCGACCTGCCCAGAACCGTGAGCACATTGCCGCGACGCCATTCCCCGCCGATACCCCGGAGAACCGTGAGCGCCGTCTCGGAGTTGGCGGCAGCTTGCGCCGGCCGGTGGGCCGCTATGTCGAGTTCCGCCAGGCGGAACAGCGCCATGCCCTCCCAGAGGCGTTGCCGACTGTCCTTGAAGACCTGGTAGGCCTCCTTGAGACTGTCCGCCGCCTCCTCCAGCCGGCCGCTCTGCGTCAGCGCGAGCCCCAGCGCATAGCGGCCGTTCGCGCCCTTGAGCGCGTGGTTCATCTCGTCGTACATGGCCGTGCCCTGCTGGGCGAGGGACACGGCCGTGGTCGTGCGTCCCATGGCCAGGTGGACGCGCGACAGGTTGCACAGGGCGGAAGCCTCCCCGGGCCGGTCGCCCAGTTCGCGGAAGTCCTCGATGGCGCGGGTCAGATGCGTCTCGCCGTCCGCGTGCCGGTTCTCGTAGAGCGCGACGATGCCCAGCAGATTCGACGCCCAGCAGCCCGGCAGCGGGTCCTGGGCGACCGACGAGAGCCGCAGGGCCCGCGTGCACTCGTGCTCGGCCAGGTCGAAGCGGCCGGACACGTGGTGCACGTTGGCGAGGGTGATGAGGGCCCTCCCCTCCGACTTGGCGTCACCGGACTCTTCGGCCGCGCGGCAGGCCGCGGTGACGGTCGCCTCGTACTCCTTGGAGTTCGCCCCCGACTCCGCCAGCTCGATGGCCGCCCAGAGGAGGTCGACGGCATGGGACAGCGCAGGTCCGTGCGCGGCCTGGCGGGCGCACGCCAGCAGCGTCCCGGCCTCGTTGTAGAGCCAGTCCTGTGCCTCGCGCCGGCTGGCGAACGTCAGCCCGCTGTACGAGGTGGGCGCGAGGTGGTCGACCAGGGTGTCGCCCGGCTTCTCCATGGCGCTGACACAGGCGACCGTCGCCAGGTAGAAGTCCAGCAGCCGCGACAGCGCCTCCTCCCGCTCCCCCGGCGACTGCTCGTCCCGCTCCGCGCACGAGCGGGCGTAGAGGCGGACCAGGTCGTGATAGCGGTAGCGGCCCGGGGCGGCGGACTCGACCAGGGACGTGTCGACCAGGGCCTCCAGGAGGTCTTCCGCCGTGTGCGGGTCCAGGTCGAGCAGGGCGGCCGCGGCGGCCAGGGAGATGTCGGGGCCGTCCGCGAGGCCGAGGAGGCGGAAGGCGCGGGCCTGGGCCGGTTCCAGCTGGCCGTAGCCGAGTTCGAAGGTGGCCTTCACCGCGAGGTCGCCCGCCTGGAGCTCGTCCAGCCGGCGGCGTTCGTCCGCGAGCTTGGCGGCCAGGACGGAGACCGTCCAGGTGCGGCGGGAGGCCAGGCGGGACGCGGCGATGCGGATCGCGAGGGGGAGGAAACCGCACGCGGCGACCACGTCGAGCGCGGCCTCGCGCTCGGAGTTGATGCGTTCCTCGCCGACGATCCGGGTGAAGAGCTGAAGCGCCTCCTCCGGTGACATCACGTCCAGGTCGACCAGGTGCGCGCCCGCCAGGTCGACCATCCGGACCCGGCTGGTGACCAGCGCCGCGCACCCCTCCGTACCGGGCAGCAGCGGGCGGATCTGGGCCGCGTCGTGCGCGTTGTCCAGGAGGATCAGGACGCGGCGGCCGTCGAGCGTGGAGCGGTAGAGCGCGGCCCGCTCGTCCAGCGTGTCCGGGATCGCCGAGTCCGACGTGCCGAGCGCGCGCAGGAAGGCGCCGAGGACCGTCTCCGGCTCCAGGGCCCTGGCCCCCGCGCCCTGGAGGTCGACGTAGAGCTGCCCGTCCGGGAAGTGCTTGCGGGCCTGGTGGGCGACGTGGACGGCGAGGGTCGTCTTGCCGACGCCGCCGATACCGGCCAGCGCGGAGACCGCCATCACGGAGCCCTCCGCCGAGGCGAGCCGGTCGCTCAGCTCGCGGACGAAGGCGACGCGGCCCGTGAAGTCGGGGACCGTGGCGGGGAGTTGCGCGGGGCGGACCGGCGCGGCGGCCGGGGCCGGCTCGTCCGCCGGGCGGGCCAGTTCCTCGTCGGCGCGCAGGATGCGCTGCTGGAGCTGGGCCAGCTCCTGGCGCGGGTCGACGCCCAGCTCCTCGGCGAGCAGCCGGCGCGTGTCCGCGTAGACGGCGAGCGCCTCCGCCTGCCGGCCGCTGCGGTACAGGGCCACCATCAACAGCTCCCGCAGCCGCTCCCGCAGCGGGTGCGCCGCGGTGAGCGCGGTCAGTTCGGAGACCGCCTCCGCGTGGCAGCCGGCCTCCAGGTCCAGATCGAGACGGGTCTCGGTGAGCTGGAGCCGCCACTCCTCGAGCCGGGTGCGCTGGTATTCGGCGTACGGGCCAGGCACCGAGGCCAGCGCCTCGCCGTCCCACAGGCCGAGCGCCTTGTTCAGCAGGGCCCGCGCCCCGTCGCGGTCGCCCGCCGCCCGCGCCTTCTCCGCACCGGCCGCCAACTCCTGCGCCACGGTCAGGTCCAGCGCGTCCGGCCCGGTCCGCATCGCGTAGCCGCCGGAGTCGCTGGCCAGGGTGTCGGGGCCCAGCACCTTGCGCAGCCGGGAGGCGTACGTGCGTACGGCGGCCAGCGCCTGCGAGGGCGGTTCGTCGCCCCAGATCGCGTCGATGAGCTCGGCCGCCGTCGCGGTGCGGCCACCGCGCAGCAGCAGCGCCGTCAGCAGGGCACGCTGCTGCGGCGAACCGGACGGCAGCGCCTCGCCGTCCCGCCGGGCCCGCACCGGACCGAGTACGGAGAAGTGCAGCACGGCCTCGTCCGCCGGCCGCTGCTCCGGGGCCCGCTGCTCCGGAACGCGTACCCGTGGCCCGTCGTCACGGCCCATTGCTGCCTCCTGTCCTGCCTGCGCACGGCCCGGCACGGTCACTCTGTCCGGATCGGTGCCAGACCATCCGGATTGCTCCATACCGTTGATATCGCCGTCAACAGTCTGCCTTGTGAAGGGTGGACACGTCAGCAGCGGATGACTCTCTGCACAAGCCTTCGACAACGATTGTGGAACGGGGTCGCGTCCAAGTAGCTGACGGTTCGTCAGATCGGCGCTACCGTGGGAGGTATGGAGACCTTCCCGAAGATCATCTCGGTGGACGACCACACGGTGGAGCCCGCTCATGTCTGGCGGGACCGGCTCCCGTCCAGGTACGCGGACTCCGGGCCGCGCATCGTCCGCGCACCGCTGAAGGAAATGACCTTCATGGGCGGCAAGTTCGCGCCCGTGATGGGCGCGAAGGGCGACGAGGGCCCGGTCGGCGACTGGTGGGTGTACGAGGATCTGCACCGCCCGCTCACCCGGCTCGACACCGCCGTCGGCTACGACAGGGACGAGATCAAGCTCGAAGTGATCACGTACGAGCAGATGCGTCCCGGTTCCTACTCCGTGCCGGACCGGCTGGCCGACATGGACGTCAACCACGTGCAGTCCGCGCTCTGCTTCCCGACGTTCCCCCGCTTCTGCGGCCAGACCTTCACCGAGGCGAAGGACCGCGAACTGGGGCTGCTCGGGGTGCGGGCGTACAACGACTGGATGGTCGAGGAGTGGTGCGGGCCCGACGCGCACGGCCGGCTCATCCCGCTGACCCTCATCCCGCTCTGGGACGCGGCCCTGGCCGCCGAGGAGGTCCGGCGCAACGCGGCCCGCGGCGTACGCGCGGTCGCCTTCTCCGAGATACCTCCACATCTCGGCCTGCCGTCCATTCATACGGACGACTGGAATCCGTTCCTCCAGGCCTGCGACGAGACGGGCACGGTCATCGCCATGCACATCGGCTCGTCCTCGCGGATGCCGTCCACCTCGGCCGACGCCCCGCCGGCCGTCGGCTCCACCATCACCTTCGCCAACTGCTGCTTCTCGATGGTCGACTGGCTGATGAGCGGCAAGTTCGAACGCTTCCCGAACCTGCGGATCATGTACGCGGAGGGCCAGATCGGCTGGATTCCGTACATCCTGGAACGCGCCGACGTGGTCTGGGAGGAGAACCGCGCCTGGGGCGGGGTCGCCGACAAGGTCCACCGGCCGCCGTCGGAACTGTTCGCCGAGCACGTCTACGGCTGCTTCTTCGACGACGCCTTCGGGCTGAAGAACCTGGACGCGATCGGGGTCGGCAACGTCCTGTACGAGACGGACTACCCGCACTCCGACTCCACCTGGCCCAAGTCCCGCGAGGTCGGCGAGGCACAGATGGGGCACCTGGACGCGGACGTCGTGGACCGGATCGTACGCGGCAACGCGATCGACCTGCTCGGACTGACCCCGGACGGGCTCTGGGCGGGGGCGTAGGGGAGAGGGAGGGCGCCCGTCACGCGGCGGGCGCCCCGGCCGTCAGGCCGCCGATCGGGCCACCGGCTCCTGGAGCTCGGTCACCCACTGCTCCCGGTCCTGCGGGCACTCCAGGCTGATCTCGCGGGCGTACCCCGCCGAGCGGTAGCCGTTGGCGTCGATCCAGCGGGCCAGGGTCTGGGCCGTCGGCAGGACGCCGTCCATCGGGCCCCGGTGCACGACGGTCGCCGCCTCGAACGCGGGCAGCTCGACCACCGTGACCCCGGTGTCACCCAGCGGCCCCACCGGCGCCGAGACCGTCACCCCGGCGTGGACGACGACCTTGCCGCCGCCGTCCGGGGCGTCCTCGTAGCGGGCGATCCCGGGGCCCGCCGGGCTGATCCCGGCCTCGCCGAGGAGGGGGAACAGCCGGTCGTACAGCGGGCCGATCACCGGGCTGATGTCCTGCGGCTCGTAGCCGCCGGCCACCCCGGTCAGCTCCGCGACCCGTACCGCCGGAACCTTCTTGATCACGACATCGTTCGTGGACATGCGTCCCTCGCTCTCGATCGACCGGAGCCTCGCCTCGACCTGGGCCAGCCGTGCGGCCGCCGCGGCCATCGCCGCCTCCAGCTCCGTCCGGCGCAGCCGCAGCATCCCGCGCAGCTCCTCCGGGCCCACCGCGTCGTCCAGGACGGCCCGCACCTGCTGGAGCGTGAAGCCGAGGTCCTTGAGCGCGATGATCCGGTTGAGCCGGGCGAGCTGGGCGGCACCGTAGTAGCGGTAGCCGGTCGAGGGGTCGGTGCGGTCGGGGTGCAGCAGCCCGATCTCGTCGTAATGACGCAGCATGCGGGCCGACACCCGTCCGTACCGGGCGAAGTCTCCGATGGTGAACATGACGTCTCCCACTGCACGGCCTCACACGGTGTGAAGGTCAAGGGGCGGTCGGAGCGGGCCGCACGGGCAGGAGCCCCGTCCCTCCGCCGACGCGGAGGAGCGGGGCTCCTTGGGTACTGCTCTTACCGGCCGCGATCGGCCGACCCGGGCAACTAGGCCGGGGTGACGTTCTCAGCCTGCGGACCCTTGGGGCCCTGAGTGACGTCGAAGTTCACGACCTGGTTCTCCTCGAGGGAGCGGAACCCGGACGCGTTGATCGCGGAGTAGTGGACGAAGACATCCGGGCCGCCGCCGTCCTGGGCGATGAAGCCGAAGCCCTTTTCAGCGTTGAACCACTTGACGGTTCCGGTAGCCATAAGCCCTCCTTGGGCCAAAGGGTTGCCCTGCTCCAGAACCTGCAATGAAGTCTGAAAACTACAAAAGCCTGCGGGGTCACATGCTCCGCAGGCTCTGTACTGCAAGGGAAACCAAACTGCAACTTGGCGACGAGCCTAGCACGCAGCATGTCCCGAAGGGTAGAGGGAAAGATCACTTCACTCGGATGTTTGATTGCCGCGTCGTCGAACGCTCCGGGAGGGCGTTCCGGGCGGCCTTGCCGGGCGATTGCGGGCACCGCCGATGAGCGGATCGGATGACGTCGTACGCCCCCGGTGGGGTCGCCGGGCGGCGACGGGTCTAGCCTCGCGATGTGGACAATTCAACCGTTTCAAACGTCGCGGTCGACGACCGTCGCCCCCGGCCGCGCGTCGGCCACATCCAGTTCCTCAACTGCCTTCCCCTCTATTGGGGACTGGCACGGACCGGAACACTGCTCGACCTGGAGCTGTCGAAGGACACCCCGGAGAAGCTCAGCGAGCAACTGGTCAGGGGCGACCTGGACATCGCCCCCGTCACCCTGGTGGAGTTCCTGCGCAACGCCGACGACCTGGTCGCCTTCCCCGACATCGCGGTCGGCTGCGACGGCCCCGTCATGTCGTGCGTGATCGTCTCGCAGCGCCCCCTGGAGGACCTGGACGGGGCCCGGGTGGCGCTCGGCTCGACCTCCCGGACCTCCGTACGGCTGGCGCGCCTGCTGCTCGCCGAGCGGTACGGCGTCACCCCCGACTACTACACCTGCCCGCCCGACCTGGGCGTCATGATGCAGGAGGCGGACGCCGCCGTCCTCATCGGTGACGCCGCGCTCCGCGCCAACCTGCACGACGCGCCCCGCCTTGGGCTCCAGGTCCACGACCTGGGCGCGATGTGGAAGGAGTGGACGGGCCTGCCGTTCGTCTTCGCCGTCTGGGCCGCGCGCAAGGACTACCTGGCGGCCGAGCCCGACGCGGTCAGGCAGGTGCACGAGGCGTTCCTCGCCTCCCGCGACCTCTCCCTGGAGGAGGTCACCAAGGTCGCCGAGCAGGCGGCGCGCTGGGAGGCCTTCGACGCGGAGGTCCTGGAGCGCTACTTCACCACGCTCGACTTCCGCTTCGGCCCGGCGCAGCTCGCGGGCGTCGAGGAGTTCGCCCGCCGGGCCGGCGACGTGGCGGGCTTCCCGGCGGACGTGAAGGTCGAGCTGCTCGGCGGATGAGAGGGACGAGAGGGCTACGACCCCTCCGGGAATGCCCTTTTCGATTCGGGTGAACGCGCGGTGAATGGCCGATAGCGGGAGACATCGGGGATACGTCCCCGATGTCTCCCGCAATCGTCCCCGGCGCCTCCCGCAATCGGCCGCCGGGGGACCGGCGCATTCACGCCTTTTGTTGCGGTGAATGACGTCGTTCGTTCCCTTGGAGGTGAAATCGGCGGATGGTTTCTCCCGTGCCCGGACGAGACTTCACGGACACGAACTAGGCTTCGCTCGGAGGCCTGGCCGGTTCACAGGGGGAGTCCTTATATGCAGCCGCTGGAAGCCGGGGAACCGCTGAGCATCGGCGCCTACCGGCTGCTCGGCAGACTCGGGGCCGGCGGCATGGGCCGCGTCTATCTCGGCCGCAGCGCGGGCGGCCGGACCGTCGCCGTGAAGGTCGTCCATCCGCACTTCGCGCTCGACGAGCAGTTCCGCGCCCGGTTCCGGCGCGAGGTGGAGGCCGCCCGGCGGATCGGCGCCCAGTGGACCGCGCCCGTCCTGGACGCCGACCCGGACGCCCCCGTCCCGTGGGTCGCCACCGGTTACGTGGCCGGGCCGCCGCTCTCCGCGGCCGTCACCGAACACGGCCCGCTGCCCGAGCACGCGGTACGGGTGCTGGGCGCCGGGCTCGCCGAGGCGCTGGCCGCCGTCCACGAGCGGGGCCTGATCCACCGGGACGTGAAGCCGTCCAACGTCCTGCTCGCCCTCGACGGCCCCCGGCTCATCGACTTCGGCATCGCCCGGGCCATCGACGCGACCGCCTCGCTGACGTCCACCGGGGTCTCCGTCGGCTCGCCCGGCTACATGGCGCCCGAGCAGATCCGGGGCGTGGACATCTCGGGGGCGGCCGACATCTTCTCGCTGGGCGCGGTCCTGGCGTACGCGGCGACCGGCTCCGCCCCCTTCCTCGGCGACTCCTCCGCCGTCCTCCTCTACAAGGTGGTCCACGAGGAGCCGGAGCTCGGCGACCTGGAGGGCGGGCTGCGCGAGACCGTCGCCGCCTGCCTGGCGAAGGACCCGGCCCGGCGGCCGACACCGGCCGAGCTGGCCCGGGAGCTGACGCCCGGCGGCGCGGCGGCCGCGGTGGCGGCGGGCTGGCTGCCCGGTCCGCTGGTGCGCGAGGTCAGCCGTTCGGCGGTCGCGCTGCTCGACCTGGAACCGCAGGAGGCGCCTGACCGGTCCGGCCCGGTGCCCTTCAGCAACCCCTCCTTCGGTACGGGCGCCCCGGCCGCCGCCCCCGGGGCCTTCGGCCCGCCGGTCGGTCCGCCGCGTCCGCCGCACCCGCCCACCGCGGGGGCGGGCGGGCTGCCGGGGCAGCGCACCGGCGAGCGCCGCCTCACCCTCGGCACGGGGGCGGACGGGGTCCGGGGGCGCCGGGTGAGCTGCACCGTCGCCCTCGCGGTGGCCGGGGCGCTCGCCGCGGTGACCGTGGGCGGCGCCTTCCTCCTGGACCTGGTGCCGGGCGGCGGCGACTCCGGCAACGTCGGGCACGGCGGCGTCGACCGCCACCCGTCCGCCGCCTCCTCCTCGCGCCCCTCCGCCTCCGAGCCCTCCCCGCCCGCCGACTCCGCCTCCGCGAGCCCGGACCAGGTCGGCGAGTTGCCCGAGGGGTTCGTCGGCGCCTGGAAGGGACCGCTCACCGAGAAGACGACCGGCGCACCGCACGGCACGCTCACGGCGGTCTTCGAGAAGGGGCGCAAGGGCACCGACGTGGTCCACCTGACCACCTCGATCTCCGCCCTCGGCGTGGACGTCACCTGCTACAGCGTCGCCACCCTCACCTCCGCCACCGAACGGGAGCTGGAGCTGCGCGAACGCTCCGACCCCGACCGCTCCGGCACGGCCGGCGTCTGCACCACCACACCCTCCGACCTGCACTTCACCCGCACCCCCGAGGGCACCCTGCGGTTCCGGTCCGACGAGCGGGGCGCCGGCCTCCCGTACGGCACGCTGACCCGGTCCGGCGACTGACCGCCGGCGGCGCTGGCGTACGCTGAACCGGTCCGTAGATCCGTTGAAAAACCGCCGAAAGGTGACAGCCCGGTGACCGAGAAGGCCGACCTTCAGCCCATCCTCGACCGAGCCGCCGAAGGCGGCCGGATCACCCCGGAGGAGGCGCTCGACCTGTACCGGTCGGCACCGCTGCACGCCCTGGGGGCGGCCGCCGACGCCGTGCGCCGCCGCCGGTACGCCGGGACGGAACACATCGCGACGTACATCATCGAGCGCAACATCAACTACACCAACGTGTGTGTGACGGCGTGCAGGTTCTGCGCGTTCTACGCCGCTCCGAAGGACACCGCCAAGGGCTGGTCCCGGGACCTGGACGACATCCTGCGCCGCTGCGCGGAGACGGTCGAGCTGGGCGGCACGCAGATCATGTTCCAGGGCGGGCACCACCCGGACTACGGCGTGGAGTACTACGAGGAGCACTTCTCCGCGATCAAGAAGGCGTTCCCCCAGCTGGTCATCCACTCGCTCGGCGCCTCCGAGATCGAGCACATGGCCCGGATCTCCGAGGTCTCCGCCGAGGAGGCGATCAGCCGCATCCACGCCGCCGGTCTCGACTCCTTCGCGGGCGCCGGCGCCGAACTGCTGCCGGCCCGGCCGCGTACCGCCATCGCCCCGCTCAAGGAGTCCGGCGAACGCTGGCTGGAGATCATGGAGATCGCCCACGGCCTCGGCGTCGAGTCCACCTCCACCATGCTGATGGGCACGGGCGAGACCAACGCCGAGCGCATCGAGCACCTGCGCATGATCCGTGACGTGCAGGACCGCACCGGCGGGTTCCGCGCGTTCATCCCGTACACGTACCAGCCGGAGAACAACAAGCTGAAGGGGCAGACGCAGGCCACGCTCTTCGAGTACCTGCGGATGATCGCCATCGCCCGGCTCTTCCTGGACAACGTCGCCCACATCCAGGGCTCCTGGCTCACCACCGGCAAGGAGGTCGGCCAGCTGTCGCTGCACTACGGCGCGGACGACCTCGGTTCGATCATGCTGGAGGAGAACGTCGTCTCCTCCGCCGGGGCCAAGCACCGCTCCAACCGCCTGGAGATCATCGACCTGATCCGCAAGGCGGACCGGGTTCCGGCCCAGCGCTCCACCACGTACGAGCACCTCGTCGTGCACGACGACCCGGCGAACGACCCGGTCGACGAGCGCGTCGTCTCGCACATCTCGTCCGTCGCGATCGAGGGCGGCACGGCCCACCCGGAGCTCAAGCTCCTGGGCGCCAACTAGTCGCGCCTTGCTGACGATCCACGCCGCCGCCCTGCTGCTGCCGGGCGGCGGCCACGCACCCGTGCCCGGTGGCGCGGTGGCCGTGCGGGACGCGGTGGTCGCCGCCTTCGGGCCGTACGGGGACTTGGCCGCCGCCCACCCCACCGCCCGGGTCCGGCGCTGGCCGGGCGTCCTCACCCCCGGCCTCCTCCAGCGGGACGCGGTCCGGCTGCTGGAGGAGTGGTACTTCCCCGACCCGCGCGAGGCCGGCGCCCTGGGCACCGAGCCCCTGACCGGCGCCGCGCTCGACGCGCTCGGGCCCGAGGACACCTGGCGGGCGGGCAGCGTGCGGCGCGGGCTGCACCGGATGCTTCGGCACGGCACGACCGCCGTGACCGCCGCCCCCACCACCCCGCCCGCCCTGCTCACCGCCGTGCGCCGGTCCGGCCTCACCGTCCTCGGCCCGCCCGCGTCCACCGGCGGCGAGCCCCGGCTCGACCCGCTGGCCGGGGCCGGGGCGGTGGCCGACGCGACGGCGGCCCGGCTCACCGCCGGGGGCCGCGCGGACCTCGCCGCCTTCGACGCGCCGGACGAGGCGGCGCTGCTGGCGGCGGGCGCGGTGAGCTGCGTGGCGACGATCGCGGCGGGCCGACTGGTGTACCGGGGCCGCTAGCCCCGCGCCCTCCTGGTGTGCCCCGGACCCGCTGGCCCCGCGCCCTCCTGGTGTGCCCCGGACCCGCTGGCCCCGCGCCCTCCTGGTGTGCCCCGGGCCCGCTGGCCCCGCGCCCTCCTGGTGTGCCCCGGGCCCGCTTGCCGCGCCCCCTGGTGCACCCGGGCCCGCTTGCCGCGCCCCCTGGTGCACCCGGGCCCGCTTGCCGCGCCCGGCCATCGTTACGGCGCCGAAGGACCGCCGAGATACCGCCCCTCGGTGTCGTACGGCCAGGCGTTGGCGACGCATCCCTTCAGGCCGTAGATCTGCTGCATCATCGCGGGGGCGGGGCGGCCCTTGCCGGGGCAGGTCTCGTGGCCGTGGCCCAGCCAGTGGCCGACCTCGTGGTTGATGATCAGGGCGCGGTAGTCGGCCAGCGGACCGTCGAACTCGGGCGAACCGGTCTGCCAGCGCTTGAGGTTGACCATGACGTCGGCGCCGACCCGGCAGTTGACCTCGCCGTGGGTGTCGAGCCCGCTCTTCCCGCAGATCCGGTCGGTCGTCTCCGGGGTGGCGATCCGTATGACCAGACCCGCCGGCCCCTCGGCGACCTGCCGGAACCTGTGCTCCCCGTGGTGCGACCAGCCCCGGGGCGAGGCCAGGATGTGCGCGACGACGGCGGCGGCCCCGTCCGGGTCCAGACCCGAACCGTCCTCCACCTCGACCCGGTAGGCGTTCCCCGTACCGCTGTCGGTGGCGGCGGCGCGGGCCACGGTGAAGGCGGCCGTGGGGGAGGAGTGGCCGGGGCCGTGCGCACTGTTCCAGCGGAGGCCCACGGCGGCGGCGGCCAGCACGATCGGGACGACGGCCACGACGAGCAGGCGGCTCCGCCCGTTGTCGCCCCGCTTCCCCCGGCGCCCATTCCATTCGGGCATCCGTGCCCCTCCCCAGTGATCGGCTGTTCCGCCCCCCGCTGTAGGACCGGAGACGGGGCCGATTGGTTCAGTCCACACGCATATGAGGTCGGGGCGGGGGGTCGGGGCGCGCGTGCGTGGAGAAACGTTATGGCACGGAGGGTCCGCCCAGATATGTCCCGTTCTCGGCGTAGGGCCAGGCGTTGGCGACGCATCCCTTGAGCCCGTAGATCTGCTGCATCATCGCGGGGGCGGGGCGGCCCTTGCCGGGGCAGGTCTCGTGGCCGTGGCCCAGCCAGTGGCCGACCTCGTGGTTGATGATCAGGGCGCGGTACTCGGCCAGCGGACCGGCGAACTCCGGCGAACCCGTCTGCCAGCGCTTGAGGTTCACCATCACCACTTCGCCGATCCGGCAGTTGACCTCGCCGTGGGTGTTCATGCCGCCCTGCCCGCAGATCCGGTCGGTGGTGGCCGCGGTCGCTATACGGACGACCAGCCCCGCCTGCCCCGTCGCGACCCGGTGGAACGAGCGCGTCCCGCCGTGCGCCCACCCGCGCGGCGCGGCCAGGATGTCGGCGATCCGCTCGGCGGCCTGGTCCGGGTCGACGCCCGAACCGTCCTCCACCTCGACCCGGTAGGCGTTCTGCCCACCGGACGGGCCGGAGGCGCGGGCGACCGTGAAGGTCCCGGGCCCGGAGGCGGGGATGCTGACGCGCGAACGGCTGGGGGAGGGGGACGGCTTCGCGCCGGTGGTGGCCTCGGAGCTTTTGGTGGGCCTCGCGGTCGGCCGGGCGGCGGTGGTCGGCCGGGCGGCGGCGGTGGGCCCGGTGGCGGTGGCGGCCGGTGCGTCGTCCCCGCCCGCCCAGCGGGGGGCGAGGGCCACGGCGGCGCCGGCCAGTGCGGCGGTGACGGCCACGGCGGCCAGCACCCGTATTCGGCTGCGGCGTCGCCGGGCGCGCCGGGCCCGGCGCCGTCCGCTCCGGCCGCGCCGGTCCTGTCTCGTCTCAGCGGCCACGGATCGCACGGTCCTTCGCTTCCATCGGATGGCTGTCCGCGTACTTCACGAGCGCGTGTCCGAACGCGGCGGAAACGATGCGGAACGAGGCGGTACGCGGACTCAGGTGCGCGCCGGTTCCTCCAACGGCGTAGGGGTGAGCAGAAGCATGCAGGAAGCGCATAGGGACAGAAGTCCTCTGTGGTGCAGAGCGGACAGCAGACAGAGTCGGAGTCTCGACATTCCACCGAGCTTCGACCGGATATTGGCGATGTGAAACTTCGCCGTCCGCGGAGCGACATGCATACAGGCCGCGACCTCCTCATTCGACGGAGCGCTGTGCAGCGTCATGAAGAACTGCTTCTCCGTCGGTGTGAGCCGTCGGAGAGACATCGTCGAGAGCCGGTCCCTGGCCGGGTGTTCGCGTGCGCCGTCAAGGATCGGGGCAGCACAGGCAAGGCAATGAACCGTCATGTTTCCCCCCCGGGTACTGGTTCGAGAGCGCCAGGAATCTAGCACGAGGGGAAGGGATTCCCCGGTGGGGGACCGCGGTACGGACGGTTCGGAACGTGGGCGGGCGGCACGTCCGAGGGGTTGCTCAGGATGACGAGACGAGCGAAGCGGCGAGTTTCAGCCGATCCGACAGCTGCTTTTTTGCCAGGTCGAGTGTTTCGGCATTTTTGTCGATCAGCCTATTCTCATAGGAGGACTGGACGGCGAAGTAGACGCCGACCAGATTCACCTCCTTTTTGCAGCCGACATCGGCCTTGGCAGCGGTGATCGCGGCGGGGGACGCGAGGGCGTCATCGGCGATACCGAGCTCCGTCGTCGCGTTCATGGGATCGGTCGCGGTGTGACCCTTGCGGGCCATGCAGTCGGACCATGACGTGTTCACGGTCTTCGTGCGGGAGTCCTCGCGCGCCTGGGACTCAGCCTGGGCCTTGAGGTTGAACACGTATATGGCGTCCACGGCGTTCGGTTCGGGGGCGTACAGCTTGAGGAACGCCTCACGGCTGCAGCCGCCGACCGGCACCGCCCTGCCGTTGATCCGCTCCTTGCCGCCGCCCTTCTTCTCCGCCTCCGCCTGGCTCTTCGGCATGTCGGTCGGCTTCAGGTCCGGGGCGCCGTTCAACGCGATCTCCTCGGACGCGGTGAGCCTCGGCGAGGTCCGCGCAGGCGCCCGTTCCTCGCCGGGGACGCTGTAGCCGTACCGGGCGGCTTCGTCCGGGTCCACCACGCCGAAGATCCGTGCGCTCTGCCTGCCCGACGCGGGGGAGGCGGGGCGTGCCGGGAGGCTGTAGCGGAAGCCGAAGCGCTCCATGCACCGGGAGATGAGCACCCCCTGGCCCTCCTGCAACGCCTCGGTCTCTTCGCGGGTCGCGTCGTAGGCGTCCAGAGGGAGTTTCAGACCCGAGGTGCTCAGCATCGTGGGGGTGGCAGAGACCTCGGGTTCCGACTTCTCGTCGCCGGGCCCTCCGTCCGTGGTGGAGGAGCAGGCGGCAAGGAGCACGGCGGCGCAGGCCACACCGACCGAACGGCGGAGGTGGCGGGGGCCGGGGAACGGGAGCATGCGGATGATCCTTCGCGGTGACCGGGTCGTACGATGCGACAGCCCGCTGTTCCGCCCGGTGCCTTCGGGCAGAACAGCGGTGCTGTGATGTGGCGTCTCGGGACGGTCGGAGTCAGAAGTAGTACGCCGACGAGATCTCGTTCTTGAACGTGACGGAGGCGTTTCCGTAGTAGCCGAGCGGCAGATAACCTTCGATGCCGGCGCGGCCGGCCTTGGTGTACACCTCCCAGGCCGTCACGTCCCGGTTCCAGTAGGAAGCCGTGTTGTTGTCGGTGGACTGGCCCTGGCCGGGGCAGGTCTGGGAGCTCGTCGACGAGCGGAAGTAGTCGCCGGAGAAGTTGCCGTCCGAGTTGAGAAGATCGAAGACGCAGCCGGCGTAGTTGGAGTTGTAGTAGAGACCGAACTCGCCGCTCTCCACGTTCCCGTTCTTGTTGGTCGCGGCCGACGCGGGGCCGGCCGTCGTGAGCGTCAGCCCGGTGACGGCGGTCGCGGCCAGGGCGACGCCGGTCAGGCGCCGTACTGCTGGTGAACGAGTCATTCCGCTGCTCCTTCGTGTGCTGGTCCCGTGATGTACGAGTCCGCTGGGCGTGAGCGCCGACAATCAAATGCGGCGGGCACGGATGTGGCTACTGGCCCCGAGGACAGTTGTCGCCCCTCCGGAAGATCTGTAGCGTCGGGCATTCCGAGGCCTCGTCATGCGCTTTCAAGCCTCCTTGCCCTGGCGCGAGTTGGGGATATGGCGAGTGGGTTCCGCGTCAGGCGCGCGGCCGTCTCCCTCGCTTCCGCTCTCTCCCGGGAGTCCCGTATGCGCCCCCTCCCCGCTGTCGCCAGAGCTGTCGCGGCGCTGGTGCTGTTCTCGCTGGCGACTGCCGGATGTTCGGGTTCGACGGATTCCGGGCAGCCGAAGCCTTCGGTGAAGCCGCAGGCGAAGTCCACGCAGGGGGCGGGCGAGGTCGCCTACTACAGGTGCATGGAGGACCAGGGCATCCCGCTGGACACGACCGACGACGGCTCGCTGCGGATCGAGAAGGGGGCGGACAACGAAGCGGCCGCCCTGGCGGCCGAGAAGGAGTGCGCCTCTCTCCATCCGAGTCCGCCGGCCATGGTGCCCGCGACGAAGGAGGACATGGCGCGGGCCAGGAAGCTGAGTGCGTGCCTGCGCGAGCACGGCGTCAAGGACTATCCGGACCCCGCCCCGAACGGGGACTTCGGGCTCAGCGACGAACTGGCCCACGCGATGAAGACGAACCCCGACTACCGCGAGGCACGCCGGGTGTGTGACCCCCGACCCGCAGGCGATCCCGTAGTCGGCGGATGACGTCTCGGCCGGGAGGGTTCTTCGATGAGTGACGAGAACCGCGGCACCGACGAGGGGACGGCCGACGGCGGTCTTCGCCGGCGCCGTCACTGGGTGGTCGCCGTCGCCTCGGCGGCCCTGCTCCTCGGCGCGGCGGGCGTCGGCGCGTCGATGATCGTCAAGTCACCGGCGCAGGCGGCGGCCGAGGCCGGCGCACCGCAGGAGGACGTACTGACCGCGGCGGTGGAACATCGCGTCCTGGTGTCGTCGGTGATCACCCGGGGCCAGGTGCTGGCGGGGCAGACGGTGAACGTGTCCCCGCAGGTCTCCGGAGGCGACGAGGGCTCGACCGGGGCGGTGATCACGAAGCTGGCGGTCGAGGCCCACGACGTCCTGCGGAGCGGCCGGCTGCTGATGGAGGTCTCCGGCAGGCCCGTGTTCGTACTGCGGGGGGCCCTGCCCGTCTACCGCGACCTGCGCCCCGGCAGTGAGGGGGAGGACGTCGAGCAGGTCCAGAAGGCGCTCCAGGACCTGGGGCACCCCACCGCACCCGATGGCGTCGGAACCTTCGGAGCGGGGACCAAGGCGGCCCTCGACTCGTTCTACGCGTCCATCGGTTACGACCCGCTGCCGGCCCAGGACGACGACGGCGAGGGCCTCAGGTCGGCCGGTGCCGCGGTGCGGTCGGCCGAGCGGGCGCTGGAGGACGCCGAGGACTCCCGGTCCTCGGCGAAGATCGACGACAAGGCGCCCGGCGATCCGCGCAAGGCCGTGAAACGTGCGACGGAGGACCTGAACGAGGCACGGGCCGCCTTTGCCGAGGTGCAGGCGAAGTCGGGACCGATGCTGCCCGCGGGTGAGGCGGTGTTCCTGAAGAGCTTCCCGGCCCGGGTGAACGCGGTGCAGGGCGTCGTGGGCGCCAAGGTGTCGGGGACGGCCATGACGCTGTCCTCGGGGCGGCTGGTCGTGCAGGCGTACGTCCCCGAGTACCAGAAGGGGCTGCTGCGCGCCGGTCAGCACGTGGAGATCTACTCGGAGGTGTCCGGGGTGTCGGCCGGGGCGAAGGTCTCCCGCGTCGCGGACACGCAGACCGCTCCGGCACCGGACGGCGACGCCGCGTCGGGGACGGAGGCCGGCGGCGCCCCGGCCGCCGGCCCGTCCGGCTACCTGGTGCAGATCACCCCGGACAAGGCGCTCGACGCCCAGCTGAACGGCCAGGACGTCAGGCTGACCATCGAGGCCGCCTCCACCGGCGGCAAGGCCCTGGTGGTTCCGGTCACCGCGATCACCGCGGGCGCGGACGGCCGGACGGTGGTGACGGTGCGGGCCGGGTCCGGTGCGCAGAAACGCGTCGAGGTGCGGCCGGGAACCTCCGGCGACGGCTTCGTGGCGGTCGTGCCCGTGGTGAAGGACGCCCTGCGCGCGGGCGACCGGGTCGTCACCGGGGTACGGAAGTGACCGCCCCCGTCATCGAGTTCCGGCAGGTCGCCCTGACCTACCCCGGACCACCGCCGGTCGCCGCCCTCAGGCCCTGCGACCTGGTGATCCGCCGCGGTGAGTTCGTGACCGTCGTCGGCCCGTCCGGCTCGGGCAAGTCCACGTTCCTCAACATCGCCGGACTGCTGGACGCGCCCACCTCGGGGACGTACCTCCTCGACGGGCTGGACACCGGAGCCCTGAAGGACGGCGACCGCACCGCGCTGCGCGGACGCAGGATCGGCTTCGTCTTCCAGTCCTTCCACCTGCTGCCCCACCGCAGCGCCCTGGAGAACGTCACGCTGGCCATGGTCTACAGCGGAGTGGCCCGCAAGGAGCGCCGGCAGCGGGCGAGGGAGGCCCTGGTACGGGTCGGGCTCGGACACCGGGTCGGGTCGCTGCCCACCAGACTGTCGGGCGGCGAGCGGCAACGGGTGGCCATCGCGCGGGCTCTGGTGGCCAGGCCCTCCCTGCTGCTGTGCGACGAGCCGACCGGCAACCTGGACACGGCCAACGCCCAAGCGGTGCTGGCCCTGTTGGCGGAGCTGCACGCCGACGGCATGACGGTACTGGTGATCACACATGATCCGGAGGTGGCGGGGCGCGGCGCGCGTACGGTCACGATCCGCGACGGTGTCCTGCGCGAAATGGCGGGGACGCCCCGGTGATCCGGTGCTTGCCGCGACGGCGCGGCAACCGGCCGGTGGAACCCTCGGTGTTCTCCTTCGGCGATCTGCTGGGTGAATCGCTCGCCGGCATGTTGCAGCGTCCGGCGCGCTCGGCGCTGACCGCGCTCGGCACGGTCCTCGGTGTGGGCACCTTCGTGGCCATCCTGGGGCTGACCGCCACGGCCTCCTCGCAGATCGACGCCCGCTTCAACTCCCTGACCGCCACGGAGGTGTCGGTCGAGGACAAGGCCTCGCAGCAGGACGAGTTCGCCGGACCCGCCTTCCCGCCGGACGCCGACGAGCGCGTGGGCGCACTCAACGGGGTGCGCAGCGCCGGGGTGTACTGGCCGGTTCGGCTGGACGCGTCCGTGACCGTGCGCTCCGCCCCGGTGGGCCGGGCAGCCGCCGGTGACGGGAGGACCGAGGTGGTCGCCGCGTCCCCCGGTGTGCTGGAGGCGGCCGGGCCCACGCTGTCCCAGGGGCGGCTCTACGACGAGCTGATGTCCGACGACGAGGCGTACGTCGCGGTCATCGGGTCGGGTGTCGCGTCCCGGCTCGGCATCACCACGCTGGAGACCCGGCCCGCCGTCTTCATCGGCGACCAGCCGTTCACCGTCACGGGGATCGTCGAGAACACCGAACGCAAGGCCGACCTGCTGCTGTCGGTCGTCGTCCCGCGCACCACGGCCGAGAGGGTCTGGGGCCCGCCCGAGGGCAGCAGCGCGGTGATGCTGATCTCGACGGAACTGGGCGCGGCCCGGCAGGTCGCCCGGCTGGCCCCGACCGCGCTGCGGCCCGACCACCCCGAATACCTCAAGGCGGTCCCGCCACCGGACCCGCGGACCCTGCGCTCAGGGGTCAGCGGGGACCTGAGCCAGCTGTTCCTGCTCCTGGCGGGGATCTGTCTGGTCATCGGCGCGGTCGGGATCGCCAACACCACCCTCGTGTCGGTCCTGGAACGCACCGGCGAGATCGGACTGCGGCGCGCGCTCGGCGCCCGGGCCGGGCACATCACGCGGCAGTTCCTCGCCGAGTCCGGGGCACTGGGAGCCCTCGGCGGACTGATCGGGACCTCGCTGGGCGTGGTCACGGTGGTGGGCGTGGCCCTGGCCCGCGACTGGACCCCGGTCGTGCACCCGGCCACAGCCGCGGCGGCCCCCGCGATCGGCCTCGTCACGGGGCTGCTGGCCGGGCTGTATCCGGCGTGGCGGGCCTCGCGTGTCCAACCCGCCGAGGCACTGCGCCGCTGAGCGGCCCGGCGGGCCCGCTCGCACAGCGGGCCCGCCCCCGCCCCTTACGGCCGGGCTGCTTGAATGGGTGCGTGACCCGAGCCTCCCTGGACAAGCAGCCGCACGAAGTCGCCTCGATGTTCGACGACGTGGCGGCGCACTACGACCTCACCAACGACGTGCTCTCGTTCGGCCAGGACCGGCTGTGGCGCAAGGAGGTCGCCAGGGCGGTGGACGCCCGGCCCGCGCAGAAGGTCCTCGACCTGGCGGCCGGCACGGCGACGTCCTCGCTGCCGTTCGCGGCGACCGGCGCGTACGTCGTACCGTGCGACTTCTCCATCGGCATGCTCCGCGAGGGCAAGAAGCGTAACTCCTGGCTGCCCTTCACCGCCGGCGACGCCACGAAACTGCCGTTCCGCGACGAGACCTTCGACGCGGTGACCATCTCCTTCGGCCTGCGCAACGTCCAGGACACGGACGCGGCCCTGCGCGAGCTGTACCGGGTCACCAAGCCGGGCGGCCGGGTCGTCATCTGCGAGTTCTCCCAGCCGGTCTGGGCGCCGTTCCGGACCGTCTACACCGAGTACCTGATGCGCGCCCTGCCTCCGGTCGCGCGCGCGGTGTCGTCCAACCCCGACGCCTACGTCTACCTCGCCGAGTCGATCCGCGCCTGGCCCGACCAGTCCGGCCTCGCGAAGAAGCTCCAGCAGGCCGGCTGGTCCCAGGTCGCCTGGCGCAACCTCACCGGCGGCGTGGTGGCCCTGCACCGGGGCGTCAGGGCGGTCTGACGCGGTTTCCTACTTGGCGTACATGCCGTAGCCGCCGACACCGGTGTACACGGAGTCGGCGACCCTCCGGTGGACGTACTTCGGCCCGGCGGGGTCCTTGCCCGCGTCCGTGGGCGGCGTCTGCGCCCCGGTACCCGTCATGAGTGTCGTGGACCCACCGCCGTCGAGGTTGAGCACGTCGACCAGCGCCAGCTCCGCGGAGTCCAGCAGTCCCGCGAACGCCCGGAGGGAGTCTCCGTCCTCGTGGGTGGCCGAGGGGCTGGTCTGAGGCTGTCCGGTCAGGGTGATGAGTACGGGGTGGCCCTTGATGTTGGTGCCGAGAGCCGTGCGGGAGTCCGTGCAGATCGCGGTCGTGCCGTCGGCGCCGGTCTCCCGGCCGCTGCACGAGTCGGGCAGTTCCGTGGGGATCGAGCCGGCGCGCAGCAGCTGATGGAAGGAGCTCACGACGTCGACGGAGTCGTCCAGCGGTATGTCCCGGTCGAGTGTCACGTCGTGGAGCTTCTGGTCAACGGTCGGATGGTCGTCGCGGGTGAGGTTGCTGCGCAGCCACTCCGCTCCGGCGCCGACACCCTGCAGGATGCGGCCCCCGGCCGGGACGTGGACCTGCTCGGCCGCGGTCTGGCCGCCCCGGCGCTCCCGGGCGTCGGTGACGACGCCGTGTGCGTCGATGACGACTTCGAAGCCGGGGTCGTCGTCCGCGGTGATGTGCGGGTCGATGCCCGGCTTGGGGACCGGGAATCCGTAGTCGTCGGTGAACAGGACGATCTCGTCCGGGTCGGTGTACAGCCCCGACTGGCCCGGTACGGCCGTGTCCTCGGCGTCGCGGGCGCAGCCCCGGCTGCGGCCGGGATCGCGGTTGACGTCGTCGATCCGTATGGTCGCCCCGGACGCGGCGGTCAGCCGCAGGTCCGTGCGCAGCTTGGTGATGTAGGGGATGCCGTACTGGATGACCGCCCCGCTGCTGCCGGCGCCGTTCATCCAGCAGCTGGAACTGTGCAGGACGCCATCGGTGACCGAGACACCCATGTGCATCAGTGTGGTGCCTTCGGCGCCGGCCGGGAGGACGTGGTCGCGGTGCTTGGGCTCGGACTTGAACAGACCGCCGTTGACGCCGGCGTACGGACGGCGGGAGGCGACCGACGAGACGCCGGCCAGCTGGTCGGCGACCGTTTCGGTCAGCCCGTCGCCCTTGCCGACGACGCTCTCCAGGGTGAGCGCGGAGGCGGCCGGGTCGATCTCCACGATGCTCAGGACCCGGCCCCGGGTCCGGTTGTCGGGCACGCGCTCGGTGTAGCGGGTGTGGGTGACGCCGGGAGCGAGCCTGGTCGGGGTCTCCTGCTTCCAGTCGGCGGCCAGCGGGCTCGGCGTTTCCTCCGCGGCGGGGGCTCCGGGGGCGGTGAGGGCGAGGGCGCTCAGCGCCGTCGCCACGGTTACCCAGGTGCGAGTGAGTGTTCTGGTCATGGCTACTGGCACTCCGAGGTTCCGTTGACGAGTTCGTGCGAGCGGAAAGTCCTGGCGAAGGGCGACGGGACGGTGGTGCTGTCTCCCTTCAGTACGACGTAGGCGCCGTACTTGGTGGCTGGGGTGGCCGGGTCGCTCCAGGTGCCCGTGAACTTCTCGGTCGGGTAGAAGCAGAGGTGGCGTCTGGTGCGGTTCCAGACGGACGCGGGTGCCACCTCGGCGCCGTAGGCGTTGCCGTAGTTCCTCGTGGCCGGATCGGTCGCGGGGATGTGGACCGTCATGGCGCCGCGGCCCGCCGGTTCGGTGAAGGTGCAGACGCGGTTGTCGGGGCAGCGCTCGTATCCGGTGAAGCAGTGTGCCCGGGACGGAACCAGCTTGTGGGAGCTGATCGTTCCGGCGAAACGCGAGTCATTCCCGTACTCATCCGAATTACCCGGCTTGATTGTCTGGAGCAGCCCGCCGTAATCGGTGTCCACGTACACGCAGGCCCAGTAGGTGGTGTTGTTCTTCGCGGAGAGCGTGGCGTTGTCCCAGGAGGCGTCGTAGCGCTGCCCGTTGTCCTGCACGGCAAAGGTCCGCTTCGTTCCTGCGCCGCCCGAGGCGCTGTACAGACAGAGCTGCCCGGCCGGGCAGTCGTCGAAGGCCTGGGCGTTCGCGGGCAGGGCCAGAAACGTCGAGCAGAGCAGGGCGAGCGCGGCGGCGATCAGGGAGCCGCGCAGAGTGATGATCTTCTTGATGGTCACGGGAAATGATCGCACCGGCATCTGACATCCGCTGGCCGGTACCGGACGCACCGTCGACGGGTTCCGCGGTGCCCGCGAAAGCGGTCGCACGTATTCCGAGTTGACGGGAACCGGAGGGCGGGGAAGATGTGTCGTTGACACGGCACGCGTCTTCCCCGTTTCCGTGTGTCACCGTTTCGCTCGCCACCGTCCCCGCTGCGGAGCCCTCATGCCGTCGTACTGCCCGTTCTGTGGAACCCCGGCGCCGGACGAGACGCGCTTCTGCATGAAGTGCGGGCGCGAACGCCCCGCGGCCCCTGTGGCACCGCCGCAACCCGCCGCGCCCCCGCCCCCGGCCGCCGCACCGCCCGCCGGTTCGCCGCCCCCCGGCGTGCCGCCCTTCGCGGCGGGGCCCGGTTCTCCGCCGCCGCCCGGGTACGCGCCGATGCCGGCCGCCCCGCCCGGTCCCTCGCCGCTCGGGCTCTTCTTCGGGCGGGTGGTACGCGGTGACTGGGCGGGCTCGCTCAAGGCAGCACTCTGGCCGACCGGGCTGATCGTGGCCCTCGCGGTGGCGCTGGCCATGCCCCGCTACGGGCAGGGCGACGAGGACTACGTCGGCTGGAGCGACCGGCTGCGGATCGCGCTCGCCATGCTGCTCCAGGCGGTCGGCGGCGGCTTCGAGGTGCGGGACGCCACGCCGGGCGGCATGAACAGCGGCGGCTACCGCGGCGGTTCGGCGTACGGGGGCTCGTACGGTGACTTCGGCTCGGGCGGCCAGGGCCACGTCACCCTCTCCCTGATCCCGCTCACCGTCACCGTCCTGTGGATCGGCGCGCTGATCCTGGGTGCCCGGGCCGTCCGCAGACAGGGCGACGGCCTGGAGGCGGCGGTACGCATCAGCGTCGTGGCCGCCGCCGCCGTGCTGGTTCTCGGGCTCTACGCGCAGCCCGAGGTGGACGGCGTCGAGGTGCACTCCTCGCCGGTCCTGGCCGCCCTCATCGCCCTCCTCATCGCCCTCGTCACCACCGGCGCGGTCCTGCAACGCGACGTGGCCGCGCAGTGGCTGGCCCGGCGACCGGCCGCGCAGAGCCTCGTACGCGCCGCCGGGACCGCCGTCCGCGCGCTCGCCGCCGTCCTGCTGCTGTGCGCCCTGGTCGGGTTCATCAGTTACGCCAACGTGGACGACGTCTCCGGCCGGGACCTGCTGGTCGCCCTGCCGCTGCTGCCCAACATCGCGCTGCTGGTGCTCTCGGTGAGCTGGGGCGGGACCGTGGACTACGACCTCAGCGGGCAGGCGGACGTCTTCGGCTCCGGCGGGGAGCACGGCGCGCTCGGCCTCGGTGACCTCGGCGACGAGCTGGGCGGCTGGGCCGTGACCGGCGCCCTGGCCACCGGCCTCGTCTGCGCCCTCGTCGTCGGCCTGCTCGCCGCCCGCCGCTCGGCCGACCGGCGCGAACAGGTCACCGCGGGCGGCCTGTTCCTGTTCGGGTACCTGGCGCTGACCGAGATGTGCGGCCTGTCCGCGGAGGTCTCCGGCGGGGTCTCCGAGTTGGCGGGCCGGGGCAACATGGAGGTCGCGCCGAGCGTGGCGGACGCGCTGCTGTTCGGGCTGCTGTGGGTGGGCTGCGCGGTGCTCGTCGCGCCGTACCTGCTGCGGCTGACGGGGCGCGGCGGCGGCCCGGGTGGCGGCCCGGGTGGCGGCCTGGGTGGCGGCCCCACGCAGGGCGCCACCCCGATGTACCCGCCCGGGCAGTCCCCGTACGGCCCGCCGCCGGGAACGCCCCCCGCGCCCGGCCCGTACAACCCGCCGCCCGGGAGCACGCCCCCGCCCGGGGCCACGCCCCCGCCCGGCCCGTACGACCCCTCCGCCGGGATGACCGCCGCCCCGGAGGCGTACGCCCCGCCGACCGGCACGCCCCCGGGCCCGTACATCCCCGCGCAGGCGACCGCGCCCGCGCCCGAGCCCCGGCGTCGGCGGCCCGCCCTCGTCTGGGGTGCCACGCTCGTTGCCGCGCTCGTCCTCGGCGGCGGCGCGACCGCCGGTGTCATCGCCCTGGTGGACCGCCACAACGACGACCCCGGCACCTCCGACACCAAGAACACCAAGAACACCAAGAACACCGAAGACACCGAAAACACCGAAAACACCACAAGCACCGAGGACAGCGGGGCGGAGCCGGCCCAGGAGCGGGTCGGTGACCACGCCGTGCCCACCGTCCCGGACGGGTACCGGCTGGTCTCCGACACCGCCGGCTTCGCCTTCGCCGTGCCGGACCTCTGGGAGCGGCAGGGCGAGGAGAACCACCGGGTCACCTACTCCAGGTCCGCCGGCCACGCCGAGCTCGAGGTCGGCGTCGTCCGGGACGCGCCCTACACCTCGTACGAGAACTTCAAGGCTCTGGAGAAGACCGCCGACGCCGACCGGAAGGGCTATCAGCAGATCCAGCTCACGGCCAACACGTTCCAGGGCCGGCAGGGCGCCCGGTGGGAGTACACGTACGAGAAGGGCGGTGTGACGATCCACGCGATCGACCAGAGCTACATCGCCGAGGACGGCACCGAGTACGCGATCCACGTCACCGAACGCGATGTCGAATGGGTCGATGCCCGGGAGGTCTTCGACACGATCCTGTCCACCTGGATGCTCAACGACGTGGACTGACGCCCTCCACGCAGCTGTACGACGGGAGGGGCGGTAGGCGCGATCGACATCAGGCAGCCCTTCGGAGGGATGGCCAGCAGGCCCCCATAGACTGCCTTGGACCTGTGCCGCGCGGCACGCGAATTCGAGTCTTCGGGAGAGCCGACCGTGACCGAGCCCCTGTCCGAACACAGCGCGGACGTCATCGTCGTCGGGGCGGGCCCAGCCGGCTCCACGACCGCCCACTACCTCGCCAAGGCAGGGCTCGACGTCCTCCTGCTGGAGAAGACCGCGTTCCCGCGCGAGAAGGTCTGCGGTGACGGCCTCACGCCGCGCGCCACCAAGCAGCTCGTCTCCATGGGCATCGACATCTCCGAAGAGGCCGGCTGGCTGCGCAACAAGGGCCTGCGCATCATCGGCGGCGGCGTCCGGCTCCAGCTGGACTGGCCGGATCTCGCCTCCTACCCGGACTACGGACTCGTCCGCAAGCGCGACGACTTCGACGAGCAGCTGGCCCGCCAGGCGCAGAAGGCCGGCGCCCGGCTGTACGAGCGCTGCAACGTCGGCGCCCCGATCACCGACGAGCGCACCGGCCGCATCACCGGCGTGCACGCGAAGCTCGGCGAGGAGAAGACCCCGGTCACCTTCCACGCCCCGCTCGTCGTCGCCGCCGACGGCAACTCCACCCGGCTCTCCCTCGCGATGGGCCTGCACCGCCGCGAGGACCGCCCGATGGGCGTCGCGGTCCGTACGTACTTCACCTCGCCCCGGCACGACGACGACTACCTGGAGTCCTGGCTGGAGCTGTGGGACCGCCGGGGCCCCCAGGAGAAGCTGCTGCCCGGCTACGGCTGGATCTTCGGCATGGGCGACGGCACCTCCAACGTCGGCCTCGGCATCCTCAACTCCTCGTCCGCCTTCAAGGAGCTGGACTGGCGCGAGGTCCTCAAGGCGTGGTGCGCGTCCATGCCGGAGGACTGGGGCTACACCCCGGAGAACATGACGATGCCGATCCGCGGCGCCGCCCTCCCGATGGCCTTCAACCGCCAGCCGCACTACACCAAGGGCCTGCTGCTCGTCGGTGACGCGGGCGGCATGGTCAACCCTTTCAACGGCGAGGGCATCGCGTACGCCATGGAGTCCGGCCAGATCGCGGCCGACGTCATCGTCCAGGCGCACGCCCGCGCGACCCCGGCCCAGCGGGAACTGGCGCTGAACAACTACCCGAAGGTGCTCAAGGAGACCTACGGCGGCTACTACACGATGGGCCGCGCCTTCGTGAAGCTGATCGGCAACCCGAAGGTCATGAAGGTCGCCACCCAGCGCGGCCTGACGCACCCGCTGCTGATGAAGTTCACGCTGAAGATGCTCGCCAACCTCACCGACCCGACGGGCGGCGACGCGATGGACCGCATCATCAACGGCCTGGCGAAGGTGGCACCCAGCTCGTAACGTTCGTTCACGAGCCGAGCCCGTCGCCCCTGCCGGGGCGGCGGGCGCCTACCTGCTACCTGTGGCCGGTTGGCATGCAGGCGTGTCGGCGCCCTCGCCTTCCGGGGCAGGCTGCTCGGTCAGGGGGCCCGAAGGGGCGAGCGTCAGGCAGCGCACGGGGCGCACGTGCCACTCGATGTGGCGCCCCTTGCGGAGCAGGAGGGTGAATCCGCACGATTCGCCGCGATGGAGTGCGGCCAGAGCCTGCACCCAGCCGCCCTGGTCGGCCCAGTGGAGAGCCCTTGTCGTCTCCCGAGGTGTCAGCCCCAGGACGTGGCTCGTACGGAGCTGTACGCGGATGATCCGGATCGCGTCGCGGGGGCCGGGCAGGATGCGGAGGTCGATGGGTTCCGGGACGAATCCGGTGGCGGGGCCGTACCGGAGCACTTCGAACCGGAAGCCGTGCGCTACGAGTGCCGTCATGGGAGTGGCTCGGGGGGATGTACGCAAGGTCGACCGTCCGATCGAGGCGTGGCCTTCAACAGGCGCGAACGCAGGGTCCGTTGACACATCACACAGCGCGGTCGTGCGATGCGCTCGGCCGGGTCGGCGACGTACGGTGACGGTAGCGTCACCGGTCCGTGCGGCGCAACCATGCCCCGGGGCATGTATGTTCCCGAAACGTGCGTGAGCCCCCCGCCGTCGGGCGGGGGGCTCACGTGGATGCTGCGGCTGGAGGCCCTTACTGGGCGAAGTGGTCGAACTCGCCTGCCTTGACGCCTTCGATGAACGCGGCGAACTTGGCCCGGCTCGTGGTGGTCACCGCATCGGGATCGTCGCTCTCGCGCATCAGGATCTGCCCGGCTTGCTGGGCCACCTCGACACACTGCTCCCCACCGCCCCCGGAGAAGGACGACTTCTGCCACTCGATCTCTGTGTTCATGCTGCGGATTATCACAGGTCCCTTGCGATGTGGTGAACGAAGCTGCGTGACTCCTCGGGTGTCAGGCATGCCTGCCGGGCGACGTCGAGCTGCATCCGATACCGGCGGAGATCGGCGGCGGCATCCAGCTGTACGCCCCCGAACGGTGCGTCGATGTGCACGGTATCGAGCTGGGGCACGACTCCGCCCGCGTACAGCACTGTCTGCGTGACCTCGATGAACTGTTCGCTCGCGAAGGCGATCACCCGTACCGTCACATTCGGCCGGGCCGTTGCCTCCAGCAGGTGTTCGAGCTGATCGCGGGCAACCTTGCGGCCGCCGACCCGCATGCGCAGGCTCGCCTCGTGCACGATCGCCTCGAACGCGGGCGGCTTGTCGCGGTCAAGCACCGACTGCCTGCGCATGCGGTGTTCGACCCGCGCCTCCACCTCGTCCTCGGGCAGCTTGGGGAGTACTCCCTCGAACAGGGCTCGGGCGTACTGCGGAGTCTGGAGCAGTCCGGGCAGCGTCATGGACTGGAGGCACCGCATGTGGCTCGCGTGGTGTTCGAGTTCCGCGATGTTCAGGAAGCCGGGAGCGAGTGTGCCGCGGTACTCGTCCCACCAGAACTGGCCCCGGTGCTCGCGGGATATCACGCACAACGCCTCGATCAGCGCTTCGTCGTCGCACGCGTAGAAGCTCGCCAGCCGGCGAATCCGTTCTTCGCCGATACCACTGCGACCGGCCTCGATGTGACTGATTCTGGCCTGGTCGGTCGAGATGAGCCCGGCTGCTTCGCGGGCGGTTCTGCCCGCGCGTTCGCGGAGTTTGCGCAACTCGCTGCCCAAGCGGGCCTGGCGTGCGGTCGGGTTGTCCCTTGGCGGCATGTCACCTTCTCCTGTTCGCGTATGCAGTCTCGCAGGGCCTCTCGGGGGTGTGCGACGGGCTCACCCCTGCGTGTGAATCGCCGGGATCATCCTTGTACCGGTGCATACATGTCCCCTACGTTCATCCCTGCCGGCCGGCAACGGCTCGGTGGCCCGAAGTGCAGCCGTCCGCAGGCGAGTTCACTTTGCCCGGGATCGGCCGATGTCACGGTCCACCGCAGTGGTCCGCCGGCGTACCCGGAGACCCGCTCACGTAGGGAGACCGCGTCATGACCTCCGTAACCGTTCCGTCCCCGTCCGTCCCGTACCTCCCCCAGCGCGGCGAGCGCTACCGGCTCGTCGCACCGAACAGCCCCACGGCGCCCCGTGTCGCGCGGGACTTCGTGGGGACGCTGCTGCGGGCTACCGAGCACCCCGGGCTGGTCGACGACGCCCGGTTGTGCGTGAGCGAGGTGGTGTCCAATGCGCACTGCCATACAGAGTCGGCGCGCATCCGGGTCGACGTGACGGTGAACCGGCGCCAGGTGATGGTCTACGTGACCGACGACGAGCCGAACCGGCTGCCGAAGCCTGGGACCGCCCCGGATGCGGAGAGCGGACGCGGGCTCCTCATCGTGGAGAGCCTGACCGATCGTTGGGGGACCACGACGCGCGGCGGGCGGGCAGGGCACGCCAAGACGGTCTGGTTCGTCCTGGTCGAACCGGGGCAGTGTGCCGGGGGCGCACTACGTACGACGGGGTGAACGCCTGGGTCGTCGGGTGCACGGCATGGCCGTCCTGTGCTCGGTGGAGCGTGGGCTGTGCGCCCCGCTTCACAAGCGCACGCGGCCGGTGTCCGGCAGGTTCGCGATGTCCGTGGCGACCGGCGGGGTGGTGGCACCTTTCCGTGATTCCGCTGGAAGCGGGCCACGGGCAGGTGATACGGGAAACGCCGAAGGGCCGCCGTTCCCGAGCGGGGGAGCGACGGCCCTTCGAAGCGCGCCGAGGCGCTTGTGAATCCGTGAACGTAGCCTAAGCGGCTCAGAGGACGCGGACCGCGCCCGTCGGCATGTCGTAGCTCAGCGGGCGCTGCACCACACCGGTGGAGGAGTTCTGCGCACCGACGAACTGGCCGCCGCCCACGTAGATCCCGACGTGGTACGCGCTGCCCGCGCTGCCCCAGTACAGGATGTCGCCCGGCTGGAGGTTGCTCAGGGAGACCTGGGTGCCGGCGGTCGACTGGCTCTGCGAGACGCGCGGCAGGTCGATGCCCACCGTGCGGAACGCGGCCTGGACCAGGCCGGAGCAGTCCCACGAGTTGGGGCCGGTGCCGCCGGGCACGTACGCGTCGCCGACCTGCGCCTGCGCGAACGCGACGACGGAGGCCGCGGAGCCGGTGGCGTTGGAGGAGTACGACGTCGTGGTGGCCGCCGTGGTGGAGCCGGACGTCGACGTACCGGACGTCGACGTGCCGGACGTGGTCTGCAGGGTGGTGCGCGCGGCGGCGCGGGAGGCGCGCTCGGCGGCCTCCGCCTTGGCCTTCGCGGCGGCGGCTTCGGCCTTCTTCTTGGCCTCGGCCTTGCGGACGGCCTCGGCCTTGGCCTTCTTGGCGTCCTTGGCGGCGTCGGCGGCGGCCGCTTCCTCGTGGGCCTGCGTCTCCAGGTCCAGGGCGATCTGCTGCGTGGCCTCGGCGGAGGCGGCGACGGTGGTGGAGAGTCCCGCCGTGATGGTGGGCATCTCGATCGTCTGGGTCACCGGCTCGGCCTGGGCCGGACCGGCGGCACCCGCGACCGCGATGGTGCTGAGGACGCCACCGGCAACTCCGGCCCGCAGCGCCGTCTTCGAGGCGTTTCGGCGGGGCTTCCGGTGGCTGGGTATGAGAGCGGTGTGGGACATGGGTACTAGCGCTATCAGGGCTCCCGGGGTCCCATCAAGAAACGTGTGTTGCGACACAGTTACGTCCGGAATCTGTGAATCCGCTTTCTGATGGCCTTTATTGACGCCGTAACGGGCATAACGGGCAGTCGTGATCATGGCTGTGATCACGGGTTTTCTGCAATACGCCCGAATTGCCCGCCACTTACCACCCGCTCACACGGTTGGCCAAGCCCCGCTTTTATAACGACCTCCACCGAGTGACGCAGGTCACAGCATGCTCTCGGGGTGATGGGCATACGAGCGCTCCGCACGAGCGGCGGGGTGTGGGTGCCGAACTCGCGGCGCGAGGCGGCCGATCCGCGTAATAAGGACTGTATGTCGCAGTGCGTCCACTTCGTTCCGTGGGAACCCCCTCGCGGGTGACCCTCTCCGCGTCGCCCCGGTCGCAGAGTGGGGCAGATCCCTTTATCACCCCATCGTGTCCATCGCCAATTTTGCGCGCAGCGCTGCGGCTTGATAGGGCGATACCCCTTTGACCAGCGATAACGGCAGCAGATGTCACGTCTCGTGATCACTCGGCCGCTTCGTGTACGAAGATCACCGCTCATCCGACTTCATGATCGTTCGTCAGGTGGTGGAGATCACAAAGACGTTGTCGTACCCCGTGTCGCAGATCACAGGACGGCAGGCATAGGATGCGGGGCAGTCGGGCTTGTGAACTGCCTCACATGTGCACGATCTTGGTGAGGTGGCGAGCCAGGTCGCCCGATGCGGTCCAACGGTCAAGGACGACTGGAAGGAGCGAGGAGCGTGAATGCCTACGCGCCCATCCTCGTGCTCGGCGCCCTCGGGGCAGGGTTTGCGATCTTTTCCGTGGTCATGGCCACGCTTATCGGCCCCAAGCGGTACAACCGGGCAAAGCTCGAAGCGTACGAGTGCGGTATCGAACCGACACCCACTCCGGCCGGAGGCGGCCGCTTCCCCATCAAGTACTACCTGACGGCGATGCTCTTCATCGTCTTCGACATCGAGATCGTCTTCCTCTATCCCTGGGCGGTCACCTTCGACGCCCTGGGGATCTTCGGGCTCGTGGAGATGCTGCTCTTCGTGCTCACCGTCTTCGTCGCCTACGCGTATGTGTGGCGTCGCGGCGGCCTGGAATGGGACTGAGGGGCTGAGGGGCACACCATGGGACTCGAAGAGAAGCTGCCGAGCGGCTTCGTTCTGACCACCGTCGAGCAGGCGGCCGGCTGGGTGCGGAAGTCCTCCGTCTTCCCGGCGACCTTCGGCCTCGCCTGCTGCGCCATCGAGATGATGACCACCGGGGCGGGCCGGTACGACCTGGCCCGGTTCGGCATGGAGGTCTTCCGCGGCTCGCCGCGGCAGGCGGACCTGATGATCGTGGCCGGGCGGGTGAGCCAGAAGATGGCGCCCGTCCTGCGGCAGGTCTACGACCAGATGCCGAACCCCAAGTGGGTCATCTCCATGGGCGTCTGCGCGTCATCGGGCGGGATGTTCAACAATTACGCCATTGTTCAGGGTGTTGATCATATTGTCCCGGTCGACATCTACTTGCCGGGCTGCCCGCCGCGGCCCGAGATGCTGATGGACGCGATCCTCAAGCTGCACCAGAAGATCCAGGGCTCCAAGCTCGGGGTCAACGCGCAGGAGGCCGCCCGCGAGGCGGAGGAAGCGGCTCTCAACGCACTGCCCCTGATCGAGATGAAGGGGCTGCTGCGATGAGCGACGAGCAGAACGGCTCCGCCGTCCCCGCCCCGCGCGACGAGCACGGCGAGGTCATCGGCGTACGCCGGGGCATGTTCGGCGCCAACAACGGCGGCGACACCTCCGGCTACGGCGGCCTCGTCCGTACCGTCGCCCTGCCCGGCGCCTCCTCGCGGCCGTACGGCGGCTGGTTCGACGAGGTCGCCGACGAGCTCGAAGGCGCCCTGGAGGAACAGGGCCTCGTCCCCGAGAACGCCATCGAGAAGACCGTCGTCGACCGCGGCGAACTCACCTTCCACATCGCCCGCGAGCACCTGCCCACCGTCGCCAGGACCCTGCGCGACGACCCTGCACTGCGCTTCGAGCTCTGCACGGGGGTGAGCGGCGTCCACTTCCCCGGCGACAAGGGCCGCGAGCTGCACGCCGTCTACCACCTGCGCTCGATCACCCACGGCCGGCTGATCCGGCTGGAGGTGTCCACGCCGGACGACGACCGGCACATCCCGTCCCTGGTCGCGGTCTACCCGACCAACGACTGGCACGAGCGCGAGGCCTACGACTTCTTCGGGCTCGTCTTCGACGGGCACCCCGCCCTCACCCGGATCATGATGCCGGACGACTGGCAGGGCTTCCCGCAGCGCAAGGACTACCCCCTCGGCGGCATCGCCGTCGAGTACAAGGGCGCCCAGATCCCGGCTCCGGACCAGCGGAGGTCGTACTCCTGATGACCACTCCCCGTGCAACGCCCCGCGCCACGACCGAGGGGACCGTATATACGGTCACCGGCGGCGACTGGGACGAGATCGTCGAGAATGCGGCCGCGTCCGACGACGAGCGCATCATCGTCAACATGGGCCCCCAGCACCCGTCCACGCACGGCGTGCTCCGGCTCATCCTGGAGATCGACGGCGAGACCGTCACCGAGGCCCGCTGCGGCATCGGCTACCTCCACACCGGCATCGAGAAGAACCTCGAATTCCGGAACTGGACGCAGGGCACCACCTTCGTCACGCGCATGGACTACCTGACGCCGTTCTTCAACGAGACGGCGTACTGCCTGGGCGTCGAGAAGCTCCTCGGCATCGAGGACCAGATCCCCGACCGGGCCAGCGTCCTGCGCGTGCTCCTGATGGAGCTCAACCGGCTCTCCTCGCACCTGGTGTGCATCGCCACCGGCGGCATGGAGCTCGGCGCCACGACGATCATGATCTACGGGTTCCGCGACCGGGAGCTCGTCCTCGACCTCTTCGAGCTGATCACCGGCCTGCGCATGAACCACGCGTTCGTCCGCCCCGGCGGCCTCGCCCAGGACCTGCCCCCGGGCGCGGTCGACCAGCTGCGCGAGTTCGTGAAGACCATGAAGAAGAACCTGCCGGAGTACGACGCGCTCGCCACCGGCAACCCCATCTTCAAGGCCCGCATGCAGGACGTCGGCTACCTCGACCTCACCGGCTGCATGGCGCTCGGCGCCACCGGCCCCGTCCTGCGCTCCGCCGGACTCCCGCACGACCTGCGCAAGACCGACCCCTACTGCGGGTACGAGAACTACGAGTTCGACGTCCCCACGGCGGACAGCTGCGACGCCTACGGCCGCTTCCTCATCCGCCTGGAGGAGATGCGTCAGTCGCTGCGGATCATCGAGCAGTGCGTCGACCGGCTCGAACCCGGACCGGTCATGGTCGCCGACAAGAAGATCGCCTGGCCCGCGCAGCTCGCGCTCGGACCGGACGGCCTCGGCAACTCGCTCGACCACATCAAGAAGATCATGGGCACCTCCATGGAGGCCCTGATCCACCACTTCAAGCTGGTGACCGAGGGCTTCCGGGTCCCCGCCGGACAGGCGTACACCGCCGTCGAGTCCCCCAAGGGCGAACTCGGCGTGCACGTCGTCTCGGACGGCGGAACCCGCCCCTACCGGGTCCACTTCCGCGACCCGTCCTTCACCAACCTCCAGGCCATGGCGGCGATGTGCGAGGGCGGCCAGGTCGCCGACGTCATCGTCGCCGTCGCATCCATCGACCCCGTGATGGGAGGCGTCGACCGGTGACCGAAGCACGTAGCGAAGTCAGTCTGGGGATGCCGCAGCTCCCCGCCCCCGCCTACCCGGCCGAGGTGCGCGCCAGGCTCGAAGCGGATGCGAAGGAGGTGATCGCCCGCTACCCCGGCAGCCGCTCCGCGCTGCTGCCGCTGCTGCACCTCGTGCAGTCCGAGGAGGGGTACGTCTCCCGTACGGGCATGGCGTTCTGCGCCGAACAGCTCGGCCTCACCACCGCCGAGGTCACCGCGGTCGCCACCTTCTACACGATGTACCGGCGCAGGCCGAGCGGCGACTACCAGGTCGGCGTCTGCACCAACACGCTCTGCGCGGTGATGGGCGGCGACGCGATCTTCGACCGGCTCAAGGAGCACCTCGGCGTCGGCAACGACGAGACGACCGAGGACGGCAAGGTCACCCTCGAACACATCGAGTGCAACGCCGCCTGCGACTTCGCGCCCGTCGTGATGGTCAACTGGGAGTTCTTCGACAACCAGACCCCCGAGAGCGCGACGCGGCTCGTCGACGACCTGATCGCCGGCCGCACCGTCGAGCCCACCCGCGGCGCCCCGCTGTGCACGTACAAGGAGACCGCCCGCATCCTGGCCGGCTTCCCCGACGAGCGCCCCGGCGCCGTCGCGGCCTCCGGCGGCGCGGGCCCCGCCTCGCTGATCGGCCTCAAGCTCGCCAAGGGCGAGGCCGGACCGCAGGCCCGCGTGGTCGGCCCGCGCGGCGAGGCGCCGCGCGACGAACCGCAGAAGGGTGCCGAGCACCTCAGCTCCCACGACGCACCGCAGCAGACCTCGGCATCCGACCCGGACAACCCGGCCGGCCCCGCCGCCGAGGAGGGGGAGTGATGACGTTGGCCGCCGAAATCGACCAGAACGGGACCAGCCCCGAGAAGCTTCTCGCGCCTGTCCTGTCCGCCTTCTGGGACCAGCCGGAATCCTGGACCCTGGACACCTACCGCCGCCACGACGGGTACGAGGGGCTGCGCAAGGCCCTCGCCATGTCCCCGGACGACCTCATCGCGTACGTCAAGGACTCCGGTCTGCGCGGGCGCGGCGGCGCCGGCTTCCCCACCGGGATGAAGTGGCAGTTCATCCCGCAGGGCGACGGCAAGCCGCACTACCTGGTGGTCAACGCCGACGAGTCGGAGCCGGGGACCTGCAAGGACATCCCGCTCCTGTTCGCCAACCCGCACAGCCTCATCGAGGGCATCGTGATCGCCAGCTACGCGATCCGCTGCTCGCACGCCTTCATCTACCTGCGCGGCGAGGTCGTCCCCGTACTGCGCCGGCTGCACGAGGCCGTGCGCGAGGCGTACGAGGCGGGCTACCTCGGCACGGACATCATGGGCTCCGGGCTCGACCTGGAACTCACCGTGCACGCGGGCGCCGGCGCTTACATCTGCGGTGAGGAGACCGCACTCCTCGACTCCCTCGAAGGACGGCGCGGCCAGCCCCGGCTGCGGCCCCCCTTCCCCGCGATCGCCGGTCTGTACGCCTGCCCCACCGTGGTGAACAACGTCGAGTCCATCGCCTCGGTTCCCGCGATCCTGAACAAGGGCAAGGACTGGTTCAAGTCGATGGGCAGCGAGAAGTCCCCGGGCTTCACGCTCTACTCGCTCAGCGGACACGTCGCGGGCCCCGGCCAGTACGAGGCCCCGCTCGGCATCACGCTGCGCCAGCTCCTCGACATGAGCGGCGGCATGCGCCCCGGCCACCGCCTGAAGTTCTGGACCCCGGGCGGCTCCTCCACCCCGATGTTCACCGAGGAACACCTCGACGTGCCCCTCGACTATGAGGGCGTCGGCGCGGCCGGTTCCATGCTCGGGACCAAGGCGCTCCAGTGCTTCGACGAGACGACCTGCGTGGTGCGGGCCGTCACCCGCTGGACCGAGTTCTACGCCCACGAGTCCTGCGGCAAGTGCACACCCTGCCGCGAAGGCACCTACTGGCTCGTCCAGTTGCTGCGGGACATCGAGGCCGGCAAGGGGCAGATGTCCGACCTCGACAAGCTGAACGACATCGCCGACAACATCAACGGCAAGTCGTTCTGCGCCCTCGGCGACGGCGCCGCCTCACCGATCTTCTCCTCGCTGAAGTACTTCCGCGAGGAGTACGAGCAGCACATCACCGGCAAGGGCTGCCCCTTCGATCCCGCCAGGTCGACGGTCTGGGCCGACGACAAGAACGCTCACCAGGGGGTGAACGCATGACAGTCACCACGAGTGCGCCCTCCGGGGGCGGCGAGGCGGCGATCCCGCCCGAGGACCTGGTCACGCTGACCATCGACGGCATCGAGATCAGCGTGCCCAAGGGCACCCTGGTCATCCGCGCCGCCGAACTCCTCGGCATCGAGATCCCGCGCTTCTGCGACCACCCCCTCCTCGACCCGGCCGGCGCCTGCCGCCAGTGCATCGTCGAGGTCGAGGGCCAGCGCAAGCCGATGGCGTCCTGCACCATCACCTGCACCGACGGCATGGTCGTCAAGTCGCAGATCACCTCGCCGGTCGCCGAGAAGGCGCAGCGCGGCGTGATGGAGCTGCTGCTCATCAACCACCCGCTGGACTGCCCGGTCTGCGACAAGGGCGGCGAGTGCCCGCTGCAGAACCAGGCGATGTCGCACGGCGACGCGACCTCCCGCTTCGACGGGAAGAAGCGGACGTACGAGAAGCCCGTCCCGATCTCCACCCAGGTACTGCTGGACCGCGAGCGGTGCGTGCTGTGCGCGCGCTGCACCCGGTTCTCCAACCAGGTGGCGGGCGACCCGATGATCGAGCTGATCGAGCGCGGCGCGCTCCAGCAGGTCGGCACCGGCGAGGGCGACCCGTTCGAGTCGTACTTCTCCGGCAACACCATCCAGATCTGCCCGGTCGGGGCGCTGACCTCGGCGGCCTACCGGTTCCGCTCCCGCCCCTTCGACCTGGTGTCGACGCCCTCGGTGTGCGAGCACTGCGCCGGCGGCTGCGCCACCCGCACCGACCACCGGCGCGGCAAGGTCATGCGGCGCCTGGCCGCCAACGAGCCCGAGGTCAACGAGGAGTGGCTCTGCGACAAGGGCCGCTTCGGCTTCCGCTACGCCCAGCAGCGCGACCGGCTCACCACCCCGCTGGTGCGGGGCGAGTCGGGGGAGCTGGAACCGGCGAGCTGGCCCGAGGCGCTGGCCGCGGCGGCCCAGGGGCTGTCCGGGGCGCGCGGCCGGGCCGGTGTCCTGACCGGCGGCCGGCTGACCGTCGAGGACGCGTACGCGTACGCCAAGTTCGCCCGGGTCGCCCTGGACACCAACGACATCGACTTCCGGGCCCGGACGCACAGCGACGAGGAGGCCGACTTCCTGGCCGCCCGCGTCGCCGGACGCGGCCGTGATCTGGACGGCAGCGGGACCACGTACACCTCGCTGGAGAAGGCGCCGACCGTGCTGCTGGTCGGCTTCGAGTCGGAGGAGGAGGCGCCCGGCGTCTTCCTGCGGCTGCGCAAGGCGCACCGCAGGGGCCGGCAGCGCACCTTCTCGGTCGCCTCGCACGCCACCCGTGGCCTGGTGAAGGCGGGCGGCACGCTGCTGCCCGCCGCCCCCGGTACGGAGACCGAGTGGCTGGACGCCATCGCGGGCGGCGTCGGCCTGGAGGGCGAGGGTGCCGCCGCGGCCGAAGCGCTGCGCGGTGAGGGCGCGCTGATCGTGGTCGGTGAGCGGCTGGCCGGTGTGCCGGGCGGGCTGACCGCCGCGGTACGGGCCGCGACCGCGACCGGGGCCGGCCTGGTGTGGATTCCGCGCCGGGCGGGCGAGCGCGGTGCGGTGGAGGCGGGCGCGCTCCCGTCGCTGCTGCCCGGCGGACGCCCGGCCACCGACCCGCGGGCCCGGGACGAGGTCGCGGCCGCCTGGGGCGTTGCCGAACTGCCGTCCCGCTTCGGCCGCGACACCGGCCAGATCATCGAGGCCGCGGCCACCGGCGAACTGGGCGCGCTGCTCGTCGCCGGGGTCGAGACCGCCGACCTGCCTGACCCGGCGCGGGCTCTCGAAGCCCTGGACCGGGTCGGCTTCCTGGTCTCGCTGGAGCTGCGGCCCAGTGAGGTCACCGACCGCGCCGACGTGGTGTTCCCGGTCGCCGCGGTCGCCGAGAAGTCCGGCACCTTCCTCAACTGGGAGGGCAGGGCGCGGATGTTCGAGGCCGCGCTGAAGCCCGAGCAGATGACGCGGACGCTCGCCCCGGGCGACGCCCGGGTGCTGCACATGCTGGCCGACGCGCTCGACGTCCACTTCGGGCTGCCGGACCTGAAGTCCGTACGCCGCGAGCTGGACCGGCTCGGCGGCTGGCAGGGTGAGCACGCGGACGAACCGCGCGTCTCCGCGCAGCCGCTGCCCCGGCCCGGTGACGGCGAGGCGGTCCTCGCGGGCCACCGGATGCTGCTCGACCTGGGCCGGCTCCAGGAGGGCGACCCCGCGCTGGCCGGGACCAGGCATGCGGCCCTCGCCCGGCTCTCCGCCGCCACCGCCGCCGAGACCGGGGTCAAGGACGGCGACCTGCTGGCCGTCTCCGGCCCCGCGGGCAGCGTGGAACTCCCTCTCCAGGTCACCGACATGCCGGACCGCGTGGTCTGGGTGCCGCTGAACTCCGTCGGGCGGGGCGTGCCGGCCATGACCGGGGCCCGCCCCGGCGGCCTGGTCCGGATCGGCCCCGCCGCTCCCGGTACTCCCGACGTCACACCGGAGGTGCGGGCGTGACCGCCTTCGCTCAACTGGCCGCTCCACCGCACGGCGCGGTGCTCGCCGCCGAGGACCTGTCGATGTTCGGCAACGACCCCTGGTGGCTCGTCGTCGTCAAGGCCGTCTTCTGCTTCGCGTTCCTGATGGTGACCGTGCTCTTCGCCATCGTGTGGGAGCGCAAGGTCGTCGCCTGGATGCAGCTGCGCATCGGCCCCAACCGGCACGGCCCCTGGGGCATGCTCCAGTCGCTCGCCGACGGCATCAAGCTGATGCTGAAGGAAGACGTCATCGTCAAGCGGGCGGACAAGGTCGTCTACGTCCTGGCCCCGATCGTCGCCGCCGTCCCGGCGTTCATGGCGATCGCGGTGATCCCCTTCGGCCCGTCCGGCAACGAGGTCTCGATCTTCGGCCACCGTACGGCGATGCAGCTCACCGACCTGCCGATCGCGATGCTGTACATCCTCGCGGTCGCCTCGGTCGGGATCTACGGCATCGTGCTGGCCGGCTGGTCCTCCGGATCGACGTACCCGCTGCTCGGCGGGTTGCGCTCGTGCGCGCAGATGATCTCGTACGAGATCGCGATGGGCGCCGCGTTCGCCTCGGTCTTCCTCTACTCCGGGTCGATGTCGACCTCGAAGATCGTGGAGGCGCAGGAGGACCGCTGGTTCATCATCCTGCTGCCGGTCTCCTTCATCATCTACATCATCACGATGGTCGGCGAGACCAACCGCGCCCCGTTCGACATGCCGGAGTCCGAGGGCGACCTGGTCGGCGGCTTCAACACCGAGTACTCGTCGATCAAGTTCGCGATGTTCATGCTCGCCGAGTACGTCAACATGGTCACCGTCTCGGCGGTCTCCACGACCCTGTTCCTGGGCGGCTGGCGGGCCCCGTGGCCGATCAGCACCTTCTGGGAGGGCGCGAACCACGGCTGGTGGCCGATGCTCTGGTTCATCGTCAAGGTCCAGCTGCTGCTGTTCTTCTTCATCTGGCTGCGCGGCACGCTGCCTCGCGTCCGCTACGACCAGCTGATGAAGCTGGGCTGGAAGGTCCTGATCCCGGTCTCCGTCGTCTGGCTGATGCTGGTCGCGACGGTGCGGGCGCTGCGCAACGAGGGCCACGACTTCTCGAAGATCCTGCTCTATGTGGCCGGGGCCGTGATCGCGGTCCTGTTGATCTCCTTCGTGGTCGACATCTTCCGCGACCGGCAGAACAGGGCCGCCGCCGCAGAGGCCGGGCCCGAGCCGGCGTTCGACCCGATGGCGGGCGGGTTCCCGGTGCCTCCGCTGCCCGGACAGACCCTGCCGCCCGTGCCGCGGCGCAGGCCGCGCCGCGAGCGGGAGCTCGTTGTCAGTGGTGGCGTGGATACTCAGAGTGACGGAAATCCGAGTGACGGAAAGGAGGCCGACGGTGTCTGAACTGCCTGATTCGCCGGGGTCCAAGAGGCCGGCGGAGTCCACCGGGCCGACGGGGTCGACGGCGTCCTCGCAGTCCTCCCGGTCCTCGGAGGACAAGTTCCTGAATCCGGTGGCCGGCTTCGGCGTGACCTTCAAGGCCATGTTCAAGAAGCGGCTGACCGAGCAGTATCCGGAGACGCCGAAGGTGACGGCGCCCCGCTTCCACGGCCGCCACCAGCTCAACCGCCATCCGGACGGCCTGGAGAAGTGCGTCGGCTGCGAGCTGTGCGCCTGGGCGTGTCCGGCCGACGCGATCTACGTGGAGGGCGCGGACAACACCGAGGAGGAGCGCTACTCCCCGGGCGAGCGCTACGGCCGCGTCTACCAGATCAACTACGCGCGCTGCATTCTCTGCGGACTGTGCATCGAGGCATGCCCGACCCGGGCGCTCACCATGACCAACGAGTTCGAGCTCGCCAACACCACCCGCGAGAGCCTCATCTACACCAAGGACGAGCTGCTCGCGGGCCTGCAGGAAGGCATGGTCGACAGCCCGCACGCGATCTTCCCCGGCATGGACGAACAGGACTACTACCGGGGCCTGGTCACCGAGGCCGCTCCCGGTGCGGAGCGCCAGCTCGCCGTCTCCAAGGGCGAGAAGCCGTCCGACGAGGCCGGCGAGAGCAACGGCGCCACGCAGGAGGTGGACGCATGACCGGCCTGGCCGCAGCGGCCTCGCAGACCTCGACCGGCGAGGCCTTCCAGTTCTGGGTGCTCGGCACGGTCGCCGTGATCGGCGCCCTGTCCACCGTGCTGATGAAGAGGGCCGTGCACAGCGCGCTGAGCCTCGCCGGGACGATGATCATCCTGGCGGTCTTCTACCTCGCCAACGGCGCCTACTTCCTCGGCATCGTGCAGATCGTCGTCTACACCGGCGCGATCATGATGCTGTTCCTCTTCGTGGTCATGCTCGTCGGCGTCACGGCGGCGGACTCGCTGAAGGAGACCATCAAGGGCCAGCGCTGGCTGGCCGCCGGATGCGGGGTCGGCTTCGGCGTCCTGCTGATCGCCGGCATCGGCAACGCCTCGCTGAAGAGCTTCAACGGACTGGGCACGGCCAACGCCGCGCACGGCGGGAACGTGGAGGGGCTGGCCAGCCTCATCTTCACCAAGTACGTCTTCGCCTTCGAGATCACCGGCGCCCTGCTGATCACCGCGACCGTCGGCGCGATGGTGCTCACGCACCGCGAGCGCACCGAACGGGCCAAGACCCAGCGGGAGATGTCCGAGGAGCGCGTGCGCGGCAACCACCTCCCGCCGCTGCCCGCCCCCGGCGTCTACGCCCGGCACAACGCGGTGGACATCGCGGGCCTGCTCCCCGACGGCACCCCGTCCGAACTCACCGTCATGCAGACACTGCGCAAGCGCGGCCAGGTGCGCGACGTGTCCCACGAATCACTGGCCGGCCTCAAGGCACTGGAGCAGCGCTCCGGTGAGCGGCTCGGCCGGGACACCGAAGAAGAGGAGGTCGCCAAGTGAATCCGGTCAACTACCTCTATCTCGCCGCACTGCTGTTCACCATCGGCGCGGCCGGGGTGCTGATCCGGCGGAACGCGATCGTGGTGTTCATGTGCGTGGAGCTGATGCTCAACGCCTGCAACCTCGCGTTCGTCACCTTCTCCCGTATGCACGGCAACCTCGACGGCCAGATCATCGCCTTCTTCACGATGGTCGTCGCCGCAGCGGAGGTCGTGGTCGGGCTCGCGATCATCGTGTCGCTGTTCCGTTCCCGCCACTCGGCCTCGGTCGACGACGCCAGCCTGATGAAGCTGTAGAGGGGCGCTGGACCCAATGAACGCAGAGAACCTGATTGCGCTGCTCGTCGCGGCGCCCCTGCTCGGAGCGGCGGTGCTGCTCTGCGGCGGCCGGCGGCTGGACCGTGCCGGCCACTGGATCGGCACCGTGCTCGCCGCCGCCTCGTTCGTCGTCGCCGTGGTGCTCTTCACCGACATGCTCGGGAAGGGCGCCGACGACCGGGCGCTGCACCAGAAGCTGTTCAGCTGGATTCCGGTCGAGGGCTTCCAGGCCGATGTGGCCTTCCAGCTCGACCAGCTGTCGATGACCTTCGTCCTGCTGATCACCGGTGTGGGCACGCTGATCCACATCTACTCGATCGGCTACATGGAGCACGACGAGCGCCGGCGCCGCTTCTTCGGCTATCTGAACCTGTTCCTCGCGGCGATGCTGATCCTCGTCATCGCCGACAACTACCTGCTGCTGTACGTCGGGTGGGAGGGCGTCGGCCTGGCGTCGTACCTGCTCATCGGCTTCTGGCAGCACAAGCCCAGCGCGGCCACCGCCGCGAAGAAGGCGTTCCTGGTCAACCGCGTCGGCGACATGGGCCTGTCGATCGCGATCATGCTGATGTTCACCACGTTCGGCACGTTCGCCTTCGGCCCCGTCCTGGAGGCGACCGGTCAGACGGGCGAGGGCAAGCTGACGGCCATCGGCCTGATGCTGCTGCTGGCCGCCTGCGGCAAGTCCGCCCAGGTGCCGCTGCAGTCCTGGCTCGGCGACGCGATGGAGGGCCCGACCCCGGTCTCGGCCCTGATCCACGCCGCCACCATGGTCACCGCCGGCGTCTACCTCATCGTCCGCTCGGGCGCCGTCTTCAACGCCGCCCCGGACGCGCAGCTGGTCGTCGTGGTCGTCGGCGCGGTCACGCTGATCTTCGGTGCGATCGTCGGTTGCGCGAAGGACGACATCAAGAAGGCCCTCGCCGGCTCCACGATGTCGCAGATCGGCTACATGATCCTGGCCGCCGGGCTCGGCCCGATCGGTTACGTCTTCGCGATCATGCACCTGGTGACGCACGGCTTCTTCAAGGCCGGTCTCTTCCTCGGCGCCGGTTCCGTCATGCACGGCATGAACGACGAGGTCGACATGCGGAAGTACGGCGGCCTGCGCAAGTACATGCCGGTCACCTTCGTCACCTTCGGGCTCGGCTACCTCGCGATCATCGGCTTCCCCGGCCTGTCCGGCTTCTTCTCCAAGGACAAGATCATCGAGGCGGCCTTCGCCAAGGGCGGCACCGAGGGCTGGATTCTCGGCGCCGTGACGCTGCTGGGCGCCGCGATCACCGCGTTCTACATGACACGCGTGATGCTGCTGACGTTCTTCGGCGAGGAGCGCTGGCGCCACACCCCGACGCCGTCCCCCGACGCGCCGGACGTCGAACCGGCCGCCGAGACCCGCGGCGCGCACGCGGAGCCCCATCCGCACGAGTCCCCGAAGTCCATGACCATCCCCATGATCGTCCTGGCCTTCGGATCGGTCTTCGCCGGCGGCTTCTTCTCCATCGGCGACCGCTTCCTGAACTGGCTGGAGCCCGTCACCGGCCACGACCACGGGGACGCCCCGATCGGCGCGACCACCGTCACCGCCGCCACCATGGTGGTGCTCGTCGTCGGTGTCGCCATCGCCTGGGCGATGTACGGCCGCAAGCCGGTGCCCGTGGTCGCCCCACGCGGCTCGCTGCTCACCCGGGCCGCCCGCCGCGATCTCCTCCAGGACGACTTCAACCACGTGGTCCTGGTCCGCGGCGGCGAGCACCTGACCCGCTCCCTGGTCTACGTCGACCACACCCTGGTGGACGGCGTCGTCAACGGCACGGCCGCCACCATGGGCGGGCTCTCCGGCCGGCTGCGCAAACTGCAGAACGGCTACGCCCGCTCCTACGCGGTCTCGATGTTCGGCGGTACGGCGGTTCTCATCGCCGCGACCCTGCTGATGAGGGCGGTCTGATCACATGTCCTTTCCCCTCCTGACAGCGACGGCGGCGCTCCCGGCGATCGGCGCGGTCGCCACCGCCGCCGTCCCGGCGGCCCGGCGCACCGCCGCCAAATGGCTGGCGCTGATCTTCTCGCTGGCCACGCTCGTCCTGGCGGGCATCGCGCTCGCCCGCTTCGAGCCCGGCGGCGACCGCTTCCAGCTCACCGAATCGCACGCCTGGATCAAGGACTTCGGCGTGCGCTACGAGCTGGGCGTGGACGGCATCGGGGTGGCGCTCATGGCGCTCACCGCCCTGCTGATCCCCTTCGTCATCCTGGCCGGCTGGCACGACGCCGACCCCCTGGAGACGCACTCCTCCCGCTGGCGGCCCACCCAGGGCTTCTTCGCCCTGATCCTGATGGTCGAAGCGATGGTGGTCCTCTCCTTCGAGGCCACCGACGTCTTCCTCTTCTACATCCTGTTCGAAGCCATGCTCATCCCGATGTACTTCCTCATCGGCGGCTTCGGGGACCGGGCCCACGCCGGGAGCGACGAGAACGCGGCGGCGCAACGCTCGTACGCCGCGGTCAAGTTCCTCCTCTACAACCTGGTCGGCGGCCTCGTCATGCTGGCCGCGGTGATCGGCCTCTACGTGGTCGCCGGGTCGTTCTCGCTCTCCGAGATCGCCGAGGCCCGCGCCAACGGCTCGTTCACCATGGCGACCAGCACCGAGCGGTGGCTCTTCCTCGGGTTCTTCTTCGCCTTCGCGGTGAAGGCCCCGCTGTGGCCGCTGCACACCTGGCTGCCCAACGCCATGGGCGAGGCGACCTCCCCGGTCGCCGTGCTGCTCACCGCCGTCGTGGACAAGGTCGGCACCTTCGCGATGCTCCGCTTCTGCCTCCAGCTCTTCCCGGAGGCCAGCAAGTGGGCGACACCGGTGATCCTGGTCCTGGCGCTGATCAGCATCGTGTACGGGGCGCTGCTCGCGGTCGGCCAGCGCGACATCAAGCGGCTGATCGCCTACGCGTCCATCTCGCACTTCGGCTTCATCGTCCTGGGCATCTTCGCGATGACCAGCCAGGGCCAGTCGGGCGCGACGCTGTACATGGTCAACCACGGCATCTCGACGGCCGCGCTGATGCTGGTGGCGGGCTTCCTGATCACCCGGCGCGGCTCGCGCCTCATCTCCGACTACGGCGGGGTGCAGAAGGTGGCCCCGGTGCTGGCCGGCACCTTCCTGATCGGCGGCCTGGCCACGCTGTCGCTGCCGGGGCTCGCCCCGTTCGTCAGTGAGTTCCTGGTCCTGGTCGGCGCGTTCGCCGCGTATCCGGCGGTCGGCATCATCGCCACCACCGGCATCGTGCTCGCCGCGATCTACGTCCTGGTCCTCTACCAGCGCACCATGACCGGACCGGTCAAGGCCGAGGTGCAGGGGATGGCGGACCTCAAGGCCCGTGAGCTCGTGGTGGTCGTCCCGCTGATCGCCCTGCTGCTCTTCCTGGGTGTCTACCCGAAGCCGCTGACGGACATCGTCAACCCGGCGGTGCGGCACACCATGTCGGACGTACAGAAGAAGGACCCCCAGCCCGAGGTGGAGGCCGCCAAGTGAGCGCAACAGCTGTCCACAGTCTGTGGACGACGGCGAGCGGGGTGACGACTGCCGCCCCGGACGAGAAGTTCAAGGCCCCGGTCATCGAGTACACCCAGCTGACCCCGGTCCTGATCGTGATCGGCGTCGCCGTCCTGGGCGTGCTCGTCGAGGCCTTCGTGCCGCGCCGGGCCCGCTACTACACGCAGGTGTTCCTGACCGTCATCGCCCTGGTCGCCGCGTTCGCCGCGGTGGTCGGCCTGGCGGCCGGCGGGTACGGGACGACCAAGGCGCACATCGCCGCGATGGGCGCCATCGCCGTCGACGGACCGGCCCTGTTCCTCCAGGGCGTCATCCTGCTGACGTCACTGGTCGCCGTCTTCACCTTCGCGGAACGGCGGCTCGACCCGGAGTCGCACGGAAACAGGGTGGACTCCTTCGCGGCGCAGGCCGCCTCCGTGCCCGGCAGCGACAGCGAGAAGGCCGCGGTCAGGGCCGGGTTCACGACCACCGAGGTCTTCCCGCTCGTCCTGTTCTCGGTGGCCGGCATGCTGGTCTTCCCGGCGGCCAACGACCTGCTGACGCTGTTCGTGGCCCTGGAGGTCTTCTCCCTCCCGCTGTACCTCCTGTGCGCCGTCGCCCGCCGCAAGCGGCTGATGTCGCAGGAGGCCGCGGTGAAGTACTTCCTGCTCGGCGCGTTCTCCTCGGCGTTCCTGCTCTTCGGGATCGCCCTCCTCTACGGGTACGCGGGCTCCGTCTCGTACGCGCAGATCGCCACCGTGGTCGACGGCTCCATCCAGAAGATCGACCCGGCGCTCGCCGACACCATGGGCAACGACGCGCTGCTGCTCATCGGCGGCGCGATGATCCTGACCGGCCTGCTCTTCAAGGTCGGCGCCGTCCCGTTCCACATGTGGACCCCGGACGTCTACCAGGGCGCCCCGACCCCGGTCACCGGCTTCATGGCCGCGGCCACGAAGGTCGCCGCGTTCGGCGCGCTGCTGCGCCTGCTGTACGTGGTGCTGCCGGGCCTCACCTGGGACCTGCGGCCGGTCATGTGGGGCATCGCGATCGTCACGATGGTGGGCGGCGCGGTCGTCGCCATCACCCAGACCGACATCAAGCGGCTGCTGGCCTACTCCTCGATCGCGCACGCCGGGTTCATCCTCGCCGGTGTCATCGCGGCCACCCCCGACGGCATCTCGTCCGTCCTCTTCTACCTCGCCACGTACTCCTTCGTGACGGTCGGCGCCTTCGCCGTCGTCACGCTGGTGCGGGACGCGGGCGGCGAGGCGACGCACCTGTCGAAGTGGGCCGGGCTCGGCCGGCGCTCGCCGCTGGTCGCCGCGGTCTTCGCGGTGTTCCTGCTGGCCTTCGCCGGTATCCCGCTCACCTCGGGCTTCTCCGGGAAGTTCGCGGTGTTCAAGGCCGCGGCGGACGGCGGCGCGGGCGGCCTGGTCGTGGTCGGTGTGATCTCCTCGGCGATCGCCGCGTTCTTCTACATCCGGGTCATCGTGCTGATGTTCTTCAGCGAGCCGAAGGCGGACGGCCCCACGGTCGCCGTCCCGTCCCCGCTGACGATGACCACGATCGCGATCGGCGTGGCCGTCACCGTGGTGCTGGGCGTGGCCCCGCAGTACTTCCTGGACCTGGCGGGCCAGGCCGGGGTGTTCGTGAGGTAGCCGGAGACACCACCGCTGCGAGGCGCCGGACGGGCTCGGAGGTCGAGCCCGTCCGGCGTTGTCGTAGGCGGCGCCTATCGTGGCAGGGGAGAGTGCGGGGACGCAGCGGTACGGATGGTCGGTACGGATATCGGGGGACAGAGCAATGAGCGGGACGGGCGGGACGAGCATGACCACGGATGTGACCACGGATGTGACCACGGGCGGGGCCGCCGGGACGACCGAGACCGAGGCCCGGCGGACCCTGCACCGCGTCTTCGGGTACGAGGCGTTCCGCGGCGAGCAGGAAGCGGTCGTCGACCATGTGGTGGCCGGCGGGGACGCCGTCGTGCTCATGCCGACCGGTGGCGGCAAGTCCCTCTGCTACCAGATCCCGGCCCTGGTCCGGCGGGGCACCGGCATCGTGATCTCCCCGCTGATCGCCCTCATGCAGGACCAGGTGGACGCGTTGCGGGCGCTCGGCGTGCGGGCCGGCTTCATCAACTCCACGCAGGACTTCGACGAGCGCCGCTCGATGGAGTCCCAGTTTCTGGCCGGGGAGCTGGACCTGCTCTACCTGGCCCCCGAGCGGCTGCGGCTGGACTCCACGCTCTCCCTGCTCTCCCGGGGTGAGATCTCCGTCTTCGCCATCGACGAGGCGCACTGCGTCGCCCAGTGGGGCCACGACTTCCGGCCCGACTACCTCGCCCTGTCCGTGCTCGGCGAGCGCTGGCCCGACGTGCCGCGCATCGCCCTGACGGCCACCGCGACCGGCGCCACGCACCGCGAGATCACCCAGCGCCTTGGCATGCCCGACGCCAGGCACTTCGTGGCCGGCTTCGACCGGCCCAACATCCAGTACCGCATCGTGGGGAAGGCCGATCCGAAGAAGCAGCTGCTCTCCTTCCTCAAGGAGGAGCACGCCGGGGACGCGGGCATCGTCTACTGCCTCTCGCGCGCCTCCACGGAGAAGACCGCCGAGTACCTCTGCCGCAACGGCATCGAGGCCGTCCCGTACCACGCGGGCCTCGACGCCGGGACCCGCGCGGTCCACCAGTCCCGCTTCCTGCGCGAGGAGGGCCTCGTCGTCGTCGCGACGATCGCCTTCGGCATGGGCATCGACAAGCCGGACGTCCGCTTCGTCGCCCACCTGGACCTGCCGAAGTCCGTCGAGGGCTACTACCAGGAGACCGGCCGGGCGGGCCGCGACGGAGCCCCGTCCACGGCCTGGATGGCGTACGGCCTCCAGGACGTCGTCCAGCAGCGCAAGCTCATCCAGGGCGGCGAGGGCGACGAGGCTTTCCGCCGCCGGGCCGCCTCCCACCTGGACTCCATGCTGGCCCTGTGCGAGACCGCCCAGTGCCGCCGCGCCCAGCTGCTCACCTACTTCGGTCAGGAGCCCACCGCCGCCTCCTGCGGCAACTGCGACACCTGCCTCACTCCGCCCGAGACCTGGGACGGCACGGTGGTCGCCCAGAAGCTGCTGTCCACGGTGGTGCGGCTGAAGCGGGAGCGCGGGCAGAAGTTCGGCGCCGGCCAGATCATCGACATCCTGCTCGGCCGCCGCACGGCCAAGGTCATCCAGTTCGACCACGACCAGCTCTCGGTCTTCGGCATCGGCGAGGAGCTGGCCGAGGTGGAGTGGCGCGGCGTCGTCCGCCAGCTCCTCGCCCAGGGCCTGCTGGCCGTCGAGGGCGAGTACGGCACGCTGGTCCTCACCGAGGAGAGCGGCACCGTCCTCGGCCGGGAGCGCGAGGTGGAGCTGCGCAAGGAGCCGAAGAAGCCGACGGCCTCCCGCTCGTCGTCCGGCCGGGGCGAGCGCAAGAGCAAGGCGACGGCCGCCGCCGACCTCCCCGAGACGGCCGTCCCGGTCTTCGAGGCCCTGCGCGCCTGGCGCGCCGCCCAGGCCAAGGAGCTGGGCCTCCCGGCGTACGTGATCTTCCACGACGCGACCCTGCGCGAGATCGCGACGCTCCGCCCGTCGTCGCTCGGCGAGCTGGGCGGGATCAGCGGCCTGGGTGAGAAGAAGCTCGCGACGTACGGGGAGGGCGTGCTGGAGGTGCTGGCGGGTCTCCCGCACGCGGCGGAAGCCGCGGCCCCCACGGGGGTGCTGGCGGGTCTCCCGGACGCGGCGGAAGCCGCGGCCCCCACGGAGGCACCTCCGGCCACCCCGGCCCCCGCCCGGGTGCCCGCCCCGGCCCCGGCTGCCGCACCTGCCCCCGCCCCGGCCCCCGCGCCCGCCCCCACCAGGGCCCCGGCCCCCGCGCCCGCCGACGACCCCGGGTTCGGCTGGGACGAGGAGCCGCCGGAGTGGGAGTGACGCGGACCGAGTCGTTCAGCGCGGCCACCGCCCGCTCGGCGTACCCGGCCCGGACCCGGCAGCGCCCCCGGCAGGCTGGGCCGGGCCGTCGGGGTCAGGCCGACGCGACGATCCGGCCGGTGACCTCGCCGAGGCCGACGCGGGTGCCGTCCGGGCCGGGGGCCCAGGCGGTGATGGTGACCGTGTCGCCGTCCTCCAGGAACGTCCGCTCGCCCTCGGGCAGCTCCAGCGGGTCGCGGCCGTTCCAGGTGAGTTCGAGCAGGGAACCGCGCTGGGCCGGTTCGGCGCCGCTGACGGTGCCGGAGCCGTAGAGGTCGCCGGTGCGCAGCGAGGCGCCGTTGACCGTCATCTGGGCGAGCTGCTGGGCGGCCGTCCAGTACATCGTGGAGAACGGGGGCTCCGCGACGACCTGGCCGTTGATGGCGACGGAGAGCCGCAGGTCGTAGCCGCCGGGCTCGTCCTCCTCCGCGTCGTCCAGGTAGGGCAGCAGCGGGAAGTCGCGGGCGGGCGGGGCGGTCCTCGCGGCGTCCAGGGCCTCCAGCGGGGTCACCCACGCCGAGACGGAGGTGGCGAAGGACTTGCCGAGGAAGGGGCCGAGCGGGACGTACTCCCAGGCCTGGATGTCGCGCGCCGACCAGTCGTTGAGTAGGGAGAGGCCGAAGACGTGCTCGCGGAAGTCGGCCAGCGGCACGGGCCTGCCGTGCTCGGAGCCGGTGCCGACGACGAAGCCGACCTCGGCCTCGATGTCGAGCTTGACGGACGGGCCGAAGACGGGCGCCGGGTCGGCGGGGGCCTTGCGCTGGCCCGCCGGGCGGACCACGTCGGTGCCGGAGACCACGACGGTGCCCGCGCGGCCGTGGTAACCGATCGGCAGGTGCTTCCAGTTGGGGGTGAGCGCGTCGCCGTCGGGGCGGAAGATCTGGCCGACGTTGGTGGCGTGGTGCTCGCTGGCGTAGAAGTCCACGTAGTCCGCGACCTGGTAGGGCAGGTGCAGGGTCACCGTGTCCAGGGGGTGCAGCAGCGGCACTATGTCCGCGCGGTGGGCGGGGACCGTCACCCACGCGGTCAGCGCCCGGCGCACATCGCGCCAGGCGTTGCGCCCGGCCGCGAGCAGGGCCGTCAGGTCGGGCTGGGCCAGCAGTTGGGCGTACGGAGAACCGAGGGCGAGCGCGGCGGCCCCGGCGTCCAGGACGTGGTTGCCGATGCGGACGCCGACGCGTTGTTCACCGGCCCGGTCGGGGGTGGAGAACACGCCGTAGGGAAGGTTGTGCGGGCCGAAGGGATCGCCCTCGGCCAGATCGAGCGGGCTGCTCTGCTCGGGCATCGGTTGCTGCCTCGCTTTCCAGGTCGCTTGGGGGACACGTTACGTCGGGGGCACCGCCTTGGGCCGTGTCCGTGAAGTCCCGCCCGACCCGGGCCTACGACGGGACTTCACGGACACGACCCGGGCAGTGCCCCAACCATCCCCAATGACCCGGAAAGTACGCCTGGGGCCGTGCGCTAACCGGCTGTTCGCGGGATGGTCTTCTCCCAGGTCCGGTGGAAGACGACCTCGCCGCCCTCGGTGCAGACGACCTCGTTGACGGTGTGGAAGTCGTCCGCGTCGGCGGTGATCTCCGAGCGGGTGTCGATCTGCACGTCCCACGACATCTCGGGCCGGTGCAACCGGATCGTCCAGTCGGACCGGGTGCGCGCGGAGAGCGGGTCGGCCTCCTGGATCGTGTACGTCTCCACCGCCTCCTCGGTGAATTCGAGCCCGTCGGGGTAGACGCGCGTGCCGCCGTAGCGCGGGTCGACCTCCAGCCGCCATTCACCCTTGGCGACATCGCGGACGACGAGCCGTTCGGGGCGTGGCGTGTCCAGGGTCTCCGGGAAGACGACGCCCAGCGGCTCGGACTGCTCGGGCTCCTCGAAGCGGATCGCCGGGTCCTCGGTGTGCCGGCGCACCGGCAGCTCGACCAGGCTGTCGTCGGCCTCCAGGGTGAAGCCCGCCGAGCCGGCCTGCGGCCAGATCCACGGCCAGTACGAGGAGGAGACGGCGAGTCTGATGCGGTGGCCGGGCGGGAAGGTGTGCCCGATGCCGTTCAGCTCGAAGGTCACGTCCTCGGTGGCGCCGGCCGGCCAGTCCTCGGCGCGGTCGCGGCCGTGGCGGGCGGCGAGGTTGAGGGCGCCGCGCGTGACGAGGGTGGAGGAGCCGTCGGGGGCGACGTCGCAGAGCCGGGCGACGGCCTGGCCGCGCGGCACGTCCATCCGGATGCGCAGCTTCACCCGGGGCCGGCCCAGGATCTCGATCGGCGCGTCGGCGACCGGGAACTCGAAGCAGAGCGATTTGGCGTCCTCGTCCCGCTGGTCGGGCGGCAGGTCGGCGTCGTTGCCGAAGGGGAAGAACCGGCCCGCGTCCAGCCCGGTCTGCTGCGGTGAGTGGACGATCTGCGCCCCGCCCTGAAGGGCGTACGCCACCGGGGTGACGTTCTCCGACGGCCAGCTGGTCTCCCCGACCCAGCGGCCGGGCAGCGTCTCGTAGACCGTGGCGGGCCGGTGCGACTCGCTGATCCAGGACCGCAGCAGCGGCTCGTCCAGGATGCCGGTGTCCTCGTCCTTCAGGTGCTGGTCCCACCAGCGCAGCGTCTCCTGGAGGAAGCCGATGGCGGGTCCGGGCGGCAGCCCCCGGTCGGGGTACTGGTGCGACCAGGGCCCGATGATCCCGCGCACCTTCGCCGGGTCCAGGTGCTCGACCAGCCTGAGGACGGTGTCGCGGTACGGGTCGTGCCAGCCGCCGACCGCCAGGACACTGGCCTTGATCGCGGAGTAGTCCTCGCAGACGCTGCCGTGCTGCCAGTAGGCGTCGCGGGTCTGGTGCGCGAGCCAGGTGTGGATGAAGGGGTCGACGGCCTCCAGCCGGGTCAGCCACATCTGGCGCCAGTCGTCGCCCACGTCCGCCGGGTCGGGCGGCCGGCAGACGAAGGCCAGCATGGTCGCCGCCCAGGCGTGCATGTCCACGGCCAGGACCGAGCCGCCCATGTAGTGGACGTCGTTGTCGTAGCGGTCGTCGGCCGAGCACACCGTGACGATCGCCTTCAGCGGCTCCGGGGCGAGCGCGGCGATCTGGAGCGAGTTGAAGCCGCCCCAGGAGATGCCGAACATGCCGACCCGGCCCGAGCACCACTCCTGCTCGGCCAGCCACTGGATGACGGCGACCCCGTCGGCCAGCTCCGTCGCGTCGTACTCGTCCCCCGGCATGCCCTCGCTGTTGCCGTGGCCGCGCACGTCGACCCGGACCGAGGCGTAGCCGTGGCCCGCGTACCAGGGGTGGCGCTGCCAGTCGCGCGGCGCGGTCCAGTCGCTCAGCCGGTAGGGCAGGTACTCCAGGAGCGCGGGGACGGGTTCGTCCGTGACCGGCCGCCAGATCCGGGCGTACAGCTCGGTGCCTCCCGGGAGCGGGATGTAGAGGTCCTCGTGGGTCGTCTCGTACGGGAACGCGGTCTGGATGTGCATGGGCGTACCTCAGTGGACGGGGTGCATGGTGCGCTTGAGCCAGGGGGCGGCGGCGATGACGGCCACACCGGCCACCACCGCGACAGCGCCATTGACACCGAAGTAGGCGGGGTTGGACACCTCGCCGTACAGCTTCACGATCTGGGCCTGGATGCCGTTGGCGAGGGCCAGCGAGAGGAACCAGAGCGCCATGGTCTGGCTGGCGAACGCCCTGGGGGCGAGCTTGGTGGTCGCGGACATGCCGGAGGTCTCCAGCAGGATGTCGCCGAGCCCGAGCAGCAGGTAGGAGCCGACGATCCACCAGGCGGCCATCCGGTACGTGTCGCCCGAGTGGCCGGAGGTGGGCAGGACCATCAGCAGGAACGAGAGACCGCCGAGGATCACCCCGATCGCGATCTTGTTGGACGCGTGCGGCTGGCGCGGCCCCATCCTCGCCCAGACGGCCGCGACCACCGGAGCGAGCGCCACCTCGAAGGCGCCGAGCGCGGAGGCGTACCAGCTGGCCGGGAAGTGGAAGCCGAAGATCTCCGTGCGGGCGTTGGTCGACGCGAGCAGCATCATCGTCGAGTACGCCTGGAAGAGGATGAAGTTGAAGACGACGGAGGCCAGGAACAGCACCACGTACGGGCGCAGCCTGCCGCGCTCGTCGGCGCTGACCCTGGGGCTGCGGAACATCACCACGAAGTAGACGACCGGGGCGATCACCGAGATAAGGGTGAGCAGGTCCACGAACCGGTCCATGGTCAGCCAGCCCGCCAGGGCGAGACCGGTGGCCGCCGCCGCGACCACCACGGCCCCGACGACGATGAGCAGGACCGCGCGCCGCATGGGTCCGGGGGCCAGCGCGTATTCGGCGGCGCGCTTTCGCCCGGCCAGGTGACGGCGGCCCGCCACGTACTGGATGAGGCCCAGCGTCATACCGAAGGCGGCGGCCGAGAAGCCCCAGTGCCAGCCGGCGTGGTCGCCGAGCCAGCCGGTGATCAGCGGCCCGAGGAACGCGCCGACGTTGATGCCCATGTAATAGAGGGCGAAGCCCGCGTCCCGGCGCTCGTCCTCGGTCCGGTAGAGCTTGCCGACCATGGTGGCCACATTCGGCTTGAGCAGCCCCGTACCTGCACTGATCAGCCCCAGCCCCACCCACGTCATGGCGTCCGTGGGCACCGCCATGGCGTAATGCCCGCAGGCGATCAGGATGCCGCCGTACAGGACGGCCCGGTACGAGCCGAGGATGCGGTCGGCCAGCCAGCCCCCGGCAACCGACACCAGATAGACGAGCGTGCCGTACGCGGCGGAGACGGAGGCGGCGGTCCCGGCCTCCATACCCATGCCGCCGTGCGCGACCGTGTCCGCGAAATACAGGACCAGGATCGCCTGCATGCCGAGGAACGAGAACCGCTCCCACACCTCCAGGCCGGACAGGGTCATCAGACCCCGTGGCTGGCCGAAAAATGCGTGGTCGTCAGCCGGGGGCGGCTGCGCCGGTTCGGTCTCTGCGGCTGCGTGGGACAAAGCGGCAACTCCTGATCGTATGAGCTGATCCCGAACATACCGGCGGTGGCGGGAAGGCGCCCACGGTGATCCAAAGGGGACCGGATACGCTGACTTGAGTGATGACAACGACACATCGACATTCCGTGTGATCGTCAGCAGACAGGAGATCCCCTCGTGACCGTCGTCGGGCCGTTCGGACTGAGCGTGCGGGACCAGGCTCTTGAGGCCGGTGTCCAGGCCGGTTTGGCTGCTGTCGAGTCGGGCCTGCTCGATGCCACCAAGAGCGACGTGCCGTTCATCACGGAAGCCGCCCAGCACCTGGTGCGCGCGGGCGGCAAGAGGTTCCGGCCGCTGCTGGCGATGCTCGCCGCCCAGTTCGGTGACGCCGACGCCCCGGGCGTGGTGCCCGCCGCGGTGGTCGTGGAGCTGACCCACCTCGCGACGCTCTACCACGACGACGTCATGGACGAGGCCGACGTCCGGCGCGGGGTTCCCAGCGCCAATTCCCGCTGGGGCAACTCGGTCGCCGTACTGACCGGCGACTTTCTCTTCGCGCGCGCCTCGCACATCCTGGCCGACCTCGGCCCGGAGGCCGTCCGCATCCAGGCGGAGGCGTTCGAACGCCTGGTCACCGGCCAGATCCTGGAGACGGCCGGCCCGCGCGACGGGCGCGACCCCGTCGACCACTACCTCGAAGTGATGCGCGGCAAGACCGGCTCGCTGATCGCCGTCGCCTGCCGCTTCGGCGCGATGATGTCCGGCGCCGACGAGTCCACGATCGACATCCTCACCCAGTACGGTGAACGGCTCGGCGTGGCCTTCCAGCTCGCCGACGACGTCCTCGACATCGCCTCCGACTCCCACGAGTCCGGCAAGACCCCCGGCACCGACCTCCTGGAGGGCATCCCGACCCTCCCCGTCCTCCACCTCAGGGCGCAGGCCGGGGCCGACGGCAAGCCGGACGACCTCGCCCTGGTCGAACTGCTCGACGGCGACCTCCAGGACCCGGACACGCTCGCCGAGGCGCTGCGCCTGCTGCGCGCCCACCCGGCGCTGGCCCGGGCCCGCCGCGACACCGTCCGGTACGCCCAGGAGGCACGGGCCACGCTGAAGCCGCTGCCCGAGTGCTACGCCAAGCTCGCGCTCGAAGAGATGTGCGACGCCGTGGTGCACCGCGCGGGCTGACGGTCCTCGACGACCCCTGACGGCTTCTGACGGCCTCTGGCGGCTTCTGACGGCCTCTGACGGTCCGTGACGGTCCCTAGGGGATGGCGGGGAAACGGCGCCCCGGGGTCATACCGAAGGGGTAGGCGCAGTTGCTCCCGGGGGTTGACGCCTCCGGCCGTCCGATTTGGTCAGATGGAGAACAACCACTCCTGACCAAAACGGGTGAGAATGGCGGCACGGAGTGGACGAGTGCATCCCGACGGAAGCCGCCGACCACGGAGGTAGGGCACACATGGCACCGAACGACAGCGCGGAGACCAACGGCACGGCCGCCCGGGGGAGCGCCGGCCGCCGCAAGGCGGCGCGCTACATCGTCCCCGTCGCGGTGGCGGGGGTGGCGGCCGCGACGATCGGCCTGGTCCCGGCGCTCGCCAGCTCGGGCGACCCCGATCTGCCGAAGATCACCGCTCAGGAACTCATCGAGAAGATCGCCGCCTCGGACACGCAGCAGTTCTCCGGCACGGTGAAGATCAGCACGGACCTCGGCATCCCGTCGATCGGCGGCCTGGCCGGCTCCCTCCTCCCGGACGCGGGCGGCAAGGACGCGTCCGGCGCCGACCCGGAGGCCAGGCTCACCGAGCTGGTCTCCGGCACGCACACCCTGCGGGTCGCCGCCGACGGCCCCGGCAAGCAGCGCCTCTCCGTCCTGGACAAGGCGTCCGAGTACAGCCTGATCCACAACGGCGACCAGGTCTGGGCGTACGACAGCGCGTCCAACGAGGCCTACCACGCCGACACCAAGGACAAGCAGGACAAGTCCACCCGGGGCAAGGACAAGGCCCTCCCCGAGGGCGTGCCGACCACCCCGAAGGCCCTGGCCGAGCAGGCGCTGAAGGCCGCCGACGGCAACACGTCCGTCGCGGTCGACGGCACCGCCCGGGTCGCCGGACGCGACGCGTACCGCCTGGTCCTCAAGCCCGAGCAGGGCGGCTCCACGATCGGCTCCATCACCGTCGCCGTGGACGCGGAGAACGGCGTACCGCTCAAGTTCACGCTCCGGCCCAGCAGCGGCGGCAAGGCGGCGGTGGACGCCGGGTTCACCTCGGTCGACTTCAAGAAGCCCGCCGCCTCCTCGTTCACCTTCACCCCGCCCAAGGGCGCGAAGGTCACCGAGGCCGACGAGGCGGAGCAGGCCGCAGGCGGCCACGAGAAGGAGGCCCGGAAGGCGATCGAGCAGGCCAAGGGCGACCTGGGCGCGTTCGAGGGGGTGAACGTGATCGGCGAGGGCTGGAACAGCATCGCCGAGATCAAGACCCCCGGCGGCGCGGCCCTCCCCTCCGAGGCGTCCGGTGACGTACCGGCCGAGGCCCTGCAGTTCCTGGACGCGCTCGGTGACAAGGTCACCGGCAAGTTCGGCTCGGGCACGGTCTTCAAGACCCGCCTGGTCAACGCGCTGATGACGGACGACGGCCGGGTCTACGTGGGCGCGGTCACCAAGGACGCGCTGGTCGAGGCCGCGAACAACGCGGGCTGACACCCGAGTCCCTCGCCCGCCCCGCCGTGCGTTGCGCGGCGGGGCCGGCGCGATAGTGGGGAGCAGACATGACAAGGCCCGAGACCGCGCCCGTGATCGAGACGCGCGGGCTGACCAAGCGCTACCGGGGCGGTCAGCTCGCCGTGGACGGCCTCGACCTCACCGTCCCCGGCGGCAGCGTCTTCGGCTTCCTCGGGCCCAACGGCTCGGGCAAGACCACCACCATCCGGATGCTCATGGGCCTGATCGCCCCGACCTCCGGCACCGCGAGCGTCCTGGGCCGCCCCATGCCGGACGCGTCGCGCACGGTGCTCCCGCAGGTCGGCGCGCTGATCGAGGGCCCCGCGCTGTACGGGTTCCTCAGCGGCCGGGACAACCTCGTGCGCTACGACCGGGCCGACCCCACCGCCGACCCGCGCACCCGCACCGCCCGCGTCGGCGACGCCCTGGAACGGGTCGGGCTCGCCCCGGCGGCCGGCAAGAAGGCCCGCGCGTACTCGCTGGGCATGAAGCAGCGCCTCGGCCTCGCCGCCGCCCTGCTCCGGCCCCGCCGGCTGCTCGTCCTGGACGAGCCGACCAACGGCCTGGACCCGCAGGGCATGCGCGAGATCCGAGCCCTGGTCCGGGAGCTGGCGGCCGATGGCACGACCGTCTTCCTCTCCTCGCACCTCCTCGACGAGATCGAGCAGGTCTGCACGCACGCGGCGGTGATGGCCCGGGGCCGGCTCCTCACCCAGGGCCCCGTCGCCGGCCTCGCCTCCGGCACCGGCGGCCGTCTCGCCGTCACCACCCCGGACCCGGCCGACGCCGCCCGCGTACTGAAGGAGCACGGGCTCACCGGCATCACGCTGGACGGCGACCGGGTACGGGCGGACGCCCCGCCGGCCGCGGTCGAACTCGCGGACCTCACCGCGGCATTGGTGCGGGAAGGCGTCCGGGTGCGAGCATTCGGCGTCGAACGGGCCTCGCTGGAGGACGCGTTCGTGGCCCTGACGGGAGAAGGATTCGATGTCGCAGGCTGAAATGTCGCACGCTGAAATGTCGTCGGCTGAAACCACCCGCGTCGGAGCCGTCCGCAACCCCCTGTGGACGTTCGGCATCCTCCGCTCCGAACTGACCACCACCCTGCGCCGCTGGCGCACGCTCGCCCTGCTCGGCGTGCTGGCCGCCGTCCCCGTACTGATCGGGATCGCGGTACGCATCGAGACGGCCGACGGCTCATCGGCCGGTCCGGGAGGTGGCGAGGGCGGCCCGGCGTTCCTCTCCCAGGTGACCAACAACGGCCTCTTCCTGGTCTTCGCCTCCCTCGCCGCGACCCTCCCCGTCTTCCTGCCCATGGCGGTCGGCGTCATCGCGGGCGACGCCGTGGCGGGCGAGGCCAACGCGGGCACGCTGCGCTACCTGCTGGTCGCCCCGGCCGGCCGGACGAGACTGCTGCTCGCCAAATACGCCGCCACGCTGGGCTTCTGCCTGGTCGCCACGCTCGTCGTGGCCGCCTCCGCCCTGGCCGTGGGCGCGCTGCTGTTCCCCGTGGGCGAGGTCACCACGATCTCCGGGACCACGATCGGCTTCGGTGAGGGGCTGCTACGGGCCGGGCTCGTCGCGGTGTTCGTGGCCGCGTCCCTCACCGGTTTCGCGGCACTCGGCCTGTTCGTCTCGACCCTCACCAACAGCGGGATCGCGGCCATGGCGGCGACGGTCGGGGTGCTGATCACCGTACAGATCGTGGACACCATCCCCCAGCTGAGCGGGGTCCACCCCTACCTGTTCCCGCACTACTGGCTGTCCTTCGCGGACCTGCTGCGCGACCCCGTCTACTGGGACGAGGCACTGAAGAACCTGGGGCTCCAGGCGCTGTACGCGGCGGTGTTCGGCTCGGCGGCCTGGGCCCGCTTCACGGCGAAGGACATCACCGCTTGATACGGAAGCGACCTGGCACGGGAGCGACCTGATGCGGGAGCGACCTGATGCGGGAGCGACCTGATGCGGGAGCGACCTGATGCGGGAGCGACCTGATACGGAAGCGACAGCCGCACCGTCGGCCGGCGAGCCGTCCCCCGATCGGCTCGTCGCGGCACGAACGGCACGAACGGTGCGAAAAACGAGAGAACGAACCGACACGGCACGTTCCGTTTCCGCCTGAGCATTGTTCGTTTTTTGGCGACGGACTGTCAACAAGGATTGGCTCGAACAGGCCTATGCTCACCGAATGAACACATCGCCGAGTTCATCGCCGCGTTCACTGCGCCGGAGCGAGAGCTCGCACAGGGCGACCCTGGAAGCCGCCCTCGACCTGTGTACGGAGAAGGGGTACGGCCGGGTCACCATCGAGGCGATCGCGGCCCGGGCGGGCGTCAGCAAGAAGACGATCTACCGCTGGTGGCCGTCGAAGAGCGCCGTGCTGCTGGAAGCGTTCACGGAGAGGCTGGTCACGGCCACCCCCTTCACCGACACCGGCGACATCGCGAAGGACCTGCGCACCCACATCACGGGCGCGGTCGACATCCTCGCCGTACCCCCCTTCGGCCCCGCGTACGCGGGCATACTCTCCGAGGTCCACCACGACGACGAGCTGGCCGAAACAGTACGCACCCAACTCATCGAACCCCGCTTCGAGGAAGCGGTCGGCCGACTGCGCAGCGCCCAGGAACAGGGCCAGATCCCCCCGGACGCCGACCTCCACCTCGCGGTGGAGATGCTGTACGGCCCGGTCTACTACCGCCACGTGCTGCGCAAGCCCATGCAGGACGCGGAGGCGGTGGGGAAGCTGGTGGACCACGTACTGCGCTCGCTGGGGGCGGTAGCCACCCGCTGAGGGTCAGCCGAAGACCCGCTCAAGGACGACCGCTATCCCGTCGTCCTCGTTGGACAGGGTCACCTCGTCGGCCGCCGCGCGCAGCTCGGGATGGGCGTTGCCCATGGCGACCCCGTACCCGCAGCTGCGGAACATCGGCAGGTCGTTGGGCATGTCCCCGAAGGCGATCGCCGTGCCCGGGTCCACCCCCAACTCCTCGGCCGCCAGCGCGATCCCGACGCCCTTGTCCACCCCGTACGGCTGCAACTCGACGGTCCCGGGCCCGGAGTGCGTCACGGTGGCGAGGTCCCCGACGACCGCCCGCGCCTCGGCGGCCAGCGCCTCGTCGGTGAGCTCCGGGTGCCGGATGAGCACCTTGACGACGGGCTCCGCCCACAGCTCGTCCCGGTGCCGGGTGCGCTGGGAGGGCAGCGTGGCGTGCGGCATCCGGTACCCGGGCTCGACCAGGGTCCGCCCATGTGCCCCGTCCTGATCGACGGCCGCGAAGACCTGCCCCACCTGCGCCTCGATCTTCCCGAGCGCCGCGTCGGCCGCTTCCCGGTCGAGCGTGACGGACCGGACGGTACGCCCGGCCCCGGCGTCGTACACCTGAGTCCCCTGCCCGCAGACGGCGAGCCCCTGATAGCCGAGCCCGGCCAGCAGCTCCCGCACGCCGGGCACGGGCCGCCCGGTGACCACCAGATGCCGCGCCCCGGCGGCGCCGGCCAGGCGGAGCGCGGCGCGGGTGCGGGGGCTGACGGTGTCGTCGCCGCGCAGCAGGGTGCCGTCCAGGTCGGTGGCGAGGAGGGCATATGCGGGTGGGATGGGCATGGCAGCCAGCGTAGGCGGTGGCTGCCGGAGCCCGGCCGGAGTTGTGGCGGGGTGGGGACGTCCTGTAGGGGCGCCGAATCGATGTGACAACTAAGGTTGCCGAATGCCTTCATGACAACTATAGTTACCAGCATGCAGACACCGGAAACCTCGGAAGTGAAACCGGAGCCGGAGCGGGTGGAGCTGGCCAAGGCCCTGCTCGACGCGCTCGATCCACTGGCCGCATCCGTGCACGCCCGCGCGACCGGGCTGCCGCCCGACCGGATGTGGGCTGCGGACCCGGTGGACGTGTCGCTGTCCGTGCTCGGCGCCTGGAAGGTGGTGGACGAGGAGGTCAAGCGGCTGACGGCGATAGCCGCGCGGACGGCCGGCGCCTACGGCGCGAGCTATGAGCGGCTGGGGGCCGCGTGGGGGATCACGCGGCAGGGCGCGCGCAAGAAGTGGCCGGACGCCGTCGTGGGGAAGCGGGAGGCGAGCACGCTGGACCTGTTCGGCGGCCGCGCCGAGTTGAGTTGGGAGGGGACGCCGGGCGGCTGGTGCTGGAAGGGTCGGGGCGCTGACGGGACCCGCAGCGAGGCCGGCGAGGCTGAGCGCTCGTTCGCGACGAAGGAGGAGGCGGCCGCCCATGCGGGTGCGTTCCTGAAGGAGCACGCGGGCGAGAGGTAGGACGGCGTCACGAGACGGTCAGGACGACCTTGCCCCGGTCGGCCCGCCCTTCGATCGCCGTGTGAGCGTGCGCGGCGTCGGTCCAGTGGAAGGGCGGCGTGGACGCAGGGCCGTAGGCTGCCCTCCCCGTAGCGCGCCCACAGCCCGGCGGTCCACCCCGCGTACCGCGCGGGCTGGTGGTCCTGGCGGCGGGCGCCGCCCCGGACCCGGTCGCCCACGCCGACTTGGGCCGAGCGGTCGCCCTGGACCCGAAGGACCTGGTCGGAGTCCTCAACGACCTCCAGTCGGCGGCCTTGATCGTCCGCGCCCCGGACCCCAAGGACCGCCGCAAGAACGCGGTGAGCCTGACGGAGGACGGCCGCCGCCTGGAGGAGTGCACGGAAGCTGGCGAGCCGGCCAACGTCCAACTCCTGGCCCCGCTGTCGCCGGACGAGCGGGCCCAGTTCCTGGACATGCTGCGGCGGATCAGCGGGGTGGGGTGAGGAGGGCGGGGTCAGACGGTGTCGAACCCGCCGCGCTTGATGCCGTCCACGAAGGTGGTGAAGGCGTGGGCGTGGAGGCCCAGGGCGGGGCCGGTGGGGTTCTTGGAGTCGCGGACGGGGACCAGGCCGGTGGTGGCGGCGAGGTTGGTGGCGACCTGGACGCAGTTGCCGCCGTTGTCGCTGTACGAGGAGGTGTGCCAGCGGGGGGATTCGGTCGTCGTCACGGGCTTCCCTTCGGTACGGGGGTCAGATGGTGTCGAACCCGCCGCGCTTGACGTCGTCCACGAAGGTGGTGAAGGCGTGGGCGTGCAGGTCCAGGGCCGGTCCGGTGGGGTTCTTGCTGTCGCGGACGGGGACCAGGCCGGTGGTGGCGGCGAGGTTGGTGGCGATCTGGACGCACTGGCCGCCGTTGTCGCTGTACGAGGACGTGTACCAGCGGGGGGATTCGGTCGTCGTCACGGGCTTCCCTTCGGTACGGCGGTCAGATGGTGTCGAACCCGCCGCGCTTGACGTCGTCCACGAAGGTGGCGAAGGCGTGGGCGTGCAGGTCCAGGGCCGGTCCGGTCGGGTTCTTGCTGTCGCGGACGGGGACCAGGCCGGTGGTGGCGGCGAGGTTGGTGGCGACCTGGACGCAGTTGCCGCCGTTGTTGCTGTACGAGGAGGTGTGCCAGCGGGGGGATTCGGTCGTCACGATGTGCCCTTTCGCAATTGCCTGATCATGGCCACGGACGCCTTTTGGGACAGCGCTTCGGCCTGTAGCTGATGGTATGCCGTCAGCACGGGTAGCACCGACGTACTTTCCCGGTCGAGATGGCCTTGAGTCTGGGATTCGGCATAGCAGACGACGGACCGATCCGGAAGAGTCAGGAGATTGACGGGCAGGTCGAACGTCCGCCGTTCCCCTATCTCGTACGGGGCGATCTGGAGTTGGGTGTTCGGCAGCTCGGCGAACTCGATCAGCCGTGCCAGCTGGGCGTCCATGACGGCCGCACCGCCGACAGGGCGGCGGATGCAGCTCTCGTCCATGATGACGAACAGCATGGGCGGCTTGGGCCGTACGAGAGCCGCCTGCCGTCCTGCCAGGAACGCGACGCGCTCGTCTGCTTGCTCCGGTGCAATCGCCCCGCGTCGCACTGCGCTGTCGGCCAGCACCCGTGCGTACTCCGGAGTTTGCAGCAGCCCCGGGATGATCCCGATCTCGTACAGGCGGAGTTCGACCGCCCGGCCTTCGTGTCCTACGTACTGAGGAAACCCCTCCAGGAGCGAACCGTGCCGGATCTCCCGCCACTGGTGCTCGAACGTGTCAGCGGTTCCTTCGGTGCCGAACGCTCTGTCAGCTTGGCGCGCGAAACGGAGGGTTGGCATCTTGCGCCCAGTTTCCACGGCCGAGATGTGCGTGCTGGAGTAGCCCGTACGTTCGGCCAAGTCCTCCTGCTTCCATCCCCGGGCCTCCCGCATGCTGCGGATACGCGCGCCGAAGGCGGCCTGAGGGCTGCTGTCGGGCTCTAACTCCTTGCGGTTCAAGGGCTGTCACCGACCTTTCGTTCGCAACTGACACGTTGAACGGTTATTGACTCTAGGACACGCTGAGTCCGCTTGGTAGTGGAATGACTACGGAGAGGAACGGTCATGTTCGCAGAGAATGGTCCACCGCCCGGACCGGGCGCCCCGCAAGTCCGAATCCCCGCCCCCGGCACGCTCGTCGCGGACATCAGCCGGGCGGACCGGGTCCGGGTCGGGGAGTTCCGAGGGGTCGCCGGCCCCTACTGGATGCTCCGGCCCGCAAAGGGTGGAGCCGAGTGGGAGGTGCTGCCCGAGCACACGCGGGCGGCCACGCCCGCCGAGCGGCTCGGGGCCAGGACCGCGCGGGAGAACGCCCGGAGCCGGGGTGAGGTGGCATGAGCGACCAGGAGGGCCCTCAGCCCGCCACCCCTTGCCGTACGTGCCAGGAGTTCGACCTCGAAGAAGCCGTCGCCCGGAGCGAACGGGACGGGAGCAGGGAGACCGACTGCCGGGTGCTGCGCCGACGCCACGTGGCCGCGGAGCACGGGGAGCCGCAGCCGTGAGGCAGTGGCGGCTGCGGCTCGTACTGGCCGCAGGGGCGGCGGAGGTCCGGCTACGCGCCCGGTTCCCCCGGCTGACATGGGCACTCACGCGCCAACCGGCCCCGAACCCCGCTCTGTTCACCGAACTCCGGCGCCTCGAAACTGACCCGGCGAACCGGGCGGTGTTCCGGGCCCGGCTGGACGCGGCGATCGCCGAGCGCGACGCCGTACGCGAAGCAGAGGCGCACGCGACCGAGGCGGCGGCGGCCGAGTTGCTGCGGGTTACGTGTTCGCGTCGGCGTGGACACGTACGACCGTGACGGCCCGCCGGGGGCCGGCGGGCCGTCACGCAGTGCTGAGGCCGCGTTGAGACGGCCTCGGATCACGGCCGACGGCGTATGACTACCGTGATCCCCGGCGTCACTGTTCGACGGTGAGCGACCAGGAGACAGTCGAGGGCGCCGATATCTGCACGCTCCCCTCGCTCCGGGCTCTCTTCAGCCGAATCTCGTCGTAGCTGCTGCTCACTTCCCCGTTGACGCACTTCAGCGGGAAGGAGAGCCCCACTGGCTTGAGGGCCACGTCGAGGGTTCCGTTGCCCTGGCAGTTGACCTGGATGGCGGGGGTTCCGTTGCCGATTTCCTTGGCCAGGGGGAGTTCGGCATTTCCCTTTCTGGACGCGACGGACTGGGATACCCGGTTGGTGAGGCGGGCGGAGCGGCCGATGCGGGCTTCTCCTCGCCGCTGCATCCGGTCAGGGCCAGGGCTCCGGCCATGGCCGCTGCGGCGAGAGCGATGGAAGGGCGCGCGAGGTGCGGTGCGATCAGCTTTCCGACAGGTACCAGCCGACCTTCATGGGCGTGTAGCTGGTAACGGTCTTCTTCGACGGAGTACCCACGGAGATCCAATGGCCCATTTTGGTCGTCAACTTGGCACCCTTCCCCCCCCATGCCGCCCCCTGAAGCGGCTATGGGATCAGTAGGCCACACCCGCATGCGCTGACGTAGCGTTGCGCATGAGAACTGAGCGTGATTTGAGGTCGTGTCCGCGGCGGCCGAGTTGCTGGGCGATTCCGCCCCCTCTCGGAACTGCTCAGCCGATGGGCGGCGGGCGGAATCGACACCACGCTCTTCCATGCCGGCGTCGAAGAGGCCATGCGCCGTTACGCCGGATACGGGCTGGTGAAGATGCTGCCGCTCGACCGCGTGTTGGTCGGTTGCGACTCCCTGCGCACCGGCGCGTTCGGCGGATTCCACCACCCGGACCAGGGATACCGGCATCTCCAGATGATGGCCGTCATCACCATGTACGGGCCCTTGGAACGCCGGAGTCCGGAGCGCCCCGCGCTGGCCCTGCTCGATCTGTTGCGCGCGTACGCCCATGACTGCCGTCACTACGGATCGCGTCGGCGTCACGTGGAAGTGGCAGGGGTACCCGTCCGCACTCAGTACGGCATCAACTTCCGCCGTCCAAGCGGACAGTCCTACTCGGCCGCCGGCCAGCGCGGAACCGGGCACACAGGGACTCTGGGCATCGTCATGGAGGGAGCGTGCGACAGAGAGGCACGGGCCATCACCCGGCGGACGACGGAACGGTTCGGCGTGACGGAACCTTCGGACGTTCTTGGTTCGCTCACGTTGCGGGACGTGACGGGCACGTTGGCCGGCGGGGAAGCCGCGTGCGTGGTGGACCTGGCGGAAGGCGAGGAGCAGATGCGATACGCGGCCGCGCTCAGCGACTACGGCAGAGGTGTCAACCGCCGGTACTCGCGCTTCCTGGAGTTCGCCCCCGGGGGAGGAGAGCGAGTGCCACACGCGCCTTCTCGTCGCCACCGTCAGCGGTGACGTGATGGCGCTGGGAACGTGGCTGGACGAGCGGCACGGCCCCAGGGACGTTCGCAGGCCTGTTCCGGACGCCCCGCTACTTCGGTCCCGGCTTGACCGTATAGGTGGTCTCCCGCAGGGCTGTCCGCCGCTCCCGCCCGCGTCTACTGCACGCAGAACTCGTTGCCCTCCGGGTCTCCCGACACACGGAACTAGCAGTTCTGGAGTGTCGTCATGGTTGCATCGGTCCTGGTCAAGCCCGGTACGGAGTCGAACAGCGATATCCCCCCGCTCCCTACAGCGGGCATGACGACTGCCAGCACCCGGAACCCCCTCGCGGGGACGGTCTACACCGAGACCCTTCGGGGTGTGCGGTGTGTCCGTCTGTCCGTGCTCACCGACGAGACCACTTCGCCCGAGCGGCAGCGCGAAGCCGGAGACATCGCCGCAGCGGCACTCAACATCGACTTTGGGTCGGGCGACCAGCTTCGGGAAGCCGTAGACCTTGACGTGAGCGCGAGCGCGTTCGGGCCCTTCGAGCGGCCCGAGCTTGGCGGGTGGCTCAACCGGCCCGACGAGTACGACGCCCTTGTCTGGTGGCGCTTTGACCGTGCCATCCGGTCGATGGGCCACATGCACGAGCTTGCGAAGTGGGCGAAGCAGCACCGGAAGATGCTCGTCTTCGCTGAGGGCATCGGCGGGGGTCGGCTCGTCTTCGACTTCCGCAACCCGATGGACCCCACCAGCGAACTCATGATGATGATGCTTGCGTTCGCCGCTCAGGTGGAGTCGCAGAGCATCAAGGACCGCGTTACCGGCGCGATGGCGGCAATCCGCCGGATGACCCTCCGGTGGCGCGGGGGCGGCAAGCCGCCTTACGGCTACATGCCCGCCGAGATGCCCGACGAGCACGGGGGCAAGGGCTGGACGCTCGTCCCGGACCCCGATGCGGTCAAGGTCATTGAGCGCATCGTGAAGGAACTGTTGGGCGGCGTTACCGCCTCCATGATCGCTGCGGGTCTCAACGCCGACGGGATTCCCTCCCCGCGTGATCACTGGGCGTTGAAGATGAAGCGGAAGACGGGCGGCAAGACCGGTGGGGCTAAGGGCGAAAAGGGTGTGACCCGCGAACGCTGGTCCTGGAACCCGGCGGTCATTACCCGGATGCTCCGTAACCCGACGCTGCTCGGCTGGAAGATGCACAACGGCAAGCCCGTCCGCGACGACCAGGGCAACCCGATCATGAGCACTGCCGAGCCGATCATGACCCGCGAGGAATTCGACCGCATCGGGGCCGTACTGGACGAACGGTCCATCAACAACAGCGTTCGCAATGACACGGATGCGCTGTTGCTGCGGGTGGTCCACTGCGCCCACTGCGGGCACCGGATGTACAAGAGCCAGCAAGAGGGCCGGAACCCGTTCTACAAGTGCAACAGCCACGCGCGGGGCGAACTGTGCGAACAGCCCGCCAACGTCCGCGCGGACTGGACCGACGACTACGTGAGCGCCGAGTTCCTGCGGCTGGTCGGCTCCGTCCAGACAACGCACGTCGTGACCATCCCCGGGTACGACCCCGAGCCCGAGTTGCGCGCCACCGTGGCCGAGTACGCCGAGCACCAGGAACAGAAGGGGCGTCAGAAGTCCAAGCACGCCGCCGCAGAGTGGCAGCGACGGGCGGACGCACTCGACGCGCGCATTGCCGACCTGGAGACCCGGGAAGCCCGTCCCGAACAGCGCATCGTGACCCTCACAGGGCGCACCATCGCGGACGAGTGGGCGGCATCGGACACCGCCGGTCGGCGCGCGCTGCTCATCGAAGCGGGGGCACGCCTGGAGGTCACGCGCGGCACGCGTGGGGGGTGGCGCAAGCTCGACGTACGGCGGGTGTCGTTCACGGTGAACGGCGCGTTCGATCCTGCCGCCGAGACCGTGACCACGGCAGCCGAAGACGTGGCGTCCGTTGAGCGCGGAGACCACCCCGCCCCCGGTTCCGCCGCTCGTCTCGCCGAGCCCGAGCCCGTGCGCGAACTGGTCGCCGCGTAGCGCCCGTCACGATGCCGGGATCTTTCCGCTCCCTACAGCGAGTAGGAAGACGAAAGATCCCACCAACAAACGGCGCTGCGCGGCAGATGCAGACGCCCCGGAGCCCCGGACGCCCACGAGGACGGCCGGGGCTTCGCGCTGCCGCCTTACGAGCCGCACGCCCGTAGGAGCACAGCGGATGAAACCGCGCCCCCAAGAGACAGAGTTACTTATTTTGGTGACGCGTAACAATAAATAGAATGCATAGAAAAAATCTAAGGAAAAACAGAGAGCGTGACTCATCACAGCAATTCATCACCCCGCCTGCCCGGTGAGCACTGAACATGGGCTACTACGCACCCGCCGCGCACTCCGCGCGCTGCGACCAATGCGGCGGACCTCTCTCCGGACGCCAGGAACGCTACTGCTCCGGAAGATGCCGACAAGCCGCACACCGCGCCAGAACCCGCCCCCACCCGGCCGAGAAGTCGTGTCCGCTGTGTGGGCAACTCTTCGAGCCCCTGAATCGCTGGCAGAAATATTGCGCCTACGACGAAGCGGGATACGACTGCATCAACGCACAGGAAGACATCGCAGAAGCCGCAGAGGACGCCAGAGAAGCCCGCACGGCAGCACGGTGCACCCATTGTGCGGGCCCCACGGGATGGGGCGGCAGGGGGCGACCTAGGCGATTCTGTTCGTCGAAGTGCAGGCAAGCCGACTACCGGAAGCGCATTGCCGCGAGGACGGCCGGCACACATCCGAAAGGGAAGGAATGACGATGACGAGTAAGCACCTTTGGAATGCGGATCGCGTGAGCGGACGAGTCGACCGAGAGAGGCTGCGCGCCGCAGCGTGGAACCGTGATGAGCGGTTGGAGAAGCTCGCCAATCTGCGCGACACACAGCCCGACCTGTACGGCCATCTCGGCGCGGTCGCACACATTGCCCTCGGTCACTACGAGGCCGACAAGAAGAATGCGGCAGCTCATGGCCGCAATGTTGACGAGGGGAACTGAGCATGAACAACGACATCCAGAAGGCTGCCGAGCGCGTTGCCAAGCTGCGAGCACAGGCGGACAAGCTGTCCGCCCCGCTCGATGATGCGCTAGCACAGCTCGAAAAGGCCGAGCGCGCCGAAGAGGACCGCCGGGCCCACCGGGCGGAAAACTATGACACCCGGGTTGCCGCCACCTACAAGGATCGCTTGCAGGAAATGACCGAGTCGGCACATGCCGCACGGGAACGCTTCTTCGAAGCGCTTTCCGGTGAACCCTGGTTCGCAGCCTACGTGGAATACCGTTCCGCCCGACACAAGCGCGAATACATTCTTTCCGAAGCCCGCGCCGCGCAGCGAAACTTGGGACAGGTGTGCACGGTCCCTGATCAGCGATGGACCGATAACCGATTCGCAGATGACCTTCTGGAACACCTGGAAAAGAAGGCGTATGAGTCTGCCGACAAATTCGGCGAAGAGATGCGAACCGCGCGAAGGGATTTCATTTCCGCTGAGTAGCGCCCGTCTCCATTTTTTCGTGGGCACCCAGGGGGGTGCCCCTCGCCCTCCCCGATCCTGCACGGCAGGGAGGGCCGAAGCTCGCGCCGCAACTAAAGCCATTTGCGCGGGCCCGCAAACGCCGCCCGCATAGCGAAAGGGAGTGACCTTGGCCGACCCGTGGCGCAAGAAACCAGCACTTCAAATCGTCCGAGAGGGAAACCCGGGAAAGCGGGCAGCGCCGGACACCGTGGCCGTGCCGCCCGCCAAAATGATCGAACCCGACTGGCAGGAGACGTTCCGCACGGTTGAGAGCCCGGAACAGGAAACGGTCAACGCCCGCTGTCGGTCGGTTGCTTCGGCCGAGTGGCGGCGCGTCGTTCCGGTACTCGCCCTGACGGTCGGGCTCGGAGACGTCGACGCCTCGTTGGTCAAGGACTACTGCGTCGCCGTGGCCCGCATCGACCAGTGCGAGCGGGAGTTGTCCGAGCACGGGTTGATGCTCCGAGGAGAGCGCGGGTGGCAGAAGAACGGCGCCGCCACTATCGCAGGGCAGTACCGGGTTCAAGTCGCCCGCTACATCCGTGAACTTGGGCTCTCCCCCAGTGCTCGTACCGGCCTCGCGGCCCCCGAGCCGGCCGACGACGACAGCGACCTTTGGGATTGACCCCTACGCACCTACAAGCCCCCCGTGCCGCCCGTCCCGCGTGGGGCAGGCAGCACGGGGGGCTCTTTTGCGTCAGTGGCCCCGACGCGGCTTGCGGGCGGTCTTGACGACCCCCCTTGACTGGGCAACGATCGAGCAATCATCTGCAATCAGGTCGACACAGGGGGTAGTCATGCGCTTGCGTTTCCTCGGGATCATTCCGAACTCTCCCGACACGGATTCGCCCACCATCTGGCTCGACGAGGACAGCGGGGACCTGCTGATTCAGTCGTACCGGGCGAGCGAGGAAGAGGTAAAGGCATGTAAGGAGGTTGGGTCGATCCCCGGTCACGGCACGGACGTGCCGGACCACGAGGTAATTCTTCGACTGCCCAAGGTCATGCGGCAGTACTTGCCAGCTCTCGACAACGAGTAGGGAAATGAAGAACCCAGTACTTGAAGGGCTCTCCACCGCTCGGACTTCGGTAGTCCATCTGGAGATGCGGGATTCCTATCTACCTGGCGACCCTGAGTTCGTCGCTTGGCAGCGCGGGAAGCGTCTGGACCCCAACGCCGAAAGGTCCACATGGTGGCGTCCTTTTCTGGATGTGGTCCAGGAAGTGACCTCCCGAGGGGTCGTCATGCAGCGAGCGCGGATCGTCTCGGAACCCGTAACCGAGTACATCCGCTACGAGCACCACGTCAGTTTCCCGAATATCGCGGCTGGGGAGTTGATCCGCTGGCTTCCAAGACGTCTGGCTGCCGATATCCCACTTCCCGGTACCGACTTCTGGATGTTCGATGAAGAGTCGGTGCTCTTCACCTACTTCTCCGGCACCGGAGAAGTAGTGGACAGGGAATGGTGTCGGGATCATGATGTCGTGGCGATGGCCGCTGTGGCATTTCGTGAAGTATGGCGCCGGGCCACGCCACACGAGGACTACAAGCTGACCTGATTGATAATGGCACAGTCGTCCTCCTCCAGCGTTCAGCAGGCTCGGCAGGTTCTCGCTGACAGGCTCCGAGAAATTGTTAGAGACGCCGGTCTTGACGGAAAGGGATTGGCAGCCCTTTGCGGATGGCATCCTTCCAAGGTTTCTCGAATCTGCACCGGCAAGACCCAACCGAGCGAAGAAGACATCCGCACTTGGTGTCGAGCCTGCAACGCTGAGGGCCAAACAAGTGACTTGGTTGCCTCCCTGCGCGCCGTGGAAGGGATGTGGCTTTCGTGGAGCCGCATGGAACGCACAGGGCTGCGCAGGGTGCAAGACTCGCGCGTTCCGCTCTACGAGAGAACGCATCGTTTTCGGTCATATTCCCCTGGACTCTTTCCGGGACTTCTGCAAACTCTTGGATATACCGAAGATGTTTTGCGTGCCGTACAGCGACGCCGTGTCGAGGTTGACGACGTTGCCGACGCTGTGGCCTCGCGCATGGAAAGACAGAAGGTCCTCCGCGATGGACACCGCACTTTCGCATTCATTGTCGAGGAATGCGTGCTGCGAAATGCGCTCGGGGGTACAGAGAACCAGATCGAACAATTGGATCACTTGCTCACGCTGGTTTCTGTCCCGAATATCAGCATCGGCATCATCCCCGCTCGCCTGAATCGGGTTCGGATGCCCGTCGAGGGGTTCTGGATCTTCGATAGTGGGCAAGTGAACGTGGAGTTGGTTTCCGGGTTCCTGACGCTGACGCAGCCAAGTGAGATCAAGACTTACGCCGACACCTTCGCCGCACTTTCCGGTCTCTCCGTCTACGGAACACAGGCCCGCTCCTTGATCGTCAGTGCTCGGGATTCGCTCAGGTGATCCGCGTGCAATCACATAGAATCGGCTGTCTATCGGCACATCGCCGTTCCTAGCGTGTCCCCCATCGCACCGCGAAAGGGGGCAGCTTGTGAGCAAGCACCACACCGAACCGCCCGAGCCGGGCACGCTGCTGGTGGACGCGAACGGCAAGCTCGGCGTGTTCATGGGCAAGGGCGGCCCCCGCTACATGCTCCGCCCCGTGCGTGGCGGGTGTGAGTGGGAGGCCGAGCCCGACGACGTGCGCGAGCCGACCCCGGCGGAACGGGAGACCGCCGAGCGGCAGCGCGCCGGACGAACGGCGGTGTCCCCGTGAGCTGGACACCCCCGGTTCCCCCGCCCGTCAACTGCCCCCGGTGTGTGTACCTCGCCGGACAGGAGAACGCCGCCGCCGCTCGGGGCGACGCGGAAGCGGCGCGCAAGTTCGACGGCATCGCGTCGATTCATCGCGCGGAGACCGGCTGTCCGGAGCGTGCCGCATGAGCACCCGCAGTCTGTTCCGCTTCGTCTCCTGGACCGTCAAGCCCGACCGCGAGCCCGACGCCGCCCCCGTCACGCACCTGTACCGGTGCACCAGTGAGGACGAAGCCGGGAACGTGTGCGGAGCCGAGTCCGCGCGCACCGAAGACGGCGCGTCCGCCGAAGATTGGGCACTTCGCCACGCCGCCGAGAACCCCGACCACCGGTCGTACGCCTACGCCCCCGAGCTGCCCTACGTCGCCACCACCCCGGAACTGTTCGGGGGCCACCCCGAGCCGGAGGGGGCGGCATGAGCGGCGAACACCGGTACGTCGTCGCGGTGAGGGGCGGGGACGCGTCGCGGGGCTTCCAGCTCGGCGGGACGACGACGCGAAGCGCTCGGGTGGCGCTCGTCCGCCTCCGTGGGCAGGCGCTCCGGATCGCTGACGGCTTGGACCCGCACCCGGGGACGTGGTGGCTGGGGAACGGGGGGCTCGTCCGCCTCCCTGACGCCCCCGAAGCGCTGCCGGACGCCCCCGCCGAACTTCGGGCGTGGGTGGTCTCCTCCGTGCACCAGGACGACGCGTTGGACCAGCTCGTCAACGGCTTCCCGCTGGTGCTGCGGGTGACCGACCGGTGGTCGGGGTGCTGGTTCGAACTGACCGCCCGGTCCCTGGTGCCCGTCCCCGCCGCCCCGCCCTTCCGCCGTACCGCGCCGGCCCGCCCCGTGGCCTACGCCTAGACCCCCGTCCCGGCTTCGTGTTCCCCCACGGGGAGCCGGGACGGGGCAACTCCGAAGGGATTGCACGATGCCCGCCGTAAGCGCTCCGGTCCGTGTCTGCGGGGCCGAAACCCCGATCCCGCCCCGCGTCGCCGAACTCGCCCTGTCCGTCGTCGTCTGGCCCGGCAAGGAGGTGGAGGAGGTAGTTTCCTGCGCCATCGAAGACCACCCCGACGACGAAGAACACTGGGCGCTCGTCCGCGAGTTGGACGGCCCGCACACCGGGGCCGTCTGGGTCGTCTGGACGGACCGCATCCCCCCGTACCGGGTCCGGCAGATTCCCGACTGTCGGGTGATCAACCCGGAGGGGCAGGCGTGCCCGCTGTACGAGGGACACCCGGGCCGGTGCCCGTTCGAGAGCGACACCCCGCCCGCGACCTCCGGCACCACTCACTTGTAGCGCTCTCAAGCCCCACCCATCCGGCGTGTTCTCTCTCCGCCGGGCGGGTGGTCGTCGGCCCCCGCGTGACGTGGGGCTGACAGCACGGGTCACGGCGTCCGGGGTGCGGTTCCCGCCCGCACCTTCGTGACCCGCGAGAGCCCCGCTTGGCGGTCCCTCCCCCGAGACTGCCGCGCGGGGCTCTCATGCGTCCGGAGCGTCGTCCTGGCCGTCGTCGCCGCGTGTCGGCTCGGCCACGTAGGTACCGCGCTGAGGCACGGTGAAGACCAGTTCCGCCGCGACCAGTTCTGCGACGGCACGGCGCACCGTGGGGCGTGACAGCCCGTACTCATCGCACAAGCGCGACTCAGACGGGATAGGCCGACGGGGCTTCCAGTCGCCCCGCGCGAGCCGTGCGCGAAGGATGCCAGCGAGCTGCTGAAACGGGGGCTCGGGAGCGTCGCGCTCCACCAGGTCATCCGGGCCGTAGTCCATACGGAAACGCTATCGGCCCCGGGACAAGCGAGCACATCAGGCCATGTCCATTTACGTGCCTTTACAAGTGCTGACGTGTGTTGACGTTAAGGCTTATGCTCGGGAAAGAAAGACGCCCCGGCGAACCGGTCCTAAGCGGTCCGCCGGGGCTCAGCCGACCAGCTTTAGGGAGCTGACCGACCGTGCGCGAGTTTATCGCCCTGCTTTCCTTCGCCCCCGCCGCAGCGGCGCTGTGGTACCTGATCAACCCCCGTCCGAAGAAGACGCCCCGCCGCCCCGGACGGCACTCCGCCGAATTCCTCGCCGCCGCCCGCCCCGAGCCTCACCGGTTCTGTGTCCATCACATGGACGTGACCGTTCCCGCGCACGTCCTCGCACGCACCATCCGCCCCCGACCGGACGACTTGGACCCCATCCGGCCGTACTACCGAGCGTGGGAGAACGACCCGTCCCACACGGTCCGGCTCCGGGTGATCCGCGAGCGGCAACGCGCGTTGGTCCGCGCTGCCATCGGCGCCCCGGACTCCCCTGTCTACCGCTACGAGAACGACCAGTTCGCCGCCGTGGGGGTGACCGCATGACCGCCGAGCACCGGGGGGCCGTCTGTGCGGTCTGCAAGAAGTGGACCGACACCCCGCGACCGCTCCGGTACATCGAAAGGCAGAGCGGCCCCGGGGTGACCCTGTACGGCTGCCCGAAGCACGCGCCGGAGCCGAGCCCCACGGAGGAGACGAGAGAGCGCTAGGAAGGCGCACAGAGACGCGGAAGCCCCGTTCGGCCAAGTGCCGGACGGGGCTCTGTTGTTGCTGCGGACCAGCCCGTATGCTTAGAACTGGTAGTCAGACGTGTCGGGGTCCGTGAGCACCGTCCACGTGCCGCCCGGCTCCTCGGCCTTGCGCTGGACCTTCGCGCCCAGGGTCTCCAGGCGGGCCACCTCCGCGTCGCGGCGGTCCGGGCCCGCGTGGAGGTCCAGGTGGAGGCGGTTCTTCACCGTCTTCGGCTCCGGTACGCGCTGGAAGAGGAGCCGGCGGCCGTGACCGGTGCCGCTGTCCTGGTCGTACGGGTCGTCAGGGTGCCGTACGGCCGCCAGGTCGAGCCAGGCGCGGCGGCCGTGGGCGGTCGTGGTGAGCGTTTCCGGTACGGCACCGGTGCCCAGGAGGCGTTCGATCAGGGGGCTGTTGTCCTCGATCTCGTAGCCGAGGGCCTGGGACCAGAAGCCGGCCTGAGCGTGCGGGTCGGCCGCGTCGATGACGACTTTCCACTCAAGAGTCATGATCGGCATTCTGTCCCGGAATAGGGGATTCCGCCCAGGTGCGCCGCGATCTCCGCAACGGCCCGTCCGTCGTCGGACCGGGCGATCAGGCCGACGTGGTTGTCCGGGCGGACCAGGACCAGCAGGTCGTCGTCCGGGCCGATGCCGTATGCCGAACGGGCGTGGCCCGCGTGGTCGGCCAGCCCGTACGGCCCGCCCGCGTGATGGCCCGGCTCGTACGGGCCGGGCGCGTCCACCCCGTACGCCCGCAGGTCCTCGCCGTGGGCCGCAGTCGCCTCCCGGAGCGCCCGGGTCGTGCCCGTACCGAAGCCGAGCAGGGTGAAGTGCGGGCCGGCGAAGGCATCGAAGAGGCGGATGGGGGCGCCGGTCGTCGCGTCGCGGCAGGGCGCGTCGGGGGCGCGGTCGCCCGGCCGGAGGCGGGATGTGGCGAGCGGGGAGGCGGCCAGGGAGCTCCAGCGGTAGCCGCCGCCCAGGCCGTTGGTGCCGGGGCCGACCGCCGAGTCGAGCCCGCCGCCCGGCTTCCTGATCGCTTCGAGCGTGGCCCGCAGCCGCTGCCCGCTGATGTCCAGGACCTCGGCGGCGACGGGCAGCCGCTCCTCCTCGTACGTGTCGAGCAGGGCGGGTCCGGCGAGCCCGGAGACGACCCGGGCGAGCTTCCAGCCCAGGTTGTACGCGTCCTGGATGCCGGTGTTCATGCCGAGGCCGCCCGCGATCGAGTGCACGTGCGCCGCGTCCCCGGCGAGGAAGGCCCGGCCCACCCGGTAGCGCGCGGCCATGCGCTCGTTGACCCGGTATGTGGAGAGCAGTGTCGCCTCGGTGAGGCGGTCGCCGGGCAGACCGGTGTGCTTGGCGAAGAGGCGGCGGAACCCGGCGAGCGACGGGGGTACCGGGGCGCCGGAGGCGTCGGTCTCGGGGCCGGCCTGGAACCACCAGCCCGACCGGGTGCCGGGGATCGGGCAGAGCATCACGGCGCCGTCCTCGTCGAACCACTGGTGCCAGAACCCGCGGTCCAACCCCTCGATCTCGACGTCCCCGCACACCATCTGCTGCGTCTCGGCCGTCCTCCCCTCGAACGGGATGCCGAGCAGCTTGCGCACCGCGCTGTGGCCGCCGTCGCAGCCGGCCACGTACGACGCCTCGATCCGGCCGCCACCGGCCAGCGTGGCGGTCACGGATGCCTCGCCCTCGGCCAGTGCCACGAGTTCGGAGCCGAGTTCGACGCGTACGCCGTACTCCGCGAGCCGGGCCCGCAGCACCTCCTCCAGCTGCCATTGGGCGATCATCCGGGGGCGGTCGTAGGGGGCGTCCGGGGTCGGCCGCAGGCCCGCGTACGGCTCGGCGTCGGCGATCGCCACCCCGCCCCGGTACTTGCGCATCGGCAGTGGCGCGGCCCCGGCGGCCAGGACCGCGTCGATGACCCCGAGGTCCTCCAGGACCTCCAGGGAGCGCGGGTTGGGGCCCTTGGCGCGCGAGCTGCGGGGGAACCGCGCGGACTTGTCGATGATCCGTACGCCGACGCCCCGGCGGGCGAGGTCGATGGCCAGGGTCAGTCCGGTGGGGCCTGAGCCGACGACGAGGACGGGGATCGGGGGTGCGGGCGCGGGCATGCGTACTCCTGGGTCCGGTCGGATTACCGTGGACCCAAGGGAAACGTAACCGAGTTAAAAAAGCAACTAGGTTGCGCTTGTGCTGGTCTCCGTGCGGTCCGGGCCCGCCGGGGCGGCCGTCGCCGTCGCGGCCAGCCGGGCCGCCTGCGCCTGCACCCTCGTACGGCGGGACGTCCGCAGCGCGTCCCAGGTCAGCAGGGCGAGGGCCACCCAGACCAGGCCGAACCCGGCCCACCGCTCCGGCGGCATCTCCTCGTGGAAGTACACGATGCCCAGGAGGAACTGGAAGACCGGGGCCAGGTACTGGAGCAGCCCGAGCGTCGAGAGCGGTACCCGGATCGCGGCGGCCCCGAACAGGATCAGCGGCACGGCCGTGACGACACCGGTCGCCGCGAGCAGCGCCGCGTGTCCGGCGCCGTCCGAGGTGAAGGTCGACTCGCCCCGGGCGCTCAGCCACAGCAGATAACCGAGCGCGGGCACGAAGAGCACGGCGGTCTCGGCGGTGAGCGATTCCAGGCCGCCCATGTCGACCTTCTTCTTGACCAGGCCGTACGTCGCGAACGAGAACGCCAGGACCAGCGAGATCCACGGCGGCTTCCCGTAGCCGATCGCCAGCACCAGCACCGCCGCGATGCCGGTGCCGACCGCCACCCACTGCGCCGGGCGCAGCCGTTCGCCCAGGAGCAGAACGCCCATGCCGATGGTGACCAGCGGGTTGATGAAGTAGCCGAGCGAGGCCTCGACGACATGGCCGTTGTTCACGGACCAGATGTACAGACCCCAGTTGACGGTGATCACCGCCGCCGCGAGGGTGAGCAGCCCCAGCTTGCGAGGCTGGCGCAGCAGCGGGCCGATCCAGGACCAGCGCCGCAGCACGAGCAGCAGGATTGCCACCACGCCGAGCGACCACACCATGCGGTGGGCCAGGATCTCGATCGCGCCGGCGGGCTTCAGCAGCGGCCAGAACAGCGGGACGATCCCCCACATGCCGTACGCGGTGAACCCGGACAGGAGCCCGGCCCGCTGGTCATTCGTCCCCTTCACGGGCCCCTCCTGGCGGATCTCTGTCGTATGTCTGTCGTACGACCGTCAACCAGACGAAGGTAACGCCGACAGGGCCCGATGTCATAGCCGTATCGTCAGACGGTCATGACACCGGACCCGGGGGCCGAAGGGTGCGCCCTACAGTGCGGCGACCGCGGCGGCGACGGTGTCGGCCAGCGGGGTCGTCGGGCGGCCGATCAGACGGGCCAGCTCGCCGCTGGTCCCGGCCAGCCGCCCGCGCCGCACCGCCTCGTCCACGTCGACCAGGATCGCCGCGAAGCCCTCCGGCACCCCGGCACCGGTCAGGATCTCCTGGTGCGCGGCGGCCGGGACGTCCCGGTGCGCGATCTCCTTGCCGGTGGCCTTCGCGACCTGGGCCGCGTACTCGGCGTACGACCAGGCGGTGTCCCCGCTCAGCTCGTACGCGCGGTTCAGGTGGCCCTCGCCGGCCAGGACGGCGGCGGCCGCGGCGGCGTAGTCGTCGCGGGTGGCGGAGGCGATCCGGCCCTCGCCCGCGTTGGCGACGACCGCGCCGTGTGCCAGGACGGGGGCCAGGTTGTCGGTGAGGTTCTCCGTGTACCAGCCGTTGCGCAGGAACGTGTACGGCAGGCCGGAGTCGAGGATCAGCTGCTCGGTCGCCCTGTGCTCGTCGGCCAGGGTGAAGTCCGCCTCGGGCCCGCCGAGAATGCCGGTGTACGCGAGCTGCGCCACCCCCGCCGCCTTCGCCGCGTCGATGACCGCGGTGTGCTGGGCGACCCGGCTGCCGACCGCGTTGCCGGAGATGAGCAGCACCCGGTCGCCGGGCCGGAACGCCTCGGCCAGGGTCTCGGGCCGGTCGTAGTCGGCGATGCGCAGCTCGACGCCCCGGGCGGCGAGGCCGGCGGCCTTCTCCTTGTCGCGGACTACGGCCGCGATCTCGCTCGCGGGGACGGCGGCGGTGGTCAGCAGGTGCTCGACGACGAGTCGGCCGAGTGCTCCGGTGGCTCCGGTGACGACGATGCTCATGGGGTCTCTCCTCTGTCTTCGCTTCTCTTGCGCCACCCTACGGAATGCGCTAACTAAAAGATAGTGCTAGGGAATGGTGAACCGGGAGGATGAACCGGGTGGGCGAACACACGAAAGCGCGCCGGTCACGCCCGCGAGGGGCGTGACCGGCGCGCTTCAGCGTTACGGGGGCCGGCGGGTCAGCCGACCACCGTCCAGTTGTCGTTGCCCGCGAGCAGCGCGGCCAGGTCGCCCTTGCCGTCCCGCTCCACGGCCGCGTCCAGCTGCTCCGCCATCTTCGTGTCGTACACCGGCCGCTCCACGCTGCGCAGCACCCCGATCGGGGTGTGGTGCAGGGTGTCCGCGTCGGCGAGCCGCGACAGGGCGAACGCCGTCGTCGGGCTCGGGGCGTGCGCGTCGTGGACGAGGATCTGCGACTTGTTCTCCTCGGTGACCGCGACCACCTGAAGGTCCCCGGTCAGCGAGTCCCGTACGACACCCTTGGTGCCGTCGGCCCCGAAGACGATCGGCTGCCCGTGCTCCAGGCGGATCACCGCCTCCTGGGCCTGCTCCTTGTCCTTCAGGACCTCGAAAGCGCCGTCGTTGAAGATGTTGCAGTTCTGGTAGATCTCCACCAGCGCCGTGCCGGGGTGGTCGGCGGCGGCGCGCAGCACGCTCGTGAGGTGCTTGCGGTCGGAGTCGACGGTACGGGCGACGAACGACGCCTCCGCGCCGATCGCCAGCGACACCGGGTTGAACGGGGCGTCCAGCGAGCCCATCGGCGTCGACTTGGTGATCTTGCCCACCTCGGAGGTGGGGGAGTACTGGCCCTTGGTCAGCCCGTAGATCCGGTTGTTGAACAGCAGGATCTTCAGGTTCACATTGCGGCGCAGGGCGTGGATCAGGTGGTTGCCGCCGATGGACAGCGCGTCGCCGTCACCCGTGACGACCCAGACCGACAGGTCGCGCCGCGAGGTGGCGAGGCCCGTCGCGATGGAGGGGGCGCGGCCGTGGATCGAGTGCATCCCGTAGGTGTTCATGTAGTACGGGAAACGGGAGGAGCAGCCGATGCCGGAGATGAAGACGATGTTCTCCTTCGCCAGACCGAGGTCGGGCATGAAGCCCTGCACGGCGGCGAGGACCGCGTAGTCACCGCAGCCGGGGCACCAGCGCACTTCCTGGTCGGACTTGAAGTCCTTCATGGACTGCTTCGCCTCGGCCTTGGGCACCAGCTGGAGCAGTTCGTTCGTCTCAGGCATCGATGGCCTCCTCAAGGGCTGTCGCCAGCTGCTCGGCCTTGAACGGCATGCCGTTGACCTGGGTGTAACTGTGCGCGTCCACCAGGTACTTGGCCCGGATGAGCGTGGCCAGCTGCCCGAGGTTCATCTCGGGGACGACCACCTTGTCGTAACGCTTCAGCACCTCGCCGAGATTCCGCGGGAACGGGTTGATGTGGCGCAGGTGGGCCTGGGCGATGGGGCGTCCGGCGGCGCGCAGCCGGCGGACGGCGGCGGTGATGGGGCCGTACGTCGAGCCCCAGCCCAGCACGAGGGTCCTCGCCTCCGCCAGGTCGTCCACCTCCAGGTCCGGGACCTCGATGCCGTCCACCTTGGCCTGGCGGGTGCGGACCATGAAGTCGTGGTTGGCGGGGTCGTACGAGATGTTGCCGGTGCCGTCCTGCTTCTCGATGCCGCCGATGCGGTGTTCGAGACCCGGCGTGCCGGGGACGGCCCAGGGGCGGGCGAGCGTCTGCGGGTCGCGCTTGTACGGCCAGAACACCTCGGTGCCGTCGGCCAGTTCGTGGTTCGGGCCGCCCGCGAACTGGACGCGCAGGTCCGGGAGCTGGTCGAGCTCCGGGATGCGCCAGGGCTCGGAGCCGTTGGCCAGGTACCCGTCGGAGAGCAGGAAGACCGGGGTGCGGTAGGTCAGGGCGATCCGGGCCGCGTCCAGGGCCGCGTCGAAGCAGTCGGCCGGGGTCCTGGGGGCCACGATCGGCACCGGGGCCTCGCCGTTGCGCCCGTACATCGCCTGGAGCAGGTCGGCCTGCTCGGTCTTGGTGGGCAGCCCGGTGGACGGGCCGCCGCGCTGGATGTCGATGATGAGCAGCGGCAGTTCCAGGGAGACCGCGAGGCCGATGGTCTCCGACTTCAGTGCGACACCCGGCCCTGACGTGGTCGTCACGGCGAGCGACCCGCCGAACGCGGCGCCCAGCGCGGCGCCGATGCCCGCGATCTCGTCCTCGGCCTGGAAGGTGCGCACGCCGAAGTTCTTGTGCCGGCTCAGCTCGTGCAGGATGTCGGAGGCCGGGGTGATCGGGTACGAGCCGAGGTACACCGGCAGGTCCGCCTGCCGGCCGGCGGCGATCAGCCCGTAGGACAGGGCGAGGTTCCCCGAGATGTTGCGGTACGTGCCGGTGGGGAAGGCCTGCGAGGCCGGGGCCACCTCGTAGCTGACGGCGAAGTCCTCGGTGGTCTCGCCGAAGTTCCAGCCGGCCCGGAACGCGGCCACGTTCGCCTCGGCGATCTGCGGCTTCTTGGCGAACTTGGCCCGCAGGAACGCCTCGGTGCCCTCGGTCGGCCGGTGGTACATCCAGGACAGCAGCCCCAGCGCGAACATGTTCTTGGAGCGCCCGGCCTCCTTGCGGGAGAGCTCGAACCCCTTCAGCGCCTCGATGGTGAGCGTGGTCAGCGGCACCGGATGGACGTTGTACGCCTCCAGCGAGCCGTCCTCCAGCGGGCTGGTCTCGTAGCCCACCTTCGCCATCGGCCGCTTGGTGAATTCATCGGTGTTCACGATGATTTCGGCCCCGCGCGGCACATCGGCGATGTTCGCCTTGAGCGCCGCCGGGTTCATCGCCACCAGCACGTTCGGCGCGTCGCCCGGGGTCAGGATGTCGTGGTCGGCGAAATGCAGCTGGAACGACGAGACCCCCGGCAGGGTGCCTGCGGGGGCGCGGATCTCGGCGGGGAAGTTGGGCAGCGTGGAGAGGTCGTTCCCGAAGGACGCCGTCTCGGAGGTGAACCGGTCCCCCGTGAGCTGCATGCCGTCACCCGAGTCACCCGCGAAGCGGATGATCACCCGGTCCAGACGGCGGACCTCTTTGCCACCGGTTGATCCGGCTGCGGACTGGGGGTCACGCTGTCCCCCTACGAGCGCGTCACTGGCCTCGTCGGCCTGTTCCGCTGGGCTACTGACCTGGCTGGTCACTTACTGGACCTCCCTCGGCGCGGCGGCTCGGAACCGTCCGGCCCGCCGGAGGTCCCCAGCCCCACCCTACGTCTGTAAGGGTCGCCTTCCTCTGACCGATCACATGGTGGACGGCATTTCGAGACGCTTCATATCAAGATGGTGAGACGTTTCCCGGACGATTCCCGGCGCTGCTCCGTCATGATTCACCAGCGGCCTCGTTCCCCGTTGGACCCTCGCTGGGGACATCCGGCATCTTCAGTCTGACAGACCGTCAGCTGTGTGGGAGGTCCGTCGCCGGTGTCAGGAGTTCAGATAGGTCAGTACGGCGAGAACTCGCCGGTGGTCGCCCTCGCTCGGGGCCAGCCCCAGCTTCTGGAAGATGTTGCTGACATGCTTCTCCACCGCCCCGTCGCTCACCACCAGCTGCTTGGCCACCGCGGAGTTCGTACGCCCCTCCGCCATCAGCCCCAGCACCTCCCGCTCGCGCGGCGTCAGCCCCGCCAGCACGTCCTGCTTGCGGCTGCGGCCCAGCAGCTGCGCCACCACCTCGGGGTCCAGCGCCGTACCGCCCTGCGCCACCCGCACCACCGCGTCCACGAACTCCCGGACCTCGGCGACCCGGTCCTTCAGCAGATACCCCACACCCCGGCTGGACCCGGCCAGCAGCTCGGTGGCGTACTGCTCCTCCACGTACTGCGACAGGACCAGCACCCCGATCCCCGGGTAGTCCCTGCGCAGCCGCACCGCCGCCCGTACGCCCTCGTCGGTGTGGGTCGGCGGCATCCGCACGTCCGCGACCACCACATCGGGCAGCGCGTCCTGCCCGGCGAGGTCGCCGATCGTCTTGATCAGCGCCTCCGCGTCCCCCACGCCCGCGACGACGTCATGCCCGAGATCGGTCAGCAGCCGGGTCAGTCCCTCCCGGAGCAGTACCGAATCCTCGGCGATGACCACGCGCACCCTGTCCTCCACCACGACGCTGATTCCCCCACCTGCTCGCTCTTGTGATCCGTATGCCGTCCAGCATCCCAGTAACGGCAGTGACGTCGCGAGCGCGCGCGGGGTTGACCGCGCCCCGGGGGGAGGCTCCCCCCGGGGCGGTACGAATGACTAACCGCAGGTTTCCGGTCAGCCGCGCCAGGGCAGCTCGGCGGTCACCTTGGTCGGGCCGCCCACCGGGGAGTCGACCACCAGGACCCCGTCCACGGCGTCCAGCCGCTCGGTCAGCCCGGCGAGACCACTGCCCGCCGTCAGGTCGGCGCCCCCGTGGCCGTCGTCGGTCACCTGGAGCAGCAGCCGGTCCTCCGTACGCCACACGTCGACCGAGGCGTGGGTGGCGCCGGAGTGCTTGCTGACGTTCTGGAGGAGTTCGGAGACGGTGAAGTACGCGATGCCCTCGATGGCCTGCGCCGGCCGGGACGCCAGGTCCACCTCGACCGTGACGGGGACCGTGCAGCGGGAGGCGATGGCGGAGAGGGCGGCGTCCAGGCCGCGGTCGGTGAGGACGGCCGGGTGGATGCCGCGTGCCAGGTCGCGCAGTTCCTGGAGGGCGACCTTGACCTCGCCGTGGGCCTCGTCGACCATCTTCGCTGCGGCCTCGGGGTCGGCGGTCAGCTTCTCCTTCGCGAGCCCCAGGTCCATGGCGAGGGCGACGAGCCGGGCCTGCGCCCCGTCGTGCAGGTCGCGCTCGATGCGGCGCAGGTCGGCGGCGGCCGTGTCCACGACCACGCCCCGGTCCGACTCCAGCTCCGTGACGCGGGTCGCCAGCCGGGACGGGCCCAGCAGCCCGGCCACCATCAGCCGGTCCACCGCGGCCAGACCCCGGATCACCCACGCCGACAGCAGGACGACGACCAGACCCAGCACGCTGGTGAGGGCCAGATCCAGGGGCGAGTCCAGATAGACCTCGTGCGTGGAGTCCCCGTACAGCTGAATCCCCCGGACGCCCGTGTGCGAGGGAACGGCCCAGTGCCACAGCGGGTAGCTGAGGGCCGCCCAGCCCCAGGCCCACACCGTGAGCGAGACGCAGAAGGCGAAGACCGCCCACGGGAAGTGCAGCAGCGAGTAGAGCAGGTGGCGCCAGGACACCCCGCTCTTCAGGACCGCCCCGACCCAGGACATCAGCCCGCCGGTCCGGCCGCGCGCCGGAGCCGGGTCGGCCACGTCCAGCTTCAGCAGGGCCCGCGCCCGGGTCCGCTCCACCATCCCGAAGCCCCGGCACATGACCAGACCGGCCGCCAGCACCGGAATCCCCAGGAAGGTGACGAGCAGTCCGGCCCCCAGCGAGACCATGGTGATCGCGAAGGCGAAGAGCACGATGCTGATCGGCAGGCTCAGCAGGAGGTAGCAGAACTCGCGCCAGGTCCTGGCCTCCAGAGGGGCTCGCAGCGCGGCCGGCAGGACGCGCCGAGTCGCCGGGCGCTCCCCGGAACCGCTTCCCGACCGCTGGGGGTCACGTGTGTCCGGTCCGTATGCCGTGGCCATGGGTTCCGTCCGTTTCTTCTTCTGCGTCCGCGTCGTCCGGGGCTGTGCGTGCGTGCTGTCTGTGCGTTCTGATTCAAGAGTGCTGGGTCGCGCGCCGGCGCACCATCAGGCCGGTATCCGTCTCGGACCGGGGGTTTCCCCTACCTCCTGGGCCCTGAGGTGTGCCCGCCGGCCGCGCTCTTCTCGGTCTCCCGGTCGCGCCAGGGCAGCTCGGCGGTGACGGTCGTCGGGCCGCCGGCGGGGGAGACCAGGACGAAGACCCCGTCGACGGCGTCCAGCCGCTCCGCGAGCCCCGCCATCCCCGTACCGCCGTCCATCGAGGCCCCGCCCCGCCCGTCGTCGCAGACCTGGAGCATCAGCCGGTCGCCCGTGCGCCACACGTCGACGGACGCCGTACGGGCCCCGCTGTGCTTGCTGACGTTCTGGAGGAGTTCGGAGACGGTGAAGTACGCGATGCCCTCGATGGCCTGGGCCGGCCGCCCCGGCAGATCCACCCGTACGGTGACCGGGACGGTGCAGCGGGAGGCGATGGCGGACAGGGCGGCGTCCAGGCCGCGGTCGGTGAGGACGGCCGGGTGGATGCCGCGTGCCAGGTCGCGCAGTTCCTGGAGGGCGACCTTGACCTCGCCGTGGGCCTCGTCGACCATCTTCGCCGCGGCCTCCGGGTCGTCGGCCAGCTTCTCCTTGGCCAGGCCCAGACCCATGGCGAGGGCGACGAGCCGGGCCTGCGCCCCGTCGTGCAGGTCGCGCTCGATGCGGCGCAGGTCGGCGGCGGCCGTGTCGACCACCACGCCCCGGTCCGACTCCAACTCGGCGATGCGGCGTTCGAGGTCGTCGGAGGGGGAGAGCAGGCCGCGCACCATGGCCCGGTCCGCGTTGGCCAGGAACCGCGACGTATAGGGGAGCGCCGGCCACAGCACGAGGCACAGGAGCGTCACCACGAAGGTGAGGATGCCCCACGGCAGCCGCATGAACGAGTACAGCGCCGCCCGCCAGGCCACCGGGTCCATCAGGCTCGACCACAGCCAGGCGAAGAACCCCTCCTCCCGGCGTGCCCGGGCCACCGGACTCGGCTCCTCGACCCGCACCCCCAGCAGCTTGCGCGCACGGCCCCGCTCGGCCCGCCCGATCAGCCGGGCACCCTGCAACCCGGCGGCTAGCAGGGGCAGCCCGACCACGGTGACCGCGAGGCCCACGCCGACGCTGATCATCAACACTGTGTAAACAAATCCGACGACCGCCATCGGAAAGTTGGCGAGGAGGTGCGCGACCTCCTTCCACGTCCACCGGCCGAAGGCGAAGCGGACAGGAGGCGGCCCGTCGTTGGAGGGCACCTGGGGGCTCATGGTCATACGACCAGCCTGCCGGGCGGGACCTGCGGATGCCATGGGGCTCGTGGGTGAGGCGGAGTAGGGATATCCCCACCGTGCCCCGCCCGACCCCGTTGTCCCGCCCGACCCCGCCCAACCCCGTTCGTTGCCCGACGCAACTGCTTACCCGTCCTTTACAGGGCCTAGACTCCCGTGCGTACAGATCGTCGAACGGTTTGAGGGAGCGAGGGGGCGGACGTGGCCGACGTGACGGACCTTCCGGGCGCGGCGTACCTGCCGGGCCCGTCGGAACTTCCGGACGTGGCGAACCCGCCGGGACCGGCACCGGCGCCGGCCGTGCTCGCGTCGGACTACTTCCACAGCTACTCGGTCGTCGGACTGCTCGCCGTCGTCGGCGTCCTGTTCGTCGCGGTCGCCTTCGGCGCCGGCCGGCTGCTGCGCCCCGTGGTCCCGACGCCGGAGAAACTCCTCACGTACGAGTGCGGCGTGGACCCCGTGGGGGAGGGCTGGGCGCACACCCAGGTCCGCTACTACGTCTACGCCTTCCTGTACGTGATCTTCGCCGTCGACTCGATCTTCCTCTTCCCCTGGGCGACCGTCTTCGCCGCACCCGGATACGGCGCGACGACGCTCGTGGAAATGTTCATTTTCCTCGGTTTCCTGGCCGTGGGACTGCTCTACGCATGGAAGAAGGGCGTCCTCGAATGGACGTGACGAGCCCGTCGTCCGCCGAAGCGGGGGCCGAACCCGCCGCCGTACCCACGTTCCTCCCGGAACCGAAGCGCCTGGGCGTACTGTCCCGGCTCGCCCCGGAGCCGATGAAGGTGGTCCTCAACTGGGGCCGCCGCTACAGCCTCTGGGTCTTCAACTTCGGACTCGCCTGCTGCGCCATCGAATTCATCGCCGCCTCCATGGCCCGCCACGACTTCATCCGGCTGGGCGTCATCCCGTTCGCGCCCGGACCCCGCCAGGCCGACCTCATGATCGTCTCCGGCACGGTGACGGACAAGATGGCCCCGGCGGTCAAGCGCCTGTACGAGCAGATGCCCGAGCCCAAGTACGTCATCTCCTTCGGCGCCTGCTCCAACTGCGGCGGCCCGTACTGGGACTCGTACTCCGTGACGAAGGGCGTCGACCAGATCATCCCGGTCGACGTGTACGTACCCGGCTGCCCGCCCCGGCCCGAGGCCCTGCTCCAGGGCATCCTGAAGCTCCAGGAGAAGATCGCCCGCGAGTCGCTGGGGGAGCGTTACGCGACGGCCCCCGGCGACCGCCCCTCCACGGCAGCCCTGCGCAGCGGCCTGGTGACCCCGCCGGCCGCTCCCGGGGAGGGCGAGGGCAAGTGACCGCCGAGACCTCCTTCGACCGACTGCCGGACGCCGTCACGGAACTCTTCGGCGACGACGCCACGGCGGAGCGGGCCTTTGACCTGCTGACCGTCGACGTGCCGCCCGCCTCCTGGATCGCCGCCCTGGAAACGGCGCGCGACGGGCTCGGCTGCACCTACTTCGACTGGCTGAGCGCGGTGGACGAGCCGGGCACCGGCTTCCGGGTCTGCGCGCACGTCGCCGCGCTCCCGGCGGCGGGCTCCGGCGTACGCCGGCTGCTGATCCGTACGACCGTCCCGCACGAGGCGGCCGCGCTGCCCACCGCGATCGGCGTCTACGCCGGAGCCGCCTGGCACGAGCGCGAGACCCACGAGATGTTCGGCATCGACTTCGCGGACCACCCGCACCTCGTCCCGCTGCTCCTCCCCGAGGGCTTCGAGGGCCACCCCCTGCGCAAGGACTTCGTCCTGGCGGCCCGAGTGGCGAAGGCCTGGCCGGGCGCGAAGGAGCCGGGCGAGTCGGAACACGGCGGCCCGAAGCGCCGCACGATGCTCCCCCCGGGCGTCCCCGACCCGAACGAGTGGGGCCCCCTCAAGGGCCAGCTCCCCCCGGCCCCCACCCGCCCCGCCCGCACGGCGAGGGCCGCGGGCGACCGCCCTCCGCGCCGGACCCGCACGGCGGGCGAGGCGACGCCGACGAGGCCGGAGGCGCCGGGGACGTCGGGGACGGGCGAGCAGGGCGGCGCACCGGCTGCCCCGCCGCGCCGGTCCCGTACCGCGGGCGAGGCGACACCGGGCGCCCCGGCCACCCCGCCGCGCCGCAGCCGCAGCGCGTCGCAGGGCTCGGCGAGCCAGCGGGGGGCGGAGGCGCCGGAGGCCGTTCGGGAGACCCCGGCCGCGGAAGCGCCGTGGCACAACGCGCGCCCGGCGTTCGACGAGTCCCCGGAGGCCGACGACGCATCCCAGCCCCCTTCCCAGCCCTCTTCCCAGCCCCTCCGGCGTTCGAGGAGCGGGGGCCCGGGGGCGGAGCCCCCGGTTCGGGAAGGGGCGGGTAGGGGAGAAGCCCAGCGCAGCGAACCCCCCACCGCCCCCGCACCCGAAACCGACCCCACCCCCACGGGCCCCGCGCCCGAAACCGACCCCACCCCCGACGACACCCCGACCGGAGGCGATCCCGAGTGAACGACGCACTGGACGTCGCCCTCCGCCTCGTCATCGTCTTCGCGGTCTTCATGGTCCTCCCCCTCGTCGTCGGCCAGACCGAACACAAGGTGATGGCCCACATGCAGGGCCGCCTGGGCCCGATGTACGCGGGCGGCTTCCACGGCTGGGCCCAGCTCGTCGCGGACGGCGTGAAGTTCGCGCAGAAGGAAGACATCGTCCCGGCGGGCGCCGACCGCAAGGTCTTCCGGCTCGCGCCGGCCGTCGCGCTGCTCCCGTACCTGCTCGTGCTCGTCGTGATCCCGATCGGACCGGGGGAGGGCGCGGTCGGCCAGGTCGTCGACGCGGGCATCTTCTTCGTGCTCGCGGTGATGGGCGTCGGCGTACTCGGCTCGCTGATGGCCGGCTGGGCGTCGGCCAACAAGTTCTCCCTGCTCGGCGGCCTCCGCACCGCCGCCCAACTGCTCGCGTACGAGCTGCCGATGCTGCTCGCCGCCGCCTCGGTGGCGATGGCGGCCGGCACGGTTTCGCTCCCCGGCATCCTCGACGCGTTCGAGTGGTGGTGGCTGCCGTGGCAGATCATCGGCGCCCTGGTCTTCTTCGTGGCCGGGCTCGCCGAACTCCAGCGCCCGCCCTTCGACATGCCGGTCGCCGACTCGGAGATCATCTTCGGCGCGTACACCGAGTACACGGGCCTGCGCTTCGCACTGTTCCTGCTCGCCGAGTACGCGGGCATCGTCGTGCTGTGCGGGCTGACCACCGTCCTGTTCCTCGGCGGCTGGCACGGCCCGATGGGCGCCGACGGACTCGGCTGGGTCTGGACCCTGCTGAAGACCGGCATCCTCGCGTTCCTCGTGATCTGGCTGCGCGTGAGCTACCCGCGTCTGCGCGAGGACCAGTTGCAGAAGCTCGCCTGGACCACACTCATCCCGCTCGCTCTCGCGCAGATCGCGCTCACCGGCATCGTGAAGGTGGCGATCAACTAGTGCCCCCGATCCCCGGCTCAGGCCTGGCCAAGGGCCTCGCCGTCACCCTGCGGACGATGACGAAGAAGACCGTCACCGCCCAGTACCCGGACGTGCAGCCCGAACTCCCGCCCCGCTCCCGGGGCGTCATCGCGCTGTTCGAGGAGAACTGCACGGTCTGCATGCTCTGCGCCCGGGAGTGCCCGGACTGGTGCATCTACATCGACTCCCACAAGGAGACCGTGCCCGCCGCGGCCCCCGGCGGCCGTGAGCGCAGCCGCAACGTGCTGGACCGCTTCGCGATCGACTTCTCGCTCTGCATGTACTGCGGCATCTGCATCGAGGTGTGCCCGTTCGACGCGCTGTTCTGGTCGCCGGAGTTCGAGTACGCGGAAACGGACATCCTCGAACTCACCCACGAGCGCGACAAGCTCCGCGATTGGATGTGGACGGTCCCGGAGCCGCCCGCGCTCGACCCGCGCGCCGAGGAACCGAAGGAGATCGCCGCCGCCCGCAAGACGGCCGACAAGCTCCGCGCCCAGCAGGAGCAGGAAGCCGCGCAGGCGCAAGAAGCCGCGCAGGCGCAAGAAGCCGCGCAGGCGCAAGAAGCCGCGCAGGCGCAAGAAGCCGCGCGTGAGCAGGAAGCCGCGCAGGCGCAGGAAGCCGCGCAGGAGGACCAGGAGTGATCACCGCCCTCGGAGCCGTCCCGGGCCTCACCGCCGGAGCCACCACCGGTCCCGCCCTCGCCGCAGCCGCGAACCACCACCCCGGCTTCCTCTCCCCGACCGGGGTCGAGATCGCCTTCGTCCTCGTCGGCATCGCCACCCTCGGCGCGGCCCTCGTGACCGTCACGACCAGGCAGCTGGTGCACGCCGCCCTCTGGCTGATCGTGGCGCTCGGCGGCCTCGCCGTCGAATACCTCCTGCTCACCGCGGAGTTCATCGCCTGGGTGCAGGTACTGATCTACGTGGGTTCCGTCGTCGTCCTCCTCCTGTTCGGCCTGATGCTCACACGTGCCCCCATCGGCCGCTCCCCGGACGCCGATTCGGAGAACCGCTGGGCCGCCCTCGCGGTGGCCGTCGCCGCGGCCGGCACCCTCGTCTGGGTCGTCGTGGACGCCTTCCGCACGACCTGGATCGAGCTGGACGGGCCCGCCCAGGGCTCCACCGAGGCCACCGGCTCCTTCCTCTTCCGGAACTGGGTGCTCCCCTTCGAAGCACTCTCCGTCCTGCTGCTCGCCGCCCTGGTCGGCGCGATCGTCCTGTCCCGCAAGGGCGGGGCCACCACGAGCGGAGCGGCCAAGGCCCGGGCCACCACGAGCGGAGCGGCCAAGGCCCAGGCCACCACGCACCGAGAGGACAAGAGCTGATGCACCTCGCCTATCCCGCCGTGCTCGCCGCCCTCCTCTTCTGCACCGGGCTGTACGGAGTCCTCGCCCGCCGCAACGCGATCCTCGTCCTGATGTCCGTCGAGCTGATGCTCAACGCCGTCAACCTCAACCTGGTCGCCTTCGACGTCTGGCTCCGCGACACCCTCCACTCCGGCCAGGCCCTCACCCTGTTCACCATCGCCATCGCGGCGGCGGAGATCGGCATCGGCCTGGCGATCGTCCTCGCCGTCTACCGCAACCGCGGCACCTCCGACATCGACCGCCTCCGCGACACCGCCGAGACCGACGAGGCCGAAACGGTCCCGGCCGGCGACGACGAGGACGACGACCCCACGGGCACCGCCGCCCGCCCCGAAGACCAGGCCACTGCTGCGGCAGGGAAGGCAAAGAAGGCAGAGGCCACCGCGTGACCACCACGACCCTCGCCGTCCTCGTCCCCCTCCTCCCGTTCCTGGGCGCCGCCGCCGGTCTCCTCACCGGCCGCACCGCGCCCGGCTACGTCCGGCCGCTCGCCGTACTGCCCTCCCTCGCCTCCCTCGTCCTCGCGGCCGTCGTCGCCGCGCGCCAGGGCGGCGGCCGGGCCATCGACGCGGCGACCCAGCTCACCCCCACCGGCTCCGTCCCGATCGACCTCGCGCTGCACCTCGACGGCTTCGCCGTCCTCGTCGCCGTGCTGGTCGCCCTCGTCGCGAGCTGCGTGCAGATCTACTCGACCGCCTACCTGCGCGACGACCCCCGCTACCCCTCGTACGCGGCCCTCGTCTCCCTCTTCACCTCCGCGATGCTGCTCGTCGTCTACTCCGGCGACCTGATGGTGCTCCTGGTCGGCTGGGAGATCATGGGCATCTGCTCCTACTTCCTGGTCGGCCACTACTGGGAGACGCCCGAGGCCCGCGCCGCCTCCCTCAAGGCGTTCCTGGTCACCAAGCTCGGCGACGTCCCCTTCCTCATCGGCCTGTTCGCCCTCGCCGCCGACACCGGCACCTTCCGCATCACCGGCATCCTGGGCGCCGTCGCCCACGACGGCCTCGATCACCCCACCCTCATCGCGCTCCTCCTGCTCGCCGGGGTCGCGGGCAAGTCCGCGCAGTTCCCCCTGCACACCTGGCTGCCCGACGCCATGGCCGGCCCCACCCCCGTCTCCGCCCTGATCCACGCGGCGACGATGGTCGCCGCCGGCATCTACTTCGTGGCCCGGCTCCTCCCCGTCTTCGCGGCATCCGGCGCCGCCCTCGTCGTCCTCGCCGTGATGGCGGCCGTCACGATGATCGGCTCCGGGCTCGCCGCCCTCGCCCAGGACGACATCAAGCGCGTCCTCGCCTACTCGACCATCGGCCAGCTCGGCTACATGTCCGGCGCCCTGGCCGTCGGCGACCGCGGGGCCGCCGTCTTCCACCTCATCTCGCACGGTGCCTTCAAAGCGGTCCTCTTCCTCGCCGCCGGGGTCGTCATCCACGCCGCCGGCACCAACTCACTGGCCGCCATGTCCCGGATGAGCGGACTGGCCCGGCGCATCCCCGACGCCTACTGGACGATGACCGTCGCCCTCCTCGCACTGGCCGCCATCCCCCCGTTCGCCGGCTTCTTCTCCAAGGAAGCCGTCCTCGTCGCCGCCGAGCACACCGCGCTCGGCCACCGGCACGTCGCCCCGGCCGCCGCCGGCTGGACCGTCCTCGTCGCCGGGCTCCTGGCCGCCGTGCTCACCGCCGCCTACGCCACCCGGCTCTGGCTCCTCGCCTTCCGGGGCCGGGGCGCCGAGGCCCCCGACCACGGCAGGCAGCCCGTCGCCATGACCACCGTCCTGTGGGTGCTGGCCGTCCCCACCATCGCGCTCGGGCTGACCGTCGGCGTGATCGGCGACTGGTTCGACGGCCACCGCCTCACCCCGTCGCTGACCACCGCCGTGCTCTCCACCGGCGTCGGCCTCGTCGGCGGCCTCGTCACCTACGGGGCCTGGCGCCACACCACCGCACTCGCCGCCCGCGTCCCGATGGGCTCGGTCGTCGCCCACCCCGGCGCGGAACCCGCCCTCGTCGAGATCGAGGCCATCGAGGCCCGCACCGCCGCCTACGGCACAGCCGGTGACGCCCCCGACCCCGCCGACCCCGGCCGCCTGCTGCTCGGCCCGCTCCACCGCCACGCGGCCACCGGCTTCCACCTGGACGCCCTGTACGCGGCGCTGTTCGTCCGCCCCGTCCAGGCCGCGGCGCGCCTCGTCCGCTTCCTGGACCGCGAGGTGGTCGACACCTACGTACGCGGCTCAGCCACCGGCGCACGCTGGCTCGGCACCGCCGTCCGCCGCGCCCAGACCGGCAACGTGCAGACCTACGTCAGCGCACTGCTCGCCGGTTCCCTGGTCCTGGCGGTCGCCGCCGTCGTCTTCGCCAACGTCAACGCCGGGTCGTGAGCCGTGATCGATATCAGTGCGTCCGTGATGCAGTTCCTTCTGGCGTTCGTCGTCGTCGCCCCGCTCATCGGCGCCGTCGCGGCCCTGCTCCCCGCCCCGCCCGGGCTCAAGGGCAGCAGCCCCGACCAGGCCGTGCTCCGCCACGGCGTGACCGTCACCGGCGTCATCCTCCTCGCGACGCTCGCGCTGGCCGCCGGCTTCGACCACGACCACCCGTCGAAGATGCAGGCCACCACCGACATCAGCTGGATTCCGGCGCTGGATGTACGCATCCACCTCGGCATCGACGGCATTTCGCTCCCCCTGCTCGTACTGACCGCGCTGCTGACCTTCCTCTGCGCGCTCTACAGCTACTTCAAGATGCCCGCGGGCCCCTCCCCGAAGGCCTTCGTCGCACTGATCCTCGTCCTGGAGTCCGGCACCCTCGCCACCTTCGCCGTCCTCGACCTGATCCTGTTCTTCCTGGCGTTCGAGATGGTGCTCATCCCGATGTACTTCCTCATCGCCCGCTGGGGCGGTGCGCAGAGGCAGGCGGCCGCCTGGAAGTTCATCCTCTACACACTGCTCGGCTCGGTCGTCATGCTGCTGGGCCTGCTCCTCATCGGACTGAAGAGCGGCACCTTCGACATGGTGGCACTCGCCACTGACAACGGCCGCGGGCTCACCTCGTCCGTGCAGGTCATCGCCGTCCTCGCGATCGGCATCGGGCTCGCGGTGAAGACCCCGATGTGGCCGCTGCACAGCTGGCTCCCCGACGCCCACACCGCCGCCCCGACGGTCGGCTCCGTCCTCCTCGCGGGCGTCCTGCTGAAGATGGGCACGTACGGGTTCGTCCGGATTCTGCTCCCCGTCGCCCCCGACGGCATGCACACCTTCGCCCCGTACCTCGCCGCCTTCGCCGTCGCCGGCGTCATCTACGGGTCGCTCGCCTGCCTGGCGCTCGCCCGCCCCGGCTCCAAGGGCGACCTGAAGCGGCTCATCGCGTACTCCTCCGTCGGCCACATGGGGTTCGTCCTCCTCGGCATCGCGAGCATGACCCCCACCGGCGTCAACGGCGCGCTCTTCGCCAACATCGCCCACGGACTCATCACCGGGCTGCTGTTCTTCCTGGTCGGCGCGGTCAAGGACCGGCACGGCACCGCCGACCTCGACACCCTCGCCGGGGCCACCGGCGCCGCCCTCTACGGCCGCGCCCCCCGCCTCGGAGGCCTCCTCGCGTTCGCCGCGATCGCCTCCCTCGGCCTGCCCGGACTCGCCGGCTTCTGGGGCGAGATGCTCGCCCTGTTCGGCGCGTTCGACCCCGCCGAAGGGCTCAGCAGGCCCGCCTTCCTGACCTTCATGTCCATCGCCGCGTTCGGCACCCTGCTCACCGCCGCCTACCTCCTGATCGTGGTCCGCCGCGTCTGCATGGGCGCCACGCGCGACGAACCGCAGCCGATCGCCGACGTGCAGAGCTACGAATTCGCCGCCTGGACCCCCCTCGCGGCCCTCACCGTCCTCGCCGGCCTCTGGCCCGCCGTCCTCCTCGGCCTCACCGACCCGGCCGTGCAGAAGCTCCTCGCAGGAGGCAAGTCGTGACCACCGCGGCCGCAACCGCCGGCATCGCCCAGTCGGCGGCCGAGAGCACCGGCAGCCTCGTCCAGTCCGTCGACTGGCTCGCCCTGGCACCCCCCGTAGCCGTCGCGGCCGTAGCCGTCGCCGTCCTGGTCGCCGACCTCTTCGTCCCCGCGGCCCGCAAACCCCTCCTCGGCTACGGAGCCGTCGCCGGACTCGTCGCCGGGCTCGCTCTGATCATCCCGCTCCACGACGGCGACCGCTCCACCTTCTGCCTCAGCACCGGCACCCGCGCCTGCAGCTACACCGCCGACCACTTCACCCTGGTCATCCAGGCCCTCGTCCTCGGCGGCGCCCTGCTCACCGCCCTGCTCTCCATCGGTGACACCCGCAAGCTGCCGGCCGGCGAATTCTGGTTCCTGCTGCTGTCGTCCGCAGCCGGCGCCGCCCTCCTGCCCGCCGCCCGCGACCTCGCCACGCTCGTCATCGCCCTCGAAGTCGCCTCGCTGCCCGCCTTCGCCCTCGTCGGCATCAAGCGCGGCGACCGGCGCTCCTCCGAGGCCGCGCTGAAGTTCTTCCTGTCCTCGGTGACCGCCACCGCCGTGATGCTCCTCGGCGTCAGCTTCGTGTACGCGGCCACCGGCACCCTCCACCTCACCGACCTGGCGGGCCGCCTCGACCACGTCCCCGGCCGGCTCTCCACCCTCGCCGGGGCGGGCGTCGCCCTGACCCTCGTCGGCTTCGCCTTCAAGACGGCCGCCGCGCCCTTCCACTTCTGGGTGCCCGACACCTACGTAGGCGCCCCCCTGCCGATCGCCGCCTACCTGTCGGTCGTCGGCAAGGCGGTCGGCTTCTCCGGCCTCATCCTCGTCACGGTGATCGCCTTCCCGGCGTACGCGGACGTCTGGGGCCCCGCCCTCGCCGTACTCGCCGCGCTCACCATGACCGTCGGCAACGTCGCCGCGCTCCGCCAGAGCGCCACCCGCGCCCGCAGCGCGGTCCGCCTGCTCGCCTGGTCCTCCGTCGCCCAGGCCGGCTACCTCCTGGTGCCGATCGCCGCCGCCGCGTACGCCGGGGACCGCCGGATCGGCTCCACCGTCGCGTACGCCCTGATGTACGCCGTCGTGAACCTCGGCGCGTTCGCGGTGGCCGCCCTCGTCGCCCGTACCCACCCCGGCAACCGCCTCGCCGACTACCGGGGCCTGTACGCGACCCGGCCGCTCGCCGCCCTCGCGCTGGCCTTCTTCCTGCTCTGCCTGGCCGGGCTGCCGCCGGGCATCATCGGCCTCTTCGCCAAGGTCACGGTCTTCTCCGCGGCCGTCGACGCCGGACTGGGCTGGCTCGCCGTCGTCATGGCCGTGAACGTCGTCGTCGCGCTGTACTACTACCTCCAGTGGACCGCCGCCCTGTTCCGCGCGCCCGAGCCGGACGGTACGCGGCAGCCCGCCCCCGCCACCCGGCACCGCACCCCGGCACCCCTCACCGCCGCGATCGTCCTCACCGCCGTCGCCGGCATCGTCCTGTCGGGCGCCCCGCAGACCGTGCTCCGGTTCGCCGCCGTCAACCTGTTCTGACGGCCACGAGATCGGTTTGCCCCCGGCAGCCCCCGCAGGGCAGGGTCGTGCCCGCGCGTGGGCGCGTACGACCTTCACATCACCACAGAGGAGCCAGAGCAGTGCTGAGCGGGTTCAAGGACTTCATCCTGCGCGGAAACGTCATCTCCATGGCGGTCGGTCTCGCCGTCGGAGCCGCGTTCACCGCAGTCGTCACGGGGTTCAGCAACGCCTTCATCGTCCCGATGATCGGCATCATCACCCGCGGCACCGGCGACTTCAGCAAGGCCGAGTTCAAGTTCGACGGTGTGACGTTCCCCTACGGCCTCTTCGTCAGCGCCGCGATCGCCTTCCTCATCACCGCCTCGATCCTCTACTTCTGTGTCGTCGTGCCCATGTCCAAGGTCCAGGACCGGTTCACGGCCAGGAAGGTCCAGGAGGCGGTCGACATCAAGGCCGCCCTGCGCGACTGCCCCCGCTGCTACACCGAGATCCCGGCCATCGCCTCCCGCTGCGCCCACTGCACCAGCGAGGTCGAGCCCGACCCCGAGGCCGTGGAGCTCGCGAAGCTCCCCGCCCAGCGCTGAGCCGCCCCGCGCCGCCACCCGCACGGCCCAGGCCGGCCCCGGCGCTCGCATGCGGGAACGGGGCCGGGCCGCCCGCCCCCACGCACAAGGGAACTAGCTTTCCCCGCCTCGCGTTGACCAGTACGGGAGGCTCCACTGGGGAGTGGAGCCCCACCCAGCAAGGGTTCCCCTGCTGCACGATTTGGAGGGCGTACCGTGCACCGCCGGCACAACGGGCTGAGAACCGCCGTACTCCTCGGGGGCCTGTCCGCACTCATCATCGTCATCGGCGGCTTCTTCGGCCGTACGGGTCTGATCGTCGCGCTCCTGGTAGCCGTCGGCACCAACGCCTACGCCTACTGGAACAGCGACAAGCTGGCGCTGCGGGCCATGCGCGCGCGCCCGGTCAGCGAGTTCCAGGCGCCCCAGCTCTACCGCATCGTCCGCGAGCTCTCCACCTCGGCGCGCCAGCCCATGCCCCGCCTCTACATCTCCCCGACCCAGGCACCCAACGCCTTCGCGACCGGCCGCAACCCGCGCAACGCCGCGGTCTGCTGCACCGAGGGCATCCTCCAGATCCTGGACGAACGGGAGCTGCGCGGCGTCCTGGGCCACGAGCTCAGCCATGTCCACAACCGCGACATCCTCATCTCGTCCGTCGCCGGCGCGCTGGCCTCCGTCGTGATGTTCCTGGTCAACTTCGCCTGGCTGATCCCGGTCGGCCGTTCCAACGACGACGAGGGCCCCGGCCTCCTCGGCATGCTGCTGATCATGATCCTGGGCCCGCTCGCCGCGTCCGTGATCCAACTGGCCGTCAGCCGCTCCCGGGAGTACGAGGCGGACGCCTCGGGCGCCCGGCTGACCGGCGACCCGCTGGCCCTGGCCGGCGCCCTGCGGAAGCTGGAGGCCGGAACCCAGCAGCTCCCGCTGCCCCCGGAGCCGAGGATCGAGACCGCGAGCCACATGATGATCGCCAACCCGTTCCGCGCCGGGCAGGGGATGTCCAAGATGTTCTCGACCCACCCGCCGATGGCGGAGCGCATCGCCCGACTCGAGCAGATGGCAGGTCCTCGCCCGTGAAAACCATTCTGAACGTCATTTGGCTGATCCTGTGCGGCTTCTGGATGTTCCTCGGCTATCTGCTCGCGGGGCTCCTGCTCTGCGTCACGATCATCGGCATCCCGTTCGGCCTGGCCGCCTTCCGTATCGGCATCTACGCGCTGTGGCCCTTCGGGTACCGGGTCGTCGACCGCCGGGACGCGGGGAGCCCCTCGTGCGTCGGCAACGTGCTCTGGCTGATTCTCGCCGGCTGGTGGCTGGCGCTCGGTCACATCACCACCGGCATCGCCCTCTGCATCACGATCATCGGCATCCCCCTGGGCATCGCCAACTTCAAGCTGATCCCGGTGTCCCTGATGCCCTTCGGCAAGGAGATCGTCAGCACCGACGCGCAGTTCGCGGGCTGGTAGACGAAACGGGGCCGACAGGCCGTGCCGCGCAACCGCCCGCCCGTCGTGGGCGTCTTGGCTTTCAAGACCGAGTGACGGGTAGGTTCGCACGCATGACCATTATCGGCTGGATCATTCTTGGGCTTGTCGCCGGCGTCATCGCCAAGGTCCTGCTGCCGGGGCGGGACCCCGGCGGCGTGTTGGGCACCACCCTCATCGGGATCGTCGGTGCCTTCCTCGGTGGCTGGATATCGTCGCGCTTCCTGGACCGCGAGATCACCAAGGACTTCTTCGACCCGGCGACCTGGATCGCGGCCGTCGGCGGCTCACTGGTCCTGCTGATCGCCTACCGGCTGATCTTCGGCAACTCCCGCGAACGCCGCTGACGACTACACCGAAGGCCGCCCCAGCCCCGTCTCACGCAACGTCACATTGAGCCGGCCACCGCTCATCCCCGTTCCGGGAGGGGCGGTGCCCGGCCGGATCGACGGCACCCCGTGGAACGCGCGCCGCGAAGGCCCGCCGAACACGAACAGGTCCCCGGAGGCCAGCTCCACGTCCGTGTAGGGCCGCCCCCGCCCCTCCGTGTTGCCGAAGCGGAAGACACACGTGTCGCCGATGCTGAACGACACCACGGGCGCCCCGGACCGCTCCTCGTTGTCCTGGTGCATGCCCATCCGGGCCGAGTCGTCGTAGAAGTTGACCAGCGCGGCATCCGGCTCGTACGCCCCCGCCGGACTCCGTGGCCCGTACGCCTCCGCCACGGCCGCCCGCCCCAGCTCCGCGAGCCAGCCAGGGAACGGGGCGACCCGCGCGCCGTTCACATCGTCCGCCGTACGCGAGTAGCGGTACGGCTGCCAGTGCCAGCCCAGACACACCGTCCGCACCGACATCACCCCACCGCCCGGCAACGCCGTGTGCCGCAGCGGAACGGGCCCCCGCGCCCACTCCCGGCACGCCGCCACCAACTGCCGCTGCCGCTCCGGCGACAGCCAGTCGGGCACATGCACCGCCCCCGGCGCGACCACCGCACGCGGCCTGGGGAACAGCCCCTCCATCAGCGCGCGGCCAGGGCGCCTTCGAGCCCCAGCAGCCGCTCCTTGCGCTCCAGCCCGCCCGCGTAGCCGCGCAGCGCCCCGTCCGCACCGATCACCCGGTGGCACGGCCGCACGACCAGCAGCGGATTGCGCCCGATCGCCGTGCCCACGGCCCGCACCCCGGCCCCGCTCGCGCCGACCCGCTCGGCGATCTGCCCGTAGGACACCGTCTCCCCGTACGGGACGGCGTCCAGCGCGGCCCAGACCCGGCGCTGGAAGTCCGTGCCCCGGCCCTCGGCGTACACCAGGTCGAAACGCGTCCTGCGCCCCTCGAAGTACTCCCGCAACTGGGCCGCGACCGGCGCGAACGCCGAGGGCGCGGGCGCCCAGCCGTCCTGGACGACCGCCGCGCCCTTCTGCCCGGGCAGGGAGAGCGAGACGAGCGCGATGCCCGCCGGCCCCGGGGCCTGTTCGCCGACCAGCAGCAGTTCACCCAGTGGGCTGTCGACCGTCGCGTACATGGTCATGGCTCGTCCCTCTCCTCGTCCGTGCGACCGGCCGGAACGCCGGCCGTCACGGACCAGTCTGCTGCGCCCGGACCGCCGCGACCGGCGGTATTCGGACATCCAGTCCGGGCGCGGAACGAGAGGTTCCGCTCCCGGACCGCGGCGTCCTACCGGTAGTTCGTGAACTGCACGTCGAAATCGAAGTCCTGGGCCTTCAGCAGCGCCTGCACGGCCTGGAGGTCGTCCCGGCTCTTCGAGGTGACCCGCAGCTCTTCGCCCTGGACCTGCGCCTTGACGCCCTTCGGGCCCTCGTCGCGGATGATCTTCGCGACCTTCTTGGCGTTCTCCTGGGAGATGCCCTCCTCGATCGAGGCGAAGAGCTTGTACTCCTTGCCGGACAGCTGCGGCTCACCGGCGTCCAGCGACTTCAGCGAGATGCCGCGCTTGATCAGCTTGGACTGGAAGATGTCGAGGATGGCCTTGACCCGCTCCTCGCCGTTCGCCTGCATCAGGATCTTCTCGCCGGACCAGGCGATCGAGGCGTCCGTGCCCTTGAAGTCGTAGCGCTGGGAAATCTCCTTGGCGGCCTGGTTGAGGGCGTTGTCGACCTCCTGCCGCTCGACCTTCGAGACGATGTCGAAACTGGAGTCGGCCATGACGTGTGGCTCCTTGGATCGGGGGTGCTGGAAAGGATGTGCGTACGAAGCGGCCGCGGGACCTTCAGGATGCGCGGGCCCCTGCCGCCCGGCAAAGCCTAGCCACCCGCGCCCGCCGGGGCCGCTGGTCAATCCGGTGGCGTAGCACCCCCGGTCATCAGGTATCGTTTACGTCGTTGCCACGGAGCACCGCCACAAAGCGGGTCTCACGGCAGCATCCCTTGGCGGTGTGCCCGAGTGGCCAAAGGGAGCAGACTGTAAATCTGCCGGCTCAGCCTACCCAGGTTCGAACCCTGGCGCCGCCACAAAGCAAGGCCCCTGTCTTCGGACGGGGGCCTTCTCTGTTGTCCGACGAGAGATGGGAAAGGGAAGGGTGTGAGCGTGGATTCCGTACTCGTCAGTGCCTGCCTGCGCGGCGTGCCCTGCCGCTTCGACGGCCGGAGCAAGGAATCGGAGCCGATGGCCGGCGCGATCGGCGACCGCAGGGCCGTCGCCTTCTGCCCCGAGACCGCCGGCGGGCTGCCCACGCCCCGCCGCCCCGCCGAGATCGTCGGCGGCGACGGGCACGACGTGCTGGACGGCCGGGCCCGCGTCGTGGAGGACACCGGGCGCGATGTGACCGAGGCGTTCGTGGACGGCGCCCGGCGGGCGCTGGAGGCGGCGCGGCGGTCCGGCTGCACCGAGGCGCTGCTCATGCCCCGCAGCCCTTCCTGCGGGCGGGGCGCGGTTCATGACGGTACGTTCACCGGCGAGCTGCGGCCCGGCGACGGAGTCACCGCGGCCCTGCTGGAGCGGCACGGCATCACCGTGCGCCAGGCGCCCCGCGGCTGAACGCGGCGGACCGGCCGGAGCGCGCCGTCCAGGCCGGTCCACGTGCCGGATCAGTTCCCGGCGATGTCCTTCACCGCGACCGTCAGCGGCACGTTGCCCGAGATCAGTTCGAGGGTCAGCCCCGCCGTGGCCGGGGTGTCCAGCAGCTCCATGAGCACCGCCGCCACGTCGTCGCGCGGCACCGGGCCCCGGCCCGTCGACGCGGCGAGCAGGACCTGCCCGGTGCCCGCGTCATTGGTCAGCATGCCGGGCCTGAGGACCGTCCAGTCCAGCCCGGACCTCGCCCGTACGTCCGCGTCCGCCGCGCCCTTGGCCCGCAGGTAGACGTCGAACACCTCGTCGCCGGGATGGTCCGGGTCGGCGCCCATGGACGAGACCACGACGTAACGCCGCACCCCCGCCCGCTCCGCCGCGTCCGCGAACAGCACGGCCGCGCCCCGGTCCACGGTGTCCTTGCGGGCCGTACCGCTGTTGGGGCCCGCGCCGGCCGCGAAGACCGCCGCGTCGGCGCCCCGCAGCACCTCGGCGGCCTCCTCCACCGTGGCCGATTCCAGATCCAGCACCACCGGCTCGGCGCCCGCCGCCCGGAGGTCGTCGCTCTGTTGGGGGTTGCGGATGATGCCGGCCGCCTCATCCCCGCGTGCAGCGAGCAGCCGCTCCAGCCGCAGCGCGATCTGACCATGTCCACCTGCGATGACAATGCGCATGGAACCGACGGTACGCCGGAGCGCGCCGCGACGCTCACGGCCCGCCGGTCGATTCCGGCCGTCCCTGGCGCGGCAGTCCGGGGCCGCCGCCCGTCTCCGAGTCGCAGTACTCGCGCACCGCGCTGGTCCGGGCGACCACCCGGCCCCGGTGCACCACGACCCGGCTGTACGCCAGCGACAGCGCACCGGCGAGCCCGTCCCCGCGTACGGCGAGCAGCTCGGCGGGGAAGCCCGCCTCGACGCGGACCTCGGGGAGCCCCATCACGCGCCTGGCCTCGGCGGACACCGCCGCGTAGGCGTGCTCGGGGCGCAGCCCGCTTTGCGAGGCAAGCAGGAAGGCGGCCTCCAGCGGGTCGCCGCGGCCCACCGGATTGGCCGGATCGCGCAGCGCCCCGCTTCCCGCCGCGACCCGCACCCCGGCCTCGCGCAGCAGCCGTACGGGGGCGGTGCCCCGGCACTCCGCGCCGCGGCAGCCGCCCTGGGGGAGGCAGACCACGCCGACCCCGGCGGCGGCCAGCTGGGCGGCGGCCCGGGCGGCCGTGTCGCCGGGGAGGCGGGCGAGGCCGGCGCAGGGGCCCACGGTGACCTCCTGGCGCATGCCGCCCGCCATCGCGGCGAGGCGGGCGAGCCGGGCGGGATCGTCACCGTCCGTGTGCAGGTCCACGGGGCAGCCGTGCTCCGCGGCCACCTCCAGGACGGCTTCGGCGTACCCGGCCGGGTCCGGATCGAGGTCCGGGCAGCCGCCGACCGCGCCGGCGCCCATCTTCACGGCGTCGCGGAGCATGGCCAGGTTGTCCGCGCCGGCGACGCCGGTCAGCAGCCGGGGCATGGCGACCGTGGTCAGGTCGGCCAGGCCGCGCAGGGAGCGCCGGGCCTGCAGGACGGCTTCCAGCGCGGCCAGGCCCTGTACGTCGCCGATCCGCACGTGCGAGCGCAGGGCCGTCGCGCCGTGGCCGAGCTGGAGCAGCGCGGCCTCGGTGGCGCGCCGCTGGATGGCGTCGGGGTGCTGAGGGGCGGGCCCGGCGGTGTCGGCGGTGAGGGCGGTGTCGCTGTGGGCGTGCGGTTCGGCGGGCGCGGGGAGCAGCAGGTGGCCGCGCAGATCCAGTCGGGCGCCGGGGGCGGGGAGGCTGCCGGCGGTGCCGACGGCCTCGATGCGGCCGCCGCGGAGCCGTACGTCCACGACGCGGCCATCGGTGAGGCGGGCGCCGCAGAGCGTCAGCGCGGAGCTGTCCGGGCTGACGGTGGCGTCGGCCGCGTGGTCGCCGGGCCGCCGCGGCTGGCTGTCGGGCATCGCGCTCCTGGGGAGGGGGCAAGATCACGCAGAGTGAGTTGAGCCTAAGGGCTGTCCGGTAATCCCTGGTGGATCAGCGCGTGGCGTCAGGTGCGGTGCGTCGCAAGGCGGAGTGGCGTCCGCGTACTGGCGTATTCGGGCGTTCCGACAACGCTGCGAGGGGCCGTGGCTGTCGTCGTGCGCCCGTCAGGGATTACGGGACAGCCCTCAGGGGCGTGCTCGGTCCCGTTCGAGGAGGAGCGCAATAGTCGTACCGGTGCGGCCTTGCTGATCAGCGGCGTACGGGCGGCCGGACCGGGGTACGAGGTGGGGTCGGCCGGGGGCCGCGAAACGGATTTGGGCGATCGGCGACCGAGCGTGTAATGTCTTCATCGCTCGCCCCAATAGCTCAGTCGGTAGAGCGTCTCCATGGTAAGGAGAAGGTCTGCGGTTCGATTCCGCATTGGGGCTCTGGTGATCGGGAAACCCCGCTTCGGCGGGGGGACTCGTCATCAAAGCGGTGTAGCTCAGTCGGTAGAGCAAGCGGCTCATAATCGCTGTGTCACCGGTTCAAGTCCGGTCACCGCTACTAACAGTAGCCGATTGTGGGGTCGGTCCTTCGATCGGCTACTCTTTTTTGCGTTCATCCGTCCATCGTCCGTCCAAGGAGCACTCACGTGGCTGCCACCGACGTCCGCCCGAAGATCACGCTGGCCTGCGTGGAGTGCAAGGAGCGGAACTACATCACCAAGAAGAACCGGCGTAACAACCCGGACCGTCTTGAGATGAAGAAGCACTGCCCGCGCTGCAACTCGCACACCGCGCACCGCGAAACGCGCTGAATCAGGCTCGTACACGAGGCCGTCCCCTCTGGGGGCGGCCTCGTGTCGTTGTGCGGGTGTGTGTGCCGTTGAATGGGGCTGCACGTCGGCCCAGTCGTCTTTCATCAGGAGGTTGCGAGCTCATGGCGCTCGACCAGTCCTTCGTGGGGCGGACCTATCCGCCCACCGCGCCGTACGAGGTCGGACGGGAGAAGATCCGCGAGTTCGCCGAGGCCGTGGGCGACGCCCACCCCGCGTACATCGACCCCGAGGCCGCCAAGGCGCTCGGCCACAGCGACGTGATCGCGCCGCCGACCTTCGTGTTCTCGATCACCTTCAAGGCCGCCGGCCAGGTCATCGAGGACCCGCAGCTGGGCCTGGACTACAGCCGGGTGGTGCACGGCGACCAGAAGTTCGTCTACACGCGCCCGGTGCGCGCGGGGGACCGGCTGACGGTCACCTCGACCATCGAGGCCGTCAAGTCCATGGCGGGCAACGACATCCTGGACGTCCGGGGCGAGGTCCACGACGAGTCCGGTGAGCACGTCGTGACCGCGTGGACGAAGCTGGTGGCGCGCGCCGCCGAGGAGGCGTGATGACCGCGAAGGTGAGTTACGAGGCGGTCGAGGTCGGCACGGAGCTGCCGGCGCGGTCCTTCCCGGTGACCCGGGCGACGCTCGTGCAGTACGCGGGTGCCTCGGGCGACTTCAACCCGATCCACTGGAACGAGCGCTTCGCGCGTGAGGTCGGGCTGCCGGACGTGATCGCGCACGGCATGTTCACGATGGCCGAGGCGGTCCGGGTGGTCACGGACTGGGCCGGGGACCCGGGCTCGGTCGTCGAGTACGGCGTGCGGTTCACCAAGCCGGTCGTGGTGCCCGATGACGACAAGGGCGCGGTCATCGAGGTCAGCGGCAAGGTGGGCGCCCTGCTGGACGACCGGCGGGTGCGCGTCGACCTGACGGTCATGAGCGACGGCAAGAAGGTCCTGGGCATGTCCCGGGCCGTGGTGCAGCTGAGCTGAAGCCGTACGCGGTGTAAGGGGCACGGTCCATGGGCCGTGCCCCTTACGCGTGGGCCGTGCGTGCCCGTTCCGCCCGGAGGCGCCCTCGTGGTCGTGGACCTATCGTGCCGATATGCGGGCATACGGGCCGGGCGGGGAGACGCCGAGAGGCCCGGTGCGGACCGGCCGGGTACCAGCACGGAAAGCGGGAGAACCATGACGGGACCGATTCTCATCACCGGAGCGGGCAGCGGTTTCGGCAAGGAGGTGGCCCTGCGGCTCGCGGCGGCGGGGCACGAGGTGATCGCGGGCGTGGAGATCATCGCCCAGGTCGCCGCGGTGCGCGCCGAGGCCCGGGAGCGGGGTGTCGAGCTGCGCGTGGAGAAGCTGGACGTCACCGACCCCGGCGACCGGGAGAGCGCCTGGGGCTGGGGTGTCGAGGTCCTTCTGAACAACGCCGGGGTGTCCGAGGGCGGTGCGACCGCCGACATCCCGGAGGAGCGGCTCCGCCGGCAGTTCGAGGTGAACGTCTTCGGCCCCGTCCTGCTCACTCAGGGCATCGCCCGGCAGATGGCGGCCCGCCGCAGCGGACGCATCGTCTTCATGTCCTCGGTCGCCGGTCTCACCGTGGACCCGTTCACCGGCGCCTACGCGGGCTCCAAGCACGCCGTGGAGGCATTCGCCGACGCCCTCGACCAGGAACTCGCCGAATTCGGCGTGACGGTCGCCACGATCAATCCCGGCCCTTTCCTCACCGGCTTCAACGACACCATGTTCGAAACGTGGAAGGAGTGGCGCGACAGCCCCGCCGACCGTCTCTTCGACTACGCCGAGCTGGCCTTCCCGCACGAGCAGTACGACCCCGAACCGGTCTACGAGCGCACCGTCCGGGTCCTGCTCGGCGAGGACCGCCGCTACCGGCACCTGCTGCCCGCCGAGATGGAGCAGCAGGCCCGCGAGCAGGTCGATGGGCAGTGGGACCGGCAGCTCAACGACGGCCGCCGCCCCGACCTGGTGCAGAAGGCGTACGACATGAGCCCGGGAACACCGGTCCGGGACTGACCTCCTGCGGCTGCGCGGCGGGGCGCCCGGCCGGGGCAGCGCGTCCCGCCGGGCGTGCCGGGGCGGTAACCCGCTTGACTAAGTTAGTGATTGAGTAATAACTTACCGGCATGGCAAGGATGAGTGCAGATGAACGGCGCGAGAGCGTCATCCGGGCGGCGATCACCGAATTCGCCCGCGGTGGATACAGCGCCACGTCCACCGAGGCGATCGCCAAGCGCGTGGGTGTCTCGCAGCCGTACCTCTTCCGCCTCTTCCCCAACAAGGAGGCGATGTTCCTCGCGGCCTCCGAGCGCTGCTTCCTGGAGACCCGTCAGGTCTTCGCGGAGGCGGCCGAGGGACTGGAGGGCGAAGAGGCGCTCCACTCCATGGCGAGGGCCTATCAGCTGCTGATCGCCGACGACCCCGACAAACTGCTGATGCAGATGCAGGTGTACGCGGCCGTCGCCGCCGCGGAGGCGGCCGGTGACCACGCGTTCGGGGAGTCGGTGCGGGCCGGCTGGGTGGAGCTGTTCGACTCGGTCAACATCGCGCTCGGCGCCGATGTCGACGAGGCCACGGGCTTCCTCGCCTACGGCATGCTCGCCAACACCCTGACCTCGCTCGGCTTTCCGGCCGGTCACCGGATGTGGTCCGGTTTCTACGCCTCGGCCCAGCCGATCATCTGAACGGTCCAACCGATCATCTGAAACAACGCGACCCGGGTTCGGCCCGGTTTTCTGCCCGAAGAAGTTAGTAATCAATGACTAACCCGCCAGGGGGAGCAGTGAACCACCACACGACAGGCCGCGCGGGAGCGGCCTGGGCCCTCGTCATCACCAGCGTCGCCGGATTCATGGCGGCCCTCGACAACCTCGTCGTCACCACCGCCCTGCCGTCCATCCGCGAAAGCCTCGGCGGAGAGATGGAGGAGCTGGAGTGGACGGTCAACGCCTACACGCTCACCTTCGCCGTCCTGCTGATGTTCGGCGCCGCCCTCGGTGACCGCTTCGGCCGCCGCCGGCTCTTCCTCACCGGGCTCACCGTCTTCACCGGCGCGTCCGCCGCGGCCGCCCTCTCGCCCGGGATCAACGAACTGATCGCCTTCCGCGCGGTCCAGGGCGTCGGCGCCGCGATCATGATGCCGCTCACGCTCACCCTGCTCACGGCCGCCGTGGAACCCGCCCGCCGGGGCATGGCGCTGGGCATCTTCAGCGCCGCGACCGGCCTCGCGGTGGCCAGCGGACCGCTGATCGGCGGCAGCCTCACCGAGCACATCTCCTGGCAGTGGATCTTCTGGCTCAACGTGCCGATCGGCCTGCTCCTGCTGCCGCTCGCCCGCTTCCGCCTGGCGGAGTCGTACGCCCCCGGCGCCCGGCTCGACATCCCCGGCACCCTCCTGGTCAGCGGCGGACTCTTCGGCATCGTCTACGGCCTCGTCAACGCCAACTCCGACGGCTGGACCAGCCCGACCGTCCTGACCTCCCTCATCGCCGGCACCGCGCTGACCGGCGGCTTCGTCCACCACGGCTTCCGGGCCGAGAAGCCGATGCTGCCCATGCGCCTCTTCCGGGACCGCGGGTTCTTCGGGATCAACGTCTCCAGCATGCTGATGTTCCTCGGGATGTTCGGCTCGATCTTCCTGCTCAGCCAGTACCTCCAGGGCGTGCTGGGCTACTCGCCCACCGAGGCCGGACTGCGGATGCTGCCCTGGACCGGGATGCCGATGCTCGTGGCGCCCGTCGCCGGAATGCTCTCCGACCGGTTCGGCGGCCGCCCGGTGGTCGTGACGGGTCTCGCCCTCCAGGCGGCCGGCCTCGGCCTGTTCGCCATGGCCATCGCCCCGGACGCCTCCTACGCCTCGCAACTGCCCGGGCTGATCACCGGCGGCATCGGCATGGCCCTGTACTTCGCCCCGGCCGCCAGCCTGGTGATGTCCAGCGTCCGCCCCGGCGAACAGGGCATCGCCTCCGGCGCCAACAACGCCCTGCGCGAGGTCGGCGGCGCCCTCGGGGTCGCCGTGCTCGCCACCGTCTTCTCCTCGCAGGGCGGCATCGACACCGCCCGGTCCTTCACCGACGGGACCGTGCCGGCGGTCTGGATCGGGGCCGGAGTGGTCGCCCTGGCCGCGCTCGTCGCGCTGATGATCCCGGGCCGCCGCGCCGCCGGGACGCCGGAACCGGCCACGGAGACGGTGCGGGTCGCGGAGTCGGCCGACGAGCGGGTCTCCGTACCCGCCTGAACCGGCTCCACACCCGGTACGGTCCGTGGCCCCGCCCAGCCGGCGGGGCCACGGACCGTACTCTTGTCCCCGTGCAGGAACTCCACGACGCGCCCCTCGCCCCCCTGACCACCTTCCGGCTCGGCGGCCCCGCCACCCGCCTCCTGGCCGCCACGACGGACGCCGAGGTGGTCGAGGCCGTGCGGGAGGCCGACGACAGCGGCACCCCGCTCCTGATCATCGGCGGCGGCAGCAACCTGGTCATCGGGGACAAGGGCTTCGAGGGCACGGCCCTGCGCATCGCCACCAAGGGCTTCGTGCTCGACGGCGCCTCCCTCGAACTGGCCGCCGGGGAGACCTGGACCGACGCCGTCGCCCGCACCGTGGACGCCGGCCTCGCGGGCCTCGAATGCCTGGCCGGAATCCCCGGCTCGGCCGGCGCCACCCCCATCCAGAACGTCGGCGCGTACGGGCAGGAGGTGTCCTCCACCATCACGGAGGTCGTCGCCTACGACCGGCGGACCCGCGAAACCGTCACCCTCCCGAACTCCGAGTGCGCGTTCTCCTACCGGCACAGCCGCTTCAAGGCCGAACCCGACCGGTACGTGGTGCTGCGCGTCCGCTTCGGTCTGGAGGAGTCCGGCGGCCTCTCCGCGCCGCTCAAGTACCCCGAAACCGCGCGCGCCATGGGCGTCGCGGAGGGTGAGCGCGTTCCTGCGGCCGCCGCCCGCGAAACCGTGCTGCGGCTGCGCGCCGGCAAGGGCATGGTGCTCGACCCCGAGGACCACGACACCTGGTCGGCCGGGTCCTTCTTCACCAACCCGATCCTGGAACAGGCCGAGTTCGACGCCTTCCTGGCCCGGGTCGCGGACCGGCTCGGCCCCGACGTGACGCCCCCCGCCTTCCCGGCCGGCGAGGGCCGCACCAAGACCTCCGCGGCCTGGCTCATCGACCGGGCCGGCTTCACCAAGGGCTACGGCACCGGACCCGCCCGCATCTCCACCAAGCACACGCTCGCCCTCACCAACCGGGGCGCGGCGACCACCGAAGACCTGCTGGCCCTGGCCCGCGAGGTCGTCGCCGGGGTCCACGCGGCCTTCGGCGTCACCCTCGTCAACGAACCGGTGACCGTGGGCGTGAGCCTGTAGGACCTGCGCGCGGCACGCTCGGCACGCCGCGCTCAGTACGCCACGCCGACGCCCTGTTTCACCGTCGCCGGGTCGTCGGTCAGCGCCAGCATCGCGTGGGCCACATCGGCCCGGGAGATGGTCCGGCCGCTGCGCGGATTGCCGCCGACGACCGTCCGGTAGGTGCCCGTCATCGGACCGTTCGTCAGCTTCGGCGGACGCACCGACGTCCATTCCGTGGCCGAGGCCGCCAGCGCCGCCTCCATCGCGGTGAGATCCGCGTACACATCCTTGAGGACAGCGCCGATCACCGAGCGCACCATCCGGTCCAGCAGCGGGTCGTCGGCGGGCTCCGGGGCGACCGGGGCGGCGCTGACCACCAGCAGCCGCCGGGTGCCCTCCGCCTCCATGGCCGTCAGCACGGTGCGGGTCAGCCGCTCGGCGATCCCCTCGGCCTTGCGGCCCCTGGCCCCGAGGCCGGAGAGGACCGCGTCGCGGCCCGCCACCGCCTCGCGGAGCGCCTCCGGGTCGTCGATCCGGGCAGCGGCGTGCACCGTGACGTCCGAGAGGGGCACCGCGAGCCGGGCGGGATCGCGGACCACCGCCGTCACCTCGTGCCCCGCCGCCACCGCCTGGCGGACGATCTCCTGCCCGATACCGCCTGTCGCACCGAACACCGTGAGCTTCATGGCACATCCTTCCAAGGTGAGTAAGTATTCACTCACCTCTAGAGTGAGTGGGTACTCACCCACCCGTCAAGCCTCGTTGGAGCGCACATGGAGCAGAAGCCGGCCCGCGCCCGCCTCATCGACGCCGCCCACCAGCTCATGCAGACCAAGGGCCTGGCCCGGACCACCACCAAGGAGATCGCCAAGGCGGCCGGCTGCTCGGAGGCCGCGCTCTACAAGCACTTCCTCAGCAAGGAAGAGCTCTTCGTGGTCGTCCTGCAGGAACGGCTCCCCAAGGTCGACCTGCGCAAGCTCATCGCCGACCCGGGCGCGGGAGAGCGCTCGGTCGAGGAGATCCTCACCGCCATCGCCCGCCAGGCCGCCCTGTTCTACGAGCAGAGCTTCCCGATCGCCGCGTCCCTGTACGCCGAGCCGAGGCTCAAGGAACGCCACGACGCAGCCATGCGCGAACTGGGAACCGGCCCCCACCTGCCCATTCGCGGCGTGGACACCTATCTGCGGGCCGAACAGACCGCGGGCCGGGTACCCGCCGACGCCGACACCTACGCGGCCGCCTCCCTGCTGGTGGGGGCCTGCGCCCAGCGCGCGTTCGCGTACGACGCCACGGAGACCGGCGAACCGCCGCAGTCCCTCGACGCCTTCGCCGCGTCCCTCGCCCGGACCCTGCTGCGCGGCCTCGGCCAGTAGCCGGCCGGCGGCCGCCGGCCCCGGGCCGCCGGCCCCGGGCTCAGGCCGCGGGCTTCGCCAGCCAGTCGTCGACCCCCGCCAGCAGCTCCGCGCGCACCGGCTCGGGCGCCGAGGAACCCCGTACCGACTGGCGGGCCAGCTCGGCCAGCTCCTCGTCCGTGAACGCGTGATGGCGGCGCACCAGGTCGTACTGCGCGGCCAGCCGGGAGCCGAAGAGCAGCGGGTCGTCGGCACCGAGCGCCATCGGCACACCGGCGTCGAACAGCGTGCGCAGGGGCACGTCGGACGGCTTCTCGTAGACGCCGAGCGCCACATTCGACGCCGGGCACACCTCGCAGGTCACCCCGCTCTCCGCCAGCCTGCGCAGCAGCCGGGGGTCCTCGGCCGCCCGCACGCCGTGCCCCACCCGGGAGGCATCCAGGTCGTCCAGGCAGTCGCGGACGCTGGCCGGGCCCGACAGCTCGCCCCCGTGCGGGGCGGCCAGCAGACCGCCCTCCCTGGCGATCGCGAAGGCCCGGTCGAAGTCACGGGCCATGCCGCGCCGCTCGTCGTTGGAGAGCCCGAAGCCGACGACGCCCCGGTCCGCGTACCGCACGGCGAGCCGCGCGAGGGTCCGGGCGTCCAGCGGGTGCTTCATCCGGTTGGCCGCGATGACCACCCGGATCGGCAGCCCGGTCCCGCGAGAGGCGCTGTCCACCGCGTCCAGGATGATCTCGATCGCCGGAATCAGCCCGCCGAGCAGGTGCGCGTACGAGGTGGGGTCGACCTGGATCTCCAGCCAGCCGGAACCGTCCGCCACGTCCTCCTGGGCGGTCTCGTGCACCAGCCGCTGGATGTCCTCGGGGGCCCGCAGGCAGGACCGGGCGATGTCGTACAGCCGCTGGAAGCGGAACCAGCCGCGCTCGTCCGTCGCACGCAGCTCGGGGGGCTCCCCGCCGGTCAGGGCCTCGGGCAGCCGCACGCCGTACTTGTCGGCGAGCTCCAGCAGCGTCGTGGGCCGCATCGACCCGGTGAAGTGCAGGTGCAGGTGGGCCTTGGGCAACAGACGTACATCACGCTCCATTCCAAGATCCTGCCGCACGGACGGGGCGTCGCGGTAGCCGCTTTCCCCATCGAGTTGCCCCTCGAACGCGAAAGCGACCCCCGGCCGGGGCCGGGGGTCGCTCACGGGATCGGGGCGGAGACTACGCCTTCGCCTCGCTCAGCAGCTTCTGGATGCGCGAGACGCCCTCGGTGAGGTCGTCGTCGCCCAGCGCGTACGACAGGCGCAGGTAGCCCGGCGTGCCGAAGGCCTCGCCCGGGACGACCGCCACCTCGGCCTCGTCCAGGATCAGCGCCGCCAGCTCCACCGAGGTGGCCGGGCGCTTGCCGCGGATCTCCTTGCCGAGCAGATCCTTCACCGACGGGTACGCGTAGAACGCGCCCTCGGGCTCCGGGCAGAACACGCCGTCGATGTCGTTGAGCATCCGCACGATGGTCTTGCGGCGCCGGTCGAAGGCGGTGCGCATCTCGGCGACCGCCTCCAGGTCCCCGGAGATGGCGGCCAGCGCGGCTGCCTGGGAGACGTTGGCGACGTTGGACGTGGCGTGCGACTGGAGGTTGGTCGCGGCCTTCACGACGTCCTTGGGGCCGATGATCCACCCCACGCGCCAGCCGGTCATCGCGTACGTCTTGGCGACGCCGTTGACCACGATGCACTTGTCGCGCAGCTCGGGCACGATCGCGGGCAGCGAGGTGAACTTCGCGTCCCCGTAGACCAGGTGCTCGTAGATCTCGTCCGTCATGACCCACAGGCCGTGCTCGACGGCCCAGCGGCCGATCGCCTCGGCATCCGCCTCGCTGTAGACCGCACCGGTCGGGTTGGACGGGGAGACGAACAGGACGACCTTCGTACGCTCGGTACGGGCCGCCTCCAACTGCTCGACGGAGACCCGGTAGCCGGTGGTCTCGTCGGCCACGACCTCCACCGGGACGCCGCCGGCCAGGCGGATCGACTCGGGGTAGGTGGTCCAGTACGGCGCCGGGACGATGACCTCGTCGCCCGGGTCGAGGATCGCGGCGAAGGCCTCGTAGATGGCCTGCTTGCCGCCGTTGGTCACCAGGATCTGGGAGGCGTCGACCTCGTAGCCGGAGTCGCGCAGCGTCTTCTCCGCGATGGCGGCCTTGAGCTCGGGGAGCCCGCCGGCCGGCGTGTAGCGGTGGTACTTCGGGTTGCGGCAGGCCTCGACCGCGGCGTCGACGATGTAGCCGGGGGTCGGGAAGTCGGGCTCGCCGGCACCGAAGCCGATCACCGGGCGGCCGGCGGCCTTGAGGGCCTTGGCCTTGGCGTCGACGGCGAGGGTGGCGGACTCGGAGATGGCACCGATGCGGGCGGAGACCCGGCTCTCGGACGGAGAAGTAGCAGCGCTCATGCCCCCCATGCTCGCAGACCGTTTTCCCCGTCGGCACAGGGGTTTCAGGGACCGGACAGCACTCGGACAGGATGCGGACACGAAGAGGCCGGGAGCGGTCAGGAGCTATCTGTTCGACGCCGGGCCGCTGAGCACGTACACTCACCTGTCGTTGGCCTTCACCAGCCGCACCGTTCCTGCATCCGGCACATCCGGGAGCATGCGGTAGGTTGGTGGAAACCACAAAGGGTCGTAGCTCAATTGGTAGAGCACTGGTCTCCAAAACCAGCGGTTGGGGGTTCAAGTCCCTCCGGCCCTGCTACACACTCCTTCGCCAGGATGTGTGCGCATGTACGTACTTCAATGCACCGCCGTGCGGCTCCACCGGGCGCGGCACGGCCACGACCCGGAATCAGGTGAGAAGCGTGACGGACGCCGTGGGCTCCATCGACATGCCTGATGCCGAGGACGAAGTCCCCGAGTCGAAGAAGACCCGGAAGGGCGGCAAGCGCGGCAAGAAGGGCCCTCTGGGCCGTCTCGCGCTCTTCTACCGCCAGATCATCGCCGAGCTGCGCAAGGTCGTCTGGCCGACGCGCAACCAGCTGACGACGTACACCTCCGTGGTGATCGTGTTCGTGGTCGTCATGATTGGTCTCGTAACCGTGATTGACTTCGGTTTCGCGCGGGTCGTCAAGTACGTCTTCGGCTGATCCACGCGGAGGGCGCCTCATGGGCGCCCCTTTCGCATGTTCCACCCATATGTATCCAGGAAGAAGCAGCCACCGTGTCTGACCCGAACCTGAACGACGCCGTCGAGCCGACGGCGGGCGCCTTCGAGTCCGCCGAGGACGAGCTCGACATCGTCGAGGCGGCGGACGCCGAGGAGCCGGACCAGGCCGAAGCTGCCGACGCCGCCGACGAGGCCCCCGAGGCCGGTGCCGCCGACGAGGACTCCGAGGACGACGCCGAGGAGACCACGGACGCCGCCGACGAGGAGGAGGCCGAGCCGGCCGAGCCCGTCGACCCCGTCACCGCCCTGCGCGAGGAGCTTCGCGGCCTGCCGGGCGAGTGGTACGTCATCCACACGTACGCCGGTTACGAGAAGCGTGTGAAGGCCAACCTGGAGCAGCGCGCCGTCTCGCTGAACGTGGAGGAGTTCATCTATCAGGCCGAGGTGCCTGAGGAGGAAATCGTCCAGATCAAGAACGGCGAGCGCAAGAACGTCCGTCAGAACAAGCTCCCGGGGTACGTCCTGGTGCGTATGGACCTGACGAACGAGTCCTGGGGCGTCGTCCGCAACACCCCCGGCGTCACCGGCTTCGTGGGCAACGCCTACGACCCGTACCCGCTGACCCTGGACGAGATCGTCAAGATGCTCGCGCCGGAGGCCGAGGAGAAGGCCGCCCGCGAGGCCGCCGAGGCCGAGGGCAAGCCGGCCCCGTCCCGCAAGGTCGAGGTCCAGGTCCTGGACTTCGAGGTGGGCGACTCGGTCACCGTCACCGACGGCCCGTTCGCGACGCTGCAGGCGACGATCAACGAGATCAACGCCGACTCGAAGAAGGTCAAGGGCCTCGTCGAGATCTTCGGTCGCGAGACCCCGGTCGAGCTCAGCTTCGACCAGATCCAGAAGAACTAGCGCTTTCCGCTCGCTTCTGGACACATGCCTACCGAGCAGGTCAGACAGGCTGTCGAAGCCGGTCTGACCTGCTCGGTTTTTGGTCGCGCAGCTATACCCGTTATCGTTGTGCGGTATGCCTGCATCCGGATGACCGGATGACGGCGAAAACTCTCACTAGGACCCGGAGAGAGCACATGCCTCCCAAGAAGAAGAAGGTCACGGGGCTTATCAAGCTCCAGATCAACGCCGGTGCGGCCAACCCGGCCCCGCCGGTCGGCCCCGCGCTGGGCCAGCACGGCGTCAACATCATGGAGTTCTGCAAGGCCTACAACGCCGCGACCGAGTCGCAGCGTGGCATGGTCGTGCCGGTGGAGATCACGGTCTACGAGGACCGCTCCTTCACCTTCATCACCAAGACTCCGCCGGCCGCCAAGCTGATCCTCAAGGCCGCGGGTGTGGACAAGGGCTCCGGCGAGCCGCACAAGACCAAGGTCGCCAAGCTGACGGCCGACCAGGTCCGCGAGATCGCCACGACGAAGCTCCCCGACCTGAACGCCAATGACCTCGACGCCGCGTCGAAGATCATCGCCGGCACCGCCCGTTCCATGGGCATCACGGTCGAAGGCTGATTCAGCCCCACCCCCTCAGTGGTAGGACCAAGCGCTGGTCCGCACCACGACTCCACACTCTGAAACCATCAGGAGTAGAAGTGAAGCGCAGCAAGAACCTCCGCGCTGCGGACGCCAAGATCGACCGGGAGCGCCTGTACGCCCCGCTCGAGGCCGTCCGTCTCGCCAAGGACACCGCCTCCACGAAGTTCGACGGCACCGTCGAGGTCGCCTTCCGCCTGGGTGTCGACCCGCGCAAGGCCGACCAGATGGTCCGCGGCACCGTGAACCTCCCGCACGGCACCGGCAAGACCGCCCGGGTCCTGGTCTTCGCGACCGGTGACCGTGCTGCGGCCGCGGAAGCCGCCGGAGCCGACATCGTCGGCTCCGACGAGCTCATCGACGAGGTGGCGAAGGGCCGTCTGGACTTCGACGCCGTCGTCGCGACCCCGGACCTCATGGGCAAGGTCGGCCGCCTCGGCCGCGTGCTCGGTCCGCGTGGTCTGATGCCGAACCCGAAGACCGGCACCGTCACCCCCGACGTCGTGAAGGCTGTCAACGACATCAAGGGCGGCAAGATCGAGTTCCGCGTCGACAAGCACTCGAACCTGCACTTCATCATCGGCAAGGTCTCCTTCGACGAGACCAAGCTGGTGGAGAACTACGCGGCGGCGCTGGAAGAGGTCCTCCGTCTGAAGCCGTCCGCCGCCAAGGGCCGCTACATCAAGAAGGCCGCGCTGGCGACCACGATGGGCCCCGGCATCCCGCTGGACTCCAACCGCACCCGTAACCTCCTCGTCGAGGAGGACCCGGCCGCCGTCTGAGCCCTCGCGCTCGTACGACCGTCGCGTCACGTGTGACATGGGACGGGCCCCGCAACCTTTCGAGGTGCGGGGCTCGTCCTCATTCGTACGTGGACATGACTGTCGGTGCCCCGCTTCGGCGTGGGTCACCGAGATTCGAACGAGGGGTGGAATCGCAGATGGTGAGCAATACCGTACGGCGCGTGGGTCTGTCCGTGGCCGTGGTGGCGGCTCTTACGTCGGTCGCGGCCTGCGGCGGATCGGACGACGGGGGCAAGGCCAAGAGCGGGAGCGGCGGCGACTCGGTGGCGAAGGCGAGCCCGATCGCCGCGCTGATCGCCGTGCAGAAGAAGACCGGCAACGCGCACTCGGCCAAGGTCGAGGGCACCACCACCATGGGCAGCGCGATGTCCATGAAGCAGTCCGGTGTCATGGACTGGTCCGACGGCATCACCGGCACCATGCAGATCACGCAGACCGGCGGCGCCATGGCCGACACCATGGAGCAGCTCGGCAGCGACGGCACGATGGAGGCCCGTTACTTCAAGGACGGGTACGCGGTGGACATGGGCGAGGCCATGTCCCAGCAGACCGGCGGCAAGCGCTGGATCAGCTACAGCTACGACGACCTCGCCCAGATGGGCGGCGCCTCCGGGGCGGCGCTGAAGGAACAGATGGAGAACACCACCCCGGACCAGGGGGTGAAGTCGCTGCTGGCCTCCGGCGACGTGAAGAAGGTCGGCCAGGAGGACGTCCGGGGCGTCTCCGCCACGCACTACTCGGGCACGGTGGACGTCGCCGACCTGACTGCCAAGAACGCCGAGCTCGACGCCGACGAGCTGGCCGCCCTCAAGAAGCAGCTGGCCGACGCCGGGATCACCACGGAGACCGTGGACATCTGGGTCGACGGGAACGACCTGCTCGTGAAGAAGACCGAGCGCGGCCGGATGAAGACCGGCGAGCTGAACTCGACGGTGTTCTACAGCGACTACGGAACCAAGGTCTCGGTCGAGCGTCCGCCGGCCGCCCAGACCGTCGAGTTCACCGAGCTGATGAAGCAGCAGCAGGGGGCCATCGGGGGAGCGGCTTCCTAACCGGATTCCGGCGAGTTCAAACCCCCCGGGCCCACCCGAAGTGGGACGGATTTGCTCGGCGCGACCCCGGTCGCGTAGTCTTTCGCAGAAGCCAAAGACCGCTGGTCGTTGTCTTGAATCCGTGACGGGTTCGAGCAACCGAAGGCTCCGTTGATGCGGACGACCTGCGCAGGTGACTGTGGATAGCTCCCGGACTTCGTTCCGGTCGAGCTACGCCCTGGCGCCTGCGCCGGGGCGTTTCGTCTTTCCGGGCCTTTTGAGCGGTCCTCATCACCCGGAAGGAGGCCGACGCTCATGGCAAGGCCCGACAAGGCTGCAGCGGTAGCCGAGCTCGCGGACCAGTTCCGCAGCTCGAGCGCCGCCGTGCTGACCGAGTACCGGGGTCTCACCGTGGCACAGCTCAAGCAGCTGCGCCGTTCGCTCGGTGAGAACGCCCAGTACGCCGTGGTGAAGAACACGCTGACCAAGATTGCGGCCAACGAGGCCGGGATCGACACGCTGGACGACCTGTTCGCAGGCCCGACGGCGGTTGCCTTCGTCACCGGTGACCCGGTGGAGTCGGCGAAGGGTCTTCGTGACTTCGCCAAGGACAACCCCAACCTCATCATCAAGGGCGGTGTCCTTGACGGTAAGGCGCTGTCCGCCGATGAGATCAAGCAGCTCGCGGACCTCGAGTCCCGCGAGGTTCTGCTCGCCAAGCTGGCCGGTGCCATGAAGGGCAAGCAGACTCAGGCTGCGCAGCTCTTCCAGGCGCTGCCGTCGAAGTTCGTCCGCACCGCGGAAGCGCTTCGCGTCAAGCTCGAGGAGCAGGGCGGTGCCGGTACGCCGGCTCCCGCCGAGGCCGCCGAGTAATTTCGCTCAGCGGTCCAGCGGGCCCCACGTACGCCCGCCGACATATACATCCGGCACCTGCCGAATAGTGGAAGGACGCCTGTCATGGCGAAGCTCAGCCAGGAAGACCTGCTCGCCCAGTTCGAGGAGCTCACCCTCATCGAGCTCTCCGAGTTCGTGAAGGCCTTCGAGGAGAAGTTCGACGTCACCGCCGCCGCGGCCGTCGCCGTCGCGGGCCCGGCCCAGGGTGGCCCGGCTGCCCCGGCCGAGGAGGAGAAGGACGAGTTCGACGTCATCCTCACCGCCGCCGGTGACAAGAAGATCCAGGTCATCAAGGTCGTGCGCGAGCTCACCTCGCTCGGCCTGAAGGAGGCCAAGGACCTCGTCGACGGCGCCCCGAAGCCCGTCGTCGAGAAGGTCGCGAAGGAGGCCGCCGAGAAGGCTGCCGAGTCCCTCAAGGCCGCCGGCGCCTCCGTCGAGGTCAAGTGACCCTGCGAGTCCTCTGACTCCTCAGGACCGCCGTGCCGCGAGGCGCGGTGTCACATCGCGAAAGGCGATCACCCTTACGGGTGATCGCCTTTCGGCGTATCCGTGGCGGGTGCCTTGCCCTTCCCGCGTTGACGAGTATGGTGATCTTTCGCCGTGCGCCTCTCGTGGGGTACGCGACCGTCGTCCGAGGGGCGGCGTCCGCGGGCCTCTGGGGCCGGCCGGGCCGAGGGGGCCTTGACGAACCGCACGAGGCGCGCAATTCTCAAGGCGCGTCGCCGAATCGATCCGAATCCGAGGCATGGATCGATGGTGAAGCGGGCAGTAAAGAAGAGCGCACCTCGCGCAGGGCTAGACATAGGTGTTGAGAACAGCTGTTGAGAGCAACGTGGGTCTCTGAAAACCCCGACTGGACATCAGTGTGGCACTTGGCTACACTGACCCTTTGCGCTGCCTGTTAGCTGCCTCCTGCCCGTCACCAGGGGCATACCCATCTTGTGCACCGTGGACCAGAACATCCCTTACCTGGGATATCTGTCCACCTGTCCAGTTTGGGACCGGTACGCGCGTAGTGAGTCCGAGCCCTCGGAAGGACCCCCTCTTGGCCGCCTCGCGCAACGCCTCGACCGCGAATACGAACAACGGCGCCAGCACCGCCCCGCTGCGCATCTCTTTTGCAAAGATCAAGGAGCCCCTCGAGGTTCCGAACCTCCTCGCGCTGCAGACCGAGAGCTTTGACTGGCTCCTCGGCAACGCCGCCTGGAAGGCTCGCGTCGAGGCTGCTCTGGACAGTGGACAAGACGTCCCCACCAAGTCCGGCCTGGAGGAGATCTTCGAGGAGATCTCGCCGATCGAGGACTTCTCCGGGTCGATGTCGCTTACGTTCCGCGACCACCGCTTCGAGCCCCCGAAGAACTCGATCGACGAGTGCAAGGAGCGCGACTTCACGTTCGCCGCCCCGCTCTTCGTCACGGCCGAGTTCACCAACAACGAGACCGGCGAGATCAAGTCCCAGACGGTCTTCATGGGCGACTTCCCGCTCATGACCAACAAGGGCACCTTCGTCATCAACGGCACCGAGCGTGTCGTCGTGTCGCAGCTGGTCCGCTCGCCGGGTGTCTACTTCGACTCGTCGATCGACAAGACGTCCGACAAGGACATCTTCTCCGCCAAGATCATCCCGTCCCGGGGTGCCTGGCTGGAGATGGAGATCGACAAGCGCGACATGGTCGGTGTCCGCATCGACCGCAAGCGCAAGCAGTCCGTCACCGTCCTCCTGAAGGCTCTCGGCTGGAGCACCGAGCAGATCCTCGAGGAGTTCGGCGAGTACGAGTCCATGCGCGCCACCCTGGAGAAGGACCACACCCAGGGCCAGGACGACGCACTGCTCGACATCTACCGCAAGCTCCGCCCGGGCGAGCCGCCCACCCGCGAGGCCGCTCAGACGCTGCTCGAGAACCTCTACTTCAACCCGAAGCGCTACGACCTCGCGAAGGTCGGCCGCTACAAGGTGAACAAGAAGCTCGGCGCCGACGAGCCGCTGGACGCCGGCGTGCTCACCACCGACGACGTCATCGCGACCATCAAGTACCTGGTCAAGCTGCACGCCGGTGAGACCGAGACGGTGGGCGAGTCCGGCCGTTCGATCGTCGTCGAGACCGACGACATCGACCACTTCGGCAACCGCCGTCTGCGCAACGTCGGCGAGCTCATCCAGAACCAGGTCCGTACGGGTCTGGCCCGCATGGAGCGCGTCGTGCGCGAGCGCATGACGACCCAGGACGTCGAGGCGATCACGCCGCAGACCCTGATCAACATCCGGCCGGTCGTCGCCTCCATCAAGGAGTTCTTCGGCACCAGCCAGCTGTCGCAGTTCATGGACCAGAACAACCCGCTGTCGGGTCTCACCCACAAGCGTCGCCTGTCGGCGCTCGGCCCGGGTGGTCTCTCCCGTGAGCGGGCCGGCTTCGAGGTCCGTGACGTGCACCCGTCCCACTACGGACGCATGTGCCCGATCGAGACCCCCGAAGGCCCGAACATCGGTCTGATCGGTTCGCTCGCCTCGTACGGCCGCGTCAACGCGTTCGGCTTCATCGAGACGCCGTACCGCAAGGTCGTCGACGGCCAGGTCACCGACGAGGTCGACTACATCACGGCCGACGAGGAAGACCGTTTCGTCATCGCCCAGGCGAACGCGACGCTCTCCGACGAGCTGCGCTTCACCGAGCCCCGCGTCCTGGTCCGCCGTCGTGGCGGAGAGGTCGACTACGTGCCCGGCGCCGAGGTCGACTACATGGACGTCTCGCCGCGCCAGATGGTGTCCGTCGCCACCGCGATGATCCCGTTCCTGGAGCACGACGACGCCAACCGTGCCCTCATGGGCGCGAACATGATGCGCCAGGCCGTGCCCCTCATCAAGTCGGAGGCCCCGCTCGTGGGCACCGGCATGGAGTACCGCTGCGCCACCGACGCCGGTGACGTGCTGAAGGCCGAGAAGGACGGTGTGGTCCAGGAGGTCTCCGCGGACTACATCACCGTGACCAACGACGACGGCACGTACACCACGTACCGCATCGCCAAGTTCATGCGCTCCAACCAGGGCACCTCGGTCAACCAGAAGGTCGTCGTCTCCGAGGGCGACCGGGTCATCGAGGGCCAGGTGCTCGCCGACGGTCCGGCCACCGAGAACGGTGAGATGGCGCTCGGCAAGAACCTGCTCGTGGCGTTCATGCCGTGGGAGGGTCACAACTACGAGGACGCGATCATCCTGTCGCAGCGCCTCGTGCAGGACGACGTCCTCTCCTCGATCCACATCGAGGAGCACGAGGTCGACGCCCGTGACACCAAGCTCGGCCCCGAGGAGATCACCCGGGACATCCCGAACGTCTCCGAGGAGGTCCTCGCGGACCTCGACGAGCGCGGCATCATCCGTATCGGTGCCGAGGTCGTCGCCGGCGACATCCTCGTCGGCAAGGTCACGCCCAAGGGTGAGACCGAGCTGACCCCCGAGGAGCGCCTGCTCCGCGCGATCTTCGGTGAGAAGGCGCGCGAGGTGCGCGACACCTCGCTGAAGGTGCCGCACGGTGAGATCGGCAAGGTCATCGGCGTCCGCGTCTTCGACCGCGAAGAAGGCGACGAGCTGCCGCCGGGTGTGAACCAGCTGGTCCGCGTCTACGTCGCGCAGAAGCGCAAGATCACCGACGGTGACAAGCTCGCCGGCCGTCACGGCAACAAGGGCGTCATCTCGAAGATCCTCCCGATCGAGGACATGCCGTTCCTGGAGGACGGCACCCCGGTCGACATCATCCTCAACCCGCTGGGTGTCCCGTCCCGAATGAACCCGGGACAGGTCCTGGAGATCCACCTCGGCTGGCTCGCCAGCCGCGGCTGGGACGTCTCCGGCCTCGGTGACGAGTGGGCCAAGCGCCTGCAGGCCATCGGCGCCGACCAGGTCGCCCCCGGCACCAACGTCGCCACGCCCGTCTTCGACGGTGCGCGCGAGGACGAGATCTCCGGTCTCTTCGATGCCACGATCCCCAACCGCGACGGCGACCGCCTGGTGCAGCCCTCCGGCAAGGCCAAGCTGTTCGACGGCCGCTCCGGCGAGCCGTTCCCGGACCCGGTCTCGGTCGGGTTCATGTACATCCTCAAGCTGCACCACCTGGTCGACGACAAGCTCCACGCCCGCTCGACCGGCCCGTACTCCATGATCACGCAGCAGCCGCTGGGTGGTAAGGCGCAGTTCGGTGGGCAGCGATTCGGCGAGATGGAGGTGTGGGCCCTTGAGGCTTACGGCGCCGCATACGCCCTCCAGGAACTGCTGACGATCAAGTCCGACGACGTCACCGGCCGCGTGAAGGTCTACGAGGCGATCGTCAAGGGCGAGAACATCCCCGAGCCGGGCATTCCCGAGTCCTTCAAGGTGCTCATCAAGGAAATGCAGTCGCTCTGCCTCAACGTGGAGGTGCTGTCCTCGGACGGCATGTCCATCGAGATGCGCGACACGGACGAGGACGTCTTCCGCGCGGCGGAGGAGCTCGGTATCGACCTGTCCCGGCGCGAGCCGAGCAGCGTCGAAGAGGTCTGACGGGTTGGCCGGCCGGATCTCCGTGATCCGGCCGGCTCTCCCCGGACCCGTTCAGACCATTGCTGAAGTGCCCCGATTTCTCGCGTGACGCGAGGGGGCTCGAACCCCCGAAAGAGGGATTGACGACAAGTGCTCGACGTCAACTTCTTCGACGAGCTGCGGATCGGCCTTGCCACCGCGGACGACATCCGGACCTGGTCCCACGGCGAGGTCAAGAAGCCGGAGACCATCAACTACCGCACCCTCAAGCCCGAAAAGGACGGACTCTTCTGCGAGAAGATCTTCGGTCCGACCCGGGACTGGGAGTGCTACTGCGGCAAGTACAAGCGTGTCCGCTTCAAGGGCATCATCTGTGAGCGCTGCGGCGTCGAGGTCACGCGCGCCAAGGTGCGCCGTGAGCGCATGGGCCACATCGAGCTCGCCGCTCCCGTCACCCACATCTGGTACTTCAAGGGCGTCCCGTCGCGCCTGGGCTACCTGCTGGACCTCGCGCCGAAGGACCTCGAGAAGGTCATCTACTTCGCCGCGTACATGATCACGTTCGTGGACGAGGAGCGCCGCACCCGCGACCTCCCGTCGCTGGAGGCGCACGTCTCCGTCGAGCGCCAGCAGGTCGAGAACCGCCGCGACTCCGATCTGGAGAACCGCGCCAAGAAGCTCGAGACCGACCTGGCCGAGCTGGAGGCCGAGGGCGCCAAGGCCGACGTGCGCCGCAAGGTGCGCGAGGGTGCCGAGCGCGAGATGAAGCAGCTGCGCGACCGTGCGCAGCGCGAGATCGACCGCCTCGACGAGGTGTGGAGCCGCTTCAAGAACCTCAAGGTCCAGGACCTGGAGGGCGACGAGCTGCTCTACCGCGAGCTGCGTGACCGCTTCGGCACGTACTTCGACGGCTGCATGGGCGCCGCCGCGCTGCAGAAGCGCCTGGAGTCCTTCGACCTCGACGAGGAGGCCGAGCGCCTCCGCGAGATCATCCGTACCGGCAAGGGCCAGAAGAAGACCCGTGCGCTCAAGCGCCTCAAGGTCGTCTCCGCGTTCCTGCAGACCAGCAACAAGCCCAAGGGCATGGTGCTGGACTGCGTGCCGGTCATCCCGCCGGACCTGCGTCCGATGGTGCAGCTGGACGGTGGCCGCTTCGCGACCTCCGACCTGAACGACCTGTACCGCCGTGTGATCAACCGCAACAACCGCCTCAAGCGTCTCCTCGACCTCGGCGCGCCCGAGATCATCGTGAACAACGAGAAGCGGATGCTGCAGGAGGCCGTCGACGCGCTGTTCGACAACGGCCGCCGCGGTCGCCCGGTCACCGGTCCCGGTAACCGTCCCCTGAAGTCCCTCAGCGACATGCTGAAGGGTAAGCAGGGTCGTTTCCGTCAGAACCTGCTCGGCAAGCGTGTGGATTACTCCGCGCGTTCCGTGATCGTCGTCGGTCCGCAGCTCAAGCTGCACCAGTGCGGTCTGCCGAAGGCGATGGCGCTGGAGCTGTTCAAGCCGTTCGTGATGAAGCGCCTGGTCGACCTGAACCACGCGCAGAACATCAAGTCGGCCAAGCGGATGGTCGAGCGCGGCCGCACCGTGGTGTACGACGTCCTCGAAGAGGTCATCGCCGAGCACCCGGTGCTGCTGAACCGTGCGCCCACCCTGCACCGCCTCGGCATCCAGGCCTTCGAGCCGCAGCTGGTCGAGGGCAAGGCCATCCAGATCCACCCGCTCGTCTGCACCGCGTTCAACGCGGACTTCGACGGTGACCAGATGGCCGTGCACCTGCCGCTGTCCGCGGAGGCGCAGGCCGAGGCCCGCATCCTGATGCTGTCCTCGAACAACATCCTGAAGCCGGCCGACGGCCGTCCGGTCACGATGCCGACCCAGGACATGGTGCTGGGTCTGTTCTTCCTGACCACCGACGGCGAGCTCCGTGACACCAAGGGCGAGGGCCGCGCGTTCGGCTCCACGGCCGAGGCGATCATGGCGTTCGACGCCGGCGAGCTGGCGCTTCAGTCGTCCGTCGACATCCGCTTCCCGGTGGGCACCATCCCGCCGCGTGGCTGGGTGCCGCCGGTCGCCGAGGAGGGCGAGCCCGAGTACCAGCCGGGCGACACCTTCCGGCTGCGGACGAGCCTGGGCCGCGCGCTCTTCAACGAGCTGCTGCCCGAGGACTACCCGTTCGTCGACTACTCGGTCGGCAAGAAGCAGCTCTCCGAGATCGTCAACGACCTCGCCGAGCGCTACCCCAAGGTCATCGTGGCGGCGACGCTCGACAACCTGAAGGCGGCCGGCTTCCACTGGGCGACCCGTTCCGGCGTCACCGTGGCCATCTCCGACGTCGTCGTGCCCGAGGCCAAGAAGGCCATCGTCAAGGGCTACGAGGAGCAGGACGAGAAGGTCCAGAAGCAGTACGAGCGCGGTCTGATCACCAAGGACGAGCGCACGCAGGAGCTCATCGCGATCTGGACCAAGGCGACCAACGAGGTTGCCGAGGCCATGAACGAGAACTTCCCCAAGACGAACCCCATCTTCATGATGGTTGACTCGGGTGCCCGAGGAAACATGATGCAGATGCGTCAGATCGCCGGTATGCGTGGTCTGGTGTCCAACGCCAAGAACGAGACGATTCCGCGTCCCATCAAGGCGTCCTTCCGTGAGGGCCTGACCGTTCTGGAGTACTTCATCTCCACGCACGGTGCCCGTAAGGGTCTGGCGGACACCGCCCTGCGTACCGCCGACTCGGGTTACCTGACCCGTCGTCTGGTGGACGTCTCGCAGGACGTGATCATCCGCGAGGAGGACTGCGGCACCGACCGCGGCCTGAAGCTGAAGATCGCGGTCAAGGGCCACGACGACGTGCTCCGCAAGACGGAGGACGTCGAGACCTCGGTCTACGCCCGCATGCTCGCCGAGGACGTCGTCGTCGACGGCAAGGTCATCGCGCCTGCCAACGTCGACCTCGGTGACGTCCTGATCGACGCCCTGGTGGGCGCCGGCGTCGAGGAGGTCAAGACCCGCTCGGTCCTGACCTGCGAGTCCGCGGTCGGCACCTGTGCCTTCTGCTACGGCCGCTCGCTCGCCACCGGCAAGCTGGTCGACATCGGTGAGGCGGTCGGCATCATCGCCGCCCAGTCCATCGGTGAGCCCGGTACCCAGCTGACGATGCGTACCTTCCACACCGGTGGTGTGGCCGGTGACGACATCACCCAGGGTCTGCCCCGAGTCGTCGAGCTCTTCGAAGCCCGTACGCCCAAGGGTGTCGCCCCGATCTCGGAGTCCGCGGGCCGGGTCCGGATCGAGGAGACCGAGAAGACCAAGAAGATCGTGGTCACGCCGGACGACGGCAGCGACGAGATCCCCTTCCCGATCTCCAAGCGCGCCCGTCTGCTGGTCGGCGAGGGCGACCACGTCGAGGTGGGCCAGAAGCTCACCGTGGGTGCCACCAACCCGCACGACGTGCTGCGCATCCTCGGTCAGCGCGCGGTCCAGGTCCACCTGGTCGGCGAGGTCCAGAAGGTCTACAACTCGCAGGGCGTGTCGATCCACGACAAGCACATCGAGATCATCATCCGGCAGATGCTCCGCCGCGTGACGATCATCGAGTCCGGCGACGCGGAACTGCTGCCGGGCGAGCTCGTCGAGCGCTCGAAGTTCGAGACCGAGAACCGTCGTGTGGTCACCGAGGGCGGTCACCCCGCCTCCGGCCGTCCGCAGCTGATGGGTATCACCAAGGCCTCGCTGGCGACGGAGTCGTGGCTGTCCGCGGCCTCCTTCCAGGAGACGACCAGGGTCCTGACGGACGCGGCGATCAACGCCAAGTCCGACTCCCTGATCGGCCTCAAGGAGAACGTCATCATCGGTAAGCTCATCCCGGCCGGTACGGGCCTGTCCCGCTACCGCAACATCCGGGTCGAGCCGACCGAGGAGGCCAAGGCCGCGATGTACTCGGCCGTCGGCTACGACGACATCGACTACTCGCCGTTCGGCACGGGCTCCGGCCAGGCCGTTCCGCTGGAGGACTACGACTACGGTCCGTACAACCAGTAAGCGAGTCGCTTGATACGACCGGAGGGCGGTCATCCCGTACGCGGGGTGGCCGCCCTCCGGCGTGCGATGCGTCACACCGGTTCGGGTAGGGTGGCAGTGGCTCCGGGGGCCCGAGGGTGCGCTGCGGGGCCCGTACGGGCCCCTGCGGGCGTCCACGCGGGGCCGTGCGGCATCCGTACGGGTCGGGACAAGCCGGGCGGGCGGGCCGGCGGGCCGGGGTGGACGGCATTTGTTTTGACCGGAGTCCGTGAGGTAGGTACGCTCAGACCTTGTGCCTGGGGTGTGCCTGGGCTCGTGTGCGTGTCCTCAACCGCACGGCGAGCCTGTCTTTGGCCACCGTGATCCGTGCTCTTCGTGCCCTCGCGGCAGAAGCTTGCTGGATTCGACACACCCGACCGCGTGGGTCGGTGACGTTCCAGGTTAGTTTCACCGACGGCACACAGAAACCGGAGAAGTAGTGCCTACGATCCAGCAGCTGGTCCGGAAGGGCCGGCAGGACAAGGTCGAGAAGAACAAGACGCCCGCACTGGACGGTTCGCCCCAGCGCCGCGGCGTCTGCACGCGTGTGTTCACGACCACCCCGAAGAAGCCGAACTCCGCCCTCCGGAAGGTCGCGCGTGTGCGTCTGACCTCGGGCATCGAGGTCACGGCCTACATCCCGGGTGAGGGACACAACCTGCAGGAGCACTCCATCGTGCTCGTGCGTGGTGGCCGTGTGAAGGACCTGCCGGGTGTTCGTTACAAGATCATCCGCGGCTCGCTCGACACCCAGGGTGTCAAGAACCGCAAGCAGGCCCGCAGCCGCTACGGCGCCAAGAAGGAGAAGTAAGAATGCCTCGTAAGGGCCCCGCCCCGAAGCGCCCGGTCATCATCGACCCGGTCTACAACTCTCCTCTTGTCACGTCGCTGATCAACAAGATCCTGCTCGACGGCAAGCGTTCCACCGCCGAGCGGATCGTGTACGGCGCCATGGAGGGTCTTCGCGAGAAGACCGGCGCCGACCCGGTCATCACGCTGAAGCGCGCGCTGGAGAACGTCAAGCCCTCGCTCGAGGTCAAGTCCCGCCGTGTCGGTGGCGCCACCTACCAGGTGCCGATCGAGGTCAAGCCCGGTCGCGCCGCCACCCTCGCGCTGCGCTGGGTCGTCGGCTACTCCCGCGCCCGCCGCGAGAAGACGATGACCGAGCGGCTCATGAACGAGCTGCTCGACGCCTCGAACGGTCTTGGCGCTGCCGTCAAGAAGCGTGAGGACACCCACAAGATGGCCGAATCCAACAAGGCCTTCGCGCACTACCGCTGGTAGTCGCTACCCCCATCGAGACCGAGAGAAGACTGAGCCTTATGGCCACCACTTCGCTTGACCTGGCCAAGGTCCGCAATATCGGGATCATGGCCCACATCGACGCGGGCAAGACGACCACCACTGAGCGGATTCTGTTCTACACCGGTCGTTCGTACAAGATCGGCGAGACCCACGAGGGTTCCGCGACGATGGACTGGATGGAGCAGGAGCAGGAGCGCGGCATCACGATCACGTCCGCCGCGACGACCTGCCACTGGCCGCTCAACGATGTTGACCACACCATCAACATCATTGACACCCCGGGTCACGTCGACTTCACCGTCGAGGTGGAGCGTTCGCTCCGCGTCCTCGACGGCGCCGTCACCGTGTTCGACGGTGTGGCGGGCGTCGAGCCGCAGTCCGAGACCGTCTGGCGTCAGGCGGACCGCTACGGCGTGCCGCGTATCTGCTTCGTCAACAAGCTCGACCGCACCGGCGCCGACTTCCTGCGCTGCGTCGGCATGATCGTGGACCGCCTCGGCGCGACCCCGATCGTCATGCAGCTGCCGATCGGCGCGGAGGCCGACTTCACGGGTGTCGTCGACCTCGTGTCGATGCAGGCCTTCGTGTACCCCGAAGAGGCCGCCAAGGGCGAGATGTACAACATCGTCGAGATCCCGGACAACCTCAAGGAGGCCGCCGAGGAATGGCGCGGCAAGCTCCTTGAGTCCGTGGCCGAGAACGACGACGCCATGATGGAGCTGTACCTGGAGGGCACCGAGCCCACCCAGGAGCAGCTGCACGAGGCGATCCGCCGCATCACGCTCGCCTCCCGGGGCGGCGCCGACTCCGTCACCGTCACCCCGGTGTTCTGTGGCACGGCGTTCAAGAACAAGGGCGTCCAGCCCCTGCTCGACGCGGTCGTCCGCTACCTGCCTTCCCCCCTGGACGTCGAGGCCATCGAGGGCCACGACCCCAAGGACGCCGAGGCCGTGATCAAGCGCAAGCCCTCGGACGACGAGCCGTTGTCCGCCCTGGCGTTCAAGATCGCGAGCGACCCGCACCTCGGCAAGCTCACCTTCGTCCGGATCTACTCCGGCCGCCTGGACGCCGGCACCGCGGTGCTGAACTCCGTCAAGGGCAAGAAGGAGCGCATCGGCAAGATCTACCGCATGCACGCGAACAAGCGTGAGGAGATCGACTCGGTGGGCGCCGGCGACATCATCGCCGTCATGGGCCTGAAGCAGACCACCACCGGTGAGACGCTGTGCGACGAGAAGAACCCGGTCATCCTGGAGTCCATGGACTTCCCGGCGCCGGTCATTCAGGTCGCCATCGAGCCCAAGTCCAAGGGTGACCAGGAGAAGCTGGGTGTCGCCATCCAGCGCCTCTCCGAGGAGGACCCGTCCTTCCAGGTGCACTCCGACGAGGAGACCGGCCAGACCATCATCGGTGGTATGGGCGAGCTTCACCTCGAGGTGCTCGTCGACCGCATGAAGCGCGAGTTCCGCGTCGAGGCGAACGTCGGCAAGCCGCAGGTCGCGTACCGCGAGACGATCCGCAAGGCCGTCGAGCGCATCGACTACACGCACAAGAAGCAGACTGGTGGTACCGGCCAGTTCGCGAAGGTGCAGATCGCCATCGAGCCCCTCGAGGGCGGCGACGCGTCCTACGAGTTCGTCAACAAGGTCACCGGTGGCCGCATCCCCCGTGAGTACATCCCCTCGGTGGACGCGGGTGCCCAGGAAGCCATGCAGTTCGGCATCCTGGCCGGTTACGAGATGGTCGGCGTCCGCGTCATCCTTCTCGACGGTGGTTACCACGAGGTCGACTCCTCGGAGCTCGCCTTCAAGATCGCCGGTTCGCAGGCGTTCAAGGAGGGTGCCCGCAAGGCGTCCCCCGTGCTCCTGGAGCCGATGATGGCCGTCGAGGTCACCACGCCCGAGGACTACATGGGCGATGTCATCGGCGACCTCAACTCCCGCCGTGGCCAGATCCAGGCCATGGAGGAGCGCAGCGGCGCTCGCGTCGTGAAGGGCCTCGTGCCCCTCTCGGAGATGTTCGGCTACGTCGGAGACCTCCGCAGCAAGACCTCGGGTCGCGCAAGCTACTCGATGCAGTTCGACTCCTACGCCGAGGTTCCGCGGAACGTCGCCGAGGAGATCATCGCGAAGGCCAAGGGCGAGTAACTCTCCCGAGCTCACGCTTTAGGCTTGTCACCGGAGCCTCGCGGGGCATTCGTCGCAGAACGCAGGTTTCGCGGAGAATGCCCCCGGGGGCCGGCATCCCAGCAAAGATCACCTGGCGCCGATGAAGCAAGGCGTACAGAACCACTCCACAGGAGGACCCAGTGGCGAAGGCGAAGTTCGAGCGGACTAAGCCGCACGTCAACATCGGCACCATCGGTCACATCGACCACGGTAAGACGACCCTCACGGCCGCCATTACCAAGGTGCTGCACGACGCGTACCCCGACCTGAACGAGGCCTCGGCCTTTGACCAGATCGACAAGGCTCCCGAGGAGCGCCAGCGCGGTATCACCATCTCCATCGCGCACGTCGAGTACCAGACGGAGCAGCGTCACTACGCTCACGTCGACTGCCCGGGTCACGCGGACTACATCAAGAACATGATCACCGGTGCCGCGCAGATGGACGGCGCCATCCTCGTGGTCGCCGCCACCGACGGCCCGATGCCGCAGACCAAGGAGCACGTGCTCCTGGCCCGCCAGGTCGGCGTGCCGTACATCGTCGTCGCGCTGAACAAGGCCGACATGGTGGACGACGAGGAGATCCTGGAGCTCGTCGAGCTCGAGGTCCGCGAGCTGCTCTCCGAGTACGAGTTCCCGGGCGACGACCTTCCGGTCGTCAAGGTCTCGGCGCTCAAGGCGCTCGAGGGCGACAAGGAGTGGGGCAACACCGTCCTCGAGCTCATGAAGGCCGTGGACGAGAACATCCCGCAGCCCGAGCGCGACGTCGACAAGCCGTTCCTGATGCCGATCGAGGACGTCTTCACGATCACCGGTCGTGGCACCGTCGTCACCGGTCGTATCGAGCGCGGTATCCTCAAGGTCAACGAGACCGTTGACATCGTGGGTATCAAGCAGGAGAAGACCACCACCACGGTCACCGGCATCGAGATGTTCCGCAAGCTGCTCGACGAGGGCCAGGCCGGTGAGAACGTCGGTCTGCTCCTCCGTGGCATCAAGCGCGAGGACGTCGAGCGCGGCCAGGTCATCATCAAGCCCGGTTCGGTCACGCCGCACACCGAGTTCGAGGCCCAGGCCTACATCCTGTCGAAGGACGAGGGTGGCCGTCACACCCCCTTCTTCAACAACTACCGCCCGCAGTTCTACTTCCGTACCACGGACGTGACGGGCGTTGTGACCCTCCCCGAGGGCACCGAGATGGTCATGCCCGGTGACAACACCGTCATGTCCGTCGCGCTGATCCAGCCGGTCGCCATGGAAGAGGGCCTGAAGTTCGCCATCCGTGAGGGTGGCCGGACCGTGGGCGCCGGCCAGGTCACCAAGATCAACAAGTAGTCACTTGTTCGTCTGACCTGGTTGCTCCGCACAGAGCACCAAGAAGGGCCCCGTCCCACCGTTCACGCGGTGGGGCGGGGCCCTTCGGTGTTGCTGGGGGCTCCCGCGGCCCTCCCGCCGGACTCCCGCGACGGCCGCCGCCGGGCCCGAGCGGTGCGCCACCGGCCTCGTACAGCGGCGAAGGCGGCCAGGGCGGCGAGTGCCGCTGCCGGGAACCCGGCGGTGCCGGTGACGGCTGCGCGCCGGGGCGTTGTCTGGGGTCAGGCGGCTCTGTACGGCTCCGCCTCGCGGCAGTCGCGGCAGTGTCCGGGCTCCGGCGCCCGGAAGACGCGTTCGCAGAGGTCGCAGTCCTGGAGTGGGACGACCTCGGGGCCTGGTTCTGCCGCCTCCGGGAGTGGGGGGCGGCAGAAGTGCGGTCAGGCGGTTGCGGAGGAATGCCGCCGGGCGTCTGACCAGGGCCGGGAGGTCGCTGGTCAGGGCGTGCTGGATGGTCGCGGGGTGTACGGCGCGATCGAGCCAGGCGGCGACCGCCGGGGCGAGTTCGCTGATGTCCCTCGCGGAGAGCGTGAGTTGGGGCGCGTGGCGGCGGAGCCCGGCGAGGAGCGTGGTGGCCGCGGGGTGCCGTTGCTCGGTAGGGGGTTGCTTCTTCCTCGGGGCGGGCGAGGGTACGGGGGCGGGTGTCTGCCGGGAGGGTGCGGGCGCGGGTTTCTGGGGGTGCTGCCGAGCGGGCGCGGGCGCCGTGGCGGTCGGCTGGTTGTACGAGGTCGTGCGGGTGACCACACGGCCGTCCGGGAGGCGCACGCGGCTGCGGTGCAGGTAGCCGGTGGCCTCCAGCTCCTTCAGCGCGGCGGCGATACGGGCCTCGCTCTCCGGGAAGCGGGCGGCGAGGACCTTGATGCCGACCCTGGCCCCGGCGGGCAGCGACTGGATGTGCGCGGCGAGCCCGATCGCGGTGAGCGAGAGGTCCGCGTGCTGGGCGAGGTGGTTGCCGATGACCGTGAAGCCGGAGATGTGGCGGACGTTGACGTGGATGACGCCGGAGGTCGGCGTGACGTCGGGGTGGGGCCCGGGGGAGCCGGACGGGGCGCGCGGGGGCGCGATAACCTGCGGGGTAGCCATCAGGAAGCTGCTTTCTTCCTCGTTGGTCAGGCCCTCGGTCGAGATTGGCGTCTCGCCGGGGGCCGTCTCATGTTCTGGGCTTGTCGCGGCGAGCATATGCCAGGCAACCCGTGCCGAATCCAGCTCAGTTGGCCTAGTTCACTCGCGCGAGTGATGCAGGTCAGAGCGGGGTGGGGTGGGGTTGGGTCTGGTTCTTTCCCGGGTTCTTTAAAAGCCTTTCTTACGTCGTGGAGGACCGCGACCCGGTGGCCCGGGACGCGGCCGGCCGCGACGCGGAGGGGTCCGTCACGGTACGAGGTCGAGCTCGGCCCACACCGTTTTACGGGGTACCGGTCCCTCCACGACGCCCCAGCGGTCCGCCAGCGCCTCGACGATGAGCAGACCGCGCCCGCTTTCCGCGTACGGACCCGGGGAGTCGGGCACGGGCAGCCGGTCGCCCCGGGTGTCGGTCAGCTCGATCCGCAGCCGGGACCCGTCACTCACGGTGAGACTCAACCGGAAGTCCCGGCCCGGCACGCGCCCGTGCGCGGCGGCGTTGGCGGCCAGCTCGGCCACGATGTGCGCGGCCGCTTCGGTGGGGAGCCCCCAGTCGCCCAGATGCGCCGTGGTGAGCAGCCGGGCGAGCCGTGCGCCCCGGCGCGTGGGGGAGAGCTGCACGGCGAACTCGCGGGCGGGAGCGGAAAGTTCGGCTCGGTTGATTTCTCGATTCACGTCACTCAGGGTGGCCGCGCGTGCGTACCGTGCACGGTGACTCGGCGCTTACGTACGGTCATTGTCCCGAGCTTGTCCAGCGTTGTCCCTGCTGTACGGGGTGACGGCCGGGGGACGTAGAGGGTTGAGGAAGAACGGCACGCGGCGCGGAAGCGGGGCACGGATGAGTGTGGACGAGATCGGTACGGAGTGGCAGGCCGACGCCGGGGCGGACGAACCGGGCTGGGACGTCGACCCCGACGACGAGTCGGGCGTCGCGGTGATCGCTGCGGTGGGGCGCCAGCTCAGGGCGTGGCGGGAGGCGGCGGGCCTGACGGCCGCCGAGTTGGGGGCCGCGATGGGGTACGGCGAGAACCTGATCTACAAGGTGGAGGGCGGCCGGCGCATCCCCCGCCCGGAGTTCCTGGACAAGGCGGATGAGGTGTGCGGGGCGGGCGGGAAGATCGCCGCGATGAAGCAGGACCTGGCGGCTGTGCGGTACCCGAAGAAGGTGCGGGACCTGGCGAAGCTGGAGGCGAAGGCGGTTGAGCTGTCGGCGTACGGCAGCCACAACCTCCATGGCCTGTTGCAGACGGAGGAGTACGCGCGGGCTCTGTTCGGGATGCGGCGGCCCGCCTTCTCGTCGGACGAGGTGGAGCGGCTGGTTGCTGCTCGTATGGCCCGGAAGTCCATCTACAGCCGCTCACCTGGGCCGGAACTCAGCTTTGTGCAGGAAGAGGCAACGCTGCGGCGCCCCATCGGGGGCAGAATGGTGCTGCGACGTCAGCTCGAATACCTTCTGGAGGTAGGGGAGTTGAGGAACGTCGAGATCCAGGTGATGCCGACCAGCCGCGAGGACCATGCGGGAATGAGCGGCGAGATGGAGGTGCTGAAGTTCAGGGACGGTTCGGCGGTGGGGCGCTCTGAAGGCGAGTTCGGCAGCCGCCCGGTCGCTGACCCGAAGCATGTGCGCATCATCGAGTTGCGACATGGCATCATCCGGGCACAGGCTCTCACACCTCGGGAGTCGCGGGCCTTCATCGAGCACGCACTGGGAGAGACATGATCACCAAGGACTCTGGCGGCGACACTTCTCGGCTGGAGTGGTTCAAGAGCAGCTACAGCGACAGCGGCAACAGCAACGAATGCGTGGAGGTCGCGGCTGCGCCCGGCTCCGTGCGCGTCCGTGACTCGAAGGACCTGTCCGTGCCGCAGCTCGCCTTCGGAACGGCCGCGTGGGCGGGCTTCGTTTTGTACGCCGCCGGGCGCTGATCAGTAGTAGGTGCGCCCCGCCGTGCATCGGGCCCGCGCCACGGCCCCGGGCGGGCGGGGCCGGCCCTTCCGGAAGAGCGCGGGGCTGGGCCGCTGATCAGCTCGACGCTCGCCCGGCAGCGTGCGAGAATCGCACGTATGGCTAGCATCGACGCACGCACGCTTGGTGAGCGCATCCGAGATGCCCGTAAACGTATGGGTATGAGCCAAGAGGAACTTGGTCAGATGGTGGGCATCGAGCGCACGGCGGTGAACAAGATCGAGGGGGGCGTCCGCAGAGTCACGGCGTTGGAGCTGTCCGATATCGCCTCCGCGCTCGGTGTTCGCATGTTCACGTTCTTCGAGGAGCCTGTCCCGGCGCTTGTCTCGCACAGGTCCAGTCAGGGCCTGGACACTGTCGACTCGCAGATCGACACGCTTCTTGCGAACCTTGCCGGCGAGGTCGAGTTCATCGATGCGTTGGGCGTTCAGGAACTCGGCCTTGATGCTGCTGACGTAGTCGCTCAAGCCGACATCAGGGCGCCTTCGACGAACTCCGACGCCGAAGCGCTGGCCGCGAGAGCACGTGCACTGATGGAGCTTTCGGCGGACGAACCGATTTGTCGGCTCTCCGACAAGGCCGCGGCCCTCGGGCTCCTGGCCTTTTCTCGCGACATCGGAGAGGACACCGCCGACGCCGGGACGATCCTGTTGCGCCGTGGCGGGGTCAGTCTCGTCAACAGCCACATGCAAGTCGGTCGCAGACGACTGGCGCTTGCGCATGAACTCGGCCACTACCTCATTGCAGACGACTACACCGTGGACTGGCGAGTCTCCGCGCATTCTGGCGGTGACGATCCGATGGAGTCGCGCCTTGATCGGTTTGCGCGCGCCCTTCTCCTGCCTCGGACGGCGGTCTGCCGGGAATGGCTAAAGAAGGTTGCGCAGCATGAGGAGCGCAGTGCGGCCATCTTGCTGGCCAGCGAATACCGCGTCGATATGGCCACCCTGGCGACACGGCTGAGGGAGCTGGACCTGGCTGACGGTGAGACGAGCCGTTCGGTGCGCGAATTCCGCACAACCCGGACCGATATCATCGAGCTGAATCTGAACGTGCCCATCGAGGAACTGGAGGGTACATCAATTCCTCGCGATTTCGCGCGGGCAGTACTGCGGCTGGTGCGTGACGAACGGATCAGTCGCGACCGGGCTCTCGAATTGCTGCAAGGTACTTTCAATGAGGCGGATCTGCCGCGACATCGCGTGCGGCGGCCCGACGAGATCTGGCGGTTCGTTTCGTGACAGTGCCCGAAGACGCCTGGGTGTTCGACACGGGCCCCTTGCGCCACTTCGCCGCCCAGGGGTGGTTGGGCGTCTTACGGTTCCTCGCAGGGGATCGGCGCGTGTACATTCCGAGCGCCGTTGAGCGCGAACTCTACAATGCCGCCGACCAAATACCTGCTGTGCGGCAGGTGGTCGAGGCCGACTGGATTCACGTCCACTCATCGGAATCCATGGAATATGTGGGGGCGTTCTCCCGTTACCACGACCGACTGGTCGCCGGTGGTAAGAACGTTGGCGAATGTGAAGTTCTTGCCATGGGGAAAATCTACGGTTGTGAAATCGTGGTGGACGATGCTGCCCCGCGTCGGATCGCGGAAGAGGAGGGGATCAGAGTCACGGCGACCGTCCCTATTCTGTGCGATGCAATTCGTGAGCAAAAACTAACGACAGTCATGGTTGAAGAGCTTGCCGATAACCTCCTTGAGGGGAAGTACTATCTGCCTTTCGGGTCAGGTGGCTTCCGGCAGCACGTGCTGGAGCATGGCCTCTTGGATTACGGCGAACTCTGAACGGTACGCTTTCGGCCACGGTTGGCTGTCCGCGGAAGCCCATCCGGCGTCTGAGAACGAATCCGGGCCCGAGCCCGGTGCAACCGGGCGTCACGCCCCCACCCGGTCCGTCCACGCCAGCGACGCCCCCTTGATCCCGCGCAGGACCTCCGCCCCGATCTCCGCCAGCCGGTGCGCCTCCGGGGGCCTCGCGCCCAGGCCGATCGCGTAGCCCGTGCGACTGCCCACCGACTGCGAGCGCGGCCAGACCCGGACGTCCGGTGCGCCCGCCTCGGACAACGCGGTGGTGAGGGCCAGGAGGCGGCCGCGCAGGCGGCCCTCGTCGGAGGGGGCGGCTGCCGCCAGGGCCCAGGCGCGGTGCTCGGTGAGCGGGGGCGGGGCGCAGAGCCGGCCGCGCGCGTCCGCGTCCGCCGCGTCCAGGGTCTCCCACGCCCGGAACAGTTCCGCCGTGAGCAGGTCGAGGCCGGCCGGGGAGACCTGTGTCGTGCACGAGCGGACCGGGGACGTCGGCGTGTACACCGTGACCGGGTGGCCGTCCGCCGGGCCCCCGCCCACCGGGTCGCGCCAGTCCCACGCCGCCCACGTCGCGAAGAAGTCCCGGAGACCGCCCCCCTCGTGCGCGGTGCGGGCGGCGAGGAGCGCCCAGGCGATGCCGGGGAGACCGCCGCACGGGGCGGAGTCCAGGCCCCTGGCCGCCGCCCACTCCTTGACCTCCCGGGCGAGCGCGGTGAACGCCTCCCGATGCGGCTCCGCCGCCGTGAGTACCGCCTCCGCGTCGCTCACCGCGCTCAGCGCGACCGCCGCCGCCCCGCCCAGTTCCGCCCGCCGGGCCACCGCCTCGGTCGGGGGCATGGCTCCCGTCGCCACGGTGACCAGGTCCACCCGCAGGCCGTCCACGCACCAGCGCAGCCCCGGGACCCGGGCGCCCGTGACCTCGCGCAGGCCCCGCGCCTCCGGGAACGCGGCCGCGAGCCGGTCCCGTACGCCTGAGAGGTCGGGCAGCGCCGCCACCAGGTCCAGGTCCGCGCCGGGGCGTGCGCAGCCCATGCGCCGGGAGCCCACGAGGTGCACGCGCGCCCAGGGAAGCGCCGCAGCGACGCGGGCGGTTACCGCCTCGGCCGCTTGGGAAGAGCCGGCGGTTTCGGCCTCGGCTGCCGGGGAAGACCCGGCCGTTCCGGCTCCGGCTTCGCGGGAAGACCGAGCGGTTTCGGCTCCGGCCACCGGGGAAGCCGCGGCGGTTTCGGCCCCGGCCGCTTGGGAAGAGCCGGCGGTTTCGCCCCCCGCCGCCGGGGAAGCCGCGCCCAGCTCCACCCGTACCCCGTAGTGGTCGGAGACGTACAGACCGCCCGGTCCCGGCGCTTCCCCCCACAGCGTCGCCGTACGCGCTCGCAGCCGGTCCGTGCGCAGCAGCACCCGGTCCAGGCGGGAGACGCGGCCCGAGAGGGAGGAGATCGCGGCGAGGGGATTGGTGGACGGGTCGAAGGTGGGGGTGTCGTCGGCGGGGCCGTGTATCTCCGTCCACGCGTCCGCCATCGCGAGCCGGGTCTGCGGGCGGTCGCCGCCGTCGTTGAAGTCGCCGACGAGCAGTAGCTCACCCGCCACCGACGCCAACCCCGTGGCCACATCGGCCAGTTCGGTGTCTCGGCGGACCGCGCCCTTGGGGGAGTGGTCGCTGCTGAGGTGGGTGACCGCCACCGTCACGGGGCCGTCCGCCGTCTCGACGACCGCCGCCGCCACCGCCTTGTGCGGGCCCAGCACGTGCACGGCCGCCTCGCTCACCGGCAGGCGGCTGAGCAGCAGCAGGCCGAGGTCCGGCACGTCATGGCCGGACGGTTCGGTGGCGAGCGTGTAGCCCTCGCGTATCCAGTCGCAGGCCAGCAGCAGCGTGAGCAGCGCGGGCTCCACCTCCTGGAGCGCGATGACGTCCGCGTCCGCCGCGCGCAGAGCCTCGGTGAGCAGGGGGCGGCGGCGGGCGGTGTCGATGCGGTCGCTGTCGTAGCGGTCCCAGAGCGTGTTCCAGGTGAGGACCGTCAGCGGACCGGGCGGGCCGGGCGGGCCGGGTGTCCGCGCCGGCGCCGGTTCCCAGGTGCCGGTCGCGGGGGAGTACGTGTGCGGGGTGCGGGCCGTGAAGTACGGGGGCGGGAGGCGGCGCGACTCCCTTATCCGGCCCGCGTCCGTCGCGTCGATGCGGTCCGTGCCCGTGGCCCGGTCCCAGACCAGCTCACCGTCCGCCTCGAAGAAGAGGACCCGGTGCCAGGGGATGTCGCCGCCCGGCGTGAACCGGTCCAGCGGCACCCGCTTCGGCTCCCGGCCGCGCTGCGCCACGCCCAGCACGAAGCGTGCCGGGTCGAAGCGGGCGTCCCAGCGGACCCGGTGGTAGATCTCCTCGCTCGTGCGCATCAGGCCCGGTCCTCCACGGTTCCGCTGGTGCCGATGTACCAGGTGCGGTGCGCCTGGCCGGGGTACGGCGGGACGAACCGGTGCAGCTGGGACGCCAGCACCTGCGGGGGTACGGGGTGCTCGCGCCGCCCGTTGCGCGCGGTCAGTTCGTCCTCGCCGATCCACGCCACGGCGTGGGTGACGAGAGCGTCGCGACGGCGGGCGACCGCGTGGACCAGGGAGCGCTGGCGTGGGTTGAGCGAGGTGGCGTCCCAGACCACCGTCGCGCCCGGGACGAGTGCGGCGTCCAGGCGGTCCAGGCCCTCGCGCAGGACGTCCTCGTTGGCGCTCTGGTCGGCGCGCGAACCCCTCGCCAGGCGCAGATCGTCCAGGGTTATACAGGTGGCGGTGCCCGGCAGGCCCCGGCCGAAGGTGCTCTTGCCGCTGCCCGAGGGGCCGGCCAGCTGGATCAGGCGGGGGAAGTCCCCGGACCGCCACCGCCAGGTCGCGGCGACCGCCTCGTCGGCGGAGGTGATGCGGCCCAGCGCGTACGCCTCGCGGGCCTGCGCCAGGCAGCGGGCCCCGGCCTCGGGCGCGAGATCGGTGAAGGCCTCGCTCAGGCCGGCCGGTTCCCGTACCTCCTCCGCGTGCAGGGCCGACCACTCGACCTGCTCCCGCGCCTCGGGGGTGTCCGCCAGCACCCCGGACAGTGCGTGCAGGACGCTCAGGTCGGCGGCGAGCGCCATCCGGGCCAGACCGGCCCGCCGCTCCTCGTCCGGGTAGGGGCGGTGCAGGGCGGGGTACAGCCCGACGAGGTCCGCGACGCGGCGGGCGAGCGGCATGCCGAGGGGGCCGGCGAGCGCGGGGGCGAGGGTGGTGCGGCGGGTGTCGTGCAGCAGCGCGGCGAGGACACCGGCGAGCCGGTCGTCGCCGCCGCGGCCCAGCGCGTCGAGGGCGTCGGCGGTGGCGTGCGCGGCGGGGGCATCGCCGGGGCCCGTGGCGGCGACCCCGTCGCCGGGGCCCGCGCCGACGGACGTGGCCAGGGCCGCCGGGTCGACGGGGGCGCCGGAGCGTACGGCCCACAGGGCGGCGGCCGGTCCGAGGCCGTTCTCCACGACCTCCGCGTGCATCCAGTGGGTGTCCGTCGCCACATGCCCGGGGCGCACCCACTTGCCCACCCGGCGCCCGAACACGACGGCCGGAAAGCTCTCGACGGGGCGCACCACGTACCCCTCCTGCCGCCCCGTATCCAGCTTCAGCGCGCGCAGCGCCTTCGCGTCGAACACCCCGCGCCACAGCACCGGAGGCGCCGGGACGCCCAGGTCGCGCAGGAACGCCACGGTCCGGTCCCAGTCCAGGCACCGGTCGCCGTCCCAGACGGAGAAGCCGTAGAAGTGGCTCTCCAGCGAGTCGTACGCGAGGGAGTGCCGGGCGAACATGTTCTCGCCGCAGATCCGCCACCCCTGCGGGATGCGGGCGCCGATCCGGGCCTGGAGGGCCTTCACCCAGGTGCGGGAAGGGTGGTGCGCGGAGTCGAGGGAGCGGGCGTGCAGCCCGTCGGCGTACAGCGTGGTGTTCTCGCCGTCCAGCTTCTCGGTGACCACGACCTCCGCGCCGGTCAGCGCGGCGAGGTCCGTCATCCGTACGTCGTCCGAGGTGGCCCCGGGGGACCAGGGCAGATGGGAGGTCCGCGGATAGTGCGTACGCATATCTGTGCCCCCGTGACGACGCCGTGCCAGGCCGGTCACTGTAGGGGCGGGGGCGGGGAGCGCTCGACCGAATATGCGGTACGGGGAGGGGGGCCGGGGCCTGCCCGCGTTTGACCAGCCACTCGGGAGGGGTAAGATCCCCGGCCCAATTGGCCAGGCTCATGACCCGTGTGGCACACTGGCCAGGTTGCTCGGTTGAGTGTCAATGCTGCGCGCCTCCCGCCGGGAGGACCGGAAGCGAGTCCCACAGTACTCGTCGGCCCCATGCGGGCCGGACGTACGGGAATCTTTCGGGAAGCGTAAGTGGGGCACCGGCCAGGCACCCGGTGGGGTTTCACCCCCGGCAGCGCGGTCCTTGGCCCGCACCCCCTTGGTTGGGAAATCCTTCGGGACTTCTACGTAGAGGGGATGCGACACGCCCGACCGCGTGGGTCGGAGGCGGAGTTACCAGAACCTCGGGTTCCAGAGCGTTAACGAGAGACAGGACTACTAGTAGCCATGGCGGGACAGAAGATCCGCATCCGGCTCAAGGCCTACGACCACGAGGTCATCGACTCCTCGGCGAAGAAGATCGTCGAGACGGTGACCCGCACTGGTGCGTCGGTCGCGGGCCCGGTGCCGCTGCCCACTGAGAAGAACGTGTACTGCGTCATCAAGTCGCCGCACAAGTACAAGGACTCGCGCGAGCACTTCGAGATGCGCACGCACAAGCGCCTCATCGACATCCTCGACCCCACGCCGAAGACGGTTGACTCGCTCATGCGCCTCGACCTGCCGGCGGGCGTCGACATCGAGATCAAGCTCTGAGGTGACGCGCGAGATGGCTAAGAACATTAAGGGCGTCCTGGGCGAGAAGCTCGGCATGACCCAGGTCTGGGACGAGAACAACCGGGTTGTCCCGGTGACCGTCGTCAAGGCCGGGCCCTGCGTCGTGACCCAGGTCCGCACCAACGACAGCGACGGCTACGAGTCGGTCCAGATCGCCTTCGGCGAGATCGACCCGCGCAAGGTGAACAAGCCCCTCAAGGGCCACTTCGCCAAGGCCGACGTGACCCCGCGCCGCCACCTGGTGGAGCTCCGCACCCCTGACGCCAGCGAGTACACGCTCGGCCAGGAGATCACCGCCCAGGTGTTCGAGTCCGGCGTCAAGGTCGACGTCACGGGCAAGAGCAAGGGCAAGGGCTTCGCCGGTGTCATGAAGCGTCACAACTTCAAGGGCCTCGGTGCCGGTCACGGCGTCCAGCGCAAGCACCGTTCCCCCGGTTCGATCGGTGGCTGCGCCACCCCTGGGCGTGTCTTCAAGGGCATGCGCATGGCCGGTCGGATGGGTAACGAGCGCGTCACCACCCAGAACCTGACCATCCACGCGGTCGACGCGGAGAAGGGTCTGCTGCTCATCAAGGGCGCGGTCCCCGGTCCGAACGGCGGCCTGGTCCTGGTCCGTACCGCGGCCAAGGGGGCTTGAGGTAATGAGCACCATTGACATCCTTTCGCCGGCAGGCGACAAGGCCGGTACCGTCGAGCTCCCCGCGGAGATCTTCGACGCGAAGACCAGCGTTCCGCTGATCCACCAGGTCGTCGTCGCACAGCTGGCAGCTGCCCGTCAGGGCACGCACAAGACCAAGACCCGTGGCGAGGTCCGCGGTGGTGGGCGCAAGCCGTACCGCCAGAAGGGCACCGGCCGCGCGCGCCAGGGCTCGACCCGTGCGCCGCAGTTCGTCGGCGGTGGCGTCGTCCACGGCCCGCAGCCGCGTGACTACTCGCAGCGCACCCCGAAGAAGATGAAGGCCGCCGCCCTGCGCGGTGCCCTCTCCGACCGGGCGCGTCACTCCCGCATCCACGTCGTCACCGGCGTGGTCGAGGGTGGAGTCTCCACGAAGGCCGCCAAGTCGCTGTTCGGCAAGATCTCGGAGCGCAAGAACGTGCTCCTGGTCGTCGACCGCAACGACGAGGCCGCGTGGCTCTCCGCACGCAACCTGCCCCAGGTGCACATCCTGGAGCCGGGCCAGCTGAACACGTACGACGTGATCGTCTCTGACGACGTGGTCTTCACCCAGGCCGCCTTCGAGTCCTTCGTGTCTGGCCCCCAGACCGCTGAGACCGAAGGGAGCGACGCCTGATGAGCGAGGCGACCGTTACCAGCAAGACCTACTCCGACCCGCGCGACGTTCTCGTCAAGCCGGTTGTCTCGGAGAAGAGCTACGCGCTGCTCGACGAGAACAAGTACACGTTCATCGTCGCGCCCGGCTCCAACAAGACCCAGATCAAGCAGGCCGTGGAAGCGGTCTTCTCGGTCAAGGTCACCGGGGTCAACACGATCAACCGGCAGGGTAAGCGCAAGCGCACCAAGACCGGTTTCGGCAAGCGCGCTGACACCAAGCGCGCCATCGTGACCCTCGCTGAGGGCGACCGTATCGACATCTTCGGCGGCCCGACCTCTTAAGTGAGGTCGAGTCGTCCGGAATCGGACGAGGACTGAGAAATGGGTATCCGCAAGTACAAGCCGACGACCCCGGGCCGTCGTGGCTCCAGCGTCGCCGACTTTGTCGAGATCACGCGGTCCACGCCGGAGAAGTCGCTGGTCCGCCCCCTGCACAGCAAGGGCGGCCGTAACAACGCCGGTCGTGTGACCGTTCGCCACCAGGGTGGTGGCCACAAGCGCGCCTACCGCGTGATCGACTTCCGTCGTCACGACAAGGACGGCGTGCCGGCCAAGGTCGCGCACATCGAGTACGACCCCAACCGCACCGCGCGCATCGCGCTCCTGCACTACGCGGACGGCGAGAAGCGCTACATCATCGCGCCGCGTGGCCTGGCGCAGGGCGACCGTGTCGAGAACGGCCCGGCCGCCGACATCAAGCCCGGCAACAACCTGGCGCTGCGCAACATCCCGGTCGGTACGACCATCCACGCCATCGAGCTGCGGCCCGGCGGCGGCGCGAAGTTCGCCCGTTCCGCGGGTGCCTCCGTGCAGCTGCTGGCGAAGGAGGGCACCATGGCCCACCTTCGTATGCCGTCGGGTGAGATCCGCCTGGTCGACGCCCGCTGCCGCGCCACCATCGGCGAGGTCGGCAACGCCGAGCAGTCGAACATCAACTGGGGCAAGGCCGGCCGCATGCGGTGGAAGGGCGTCCGCCCGACCGTCCGTGGTGTCGTCATGAACCCGGTCGACCACCCGCACGGTGGTGGTGAGGGTAAGACCTCCGGTGGCCGTCACCCGGTTTCGCCGTGGGGTAAGAAGGAGGGTCGTACTCGTTCGCCCAAGAAGGCGTCGAACAAGTACATCGTCCGCCGCCGCAAGACGAACAAGAAGCGCTAGGAGCGGGTTTAGATGCCGCGCAGTCTCAAGAAGGGGCCCTTCGTCGACGGCCACCTCGCCAAGAAGGTGGACGTACAGAACGAGGCAGGCACCAAGAACGTCATCAAGACCTGGTCCCGTCGCTCGATGATCGTCCCGGCCATGCTGGGTCACACCATCGCGGTGCACAACGGCAAGATCCACGTCCCGGTGTTCGTCACCGAGTCGATGGTCGGCCACAAGCTCGGCGAGTTCTCGCCGACTCGCACCTTCCGCGGCCACGTCAAGGACGACCGGAAGTCGAAGCGCCGCTAACGCGGGGTGACCTGACTATGACTTACACCGAAGGGACAACCATGGAAGCCAGGGCCCAGGCGCGGTACATCCGCGTCACGCCCATGAAGGCCCGCCGCGTGGTGGACCTCATCCGTGGCATGGATGCCACGGAGGCTCAGGCGGTCCTGCGTTTCGCCCCGCAGGCCGCGAGCGTGCCGGTTGGCAAGGTGCTGGACAGCGCCATTGCCAACGCTGCACACAACTACGACCACACCGACGCCTCTTCGCTGGTCATCAGCGAGGCGTACGTGGACGAGGGCCCGACCCTGAAGCGGTTCCGTCCGCGTGCCCAGGGCCGTGCCTACCGGATCCGTAAGCGGACCAGCCACATCACCGTGGTCGTCAGCAGCAAGGAAGGAACCCGGTAATGGGCCAGAAGGTAAACCCGCACGGGTTCCGGCTCGGCATCACCACGGACTTCAAGTCCCGCTGGTACGCCGACAAGCTGTACAAGGACTACGTCAAGGAAGACGTCGCCATTCGTCGCATGATGACGAAGGGCATGGAGCGGGCCGGCATCTCGAAGGTCGAGATCGAGCGCACCCGCGACCGCGTCCGCGTTGACATCCACACCGCCCGCCCGGGCATCGTCATCGGCCGCCGCGGCGCCGAGGCCGACCGCATCCGTGGCGAGCTGGAGAAGCTGACCGGCAAGCAGGTCCAGCTGAACATCCTCGAGGTCAAGAACCCCGAGGTGGACGCTCAGCTGGTGGCCCAGGCCGTCGCCGAGCAGCTCTCCTCCCGCGTCTCCTTCCGTCGGGCCATGCGCAAGAGCATGCAGAGCTCGATGAAGGCCGGCGCCAAGGGCATCAAGGTCCAGTGCGGTGGCCGCCTCGGCGGCGCCGAGATGTCCCGCTCGGAGTTCTACCGCGAGGGCCGCGTGCCCCTGCACACGCTCCGCGCGAACGTCGACTACGGCTTCTTCGAGGCCAAGACGACCTTCGGCCGCATCGGCGTGAAGGTCTGGATCTACAAGGGCGACGTCAAGAACATCGCCGAGGTCCGCGCCGAGAACGCTGCTGCCCGTGCGGGCAACCGCCCGGCCCGTGGCGGCGCTGACCGCCCGGCCGGCCGCGGTGGCCGCGGTGGCGAGCGTGGCGGCCGCGGCCGCAAGCCGCAGCAGTCGGCTCCGGCCGCCGAGGCCCCCAAGGCCGAGGCGCCCGCCGCTGCTCCGGCTGCTGAGAGCACCGGAACGGAGGCCTGACCGAAATGCTGATCCCCCGTAGGGTCAAGCACCGCAAGCAGCACCACCCGAAGCGCAGCGGTATGTCCAAGGGTGGCACGCAGGTTGCGTTCGGCGAGTACGGCATCCAGGCGCTGACCCCGGCGTACGTGACGAACCGTCAGATCGAGTCCGCTCGTATCGCGATGACCCGTCACATCAAGCGTGGCGGCAAGGTCTGGATCAACATCTACCCGGACCGTCCCCTGACGAAGAAGCCGGCCGAGACCCGCATGGGTTCCGGTAAGGGTTCTCCCGAGTGGTGGATCGCGAACGTCAAGCCGGGTCGGGTGATGTTCGAGCTGTCCTACCCGAACGAGAAGATTGCTCGTGAGGCGCTCACCCGCGCTGCTCACAAGCTTCCGATGAAGTGCCGGATCGTTCGGCGCGAGGCAGGTGAGTCGTGATGTCGGCCGGTACCAAGGCGTCCGAGCTGCGCGAGCTGGGCAACGAGGAGCTCCTCAACAAGCTCCGCGAGGCCAAGGAAGAGCTGTTCAACCTCCGCTTCCAGGCGGCGACCGGACAGCTCGAAAACCACGGCCGGCTCAAGTCCGTCCGTAAGGACATCGCCCGGATCTACACCCTGATGCGCGAGCGCGAGCTGGGCATCGAGACGGTGGAGAGCGTCTGATGAGCGAGAACACTGTGACTGAGACGAACACTGAGCGCGGCTTCCGCAAGACCCGTGAGGGCCTCGTCGTCGGCGACAAGATGGACAAGACCGTCGTCGTCGCCGTCGAGGACCGCGTCAAGCACGCGCTGTACGGCAAGGTCATCCGCCGTACGAACAAGCTCAAGGCCCACGACGAGCAGAACTCCGCCGGTGTCGGCGACCGCGTCCTCCTGATGGAGACCCGGCCGCTGTCCGCCACCAAGCGGTGGCGCATCGTCGAGATCCTCGAGAAGGCCAAGTAATTCCTGAGGGGCATTCCCCTCAGGTCAGTTCCGCCAGGCTCGGCAGGGGCTCCCGCAACGGAGCCCCTGCCGGGAACCGGCAGACGATCAGGAGATAGACGTGATCCAGCAGGAGTCGCGACTGCGCGTCGCCGACAACACGGGTGCGAAGGAAATTCTCACCATCCGTGTTCTCGGTGGCTCGGGTCGCCGCTACGCGGGCATCGGTGACGTCATCGTCGCCACCGTCAAGGACGCGATCCCCGGTGGCAACGTGAAGAAGGGTGACGTCGTCAAGGCCGTCATCGTTCGCACCGTCAAGGAGCGTCGTCGTCAGGATGGCTCGTACATCCGCTTCGACGAGAACGCCGCCGTCATTCTGAAGAACGACGGCGACCCCCGCGGCACCCGTATCTTCGGCCCGGTGGGCCGTGAGCTGCGCGAGAAGAAGTTCATGAAGATCATCTCGCTCGCGCCGGAGGTGCTGTAAGCATGAAGATCAAGAAGGGCGACCTGGTTCAGGTCATCACCGGTAAGGACAAGGGCAAGCAGGGCAAGGTCATCGTGGCCTACCCCGCTCAGGACCGCGTCCTCGTCGAGGGTGTCAACCGGGTCAAGAAGCACACCAAGGCCGGCCAGACCGCTCGCGGTTCGCAGACCGGTGGCATTGTGACGACCGAGGCGCCCGTCCACGTCAGCAACGTGCAGCTGGTTGTTGAGAAGGACGGCAACAAGGTCGTTACTCGCGTCGGCTACCGCTTTGACGACGAGGGCAACAAGATCCGTGTTGCCAAGCGCACCGGTGAGGACATCTGATGACTACCACCACCGCGCCGCGTCTCAAGACGCGCTACCGCGAGGAAATCGCCGGCAAGCTGCGTGAGGAGTTCTCCTACGAGAACGTCATGCAGATCCCCGGTCTGGTCAAGATCGTGGTCAACATGGGTGTGGGCGACGCCGCCCGCGACTCCAAGCTGATCGACGGCGCCGTGCGCGACCTCACCACGATCACCGGTCAGAAGCCGGCCGTCACCAAGGCCCGCAAGTCGATCGCGCAGTTCAAGCTGCGCGAGGGGCAGCCGATCGGCTGCCACGTCACCCTCCGCGGTGACCGCATGTGGGAGTTCCTGGACCGTACGCTGTCGCTCGCGCTGCCGCGTATCCGTGACTTCCGTGGCCTGTCGCCCAAGCAGTTCGACGGCCGTGGCAACTACACCTTCGGTCTCACGGAGCAGGTCATGTTCCACGAGATCGACCAGGACAAGATCGACCGGGTCCGGGGCATGGACATCACCGTGGTCACCACGGCGACCAATGACGACGAGGGTCGTGCCCTCCTTCGTCACCTCGGCTTCCCGTTCAAGGAGAACTGACCGTGGCGAAGAAGGCTCTGATCGCTAAGGCCGCCCGCAAGCCGAAGTTCGGCGTCCGCGGGTACACCCGCTGCCAGCGCTGCGGCCGGCCCCACTCCGTCTACCGCAAGTTCGGCCTGTGCCGCGTGTGCCTTCGTGAGATGGCTCACCGTGGCGAGCTGCCGGGCGTGACCAAGAGCTCCTGGTAATTCTCCTTCGCCCTTTGGGCGTTGGGAATCACCGGAGACTCTCGGTAAGCATCTGGTCGGCAGGAGTCCGGCCCCGCATGCCGTAGGCTTGCAGGGTTGGGCGCCTGCCGCCCAAGACCGACTTACTACGCCGTAGGTCCCCGCACCGCACCCGTCCCGCCTCTGAGCGGGGAGAGGGATGGCGCATACAGGAAACCCCGGCGAGAGAGGCCGAAGGCCAACTCATGACCATGACTGATCCCATCGCAGACATGCTCACGCGTCTGCGTAACGCGAACTCGGCGTATCACGACGACGTCACGATGCCGCACAGCAAGATCAAGTCGCACATCGCGGAGATCCTCCAGCAGGAGGGCTTCATCACGGGCTGGAAGGTCGAGGACGCCGAGGTCGGCAAGAACCTCGTTCTCGAGCTGAAGTTCGGCCCGAACCGCGAGCGCTCGATCGCCGGCATCAAGCGAATCTCGAAGCCGGGTCTGCGTGTCTACGCAAAGTCCACCAACCTGCCGAAGGTCCTCGGCGGCCTGGGCGTGGCGATCATCTCCACGTCCCACGGTCTCCTGACCGGCCAGCAGGCTCAGAAGAAGGGCGTAGGTGGGGAAGTCCTCGCCTACGTCTGGTAGTCGGGAACGGAGGAATAGCTCATGTCGCGAATCGGCAAGCTCCCCATCCAGGTTCCCGCCGGTGTGGACGTCACCATCGATGGCCGTACGGTCGCGGTGAAGGGCCCCAAGGGCACCCTCACGCACACCGTTGCCGCGCCGATCGAGGTCACCAAGGGTGAGGACGGCGTTCTGAACGTCGTCCGCCCGAACGACGAGCGTCAGAACAAGGCCCTGCACGGCCTGTCCCGCACGCTGGTGGCGAACATGATCACCGGTGTGACCCAGGGATACATCAAGGCGCTCGAGATCAGTGGTGTCGGTTACCGCGTCCAGGCGAAGGGCTCCAACCTGGAGTTCGCCCTGGGCTACAGCCACCCGATCCTGATCGAGGCCCCGGAGGGCATCACCTTCAAGGTGGAGACCCCCACGAAGTTCACCGTCGAGGGCATCGACAAGCAGAAGGTCGGCGAGACCGCGGCCAAGATCCGCAAGCTGCGGAAGCCTGACCCGTACAAGGCCAAGGGCGTCAAGTACGCCGGCGAGGTCATCCGCCGCAAGGTCGGAAAGGCTGGTAAGTAGCGATGGCATACGGCGTGAAGATCGCCAAGGGCGACGCGTACAAGCGCGCCGCTCTCAAGCGTCGCCACATCCGCGTCCGCAAGCACATCTCCGGTTCGCCGGAGCGTCCGCGCTTGGTCGTGACGCGGTCCAACCGCCACATGGTGGCTCAGGTCATCGACGACATCGCGGGCCACACGCTCGCGTCGGCGTCGACCCTGGACGTCTCCATCCGTGGTGGCGAGGGCGACAAGAGCAGCCAGGCCAAGCAGGTCGGCGCCCTGGTCGCCGAGCGTGCCAAGGCCGCAGGCGTCGAGGCCGTCGTGTTTGACCGCGGTGGTAACCAGTACGCCGGGCGGATTGCCGCTCTGGCTGACGCCGCCCGTGAAGCCGGGCTGAAGTTCTAGCCCCGGTTCCTACGCACAGCGGACGTAACAGAGAGAGGTAAATCCAATGGCTGGACCCCAGCGCCGCGGAAGCGGTGCCGGTGGCGGCGAGCGGCGGGACCGGAAGGGCCGTGACGGCGGCGCTGCCGCCGCCGAGAAGACCGCGTACGTCGAGCGTGTCGTCGCGATCAACCGTGTCGCCAAGGTTGTGAAGGGTGGTCGTCGCTTCAGCTTCACCGCGCTGGTCGTGGTGGGCGATGGTGACGGCACCGTCGGTGTCGGTTACGGCAAGGCCAAGGAAGTTCCCGCGGCCATTGCCAAGGGTGTCGAAGAGGCCAAGAAGAACTTCTTCAAGGTCCCCCGCATCCAGGGCACCATTCCTCACCCGATCCAGGGCGAGAAGGCTGCGGGCGTCGTCCTGCTCAAGCCGGCTTCCCCCGGTACCGGCGTGATCGCCGGTGGCCCGGTGCGCGCCGTTCTCGAGTGCGCCGGCGTTCACGACATCCTGTCGAAGTCGCTCGGGTCCTCGAACCCGATCAACATCGTGCACGCGACCGTGGCGGCCCTCCAGGGCCTGCAGCGTCCCGAGGAGATCGCGGCCCGCCGCGGTCTGCCGCTCGAGGACGTCGCCCCCGCGGCCCTGCTTCGTGCGCGTGCGGGAGCGGGTGCGTAATGGCTCGCCTCAAGATCACGCAGACGAAGTCGTACATCGGCAGCAAGCAGAACCACCGCGACACCCTGCGTTCGCTCGGGCTCAAGCGCCTGCACGACGTGGTTGTCAAGGAGGACCGCCCCGAGTTCCGCGGCATGGTGCACACCGTCCGCCACCTCGTGACGGTTGAGGAGGTCGACTGACATGGCGGAGAACAAGCCGCTGAAGGCGCATGACCTCCGGCCTGCCCCGGGCGCCAAGACCGCCAAGACCCGTGTGGGTCGTGGTGAGGCGTCCAAGGGTAAGACCGCTGGTCGTGGTACCAAGGGCACCAAGGCCCGTTACCAGGTTCCGGAGCGCTTCGAGGGTGGGCAGATGCCCCTCCACATGCGTCTCCCGAAGCTCAAGGGCTTCAAGAACCCGTTCCGCACGGAGTACCAGGTCGTGAACCTGGACAAGCTCGCGACGCTCTACCCCGAGGGTGGAGAGGTCACGGTGGCCGACCTGGTCGCCAAGGGTGCCGTGCGCAACAACCACCTCGTCAAGGTCCTCGGACAGGGCGAGATCTCCGTGGCGCTGCAGGTTTCGGTTGACGCCGTCTCCGGCTCCGCCAAGGAGAAGATTGCCGCCGCCGGCGGCACCGTCACCGAGCTCGTCTGAGACAACTCGGACACATCGGTGGCCTGAACATCCGACCGGGGATGCCCTCTCATATAGGGCATCCCCGGTTGGTCGTTCCTAGGGGGGCATGTACGCCGGTAAGGTGGCGTCCGTTGCTGTGGTAACCCCTGGGCGCACGCGCCCGGGAGCCCTTTGACTGTTACGTATCCGTCGATCCTCAAGACCGTCACCTCTACGCTCTGCGCGGGGGTCGCAGGAGGCACCGTGCTCACCGGCTTCGCCCGGGCGTTCAAGACGCCCGACCTGCGCAAGAAGCTGTTCTTCACACTCGGCATCATCGTGCTCTACCGGCTCGGGGCCCACATCCCGGTACCGGGAGTCAGCTACGAGAACGTCCAGACCTGTGTTGATCAGGCAAGTAAGGGCAACAACAGCCTCTTCGGCCTGGTGAACATGTTCAGCGGTGGTGCGCTGCTGCAGATCACGATCTTCGCGCTCGGCATCATGCCGTACATCACGGCCAGCATCATTCTCCAGCTGCTGACCGTCGTCATTCCCCGACTCGAGGCGCTCAAGAAGGAGGGGCAGTCCGGCCAGACCAAGATCACGCAGTACACGCGTTATCTGACGGTCGCGCTCGCCATCCTCCAGGGAACCGGCCTGGTGGCCACCGCCCGCAGCGGTGCGCTCTTCAGCGGCTGCCCCGTCGCCGACCAGATCGTTCCGAACCGGTCGATGTTCACGACCGTCGTCATGGTCGTCACGATGACCGCCGGCACCGCCGCCGTCATGTGGCTCGGTGAGCTCATCACCGACCGCGGCATCGGCAACGGCATGTCGATCCTGATGTTCATCTCGATCGCCGCGAGCTTCCCCGGCGCCCTGTGGGCCATCAAGACGAGCGGCAAGCTCGCGGACGGCTGGATCGAGTTCGGCACCGTCATCCTGATCGGCTTCGTGATGGTGGCCCTGGTCGTCTTCGTCGAGCAGGCCCAGCGCCGTATCCCGGTGCAGTACGCGAAGCGCATGATCGGGCGCCGCTCCTACGGTGGTACGTCCACCTACATCCCGCTCAAGGTGAACCAGGCGGGTGTGATCCCCGTCATCTTCGCTTCTTCGCTGCTCTACATCCCGGCCCTGATCGTCCAGTTCTCCAACTCCACCGCGGGCTGGGCCACCTGGATCAAGGACCACTTCGTCAAGGGTGACCACCCGTACTACATCACCGCCTACTTCCTGTTGATCGTCTTCTTCGCCTTCTTCTACGTGGCGATTTCGTTCAACCCCGAGGAAGTGGCCGACAACATGAAGAAGTATGGTGGCTTCATCCCGGGTATCCGGGCTGGTCGACCTACTGCCGAGTACCTGAGCTACGTGCTCAACAGGATCACTTGGCCGGGCTCGCTGTACCTGGGTCTGATCGCTCTGGTGCCGACGATGGCGTTGGCAGGCTTCGGCGGCGCTAACCAGAACTTCCCGTTCGGCGGGACGAGCATCCTCATCATCGTGGGTGTGGGTCTGGAGACCGTGAAGCAGATTGAGAGTCAGCTCCAGCAGCGCAATTACGAAGGGTTCCTCCGCTGATGCGAATCGTCCTCGTCGGCCCGCCGGGTGCCGGCAAGGGAACGCAGGCTGCGTACCTTGCCAAGAACCTGTCGATTCCGCACATCTCAACGGGCGACCTCTTCCGCGCCAACATCAGCCAGGGCACTGACCTTGGCAAGCAGGCCCGCGCCTACATGGACGCGGGGCAGCTGGTGCCGGACGAGGTGACGATCGGGATGGCCAAGGACCGCATGTCCCAGCCGGACGCGGTCAACGGCTTCCTGCTCGACGGCTTCCCGCGCAACGTGGGTCAGGCCGAAGCCCTGGATGTGATGCTCAAGGACGAGGGCGTGAAGCTGGACGCCGTGCTCGACCTGGAGGTCCCCGAGGACGAGGTCGTGAAGCGGATCGCGGGTCGCCGCATCTGCCGCAACGACAGCGCGCACGTCTTCCACGCCACCTACAACCCGCCGAAGACCGAGGGTGTCTGCGACACCTGCGGCGGCGAGCTGTACCAGCGCGAGGACGACAGCGAGGAGACGGTGCGTACCCGGCTGGAGGTCTACCACACGCAGACCGAGCCGATCATCGACTACTACCGGTCGCAGGACCTGGTGGTCACCATCTCCGCGCTCGGCAAGGTCACCGACGTGACCGACCGGGCCATGGAGGCGCTGAAGAAGTCCGACGAGGGCTGAGCGCGCGCACGTGTAGTACTCGGCAGTGAAGTCGGCCGCGGCGCCCTTGGGGCGCCGCGGCCGACTGCTTGCCCCCGTATCCGCCGTATCGTGGATCACCCGCCCCCCGTCACCGTCCCCACCCGAAAGGCGCCGCAGCATGGTGCAGATCAAGACCCCCGAGCAGATCGCGAAGATGCGTGAGGCGGGGCTGGTGGTCGCTGCCATCCACGCGGCCACCTGTGAGGCGGCGGTGCCCGGCGCCACCACCCGGGACCTGGACCAGGTCGCCCGCAAGGTGATCGCCGACCACGGCGCGAAGTCGAACTTCCTCGGTTACGGCGGGTTCCCCGCGACCATCTGCACCTCGGTCAACGAGGTCGTCGTCCACGGCATCCCGGACGACAAGACGGTTCTCAAGGACGGCGACATCATCTCCATCGACGCCGGCGCGATCGTCGACGGCTGGCACGGCGACGCCGCGTACACGGCCTTCGTCGGCACGGGTCACGCTCCGGAGCTGGTCGAGCTCTCCCGGGTGACCGAGGAGTCGATGTGGGCCGGCATCGCCGCGATGAAGGTGAACAACCGCCTGGTCGACATCTCCAAGGCGATCGAGTCCTACATCCGCCGCCAGCCCCGCCCGGCGACCGGCAAGTACGGCATCGTCGAGGACTACGGCGGGCACGGCATCGGCACCGAGATGCACATGGACCCGCACCTGCTGAACTACGTCTCCCGCAAGCGCGGCAAGGGCATCAAGCTGGTCCCGGGCGTCTGCCTGGCCATCGAGCCCATGGTGTCCCTCGGCACGCCCCACACCGAGGTGCTGGAGGACGAGTGGACGGTCATCACCACGGACGGCACCTGGTCCTCGCACTGGGAGCACAGCATCGCCCTCACGGAGCAGGGGCCGCTGGTCCTGACCGCTCCGGACTGCGGCCGCGAGAAGCTGGCGCAATATGGCGTGGAAGCGGCTCCCGACCCTCTGGGATGATTGACGGCCACCGCGAGGTCTAAGGATCTCCCGCGGTGGGCAAACTTGACGGATTCGTCTTTTGGAGTCCGCTGACGTAGACTGACTCGTCGGCTCTCGTGCATCCGTGTGTCCGCATGCGGCGACGAGAGACGATCAAGGTAGCCGATTCGAAAGGCGAAGCGTGGCCAAGAAGCAAGGTGCCATCGAAATTGAGGGCACCGTGATCGAGTCTCTCCCTAACGCCATGTTCAGGGTAGAGCTCCAGAACGGTCACAAGGTCCTCGCGCACATCTCCGGCAAGATGCGGATGCACTACATCCGAATCCTCCCGGACGACCGGGTCGTGGTGGAGCTCTCCCCGTACGACCTGACGCGTGGCCGGATCGTCTACCGCTACAAGTAGATCTTGCCCACATCTCGCTTCGGCGGGGTGCTGGCACTGACCCGGAGAACCTGACATCCCATGAAGGTCAAGCCGAGCGTCAAGAAGATCTGCGACAAGTGCAAGGTGATCCGCCGTCACGGTCGGGTCATGGTCATCTGCGACAACCTGCGCCACAAGCAGCGCCAGGGCTGACGCACGACCCCCTGCATCTCGCAGTTCTTCGCGCGACGCACGTAATACGTACATACGCAGAGCCCGTCCAAGCCACGGCTGACGACACCTCCGGCGGGGGCCGGGGACCCGGGCGTACCACCTCTCCCAGCGAGGGGTCGGCGGTCGGGAGTGGTTCTGCGGAAGACCCCCGAAATGACAACTGGAGCCATTGAATGGCACGCGTTTCAGGTGTTGACATCCCGCGCGAAAAGCGCGTGGAGGTTGCCCTCACCTACGTCTTCGGTATCGGGCGCACCCGGTCCAAGGAGATCCTCGCCGCCGCCGGCGTGAACCCGAACACCCGCGTTCGTGACCTGGCCGAAGAGGACCTGGTCAAGATCCGCGAGTACGTGGACGCCAACCTCCGCACCGAGGGTGACCTCCGCCGCGAGATCCAGGCCGACATCCGCCGCAAGGTCGAGATCGGCTGCTACCAGGGTCTCCGTCACCGCCGCGGTCTGCCGGTCCACGGCCAGCGCACCAGCACCAACGCCCGTACCCGCAAGGGTCCGCGTCGCGCGATCGCCGGTAAGAAGAAGCCGGGCAAGAAGTAGTCCTCAGCGGACGCACTGCGCGCGTCCGGACCTCCGGACAGGCGCAGCAACCAGCGGTCTTCGCTGTAGGACCGATCACCTCCCCTCTCCATCTGGAGTCAAGACATGCCCCCCAAGGGTCGTCAGGGCGCAGCCAAGAAGGTGCGTCGCAAGGAAAAGAAGAACGTCGCTCACGGCCACGCGCACATCAAGAGCACGTTCAACAACACCATCGTCTCGATCACGGACCCCTCGGGCAACGTGATCTCCTGGGCCTCCGCCGGCCACGTCGGCTTCAAGGGCTCGCGCAAGTCCACCCCCTTCGCCGCGCAGATGGCCGCCGAGTCGGCCGCCCGCCGCGCGCAGGAGCACGGCATGCGCAAGGTCGACGTCTTCGTGAAGGGTCCGGGCTCCGGCCGCGAGACCGCGATCCGCTCCCTGCAGGCCACGGGCCTGGAGGTCGGTTCGATCCAGGACGTCACCCCGACGCCGCACAACGGCTGCCGTCCGCCGAAGCGTCGCCGCGTCTGATCCGTCACGGCCGGTGACGGCCGTACGGCAGGAGCGTGGGTACGGGCGGTGTGCCCCCTGCGGGGGCGTACCGCCCGTATCCTTGTTTCATCTGTCGGGTGTCAAATAGTGGGCGCCCACGACTGAAGGATTCACATCATGCTGATCGCTCAGCGTCCGTCGCTGACCGAAGAGGTCGTCGACGAATTCCGCTCGCGCTTCGTCATCGAGCCGCTGGAGCCCGGCTTCGGCTACACGCTCGGCAACTCCCTGCGCCGCACGCTCCTCTCCTCGATCCCGGGTGCCGCTGTCACCAGCATCCGCATCGACGGTGTCCTGCACGAGTTCACCACCGTGCCGGGCGTCAAGGAGGACGTGACCGACCTCATCCTCAACATCAAGCAGCTGGTCGTCTCCTCGGAGCACGACGAGCCGGTCGTGATGTACCTGCGCAAGCAGGGCCCCGGCCTGGTCACCGCCGCGGACATCGCCCCGCCGGCCGGTGTCGAGGTGCACAACCCGGACCTGGTCCTGGCCACGCTGAACGGCAAGGGCAAGCTGGAGATGGAGCTGACCGTCGAGCGCGGTCGCGGCTACGTCTCCGCCGTCCAGAACAAGCAGGTCGGCCAGGAGATCGGCCGCATCCCGGTCGACTCCATCTACTCGCCGGTGCTCAAGGTCACGTACAAGGTCGAGGCGACCCGTGTCGAGCAGCGCACCGACTTCGACAAGCTGATCGTCGACGTCGAGACCAAGCAGGCCATGCGCCCCCGTGACGCCATGGCGTCGGCCGGTAAGACCCTGGTCGAGCTGTTCGGTCTGGCGCGCGAGCTCAACATCGACGCCGAGGGCATCGACATGGGCCCGTCGCCGACGGACGCCGCCCTCGCGGCCGACCTGGCGCTGCCGATCGAGGAGCTGGAGCTCACGGTCCGCTCGTACAACTGCCTCAAGCGCGAGGGCATCCACTCGGTGGGCGAGCTGGTGGCCCGCTCCGAGGCGGACCTGCTCGACATCCGCAACTTCGGTGCGAAGTCGATCGACGAGGTCAAGGCCAAGCTGGCCGGTATGGGCCTGGCGCTGAAGGACTCGCCTCCCGGCTTCGACCCGACCGCCGCCGCGGACGCCTTCGGGGCGGACGACGACGCGGACGCCGGTTTCGTGGAGACCGAGCAGTACTGAGCCCGGACCCCGGGTCGAGGGCTTTGTCCTCAATCGCCGGACGGGCTTGAAAGGAAGACTTCCGCGTGGCGACCGCCGCGCGGGAACTGACATCGGTACCTGATACGGCCGGTGCAGCACACAAGGAGAAAACCCATGCCGAAGCCCGCCAAGGGTGCCCGTCTGGGCGGCAGCGCCGCGCACGAGAAGCTTCTTCTCAACAACCTCGCGAAGTCGCTGTTCGAGCACGGCCGCATCACCACGACCGAGGCCAAGGCGCGTCGCCTGCGTCCGGTCGCGGAGCGCTTCATCACCAAGGCGAAGAAGGGCGACATCCACAACCGTCGCCTGGTGCTGCAGTCGATCACGGACAAGGGCGTCGTCCACACGCTCTTCACCGAGATCGCCCCGCGGTACGAGAACCGCCCCGGTGGTTACACCCGCATCACCAAGATCGGCAACCGTCGTGGCGACAACGCCCCGATGGCCGTCATCGAGCTGGTCGAGGCGCTGACCGTGGCGCAGCAGGCCACCGGTGAGGCCGAGGCCGCCACCAAGCGTGCGGTCAAGGAAGACGCGGCCAAGCAGGACGAGACCCCGGTCGAGTCCGTCGAGGACGCGAAGGACGCCTGAGCGTTCCGGAACCACTGAACGGGTCCGCATCACCCTCCGGGGCGGTGCGGGCCCGTTCGGCTGTGCGGGATCTTGAGAGGATGCGCTGGTGAGTGACGAGGTGGAGCCCGGCTTCGTGCGGGTGCGGCTGGACCTGGCCTATGACGGCAAGGACTTCTCGGGCTGGGCGAAGCAGACCGCGCGGCGGACGGTCCAGGGGGAGATCGAGGACGCGCTGCGGACCGTGACCCGCTCCTCGCGCACGTACGACCTGACGGTGGCCGGGCGTACCGATGCCGGGGTGCACGCCCGTGGCCAGGTGGCCCATGTGGACCTGCCGGCCGAGGTGTGGGCCGAGCACGCGGAGAAGCTGTTGCGGCGGCTGGCCGGGCGGATGGCGCCCGATGTGCGGGTGTGGCGGATCGCGGAGGCACCGGCGGGGTTCAACGCCCGGTTCTCGGCCCTGTGGCGTCGGTACGCCTACCGGGTGGCGGACCGGCCCGGCGGGGTGGACCCCCTGGTGCGGGGCCATGTGCTGTGGCACGACCGGCCGTTGGACGTGGCCGCGATGAACGCCGCGGCCGTGCGCATGACCGGGGAGCACGACTTCGCCGCGTACTGCAAGAAGCGCGAGGGCGCGACGACCATCCGGACGCTGCAGAAGCTGAGTTGGGTACGGGACGAGGCGTCCGGGGTCATCACCGGGACCGTGCAGGCCGACGCCTTCTGCCACAACATGGTGCGCGCCCTGGTGGGGGCGATGCTGTTCGTGGGCGACGGGCGCCGCCCCGACCCGTGGCCGGCCGAGGTGCTGGCGGCCGGGGTGCGCGACCCGGGGGTGCACGTGGTGCGCCCGCACGGGCTGACGCTGGAGGAAGTGGCGTACCCGGCCGATGAGTTGCTGGCCGCGCGGGCGGTGGAGGCCCGCAATGTGCGGACCCTGCCGGGGGCCGGCTGCTGCTGACCCGGGAGGCTCAGGTCGTGGTGACGGTCGCGGCGGCCGATGCCTGGACCTCGCCCCGGTGGCGGATCTGACGGAACGTGAAGTTCGTCAGGTCGTCGCCGACGGCGTACACGTTCTTGTCGGCCTTGGTGACGTCCTTGCCGTTGGTGAAGCCGCCGACCGTGAAGTACGCGTACCTGCCGTAGGAGTTGGCGGTGCGGCGGCAGATCGCGCCGTCGCGGCAGAAGACGGGGACGCCCGACCCGCTCAGCGAGGCGATGCCGCCACTGGCCTGCTGGGCGGTCTTCTTGGCCTGGGCCTCGGTGTCGAAGACCGCGATGCCGACGGTGACCGCCACGCCGTCGTGGCTGTAGGTGGCCCGGATGACCCGGTCGCAGCCGTTGGCGGTGAGGATCGAGCCGAGCGCGCCCTGCGTGGTCGTGGCGCAGTGGGTGGTGCTGTGGGTGGCGCCCTTGGTGTGGACGCGGTCGCCGGAGGTGAGGGTCTTTCCGGGGAAGAAGGCGTCGACGGTGACGGGCAGCCGGTCCTTCTTCACGTCGGATATGTAGTCCTTGGGGTCCGGCGGGGGCGGCGGCGCCACCGAGGAGAAGGACGGCTCGGGCTCGGTGGTCTCGCTGGGCAGCGCGCTCGCCGAGGGCAGCTCGCCGGTGTGCTTGCCGGCGGTGCCGTCGGAGTGGTTGCTGTTGGCCGAGATGACCGCGGTCGCCACGATCGCGGCGACCGCCGCGGTGGCCAGCGCGCCCCCGCCGATCAGCAGCAACTTCTTGCGCCTGGCGCGCGCCGCGGACGCCTCGGCCAGTGCCTCCCAGTCCGGAGTCCCGCTGTTTCCCGGCCCCGCCGGCCCCCAGGAGGGCCCCCCTTGCCCAAAGCTCATGCCGCGCATCCTAGACCGAAGCCAAATCGGTTGGGCCAATGCTTCGCGGCCCGTGACAATGCTGTGCATGGGACATCTCGAAGCAGGCCATCTTGAGTACTACCTACCGGACGGGCGGGTGCTGCTCGGCGATGCTTCGTTCCGGGTGGCGGACGGTGCCGTGGTCGCCCTCGTCGGGGCGAACGGGGCCGGCAAGACCACGCTCCTGCGGCTGCTCGCCGGGGAGCTCCAGCCGCACGGCGGCTCGGTGTCGGTGAGCGGCGGGCTCGGCGTGATGCGGCAGTTCGTCGGTTCGGTGCGCGACGAACGTACGGTCCGCGACCTGCTGGTCTCCGTCGCCCAGCCCCGCATCCGGGAGGCCGCGCTCGCCGTCGACCGGGCCGAGGAGCGCATCCTCACCGTGGACGACGAGGCCGCGCAGATGGCGTACGCGCAGGCGCTGAGCGACTGGGCGGAGGCGCGGGGGTACGAGGCCGAGACGCTCTGGGACATGTGCACGACGGCCGCGCTCGGCGTCCCGTACGAGAAGGCGCAGTGGCGCGAGGTGCGCACGCTGTCCGGGGGTGAGCAGAAGCGGCTGGTCCTGGAGGCGCTGCTGCGCGGGCCCGACGAGGTGCTGCTGCTCGACGAGCCGGACAACTATCTGGACGTGCCCGGCAAGCGGTGGCTGGAGGAGAAGCTGAAGGAGACCCGTAAGACGGTCCTCTTCGTCTCCCACGACCGCGAGCTGCTGTCCCGGGCCGCGCAGAAGATCGTCAGCGTGGAGCCGAGCCCGGCCGGCAGCGACGTATGGGTGCACGGTGGCGGCTTCGACACGTACCACCAGGCCCGCAAGGAGCGGTTCGCGCGCTTCGAGGAGCTGCTGCGGCGCTGGGAGGAGGAGCACAAGCGGCTGAAGGCGCTCGTCCTGCGGCTGCGGCAGCAGGCGGCGAACAGCCCCGACATGGCGAGCCGCTACCACGCGATGCAGACCCGCTTCCGGAGGTTCGAGGAGGCGGGCCCGCCGCCGGAGCCGCCGCGCGAGCAGGACATCCGGATGCGGCTGCGCGGCGGCCGGACCGGGGTGCGGGCGGTGACCTGCGTGAACCTGGAGCTGACCGGCCTGATGAAGCCGTTCGACCTGGAGATCTACTACGGGGAACGGGTCGCGGTCCTCGGCTCCAACGGTTCGGGCAAGTCCCACTTCCTGCGGCTGCTGGCGGGCGAGCCGGTCGCGCACACGGGGGAGTGGAAGCTCGGCGCGCGGGTGGTCCCCGGCCACTTCGCGCAGACCCACTCCCACCCGGAGCTGCTGGGCCGGACGCTGGTCGACATCCTGTGGACGGAGCACGCGAAGGACCGGGGCGCGGCGATGTCCGTGCTGCGTCGCTACGAGCTGGAGCGGCAGGGCGACCAGCCGTTCGAGAAGCTGTCCGGCGGCCAGCAGGCCCGGTTCCAGATCCTGCTGCTTGAGCTGTCCGGCACGACCGCGCTACTGCTGGACGAGCCGACGGACAACCTGGACCTGGAGTCGGCGGAGGCGTTGCAGGACGGCCTGGAGGTGTACGACGGCACGGTCATGGCCGTCACGCACGACCGGTGGTTCGCCAAGAGCTTCGACCGGTTCCTGGTCTTCGGCTCGGACGGGGTCGTACGGGAGACGCCCGAGCCGGTGTGGGACGAGCGGCGGGTGGAGCGGGCGCGGTGACGCGGGGCCCCTCCGCGGGGTGCGGGTCGCGCCCTCTGTCCGGTGGGTGCGGGCCGCGCCTCTGTCCGGTGGGTGGGGGTGGGGGCCCTCCGGGCAGACTCCTCAAAAACGGCGTGTTCACCCGGGTACGTGGAGGACCCGGGTCGTACGCCATTTTCTGCGGGGACTGCCCTGCACGCCCCCACCCACGTGTGCCTGCGTCTGTACGCCGGTGGTACGTCTGCCGCAGACGCACGGCGGCCGGTCCGGGGGCGTGCAGGGGAGTCCCCGCAGGACGGGGAACGGATACCCGGGTGCCACTGCGTACCGGCGGAACGTTCGTCGTCCGAGGAGACGCCCCGGAGGGACCCCGGACCCCACCCAGGGAGCGCGGGCGTGCTTTTGAGCCCGTCCGGCGATTGAGGACGGAACCCTCCGCCTCGGGACGGGGCGAACCCACGGGGCCGGCGCCTTATTCAAGCCGGTCCGGCGATTGAGGACAGAGACCCGCGCCCCGGACCGGGGCGAGCCCCGGGGATGCCGCCCGCCCAAGGGCCGCCCCGCGTTTTGACCCGTCCGGGGCGGGGCGGGTAGTGTCGACCCTTGTTATACGTATTGGCTGCGTCGTTCTCACGCGAAGGGCCCTTACGTAGGTTCTCTGGAGCAGTTACCAGTGGCTCGCATACGGGCAGCGTCCCCGGCATTGTGAGCCCCAGCTGCATGATCGCTTCAGAGGTGCCGTGTGTCTGGACCCCATCCACTGAAGAAGCGAAGGCTACGAAGTGCGTACGTACAGCCCCAAGCCCGGCGATGTCACTCGCCAGTGGCACATCATCGACGCGCAGGACATCGTCCTGGGCCGTCTGGCCACCACGGCTGCGAACCTCCTCCGAGGCAAGCACAAGGCGATTTACGCCCCCCACATGGACATGGGCGACTTCGTCATCATCATCAACGCCGACAAGGTGCACCTGTCGGGCAACAAGAAGACCCAGAAGATGGCGTACCGCCACTCCGGGTTCCCGGGCGGTCTGCGCTCCGTGCGCTACGACGAGCTGCTCTCGAAGAACCCCGAGAAGGCCGTCGAGAAGGCCATCAAGGGCATGATCCCCAAGAACACCCTGGGCCGTCAGATGATCTCGAAGCTGAAGGTCTACGCGGGCGACCAGCACCCGCACGCTGCGCAGCAGCCGGTCCCGTACGAGATCACCCAGGTCGCGCAGTAGTTCCGGCCTCCCCCCAAAGACGTAAAGAAAGATCTGAGGAGAATCGTGGCCGAGACCACTGTTGAGACAAGCACCGACGAGGCTGTGGGCACCGAGGGCGAGGAGACCTTCGCCGAGGTGACCACTTTCGAGTCGGAGGTCCCCGTCGAGGGTGAGTACACCTCCGAGTCGCTCGCCGGCCGCTTCGGCGACCCGCAGCCCGCCGCCGGCCTCGGCCGTCGCAAGAACGCCATCGCCCGCGTCCGGATCGTCCCGGGCACCGGCAAGTGGAAGATCAACGGTCGCACCCTTGAGGGTTACTTCCCGAACAAGGTGCACCAGCAGGAAGTCAACGAGCCCTTCAAGGTGCTCGAGCTCGACAACCGCTACGACGTCATCGCCCGCATCTCGGGTGGCGGCGTCTCGGGTCAGGCCGGCGCCCTGCGCCTCGGTGTGGCCCGTGCGCTGAACGAGGCGGACGTGGACAACAACCGCGCCACGCTGAAGAAGGCCGGCTTCCTCTCCCGCGACGACCGTGCGGTCGAGCGCAAGAAGGCCGGTCTCAAGAAGGCCCGCAAGGCCCCGCAGTACAGCAAGCGCTAAACCGCCTGCTCATCCGCGTTACACGTTCGCCCCGGCGGCACACCTCGTGCTGCCGGGGCGTTCGTTTATCGACATCCTCGGGCATATAACGACATAAGACGTTCATAGGCTTGTTGGTTACTTGATCTGAACTTTGCGTTTCGGAGCACTTTCGGAGGACACCAGTGGGACGACTCTTCGGCACGGACGGCGTGCGCGGTGTCGCCAATGCGGACCTGACGGCCGAGCTCGCGCTCGGCCTCTCAGTGGCCGCGGCGCACGTACTGGCCGAGGCGGGCACCTTCGAGGGCCATCGGCCCACGGCCGTCGTGGGCCGTGACCCACGAGCCTCCGGAGAGTTCCTGGAGGCCGCCGTCGTGGCCGGCCTCGCCAGCGCGGGCGTCGACGTCCTGCGCGTCGGCGTGCTGCCGACCCCGGCCGTGGCCTACCTCACGGGCGCGCTGGGCGCCGACATCGGGGTCATGCTCTCGGCCAGCCACAACGCCATGCCGGACAACGGTGTCAAGTTCTTCGCGCGCGGCGGCCACAAGCTGGCGGACGAGCTGGAGGACCGCATCGAGACGGTCTACGAGCAGCACCGCACCGGTGAGCCGTGGTCCCGCCCGACCGGCTCCGGCGTCGGCCGCGTCACCGACTACACCGAGGGCTTCGACCGTTACGTCGCCCACCTCATCGGCGTCCTGCCCAATCGGCTCGACGGCCTGAAGGTCGTCCTGGACGAGGCCCACGGCGCCGCCGCCCACGTCTCGCCCGAGGCCTTCGCCCGCGCCGGGGCCGAGGTCATCACGATCGGCGCCGAGCCGGACGGCCTGAACATCAACGACGGCTGCGGCTCCACGCACCTGGCGCTGCTGCGCGCCGCCGTCGTCGAGCACGGCGCCGACCTCGGCATCGCGCACGACGGCGACGCCGACCGCTGCCTGGCCGTGGACGCGGCGGGCGAGGAGGTCGACGGCGACCAGATCCTGGCCGTGCTGGCCCTCGCCATGCGGGAGGCCGGACAACTGCGCGGGGAGACCGTCGTCGGCACCGTGATGTCGAACCTCGGCTTCAAGATCGCCATGGAGCGCGAGGGCATCCAGCTCGTCCAGACCGCCGTCGGCGACCGCTACGTCCTGGAGTCCATGAAGGCCGAGGGCTACGCGCTGGGCGGCGAGCAGTCCGGCCACGTCATCGTCCTGGACCACGCCACGACCGGCGACGGCACGCTGACCGGCCTGATGCTGGCGGCCCGCGTCGCCGCGACGGGCCGCCCGCTCGCGGAGCTGGCCGGCGTGATGGAGCGCCTGCCGCAGGTCCTCGTCAACGTCCCGGACGTCGACAAGTCCCGCGTGCACACCTCGCAGGAGGTGGCCGCAGCCGTCACCGAGGCCGAACGCGAGCTGGGCGCGACCGGCCGCGTCCTGCTGCGCCCGTCGGGCACGGAGCCGCTGGTACGGGTCATGGTCGAGGCGGCGGACATCGAGCAGGCACGCGCGGTGGCCGGGCAGCTGGCGGATGTCGTGAAGTCGGCGCTGGGGTAGTCCGGGGCCGGGGCCGGGGCTCGGGCTGCGGCCGGGGCCGGGGCCGGGGCTCGGGCTGCGGCCGGGGCCGGGGGTGGGGCTCGGGCTGCGGCCGGGGCCGGGGGTGGGCGGTGGCGCCGCGAAGGCTCGCCGCCCACCCGCCTCAGCCGTTCCCCTCGGCCGCCGCCGGGGGCTCCTGGGCGCGCTGCCGGCGCTGGGCGGCGCGCCACAGCGCCTTCTGGGCGATCAGCGTCAGCGTGCCGGCGAGCACGATGCCGCCGAGGTTCTCCAGGAGCTGGCGCGCGGAGCCGGACATCTGGGCGTAGTCGCTGTAGCTGAAGGCCACCGCCGCGTTGGCGGCGGCCGGCACGGTGGTCACCGAGATGGCGACCCCGATCAGCGCCCCCGACTTCGCCGAGGTCAGCGACAGCGTCCCGGCGACGCCCGCGAGGAACGCGACGACGAAGGACAGCCAGTCCGGCTGCCAGACGAACGCGGTGTTGGGCCGGTCGGCCTCGATCATGCCCTGGTCGAACAGTCCGAAGAGGTCCATCAGCCAGGAGAACCCGGACGTCAGCACCATGGCCGCCGCGAAGCCGCCGACGAGCGCCGACAGCGAGCGCCACACGAGGTGCGGGGCGCGCTGCACCAGGGCGGTGGAGATCCCGGCCAGCGGCCCGAACTCCGGGCCGACCGCCATCGCGCCCACGATGAGGATCGAGTTGTCGAGCATCACACCGCAGGCCGCGAGCATCGTCGCGACGGAGAGGAACGCCAGGTAGGTGACGCTGAACGTGGACTCCTCGTGGGTCGCCTCGGACAGCTCCTCCCACAGGACCGCGTCCGCACCCTCGCCCGGCGCGGCCCGCTCCGCCTCCTCGGCGCACGCGGAGAGCGTGAGGTCCAGGTTGGCGACGGTGACCGCCCCGTACCGGTCGACCCCGAGCCGCCGCAGCGCCCCGATCAGCTCGTCGCCCGCCTCGCGCGCGACGTCGCACACCACCACGTCACCGGCGGGGTCGCGCGCGACCCCGGGCAGCACCACGAGGTGGGCGGTGCCGGCGGTCCGCTCCAGCAGGCCCGTCACCTCGTCCGTACGGTCGGCGGGCACGATCAGGCGCAGATGCAGCACAACGCTCCTCGTGAAGGCTCGGGCGGCTCGAACGGCTCAGAGCTTGCGCAGGGACAGCCGCTGGACCTTGTGGTCGGGCCCCTTGCGCAGCACCAGCGTGGCACGTCCACGCGTCGGAGCGACGTTCTCCACGAGGTTCGGCCGGTTGATGGTGCGCCACATGGTGGCCGCGTACTCCAACGCCTCCGCCTCGGAGACCTGCGTGTACTTGCGGAAGTACGAGGACGGGTCCTGGAACGCCGTCTCGCGCAGCTTGCGGAAGCGGTTGAGGTACCAGGTCTCGATGTCCTCGGGCCGGGCGTCCACGTACACGCTGAAGTCGAAGTAGTCGGCGAGTCCCACCCTGGTGCGGCCGTCCTTGCCGGGCAGGGCGGGCTGGAGGACGTTCAGCCCCTCGACGATCAGGATGTCCGGACGCCGTACGGTGAGCCGCTCGCCGGGCACGATGTCGTAGATCAGGTGCGAGTAGACGGGTGCGGTCACCTCGTCCTTGCCGGCCTTGATGTCGGCGACGAAACGGGTCAGGGCGCGCCGGTCGTACGACTCCGGGAACCCCTTGCGCGACATGAGGCCGCGCGCGTGTAGCTCCTTCATCGGGAGCAGGAAGCCGTCGGTGGTCACCAGCTCCACCCTCGGGTGCTCCGGCCACCGGGCCAGCAGCGCCTGGAGGATACGGGCACTGGTGGACTTGCCCACGGCGACACTGCCCGCGACCCCTATGACGAACGGCGTCCCGCGCTGCGCGCCCTGCCCGTTGCCCGCGTCCCCGAGGAAGGTGTTCAGGGCGCCGCGCAGCCCGGAGGTGGCCTGCACGTACAGGTTGAGGAGGCGCGAGAGCGGCAGATAGACGTCCCGCACCTCGTCGAGGTCGATGACGTCCCCGAGCCCCCGCAGCCGCTCCACCTCGTCGGCGGTCAGCGGCAGCGGTGTCTTGTCGCGCAGCGCGCTCCACTCCGCCCGGGAGAGGTCGACGTACGGCGTCGCGGCGTGCTCGGCGCGCCGGGGGCTCCGCGCGGGTGAGGTGATCACGTCTTCATTGTCGCGGGAGTTCCCCGGGAGCGGGGGGTGGGCTCGGTCACGTAGGGGAACGGGGCCGTGCGGGGAGGGCGCGGTATGAGGGGCCGGCGGTCCGGGTGCGGGGTGGCGCCAGGACCGCCGGCCTTGCCGGGACGGGGCGTCAGCCGAAGGCCCTGATGGTCCCCCAGCCGCCGGAGATCACGGTTTTCGCGGCGGGGTTCGTGTTGGTGGTGGAGGGGTGGTACACCTTCACCGATCCGTCGGCGGTGAAGCGCGCCCAGATGTCGGGGACGCGGTCACCGTTGATGTCCGGAATGCCGATCACGGTGTCGATCTTCGCGCCGGTCCACCCCGTGCCGTACGAGGTGTCCTTGCCCTCCCGGGAGTCAGCGGCCGTCCTGAGCGAGTTCAGGTCCACGCTCCCGGTGGCCGTGCCGGGCTTGCCGTGCCGGATGTACATGTTCCCGTTGGACGTGTTCCGCCAGAGGAGGTCGGGCGTACCGTCCAGGTCGATGTCGGCGACGTTGACGATGTCCCGCACCTCCCACGCGCTGGCGCTCAACCGGACCGCCTCCTGGAAGGCGCCGCCGGTGTAGCCGCGCAGCACCCAGAGGGCGTCGCCGGTGCGCACGAACACCTCCGGGAGCCGGTCACCGGTGATGTCGCCGACGGCCTTGAGCTGGACCCAGGCCGCCGGGTCGGGGGTGTCCGAGGGCAGACGGACCTCCAGGCGCTTGTCCACGTCGAAGCTGCCGTAGCCGTCACCCGGGTAGAGCCAGAACCTGCCGTCCGGGGTACGGGCGAACAGGTCGGTGACGCCGTCGCCGGGGTAGACGTCGGCGTAGTGGGTGATCAACGCGGCCTTGCCGGTGGCCGGGGCGTACCAGTGGCCGGCGGGGTTCAGCTTCCCGCCGGTGGAGTAGCCGGCCGCGAGCGAGGTGTAGAGCTCGCCGTCGGGCAGGCCGGGGTAGGACCGGAGGTCGCCGTTCGCGTTGATGGTGAGCAGGTCGGCACGTCCGTCACCGTTGAGGTCGCCCGGCGCGTCCGCGGTGTCCCGCGGCGGCACGTAGAAGACGTAGTCGGTGTAGTCCTTCGACTTGTTGCCGACCGCGTCGAGGGCGTAGACCCGCATGCTGTTGGGGCCGGCGCCGGGCGGGGCAAGGGTCAGGGTGAGCACGCCGACGCTGTTGCCCGACTCGTCCTTGGTGGTGGTGGCGGCCTTCTCGGTGTAGTCGGCGCCGGTGAGCGTGTACGAGAACTTGGTGGCGCCGGGGGAGCTGAAGGTGAAGACGCCGGTCGCGCCGAACTTCTTCTCGGACCACGTCAGGCCGTCCGGGGTGGCCTCCGGGAAGTCCACGCTGGTCACGTCGGGTGCGGGCGGCGCGGAGCCGTCGACGGTGAACTGGCAGGGCTGGTCACCGGGCGGGAAGTAGGTGGAGACCGCGCCCGCGGTGTCCTCCGAGCGGACGTCCCACTTGTAGGTGGTCTTGTCCGCGAGGCTGCTGGACGGGATCGTCAGCGTCGCCTTGCCGCTGCTGTTCGGGGTGACCAGGGTGCCCGCGGGGGCGCTGGCCCCCGACTTCCACCAGCGGAAGCGCAGCTTGGAGAGGTTCTTGTCCGGGTCGGTCGCGGTCGCGGAGAGCACGATGTTCGTCTTGGCGACGGCTCGGCTGGCCGGGGCGGCCAGGCAGGCGCCGCCGGGGGTGGTGGTGCCGCCGGTCGGCTCGTTGGGCTTGCGGTTGTAGTCCACCTCAAGGGCGGCCGACGTGGCGCGGAACTTGCGCCAGGTGTAGGCGCTGGTCTCGGTGTTGGCCCGCATGCCCAGAGTGAGGGTCGACGCGCCGGCGTCGGCCGCGTACTGGGCACCGGCCTTCACGTTCCACAGCACGTACTCGTCGGAACAGGAGCTGTTGTAGCCGTGGGCGAACGACTGCGACTGGAGCAGCGACGACCAGCTCGGTTGCTTGTTCCATGTCGTGCCGGAGGAGATGGCCCCGGTGCGGTAGAGGTGGAACTGCCGGGCGTCGCACGACCACGAGTGGTTGTTGAGCACCTTGAACTGCGCCTTGGTGACGGTGGCGCCCTTCAGGGTGCTGGAGAAGCCCATCGTCCAGAACGAGCGTGCCAGGCCCTTGGTGTCGCTCTCGTAGCCGACGCGCGCGTCGGACGTGCCGGAGCTGAAGTTGGTGCCGTTGTAGAAACTGGAGTTCGGGTAGGGCCTGTAGGCGACGGTCCAGGACTTCCAGGCCGGCTTGATCGACGGGTCGACGAATAGTGGGTAGTGGACGTCGTCGTTCTGCAGCAGACCGGTCTCGGCCAGGTCCAGGCTGAGACGGGCCCCGTCGTCGTCCTTGTCCAGGGCGGTCCGCAACGGGCTGCTCTGCGCGCCGGGTTCGATGCCGCTCAGGCCGGACAGTGCCAGGACGTCCTCGGCGGTTCCGGTGGCCGTGTGCGCCTCGGAGCCGGGTTCCAGCTCGGGGTCGCGGCCCGATGAGTCCCAGGCGAACGGGGTGGGCACGGAACCGATCTCCCTGCCCTTCTTCGAGTCCAGCACACGGACCGTGTCGGTCGTGGGGTTGTGCTCGAACTGTGCCGTCTCGGAGCGCAGTCCGAAGACGAGGGTCTTCAGCTCCTTGTTCTGCGCGGCCTCGGACGACTTGATGACCATCAGTTGGGCGAAGCCGCCCTCCTCACGGGCGACCAGCAGCATGTCGACACCCGGAAAGACCTCCTGGTACAGCGCCCGTGGGCCGTCGAGCACCGGTTCGGGCAGTGGCTCGGGCCAGGTGTAGGCCACGGTGTGGCCTTCCAGCTCGACCTCGGCCAGGACGCTGTCCTCGGCGCCGGGCGTGGCCCGGAGGAAGCCGCGGTCGGCGCGCTCCGGACGGCTGCCGGCCGAGAAGCGGACCGGTGTCACGGCGTTCACCGGGGTGATGCCGTCCTTGGTGCGGCGCAGAGTCGTGTCGATCGGCGCCCACTGTCCGTCGGCGTTCCTCGCCCGTTGCGGGGTGGCGTGGATCTGCTGACGCATCTTTCCGTCGGGCAGAGCCCAGGTGAGCGTGGTGGCGGTGGTGGCCGCCTCGACGAGGACCTTCTTGCCGGTGCGGTGGGCCGCGTCGATCGCCTCCGACTCGGTCCGCGGGTGGTCGCCGGCGGGGGACGCCTCGGCGGCGCCGCCTCGGGCCTGCGGCGTCGCGTCCTCGTCCCCGGGCCAGCCGGTGAGCCACGGCAGCAGGGACGCCGTGAGCGCGGCCACGAGCAGGCCGAGGGTGACGGACAGCCGTGTGCGGCTGCGCACGAACGGTCTGAGCGGGCGTGGCACGGTCACGGGCTTCTCCGAGGGGACCGGACGGATGGGCGGGTCGATATGTCCGTGTCCCCGCCTTGCCGAGCGCGGGGAGACAGGCGCCCGCACGATCGCATGCGACCGGGGCAACCACCCAAAAGTAAAGACTTATTGTTTTGTGATCAAAACTCAGCGTGACGGGGTCGGGGGGCGAAAGGGATTGCGACCCATGGCTTTTTGGGGCGCAAGGCACCCGAGTGAAGCGGTGTGGGCGGAAGATCCCGTTCGGCTCATTGGATGGGTTCAAGATCATTTTCTCCCGTGGCGGAGATCACTTACGGCGCCGGGCGGTCACGCTGCGTTTCTTGATCATTCTTTGTGGTTCCTGTGAAGATTCCCGGCGCGTGCGTCCACACAGGGGGCGCTGCTTGGCGTTTCCAATGTCCGCCGTCCTTTGCGCAAGGTGGGAGTCGACGCATGCGTGCAGCAGGTCCGGGGTCCTGGCCGGGGCTTCGCCGGCCGGCCTTGTCCGGAAGATGCCGACGGAGACGTCGGCATCTCCGTATGGCGGTGATCGTCTCCTTGGCGTCGGCGCTCACCTGGGGCGGCCTGTCGCTGGAGGCGGTGGCCGTTCCGCCGAAGCCCCGCGAGGCGATGGCGGTCGAACTCCCCGATCTGCCCGAGAGCACGCGGACGGAACAGGACGAGAGCGCCGAGAAGCACCTGACGACCGCACCCGAGCAGGCCACCACCCCGTACGCCCCGCAAGCCGTGGAGCAGTGGTCACCGGGTGTGGGCACCGCCGACCTGACGGACGTGGAACCGGGCAGGTCGGTCCCGGTCGAGAACGTACCGACGGTCTCGCTCGGCGTACCCGAGGAAGGCGATCCGGCAGCGCTGGCCGGAGAGTGGACCGTCGATCTGAAGGCGCCAGAGGACTCACAGGCCGCCGAGGTCGACGGCCTGCTGATGGAGATTACCCCGCCGGCCACCGCCGACCCGGACGCCGAGGTCACCGTCGGGGTCGACTACACCTCCTTCGCCGACCTGTACGGACCGCAGGCCGCAGACCGGTTCGGCGTCGTCCTGCTGCCCAACTGCGTGGTCGACGCGCCGACCGAAGGCGAGTGCGCTCCCGAACCGGCGGCCGAGGAGGCGGCGGACGGCGCGACGGCGCAGGTGCAGCCGCTGGCCAGCGAGATCGAACTGGTCCACCCGAAGGGCACCGCCAAGTTGCGGGCTGCCGCGGAGAAGGAGGGCGAGACCCTCCGGACCCGCCGGGTGGTCTCCGCCACCGTCCCGGTGTCCGAACTCCTCGGACCCGACAGTGGTTCCAAGGCGTCCGGTGCGATGAGCGCGGCCGGCTCGGCCGAGACCGGCTCCCGCGCCGTCGGCGTGCTGGACACCGGAGCCTCCGCGGCGGGCGACTTCACCGCCACCCCGCTCCAGTCGTCCGGCTCCTGGGCGGCCGGTTCGTCCTCCGGCGCCTTCACCTACGGCTACCAGGTGCAGGTGCCCGAGGCGGCCGGCGGTCTGACCCCTCAGGTGGCTCTGTCCTACTCCTCCCAGTCGGTGGACGGCCGGACGTCGGCCACCAACAACCAGGCGTCCTGGATCGGTGACGGCTGGGACTACAACGCCGGCTCCATCACCCGCACCTACGCCTCCTGTCGCGAGGACGCCAAGAAGGCGGGCTCCAACAACGCGTCCCACAAGACGGGGGACCTGTGCTGGGGTTCGGACAACGCGACCCTGACGCTCGGCGGAGCGACGACCGAGCTGGTCTGGGACGCGGACCAGAAGGAGTGGTTCACCGCCAACGGCGACGGCTCCCGAATCCAGATCATCAAGGACACGTCCAAGGACAACACGGACGCCGACGGCGAGTACTGGATCGTCACCACCCGTGACGGCACCAGGTACCACTTCGGCCTGAACCATCTGCCGGGCTGGTCCAAGGGGGACCCGGTCACCCACTCGGTCCTGACGGTCCCGGTGTTCGGCAACCACGCGGGCGAGCCCTGCTACAAGGCCGGCGACTGGAAGGGTTCCGACTGCGAGCAGGCTTGGCGGTGGAACCTCGACTACGTCGAGGACGTCCACGGCAACGCCATGTCCCTGTGGTGGAAGAAGGAGACCAACCACTACGCCCGGAACTTCAACTGGAAGGCCCCGGTCTCCTACGACCGTGACGGCTACCTCCTGCACATCGACTACGGCCAGCGCAAGAACACCATCTTCTCCGCGGAGGCCCCCGGCCGCGTCGCCTTCGAGGTCGCCCCACGCTGTTACGCCGAAGGCTCCCTCGCGTGCAACGAGGCCAACTTCACGTCCAAGGACCCCGGCAAGTACCGCATCTGGTACGACACCCCGGCCGATCTGCGGTGCGCCTCCGGCAAGATGTGCTGGAACGCCGCGCCCTCATTCTGGTCCACCAAGCGCCTGGACCGAATCGAGACCTCCGCGCAGCGGCGTACCGACACCACGGCCCGTCAGGCGGTGGACCGCTACCAGCTCAAGCAGTCCTTCCCCTCTCTGCGCACCGGCCCGAACACCGCTCTGTGGCTCGAAACGATCACCCGCACCGGTTTCGCCCGCAACGGTGACACCGACGCGAGCGAGCAGCTGAACCCGGTCCGGTTCGAGGCGAACGCGGACGACATGCCCAACCGCGTGATGCGCGGTGACAAGGACCCCCGCCCCGGCTTCTCCCGTCTGCGCATCGGCCGCGTGATCAACGAGTACGGGGGCGAGACCGTCGTCACGTACAAGCAGCCGGAAGGGCAGTGCGCCACCGGACAGGGGCTGCCCGGCAAGTCGGACAAGGCCGCGCTGAAGGGCAACACACGTCTGTGCTACCCCTCCTTCTGGCACCCGGACCCGGAGAAGGAGGACATCGACTGGTTCCACAAGTACGTGGTCCAGGAGATCGAGGAACTGCCCAACGTCGACGGCGCCTACTCGACCAGTACCAAGTACACGTACGGCACCGCCGGCTGGAAGCTGGCCCAGCAGGAGTTCACGAAGAAGTCCACGCGGACGTACTCGCAGTTCGCCGGTTTCGACCGGACCACCGTGCTCACGGGCGCCGACGACAAGACGATCGGCAGCAAGCGGACGAAGGCCGTCACCCGGTTCTTCCGCGGCATGGGCGACAGCGTCCCGGTCAAGGACATCACAGGCACACACATCGCCTACGACCGCGAGCCGTTCGCCGGCCGCATAGCCGAGGAGCTCACCTACGCGGAGGCCACCGACGCGGACACCGCCTGGCTGACTCGTTCCGTCACCGTTCCGGAAGCCACCGAACTGGCCTCCCGCACCCGGGGCGACGGCCTCGACCCACTGAAGGCCTGGCGGGTCACCGAACCGCGCCAGCTCGCCTACAGCAAGGACGGCAAGTCAACCGTCCACACATCGGAGACGAAGACCGGCTACGACGCGGAGTACGGCCTGCCGGTACGGATCGAGACCCTCAAGGACAAGGCCGACCCCGGCCTCGTCGGTGACGTCTCCTGCACCGAGCTGGAGTACGTCCACCGCACGGACAAGAACATCATCGGTCTGACCAAGCAGACCCTGAGTAGCGCCACTCCGTGTGCCACGGCGGACTTCACCGACCTGAAGAAGCTCGCCTCCGGCTCCCGCACCGCCTACGACAGCGGCGAGTACGGTGCCGCGCTGACCGGCTCCACCCGGGGTCTGGCCACCCAGACCTGGTCGTTGAAGGCCGACGGGTCGGGGTTCCAGTCCGACGGCACCGTCGGGTTCGACTCCCTGGGCCGCGTGGTGAAGGCCACCGACCCGGACGGCAGGTCGTCCACGACCGAGTACACCATGGTCCACGGCCAGACGTTCGGCGTCACCGAGACGAACTCCAAGGGCCACGCCTCCACCCAGGAGGTCGAGCCCGGCCGCGGCACCACCACGAAGAGCACCGACGCCAACGGGCACGCCACGCAGACCGAGTTCGACCCACTGGGCCGGATCGTCCAGGCATGGGCCCCGGGCCGCGCCCGGTCGTCCGCCGCGGTGCCGGACTTCGCCGCCGAGTACCACATCTCGAAGAACGACCCGGAGGAGTCGGACCGCTTCCCTCCGTACGTGGTCACCAAGAGCCGGGGGCACAGGGACCGGGTCGAGACCTCCGTCACCATCTACGACGGCCTGGGCCGTGAGCGCCAGGCGCAGGAGGAGGCCACCGGCGGCGGCCGGCTGATCACCGACACGCTGTACAACAGCTCGGGCGAGGTCTGGCAGACCAACAACGCCTACCTGGCCGACGGCAAGCCGAACGGCCGGCTCTTCACCCCGCTCGCCGACACCGCCGTACCGAACGCGACCCGCTACACCTACGACGGCCTCGGCCGTGTGGTGAAGGAACTGCCGATCCTCGGCGGCAGCGAGATGGCGGCCCGCTCGACCCGCTACGAGTACGGCGCCGACTGGTCCACGGTCATCAACCCCTCCGGCGCGGCCTCCTACCGCGTCCGCACCGACTCGATGGGCCGCACCACCCAGGTCGACACCTTCACCGACGCCGAACGCACCCAGTACACCTCGGTGAAGTACGAGTTCGACGCACTCGGCCAGCTGGTGAAGGCGTACAGCGCACAGAACCCGAAGCGGAGCTGGAGCTGGAAGTACGACGGTCGCGGCCGGATGGTCTCGGCCACTGACCCGGACAGCGGCACCAGCACCACCGCGTACGACCACCGCGACCGGCCCGTCACCACGACCGACGCGCGCGGAGTCACCGTCTGGACCGAGTACGACGAGCTGTCCCGCCCCACGAAGCAACGCCTCGACGGCCCCACCGGCGACCTGCTCGCCTGGAGCACGTACGACACCGCCGCAGGCGGCAAGGGCCTGCCGGCCGCATCCGGGCGGGTCACGGACGGCCAGGAATACACGATGTCGGTCGACGGCTACACCGCCGACTACCAGCCGCGCTCCACCACGCTGTCGCTGCCGGAATCCGTCGCCACCACCTGGGGCCTGCGGAAGTCCTACACCTCCACGTACCACTACAGCGACACCGGTCTCCTCCTGGACGGCACCATCCCCGCTGCGGGGGCGTTCGACAGCGAGAAGCTGGTCGTGCGCTACAACGAGGACGGGCTGCCGCTCTCGGTCTCGGGCAAGGACTGGTACGGCTCCGAGGCCCAGTACTCCCCGTACGGCCAGCTGCTGCGCTCCACGCTGGGAGCCCAGCCCCACCGGGTGTGGGCGCTCGCCGGCTTCGACGACGCCTCCGGGGCCCTCACCGACCAGCAGGTGTACCGGGAGCAGAACGGCGACACCTCGGTGGTCGGCGGGAAGCTCGCCTCCCACCGGTCGTACTCGTACGACAACGCGGGCAACGTCACCGGTATCCGGGAGCGCTCGACCGGCATCCAGGAACGCCAGTGCTTCACCTACGATCCGATCGGCCAGCTGACCGAGGCGTGGACCTCCGCCGACCTCGACCACTGCGCCGACGGCCCGGTCAAGGAGGGCGGCGCCCTCAACGTGACGGCCGGCCCGGACGACTCCGGCTACTGGCAGAGTTACGAGTACGACCTGCTCGGCAACCGGACGAAGCTCACCGAGAAGGACCTCACCGGTGCCACCGCCAAGGACGCGGTGACGACCTACACCTACGGCAAGGCGGACGGCTCCCAGCCGCACACCCTGACCAAGGTGACCAAGAAGTACACCACTCCGGCCGGCGCCCAGGTCACCGCGGAGGCCGAACGGCTCTACGAGCTCACGGGCGAGACCAAGCAGGTCACCTCGCTGGAGAACGGTGACACCCAGGACCTCACCTGGACCTGGGACGGCCAGGTGGAGCGCCTCACAGGCCAGGGCAGCGGCGGCAAGACCTCCTACGTCGGCCCCGGCGGCAAGTGCCTGGACCTGAACGGCGGCAAGCCGGAGGAGAACAGGCCCGTCAACCTGTACTCCTGCAACGGAGCGGCCTCCCAGAAGTGGTCCTTCCAGGTGGCGCCCGGCCAGTCCGACCCGGACGTCGGCACGATGACCTTCCACGGCGGCACCTGGTGCGTCGCGCCCGGTTCGCCCTCCGCGGGGTCTGATCTGCGACTCCACAAGTGCGACGGTTCCGCCGACCAGAAGATCAAGCGCAACGCGTCGGGCCAGCTGATGCACGTCGGCACCGGCCTCTGCGTCGCGGTCGAGGGCGGCGCGACCGCCGACAGCACCTCCACCGTCCTCACCACCTGCTCGGCCACCTCGGCCGCGCAGAAGTGGGAGGCGCAGAACGAGACCCGTTACATCTACGGTCCGGACGGCGGCCGTCTGCTGACCGTCCAGGGCAAGCAGGCCACGCTCCACCTGGCGGAGACCGAGGTCACCACGCAGGCGGCGGGCAAGCTGGTCTCCACGCAGCGCAGCTACGGGGCGCCCGGCGGCAGCGTGCTGCGTCACCAGTACGGCTACCAGAAGGCCAGCACGCTGGCCGCCGAGGTCGGTGACCACCAGGGCAGTACGTATGCCGAGGTCGCCATGACCGACGGGATGCCGGTGCGGGTCCGTAAGCAGGACCCCTTCGGCAACGAGCGCGGCGCCGCTGCCTCCGGTACCGGCCCGCGGACCAGTGCGGCGTTCCTGGGCGTCTCCCCGGACGACGCCTCCGGCTACACCCAGCTCGGTGCCCGTATGTACGACCCGGCCGTCGGGCGCTTCCTGTCGGCGGACCCGGTGCTGGACATCGCGGACCCGATGCAGGCCAACGGGTACACCTACGCCCACAACAACCCGGTGACGCTGTCCGACCCGACGGGTCTGGCGGTCTCCCTGACGGCGTCGGAGACGGCGGCGGCCCTGGCCGGCGCGGGGCTGAGCCTGGCGCAGATCGCGCAGGCCAAGTCCGACTCCGGGCGTTCGCTGTCCTCGGTGGTGCTGTCCGTCGCCTGGTCGACGTTGAAGGACTTCATCGGATTCAACGACGCGATGGCGTGCTTCGGCGGTGACATGTGGTCGTGCGGCAGCTTGATCATCGGCGCGATTCCGTGGACGAAGCTCGGCAAGATCCCCTCCGTCCTGAAGGCCGTCAAACGCACGATCAACGCGATCCAGGCCTGGCGTTCGGCGAAGAAGAAGGCCGAGGCGGTCCTGGCCGCGGCCAAGGCCGCGCAGCACAAGGCGCTCGCGGCGAAGAAGGCGGCGATAGAGAAGGCGAAGAAGGCGGCGCAGGCCGCGAAGAAGAAGGCGGCGGAGAAGAAACAGACGACCAGTAACAAGGCCGTCAACCAGACGAAGAAGACAGGCAGCCCGGTCCAGAAACAGGCCCAGGCCAAGGCGGCGCCCAAGGTCTCCTCGGCGTCGGCGACCCACAAGAGCTCGGGTGGTGGCGCCAAGGCCGATACCACCAAGTCGGGTGGTTCCTCCGGCGGCTCCTCACGGAGCAAGGGCGGCAGCAGCGGTGACGGCGGTGCGGGCAAGGCGGGAGAGTCGAGCGGGTCCTGCTCGGTCGCCAACAGCTTCGTCCCCGGCACCAAGGTCGTGATGGCCGACGGCTCGACGAAGGCCATCGAGGACGTCAAGGTCGGCGACAAGGTCCTGGCCACCGACCCGGAGACCGGGCGGAAGACGGTCGAGACGGTCACCGCCGAGATCAAGGGCGAGGGTCTCAAGCACCTGGTCAAGGTCACGGTCGACACCGACGGCGACCGGGGCGACGAGACCGCCTCGGTCACCGCGACGGACGGCCACCCCTTCTGGGTCGAAGCGCTCGACGCCTGGATCGACGCCACCGACCTCAAGGCCGGCGAATGGCTCCGCACCAGCGCCGGAACGTATGTCCAGATCACCGCGGTCGAACGCTGGACCGCAGCCGGCGAAACCGTCCACAACCTCACCGTCCGTGACACGCACACGTACTATGTGCTGGCGGGGGCCACGCCGGTACTCGTTCACAACACTGGCGGTAACGGGCACATGTGCGATATCTCCGTGACGTCGTCAGATGGAAGTAAGAGCGATATCTCGCTGGAGAGCGGCGATATGACGCCTGAAGAGGCTTCGCTCGGATATCCCAACAACTCGGCTTTCACGCATACGGAGCATCGATTCTCACGCATGGCGGGTGCTTCCACTGGACCGAAGGTCTCGCTCCCGAACGATCCCTTCGCTGGCAAGTTCCCGTTGAGTGCTGGCGACTCGGTTAAGATGCAAGGCCAACTCCCCCCTTGCTCGCGGTGCAAGGGTGCGATGAACCGCATGGTCAATGAGTTGGGAGTTTCGGTCACATACGAATGGTCTGGCGCCAAGGGAGCTGGGTCATGGACAGCTGGAAGGAGGAGGCGCTAATGATGAGATTGACTGCCACAGAGGTTGGGTTCTTCGAGGATTACGAGGACGAAGAGACCCTTGAGGTGGGACTTGCTGGCGTGGATGGTGCTGGGGTCCCGCGATCGTTCTCAATTCAGCGATCCACGTATGAGCCTGATGAGCAAGAAGTCCAGTCTGGAATGGATTCCTATAACGTCTCTACTGAGCGAGGCTTCACCGTCTACGGTTGCCTTCGGAGCGTGCGGTTTTCCAATCTGGTTCTAGCGCTGGAATTCACTGCTGAGGATGCGGAGATTCTTGAAATCTCGACGCCTGTCGAAGTGAACCTGAGTGAAGCTCAGGTCGACGAAGGGAATCTGTCTCGGAAGCTTCGCGAGATCCTCGACTGGGGCTCTCTTGAGAAGCGGCCGGAATTGATTGGTATGGACGGTTCAGGGCCTGCCGTAGACGTTTAGGCGGCGCTCGTCGGTAATTTCCCACTAGGTCATTCCTAATGGGAGGTCGGGTAGCCGTTGCCCAGAAGAGGGCCCCCTCCGCGCTTCTGTGCGGAGGGGGCCCTCGGGCCGTTTGACGGCAGCGGTGACGGCAACGTCAGCGGACGACGGCAGCAGTGGGTGGGTCGTCGGGGGTGTCGGTCGGGCCGAGGATGCTGCCGAGGGTGTCGATGGCCTGGCGCTGGAGGCGGAGCCGGACGTGGGCGTAGACGCCGGCGGTGACGCCGATGTGGGCGTGTCCGAGGAGTTCCTTGATGACGACGAGGTCGACGCCCTGTTCCAGGAGCAGGGTGGCCGTCGAGTGACGGAGGTCGTGGAAGCGGATCATCCGGAGTCCAGCCTTGTGAAGGAGGCGGCGGAAGCGGCGGGTGAGGTTGCCGGGGTCGAGCGGCCTGCCCTTCGGGGTGGTGAAGACGAGCCCGTTGTCCGTCCAATCCGCCCGGGCTGCCTGACGCTCTTCTTGCTGCTGTTCCTGGTGGATCTTGAGGGAGTTGATGCATTCGGTGGGGAGCGCGATGCGGCGTTCGGAGGCGAGGGTCTTGGTGTGCAGGACGGTCAGGCCCTGGGTGCGGGTGCGCTGGAGGGAGCGGTGGATGGTGGCGGTGCCGCCGTCGAGGTCGAGGTCTTCCCAGTGGGGGTCTGTACAGCGAACGGTGGGACTCGGTTGATTGTTTCTACCGGCGTCCGGCGGTGAGCCGGCCGTTGAAGGTGATGTCGAAGGCTTGGAGTGCGGCCTTCCATCGCATGGTCCAGCGCTTGCTTCCGGTGCCCTTGGGGTCCAGGCTCATCACCGCGAGGTAGACGCACTTCAGCGCGGCCTGTTCCGTGGGGAAGTGGCCGCGGGCCCTCACGGCCTTGCGGATACGGGCGTTGACGGACTCGATCGCGTTGGTGGTACACACGATCTTCCGGATCTCGACATCGAACTGGAGGAAGGGGACGAACTCCGCCCAGGCACTTTCCCACAGCCGCACGATCGCCGGGTACTTCCGCCCCCAGGCCTCGCTGAACTCCAGGAAACGCTCCAGGGCGGCGTCCTCGGTCGGCGCGGTGTAGACGGGCTTGAGCGCCTTCGCGATCTTCTCCCAGTCCTGCCCGGCCGCGTAGCGGAAGCTGTTCCGCAGGAGGTGAACCACGCACGTTTGTACGATCGTCGCAGGCCAGACCGTGTTGACCGCGTCCGGCAGGCCGGTCAGTCCGTCGCA
>NZ_SSBK01000020.1 GCF_004795035.1 Streptomyces sp. A0958
GAGATCAGCGACCACGCGGAGGTGCGCATGCTCGCCAGCGGCGGCCATCAGCGTCTCGGAACGCCATCGGTGGTGCGCGAACAGGCCGCGTGAAACGGCCGAGAACCCCATTACCGCCCCCGGGGCGCGGCAGCTCGACACCGAGCCGCCGCGCCCCGGGCCGTTGGGGGCGGAAAGCGCCGGTATCACGAGGACACGCGTCCGTACATCGTGCCGAGGCAGGACAATCCGACCTTGCGCGTCCCACACTTGGTCGAAATTTTGCCCCTGGTGGACGGCTCCGGGAGGACACCAGGCAGACTCACCCTGTAGGAATCTCGCCACGAAGAGGATCACGCATGATCACGTTGAACAAGGAAGACGGCCCGGCGGATCTGGACGGGGTCACCCACCTGTCCATCGGCGTCTCCTGGGACCCCACCGTCGGCAGCAGTGGCGGGCTGATGGGGAAGATCCGGCAGAAGAAGGGCACGGACCTCGACCTCATCGCCATCGCGATGCAGGGCGCGGACCCGGTCCGGCTGGCCGGCCTGGACTCCCTGGACCCGCTGGGCAACGGCTCGCTGATCCACAGCGGTGACAACCAGACCGGGAAGGGCGACGGCGACGACGAGACGGTCACCGTCGACTTCGCCAAGGTGCCGCCGAACGTCACGGCGATCGTCTTCATCGCCGCCGCGTACAAGAAGGGCAGCGCCTTCCAGAACGCGCGCAACATCAGCTTCAAGGTGTACGACGCCACGGGCGGCAGCAGCCAGCAGGTCGCCGACATCTGGCCGAGCCTGCTCACCACCGACAACGGCTGCGCCGTGGCGAAGGCCATGCGGGTCGGTGCCGGCTGGAAGCTCCAGGTGATCAACGAGACGGGCAAGATCAAGCAGGGCGACGAGCACGCCCTGATGCGTTTCGCGATCAGCAAGTAACACGCGGCGGGGGTCACGCACAGCGCAGCCCCGGCCCGTGGGCGCCCGGTCAGTCGACCCGGCGCGCGCGGGCCGGGGCCGTCGCGTTCCCGGAGGCGAGCGGCGAGCGCGCCAGCTCCACGCACCCCGCCGCGATCAGCCCGAGGGCCAGCAGTTCGGGGAGCACCCACCAGCCGGTGCGCAGCTCCTCGCCGAACAGGGTCACCCCGTACAGGACGCTGATCAGGGCGTCGCCCAGGGTCAGACACGGCTGCACGGCGACGAGCGTGCCCGCCTGAAGCGCGTTCTGCAGGAGGAACAGGGCGCCGACGCCCGCCACCGCGGTGGCGTACAGCTGCCAGGACGTGAAGAGGGCCCCGGCGCCGCCCCCGCCGTCGAGCCGTGCCATGGCGTCCTTCATCAGCGCGGCGGTGAGCGCGTAGGCGCAGGCGGCGGCCGTGGCCAGCAGGGCGGCCCGGACATTGCCCCGGGTGGCCAGCCCACCGGCGATCAGCAGCGTCTCGAACACGCCCGTCAGGATCAGCGCGGGCACCCACCCGGCCCCGTGCACCGCGTCGCTGCCGCCGCCCGGCGCCGCCGACGCCATGCCGAGGGCCAGCCCCACCGTCACGGCCGCCACCCCGAGCCACACCGACCGGGGCAGCCGCACCCGCATCATGAAGCCGGCCAGCAGCAGCGTCGCCGGAAGCTCGATCACGAAGATCGGCTGGACCACCGCGATCGGGCCCGTGGCCAGCGCCGCCGCCTGGCAGACGGCGGCGACGATCACCAGGGCGATCCCCGCGAGCCACACCTTCTGGCGCAGCAGATGGCCGATCAGCGCCACCCGCATGGCCTCGGTGTGCGGGACCTCCAGGGCGGCGCGGCGCTGGAAGACGGAGGCGGAGCCGTTGCTGAGGGCGGTCAGAACGGCGAACAGGACGGCGATCACCGGTCCATCATGCGGGCGGCCCCAGCCCGAACCCGGCTTCCTCCCGCCGACGGCATGGCGCCCCTTCCGGGCCGAGGTCATGGCCCCCTTCCGGGCCGAGGCCATCGAGGTCATCAGGAAAGGACCCGACCGCATGGCGGCGTAGCGTGCCGTCCATGGCCGCGAACACGAAGCCCCCAGCAGGCGCCGCACCCGTCCCCGTGCTCTCGCCCAGGGCCCTGGGACGGGCGACCCTGGAGCGCCAGCTCCTGCTGCGCCGGGCGGCGATGAACGCGAAGGACGCCGTCGCCCACCTCGTCGGCCTCCAGGCACAGAACACCAAACCGCCGTACTACCAGCTCCTGGCGCGGCTGGAGGGGTTCCGGCCGGCCGAGCTGGCCGAGCTGATGGAGTCGCGCGAGGTCGCGCGCATCGTCACCCTGCGCTCCACCATCCACACCCACACCGCCGACGACGCGCTGACCCTGCGCCCCCTGATGCAGCCCGCCTGCGACCGGGAGCTCGGCGTCTTCCGCAAGCGGCTCACCGGCGTGGACCCGGACCGCCTGCGCGAGCTGAGCAGGGCGTACGTCGAGGAGACGCCCCGCACCCCGAAGGAGATCCGCGAGCGGCTGCGCACCGAGTGGCCCGACGCCGACCCGCGGGCCCTGAGCACCGCCGCACGCTGTCTGCTGCCGCTGGTCCAGGTCACCCCGCGCGGCGTCTGGGGCCGCAGCGGCGGCGTCGCGCTGACCACCGCCGAGCACTGGCTCGGCCGGGCGGCCGAGGCGGCGCCCGGCCTCGACGCGGCCGTGCCGCGCTACCTCGGCGCGTTCGGCCCGGCGTCCGTGAAGGACATGCAGACCTGGGCCGGGCTGACCCGGCTGGGCGAGGTCTTCGAGCGGCTGCGGCCCCGGCTGGTCACCTTCCGCGACGAGAACGGCGTCGAACTCTTCGACCTGCCCGACGCCCCGCGCCCCGCCGAGGACACCCCCGCCCCGCCCCGCCTCCTGCCCGAGTTCGACAACGTCCTGCTCGGCCACGCCGACCGCACCCGGGTCGTCCCGCCCCACCTCAGGGGGCTCAACGGGGTGGGCAACCAGACCTACGGCAGCGCGCTGGTGGACGGCTTCCTCGCTGCCCTCTGGCGGCTGGAGAAGACCCCGCGCGACGCACCGGCCGCCCTCACCGTGCAGGAGCTGCGCCCGCTCACCGCCGCCGAGCGCGACGCCCTGACGGACGAGGCCGCCGCCCTGCTGTCGGTGACGGCCCCGGCCACCGCCCACGGCAACGGCTACGACATCCGCTTCGCCCGGTTCATCGACCTCGCCCGCTGACCCCAGCGCCGCACGGGCCGTCCGCTACGGCAGCAGCCCCGCACGCCGGGCCGCGACGACCGCCTCAAGACGGGTGTGCGCCCCGAGCCGGCGCATCGCGGAGCGCAGATAGCCCTTCACCGTCTCCGGGCGCAGCCCCAGCCGCTCCGCCGCCACCGCGTTGGTGGCGCCCGCCGCGACACACGCCAGCACATCGACCTCGCGCGGTGCGAGCTGCACCTCCCGCGCCCCGGGCACCCGGACGCCGGTCGCCGAGGCGAGCCGCCCGCACACCGCGAGCAGCTCGTCGCGCAGCGCCGGGTCGGCGACCTTCGGCATCAGGGCGCGCAGCTCGCGGTGCGCCTCCCGGACGTCCTCCCAGGCCCCCGGCGCCGCCCCGGGGCCCGTGACCGGCTCCTGCCGGGACGCGGCCAGCAGGAGCCGCACCTCGTCCCGGACCGCCAGTGCCTGCTCCACGTCCCGGGCGGCGGCCACCGCCGCGTCGAACGTGCGGTCCCCGAGCGTGAGCGGTTCGCGCAGCGCCCCGTACAGCACGCCCCGCACCTCGCGGCGCACGACGACCGGGACGGCGACCACCGAGCGCAGGCCCTCCGCCGCGACCGCCGTGTCGTACTCGTGACTGATGTGGCGCGAGGAGCGGTAGTCGGTCACCGCGCACGGCCGGGACAGGGCCATGGACTTGCCGCCCAGGCCGCTGCCCGAGGAGATCACGAGCCCGCGCAGCGCCGTCGTCTGCGCCCCGTTCACCTCGGCGATCCTGGTGTGCCGGGTGTCGGAGAGCAGCCCGCCGAAGGCCACCGGCAGCCCGCTCGTCCGGCGCAGCCGCAGCAGCGCCGCTTGCATCTCGAACGCATCCACGGATTCCGGCACGCTTACGCCTCCCTGTTCGGCCCCCGGTGTACGGCAGCCCCGCGACACCCCCATCCGGGGGTGGTGAGACCTGGGTCACTGTTTACATCATGTGAGGACCGAAGAGACCGGCCGGGTCGGCAACGAGGAGGGCACATGCCGGAAACGAGTGCGACGGAGACGTTCCGGGCCGCCCGGGACTTCCTGCTCCGGCACCGCGAGGACTACACCGCGGCCTACGAAGGCTTCCGCTGGCCCCGCGAGGACCACTTCAACTGGGCGCTCGACTGGTTCGACGTCATCGCCCGGGACAACGACCGCACCGCCCTGCACATCGTGGAGGAGGACGGCGGGCGCACCGAGATGTCGTTCGCCGAGATGTCCGCCCGCTCCAACCAGGCTGCGAACTGGCTGCGCGCCCAAGGAGTGCGCGAGGGCGACCGCATCCTCGTCATGCTCGGCAACCAGGTCGAGCTGTGGGAGACCGCGCTCGCCGCGATGAAGCTGCGGGCCGTCGTCATCCCGGCGACCCCGCTGCTCGGCCCCGTCGACCTGCGCGACCGGGTCGAGCGCGGCCGGGTCCGGCACGTGCTGGCCCGGGACGCCGACACCGCGAAGTTCGACGAGGTGCCCGGCGGCTACACCCGCATCTGCGTCGGCGAGGAGACCGAGGACTGGCTCTCCTACGCGGGGGCCGACGAGGCGCCGCGTACGTTCACCGCGGACCGCGAGACCGACGCCGACGAACCGCTGATGCTCTACTTCACCTCGGGCACGACCGCCAGCCCCAAGCTCGTCGAGCACACCCACGTCTCCTACCCCGTGGGCCACCTGGCGACGATGTACTGGATCGGGCTCAAGCCCGGCGACGTCCACCTCAACATCTCCTCGCCCGGCTGGGCCAAGCACGCCTGGTCCAACCTCTTCGCCCCCTGGAGCGCCGAGGCGACCGTCTTCATCTTCAACTACACCCGGTTCGACGCGGGCCGGCTGATGGCCGAGATGGACCGCTCCGGCATCACCAGCTTCTGCGCCCCGCCGACCGTGTGGCGCATGCTCATCCAGGCCGACCTGTCCCAGCTGAAGACCCCGCCGCGCGAGGTCGTCGCGGCGGGCGAACCGCTCAACCCCGAGGTCATCGAGGCGGTCCGGCGCTCCTGGGGCGTCACCATCCGCGACGGCTTCGGCCAGACGGAGACCGCCGTGCAGGTCGCCAACAGCCCGGGCCAGGTCCTCAAGGCCGGCTCGATGGGGCGGCCCAGCCCGGGCTACAAGGTGGTCCTGCTCGACCCGGTGAGCGGGGAGCCCGGCGCGGTCGAGGGCGAGATCTCCCTCGACCTGTCGACGCACCCCGTGGGCCTGATGACCGGCTACCACGGCGACCCCGAGCGCACGGCCGAGGCGATGGCCGGCGGGTACTACCGCACCGGTGACATCGGCTCCCGCGACCAGGACGGCTACATCACCTACGTCGGCCGCGCCGACGACGTCTTCAAGGCCTCCGACTACAAGATCTCCCCGTTCGAGCTGGAGAGCGCCCTGCTGGAGCACGAGGCGGTCGTCGAGGCCGCAGTCGTCCCCGCACCCGACGAGGTACGCCTCTCCGTACCGAAGGCGTACGTGGTGCTCGCCGACGGCTGGGAGCCGGGGCCCGAGACCGCCAAGGTGCTGTTCGCCCACTCCCGGGCGGTCCTCGCCCCGTACAAGCGCATCCGGCGGCTGGAGTTCGCCGAGCTGCCCAAGACCGTGTCCGGCAAGATCCGCCGTATCGAGCTGCGCGAGCGCACCGCCCGGGGCACCGGAACCGAGTACGCCGAGGGGGACCTGGCATGACGGAGCTTTCCTACGCACACGGCACGGGCACCACAGCCCTGCTCGGCGACACCATCGGACGCAACCTGGACCGGGCGGTCGAGGCCTGGCCGGAGCGCGAGGCGCTGGTCGACGTACCGTCCGGGCGGCGCTGGACGTACGCCGGGTTCGGGGCGGCCGTGGACGAGCTGGCACGGGCGCTGATGGCGTCGGGCGTGGCCAAGGGGGACCGGGTCGGCATCTGGGCGGTCAACTGCCCCGAGTGGGTGCTCGTCCAGTACGCAACCGCCCGCATCGGCGCCGTCATGGTCAACATCAACCCCGCCTACCGGGCGCACGAGCTGGAGTACGTGCTGAAGCAGGCCGGGATCTCCCTCCTGGCCGCCTCCCTCTCGCACCGCACCAGCGACTACCGGGCCCTGGTGGACGAGGTCCGCGCGAACTGCCCCGCCCTGCGCGCCGTGCACTACATCGGGGACGGCTCCTGGGACGAACTGGTCGCCGTAGCCCACGAGGTGACGCCCGATCAGCTGGCCGCCCGTGAGGCGGAGCTGTCCTGCGACGACCCGATCAACATCCAGTACACCTCCGGCACCACCGGCTTCCCCAAGGGCGCGACCCTCTCCCACCACAACATCCTCAACAACGGCTACTTCGTCGGGGAACTGGTCGCCTACACCGAGCAGGACCGGGTCTGCCTGCCGGTGCCCTTCTACCACTGCTTCGGCATGGTGATGGGCAACCTCGGCATCACCTCGCACGGCGCCTGCATCGTGATCCCCGGCCCCTCGTTCGAACCCGCCGCCGTGCTCCGTGCCGTCCAGCGGGAGCGCTGCACCTCGCTGTATGGGGTGCCCACCATGTTCATCGCCGAGCTGGGGCTCCCCGACTTCGCCTCGTACGACCTGTCCTCGCTGCGCACCGGGATCATGGCCGGGTCGCCCTGTCCGGTCGAGGTGATGAAGCGGGTCGTGGCCGAGATGCACATGGAGGAGGTGTCCATCTGCTACGGCATGACGGAGACCTCCCCGGTCTCCACCCAGACCCGCCGCGACGACGACCTGGAGCGCCGCACCGGCACGGTCGGCCGCGTGATGCCGCACATCGAGGTCAAGGTGGTCGACCCGGCGACCGGGGTGACGCTGGAGCGCGGGATGTCGGGCGAGCTGTGCACCCGGGGCTACAGCGTGATGCTCGGCTACTGGGACCAGCCCGACCGCACCGCCGAGGCGATCGACGCGGGGCGCTGGATGCACACCGGGGACCTCGCGGTGATGCGCGAGGACGGTTACGTGCAGATCGTCGGCCGCATCAAGGACGTGATCATCCGGGGCGGCGAGAACGTCTATCCGCGTGAGATCGAGGAGTTCCTCTACCGCCACCCCAAGATCGCCGATGTGCAGGTGGTGGGCGTGCCGGACGAGCACTACGGCGAAGAGGTGCTGGCCTGCGTCATCCCCGCCGACCCCGCGGACCCCCCGGCCCTGGACGAGGTGCGGGAGTTCTGCGACGGGCAGCTGGCGCACTACAAGGTCCCGCGCCTGCTGCAGATCCTGAAGGCCTTCCCGATGACGGTCAGCGGCAAGGTCCGCAAGATCGAACTGCGGGAGGACTACCGGCGGTAGCGCGCTGCGAGGGGCGCTGTCAGGCGGCTTCGATGACGTCGCCGGCGGCGCCCCGCGTCGCGGCGGCCCACTCGATGAGCAGCACCTCGTACGCCGCGGACTCCACGGGGGACCAGTCCTGGCCCGCACGGGCGTCCACGAGCGCCCGTATCGCCTCATTGGCCTCCAGGGCGGCGAGATGTGCCGACCGGGCCGAATGCGCGGGGGCGTACGCGGGCGCGGTAGGGGGAGTCCGTGGAGTTAAGACCATGCGCTCCACTGTAGAGCCCGCTACTGACAAGGAACCGTGGATCGGTAGCCGTTGGCCAGAACGTGACGGATCACACGCACCGTGGCCGGGCGGTTTCTGTGAGGCACGGCACGTCGCGGCCTCTGCTCGGCCGAAAAGGCACGGGTGTGCGGTCAGGCTCCGGTGCTGACGAGTTCGTCCGCCGCGCCGTTCACCGGCTGCGGGGTGCCGGTGAGATCCATGACGAACAGCGGGATGCGGAGCCCGTCCGCGCGTTCCCGGGCGTCCGGCGCGTATCCCGCCAGCGAGAAGAGGACCCCGGACACCGAGCTGTTGAGCGCGTTGAGCCATAAGCACTCGACGTCGCGCAGGGGCGTCGGGCGGGTGGTGGCGTCGACCTGGGCGATCAGCCCGGCCGCCCGCAGGTCGATGCGGGACGCGGGACGGGTCGCCGGCTGCGTGACCTCGCGGAAGCCCAGCCACGTCAGATAGAGCGCCGCCGCGCCGACCGCGTCGCGCGCGGTGCGGATCGTCAGCGGGCGGAACGCCGGCCGCGGGGCCGCCGCGGTGCGCGGCAGCGGTATGTGTGCGGGCCGCACCGGCCGGGCCGGGGCCCCCGCCGCCCGCCCGGCGGACGCCACGGGCCGGACCGGCACCCGCAGCACCGCCCCGCACGGGCAGCACAGCTCCGGCTGCGGCCACTGGTCGTGCCGCCCGCAGCCCCGGCAGCGCACCGTGACCCAGTCGTCGTTCCAGGTGCGGTGGGTGATGGGGATGACGGGCGCGCCGCGCAGCAGCGGCGGGGCGGTCGGCGCCCCGCACGGGCACGGGTAGACGGGCGTCACGTACGCGTGGTCGCGGCGGCAGGCCGGGCACCGTACCGGCACTGAATCCACCCTGGGCTCCCTTCCGGACCGCGCGGACGCGGCCGGGCCCGCGTACCGGGCCGGCTCCGTTCCGTACCCCCATGCTCCATCAAGAGTGACCCCCGGGGGAGTCACTTGCGGCACTTCGCGCCACTGTCCGCGCGGCCGTTCGCCCCCGGGGCCGCCTCCCTTGACGGCGGTCCGGGCGCACTTTAAATTGACTTCCGTATAACAGAATCCATCTTCCGTAATACGGAATTGGTGCTCTCAGGCGGCGCGACAGAGCCCGACTCCACCCAGGTCCGAGCAGGAGCACTCAATGCCTCGAATGACCGCTGCCCGAGCGGCAGTTGAGATCCTCAAGCGCGAAGGCGTCAGTAACGCGTTCGGTGTGCCGGGCGCGGCGATCAACCCCTTCTACGCGGCCCTCAAGGCCGCCGGCGGGGTTCATCACACGCTCGCCCGCCACGTCGAGGGCGCCTCCCACATGGCGGAGGGCTACACCCGGGCCCGCCCGGGCAACATCGGCGTCTGCATCGGTACGTCGGGCCCGGCCGGCACCGACATGATCACCGGCCTGTACTCCGCGATCGCGGACTCGATCCCGATCCTGTGCATCACGGGCCAGGCACCGACCGCCGTCCTGCACAAGGAGGACTTCCAGGCCGTCGACATCGCCTCGATCGCCGCCCCGGTCACCAAGGCCGCGACGACCGTCCTGGAGGCCGCACAGGTCCCCGGCGTCTTCCAGCATGCCTTCCACCTGATGCGCACGGGCCGCCCCGGCCCGGTCCTCATCGACCTGCCGATCGACGTGCAGCTCACCGAGATCGAGTTCGACCCCGACCTGTACGAGCCGCTGCCGGTGCACAAGCCCGCCGCGTCCCGCAAGCAGATCGAGCGCGCTCTGGACATGCTCAACGCCTCGGAGCGCCCGCTGCTCGTCGCGGGCGGCGGCATCATCAACGCCGACGCGGCGGAACTCCTGGTCGAGTTCGCCGAGTTGACGGGTGTCCCGGTCGTCCCGACCCTGATGGGCTGGGGCATCATCCCCGACGACCACGAGCTGAACGCCGGCATGGTCGGCCTCCAGACCTCGCACCGCTACGGCAACGCGAACTTCCTGGAGTCCGACTTCGTCCTCGGCATCGGCAACCGCTGGGCCAACCGCCACACGGGCAAGCTCGACGTCTACACGGCGGGCCGCACGTTCGTCCACGTGGACATCGAGCCCACCCAGATCGGCAAGATCTTCGCCCCGGACCTCGGCATCGCCTCCGACGCGAAGGCGGCCCTGGAACTGTTCGTGGAGGTCGCCCGCGAACGTAAGGCGGCGGGCGAGCTGCCGGACCGCTCGGCCTGGGCCGCGTCCACGCAGGAGCGCCGGGCGACCTTGCAGCGCCGTACGCACTTCGACAACGTGCCGCTGAAGCCGCAGCGGGTGTACGAGGAGATGAACCGCGCGTTCGGCCCGGAGACCCGTTACGTCACGACGATCGGCCTCTCCCAGATCGCGGGCGCCCAGATGCTCCACGTGTACCGCCCGCGCCACTGGATCAACTGCGGCCAGGCGGGCCCCCTGGGCTGGACCATCCCGGCCGCGCTCGGCGTCGCCACGGCCGACCCCGACGGCTCGGTGGTCGCGCTCTCCGGCGACTACGACTTCCAGTTCATGCTGGAGGAGCTCGCGGTCGGCGCCCAGCACCGCATCCCGTACGTCCACGTCCTGGTCAACAACTCGTACCTGGGCCTGATCCGCCAGGCCCAGCGCAACTTCGACATCGACTTCCAGGTCAACCTGGAGTTCGAGAACCTCAACTCCCCGGAGCTGGGCGTCTACGGCGTCGACCACGTCAAGGTCGTCGAGGGCCTGGGCTGCAAGGCCATCCGCGTGACGGAGCCGGACGCCCTCCTCCCGGCCTTCGAGGAAGCGAAGAAGCTGGCCGCGGAACACCGCGTCCCGGTGGTGGTCGAAGCGATCCTGGAGCGGGTCACGAACATCTCGATGAGCGGCTCGGACATCGCGTCGGTCAACGAGTTCGAAGACGTGGCGACGGCCCCGACCCACGCCCCGACGGCGATCAGGCCGTTCGCGGGGGCCTGACACCCTAGACGAGTGGTTCCGATGTGTTCAGTGATCGAATGCGGTGAGCGACCGCAGGACCGGTGCGCCGGTCTTGTGGTTGTGCCAGATCGCCGCGGCCATCGCGAGGATGCGCTGGGCGACACGGACGGCGACGCCCTCGAAGGTCCGCCCGCCGTGTTGTTCCAGGTCGAGCTGGCCCTTGAGGGTGTCGTTGACCGACTCGATCAGCTGCCGTACCGACTTCAGCAGGGACTCGCCTTTGCGGCGCTTCTCCCGCTTGAACGAGGGCCGGAGCAACTCGGCGCCCTGGAAGGCGAGATCGGTCTCGAACTCCTTGGAGGCGAAGCCTTTGTCGGCGATCAGCAGCAGGCCGGGCCGGTCGGCGGTCAGGTGCGGTTCGCGGTCCAGCATCGCGGCCAGGACCTCCCGCTCGTCGATTTTCGGGCTGGCCAGGGCCCACGTGATTGGCATCCCGGTCGGGGTGCAGACCAGGAACAGACGCAGGCCCCAGTAGAAACGGGAGTGCGAGGCGCAGTATCCGTATCCGGCCCAGCCAGCCATCTCCGACCGCTTCACCGTCGGCCGCGACATCCCGCACGGCACCGGTGTGGAGTCGACGATCCAGTGGTTGTCGAACCAGAAGTCGGTGTCCGTCGCGAGCACCCGTATCGCCTTCTTGACCAGCGGCAGCGCGGCCCGCAGCCGCTTGTTGTATCCCGGCCGCTTGGGCAGGTACGGAAACATCGGGCCCAGGTTGGCGCGGGCGAAGCGCAGCCAGCGCGCCTCCGAGGAGAAACCGAGCAGCGCCTGTGCGACCGCCAGGCACACCAGCTCCGAATCGCTCAACTGCGGTGGCCTGCCCAGCCATCGGTTCCCTCCGATCTCATCGTCGATCTTCACGTACAGTCCGGTGATGAGGGCGTCCAAGTCTTCGTTCGTCACACAACGATCTTGGGCGCCCTCTCCACGTCTCCGGGCAGACACCCAACAATCGGAACTACTCGTCTAGGGCCTGTCTTCAAACTGCCGTCTGCCGGGCGACGCCATGCACGCACTCTCGCCGCACCGGTCCCAGACCCCGGTACGTCCAGTACAGAGGCCTGGGGCCGGCACGCCGAGGAGTGGGGTCTCCCCTGTTCGAGCGAAGCCGAGAACTTGGGGAAGCACCTGACGCCGCCCGGCCGCCCTTCGGGCGACGACGGCAGTTTGAAGACAGGCCCTAGGACTGCTGCCCGGCCCCCAAGAGTACCTACGGGCCCCCGTAGGTACTCTCGGCGTGTTTGAACAGATGGCCTGGGTGTCGTGTGGTCCGGCGGCGGGCTTGCCCTTCGTGGCGCACCTCCGCCCTGACCCAGTCCGCCGGCAATCCATCTGGTCCCGGGCTGCACGCGAGGCCCTACGGAGAAGCCCATGCGGTTCCAGTGGAAGAGGATGTGCAGCGCGAGAATGGCGCGCTTGCCGGTGCTGAGTTCGCTTGATTCGGCGGCCTCCGCGAGTCGGTGGCCGTGTTGTTGCAGGGCCTCGATCCACGGACGGACGGGCGTGAGGGGACCGTCCGTGAGGAGGGGGCGGGCATCGGTCAGCAGGAGTCCCTTCAGGGGTGCTGTCATGGCGCTGACCTGTTGCGGTGTCACATCGTCGGGGAGGGGGCGCCCCTCTTCGACACGGCCCCACGCGTCGCCCTGCTCGCCGATTTCGAGGCGGGTCGCCCGCATGAGGAGCGCCATGGCCAGGAGCGATGTCTCCTTCGGACCCAGCTGGTCGGTGGGACGTGCCTCGTAGGCGCGGTTGTAGTTGAGAACGCCTTCGCTGTCTGCGTGGAACAGGGCATGTGCGAACGCCAGTCCGGCCGGGCCGCCGAAGGCGATCGTCTCCGGTTCGTACAGGGCGGGGTGCCAGTTCGCAGTCACGCCGCAGGACCCAGAATCGAGTGTCCCTCGGCGCACTCCAGCACGATCCTTGAGCGCTGAGCCAGGGCCTGGGGACGGTGTTGCGGATCGCACCCATGCGGGCACGGTAGCCGCCGTGCTCTCGGCCCACCAGGTAAAGACCAGGTCGAAACGCCCTAGTTCGGTCTGTTGGGTGACCGTCCGAATGCCCTGACCAGCCCTCGGGGGAGGGGAGTTATCCAGAAGACGGTCACTCTTCGAGAGTGATTGGTGACGGTTTGTTCCACCTCGAAGTAGGAGGCTTGCCATGCCCGACGAACAGTCCCGGAGGAGCCGGCTCGCGTTGGCGGATACGCCCGGGCGCGAAGGCGGCGGGCGCGCTCCCGGACCGCTCCGCCTGGGCCGCAAGGCCACCCGCTCACCGAAGGGGCTGCCCGGTGACAACTGCCACCCGAAGAAGCCGGGTTCAAGGTCCGCGGCGCACTCGGTGCCTTGACGCCCGGAATTGGTCCAGGCCAATATGTGGATCATCGAGCGCCTCCGGGACCCGACCGTGCCTCCGGGTGTGCGGTCCGCGCCGGCCTGTCGCACGGAAGTACGCAAGTACCGGGGGGAATGCCGCTGTGCCAGGACCACGACCGTTCGCCGGAGCCGCAGCCGTCATGCGGCGCAGGGCCGGCCGCTGGATCGACCTCGCCCGGCTGCTGCCCCGCGCAGGGACGCCACTGGTGGCCGCGTCACTCCTGGTGAACACCGTCCTCGGCCTGCTGCCAGGCGGCTTCATGCTCGCGGCGAGCGTGCTCCTGGACCGTGCCGCCGGAGGGGCGGGCCTGACGGGGGAGGTCTACGGATGGCTGGCCGTCGCCGTCGGGGCCTTCGCCCTCCAGCACACCCTCACCCCCTTCCAGCCCGCGCTGACCGAGGCGGTCTCCCGCCGGGTCGACGGCCACTGCATCGGCCGGCTGCTCGATGTCACGCTGCGCCGGGCGCCCTTCGGGATTCTGGAGGACACCGCGCACGAGGACCTGCTCGCGGACGCCAGGGCCGCCTTCGCCCGCACCGTGCCCACCCCGGGCGAGGCCGCCGCCGCGCTGCCGCTCCTGTTCTCCCGCTACCTCCAACTCGCCTTCGCCGTAGCCCTGGTCGGGTATGCGGCCGGCCCGGTCGGCGCCGCCGTCACCGCATTCACGGCACTCGCGATCCGGTTCGGCGTCCGCGGCACCCTGGGCCGCTACGCCGCCCTCTGGGACTCCCTCGCCGGACACCGGCGGCGCACCGGCTACATCCGCCAGCTGGCGACCGGGACGGGTGCTGCGAAGGAGATCCGGCTGCTGGGCCTGATGCCCTGGCTCAGCGCCCGCTACGGCCGCGACACCATGGACCATCTGCGCCCGCTCTGGGCCGGCAGCCGGCGACTCCAGTTCTGGCCCTTCATCGCCCTCGCCGCCGCCGGATTCGCCGGCGGAACCGCCGTGTTCGCGCTGCTCGCGCACGGCACCGTACAGGGGCGCACCGACCTCTTCGCCCTCGGAATCGGCCTCCAGGCCGCCCTGGTCACCATGCGCTTCGGCATCGCCTTCCCCGAGTGCGACACCCAGACCCAGTTCGGCCTGGTCTCCTTCCACGCCCTCGAACGGCTCGAAGCGCTGGAGGAGTCGAAGCCCCGCCCCGCCGCCGGTACGGACCCCGCGCCGCGCCCCGGGCACAGCATCCGATTCGAGAACGTCGCCTTCTCCTACCGCCCGGACACCCCCCCGGTCCTGGACGGCCTCGACCTGGAGATCCCGGTCGGCTCCTGCACCGCGATCGTCGGCCTCAACGGCGCCGGGAAGACCACCCTGGTCAAACTGCTCGCCCGGCTCTACGAACCGACCTCGGGACGGATCACCGTGGACGGCGCCGATCTGGCCGCTCACAGCCCGGAGTCCTGGCAGCGCCGGATCGCCGTCGTCTTCCAGGACTTCCTCCGCTACGAACTGCCCGCCGCCGACAACATCGGCTTCGGCGCCCCCCATCTGGAGGCCGACGAAGCCCTTCTGCTGGACGCCGCCCGACGGGCCGGGGCCGCCCCCGTCGTCGGCAAGCTCCCCGACGGACTGCGCACCCCGCTCTCCCGCCGCTACCACGGGGGGCACGATCTCTCCGGAGGCCAGTGGCAGCGCATCGCCCTCGCCCGCGCCCTGCTCGCCGTCGAGGGCGGAGCTTCGCTGCTCGTCCTGGACGAACCGACGGCGCAGTTGGACGTGCGCGGCGAGGTCGCCTTCTTCGACGAGTTCCTCGCCGAAGCCGGTTCGCGCGGCATCACCAGCCTGATCATCTCGCATCGCTTCTCCACCGTCCGGCACGCCGACCGGATCGTCGTCGTGGAGCACGGCCGGGTCCTGGAACAGGGCGACCACGAGTCCCTGATGCGCGCGGACGGCCGCTACGCCGAACTCTTCCGGCTCCAGGCCCAGCGCTTCGAGGACGACAACGACACCGTCGGGAGCAGAAGTTGAGAACGGTCATGGCCTCGGCCCGCTACCTGCTGGCACTCGGGTGGCGGCTCAGCCCCGCGCGGCTGCTCACCTCGGTCGGCCTGCTCGCGGCCGGATACGTGGCCGCGCCGGTCGCCGCCGTACTGCTCGCCGCCTTCACCGAGGCGGCACTGGACGGACGGGGCGACGCGGCCCTGACCCTCTCCGTCGGCATCGGCCTGGTGCTGGTACTCGACCTGACCATGGCGCACTTCGCGCACCTCTCCTACTACGAGCTCGCCCAGCTCCAACAGCTCGCCATCGGGCGGGAGATCGCCGATGTCGTCAACGGCTCCCCGGGCATCGAGGCCCTCGACAACCCCCGGTTCAGCGAGACGCTGACCCAGCTCGGCGACCGGATCTTCCAGGTCCGGGCCGCCCTGGAGGCGCTGCTGCTGCTCGGCGGCTCGCTGCTGCAAGGGCTGCTGACCGCCGTGGTGCTGGCCCGCGTCGACCCCTGGCTCGTCCTGCTGCCGCTCGCCGCCGTCCCCGCGGTGCTCGCCGGCAGCCGGGCACAGCGGATCGTCGACGCCGCACGGGCGGGCAGCGCCTCCGAACTCCAGCTCGCTCGACACCTGGTGGAGATCGGCACGACAGCAGCCACCGCCAAGGAGATCCGGCTCTTCGGGGCCCGGCAAGCGGTCACCGAACGGCACGGGGCCGCCTGGCGCGGCGTCACCGAACGGCAGCTGGGCGGCGAACTGCGCGGGGCGATGATCCGTGCGGCCGGACAGATCTGGTTCGCCGCCGCGTACGGGGCGGCGATCCTGCTCGTGCTGCGGCGGGCCGCGCGCGGCGAGGCGGGCGTGGGCGAACTGGTACTCACCCTCACGCTGGCCGTCCAGGTCGGCGGGCAGGTCGCGGCCGCCCTCGGTCAGCTGGGGCGGTTGCAGAGCGCCGGACGGATCACCGAACTCCTGGCCGAACTGCGCTCGTTGGGCGCCGTGTCCCAGGACTCCGGGCGCGACGTCCCGCCGCCCGCACTGCGCGAGGGCATCCGGCTCGAACACGTCTCCTTCGCCTACCCCGGCAGCGACCGGAAGATCCTGGACGATGTCTCCCTCTTCCTCCCGGCCGATTCCAGCACCGCGCTCGTCGGCGAGAACGGAGCAGGGAAGAGCACCCTCGTAAAACTCCTCTGCGGGCTCTACCGGCCCACCGAGGGCCGCATCCTGGTCGACGGCACCGACCTCGCCGACCTCGACCCCGAGCAGTGGCAGCAGCGGCTCGCCACCCTCTTCCAGGACTTCGCCCGCGTCGAACTGACGCTCCGCGAGTCCGTCGGCGTCGGCAGGCTCGAAGCCCTGGACGACGACGCCGCGCTCCGCGCCGCACTCTCGGACGCCCGGGCCGGGGTGCTGGAGGACGAGACGCCGGGCGGCCTGGACGGACTGATCGGACGCGGTTACGGGGACGGCCGGGAGTTCTCCGGCGGCCAGTGGCAGTCCCTCGGGCTGGCCCGCACCGTGCTCCGCGCCGATCCGCTGCTGCTCGTCCTGGACGAGCCCGCCGCCGCGCTGGACGCGGCCGCCGAGCACTCCCTCTTCGAGCGCTTCGCCGCCGCCTCCTCGGCCAGCGGGACGACGGTCTTCGTCTCGCACCGCTTCTCCACCGTCCGCCTTGCCGACCGGATCGTCGTCCTCGACGGCGGCCGGGTCGCCGAGGCCGGCAGCCACCAGGAACTCATGGCCCGGCAGGGGCTGTACCAGGAGATGTTCGACCTTCAGGCAGGGGCGTACACCGCCTGACCTCTGCTTCCCGCTTACCCGGACGGCGCAGTCGCCGGTCCTCAACTCGGCGTGGGCACATCGTCGTTGACGGCGATCAGCGTGGCGTGACGATCTTGACAGCTTTCATTGGTCCAGGCCAATATGGGTTCAGATTCAGCCACTAAGGCCCAACTGCGGTCCGAGAGGGCGCTGTTGCCGCTGTCCTCACAGCCGGTCGCGCGCCGAGAGACCGCAGTCCCTTGCCGCACCGGACGGAGTGTTCAGCGCTGTGACCGTTACGAGCGACAGGTCCGGGAGTTCCGCCGACGGGCCGCGGATTCCGGGAACCATCGCCTTCTCCGGCCCGGCGCGCGGACCGGGCCCCCTCATGTGGGCGCAGCGGCTCCTGTGGAACGACTCCCAGTGGATGGGGGAGGAGGCGCACTACTTCAACATGGCGCTGTCCGTCCCGGTGCCCGACGGGCTGTCGCACGAAGAGGTCATGGACGCGCTGAGCCGTGTCGTCCACCGCCATGAGGCGTTCCGGAGCCGCGTCACCCTCGCCGCCGATGGTGAACCGCTCCAGGAGGTCTTCGCCTCGGGAGCGCTCCCGGTGCTCCTGGCAGAGGCGTCCGAGGGGACCGTGGACGAGGTCGCCGCGCGCTGCCGCGAAGAGCTGTCCGGCCGCTCCTTCGACCTGCTCGAAGACTGGCCCGCGCGCCTCTGCGTCGTTTCCGTCCGGGGGATGCCCGCGAGGGTCGTCATGGTCCTCTCCCACGTTTTCGCGGATGGCGGCGCGACCCGGGTCCTCTCCCAGGAGCTGGCCGAACTGATGAGCGGACCCGTCCCGCCCGCCTCCTGGGCCGTACCCGCCCCGCAGCCCCTCGACCGCTCCGCGCACGAACAGTCGGCGGCGGGACGACGGCTCTCCGCGCGCTCGCTCGAACGGCTGGAGCAGCAGCTGCGGACGATGCCGCAGACCATGTTCCCCGGGCCCCGGCTCACGCCCGACCCGCACCGCTTCAAGCGGCTCGAGATGCGCTCCCCGGCCCTCACCGAGGCGCTGCGCCGGATCGCCGGGCGCGACGGAACCACCACGTCGAACGTGCTCCTCGCCGCCACCGCCCTCATGCTCGGAGTGTTCACGGGCAACCGGCGTGTGGCCTTCAAGACCATCCTCGGCAATCGGTCCTTCCTCGATCTGAAGCGCATCGTCAGCAGCGCCGTGAGCAACGGCCTGGTGTGCGCCGACCTCTCGGACGGATCTTTCACCGGTCTGGTCCACTCCGTGGCGCAGGCCACCAGGGCGGACCTGCTGCGCAGTCAGTGCGATCCAGCCGAGCGCGAACGGCTGACGGCGCGGGTCAACGCTGAACGAGGCGTCCACCTCGACCTCTCGTCGTTCTTCAACGACATCCGGGTATTCATGGGCGAGCGGTCCGTCGAGCCGGACGACGACGCCGACCTGGACGGGCTCGCGAGCCGTACGCGACTGGCCTGGATCGGCGAGTGGGACCGGCAGGACGCGAAGTTCTTCTTCCACGCCCGGACTCTGGGCGACTGCGATCACGTATACGCCATGGTCGACACCGCCTTCATGTCGACCGAGTCGGCGGAACGGCTGATGCGGGGCCTTGAGCGGGTCCTCATCAGGTCCGCCGGCGCCGACCTGCCGCTCCAGGAGCTGCGCGGCCTCGTCGCCGCCGACGGGTGCCGCCCCCCTGCCAGAGGCGAGGACTGGGTCCCGGTGGACGACTGCTGGATCTGCCTGCCCGACGTCGTGTCGATGCTCTCCGGCCTGCTCCCCGGCCGACGTGTCGAGGCCGGGGTCGGGGAAGGCGTGAACGGCCCCGTCCTCTCGGCCCGGGTCTTCTGCGACGAGCCCGTCGACGTCGAGGAGCTGCGCCGGGCGGCGCACCGCGCCCTTCCGGGTTTTCCCGGGGCCATGGTGCCCGCGCTCCTGACCGTCGTCCCCGCCGGAAGCACCGCCGAGGGCTCCCCGGCATGACCTGACCGCCCGTACTTCTCCGACCGTTCGTCGAATCCCATGGGGGGAATCGTGGCAATCAGTATGTAAAACGATCTCGTGACAGCCCTGCGGGGCGAAGTCGACTGGCGCGACAGCTCGTACACGGAGCGGCAGGCGCCTGTCGTTGAGGAGATCCTGCGGGCCGCAGCCGCCCGCCCGGAGGTCTTCGCGGAGCGTACCGACCAGATCCTCGCGGACGGTGAGCTCTTCCGCAGCCTCGCCCCGCATTCCGCGTATCCGAGAATCCTCATGGACAAGTTCGTCCTCCACACGGAGCCGGGCAACGGCTTCCGCATCCGGCTGCACCGGTTCAAGACGAGGTTGCAGAACGGTGGCGCCGAGGAACGGGTCCACTACCACAAGTGGCATTGCAGCACCGTCATGCTGCGAGGCGGCTACCGGGAGAAGCAGTTCGAGATCCGGAAGACCGACGAGGCGGCCGGTGAGGCCCTGCTCCACGAGGATCTCGAACACTCCCTGGCGGAGGGGGAGTCCAACTCGCTTCCGGCCGGCCGGCCGCACCAGGTCATGAACGACAGCGACACCGACCCCTGCCTGACCCTCTTCGTCCGCGGCCCCTCCGTCATGGGCGCCGCGCGCATCTTCGACCTGGAACGCGGCACCTTCTACGACACGTTCGACCCGGACGGCCAGCTGAAGGTCGGACTGGCGGCCATGGGCCGACTCGACCCCGACTTCCACTGACACGGTCCCGGACCACCACTGACATGGGCCGGTCGGACAGAGACAAGGACGAGAACATGACCGATCAGGGCATCACCGACGCTCTGGAAAAGTTGCTGATCGCGCACAGTCCCGAGCTGCGGGGCGGAAGCGCGGCGGTGTCGCCGCAGGCCAGGCTGGCGGATCTCGGCATCGACTCGCTGGAACTGCTGTCGCTGGCCGCCGACATCGAGGACGCGTTCCGGATCGACATCGACGACAGCGATCTCGATGCCGCGAAGACCGTGGCCGACCTCGTGCGCCTCGTGGACGGCGTGTCCGGGGTCGGACCGACGTGACCGGGGCGACGGGGGTAGTGGTCACCGGCATGGGCTGCGTCTCGCCCTTCGGGTCCGGGGTCCGGAGCTTCTGGGAGGGCCTTTACGCGGGACGGTCGCCGAAGACCGCCGACTGGCCCGGCGCCTCCGCCTACCGGACCGCCGCCGTCCACGAAGTCCCCTTCTGGGAAGGGTCGTTGGAGGACCGCCCGGCCGAGCTGCTGGCCGTATCGGCGCACGAGGCCCTGACCCAGGCCGGTCTGGCGCCGGAGCACCTGCGTACCGCCGGGCTCGCGCTCGCGTCCACGAGTGCGGGCTGGCACCTGCCGGACGTGGCCTTCGGGACGGTACCGCCCGACAGCGGTGCCGATGCCAGGCGTTACCGCAAGGAAGGACCGGCCGTCTCGCTGCGTGAACAGCTCGCACTGAACGGCCCCTGCGTGGTGCTGTCCTCCGCGTGTGCGTCGAGCACCGGGGCGCTGGCGTGGGCCGGTGAGCGGATCAGGAGTGGAGAGACCCCGGTCGTGCTGGTCGCCGCGGTCGATGTGCTGGCCGAGGTCGTCTTCGCGGGGTTCCACTCGATGCGCCTGCTGTCCCGGACGACGACGCGGCCGTTCTCCGCCGACCGGGACGGGTTCGTCCTGGCGGAGGGGGCGGCGGTCGTGGTCCTGGAGAGCGCCCGGCACGCTGCGGAGCGCGGGCATCCGGCTCTGGCCACCTTCCAGGGCTGGGGCGCCAGTTCCGACGCCGTCCATCTGACGACACCCGCCGCACAGGGCATCGCCCGGTCCCTGACCAGGGCGCTCGCCGATGCCCGCCGCAGCCCGGACGAGATCGGGCTCTACCACGCGCACGGAACCGCCTCGCAGGCCGGCGACCTGGCGGAGGCGCAGGCCGTGGGCGATGTGCTCTCCGACGGCGGGCTCCCGGTACGGACCGCGGCGACCAAGGCCGCCGCCGGGCACACCGAAGGCGCCGCGGGGCTGTTCACCTTCATCGCCGCCACCGAGGGACTGATCCGGAACGAGACGCCCCCGGTGCTCCACTCCGGGGAACAAGATCCGCGGACCGGGGCGCTCGAACTCTCCGACGGGCACGGGCCCCACCCCCGGGGGTCGGTCGTCGTGCACGCCTCCGGGTTCGGAGGCGCCAACTGCACGGTGGTGCTGGACGACCGTCCGGCCGAACCCCGCCCCATGCGCCGTAAGCCCGTCCACGTGTACGCGGCCGCCTCGGTCGCGGGCGGCCGTGCCACCACCCGCGGCTGGTCCGCGGGGTGGGCCGACGGATCACCCGCCGTCCCCGCCGCGCCCGTGGGCAACCCCCGTCCCGACCGGACCTGCCTCCTGGTGGCCGACGCGGTCGGTGCCCTCCTGGGCGGCCTGGGGGAGACGACGCGTGCCGACCTCCTCGCCGGTGGTCTGCTGCTCGGCACCGAGTACGGGATGCAGAGCCACCATTCCCGCATCTGGACCACCCTCCAGGAGCAGGGGCCACGGCGCGTCGATCCGATGGACTTCGCGCTGTCCACGTTCAACACCCCCGCCTCCATGGCGTCCGTCCTCTTCGGCGTCACCGGTCAGACCGAGACCTTCCTCGGCAGGACGGCGGCGGTCGAGGCACTCGTCTCGGCAGCCCATCTGGTCGCGACGGGAAGGGCTTCGGCCTGCCTCGCCGGAGGCTACGACGCCCCGGAGAACCGGCTCTGGGCCGAAGCGGGGGACCCACCGGTCCCGCCGACGGGCACGGTGATCGCACTCGGCTCCGGGCCCGAACGGGGGGAAGCGTCCGCGGTCGAGCTGGTGGCAGCGGTCCGCCTCCCCGTCGCCGCCGCGCCGGCCGGGCTCGACGTACTGGAGGAAGGGCTCGCGAGGCTCTGCCCGGCCCGGCCGAAGACCTTGATCGTCACGGGGCTCGACGGGACGAGCGCGGTCCTCGCCCCGTACTCCGGATGGACGGAGTACGAGGCGCTGGGCGGCGCCGCCGACCCCTTGACCGCCCATCTGGAGGCTATGGACATGATCGCGCGCGGCGAGGTCGAGGAAGCGGTGGTCGCCGGCACGGGGGCCTACTCCGCCACGGTGTTCGTCCACTACCGGCGTCCGGGGTCGGAGGGGGCGGCATGATGCTCGACCTCCTCCACGGCCACGCCGTGGAACGCCCGCACGTGCTCGCCCTGGTCGATCCGGAGCGCACGCTGACCTGGTCCCAGCTCGTCGACCGGGTCGCGGAACGGGCCCGCGAGCTGGCGCCGGCCCCCGGCGTCCGCCCCGGACTCGCCGCGCTCCACCGGCCGGGAGACTGCCAGTGGGTGATCGACTTCCTGGCCCTGCGGTCCTGCGGACACCCGGTCCTGCCCCTGCCCGAGGCCATGCCCGGCACCACCGCCGAAGCGCTGGCCCGCGACATGGCGGCCACCCTCTTCGTCGCTGCCGACGGGGTCAGGCGGCTGCCCGGCCGGAGCCCCGCGGAAGCGGGCACCGACCGCCTTGCTCTGGTGCACCTCACCTCCGGGACCACCGGCACCGCCAAGGGGGTCCTGCGGAACGGGGCGAACATCGAGGACGAGGCCGCAGCGGTCGCACAGGCACTCGGCCTCGGCCCGGAGCACCCGGTCCTGACCGGCACTCCCGTGTCGCACAGCTTCGCCTCCGGGCTGCTCACGGCAGCGCTCCGGGCAGGCTCGCCGAGCTTGCTGACGCCCCGCTACGACCCGGCGGGGATGGTCCGGATGGCGCACGAACACCGCCCCGGGACGATCTGTGGCACCCCCTATGTGTTCCGCGCGGTGGCCCGCGCGAAGGAGGTCCGCCGCACCGGCCTCCCCGGGCTCCGCCACCCGCTCTCGGGGGGTGCTCCGCTGCACCCCTCCTGGGCCGAGGGATGGCAGGAGGTCACCGGTGTGCCCATCTGCCAGGAGTACGGACTGTCCGAGGGCGGCATCGCCACGATGAACCTCGCCGCGCACCCGGACACGGCGGGATCGGTGGGGCTGCCGGTTCCGGGAGTCACCGTGCGCATCCTCGGACCGGACGGCTCACCCCTCGGGGCGGGGCGGACCGGACAGGTCGTGATCGACCGGCCCGCGACCCCCGCCCACTACCTCACGGGCGGTGGCGGACGGGCGCCGGTCCCCACCAGACCCGCCCTTCCCGGAGACAGCCCCACGGCGCGCTTCGTGGAGACCGGCGACCTCGGCAGACTCGACGAGCACGGACGGCTCTGGCTCACCGGCAGGACGAAGGTGCTCATCAACGTGGCCGGTGCGAAGGTCAGTCCGTTCGATGTCGAGCACCACCTGCTGAACAGCCCGTTGGTCAAGGACGCCGTGGTGGCCGGGGTCCCGGACCCCGATCGGGGCGAGATGGTCGCCGCTCTCGTCCACGCCGACCCCGGCACCACCGCCGCGGAGCTGGCCAAGCACCTCCGTGAACGCCTCAGCAGTTTCGCGGTGCCCCGCCGCTGGGTCCTCACCCCCGACATTCCGCGCACGGCTTCGGGCAAGCCGGACCGGGCGCGTGTCCTCGCCATCCTGGAAGGCTGATCGTTGATTCTCGAAGACTCCTACGCCGCAGCGAGGGTGGTCGACTCCGGTCGCTACCTCACCAGCGTGAACGAACTGTGCGACCACACCCCCGCGCTGCGCCCGCAGTTGCTGGAGCACGTGACGGGAAGGCTGCTCGCCGCCCTGGACCTGGCGGGCTGCACGAAGATCCTGGTCGAGGAGGAGAAGGGGGCCGTCATCGGCGCCGCCGTGTCGCTGGCCACGGGAATCCCGCTGGCGATCGCGCGGACGTACCCCTACGCCGTCCCGGGACACCTGGTCGACTTCGACAGCGAGTACACCCGGGGCTCCCTCTTCGTCAACGGGATCGAATCCGGTGACCGGGTCTGCCTGGTCGACGACACCCTGTCCACCGGCGGGACCCTCATCGCCCTGGTGGACGCCGTCCGCGAGATCGGCGCCGAGGTCATCGACGCGGCCGTCGTGGTGGAGAAGCCCGCCAACGGCGGCCGGGACGCGCTCCGGTCGCGGACGGGACTGGAGATCACCTCCCTCATCCGGATCGACGTGACCCCGGACGGGGTCTCGGTACGGAAACCCTCCTCCGGCGCCCGACCGTCGCAGGACCCCACCGCCTCCGGCTTCCTCCGCCGGATGCGGCCCCACACCGCGCCCGGCCTCCTCGTCGTGGTCGAAGGCACCGACGGCGCGGGCAAGACGACCCTGGTCAACGGGCTCAGCGCCGAGCTCAAGGCCGCCGGTCACCAGGTGTTCGACACCTTCCAGCCGACACCGAGCGCCCGCGCCACCGAGGTCTTCCGCGGCTTCGCCGAGCGGGGCGGCGACGACCCGACGATCCACCGGGCCCTCTACCTGGTCACCCTGGGCGATCGCCTCTACCACGCGCGGGCGACGATCCTCCCCCGGCTGGAAGCGGGCGAAACGGTGCTCTGCGACCGCTACATCTACACCACCGTCGCCAACGCGCTGGCCCGGGGGCAGCACTTCGACGGCTGGTTCCAGGACACGGTCGCGCTGCTGCCGGAGCCGGACCTGGCCCTGCTCGTGCACAGCCCGGTCGATGTGGCAGTCAGCCGCATCCGGCAGCGCCCCGAGGAGCGCGACCGGCCCATCGACATCGAGCACATGACCCGCGTGCGCGCCGGCTTCCTCGACCTCGTCGACGCGGGTCACCTGACCGGCCTGGACACCTCGGTCTGCGAGGCGGACGAAACACTCCGCTCCGCCCTCAAGGCCGTCGAGGCCGCACACGCCGACCGCGAGAGCTCGCCGGGGACCGGGGTATGACCTCCGCCGCGCTGGCACAGGCGCTGCTGGACCGCGCTCCGTTCGTGACGGCCCATCGGTCGGACGGCCTCCTGCTGAGCGACTACTTCGACGGCCACCGGGTGCTGGGCGAACCCGCGCTGCTGCACGCCCTGGCGCTCGCCCTGTACGAGCGGATCGCCGGAACGACGGCCGAGGTGGTCGCCGGTGAGGTCGCCGCCGGCGGCCAGCTCGCCACCGCGGTGTCCCTGGTGAGCGCGTCCGCCGCCCGTCCCCTGGAGGCCAGGGCCGTACGGCGCACGGCCAAGGACTACGGACTCTCCGGGCGCCTGTCCAGCCAGGTGCCGCAGGGCGCGCACTTCGCGGTGGTGGACGACGTCGCGGGCACCGGTGCCGCCCTGGAACGCACGGTCCTTGAGCTGCGGCGTCAACAGCACCCGGTGGTGGGCGCGTTCGTCATACTTGACCGGCAACAGGGTGCGGCCGAAGCGCTCGAACGCATCGACTGCCCGCTCACCGCCCTGTTCCGGCTCGAAGACCTGGCTCTCCTGCGCCGGCCGGACCGGGCACCCGAACCTGCGACGAGTAAGAGGACTGGCACATGAAACATCTCGGCGAAGCACTCCGCGCCAACCGGTACCCCGGTCGGCTGGTCGTGCTGGGTCGTACGCACGACGGCGTTCTCACCGCCGCGTACGCGCTGACCGGGCGCAGCGAGGCGTCCCGCGCCCGCCGCCTGGACGGCTCCGCGGCCGGGGAGCTCGCGGTCGTACCCGTGGGCGCACAGGACAGCGACGCGCTGCGCCACTACGTCGCCGCGTGCGTGGCGGGCCCCTGGACCGTCTACGGAAACGGAGAGCAGGTCGCCGAGGTGGCGACCCGGCTGACCGGCGGGCAGTCCCCGGCCGAGGCGCTGCACGGTCTGGAGTACGAGCCGGACCCGCCGATCTTCACGCCCCGGATCACCGTCGTGGTCGAGCGGGCCGACGGCAAGGCGTGGCTGGGTGCCGCGCGCCGGCCCGAGAACGGCCGGGAGAGCACCGACACCACCGTCACCGCGCTGGGCCCGCTGCCGGTCGGTCACGGCGTCCTGCTCTCCACCTACGAGTCGGACGGGGTCCGGGTCGCGACCGCCCGCCACCACCTGGACGTCCTGGTCGGTGCCGGGGACGCCGAGCAGTTGCTGGAAGAGGTGTGGCAGACGCTGGACCACGAGTATCGCGTCGCCGCCACGGCCTTCGCCCCGCAGGACGGGGTGGAGGGGCAGGTCCGGCATGCCGCGGACGTGACGGCCGGGTAGCCGTCCGGCGCGGCGCCGCGGGCCGGGACGCACCGTGACCCGGCCCGCGGCGCGCTTCCGACCGTCCTCCGGCGGCCCCGCCAGGTCCGGACCCGTACACACGAGAAGGCGAAAGAACATGTCCCCGCTCACCGTTGCCGAACGCATAGGGATCATCAGATCCAGCCTCGCCCCTTTTCCGGGAGAGGCCACAGGACCGCACCGGGACTGCTTCGACCGCCTTCTGGAACGCCACGGAGACGGGACCGTCTACTCGTACCTGCGGCAGCGCAACGTCATCAACGCGACACTCGTCAGCCATGCCGGTCACCCGGCCGTGGCCGCCGAGGACGGGCCGTTCCAGCTCTACCGGACGGCGGCGCTGGCGATCCGCGAGCACCACCGCACCGAACTGGCCTCGGTCGCGGCCGAGTTCCAGGCGCAGGACGTCCCGCTGATCGTCTACAAGGGCCTGGCCCTGGACGCCCTGCTCGACAACACCGAGGCCCCGTCGTTCAGCAACGACATCGACCTGCTCGTACGGAAGGGTTCGCTGGCCGACGCCAGGAAGATCATCGAGTCCCTGGGCTACGAGGTGGGCATCCGCATCGACAACGGTCGGGTGCGGCGCATGCCCGCGCGCATCAGCAGAATGACCGAGGAGTCGGTCTACTCGTACGGGCAGGTGCAGCCGTACCACCGCCTGGTGCCCGTTCCGGCCCTGGAAGGCGTGTCCGACAGGGTCCAGTCGCTCATGCCCAGGACGTTCTGCATGGTGTCCGGGCAGCTGCACCTCAGGGTCTCCATCGACCTGCACTACAGCCTGAACCTGCTGACCGAGGACATCGGCACGCGCGTGAAGCCGAGCGAGGACAGGTGGTGGGAGGGGACACAGGAGATCCGCGTCGGCGGCGCGGCCATCAGGACGCTCAGCGACGATGTGCTCGCCTGGGCGCTGCTGCACCGGCTGTACGTGGACAGCACCGTCCTCCAGGAGACGGGCCTCAAATCTCTGTGCCACATCAAACTCCTGTGGCACCGGGGCCGTTTCGACCTGGACGGAGTCCATGAGGCCGCACGCCGTCATCCCTATCTGGCGCCGTCCGTCCACCAGGCGCTGCGGGCGGTGGACAGCATCTGCGACCTCGGTCTCCAAGGGCTGGTGCACCCGCGGGAGTTCCGCACCGCCGCGGCTCCGCTGATGAACGTCGGTGACTGCCTGCCCGCCCTGCTCGACTTCGGTGTCGCCATCGACCTGACCGACCTCGAACAGGGCGGCGTCGGCGCGCGGTTCCACTGATTCCGGAGCTGCGCGGCAGCAGCCCTTTCTTTTTGCGGCACACCAACTGAATTCTCGTGGGCAAGGTGAGGAATGTCGTTCGACCAGGATGATCCGTGGGGCCGTTGCAGTCCGACGGACAGGAAGATCATCGAAGAACTCCAGGGACACCCGGAGGAGGTCCCTTCGGACGAAGTAGTGCGGCGCATCGCCGGAAACTACCGAGACCTGGGACCGCGCACCGCCCTGATCGACGGCGTTCGTGAATGGACCTACGAGGCGCTGGGACGCGAGGTGTTCGCCCTCGGCGCCCGCCTCGCGGCGATGGGGGACGAGCAGGGCTGGGAGGACCGGAAGAAGACCCTCGCGGTGGCGATCGGCCGCTCTGCCGAGCTGGTCGCCGCCACCCACGCCGTCGCCCTGTCCGGCCATGCGTACTGCCCCCTCAGCCCCGGTGATCCGCTCGCCTGGAGGAGCTCGATCGCCTCGCGCAGCGGCGCCGCCGCCGTGCTCGTCGACGGTGGTGCGGACGTCGAGGCCCTGGGGATTCCGCAGTTCGACGTGAACGGCCCCGACGGTCCGGCGGCGGCCTTCACGCCCGTACGGCCGGTGGCGGACGACCTGTCGCAGGTGATCTTCACTTCGGGATCGACAGGGCGGCCGAAGGGGGTGCGCTGCACGCACGGCGGCTTCGCCAACCGCATCCACTGGATGCAGCGTGCCTTCGAGCTGACACCGGACGACCGCGTCGCGCTCAAGACACCCTTCACCTTCGACGTGGCCGGCTGGGAACTGTTCTGGCCGCAGTACGCCGGAGCGGGGACCGTGGTGATTCCCGAGGGCGCCCACGCCTCGCCCGAGGCGCTCATCGACCTCTTCACCCGGCACCGGGTCACCGTCACCCACTTCGTCCCCTCGATGCTGCGGCTGTGGCTCCAGGCCGGTGGCGCCCGGCGATGCCCGGGCCTGCGCCTGGTCTTCTGCAGCGGCGAGGCGCTCGGCGCCGATCTGGTCGAGGAGTTCCGCCGCCAGAGCGGGGCACGGCTGCACAACCTCTACGGTCCGACCGAGGCGTCCATCGACGTGACGCACTTCGACGCGAGCGAGGACTCGCGTGCGCCGGTGCCCATCGGCCGCCCCATCGCCAATACGCGGATCTACATCCTCGACGGGGACCGGAGGGTCTGCCCCGTCGGCGAGACGGGTGAGATCTACATCAACGGGCTCGGCGTGGCAGCCGGCTACACCGGGGCCGACGGCAGCGAGAACGAGCGCTTCGCCCCGCTGGGAATCCCCACCCCGGACGGATGGCGGACCTTCCGCACCGGGGACCGGGGCACGTACACCGCGGACGGCTGGATCGAGTTCGAGGGGAGGGCGGACGACCAGGTGAAGATCCGCGGACAGCGGATCGAACTGGGCGAACTGGAGGCCGCCGTCCGCGACCACCCGGCCGTGGCCGACGCCTGCGCCCGCACCCACGAGAGCGGCACCGGACGCCTCTGCCTGTCCGTGTACGCCGTCGTCGCTCCGGCGGCACGCGGCACCGACATCGGCGGCGCGATCACCGAGCACCTGGTGCGACGGCTGCCGAGCCGTTCACTGCCCGGCAGGATCGTGCTCGTCGACGCACTGCCGCTCAGCGCCCACGGAAAGGTCGACCGGGCCCGGCTCCCCGTCCCGTCCCACAACCGCCCCGAGTCGGGACGCCCGTTCCTGCCTCCCGCCACGCGGCTGGAGGTCCACATCGCCGAGATCTGGGCCCGGGTCCTGGACCTGGACGAGGTCGGCAGGGACGACAACTTCCACGACCTGGGCGGGGACTCCATGGCGGCCGTGGAGGTCTCGTTCCTCATCGCCGACAGGTTCGGCCTGGACTACGACGACGACCTGGTGGCCGACATCCTGATCAGCGGGGACACCGTGGCAGCCTCCGCCAGGATCGCCGCCGAGGCCGGTGTCGAGGACCGCGAGCTCTGAGACGTAACGGGACGCGCCCCCGCTGCGCCGTGCGAAGGCCGGCCCCCTTCCGGCTCGTGGGCGCCCACGTGCCTGGAGTCATGGCTCAGACGAAGGGTGACGCGTAGGGAAGGAGCACGTCGTTGACCATCCCTACCGAGTTCACCGCGCCGCCGTGCTTGGGGCTCGGGCCGAAGCACACCGAACAGGAGTGCGCCCCGACCCCCGACGACGAACATGCCCACACACCCAGCCGCAGGTTCTGGGGGTCCGCAGATCCACCACCGCCTTCGCGCTGTAGACGGTCGACCGGTTGTTGCGCACGATGACCGCCCCCTGTACCACGCCCCCGCCCGAGGACCGGATCGCGCGGACCTGGGCGGAAACGTCGGTGCTCACCGGCACGGTGCCGGCGCAATGCCACGTGCTGGCACTGGAGGTGATCGGATTCGTATGGCCGTACGCCCGCCAGCTACCGCCCCCCGCAGCCGCGGCCGGGCCGGCGGCGGCCAGACTCAGACCGGCGACGGCGGTCACCGCGGTTGCCGGCCCAGCCGTCATTCGTGCGATTCGCCTTGCGCGCATGGTGATCCCCTCGGGACGGAAGACAGTGTCTCTACGGGGCACGAGTCTGCTGGCGCTCGGCTCGGTTCCGTCGGCGGCGACGATTACCGCGCCCACGCTGAACGCGGTCTCCGAGGGCGGGCACAGGGCGGCCAGCTCGCAGGCGCGGGCGAGCCATCTGCCGTCTGCGGCGTTCGGCTCGCGGCCCGTGCCCGGGGCGTCGGGTGAGGGGGGTGTGGTGCTCATCGTGGCTCCGTCGAAGTGTCCTTGGGGGCGTGCCTCAGGAGTACCACGTCGTCGATCTGGCGAGTTTCCAGCAGCCGCAGGCGCGCGGCGGGGCCGCCGGGGTAGGTGGCGGGGCCGAGCATGCGTACCGCGTCCGGCTGGCCGACGAGCAGCGGGGCGACGACGAGCTGGAGTTCGTCGGCCAGTCCAGGTGCGGAATGCGGCATTGCAGCTGCACCGCGCGCTGGCGTACATCGGCGTCGAGCGGCATTTGGACATCCAGACCGTGGGGGACACGTCCCTCATTGACATCGGCATGTTCGATACAGACGCTGCCACGCTGCTCTACCGCAGTCTCGGCGGTGACGAGTTGGTTGTGCGCGACCTCGATCTCGGGGACTGGCACGACCACGAGCGGTTCGCCCGGGAACTGGGGCGGGTGATCTCCGCGATCGGCCAGGCGCTGCTTGTCGAGTCGGTACCCATCTGCGGACATTGCCGAAGCCGGCACGGCGGCAACCGCATCCGCTTCGACTATCTGGATGCCGACGACGCGCTGCTCCTCGCGGACACGTTGCAGCGGATCTCCGCTTCGGCAGGCTCGGCCCCGCCCGAATGAAGTCGTGCGATGCCCTTGTGCTCTGCCCGCGAGCCGCCTGCACCAACGGTCACACGACAGACATCCGCATGGCCGGCCTCACCGCCAATGGATTCATGATCCGGCGCCTCGCCCGAAAACTGGCCGGGTTCTCCGGACCGGTCGTCGTGGTGACCAACCCCGTCGACGTGAGGACCCGCCTGTATGCGGAGGCGTCCGGCAGTACGCGGGTGTGAGGGATCGGCTCCAGCACCGATACCGCCCGGTACCGGCTCATCCTGGCCCGGAGGACGGGGGTACCGACCCAGGCCGTACGCGGGCATGTGATCGGCGAGCACGGGGACCTGGCGGTGAACTGTGCTTCCTCCACCACCGTCAACGGACGGGCCGTCCGCATCCCCGTGCAGGCGATCCGGGCGGAGATGGCCGCCCGGCCCGGCCGTATCGCCGCCGGGATCGGCCGGGTCCGGTCCGGTCCTGCCGCTGCCGTCGTGGCCGCCCTCGCCTTTGTTCTGGGCGTCACGGACGGAGTCATCGAGCTGTCCGCACCTCGGGACGGCACCTATCTCGGAATGCCGTTGCACTTCTCCTCGGGGCGCCCCACCGTGTGCCTGCCGCGCTTGGACGCCGGAGAGAAGCGCGATCTCGCAGCCGTAGAGGCCAAGTTGCAGGCCGCCTACCACCACCTCTGCTCGACCCTCAAGGAGATGTCCGCGTCATGACCTTCGCGACCCGCATCACGACGGCCGACCACCAATCGGTCACCGTCATCAGCCACACCTCGGCCATCACCGACTGGGTCAGCCGGTACCTGGGCCTGTGGTGGACGGCTTCGGACGTCGACCCGGACCGTACGGCCACCGGCCCGATGATCCGCGCCGACGTAGACGTGGAACAGCACGGCGCGCTCGGAGCCCGCGTGCTGGCCGGGCGGCCGGAGGAGGTCACGTACGCCACCACCCCGATGCTGGTCATCCGCGACGCGACCGGACTTGTCACGGCTACGCAGCCGGACGACGGGTTGTCCTACGCATGGGACCGGGCCGGCGGGCGCATGAGGATCGTCGGTACCGATGAGACGGCCATCGCCACCGCTACCGCTCGCCTTGCCAGGGAAGTCGTCCGAGGCCAGCTTCTCTCCGCCGGCTGGCAGATCCTCCACGCATCGGCCGTCACACGGCCCACGGACGGCGCAACGCTTCTCACGCTGGGGAACAAGGGGGCCGGTAGGACGACCACCGGGTTCCTGCTGGCACGTACCGGCGACCTTCAACTTCTGGCCAACGACCGGGCGTTCGCCCGCTTCGACGGCGAAGTCATCCGCGTCCTGCCCTGGCCCAGCGCGGGGGCCATCGGCTTCGGGCTGCTCGATGCCCTCGGCTGGTACGAGCCCGTGCGCGCCCGTGTCCGGGCCGGTGAACAGATGCATCCCACCCAGAAGCAGAAGGTGACCGACGCGCTTGTCGCCGGTGACCGCACCCCGTTGTGGAAGACGTCGCCACCGAGGACCGGTCCCCGGATGTCTTCGGGCTCCTGCCCGCCGAAACCTCCACCAAGGCTCTCGCCGGCCACCTGGCCCAGCTCCCCCACCAAGCGCTCACCATGAACCACGACCCCGAGGCGAGCACCGCCGTCCTGCTGGACGCCGTCGACGTCATCCTCTGACACATGAAAGGGCGTGGGGTACGGGACCGTATCCGTACTCCACGCCCTGGCTCAGGGAAAGAACAGGGACCGCGGCGGAGGCGCGAAGGGGGGCTGTCCGGTTCCTTCAGGTCAGGAAACCCGGGCCGCCCTCCCACGTACCACCGCACTGGCATCGCGCCACCGCCGCGGCCTCGTCCTGCCCGCGTCGCGCACAACCCCTCATCCGGGTGGACGCGTCGGCGCGGGCAGGGTTCGGGGGGAGGTTCAGTCCTCGCGCAGGGCGTGGACCGCCTCCTCCACGCGCTTGCCGTATTCGGCGTCGGCCGCGTGGAAGTGGGCGAGGTTCTTCTCGATGACGTCGTCCCGGGTCACCTGGGACAGGCCGCCCGCGATGTTGGCGATCAGCCGGGCCTTCTCGTCGTCCGACATCAGCCGGTACAGCTCGCCCGCCTGGAAGAAGTCGTCGTCCTTGGTGTGGGCGGGTGCCTCGTGGGTACCGGTCCAGCCCTGGACGGGGAGTGGGGCGGAGTGGGCCGCGTCCGTCTGGGCGGGGCCCGCGTACGAGTTGGGCTCGTAGTTCTTGTCGTGGCGCGAGCCGTAGCGGGTGGCGTGGAGGCCGTCGCGGCCGTAGTTGTCGACGGTCGCGGTGCGCGGGGCGTTCACCGGCAGTTGGGTGTGGTTGATGCCTAGGCGGTAGCGCTGCGCGTCCGCGTAGGCGAACAGCCGGCCCTGGAGCATCTTGTCCGGGGACGGGCCGATGCCGGGCACGAAGTTGTTCGGGGAGAACGCGGCCTGCTCGACCTCGGCGAAGACGTTGTCCGGGTTGCGGTCCAGCACCAGCCGGCCGACCCGCTGCAACGGGTAGTCCGCGTGCGGCCAGACCTTCGTCACGTCGAACGGGTTGAAGCGGTAGTCCGCGGCCTCGGCGGCCGGCATCAGCTGCACGTACAGCGTCCAGGACGGGTTCATGCCGCGCTCGATGGCCTGGAGCAGATCCGTCTGGTGCGAGCTGCCGTCCTTGCCGACGAGCTCGGCGGCCTGGTCGGCGGAGAGCGAGCGCACGCCCTGGTTCGTCTTGAAGTGGTACTTCACGAAGTACGCGTCACCCTCGGCGTTCGTCCACTGGTAGGTGTGCGAGCCGTAGCCGTTCATGTGGCGGTACGAGGCGGGGATGCCCCGGTCGCCCATCAGCCAGGTCACCTGGTGCGTGGCCTCGGGGGAGTTCGCCCAGAAGTCCCAGATGTTGTCCGGCTCCTGACGACCCGTGAACGGATCGCGCTTCTGCGAGTGGATGAAATCGGGGAACTTGATCGGGTCTCTGATGAAGAAGACCGGCGTGTTGTTGCCGACGAGGTCGTAATTGCCCTCGTCCGTATAGAACTTGAGCGCGAAGCCGCGCGGGTCGCGCACCGCGTCCGCGCCGCCCAGCGAGTCGGCGACCGTGGAGAAGCGGAGGAACGTCTCGGTGCGGCGGCCCACCTCGGAGAGGAAGTCGGCGCGGGTGAAGGCGGTGACGTCATCGGTCACCTCGAAGTAGCCGTACGCGCCGGAGCCGCGGGCGTGCACCACGCGCTCCGGGATGCGCTCCCGGTTGAAGCGGGCGAGCTTCTCCAGGAGGTGACCGTCCTGGAGGAGGATCGGCCCTCCGGCACCCGCGGTGGCGGAGTTCTGGTTGTCGGCGACCGGGGCGCCGGACTCGGTCGTAAGCACACGCTGCGTCATGGTGTCGGGGCGACCTTCCGTACGGGAGCTGCTGAAACTGCGACGGCCTGGGGCCGGAGTGCGGGGTGTGTCCGGAGCGTAAGTACGCCCCGCGCACGGCGTCAACAGTTTGTTGAAATTCTTGGTGGGAGGGTGGGAGGGTGTTCCGGACGGTGCCGGCGCCTGGGCGCGACAGGACAGGTGTCAGCGCCGGCACCGTCCGGAAGTCTGGGGAGTGGAGGGGAGGGGAGCGGCCGGGGTCAGCCCTGGACGGGCCGGCCCGAGAGGCGCTCGACCGAGCGCAGCAGCGCCGAGTGGTCCAGGCCGCCGTCGCCCTGCGCGCGCAGCGAGGCGACGAGCTGGGCGACCACGCCGCCGACCGGCAGCGCGGCGCCGACGTTGCGGGCGGCGTCCGTCACGATGCCCATGTCCTTGTGGTGCAGGTCGATCCGGAAGCCCGGGGCGAAGTCGCGGTTGAGGAAGTTGTCCTTCTTGCGGGTCAGGACCGTCGAGCCGGCCAGGCCGCCGTTCAGGACGTCCAGCGCGGCGGTGAGGTCGACGCCGGACTTCTCCAGGAAGACCACGGCCTCGGCGCACGCCTGGATGTTGACCGCGACGATCAGCTGGTTGGCGGCCTTCACCGTCTGGCCGGAACCGTGCGGCCCGCACAGCACGATGGTCTTGCCGAGCGCTTCGAGCAGCGGCTTCGCCGCGTCGAAGTCGGCCTGCTCGCCGCCCACCATGATGGACAGCACGGCCTCGATGGCGCCGGCCTCACCGCCGGACACGGGGGCGTCCAGGACCCGGATGCCCTTTTCCGCGGCGTTCTTCGCGAGGTCCACGGAGGTCTGCGGGGTGATCGAGGACATGTCGATCAGCAGCGCGCCGCGCCTCGCGTTCTCCAGGATGCCGTCGGGGCCGTAGGCGACAGCCTCCACCTGCGGGGACGCGGGCACCATCGTGACGACCACGTCCGCGTCCCGGACCGCCTCGGCTATCGAGGAGGCGCCGGTGCCGCCGGCCGCGGCCAGCCGGTCGACCTTGTCCTGCTCCAGGGTGTAACCGGTGACGTTGTACCCGGCCTTGATGAGGTTCTCGGACATGGGCGAGCCCATGATGCCGAGCCCGATCCACGCAACCTTGGGGAGGTTGTTGCTCATGAGAGTGCCTTCCGATCAGCGTGTACAGGGGGGCGCCCGCTGCCCTCAGCGGGCGGGCCGCGCGGCGGCCGGGAGCCAGTCGAAGGAATCGGCGCTCGGGCGGTCGCCGGGCTTGTACTCCAGCCCGACCCAGCCCTCGTATCCGGCCTTCGCCAGCTCGTCCAGGAGCTGTTCCAGGGGGAGCGAGCCGGTGCCGGGCGCGCCGCGGCCCGGGTTGTCGGCGATCTGGACGTGACCGGTCCTGTCGGCGTACGCGGAGATGACCTGGCTCAGGTCCTCGCCGTTCATCGACAGGTGGTACAGGTCCAGCAGGAACTTCGCGTTGCCCAGGCCCGTCGCGGCGTTGATCCGGTCCACCACCTCGATCCCGGCCGGCGCGCTGACCAGCGGGTAGCGCGGCGACTCCGGCGCGTTCAGGGTCTCGATCAGCAGCACCGCGCCGATCCGGTCGGCGGCGCGGGCGGCCAGCACCAGGTTCTCCAGGGCCAGTTCGTCCTGCGCGTCGGGGTCGACGCCGTCGACCCGGTTGCCGTAGAGCGCGTTGAGCGCCTTGCAGCCGACCGAGGCGGCGAAGCCGGCCGCCACCTCGATGTTGGCCCGGAAGCGGTCCGACTCCGCTCCGGGCACGGAGAGCGCGCCGCGGTCGGGGCCGGGGAGCTGTCCGGCGTAGAAGTTCAGCCCCACCAGCTGGGTACCGGCGTCGTCGAGCGCCTTCTTGAGGGCGTCGAGCTCGGCCTGCTGGGGGGTGGGGGTCTCGATCCAGGGCCACCACAGCTCGACCGCGGTGAAGCCGGCCGCGGCGGCTGCCGCGGGCCGCTCCAGAAGCGGGAGTTCCGTGAAGAGGATCGAGAGGTTCACATCGAAGCGCTGGTCCGGGTAGCCCATGAGGGTTTCGGCGCTCCTTCCGTATTGCGGAAGTTAGTTTCTGCTTAACGGAAGATTGCCCAAAGGGTGGCGGGGCTGTCAAGGGGCTGCCCGGAATTCGGCCCGGTCAGGAGGGTCCGCACGGGCGCTCCGGAGACGCGAAAGGCGGGGCGGAGGCCCGTCGGCCGTCCGCCCCGCCTGTTCGCCGTGCTGCTACCGGGTCACCCCGCCGGAACGGTGTCCTGGAACGTCGTCCCCGCCGCGCGGTAGGCGCTCACCCGGGCGTTCACCTGGGCCGGGGTGAGGACCTGGTCCTTGACGTGCAGGACGTAGTCCACCCGCTGGTCGTACGCACGGGGCGTCGTGCTCGTCTGCCCGGCCAGATCGATCAGCCACTGGTTGAAGTTGATCGACATGCCCCGCTCCGGCAGGTACGCGGCGCCGTGCGTGCCGAACACCTGGCCGTCGATGTAGTACGTGATCTCGCTGTTGTCGATGGTCACGACCAGGTCGTGCCAGCCGGCGTAGCTCTGCCGGGACTCGGTGTGCTCGTTGACGGCCTCCCAGGGGTCGGGCCGGTAGGTCTCCCACGAGGTCGTGTACAGGATGTTGCCGCTCTCGCCCCAGCCGCCGTTGGGCAGGTACTCGAAGTCGTACTCCGCGTAGTCGTCCGCCATCGGCGCCTTGAGGTCGTTGATGGTGAAGAACGTCTGGACGAGGTGGTCGCCGTCCGGGCCCGACTTCGGCGCGTCCTCGAACTTCACCCGCGCCGCGTAGGTGCCGTTGCGGAACTTCATGGACTGGGTCAGGATCTCGGTCTGCTTGGTCGACTCACCGCTGCCCGCCGTCGACGTCTCCAGGTTCATGATGGAGTTGCCGCTCTCCGTGGCGAACGTGACGTTCTCCGGCGCCCAGGTGGCACCCGGCACCCCGGGGCCACCGGAGTTGGAGCGGACGCTCCAGCCGTGCGCGGCGATCTGCGGATCGGTGTGGCCGCTGTAGTTGAAGTCGTCGAAGAGCGTCGGCGCGTCCTCCGACGGAACGGTCGGGTCGGTCGGGTCCGTGGGGTCGGTCGGGTCGGTCGGGGTGTTGCCCTCGGGGGCCTCGCCCCAGACCGTGGCCCCGCCCAGCCGCGCGGTCACCTTCGACCAGTCGGCGTACGCGGTCGCGCCGGCGCCGAAGGAGTAGTCGTCGCTCTGCACCAGCGGCTGCCAGGTCGACCGGTAGAACCGCAGCTGCATGTCACCGGTGTCGGCACCCGGTGCCAGCGAGCCCGCGCCGGAGGTGAAGCCGATCTCCAGGTAGCGGTCGGCGGTGGCGGTCGGGGACGCGAGCGTGCCGAAGGTCCCCGTGATGTTCCCGCAGCCCTTCACCGCCCAGGAGCAGGCGAACCGGTAGGCGTCGCCCGCCGCTTCGCCCTTGAAGTAGTAGCGGACCTTGACGTCGCTGAGCTGGACGGACCCGCTGCCGGTGTTGCGCACCTTGAGCCAGGGTTCGCTCTGGTCGGCCGTGGCCCCGGACGCGCCGGTGCGGTACTGCACGGCGAGCGATCCGTCGGCGGCGCTCGCCGTCGTGGGGACGGCGGCCAGCGCCGTACAGCCCAGCGCCACGGTGGCGGCGGCCGCGCCGACCGCGCGCATCCGGCTCTTCGCGAGTGACTTCATCTGCCTGTTCCTTTCCGGAACGGTCATGGGGGAATGGATATTCACGGGGTTGGCGCTGTTCCTGGGGAGGCGGCCGGTTGCGGCCTGGGGTTCAGGGGGAGTCCGACACCCTCCGGGGGCCGGTAGCGGACGCCGAGCGCGTCCAGCCGCGCCAGGTGCGGGCCGAGGCGCGCGAGGAATCCGGGCCAGTCGGCGCGCGTGCCCGACCAGGCGCGGTCCGCCAGCGCGCACAGCCGCGGATACGTCCGGTACTCGATCCGGTCCGGGGTGCGCGCGTACTCGGTCCACAACTGGGCCTGCGTACCGAGGAGCCGGCCGGTGTCGGCCGGGCCCCAGTCGTCGGCGAGCGACCGGTCGCCGTGGACCGTGCGCAGGTCCACCGGAGGGCCCGGCTGCGCGGGCGGTTCGCCGGGGTCGGCGGACTCGGCGTAGTCGAGGTAGGTGGCCCGGTAGTGCGCGGCGACCACCTGGTGGCCGCGGCGGGCGGCGGTGCGGGCGTGGGACGGGTCGCGCCAGGTCATCACGGTGAAGTCGAGGGGGAGTTCGGTGCCGGTCTCGGCCCAGCCGACCGGTGTGCGGCCCCGCTCGGTCACGAACGCCCCGATCCGGCCCATGAACCAGCCGTGCAGCGCCCGCGTGTCCGCCAGCCCCTCGGCGGCGGCCCGCTGCCGGGCGGCCGGGCTGTTCTCCCACTCGGTGGTCGGGCACTCGTCGCCCCCGACGTGGATGTACGGCGAGGGGAAGACGTCCATGACCTCCTGCAGCACCGTCCGGCAGAAGTCGAAGACCTCCTCGTGGACGCCGAGGACGGTGTCGCAGACGCCCCAGCGGGTCCACACGCCCAGCCGCCGCGAGGGATCGTTGCCCAGCTCCGGATGGGCGGCGAGGGCCGCGCGCACATGGCCCGGCATCTCGATCTCCGGCACCACCCGCACCCCGCGCGCCGCCGCGTACCGGACGAGGTCGCGCAGTTCCTGCCGGGTGTACGCCCCCGAGTGCGGAACCCCGTCGAACATTTCGGGGACGCCGCCCGGAGGCCCCGCCATCGACTGGCTGCGGTGGCCGCCGATCCCGGTGAGCTTCGGGTAGGCGGCGACGGGCATCCGCCAGCCCTGGTCGTCGGTGAGGTGGAGGTGCAGCGTGTTGAGCTTGTGCAGCGCCATCAGGTCCACGTACCGGCGCAGGTAGGAGACCGGCTGGAAGTGCCGGGCGACGTCCAGCATGGTGCCCCGCCACGCGTGCGCCGGCACATCGCTGATCTCCACACAGGGCAGCGTCCACGGTCCGCCCCGCCGGTCCGCCCCGGACAGTGTCTCGGCGGGCAGGAGCTGCCGCAGCGTCTGGACCCCGCACAGCAGGCCGGCCGGGCGGGCGGCCCGCAGCAGCACCGTGTCCGGGCCGATGGTGAGCCCGTACCCCTCCTCGCCGAGGCCGCTCAGCTGCGGGTCCAGGGCCAGCACGATCCGGCCGGTGGCGGAGGGCGCCAGCGGCAGCCCGGTGGTGGGGGCGAGCAGGGTGCGCAGCAGGTCGGCCGCGCCCTCCGCGCCGGGGGTGGCGCGGATCGAGGTGTCCGGGGCGAAGGTGAAGCGGCCGGGGCGGGAGGAGACCTTGAGCGGCCGGGGGACGAGGGAGTGTTCGGGGTGGGGTGCGGGCATGCGGTGCCTCCGGGGTGGGAGCTGGGTCGTCGGTCAGCCCTTGACGGCGCCGGCCGCGAAGCCGGAGGTGACATGGCGCTGGAGCAGCAGGAAGACCACCAGCGCGGGCAGGGCGAACAGGGTGGAGGCGGCCATGGTGGCGCCCCAGTCGGTGCCGAAGGTGTTCTGGAAGGAGGACAGCCAGACCGGCAGGGTGCGGCTGTCCTGTTGCTTGATGATCAGGAAGTTGGCGTACGCGAACTCGTTCCAGGCGGTGATGAAGCCGAACAGCGAGGTGGCCATGAGTCCCGGCGCGAGCAGCGGCAGGGCCACCTTCCGGAAGGCGCCGGTCCTGGTGCACCCGTCGACCTGGGCGGCCTCCTCCAGCTCCGGCGGGATCGTCCCGATGAAGCCCCGCAGCACGATGACCGAGAACGGCAGGGTGACCATGAAGTAGACGAGGGTGAGCGTGGGCAGCCGGTCCAGCATGTCCGTGTCGCGGGAGATGATGTAGATCGGGATGATCAGCGACTCCCACGGCGCCATCTGTGCGATGAAGACCATCAGCATGAACTGCCGCCGGCCCTTCCACCGGAGCCGGGCCACCGCGTACGCCGACGCCAGCGCGACGATCAGGGCGAGCAGGATCGAACTCGCCGTCACCAGGATGCTGTTGCGCCAGAACAGCCCGAACCCGTCGGCCTGCACGGCGGTCCGGAAGTGGTCGAGGGTCCAGGTGTGCGGGAAGAGCTGCGGATCGGTGGACTGGATGTCCCGGGACGGCTTGAACGCGGTGGAGATCATCCAGTAGACGGGGAACAGGCAGACCAGGACCGTCAGTACGGCGGCGGCGTTCAGCGGCATCCTTCGCACGCGCGGGGTACGGGCACGGCTCATCGGATCTCGTCCTCCTGGCGGAGCATCTGGCGGAAGTAGAGGACGAGCACCCCGGACATCAGGACCACGGTGACCATCGAGGCGGCCGAGCCCAGGTCGTAGCGCTGGCCGGCGAGCGCCGTCTGCACCGCGTACACGGGCAGGATCGTGGTCGCGTCCCCCGGGCCGCCGCGGGTCATCACCCAGATCTGGACGAACGCCTTGAACGTCCAGATCACCTCGAGCGAGAAGACCAGCAGGAAGATCGGCCGGAGCACCGGGAGGGTGACCGAGCGGAAGATCCGGGCGGCGCTCGCCCCGTCCAGCCGCGCCGACTCGTACAGCTCGGCCGGGACGGTGGTCAGTGCGGAGTAGATCGTGATCGCCGCGAACGGCACCGACTGCCAGACGACCAGCAGGACCAGGATGGCGAAGGCGGCGGAGCCGTGCGCGAACCACGGGTAGCGGTCGAAGGAGGAGAAGCCCGCCCCGGTCAGCAGATGGTTGACTATGCCGAATTCGGAGTGGAACAGCCACTGGAAGACCGTGGTGGCCGCGATCACCGGCATGGCCCAGGCCAGCACCAGCGAACTGAGCACCGCCGTGCGGCCGAACCGGCCGAGCCGCTCGGTCATCAGGGCGACGAGCGTCGCGATCACCATGATCAGGACCACGTTGACCGCCATGAACAGGAAGGTGCGCCGGACCACCTCCCAGAACCGCGGATCGGACAGCAGCGTGCGGTAGTTGCGCAGTCCGACGAACTCGGCGTCGCCCGTGATCAGCTGGCGCAGCCGGAAGTCCTGGAGCGAGATCAGCACCGCCCGCAGCAGCGGATAGAGCAGCAGGTAGAGCATCCCGCCCACCGCCGGGGCGATCAGGGCGTACGGCCACAGGCCGCGCGGTTCCCCGGACCGCCGCCGGCGGGGCGGCGGCCCGGACGTGCCGGGTACGGCCCGGCGCAGGGGGCTGGGGGGTGCGGTCCGTTCCCGGATGACCGACACGGCACGCCTCCTCTCGATGGTTCGGACGGTCGGGCGGGGCCCGCGGGTCAGGAATCGGTCTTCATGGCCCGGGTGATGTCGGCGGAGGCCTTGGCGGCCTCCTTCGCCGGGTCGCGGCCGGTGAGGACGGCGGCCATGTAGTCCTTGATCGGGTTCTCCGCCTCGACGGCGGCCCAGCCCGGTGTGTTGGGCGTGGCGTGGCCGTTGGCCGCACCGGCCGCCATCGCGGCGGCGCCCGGGTCACCGGCCACCGCGGAGGCGAGCGTGGTCCGGTTCGGTACGTAGCTCATGGCGACGGCGAGCTTCTTCTGCCAGGTGTCGCCGGTGAGTTCCTTGATGAAGGTGAGCGCGGCCTCCTGCTTGCCGGAAGCCGTGGGGATCACCAGGTCGGAGCCGCCGGTGAAGACGGCGCCCGGAGTGCCCGCGGTCTTGCCGGGGATCGGGAAGAAGCCGAGCTTCCCCTTGAGGTCCGGGTTCTTCTCGATGACGACATTGGCGCCGCCCGGGGTGGAGATGACCTGGGCGACCTTGCCCTGGGCCATCACGTCGGCCTGCGGCGGGTCGTCCTCGTCGGAGTCCTTGGGCCCCTTGCCGAGCGCCTGGAGCTGCTTGTAGAACTCCATCCCGCGCAGGGCCTCGGGGGTGTCCAGGGCGCCCTTCCACGTGCCGTCGGACTCGGTGGCGAGGTCGCCGCCCTCGTCCCAGACGAAGCCGGCCAGGGCGTACCACATCTGTCCGGGCAGGTAGATGCCCTGCGTTCCGCCCTTGTTGAGCTTGCCGGTGGCGGTGATCCACTGGTCGCGCGTCTTGATCGCGGAGGCGTCGACGCCCGCCTGCTCGAACAGGTCGGTGCGGTAGATGACCACCCGGTTGGCCGCGTAGTACGGGATGCCGTACTGCTTGCCCTCGTACGCCCCCGGCTCGGCGAGCCCCGGCAGCCAGTCCTTGCCGTTCAGCTCGTCGACCTTGTCGCTGAGGTCGACGAGCCCGCCGCTCTGCGCGAACTGGGCGACCTGGGTGTTGCCGCTCTCGATGACGTCCGGCGCGTCGTTGCTGGCAAGCGCGGCGGTGATCTTCTCGCCGATGCCGTCCCACTCCTGGATCTGGACCCGGACCCGGATGTCGGGGTGCGCGTCCTCGAAGCCCTTCACGAACTCCTTCTGGAACTGTGCCGAGACGCTGTCGCGCATCAGCCAGACATCGATGCCGGTCCGGCCGTCACCGGATTTCCCGGCCGAGTCGTCGGAGGAGCTGCAGGCGCAGAGCACGGCGGCCATCACGAGCGCGGACCCACCGGCAAGCAAGCGGTACTTCACGGTTCACCTCTGGAGAACAGGACCTGACCACCTGACCAGTGAAGGCCGCTGGACAGCTCACCTCTTGTTGGTGGATGAAGGTGGCATAGACCAATGAGGCCGTCAACCCCCTTGGTATCAAGGGATTTTGGTGATCTTCGCGGAAACAGGCCCGCGAGGTTTGGCGGAGTACCGGCTACAATCCACCTGACCAGTGATCCTGTCGGGCAAGCTGGTCCAGTAAGTGGTCAAGGAAGTACGCCGTCAGGAGGGGGCAGCACATGGACGCCGACGCATCGGGGACGGTGCTCAAACGGGAGCGGGCCCGGGACGCCGTTCTGGAACTGATCGAGTCGCGGCGGCCGGGCGACGCCATCCCATCGGAGCGGTCCCTGTGCGCCACGCTCGGCGTCTCCCGCCCCACCCTGCGCGCCGCGGTGGACGAACTGGTCGCCGCCGGGCTCCTCGTGCGCGAACACGGCCGGGGCATGTTCGTCGCACCCGAGAAGATCACCCAGGAACTGATCTCCGCCGACCTCGCCCTGTCGGTGCCGCAGGCGGCCGGGGCCTGGTCGAGCCGGCTGCTGGAGTTCACCACGCTCCAGGCCGGCGCCCGCGTCGGCCGCAAGCTGCGCATGTCACCGGCGGCCGACATCGTCTACGTGGCCCGGCTGCGGCTGGTCGACGGCGCCCCGATGGCCATCGAGCACCTGCACATCAGGGCGGAACTCGTGCCCGGCCTGTCCGCCGACGAGTTGGAGAACGGCGACCTGTACGAGCACCTGCGCGAGCGCCACGACGTGCACGTCCACGAAGCGGTCCAGGCGATCGAGCCGACCGTGGTGACCCGTGCCGAGGCCGGGCTGCTGGACGTGCCGGAGCTGTCCCCTGCCCTGCTATTCGAGCGGCTGACCTCGGACACCACCGGCCGCCCCGTCGAGTACGTGCACTCGCTCTACCGGGGCGACCGCTACCGGATCGTCTCCCGGCTGGCGCTCGGCCCGGCCGCCGCCGTGCAGCCCGTCGAGGGCGGCCACCACCCGGGCATCCCGCCGGGGGACTTCGCCCAGCGCGAGCCGATCACCTCCTCCACGCGCGGAGACATCCAGTCCGGTGACTGAGCTCGGCCACCGGCAGCCGAGGCGCCCGGCGTTGCGACCTGCGCAATGGCCGATGCGCCTCTTGCGGCCGCCCCCGGGGGAGGGCCACTGTGGCTGACACATCCGAAGCGACCGACCCCACGAGGTGCCTCGCATGACATCCCCCACCAGCCGCCGCACCCTGCTCGGAGCACTCCTGGCGGGCGGCGCCCTGGCCGCCGCCCCCACGCTCCCGCGCACCGACCACCACCGCCCCGACCACCACCGCCCCGGCCGCCCGCCGCACCCCGCACGGCCCGCGACCCGCCGCACCGGCACCCTGTTCCTCGGCACCTACACCTCGACCACCCCCGGCGGCACCGGCATCGGCGTCGCCTCGTACGACCGGAGCACCGGGGGCATCACCGCCCGCACCGTCGTCACCGGCGTCGAGAACCCCTCGTACCTCGCGCTCCACCCCACGGGCAGCACGCTCTACGCCGTGGACGAGCAGCAGAACGGCGGCGTCACCGCGGTCGCCCTCGCCGACGACGGAACCTTCCGGGTCCTCGGCACCCGGGCCACCGGCGGCGCCGGACCCTGCCACCTCTCGGTCCACCCGGGCGGCCGCTGGCTGTTCAGCGCCAACTACACCTCCGGCAGCGTCGCCGTGCACCCGCTGGCCGCCGACGGATCGGTGGGGGAGCGCACGGACCTGGTCGCCCACAGCTCACCCGCGCCCGGACCCGGCCAGGACGGGCCGCACGCCCACCAGATCATCACGGCCCCCGACGGCAACCACATCCTGGCCGTCGACCTCGGCACCGACACGGTCTACACGTACCGGCTGGACGAGGCGCACGGCACCCTGGAGCAGCTTTCGTACGCCGCCCTGCACCCCGGCGCGGGCCCCCGCCACCTGACCTTCCATCCGGACGGCCGCCACGCGTACCTGGCCTGCGAGGTCGACAACACCGCCGTCGTCTGCGGCTACGACCCCGCCACCGGCACCCTCACCCCGGGCGACCCGCAGTCCACCGGAACGGGAAGCGGCACCAGCTACCCCGCCCAGTTCCTCGTCACCGCCGACGGCCGCTTCGCCTACCTCGCCAACCGGGGACACAACAGCATCACCCGGTACGCGATCGAGGACGGCGGGGCCGCGCTGCGCCTGATCGACACCGTCTCCGTGGGCGGCGACTTCCCCCGGCACACCGCGTTCTCGCCGGACGGGAGCCTGCTCTTCGCCGCCAACCAGAACTCCGGCACGGTCACCGCCTTCCGGGTCGACGCGTCCACCGGCGCCCTGGAGTCCGTGGGCACGGCCTTCGCGGAACCGGCCGCGGTCTGTGTGCTGCCGATGTAGGGCCCCCGCGCCGGCGCCGGGGCATTAGGGTCGTGCCCGAGCCGCGGGTCGCCCCGGCGGTGGAACGCATCAGGGAGGCACAGTGCGCTTGAGAGTGGAGTTCACCACCGAGCCCTTCGATCTCGACGAGGCGCCCGCGCACGCGGTCGTCGCGCGCGAGGTCATCCAGGCGGCCGAGCTGGACGCCGTGGACGTCGGCCCGTTCGGCAACACGGCGGAGGGGGGCGCCGACGAAGTGCTCACCGCGGTGGACAGCCTGCTGCGCCAGGCGCTGGCATCGGGTGCCACCCGGGTCTCGCTCCAGGTCAACGTCATCGGAGAGGACCCGCGGTGACCGGACCGGTGGACCATCCCCTCGTCGCCGCGGTGAAGCCGCTCGCCGACGCCATGGGCGCCGAACTCCTCGTGCCCGGGGACGCGCGCGCCGACGACGTCGTGCTGGCCTGGGAGGGCGAGGACGTCGTGGCGGTCCGGCTGCCCCAGCTGTCGGACTCGCTGGACCACATCCTGGCCGCGATGGAGCGCCGGCACGGCATGCCGCTCGCCGAGCTGGACCGCAAGGCCAAACAGGAGGCGGTCCGGCTCCTGGAGGCACGCGGTGCCTTCTCCGTACGGCACGGCGTCGAGACGGTGGCGGGGGCCCTGGGGGTCTCCCGGTTCACCGTCTACAACTACCTGAACAGGGAAAACGGCACCAAGGGCGCGTAGTTGGGCGCCTGGTCGGGTGCCCAGGCGCAGGCGAACGGCGCGTGATCGATCAGGCCGCCGCCCGGATCACCGGGTGGCGGCCTTCTGTGTGAACGGAATTTCAACAAACTGTTGACGTCGTGTTGTCGAGGGCGTTAGCTATCCGCAGCCCGACCAACGCACAGCGAAGAACAGCCACGGAGGCTCCCGTGACTTCGAGCTCCACGCCGGGCCTCGCCCGGTTCAACACCCTGGCGGACCACGAGGCGGCCGCCGCACTGCACGAGGTGTGTGCCAGTGCGGCATGGGGAAGAGCGATCCTCTCCCGCCGCCCGTACGCCACCACCGAAGCCCTGCTCTCCGCGAGCGACACCGCCACGGCGGCCCTCGGCGCGGAGGACCTGGCCGAGGCCATGGCCGGTCACCCGCCGATCGGCCGCCCGAAGCCCGGGGACCCGACCTCCTCCCGCGAACAGCGGGGGATGGCCGGCGCCACCGAGGAGCTCAAGGCCGAAATGCTCGAACTCAACCTGGCCTACCAGGAGCGGTTCGGACACGTCTTCCTGATCTGCGCCACCGGAGCCACCGGTGAACAGATGCGCGACGCGGTGAAGTCCCGGATCGGGAACCCGCCCGAGCGGGAGCGGGAGATCGTGCGCACCGAACTGGGCAGGATCAACCGCATCCGCCTCACCCGCCTCGTCACGGAAGACGCGTAACAGAAGGAGAGTGAGGGTCTTGAGCACCTTCGCCACCGCATCGGTGTCCACCCACATCCTGGACACCAGCATCGGCCGCCCCGCCGCAGCCGTCGCCGTCTCGCTCGCCGCCCGCTCGGGCGGCGACGCGCCCTGGGTGACGCTCGGCGGCTCCGCGACCGATGCGGACGGGCGCTGCAAGGACCTGCCGGCCCTGCCGGAAGGCACCACCCACGTACGGCTCGACTTCGAGACCGAGCCGTACTTCACCGCCAAGAAGCAAGCCGAGGCGCAGCAGGACGCCCCCCGCGTAAGGGACAGCGGCGCGTTCTTCCCGGAGGTGGCGATCACGTTCGCCGTCGCCCCGGGCGAGCACTACCACGTACCGCTGCTGCTCAACCCGTTCGGCTACTCCGTATACCGAGGGAGCTAGCAGACACATGCCCACGATTCTCGGCCAGAACCAGTACGGCAAAGCAGAGAACCGCGTCGTCAGGATCACGCGGGACGGCGACACCCACCACATCAAGGACCTGAACGTCTCGGTCGCCCTGTCCGGCGAGATGGAAGACGTCCACTACTCCGGCTCCAACGCGCACGTCCTGCCCACGGACACCACCAAGAACACGGTGTTCGCCTTCGCCAAGGAACACGGCATCGACTCCGCCGAGCAGTTCGGCATCCACCTCGCCCGCCACTTCGTGACCTCGCAGGAGCCGATCAAGACCGCGCGCATCCGCATCGAGGAGTACGCCTGGGACCGCATAGCCACCTCCGACACGAACTCCCGGTTCATCGGGTCCGACGAGGTCAAGCACTCCTTCGTACGCAGGAACCAGGAGATACGCACCGCCCAGATCACCTTCGACGGTGAGAAGTGGCAGGTCATATCCGGCCTCAAGGACCTCACCGTGCTGAACTCGACCAACTCCGAGTTCTGGGGCTACGTCAAGGACAAGTACACGACGCTCAAGGAGGCGTACGACCGCATCCTGGCCACCGACGTCTCCGCCCGCTGGCGCTACAACTGGACCAGCGACGAGCAGCGGATGCCGAACTGGGAGAAGTCCTACGAGCAGGCGCGCAAGCACATGCTCCACGCCTTCGCCGAGACGTACTCCCTCTCGCTCCAGCAGACGCTGTACCAGATGGGCTCGCGCATCATCAACAACCGCAGCGAGATCGACGAGATCCGCTTCTCGCTGCCGAACAACCACCACTTCCTCGTGGACCTGGAGCCGTTCGGACTGAAGAACGATACCGCCGACGGTGCGGTGTACTTCGCGGCCGACCGTCCGTACGGGCTCATCGAGGGCACCGTGCTCCGGGACGGCGTCGAGCCGCAGATCCCGGTCGACATGACCAACCTCTGACGCGGCGCCGCGCCGGTGCCCGCCCGCCCACGGCGGGGCACCGGCCGGGCCGGAGGGAACCCTCATGGCACAGCCAGCATCCGGGCCCGCGGAAGCAGAAGGCCCCTGTCCCACCCCGCCGGAGCGCGCGGTTCATCCGGTGGACGAGAAGCTCACCCCTTCGCGGCTCCTGCCGGCCGCGCTCCAGCACATCGCCGCCATGTACGCCGGCGTCGTCACCCCACCGCTCATCATCGGCCAGGCCGTCGGCCTCGACCCCGCGGGCATGACCCGGCTGATCGCCGCGAGCCTGCTCATCGCGGGCTGCGCCACCCTCATGCAGACACTCGGGATCGGCGGATTCGCCGGCAACCGGCTCCCCTTCGTCAACGCCGCCTCGTCCGCCGGCATCGCCCCGATGCTCGCCATCGCCGAGACCAGCGCGCCCGGACACCAACTGCCCGCCATCTACGGGGCGGTGCTCGTCGCCGGGGTGTTCTGCCTGGCCGTCGGGCCGTTCTTCGGCAGACTCCTGCGGTTCTTCCCGCCGCTGGTCACCGGTGTCGTCATCACCCTCATCGGCGTCACCCTGATGCCCGTGCCGGTCTCCTGGGCGCAGGGCGGCGACAAGACGGCCGCCGACTTCGGCGCCATGAAATACCTCGCGCTCGCCGCGTTCACCCTCGTCGTCATCCTGCTGATCCAGCGCTTCGGACGCGGCTTCCTGCGCCAAGTCGCGCTGCTCATGGGTCTGTTGGTCGGCACGCTGGCCGCCGTACCGTTCGGCCTCGCCGACTTCTCCGCGCTCCGCGACGCCCCGCTCGCGGCCGTGCCCACCCCCTTCGCCTTCGGCGCGCCCGAATTCCGGCCCGCCGCGATCCTCTCGCTGTGCATCGTGATGCTCGTCCTGATGACAGAGTCGTCCGCCGGGATGCTGGCCGTCGGTGAGATCTGCGAACGCCGCACCGACGGACGCACCCTCACCCGCGGGCTGCGCACCGACGGGCTCGCCACCCTCATCGGCCCGGTCTTCGGCGGCTTCCCCACGAGCGCCTTCGCGCAGAACGTGGGCGTGGTCTCGCTGACGAAGGTCCGCAGCCGCTACGTCGTCGCGGCGGCGGGCGCCGCCCTGCTGGTCCTCGGCCTCTTCCCGGTGCTCGGCGCGATCGTCTCGCTCGTCCCCATGCCCGTACTCGGCGGCGCCGGTATCGTCCTGTTCGGCTCCATCGCCGTCAGCGGCATCCGTACGCTCTCCGAGGCCGGACTCGACGACAGCTCCAACATCATCCTGGTCGCCGTGGCCCTCGGCGCGGGCATCGTCCCGCTCGCCGCGCCCGGCTTCTACGCGGACTTCCCGTCCTGCGCCCAGACCGTCCTGGGCTCCGGAATCAGTGCGGGAGCGCTCGTCGCGGTCCTGCTCAACCTGTTCTTCCACCATCTCGGCACCCACGGCCGCACCGCCGTGGCACTCAAATCCTCCTAGGGTCCTGCCGTGCCCACACCTCAGACGAGAGAAGGAAGCACCATGGCAGCACCGGCAGCCCCCGACCGGGTGGAACGCATCGTCATCGAGAACTGCTCGATCGCGACCGTGGACGCGGCCGACACCGAGTACGCCTCGGGCCACGTCGTCGTCGCGGGCAACCGCATCGAGTCCGTCGGCGCCGGCAAGGCACCGCAGGGCCTGGAGAACGTCGTACGCCGCATCGACGGCACCGGGCACCTCGTCACGCCCGGCCTGATCAACACGCACCACCACTTCTACCAGTGGATCACCCGGGGCCTGGCCACGGACAACAACCTCTTCGACTGGCTGGTCGCGCTGTACCCGACGTGGGCGCGCGTCGACGAGCCGATGGCCCGCGCCGCCGCCCAGGGGTCGCTCGCCATGATGGCCCTCGGCGGCGTCACCACCGCGATGGACCACCACTACGTCTACCCGCGGGACTCCGGCGACCTGTCCGGCGCCATCATCGGCGCCGCCCGCGACCTGGGCGTACGGTTCACCCTCGCCCGCGGCTCCATGGACCGCAGCGAGAAGGACGGCGGGCTGCCGCCGGACTTCGCGGTGGAGACCCTGGAAGGCGCGCTCGCCGCCACCGAGGCGACCGTCGACGCGTACCATGACGCCTCCTTCGACGCCATGACCCAGGTCGCCGTCGCACCCTGCTCGCCGTTCTCCGTATCGACCGAACTCATGCGCCAGGGCGCCGAACTGGCCCGGCGCAAGGGGGTGCGGCTGCACACGCACGGTTCGGAGACCGTGGAGGAGGAGAAGTTCTGCCACGAGCTGTTCGGCATGGGCCCCACCGACTACTTCGAGTCGACCGGATGGCTCGGTGAGGACGTGTGGATGGCGCACTGCGTCCACATGAACGACTCCGACATCGCCGCCTTCGCCCGCACCGGCACCGGCGTCGCCCACTGCCCGTCCTCCAACGCCCGCCTCGCCGCCGGCATCGCCCGCGTCCCGGACATGCTCGCCGCCGGCGTCCCGGTCGGCCTCGGCGTCGACGGCACCGCGTCCAACGAGTCCGGCGAACTCCACACCGAACTGCGCAACGCCCTCCTCATCAACCGCCTCGGCCCGCACCGCGAACGCGCCCTGAACGCCCGTCAGGCGCTGCGCCTGGGGACCTACGGCGGCGCCCAGGTCCTCGGCCGCGCCGCCCAGACCGGCTCCCTGGAGGTCGGCAAGCTCGCCGACCTGGTGCTGTGGAAGCTGGACACACTCGCCCACGCCTCCATCGCCGACCCGGTCATCGCGCTCGTCTTCGGCGCCGCCGCCCCGGTCACCCTCTCGCTGGCCGACGGCAAGCCGGTCGTCGAGGCCGGCCGCCTGGTCACCGCGGACGAGGACGCCATCGCCCGCGCCACCCGCGACGAGGCCCGCCGCCTCGCGCGAATCGCCGCCGGAGCCTGACACCCGGCAACCCCTGATACCGGCCGGACGAGGGGGACGGCCCTCGGCCGGCCGCCGCGGACCCGAGCGGGGTCCGCGGCAACCGGTACGGGTGGCGCTGCCCAGAGGCACGCGCCTCCCGTACCGGCGCTCAAAGCTGCCGCACCAGCTGCACGATCTGCCCCATCCGCACCACCGCACCACACGGGGCCCGGTCCGGCGGACCGGCCCCGGGACCACCTCCCTGACACCCACGTCACCGCAGACGTGTACCCGACCGGAGGAACCGCTGTGGCAGCTACGCCCAGGTTTCGCAACGACGCATGTGCGACCACCCACCCCGACGGCGAGCCGGAGACGGCCCCGTCCGACCGGAGACATCCGGTCGACGAAACGCTTCCCCCGCTGAAGATGTTCACCAGCGGCCTCCAGCACGTGGCCGCGATGTACGCGGGCGTGGTGGCCCCGCCCATGATCGTGGGGCCCGCCGTGGGCCTCAACCCGAAGGAGACCGCCTTCCTGATGGGGGCGAGCCTGTTCACCGCGGGCATAGCCACCCTGCTCCAGACGCTCGGCTTCTGGCGAATAGGCGCCCGGCTGCCGTTCGTCAACGGCGTCTCGTTCGCCGGGGTGACCCCGATGGTGGCCATCGGCAAGGACCGGGGGCACGACGGCATCGCCGTCATCTTCGGCGCGATCATCGTCGCGAGCCTCCTCGGCTTCGTCCTCGCCCCCTACTTCTGCAAACTGGTCCGCTTCTTCCCGCCCGTCGTCACCGGCACGGTCATCACCCTGATCGGTGTCTCCCTGCTGCCGGTCGCCTTCAACTGGTCCCAGGGCGGCAACGCCACCGCCCACGACTACGGCTCCACCACCAACATCACGATGGCGGCGGTCACCCTGGTCATCGTGCTGGCCCTGCGCAAGCTCCTGCGCGGCTTCCTCCAGCAGATCGCCATCCTGCTCGGGCTCGTCGCCGGCACGCTCATCGCGATCCCCGTCGGCATCACCGACTTCGGCGCCATCAAGGACGCCGACGCGATCGGCTTCCCCACCCCGTTCCACTTCGGGGCACCGCAGTTCGAGATCGCCGCGATCGTCTCGATGAGCATCGTGATGCTGGTCTGCATGACCGAGTCCACGGCGGACATGCTGGCCCTCGGCAAGATCGTCGGCCGCCCGGCCGACGAACGGACCATCGAGGGCGGCCTGCGCGCCGACACCCTCGGCAGCGCCGTCAGCCCGCTGTTCAACGGCTTCATGTGCAGCGCCTTCGCCCAGAACATCGGCCTGGTCGCGATGACCAAGGTCCGCAGCCGCTTCGTCGTCGCGGCGGGCGGCGGCATCCTCGTCCTGCTCGGCCTGGTCCCGGTGGCCGCGTCCGTCATCGCGCTGGTCCCGCTGCCGGTACTCGGCGGCGCGGGCATCGTACTGTTCGGCTCGGTCGCCGCCAGCGGCATCCAGACCCTGGCCGGCGCCGCGCTGGAGAAGGGCGAGAACGCGCTGATCGTCGCCGCGGCCGTCGGCGTCGGGCTGGTACCGATCGCGGCCCCGGACTTCTACCACGCCTTCCCGAAGGACCTCCTGGTCGTCCTGGACTCGGGGATCTCGACCGGCTGCGTCGTGGCGATCGTCCTGAACCTCGCCTTCAACCACCTGGGCCGCAAACCGGAGGCCGAGGCCGGGACCGCACCCGGCGGCCACGACCCGGTCAAGGCGGTGGAGGTCGCCGCCCACTGACGGCTCGTCGGCGAGGGGTGGCGCGTACGGTCACGGCCGTACGCGCCACCCCTCGCGGCTCAGCCGATGTGGAAGCTGTCGCCGTACACCTGCCAGTCCAGCGGCGGGTCCAGGTCCAGATCGCCGTTCCTGAGGAACACCCGCTGCGCGGTGTCCACCCGGCTGGTGTCCGAGTGGGCCTCCTCCTGCTCCATGGCCCACACCCGCGCGTCCAGGAAGGCGTCGAGGTAGGCCACCTCGTGGCCGCCCAGGGCCGGAGTCGCCGCCTGCGCCAGGGCCCGCTGCCGGATGGAGCCGAAGCTCGTGCTGTCGTCGCCGTCGCCGTGCATCACGATGGCGTCGTAGTAGATGAACTGGCCGAGCGTGCCGAGACCGTCGCTCCTGGCCCGGTCGACGGCCGGGTCGAAGTACACCCGGTCGCGCTCGTCGTCCTGGGCCTGCTGGAAGGCCGGGTCCTGGGCGGCCGTCTTCCAGGCACCCTCGAAGCCCGGGTCCAGGCCGTCGTGCGAGTCGGTCCCGTCCACGTCCCGCAGGGCGGGGAGGTATCCGGCCAGTACGTTGTCCGGCTCGCGCCGCGTGTACAGCTCCACCAGGCCGAGCATGTCGTGGGTGCCGGAGCAGAAGCCGATGACGCCCGCCGTGTAGCCGCGGCCGTCCCCGATGTCCTCGATGTAGCCGTACTGTGCCTTCCAGTCCAGCGTTGAGTTCTCCGCGCTGGACACCAGCTGCATGGCGATGTCCTTCTTCGCGGGATCGTCGAGCCCGGTCACGGCCGCCTCCTGGCGGTGGGCCGCCACGGAGGCGGGAGCGGTGCCTGCGAAGGCGGTGGCGGGCACCGCGGTGAGGGTGAGCCCGAGCGCGACGAGGGCGACGCGCAGGGACCGGGTGGTGCGACGTGCGGTGCGCTTGTGGGGAGCGTACACCTGTGTCCTCCAAGGGAGTTCGTCGTCCCGGGGTGGGGGAACGCGGTTCAGCCGCGGCCGTCGATCACATAGCTGTCGCCGTACACCTTCCAGCGCAGCGGGGTCTCCAGGCCGAACCTGCCCTCGTTCAGGAAGACCCGCTGGGCCGTCTCGACCCGGCTGGTGTCGCTGTGCGCGGGCTCCTCGCGGAGCGCGGCGACACGGGCGTCGAGGAACGCGTCGAGATAGGCCCGCTCGTCGCCGCCCTCCGCGGGGGAGTCCGCCTCGGCGAGCGCCCGGCGGCGGATCGTGCGGAAGCCGATGTTGCCCTCCGCGTCGCCGCCCCCGTGCATCACATAGGCGTCGTAGTAGATGAACTGCCCCAGCGCGCCCAGCCCGTCCGCCTTGCCCTGCTTCACCGCCGGGTCGAAGTAGGACCGGTCCCGCTCGGTGTCCTGCGCGGCCCGGAACCTCGCGTCACCGGCCGCTTCGGCCCAGGCCCGGGTGAACGGCCGGCCGAGCCCCGTGTGCGCGTCGCTCCCCTTCACCTTCCGCAGCGCCGGCAGGAACCGCTCCAGCGCGTTGCCCGGCCGGGACCGCGCGTACCGCTCGACCACGCTGAGCATGTCGCCGGTCCCGGAGCAGAAGCCGATGATGCCCGCCGTGTAGCCCCGGCCGTCCCCGATGTCCTGGATGTACTTGTACTGGGCCTTCCAGTCCAGCGTCGAGTTCTCCGCGCTGGAGACCAGTTGCATGGCGATGTCCTTCTTCACCGGATCGGCCAGACCGGGGCCCGTCGCCCCCTTGCCCGAGGAGCCGGCGGGCCCGGCCTGGGCGCAGCCGGACAGCACGGTGACGGTCATGAGGAGTGCGGTGAGGGAGGCGATCAGGGAACGCGGGGTGAGCTTCACCGCTCCAGACTGCCAGGCCGGTGGGATGGAGCCGGCGCATTCGGGGGTAGCGTCGGGGGCATGGATGATCAGTCTGTGGTGGATGTCGGCGATGTGCGGCTGGCGTACCGGACCTGGGGCGACCCGTTCGGCTCGCCCGTCGTACTGCTGCACGGTCTCGGCGCGAGCGCGGCGAGCTGGGAGGCGGCCGGGAGTCTGCTGGGCCGGGAATGGCGGGTGTACGCGATCGACCTGCGCGGCCACGGGGAGAGCGACTGGCCCGACGCCTACGACTTCGCGTCGATGCGCGAGGACGTCCTCGGCTTCCTGGACGAGTGCGAGCTGGACCGGGCCGGCGTCGTCGGCCACGGCATGGGCGGGGTCGTCGCCCACCTCCTCGCCCAGGAGCACCCGGACCGGGTGGAACGGCTGGTGCTGGTGGAGACCCCGCCGCCGTTCCCCGGCGCGGCCGGTCCCGACGTCCCGCCGGACGGGCCGGTCGACTACGACGAGGCCGTGCTCGCGGCGGTGAACGCCCAGCTGGCCGACCCCGACCCCGCCTGGGCGGAGGGACTCGGCGAGATCGTCGCCCCCACGCTCCTGCTCGCCGGCGGGCCCGGCAGCACCATGCCGCAGGCCCGGCTCCAGGACATGGCCTCGATGATCCCGGACTGCCACCTCGTCACCCTCGGCGGCGGCCACCGCCCGCACGAGGCCGACCCCGAGCAGGTCGCCCAGCGGATCACGGAGTTCTTCACCAGCTGACCGCGCGGCCGGTGCCGTTCACGCGCACAGGGGTCGGCGAGCGGGCGCCGCGACCCCGCCCCGGCGGGCCGGTACGGCCCGGGTCACGTCCTCCCGGGCGTCCCGGACCCGTCGCTCAGCGCACGACGCGTCCCCGCAGAACGATCCGGCTCGGGTGATCCAGCACCGCCGGATCGGCGGTCGGGTCGCCGGCGTACGCGACGAGGTCGGCCGGTGCGCCGTCGACCAGGCCGGGCAGGCCGAGCCAGGACCGTGCCGTCCAGGACGCCGCGCCGAGTGCCGCCTCGGCGGGCAGCCCGGCCCGTGCCGGCCAGGACGCCTCGCCCGCGACCGTCCCGCAGGGGAACGAGTCGGTGCCGGCCAGCACCGTGACGCCCGCCTCGTGGGCGGCCCGGACGTTGTCGAACATGGTGTCCCATCCGGCCAGCCACAGATCGCGGCGCACGCTGGGCTCCCGCGCCCGCATCGCGTCCACGCCCGCCGCGAACACGGCCAGTGTCGGCACGAACGCGGTTCCCTGTGCGGCCATCCGGTCCAGCAGCGCGGGGTCCAGATGCATGCCGTGCTCCAGGCTGTCCGCGCCCGCGAGCACCGCGTTGCGGGTGCCCTCAGCGGTCTGGCAGTGCACCGCCACCCTGCCGCCCGCCGCGTGCACGGCGGCCACCACCTCGGTGAGCAGCGCGAGCGGCACCGCGGGCTCGTCCGCCCGCCAGTCCCCGACGACCTTGCACCAGCCGGACGAGGCCGCCGACTCCTCCAAGGCGGCCCGGACGAGGTCCGCCTCGCTCACGTCCCGGCCGAAGCCGGGGATGAACCTGCCGGGCGTGGCCAGCCACCGCCCCGCCGACGTGACCCGGGGCAGCTCCGGATCTGCGTCCACCCACGCGGGCATCCGTGCGGCCGTGCCCGGCGTGCGCACCGCGAGGACCCCGGCGTCCCGGTGCGCCCGCAGCTGTTCGCGCAGCGGCTTCTCGTCGAAGGGGGTTCCCGGCTCGGTGGCCCCGGGGTGCGTGTGTACGTCGACGAGTCCGGGCAGCAGCCAGCCTCCGTCGACGACGGTCTCGGCGTTCCGGCCGGCGAAGCCGCCCGGCGGCTCGCCCTCCCGCAGCACCTCGCCCTCGACCGAGAACGACCGCTCCTCACGCTCCGGCGGCACCACACCCCGTATGCACAGCATGGGCCGACGGTACGTCAGCCGCCGTCGCCGGTACGGGGCAGGTGCACACCGGCACATTGCGGAAGGTTCCGCTCCGTGCTCTTGTCGGCGACCCCCGCCGCGTGCGATACAGGTCTGGACCATTGCTGCCGGATGGAAGGCAAGACCGTGCGATCCCCCCACACGCCTGCCACGTTGGTCTGTTCCGCCGCCCTGCTCCTCGCCGCACTGACGGCCTGCGGCTCCGAAGACCGGGCGGACACCAAGGCGCCCACCGCGCCCCACGGGGTGACCGCGCAGGCGAGTAGCGCCACCTCCGCGCACGTCATGTGGGAGGCGGCCACGGACGACACGGGCGTCACCGGCTACGAGATCTACCGCAAGGGCAAGAAGGTCAAGTCCGTCCCGGCGAACCGGGTGATGATCGACATCGACGGGCTGACCGCCTCGACCGCCTACACGTTCACCGTCCGCGCCCGCGACGCGGCCGGCAACCTCTCCGCGCCGAGCGCCGCCGCCTCCGCCACCACCCCCGCACCGACCCCCGCCGACCACGAGGCCCCGACCCGGCCGGTGAAACTGCGCGGCAAGGCGGACGGCAGCCGGGCCGCGACCCTGTCCTGGGGCGGCTCCACGGACGACGTCGGCGTCACCGCGTACGACGTCTACCAGGAGGACTCGCGCATCCACAGCGTGCCCGGCACGCAGACCACCGCACGGCTGACCGGGCTGCGCCCCGGCACCGTCTACACCTTCACCGTCCGGGCCCGCGACGCCGCCGACACCTCGTCACCCGACAGCAACGCCATCGACGTCACCACCGCCTCCGCCCCCGGCGCCCCCGCCTCGACCGCCCCCACGGACCTGCGGATCACGGCGAAGGCCGAGGGGAAGGAGTACGCCGTCGACCTGGACTGGAAGCAGCCGGAGACGGGCGGCGAGATCCCGGCGTACCAGCTCTACATGAACGGCCGGCTGACCACCACGATCGTCTGGGGAGGCGAGCCGCCCGCCGGCCGGGCGAGCTACCGGCTCACCGTCACCGACCCGCGCGGCACCCGCTACTCGATGAAGATCCGCGCCAAGCTGCCGGACGGCAAGTGGGGCGACTTCTCGGCGGTGCGCACGGTCGTCCTCGGGGGCTGACGTCGCGGTGGCCGGCCGCGTGACGGCCGCGCGACCGGCCGACCGCAAGTGGTCTGTACCTATTGACGACTTGGTCCAGACCAATTACCTTCCCGTGTGCTCCATGGAACGACATCCGCACCTCCCCGAGGACCGCCTCACCGGTCCCTGCCTCAAGGGAGAACCATGTTCGAGCACATGCCACTCAGACGGAGAACGGCGACCGCACTGCTCGCCGTTCTCGGACTGCTCCTCGCGCTCCTGTCCCTGCAGGCCGTCCCCGCCCACGCCGCGGGCAAGCTGACGGCGACCTTCACCTCGGCCGACAACGGCCCCTGGTGGAAGGGGACCTACATCCTGCACAACGACACCGACACCGCCGTCACCGGCTGGAGCCTGGAGTTCGACCTGCCCGCCGGGGTCGCCATCGACTCCTCGTACAACGGCACCGTCACCACCCAGGGCAGCCACATCACCGCGGTCAACGCCCACTACAACGGCACGGTCGCCGCGCACAGCACCACCGAGCCGTACAGCTTCTGGTTCGTCGCCACCGGCCCGATCACCGCACCGACCGGCTGCCGGATCAACGGCGACAAGTGCGACGGCTCAGCCGACGCGCCCCCGGGTGTGCCCGGCGGGCTGAAGCAGACCGATGTCACCGCCCGTACCGCGTCGCTGTCCTGGACGGCCGCCACCGCGGGCGACTTCCCCGTGGCCTCGTACGACATCCTGGCGGGCGGTGAGGTCGTCGGCTCCGCCACCGCCGCGACCGCCGCCACGGTCACCGGTCTGACCCCGGCCACCACCTACGCCTTCACCGTCCGGGCCAAGGACACCCGGGGCAACGTCTCCGCCGAGAGCGCCCCGCTGACCGTGACGACCGTCGACCCGGCGACCGACACCTCCGCCCCGACGGCCCCCGGCGCCCTGCACTCCACCGCCACCGACTCCTCGTCCGTGACGCTCGCCTGGACCGCCGCGACGGACAACCAGCGGATCGCCGCATACGACATCTACCGCGGCTCCGACCTGGCCACCACGGTCTCCGGCACCACGACCACCGCGACCGTCGGCGGCCTGTCGCCCTCCACCTCGTACACCTTCACCGTGAAGGCCCGCGACCCCGCCGACAACACCTCGCCGGCGAGCAACGCGCTCACCGTGAAGACCGACGACATCGTCGGCGCCGGCAACTACGCCAAGGTCGGCTACTTCGTCCAGTGGGGCATCTACGGCCGGCAGTACTTCGTCAAGAACCTCCAGGACTCGGGCGCGGCCGACAAGCTCGACATCGTCAACTACGCCTTCGCCAACATCGATCCCAACAACCTCACCTGCCTCAACGGCGTCACCAAGGGCACGACCGCCGACCCCGAGGACCCGGAGCAGGGCACCGGAGCCGGTGACGCCGACGCCGACTACGCCCGCCCGTTCAGCGCCGCCCAGTCCGTGGACGGGGTCGCCGACGACGGCTGGGGCAAGCTGCGCGGCAACTTCAACCAGCTGAGGAAGCTGAAGCAGCTGCACCCCGACCTCAAGATCGTGGTCTCGCTCGGCGGCTGGACCTACTCCAAGTACTTCTCCGACGTCGCCGCCACCGACGCGGCCCGCAAGAAGTTCGTCTCCTCCTGCATCGACATGTACATCAAGGGCAACCTGCCCGAGTACGGCGGGGCGGGCGGCCCCGGCACCGCGGCCGGCATCTTCGACGGCTTCGACATCGACTGGGAGTGGCCGGGCACCGGCACCGGGCACCCCGGCAACCACTACTCGCCCGACGACAAGGACAACCTGACCCTGCTGCTCGCCGAGTTCCGCAAGCAGCTCGACGCGCTCGGCGGCGGCCACCGCCTCCTCACCGCCTTCACCCCCGCCGACCCGCAGAAGATCGACGAGGGCTGGGACCTGTCCAAGGTCTTCGACTCGCTCGACGTCGCCAACGTCCAGGGCTACGACTTCCACGGCTCCGGAAGCGACAACTCCTGGGAGCCGGACCGCACCGGCCACCAGGCCAACCTCTACAACGACGACCAGGACCCGTACGACTTCCACTTCAGCGCGGACACCGCCGTCAAGGCGTACACGGACGCGGGCGTCGAGCCCCGCAAGCTGACCCTCGGCATCCCGTTCTACGGCCGGGGCTGGCAGAACGTCACCGACGGCGGCGCGGCGGGCGAGTGGCAGTCGGCGGGCGGCGCGGCCCCCGGCCAGTTCGCGGAGGAGGCCGGCACCCGGGGTTACTCGAACCTCATCGGCGCCTATCCGACGATGACGGTCCATCACGACGAGCAGTCCGTCTCGACGTACGGATACACCGGCAACCAGTGGTGGTCCTTCGACGACACCTGGTCCATCGGCAAGAAGACCGCCTATGTGAAGGACAAGGGCCTGCTGGGCGTCATGGTCTGGGAGATGTCGGGCGACACCCCCCAGGGAACGCTGCTGAACGCCCTGGACACCGGGCTGAAGTAACCCGCCCGGCGACGACGGTACGGGGAGCCGCGCGGCGTGCGCGGCTCCCCGTACGGCACATATTTCCCCCAAATCGTGACTTACCGCCCATAGCGGTAGGCTGGTCGCGGCGGTGCCCGTGCGGCGCCGTCCTGCCTGACCACCGGGCCCGGTACGGGGCCCGGCCCCAGCCGTTCGATGCGCGGGAGGAAACATGACCAGCCCCGAGCAGGACCCGAACCAGCAGGAAGGCCCCGCGGACGGCGGTGCGGCGGGCACCCCCGGCGTCCACGACGGCGGCGCGGACGGCGGTGCCGACGGTGGCGCGGAGGGCCCCGCGGACGGTGGTGCGGCGGGCACCCCCGGCGTCCACGACGGCGGCGCCGACGGTGGAGCCGACGGTGGCGCGGAGGGCCCTGCGGACGGTGGTGCGGCCGGTACGCCCGGTGTCCACGACGGCGGTGCGGACGGCGCCGCGGAGGGTCCGGCGGACGGCGGCGCGGCCGGTACGCCGGGCGTCCACGACGGCGGTGCCGACGGCGGCGCGGAGGGCCCCGCGGACGGTGGTGCGGCCGGCAGGCCGGGTGTCCACGACGGCGGTGCGGACGGCGCCGCGGACGCGTCCGGCAACGGTTCTTGAGCGCCTCCCCGGCCGGCATCCAGGACCCCGGGACCGCGACGGCGAGCCCCGGGGTCCTGGAAACACGCCTGACGACCGGCCTGAGCCGGGAGGAATTCGCCCGCGACATCTGGTCGCGCACCGCGCTGCTCACCCGCCGCGCCGGAGACTTCTCCGACCTCTTCTCCGCCCGTGCCGTCGACGAACTCGTCTCGCGGCGCGGCCTGCGTACGCCGTTCCTCCGCGTCGCCAAGAACGGCGCCACGCTCCCCGACGCCTCGTTCACCTCACCGGCCGGCGTGGGCGCCACCATCGCCGACCAGGTCGACGACACCGCCCTGTGGCGGGAGTTCGCCGACGGCGCCACCCTCGTCCTGCAAGCCCTCCACCGCACCTGGGCTCCCGTCGGCGACTTCGGCGCCGCCCTGGGCGCCGAACTGGGGCACCCGGTGCAGGCCAACGCCTACGTCACCCCGCCGCAGAACCGCGGGTTCGACGCCCACTACGACGTCCACGACGTCTTCGTCCTCCAGATCGAGGGCACCAAGCGCTGGATCGTCCACCGGCCCGTGCACCCCGACCCGCTGCGCGACCAGCCCTGGACCGAGCACCGGCAGGCCGTGGCCGAGGCCGCGCAGGGCGAGCCGCACATCGACACCGTGCTCGAACCGGGCGACGTCCTCTACCTCCCGCGCGGCTGGCTGCACGCCGCAGAGGCGCAGGGCGAGGTCTCGATCCACCTGACACTCGGCGTCCACACCTGGACCCGGTACGCCCTGGCCGAACAGCTCATGAGCTCCGCGCTCGCGGCACTGCGCGAGGACCCGTGGCTGCGCGGCTCCCTGCCGCTGGGCACGGAGGTACCGGACGACGCGACCGCCCAGGTGCGCGAACGCCTCCTCGCGGCCGTCACCGAGGCCGACCCCGCCCCCCGGTTCCACCGTGCGCGGCGGGGCCAGGCCCGCCCCGCACCACTCGGGCCGCTGGCTCAGCTCGCCGCCGTCGACCGCCTCGGCCCCGGCTCACCGGTCCGGCTCCGGGGCGCGCTGGAAGCCCGGCTGGAGGACCGGCGCCTGGTCACCCGCGTCGGCTGGCTCGACTTCCCGGAGGCCGACCTGCCGGCCCTGACCCGCCTGCTCGCCGGCGAGGTGCGCACCGCCGGCGACCTCGGCCTCGCCTGCGCGAGGAGGCTGCTGCGCGCGGGCGTCCTCGTGCCGGCCGGGCAGTGACACCGCCGCGGTGACCGCGTGACGGGGACGGAACGCTTCTTCTGCGCCGACGCCGCCCGGGCCCGCGGCGACGCGCTCACCGGCACGGCCCCGTACGGCCTCGTCTGGGTCCTCCTTGAGTACGGGGGCTCCTGGCCGGCCAACGGCTTCGACGGTCTCGCCCTCGACCCCGCCGCCAAGGCCCTCCTGTTCGAAGCGGCGCGGGCGGTGCGGGCCCGGGTGCTCCTGATCAGGCGCCACGGCCGCCGGGACAAGGAAGCGGGCCCCCGGCGCTGGGCCGTACTGCGCTACGACGGCACCGGCGCCCACCGCCAGCAGTGGGGCACCTGGGAGCGCGACGAGGACCTGGCCCGGGCAGCCGCCGCCCTGGGCGCGCCCGGAGAGCCCGGCCACCCTCCCGTCGTCCTCGTCTGCACCCACGGCCGGCACGACACCTGCTGCGCCGTACGCGGACGGCCGGTGGCCCGCGCCCTGAGCGAGCGGTGGCCGGACCTGGTGTGGGAGTGCACGCATGTGGGCGGTGACCGGTTCGCCGCCAACGTCCTCGTCGCGCCCGACGGCGTCTACTACGGCGGCCTCGACGCCCTGTCGTCCGTCGCCGTGGTCGAGCAGCACCTCGCCGGCCGGGTCCACGCCGGGCACCTGCGCGGGTACACCGATCTCCTCCCGCCCCAGCAGGCGGCCGTCGCCGCCGTACTCGCGCGCTTCGGCCCGGCCGGCCGGCACGACTACGCCGTCACCGGCACGTCCCGGGCCGGCCCCCACTGGCTGGTCCGCGTCACGGGCCCCCCGCCCCGCGCGGAGGCCTACGACGTCGAGGTACGTGCACACCGGGCCGCACCGAGCCAGCTGACCTGCAACGGACCGGCGACGAGCGCGGCCGTCGTCCACGAGGTCACCGCGATCCACCTCGGTTGAGGCGTCCGCGGTCCCGGTGGACGCCTCCCGGAGGTCGCCTGTGCGCCAATGCTCCCTCCACGCCGTGCGCGGAGTTGGCTAGGGTGATCGCTCCTGGGGCACCGGAACGAGGGGGATGGGCCGTATGGCGGCGAGCAGCGAGCGGCGACGCAGGGCGGACATCGTGCGCTACTGGCACGCGGTGGAGATGTTCAGCCCGCAGAAGGTGGAGAAGGCCTCGCCGCCGAAGGGCATCCACCCCGTGGAAGCCGGCCGTCCGCTGCCGTGGGAGGAGGGGCACCCCGTACGGCGGCGGAGCCCGGGCCGGAACATGGTCAGGCAGCACACCGTCTACTGCGGCGTGTACCCGGTCGCGTCCGTCCGCGACGTCCTGCTCGATGTCTTCGGCGGCAAGGCGGTGGCCGAGACCGTCCGCAGCCCGAAAGCCCGGGGAGAGCGCGGTTCCCGGTGCCGTCGCCGGCACCGGGGACCGCCGTCGTACGCGGGACGTGTCAGCGCAGCCGCTCGTACGCCGGGAGCGTCAGGAAGTCCGCGTAGTCCTGGTCCAGCGAGACCTGGAGCAGCAGGTCGTGGGCCTCCTGCCACTGGCCGGCGGCGAAGGCCTCGTCGCCGGTCTCGGCGCGGATCGCGGTCAGCTCCTCGGCGGCGACCTTGCGGGCCAGGTCCGCCGTGGCGTGCTCGCCGTTCTCGAAGACCACGTCCGCGTTGATCCACTGCCAGATCTGGGAGCGGGAGATCTCGGCGGTGGCCGCGTCCTCCATCAGGTTGAAGATGGCGACCGCGCCCATGCCGCGCAGCCAGGCCTCGATGTAGCGGATGCCGACCGCGACGGCGTTGCGCAGCCCCTCGTAGGTGGGTTTGGCCTGGAGGGTGTCGATGGCGATCAGGTCGCCGGCCGCGACCGACACGTCCTCGCGCAGCCGCTCCTTCTGGTTCGGCTTCTCGCCGAGGACCGCGTCGAAGGAGGCCATGGCGATCGGGACGAGGTCGGGGTGGGCGACCCAGGAGCCGTCGAATCCGTCATTGGCCTCGCGGTCCTTGTCGGCCTTGACCTTCTCGAAGGCGACCTTGTTGACCTCGGCGTCGCGGCGGGACGGGATGAAGGCCGCCATGCCTCCGATGGCGTGGGCGCCGCGCTTGTGGCAGGTGCGGACGAGGAGTTCGGTGTACGCCCGCATGAACGGGGCGGTCATCGTCACCGCGTTGCGGTCCGGCAGGACGAATTTGGCGCCGCCGTCACGGAAGTTCTTGACGATGGAGAAGAGGTAGTCCCAGCGGCCGGCGTTGAGCCCGGAGGCGTGGTCGCGCAGCTCGTAGAGGATCTCCTCCATCTCGTACGCGGCGGTGATCGTCTCGATCAGGACCGTGGCGCGGACGGTGCCCTGCGGGATGCCGAGCCGGTCCTGGGCGAAGACGAAGATGTCGTTCCAGAGGCGGGCCTCCAGGTGCGATTCCGTCTTCGGCAGGTAGAAGTACGGGCCCTTGCCGAGGTCGATCAGGCGCTGCGCGTTGTGGAAGAAGTAGAGCCCGAAGTCGACCAGCGCGCCGGGCACCGGGGTGCCGTCGAGCTGGAGGTGGCGCTCGTCCAGGTGCCAGCCCCGGGGGCGGGTGACGACGGTCGCGAGCTCGTCGGCCGGCTTCAGCGCGTACGACTTGCCGGACTTCGGGTCGGTGAAGTCGATGGACCGTTGGTAGGCGTCCATCAGGTTGAGCTGGCCGAGGACGACGTTCTCCCAGGTGGGGGCGGAAGCGTCCTCGAAGTCGGCGAGCCAGACCTTCGCGCCCGAGTTCAGGGCGTTGATGGTCATCTTGCGGTCGGTCGGACCGGTGATCTCCACCCGGCGGTCGTTCAGCGCGGCCGGGGCCGGGGCGACCTTCCAGGAGTCGTCCGCCCGGATCGCCGCCGTCTCCGGGAGGAAGTCGAGGGTGGAGGTGCGGGCGATCTCGGCACGGCGCTCGCCGCGGCGGGCGAGCAACTCGTCGCGGCGGGGCGTGAACCGGCGGTGCAGCTCGGCCACGAACGCGAGGGCCGCGGGGGTGAGGACCTCGTCCTGCCGGGGCAGGGGCTCGGCATCGACGATGGCCAGCGAGGACGGCGCTGGTGCGGACATGAGCTGTCACTCCTTCAGCGGGCGGTGCGGACGGCGTCCCACGGCCGCCGGGTCGCCCGTAATGGCACGGCGTGCCAGGGCTCCGGGATACGGCTGTGGCCGCCGTCTGAGGTGCAGAGGGCTTCTGACCAGTGGATAGTAGTTTCCTCATGGTGGAAGTTCAATGGTTTGTTGATGTCGAGATTCTCCGGTTCGACAGAAGTGGAGGAGGGCTGGCGCAGCGTGCCAGTGCGTTCACTCCAGGTGTGTCAGGTCCTGCGGGGTGTCGATGTCGTACGCCTGTGCCACGTCGGAGCACTCGACGAGCGTGAGCGCGTCGCGGTGGGCCCGCAGGTAGGCCCGCGCCCCCTGGTCGCCCACCGCCCCCGCCGCGATGTCCGCCCACAGGTCCGCCCCGAACAGCACCGGGTGACCGCGTTCCCCCGCGTACGAGGCCGCCACCAGGCTCGTCCGGCCCCGGCACGCCGAGCGCACCCGGGCCACCGCCCGCGCGTCGATGCCGGGCTGGTCGACCAGCAGGACGAGAGCCGCGTCCGCGCCCGTACCCGCGAGGGCGCCGAGCCCCGCCCGCAGGGAGGAACCCATGCCCTCGGTCCACTCCGGGTTGACGCTCACCGTGCAGCCGTCCAGAGCGGCCCGGGCCCGCACCTCGTCGGCCGCCGCGCCGAGCACCACATGGAGGGGGCCGCAGCCGCCCTCGCGCAGGGCGCGCACCGCGTGGTCGGCCAGCGGGCGGCCGCGGTGCTCCAGAAGGGCCTTCGGACGGCCGCCGAGCCGGCGCCCGCCACCCGCGGCGAGCAGCAGCCCGGCGACGACGGGGGTCGTGGTGAGGGGGGTGTGCGGTGTGCTTGTCATGCCGCCTGGATACCCCACGGCGGTCGTTCCCGCCCAGGGCTCCCACCCGTACGGCGTGGGTTGCGTTCCCGGAGTGGCGCCCGACACCTTTCATGGCGTTAACTTGCCCGCACCCCCGGACACTTGACCAAGGTGCGGGGACCGGTCGGAACACTGGCACAAAGGTGTGCGAGGGGGAGCTTTGTTGAAGAGTGTGGGGCAGGAGCGGGTGACCGGCAGCGGTGAGGACCCGAGAGTGGCGGAGCTGCGTACGGCGGTCTCCCGGCTCCGGCGGGCACTGGCCGGACATCCCGCGCAGTTTCCCGACCGGGCCATCGCCGAGGACGAACTCGCGGCGCTGGACGCGATGGCGCTCAGCGGGGCGCCCGAGATCCCCCGGCTCCGCCGCTCGCTGCTGCTGATCGCGGGGGCGATCGGCTCGGTCAGCGCCCTGGCCTCGGCTCTCCGGGACGTCCGCGTCGCCGTCGACCTCTTCGGCGAGCCGCCGCGCCGCTGACGGCGAACGGGAGCGCGGTCAGCGGCGGATGAGCCTGCGGGCCGTCGCCGCCGCCACGGCGGACGTGCGCGAATCGACGCCGAGCTTGGCGTAGATGTGCACCAGATGGGACTTCACGGTCGCCTGGCTGAGGAAGAGCCGCTTGCTGATCTCCGCGTTCGACAGGCCCTCGCCGACCAGTTGCAGGACCTCCAGCTCGCGCTTGGTGAGCGCCTGGGCCGGGGTCCGCATACGGTCCATCAGCCGGTGCGCGACGGCCGGCGCCAGGGCGGAGCGGCCGGCGGCCGCCGTACGGACCGCCGCGGCCAGCTCCTCGGGCGGGGCGTCCTTCAGCAGGTAGCCCGCCGCTCCCGCCTCGACCGCCGCCAGGATGTCCGCGTCGCTCTCGTACGTCGTCAGGATCAGCACCCTGGGAGCGTCCGGCACCGCCGTGATCGCCGCCGTGGCCTGCGAGCCGTGCATGCCGGAGCCGAACTGGAGGTCCATCAGGACCACGTCGAGCCCGCCCGCGGCGGCCCGCGCCACCGCCTCCTCGGCGGTGGCGGCCTCGGCGACGACCCGGAAGTCCGGCTCGGTGTCCAGTACGGCCCGCAGTCCCGCCCGCACCACCGGGTGGTCGTCGGCGAGCAGCAGCCTGACCGGCGCGCTCATGCCGCGTCCTGCCCGGTCCGGCCGACGGGGAGCGGCAGCGTCAGCGCGACGGCGGTGCCCTGGCCGGGCGCCGACTCGACGCTCAGGGTGCCGCCGAGCGAACGGGCCCGGGAGCGCATGGCGGGCAGGCCGAAGCCGCCGGACCCCGTGCCGCCGCCCGCCGGGGCGTCCTGCGCGAAGCCCCGCCCGTCGTCCACCACGTCCAGCGACACCGAGGTGTCCATGAAGCTCAGCGTGATCTCCGCCCGCCGGGCCCCGGCGTGCCGCACGGTGTTGGCCAGCGCCGACTGGGCGGTCCGCAGCAGCGCCACCTCGTACGGCGTGGGCAGCTCGACCGGTGTGCCGCTCACGGCGAACTGCACGGCGAGCCCCGGGGTGGTGGTACGGGCCGAGAGCCGTTCCAGAGCGGCGGTGAGGGAGCCGTTCGCCAGGTCGGGCGGGGTCAGCGCGCGGACGAAGCGCCGGGCCTCGGCGAGGTTGTCCTGCGCCGCCTCGCGCGCCCGGTGCACATGGGCGGCGGCGGGGGCGTCCTCGGGCAGGGTCCGTTCGGCGGCGCGCAGCAGCAGCTGGATGCTGGACAGGCCCTGGGCGAGGGTGTCGTGGATCTCGCGGGCCAGCCGCTCGCGTTCGGCGAGGGTTCCGGCGGTGCGCTCCGCCTCGGCCAGCTCCGCGCGGGTCGCGACCAGCTCCTCGATGAGCTCGCGGCGCCGCTCGCTCTCCCGGAACAGCGCCTCGTACCCGAGGACCGTGGCGACGGCGACGGCCGCGCCGAGCAGCGGGCCGATGAACGTGCCGGGGGTGACCGCCTGCCCGTGCAGCAGGAAGCTCGCGATGGCGGCCGCCGCCGTCACCGCCACGGCGGGCAGGCTCCAGCGGATCGGCAGCAGGTGCAGCTGGAGGAAGTAGAGCGGGAAGGCCACCCACAGCGCGTCCGGGGACAGCACCAGCAGCGCCGCCCACAGCACACCGAGCAACGCCAGCCACGCCGCGCCCGCCCGGGTCCCCGGCTGCACGAACGGGATCGCCGCCCCCGCCACGTACACCGCCGCCAGTACGCAGGCGGCGGCGATCACCGCGCCGGGGTGCGGGCGCCCGTCGCTGACGGCCTTGGCGGCGGCGAGCGCCAGCAGGCCCAGCATCAGGCCGTGCAGACACAGCCGCAGCGCGGCGGCGACCGGGGGATGAACGTGCGTTTCCATGATGGTTCCAGCGTAGGCGCGGGCCGCCCGGGGCCGGTCAATCGAAAGGTTGATGTCGGGACCAGCCCGCGGGCGATGTTTCCGGGGCCGGGGAAAAGGACGCTGGAGTCATGTTCGTCGCATGGAGAGATCTTCGGTTCGCCAAGGGCCGGTTCGCGCTCATGGGTACGGTCGTGGTGCTGATCACGCTGCTCGTGGGCCTGCTGTCCGGCCTGACGGCCGGACTGGCCCGGGAGAACACCTCGGCCGTCACCGGGCTGAACGCCGACCACCTCGCGTTCGCCGCCCCGCCCGACGGCCGGTCGGTGTCGTTCACCGATTCGGCCGTCCACGAGGCCGAATGGCGCAGCTGGGCCGGGCGGCCCGGCGTGGAGGCCGCGCAGCCCCTCGGTATCCGCACCCTGAACGCCGCCGCCGACGGGGGGAAGCGGACGGCGGCCGTCTCCGCGTTCGGCGTCGAGCCCGGCAGCGGCCTGACGCCCCCCGGCACCCGGGTCGGGCCGGGCGAGGTCGTGCTCTCGCAGGGCGGCGCGGAGGAACTGGCCGCACACGCCGGTGACCGGCTGCGGATCGGCGGCCAGGAGGTCACCGTCGCCGCCGTCGCGGGCGACGCCTCGTACAGCCACACGCCGGTCGTGTGGACCGCACTCGCCGACTGGCAGCGCACCGGCGGCGGCGCGGGCGGCGATGCCACCGTGATCGCCCTGACCACCACCGGCGCCGCCGACCTGGCCGCCGGCGACAAGGCGGCGGGCACCCGCACGCTCACGCTCGACGACTCGCTCACCGCCATCGGCTCCTACCAGGCCGAGAACGGCTCCCTCCAGCTGATGCGCGGCTTCCTCTTCGCCATCTCCGCCCTGGTCATCGGCGCGTTCTTCACCGTCTGGACGATCCAGCGCAGCGGTGACGTCGCCGTCCTCAAGGCACTGGGCGCCTCCACCCCGTACCTGCTCAGGGACGCGCTCGGGCAGGCCGTCGTGATGCTGGCCCTCGGCACCGGGCTCGGCACCGCCCTCGCCTCCGGCATCGGCGCCCTGGTCTCCGGCGGGGCCGTGCCCTTCGTCCTGGACGCGGCGACCGTCCTCGTCCCGGCCGCCGTACTCATCGCCCTCGGCGCCGCCGGGGCCGCCCTGTCCATCCGGCGGATCACCTCCGTCGACCCGCTCACCGCGCTCGGGAGTGCCCGATGACCCTCACGCTCACCGATGTCACCCTCACCTACCCGGACGGCGACGGCCGCCTGACCGCCCTGGACCGCGTCGCGCTCGACGTGCCCGCCGGCACCCTCACCGCCGTCGTCGGCCCGTCCGGCTCCGGCAAGTCGAGCCTCCTCGCCGTGGCCGCCACGCTGGTCGCCCCCGACGAGGGCGCGGTCCTCGTGGCGGGTACGGACACCACGGGACTCGGCCGCGCGGACAAGGCGGCGCTGCGCCGCGAGCGGATCGGCATCGTCTTCCAGCAGCCGAACCTGCTGCCCTCGCTGACCGCCGCCGAACAGCTCCAGGTCATGGCGCACCTGTCCGGCGGCCCGGCCAAGGCCGCCCGCTCCCGGGCGCTCGAACTGCTCGACGCGGTCGGTCTGGCCGGTCAGGCGGGCCGCAGGCCCCACCAGCTCTCCGGCGGGCAGCGCCAGCGGATCAACATCGCCCGGGCCCTGATGAACGACCCGGCGCTCCTGCTCGTGGACGAGCCGACCAGTGCCCTCGACCACGAACGCGGCGCCGCCGTCCTCGACCTGCTCGTCTCGCTGACCCGGCAGCGGTCCACGGCGACCGTCCTGGTCACCCACGACCGCACCCACCTGGACCGGATGGACCAGACGGTCACCATGCTCGACGGCCGGCTGACGGCGGCGGTCCCGGCCTGACGCGTGGGTACGAGAAGGGGCCCCGAGCGTGCGACGTGCGAGCTCCGGGCCCCTTCTCGTACGCCCGTGCCTCAGCCGGCCGGTCCGCTGCCGGCCAGCGCGTCGGACAGCTCCTTGGCGGCCTGCTGGAGGATCGGCACGATCCGCTCGGTGGCCGCCTCGGTGACCCGGCCCGCCGGACCGGAGATCGAGATCGCCGCCGAGGTGGGGGAGTCGGGCACCGGGACCGCCAGGCAGCGGACCCCTATCTCCTGCTCGTTGTCGTCCACCGCGTACCCCACCCGGCGGACCTGGTCCAGCGCGTCCAGGAAGCCGTCCGGCGTGGTGATCGTCTTCTCGGTTGCGGCGGGCATCCCGGTCCGGGCGAGCAGCGCGCGCACCTCGTCCGGCGGGGTGTGCGCCAGCAGCGCCTTGCCGACCCCGGTGGAGTGCGGCAGGACCCGGCGGCCGACCTCGGTGAACATGCGCATCGAGTGCTTGGACGGCACCTGCGCCACGTAAACGATCTCGTCGCCGTCGAGCAGCGCCATGTTGGCCGTCTCGCCGGTCTCCTCGACCAGCCGGGCCAGATACGGGCGGGCCCAGGTGCCGAGCAGCCGGGCGGCGGACTCGCCGAGCCGGATCAGGCGGGGGCCGAGCGCGTAACGCCGGTTGGGCTGCTGGCGTACGTAACCGCAGACGACCAGCGTGCGCATCAGCCGGTGGATCGTGGGCAGCGGGAGCCCGCTGCTCGCGGAGAGCTCGCTCAGGCCGACCTCGCCCCCCGCGTCGGCCATCCGCTCCAGCAGATCGAAGGCGCGCTCAAGGGACTGCACACCGCCGCTGGAACCGGCGGGCTTGGAGTCGGAAGTGCTGGCGTGGGACGGCGGCACGTCAACGGTCCTTTCGAAGCGGAGGAGCAAGGCAGCAGCCTACCGGGCCCTTCCCGATCGGCCCACTGCCGACAGGGGGCCGTCATGGCCGGTCAGCGCCCGTTTGTCCGGGTGTCCGCACGCCGTGCGGCGGTCCGGCGACGCCGTCCCTGGCTCATTCTACGTTCCGTACTCCGAAATGAACCTTCTACTTTGTGGAAACCCCCAGAGGGGGTGGTGCGGTGCCGGAGGCGCGGGGGCAGGGTCTTGACGGGCCGGGTTCCCGAGTGAAGACTCCTTCAACAGTTCGTTGAATTCGCGAAGTGAGGAGCACGGGTGTCCGGTACGGACGTGAAGCTGCTACTGCGCTCGACGCGCGTCGTCACCCCCGGGGGAACCCGGCCCGCCGCGGTCGCCGTCACCGGCGGGACCATCGACGCCGTCCTGCCCCACGACACCGGGACGCCCCCGGGCGCCCGCGTCGAGGACTTCGGCGACGACGTCCTGCTGCCCGGCCTCGTCGACACCCACGTCCACGTGAACGACCCCGGCCGCACCGAGTGGGAGGGCTTCCACACCGCCACCCGCGCCGCCGCGGCCGGCGGCATCACCACCCTGCTCGACATGCCCCTCAACTCGCTCCCGCCCACCACCACCGTCGAGCACCTGCGCGTCAAGCAGCGGGTCGCCGAGCCCAAGGTGCACGTCGACACCGGCTTCTGGGGCGGCGCGATCCCCACGAACGTCAAGGACCTGCGCCCCCTGTACGAGGCGGGGGTGTTCGGCTTCAAGTGCTTCCTCTCGCCCTCCGGCGTCGAGGAGTTCCCCGAGCTGGACCAGGAGCAGCTGGCCCGGTCGATGGCCGAGATCGCGGGCTTCGGCGGGCTGCTCATCGTGCACGCGGAGGACCCCCACCACCTGGCGTCCGCGCCGCAGCACGGCGGCCCCGCCTACGCCGACTTCCTCGCGTCCCGGCCGCGCGACGCCGAGAACACCGCGATCGAGGGGCTCATAGCCCACGCCGAGCGGCTGAACGCCCGCGTCCACGTCCTGCACCTGTCCTCCAGCGACGCCCTGCCGCTGATCGCCGCCGCCCGGCGCAGGGGCGTCCGCCTCACCGTCGAGACCTGCCCGCACTTCCTCACCCTCACCGCCGAGGAAGTCCCCGACGGGGCGACCGAGTTCAAGTGCTGCCCGCCGATCCGGGAGGCCGCCAACCAGGACGCGCTGTGGCAGGGGCTCGCCGACGGCACCATCGACTGCATAGTCTCCGACCACTCGCCCTGCACCACCGACCTCAAGACGCCGGACTTCGCCTCCGCCTGGGGCGGCATCTCCTCCCTCCAGCTCGGCCTGCCCGCCATCTGGACCGAGGCCCGCAGGCGCGGCCACACCCTGGACGACGTCGCCCGCTGGATGTCGGCCGCCCCCGCCGCCCTGGCCGGACTGCACCACAAGGGCGCGATCGAGGCCGGCCGCGACGCCGACTTCGCCGTCCTCGCCCCCGACGCCACCTTCACCGTCGACCCGGCCGAGCTCTTCCACCGCAACCAGGTCACCGCCTACGCCGGCCGTACCCTGCACGGCGTGGTCCGGTCCACCTGGCTGCGCGGCGTGCGCATCGCCGCCGACGGCGTCCTCGCCGGACCCACCGGCCGCCTCCGGACAAGGGACAACCGAGCATGACTGCGACAGCACACTTCACCGGCGACGCGAACCCGTACGGCGGCGGCGACCCGTACGCCGACTACCGCACCGCCGACCACCCCTTCACCGACCTGGTCGACCTGGCCGACCGGCGGCTCGGCGCGGGCGTGATCGCCGCCAACGACGAGTTCTTCGCGGAGCGCGAGAACCTGCTGAAGCCGGAGCCCGCCCACTTCGACCCGGAGCGCCTCGGGCACAAGGGCAAGATCATGGACGGCTGGGAGACCCGCCGCCGGCGCGGCGTGAGCGCTGGCCGGCCCCACCCGGCGGACGGGGACCACGACTGGGCGCTGATCCGCCTCGGCGCCCCCGGCATCGTGCGCGGCCTGATCGTGGACACCGCCCACTTCCGCGGCAACCACCCGCAGGCCGTCTCCGTCGAGGCCGTCTCCCTGCCGGGCTCGCCGTCCCCGGAGGAACTGCTCGCCCCCGACGTGAAGTGGACGACGCTCGTCCCCCGTACGGCCGTCGGCGGCCACGCGGCCAACGGGTTCGCCGTCGACGTGGAGCGGCGCTTCACCCACCTGCGGCTGTGCCAGCACCCGGACGGCGGCATAGCCCGGCTCCGGGTGTACGGCGAGGTGGCCCCCGACCCCGCCTGGCTTGCCGCGCTCTCCACCTTCGACGTGGTCGCCCTGGAGAACGGCGGCCGGGTCGAGGACGCCTCCGACCGCTTCTACTCACCGGCGACCCACACCATCCAGCCCGGCAGGTCCCACAAGATGGACGACGGCTGGGAGACCCGCCGCCGGCGCGACCGGGGCAACGACTGGATCCACTACCACCTGGCCGAAGAGGCGGAGATCCGTGCCGTCGAGATCGACACCGCGTACCTGAAGGGCAACGCGGCCGGCTGGGCCGGGCTCACCGCCCGCGACGCGGAGAGCGGCGCGTGGACCGAGCTGCTGCCACGCACCCGGCTGCAGCCCGACACCAACCACCGCTTCGTCCTGCCCGAGGCCGTCCGCGCCGACCAGGTCCGGATCGACATCTTCCCGGACGGCGGGATCTCGCGGCTGCGCCTCTTCGGCGCGCTGACCGAACGCGGCGCCGCCCGGCTGGCCGCCCGCCACGCCGGACTCGGCGGCTGACCGGGCCGACCGCGGGGGCGGTCCGGCTCAGAACTCCTCGTGCACCTCGGGGTCCCCGCCGAACCGCTGCGGCCGGCCGCCCGAGATCCGGGCCAGCTCCTCGGCCGTCAGCTCGAAGCCGAACAGGTCCAGGTTCTCGCGCTGACGCCCCGGATCGGCCGACTTCGGGATCGGCACGGCCCCGAGCTGGGTGTGCCAGCGCAGCACGGCCTGACCCGGGGTGACGCCGTGCGCCTCGGCGACGGCCACCACGTCCGGGTCGGCCAGCAGGTCGCGGCCGCGCCCCAGCGGGCTCCAGCTCTCCGTGACGATGCCCTTGGCCTCGTGGACGGCCCGCAGCTCCTCCTGCGGCAGCCGGGGGTGCAGCTCGATCTGGTTCACGGCGGGCAGCTCCCCCGTCTCGCCCTCCAGCCGCTCCAGGTGCTCCGCGGTGAAGTTGGAGACCCCGATCGACCGCACGAGACCGTCCTCGCGGAGCTTGATCAGCGCCCGCCAGGTGTCCACGTACAGACCGACCCGGGGCAGCGGCCAGTGGATGAGGTAGAGGTCCACGTAGTCCAGGCCGAGACTGCGCCGGGACTCCTCGAACGAGGCCAGCGTCTTCTCGTAGCCGTGGTGCCGGCCGGGCACCTTGGTCGTGACGAAGACCTCCTCGCGCGGCACCCCGCTGCGGGCGATGCCGCGTCCCGTACCGGTCTCGTTGCCGTAGTTCAGCGCGGTGTCCACGAGCCGGTAGCCGAGGCCCAGGGCGCCGGAAACGGCCTTCTCCGCCGCGTCGTCGTCCAGCGGGTAGGTGCCGAGCCCGACCGCCGGGATCGTACGGCCGTCGTTCAGGGTGTGCGCCGGGATACCGGACATGATCTTCCCTTCTCGCCTGTTCACCGTCTCGCGGAACGCCCTCCCCGCCCAGCGTAGGCGGGGCGGGGAGGAGCGGCAGTGCGGGAGGGCGGCGGCCCGGCGTCCTGTCACCGCCCCCGCGCCGCCTCGCGGTGCAACCGGGCGATGACCTCGTCCACCTGGGCCTGGTCGAAGCCGCGGCGCACCAGTTCGAAGGCCGGGGCGGCGGCCGACGGGGCGCCGGTGCGGAGCAGGACGATGTAGGCGGCCACCTGGTCGCGGTCGTATCCGCGCCGGACGATGCGGAAGGCGAACTCCTCGTGCGGCGGGCGGTCGTCCTGCTCGTGCGGCGTGGACATCAGTGCCTCCTTCGGGCGTCATCGGTGCCCCACCCTGTCATGGTCAGGCCGCGTGGCCGCCGTCGACGGCCAGTTCGGCGCCGGTGACGAAGGCGGCCTCCTCGCCGGCCAGGTACGCGATCAGCGCGGCCACCTCGGCCGTGGTGCCGAACCGGTCCAGCGCGTTCGCCGCCCGCTGCCCGTCCGCGAACGGGCCGTCGGCGGGGTTGAGGTCGGTGTCCACCGCGCCGGGCTGGACCAGGTTGACGGTGATGCCGCGCGGGCCGAGCTCACGGGCCAGCGGCTTGGTCAGCCCGCAGAGCGCGGACCTGCTCATCGCGTAGAGGGTGGCGCCGGGGCCGCCCGCGTGCCGGCTCAGGGCCGTACCGAGGGAGATGATGCGGCCCCCGCGCTCCATCACCTCGGCCGCGGCCCGGCAGGCGAGGAACACCGCCCGCGCGTTCACGGCGAGGACCCGGTCGACGTCGGCGGGCGTGAGGCTGCTGATGGGGCCGAGGACGCCGATCCCCGCGTTGTTCACCAGGACGTCGAGCCGGCCGAAGGTCTTGGCCGCCCGGTGCACCACCGAGGCGGCGGCCTCCGGGCCGGCCGCGTCGGCGCGCAGGGCGACCGCGCGGCGGCCGGTCTCCTCGATCGCGCGGACGACCTCCCGGGCGCCCTGCTCGTCCTGTACGTAGGTCAGCGCCACATCGGCGCCGTCCCGGGCGAGCCGCAGGGCGGTCGCGGCGCCGATACCGCGGCTGCCGCCGGTGACGAGCGCGGTGCGGCCGGTGCTGACGGTGCTGTTCATCGGGGTTCCTGTTCGTTGCCGGTCGTGCTGGCAGGAACCAGGAAAGTCCTTCGGCGGGCCGGAAACCGGCGGGAAACGGACGCCAACTCCGGTACGGTCAACCCCCTTGCGGCGGGCGCCAGTCCGGCGAGCGGCCGAGTGCCGCCAGGGTGAGGGCGAGCGGGTCGGCGCGGCCCGTCCGCGGGCCGGCGGCCAGAGCGGGCCGGAAGGCGGCGTCCGGCCGTTCGCGCGCCGGCCCGTCCGGTACCCGCAGGGCGAGGGGCAGGGCGGCCTCCGTCACGGCTTCCGGCAGGGCGGTGGGGAGGCCGAGCGCCGCGGCCACGTCCCAGGAGTGCACGACGTAGTCGATGAAGTGGAACCCCATCGCGGTGGTCGCGGAGAACGTCGCCCCCGTGCTGACCTCCGGCAGCGCGAACCGCCGGGCCGACGCCTCCGGCCGGGCGAACGCGTCGAGTACGGTCCGGGCCGTCCCGCGATACCAGGCGGCCGGATCGTCCCCGGCCGGCCGGGGCGCCCAGGCGGCTCCATCGGCTCCCTCGCCCCGCGCGGCGGCGGCGAACCCGAGGTGCTGGGTGCCCATGTGCTCCACCAGCAGGCGCAGCGTCCAGCGGTCGCAGGGGGTGGGGCGGTCCCAGTCGCCGGGGCCGGCGCGGTCGACGACGCGTACGGATTCCAGCACCGCGATCCGGTCGAGCCGGATGATGTCCATGGTCGGGGTGTCCCTTCGTCGGGGTGCGGGGGCGGTGGGGTCAGGGCGCGGCGACGGGCCACGGAGCCGCCCCGGACACCAGCCGCCACGCGGAGTCGTACACGGCGGAGCGGCTGGTGAACGGGGCCGTCCAGGTCGCCGAGCGCAGGGTGCCGCGGTCCCGGTGGGCGCGGACGATCCGCCGGTGGTCGGGGCGGGCGACGAAGCCCAGCAGGTGTTCGTGGGCGGTCCAGACGGTGATCGAACCGGAACGGTTCATCCGTGGGCTCAGGTCTGCCCACAGCCACATGCCGACCGCGCCGGGTGTCCGGGGCCAGGTGCGGCGCAGCCGTATGCCCTCGGCGCCCACGGAGAACGTGCTCCAGGAGCGGTGCGTGACGAATTCGGTGACCCCGACGAGCACCTCCGACCCGGGCCCCACGGCCCCGGCGGCGGCGCCCGGCCGCCACTGTGTGCTCCAGAGAACGTGCGGCATGGGTCTCCTCCTGGCGCGGTTCGGTCGTCCGCCGCGGGTCTCCGCGGCGGACACCCGGAACACTACAACTGGACGAACGGTCGTGCTATTAGTTTTGCGGGAGCAAGCGCCTTGAGCGTCGGTCCTACGCGTCGGCGGTAAGCGACGACGGGTCCACCGCCACCGCCCGGAGCCGCCCCAGGATCGCGCGCCACGCCCTCGTGTAGCTCTCGGAGCTGCCACGGAGCACCGAATCGCCGTTCGCCAGTTCCAGGAACGCGATGATCTCGAAGGCGAGCTGGGCGGCGTCGCAGTCGTCGCGGATCTCGCCCAGTGTCCGCGCCTCCTCGATCCGCCGTTCCACGAAGGAGAACCAGCCGGCCTGGGCCGCCGCGAGCGCGTCGTGCACCGCGCCCTCGCGGGCGTCGAACTCGGCGAGCGCGGCGTAGAAGAAGCAGCCGCCGGGGAAGACCCGGTCCTGCGAGTAGGCGATCCAGGAGGCGCACAGCTGCCGGACGCGGCCCAGGCCGGCAGGTGTGCCGCGCGTCGGGCGCACGACATGCTCGTCGTAGATCGCGACGGCCGCCCGCACGGTCGCCAGCTGGAGCTCCTCCTTGGAACCGAAGAGCGCGAACACTCCGCTCTTGCTCAGCCGCAGGTCCGTGGCCAGCCGGCCGAGGGACAGCCCTTCGAGTCCCTCCACCGAGGCGACCGCCGCCGCCCGGGCGAGGACCAGCTGCCGGGTGCGATTGCCCCGCTCGACCCTTCCGTCCTGACGTGTTCCGGCCATCCGGTGCCTCCGTGCTCCGTGAGGTGCGGGCGGCTGCCTTCGGGCCCGCCCCCGGGGCTCGTCATTGTAGGAGTGCGCCCGGTAGCGTGATCGTCCCCAGGTGCGAGCCGGTGTCGTCTCCCCGTCATCCCTGTGGAGAAACAGGAGAACCAGGTGTCGTCCGCAGCCGTCCCCATACCCGCTCTCGCCCCGCCGCGCCGGGCCTGGCTCACCGATCTGCCCGTGCTGCTGGTGGCGGTGGTCTGGGGCTCCAGCTACCTGGCCGCCAAGGGCATCACCACACCGCAGACCGTCCTCGCCGTCCTCGTGCTGCGGTTCGCCGTCGTGCTGCCCGTGCTGGTGGTCGCGGGCCGGCGCCGGCTGCGGGCGTTGAGCGCAGCCCAGTGGCGCGGCGCCGGGCTGCTCGGCCTCGTGCTCAGCGGGATCTTCCTGCTGGAGACGTACGGCATCGTGCACACCTCGGCCACCAACGCCGGGCTCATCATCAGCCTCACCATGATCCTCACCCCGCTCGCCGAGGCCGCCGTGACCCGGACCAGGCCGACCGGGGCCTTCCTCGCGGCTGCCGGGCTCTCCGTCGCCGGTGTGGTGCTCCTGACCCAGGGCGGCGGGTTCACCAGCCCCTCGGCCGGTGACCTGCTCATGCTGGCCGCCGCCTTCGCCCGGACCCTGCACGTCCTGCTGATGGCCCGCATCAGGTCCGTCAGGGCGGCGGACTCGCTGTCGCTGACGACCGTCCAGCTCGGCAGCGCCGTCGCCGTCTTCGCCCTGCTGGCCGCCGCGCCGGGGACGGGCCGGGCGCCGTGGACCGTCGCCGCCGGGTTCGGGGTGCGGGAGTGGGGCGGGCTGCTGTTCCTGTCGGTGTTCTGCACGCTGTTCGCGTTCTTCGTGCAGATGTGGTCCGTACGCCGCACCTCACCGTCCCGGGTCAGTCTGCTGCTCGGTACGGAACCGCTGTGGGCCGCCGCCGTCGGCATCGCGATCGGCGGCGAACGCCTCGGCCTGCCCGGGGTCGCCGGCGCCGCGCTGGTGCTGGCGGGCACGGCCTGGGGGCGCCGCAGCGCGGCCCCGGCCGCGCCCTGACCGGGGATCACTCCTTGCACCGGGGCACTCTCTTCGACAGGGTCACTCCCCTCCCCGGCCGGGTCACCCCTCTCCCTGACCGGGTCGCTCCTTGATCGCGTCCGAGGCGACCATGACGCCCGCCCCGGTCACCAGCAGCACGATGCTCGCGAACAGCGGGTACTCGGCGACGAACGGCAGCCGCTGCACCAGGTCGAAGAAGCGGAACCAGTCGAGCCATTCGTGGAGCAGTCCGGTGACCCCCTGGACGAAGACCAGGAAGCCGACCGTCTCGCAGAGTTTTTTCATGACAGCGAGCCTGGCGGCCGGGGCCCCGCCGCCGCGTCGGCCGGTGGGCTGCGTCCCGGGGTCCGAAAGTCTCCGCCTCCTCGACTTTGGTCGCCCCGGCGCCCCGAACGCCCCGAAGCCGCCCCCCGCGTGCGTAGCTTTGTCGACATGACGCGTACGGAGTACCCCTGGCTGCTGCCCTCGGCGATGGCCGATCCCGAGCTGCCGGGCGACCGCGGCCGCTCCCGCCGCACCGTGCGGGACTGGGCCGTCGACCTCACGGCCTTCCTCTGCGCGGCAGCCATCGGCATGGCGACCCTCGCCACGATCGACGCCGACCGCACCACCCCCGACGTCTTCGTACTGGTCGACTCGCTCGTCGGCGCCGCCGCCTGCTGCTCCCTGTGGTTCCGGCGGCGCTGGCCGGTCGGGCTCGCCGTCGCCCTGACCCTGCTGTCCACCGTGGAACCGGTCGCGGACGGGGCCCTGCTGGTGGCGCTGTTCAGCGTGGCCGTCCACCGGCCGTTCCGCCCGGTCGCCCTCGTCGGCGCCGGGGTCCTGGCCGTCGCCCCCGTACAGCCGTACCTGCGCCCCGACCCGAACTCGTCGTTCCTCGCGTCCACCGTCATCGGGCTGCTGCTGACGCTGCTGGTCCTCAGCTGGGGCATGGTCGTCCGCTCCCGGCGCCAGCTCGTCGTCTCCCTGCGCGAGCGCGCCCGGCGCGCCGAGACCGAGGCCGCCCTCAGGGCCGAGCAGGCGCAGCGGCTCGCCCGGGAGGACATCGCCCGCGAGATGCACGACGTGCTCGCCCACCGGCTGACCCTGCTCAGCGTGCACGCAGGGGCCCTCGAATTCCGCCCCGACGCACCCCCGCCCGAAGTCGCCCGGGCCGCCGGCGTCATCCGCGACAGCGCGCACGAGGCGCTTGAGGACCTGCGCGAGATCATCGGGGTCCTGCGCAGCCCCCGCGACGGGGACACCGACGGCGACCGGCCGCAGCCCACCCTCGCCACGCTGGACGCGCTGATCGCCGAATCCCGGCTCGCCGGCATGGAGGTCGCCCTCGACAACCGCATCGCCGACCCGGCCGCCGTCCCCGCCGCCACCGGACGCACGGTCTACCGCATCGCCCAGGAGGCGCTGACCAACGCCCGCAAACACGCGCCCGGCGCCGAGGTCACCGTGGGCGTCACGGGCGGGCCCGGGCAGGGCGTGACCGTCGAGGTGCGCAACCCGGCCCCGGCCGAGCCCTTCGCCCGGGTGCCGGGCTCCGGGCAGGGGCTCATCGGGCTGACCGAGCGGGCCACCCTCGCCGGGGGCCGCCTCGACCACGGGCCCGCACCCGACGGCGGGTTCGCGGTGCGGGCCTGGCTACCGTGGGCGTCATGACCACACCGGCCCCCGCCCCGGCCCCGCCCGTCCGCCTGCTCATCGTCGACGACGACCCGCTCGTACGGGCCGGGCTCACCCTGATGCTGGGCGGCGCCGACGACATCGACATCGTGGGCGAGGGAGCCGACGGCAGCGAGGCCGCCGCACTGGTCGACCGGCTGCGGCCGGACGTGGTCCTGATGGACATCCGGATGCCGGTCATGGACGGGCTGACCGCCACCGAGGTGCTGCGCGGCCGCCCGGACGCCCCCGAGATCGTCGTCCTGACCACCTTCCACGCCGACGAACAGGTGCTGCGCGCCATCCGCGCCGGCGCCGCCGGATTCGTCCTCAAGGACACCCCGCCCGCGCAGATCGTCGAATCGGTGCGCCGGGTGGCCGCCGGCGACCCGGTCCTGTCGCCCGCGGTCACCCGGCAGTTGATGGCCCGCGCGGCGGGCTCCGGCCCGGACGAGCGGGCCGACCGCGGCGAGCGGGCGCGCGAGCGGATCGCGTCGCTCGCGGACCGGGAGCGCGAGGTGGCCGTCGCCGTCGGACAGGGCCGCTCCAACGCCGAGATCGCCGCCACGCTCTACCTCAGCGTCGCCACGGTGAAGACCCAGGTCTCCCGCATCCTCGCCAAGTTCGGCTTCAACAACCGCGTCCAGATCGCCCTGCTGGTCCACGACGCCGGTCTCCTCGACGACGGGAGCGGACCGAGACGGGTCTGAGCCATTCGTCCGCGCCGGCCCCGCGGCTTACGCTGAACGAGCCGGTCCCGGTGACCGGGACGATCCGACCGGGAGGGGCGGTCCCATGTCCGAAGTCGACGTAGACCTGCGTGAGTTGGCTGATTTCACCGCGAATCCGTATCCCTGCTACGAGGAGATGCGGGCGGCCGGGCCCGTGCACGCCATCCGCACCGACGAGTTCGATCGCGCCTGGCTCGTCGTCGGCTACGAGGAGGGCCGAGCCGTCCTGGCCGACCAGCGCTTCGGCAAGGACTGGCGGTCGCTGCCCGGCGAGGGGGGCGGCGACCCGATCAACGCCAACATGTTGGGGATGGACCCCCCGGACCACACCCGGCTGCGCAAGCTGGTCGCCCGCGAGTTCACCTCGCGCCGGATCGAGGCGCTGCGCCCCCGCGTGCGGGAGATCACGGACGGGCTGCTCGACGTGATGGAGCCCGCCGGGCGGGCGGATCTCGTGGACGCGCTCGCCTTCCCGCTGCCGATGACCGTCATATGCGAGCTGATCGGCGTGCCCGACCTGGACCGGGCGGCCTTCCGCAAGATGTCCAACGGTGTGGTGGCGCCCGGCAGCGCGCAGGAGGAGGGCGAGGCGGTCCGCGCCATGGGCGCCTACCTCGGCGAGCTGATCGAGGACAAGCGCCGCTCACCCGGCGACGACCTGATGAGCGCGCTGATCGCCGTCGGCCACGACGACGATGACACCCTCTCGCCCGACGAACTCGTGGGCATGGCCTTCCTGCTGCTCGTCGCCGGTCACGAGACGACGGTCAACCTGATCTCCAACGGGGTCCGCGCCCTGCTCGCCCACCCGGACCAGCTGGCCGCGCTGCGCGCCGACTTCGGGCTGCTCGACGGAGCGGTGGAGGAGATGCTGCGCTACGACGGCCCGGTGGAGACGGCCACCTTCCGCTACGCCCGGGAACGGGTCGAGATCGGCTCCCGGGTCATCGAGGCGGGCGAGGCGGTCCTCGTCTCGCTCGCCGGCTCGGACCGCGACCCCGGCCGCTACCCCGAGCCCGACCGCTTCGACATCCGCCGCGACACCCAGGGCCACCTGGCCTTCGGACACGGCATCCACTTCTGCATAGGCGCACCGCTGGCCCGGATGGAGGGCCGCATCGCCATCCGTACGCTGCTGGAGCGCTGCCCCGGTCTCGAAGCCGACCCCGACGCCGCCCCCTTCGACTGGCTGCCCGGGACGCTGATACGCGGGGTGCGCCGGCTCCCCGTGCGCTGGTAGGCGAGGCACCGCCCGCCACCGGCCGCGTCCGTCGGGGCGGTGACATGGGTGCCCGGCTCTCGTACGGTGACAGAGGCCCGGCGTACGGTGACGACGGCGGCCACGGCAGCCCGGCACCGTACGCGCCCCGCTCCGACACACGCTCCCCGCCCCTCCGGGCGGCGGCGGCGCCGGCTCGGGGATACTTGCCCAGCCGGGCCGGGACCACAGGGCCCCCGGCTCCACCAGCAGCACAGTGAGCAGCACAAGAAGGGCACGGCGTCGTGGCAAGGGTTCGGACAGGGGTACGTGCGATGGGCGCCGTGCTTGCGGCGGTGCTGGGGGTGTCCCTCATGGGATGCAGCAGCACCGGCGGCAAGCGGGCGGAGGAGCGTGCGGCCAAGGCCGCGGCCGAGGGCCGGTCCGCGGTGAACACACCCCGCTGGACCTTCGCCATGGTCACCCACTCGGGCGACGGCGACACCTTCTGGGACATCGTCCAGAAGGGCGCCAAGATGGCGGCCCAGAAGGACAACATCAACTTCCTGTACTCGCACGACGACGAGGGCCAGCAGCAGGCCCAGCTCGTGCAGGCCGCCATCGACAAGAAGGTCGACGGGCTGATCGTCACGCTCGCCAAGCCCGACGCCATGAAGGACGTCGTGGCCAAGGCCACCCGGGCCGGCATCCCCGTCATCACCGTGAACTCGGGCTCCGCCGAGTCCAAGAAGTACGGCGCGCTCACCCACATCGGCCAGGACGAGTCGATCGCCGGCGAGGCCGTGGGCGAGGAGCTGAACGCGCGCGGCCGCAAGAAGGCCCTGTGCATCCTGCACGAGCAGGGCAACGTCGGCCACGAGCAGCGCTGCGCCGGGGCGAAGAAGACCTTCGACGGCCGGATGCAGAACCTGTACGTCGAGGGCACCAACATGCCCGACGTCCAGGCGTCCATCGAGGCGAAGCTCCAGGCCGACAAGGACATCGACGCGGTCGTCACCCTCGGCGCGCCGTTCGCGGACGCCGCCGTCAAGGCGAAGCAGACCGCCGGCAGCAAGGCCGAGATCGACACCTTCGACCTGAACCCCAAGGTCGCGGCCTCGCTCCAGGCCAAGGCCCTCGGCTTCGCCGTCGACCAGCAGCCCTACCTCCAGGGGTACGAGGCCGTCGACCTGCTCTGGCTCTACCGCTACAACCGCAACGTCCTCGGCGGCGGCCGCCCGGTCCTGACCGGCCCGCAGATCGTCACCTCCGACGACGCCGCCCAGCTCGCCGAGTACGCCGACCGGGGAACCCGATGACCGCCGCGACCGGCTCGTCGTCCCCCGCCGGGACCGACGAGCGGCTGCTGCGCACCTCACCGCTGCGCAAACTGCTCGGCCGCCCGGAGCTGGGCTCGGTCGTCGGCGCGCTCGCCGTCTTCCTCTTCTTCGCGATCGTCGCCGACAGCTTCCTGCGCGCCACCAGCTTCGGCACGGTGATGTACGCGGCCTCCACCATCGGGATCATGGCGGCGCCGGTCGCGCTGCTGATGATCGGCGGCGAGTTCGACCTCTCCGCCGGTGTGATGGTCACCAGCTCCGCGCTGGTCTCCTCGATGTTCAGCTACCAGATGACCGCCAACGTCTGGGTCGGCGTCCTCGTGTCCCTGCTGGTCACGCTCGCGATCGGCGCGTTCAACGGCTTCATGCTGACCCGCACCAAACTGCCGAGCTTCATCATCACGCTCGGCACGTTCCTGATGCTGACCGGGCTCAACCTCGGCTTCACCAAGCTGATCAGCAAAAGCGTCTCGACCAAGACCATCGGCAACATGGAGGGCTTCCCCTCCGCCCGCAAGCTCTTCGCCTCGTACTGGACGGTCGGCGGCGTCGAACTCAAGGTGACCCTCCTGTGGTGGGCCGGCCTCGTCGCCGTCGCCACCTGGATTCTGCTCCGTACCCGCTTCGGCAACTGGATCTTCGCGGTCGGCGGCGGCGCCGACGCGGCCCGCGCGGTCGGCGTCCCGGTGATCCGGACGAAGATCGGTCTCTACCTCGGCGTCGCCTTCGCCGCCTGGGTCTCCGGCCAGCACCTGCTGTTCAGCTACGACGTCGTGCAGTCCGGCGAGGGCGTCGGCAACGAGCTGATCTACATCATCGCGGCCGTCATCGGCGGCTGCCTGATCACCGGCGGCTACGGCTCCGCGATCGGCTCGGCGGTCGGTGCCTTCATCTTCGGCATGACCAGCAAGGGCATCGTGTACGCGGAGTGGAACCCCGACTGGTTCAAGTTCTTCCTCGGAGCGATGCTGCTCCTGGCCACCCTGCTCAACGCATGGGTACGCAAGCGCGCGGAGGCGACGAAATGACGGCCCCCAAGGCACCGAACGGGCCGCAGGACACCGGCCGCAGGGCGCTGGTCGAGCTCGACCACGTAGCCAAGTACTACGGCAACATCAAGGCCCTCGAAGGGGTGTCCCTGGAGGTGCACGCGGGCGAGATCTCCTGCGTGCTCGGCGACAACGGCGCCGGCAAGTCCACCCTCATCAAGATCATCGCCGGGCTGCACCGGCACGACGCCGGGACCTTCCTGGTGGACGGCGAGGAGACCACCCTCGCCAACCCGCGCGACGCCCTGAACCGGGGCATCGCCACCGTCTACCAGGACCTCGCCGTCGTCCCCCTGATGCCGGTCTGGCGGAACTTCTTCCTGGGCTCGGAGCCGACGACCGGCGCGGGCCCCTTCAAACGCCTCGACGTCCGGCTGATGCGCGAGACGACCCACTCGGCGCTGCTGCGCATGGGCATCGACCTGCGCGACGTGGACCAGCCCATCGGCACCCTGTCCGGCGGCGAGCGCCAGTGCGTCGCCATCGCCCGGGCCGTCCACTTCGGCGCGAAGGTGCTGGTCCTGGACGAGCCGACCGCCGCGCTGGGCGTCAAGCAGTCCGGGGTGGTCCTCAAGTACATCGCGGCCGCCCGGGACGCCGGCCTCGGCGTGGTTCTCATCACGCACAACCCGCACCACGCGTACCTCGTCGGTGACCGGTTCGTCCTGCTCAAGCGGGGTGCCATGGCCGGCAGCCACACCAAGGAGAGCATCACGCTGGACGAACTGACCCGCCAGATGGCGGGCGGCAGCGAGCTGGAGGAGCTGAGCCACGAGCTGGAACGCACCTCCGGCCCGGGCCCCGACGGCACCCTGTAGCAGGGGGGCCCGCCGCCCCGCCCGACAGCCCCGCCCCTTTGGGGGTGGCAGAATCGGGGCAGACGGGCGCCGTCCGCCACCGGGATCACTCCTGACCCGGTCACCCCAGACCCCTCAGGGACGATGAGCACGTACCGCGACTTCACACACCGCGGCTCCGCCCGCGCGACCGTCCTGCGAACGGTGGGCACCCGGGAAAGGCGCTCCCACCTCACGGCGCCGCGGGTCCCCACCGTCGGCATCGACATCGGGGGGACCAAGGTGATGGCCGGCGTCGTGGACGCCGACGGCACGATCCTGGAGACCGTCCGCACCGAGACCCCGGACAAGTCCAAGAGCCCCAAGGTCGTCGAGGACACCATCGTCGAGCTGGTCCTGGACCTCTCCGACCGGCACGACGTGCACGCCGTGGGCATCGGGGCGGCCGGCTGGGTCGACGCGGACCGCTCCAAGGTGCTGTTCGCCCCGCACCTGGCCTGGCGCGACGAGCCCCTGCGCGACGCCCTCGCCTCCCGGCTCGTCGTCCCGGTCATGGTGGACAACGACGCCAACACCGCCGCCTGGGCCGAGTGGCGCTTCGGGGCCGGTCGCGGCGAGGACCACCTCGTCATGATCACGCTCGGCACCGGCATCGGCGGCGCCATCCTGGAGGACGGCCAGGTCAAGCGCGGCAAGTACGGCGTCGCCGGTGAGTTCGGCCACATGCAGGTCGTGCCCGGCGGCCACCGCTGCCCCTGCGGCAACCGCGGCTGCTGGGAGCAGTACAGCTCCGGCAACGCCCTCGTCCGCGAGGCCCGGGAGCTGGCCGCCGCCGACTCCCCGGTGGCCCATGGCATCATCGAGCGGGTCAAGGGCAACATCCCCGACATCACCGGACCGCTCATCACCGAACTGGCCCGCGAGGGCGACGCGATGTGCGTCGAACTCCTCCAGGACATCGGCCAGTGGCTCGGCGTCGGCATCGCCAACCTGGCCGCCGCGCTCGACCCCTCCTGCTTCGTCATCGGCGGCGGTGTCAGCGCCGCCGACGACCTGCTCATCGGACCCGCCAGGGACGCCTTCAAACGCCACCTCACCGGCCGTGGCTACCGTCCCGAGGCCCGCATCGCGAAGGCACAGCTCGGCCCGGAGGCGGGTATGGTCGGCGCGGCCGACCTCGCCCGGCTGGTGGCCCGCCGCTTCCGCCGCACCAACCGCCGCCGCGTCGAGCGGTACGAGCGCTACGCCCAGATCTACGACCAGGCCGCGAGCACCATCCGCAACACCCGCAACACCCGCACTTCGTAGGGACGCCCAACCCATGACCGCAGCCGAGCACCGCGTCGTGCCGCGCCAGCCCACGTCGCCCGGCGAGGGTGACGGGCGGCCGCCCGAGACCCGCCGCCGTCTGATCCGGCGGCGCCTGATCACGGCGACCATCATCGTGCTGCTCATCGGCGTCCCGGCCGGGTACCTGCTGATCTCGGCGGGCCAGAGCCGCCGCTCCGGCCAGGACAAGGCCGCCGAGGCCGCCGCGCAGGGGCTCCGGGCGGGCTGGCCGTCCCGGATGCTGCGCCGGATCTTCGAGGTGCCGATCCCCGGGTACGCCACGGAGGTCCAGTACTACGAGACCAACAACTGGAAGGCCAGCCGGATGTACGCGCAGTTCCGTACGACGTCGGCCGGCCTGGACCGGTTCCTGACCGACGTGGGCACCGGCCGCGCCGCCCTGGAGGCCGGGAAGGTCACCATCGGCGCACGCGACACGAAGATCGCCGGCTGGTACTTCGGCGACGGCGTCTCCTGGGCGGGCACCACCCACACCAACGAGGACCCGCGCCCCACCCAGGACATCACCGTCGACATGACCGACCCGATGTCACCCGTCGTCTACGTCGTCTCCGCCGCGACCCCCTGACGCGGCGCCCGGCGCCAGCGCCTGCACCTGGGCGTAGGACAGCGCCCCGCGATCCGCCGGACGCCCGTCGCGGATCGCGGCGGCACTCGCCACGGCCCCGGCGAGCGCTTCCCGGTAGAGCAGCGAGCCCAGGCTGACCCTGCGCACGCCCAGGGCGGTCAGCTCGGCGAGGCCCGGGCCGCCCGGCGCGAACAGCACGTTCAGCGGGGCGGTGAGACGCGCGGCCAGGGCGGCGATCTCCGCCCGGTCCGAGAGCCCCGGCACGAACACCCCGTCCGCGCCCGCCCGCTCGTAGGCCGCCAGCCGCGCCCCGGTCCGCTCCCGTTCGCATCCGAGCCAGTACGTGTCCGTGCGGGCGTTGACGAACAGCGCGGGCGCGGCCTCCTTGGCGGCGGCGATCTTCGCGGCGTGCAGGGCGACGGGTGCCAGGGTGCCGTCCGGCCGGCCGTCCTCCAGATTGATCCCCGCCGCCCCCGCCGCGTACAGCCGGCGGGCCAGCGCGGCGACCTCGGCCGGGTCCTCGCTGAAGCCCCCCTCGGCGTCGACGCTGAACAGGAACGAACCCCGCCCGAGCCGCCGGGCCAGGGCCACGGTCGCCTCCGCGGTGGCCGCCGCCCCGTCCGGCAGACCGAGGCCCGCGGCCACCCCGAGACTCGTGGTGCCGACCGCCTCGAAGCCCTCCGCCACCAGGGCCGCGGCGGAGGCGTGGTCCCAGGCGTTGGGCAGCAGCAGCGCGCCGCCCCGGTGGTGGAGCCGTGCGAACGGGGTCGGCGGGGGTTCATGTGCCGTCGAGTGGTTCATGGCTCCGACGGTAGGGCCGGAACACTTCGGTGCCGGCCGAACCGTCCCCGCGGCACCATGAAGGTATGTCCCCTCTCGCCGAGACGGCCGCTCTCTTCGCCGACCGCACCCGGGCCGCCTTCTGCCAGGCGCTGCTCGACGGACGGGCCTGGACGGCCGGTGAGCTGGCCCGGCACGCGGGTGTCAGCGCGTCCACGGCCAGCGAGCAGCTCTCCCGCCTCGTCGCCGGCGGCCTGCTGGCCGAGGAGCGCCAGGGCCGGCACCGCTACGTCCGGCTGGCCGGCCCGGAGGCCGCCGCCCTGACCGAGGCCCTTGCCGCGTACGCCCCCGGCACACCCCGCCCGGGCAACCTGCGCGCCTCCGTGCGCCAGGACGCCGAGGCCCGGGCGCGGACCTGCTACGACCACCTGGCGGGCCGCCTCGGCGTGGCCCTGGCGGACGCGATGACCGCGCGCGGCCTCATCGACACGGACTCCGGAGTCGCCGTGACCCCGGCGGGCCGTGCCTGGCTGACCGACGCCCTGGACTACCGGCAGCCCCCAGGCACCCGCCGCCCCCTCGTACGCACCTGCCTGGACTGGACGGAGCGCCGCCCCCACCTGGCCGGCGCGCTCGGCGCGGCACTGTGCGCGACGGCCCTGGACCGGGGGTGGGTGCGCCGGGTCGGCTCGGGGCGCGCGGTGAAGGTGACGGCGCGGGGGAGCGAGGCGTTCGGGGAGCTGCTGGGGGTGCGGGTCTGAGAGGCGGCGGGAGGCGGTCCTCAGTGCCAGGGGACCTCGGTGGAGGCGAAGTACTTCAGTTCGCGTTCCGTCCACAGGCGTCCGTGGTGGGCCAGGCGCTCGCGGTACTCCGCCCACTGGGGTGCCCGCCCGCACCACGCGGCCTCCGCCACCGAGGCCAGCCGGGGCAGCAGGAGTACCGCGACGTCGTCGAAGCCCTCGAACCGTTCGGCGAAGACCGTGGCCTCCACGCCCGCGACGCACGCGTCGGGGATGGCGTACGCGCCCGGGTCCCACGACGCCGTGTGCTGAACGCCCAGCGGGCGGTATCCGTCGAAGCCGAGGCGGGCCGCCTCGGCGGCCTGCTCGGGCGGTGCGAACTCCGCCGCGTACGGCCTGTCCAGATACAGGTGGGACTGGGGCGACAGCAGGACCCGCCCGCCGCCTTCGACGGTTCGCCGCAGGTCGTCGTCGGTGGGGGCGAAGAACGACTTGAGCGCCCCGATGATCTCCGGGGTCCGCCCGGCGGCCACGAGTTCGGGGCGGGCCGCCAGCTCGTCGGCGGTGTCGGGGAGGTCCATCATCGCCACGTCCACCCAGTACTGGACGACGTCCTCCGGCTCGATGCCGGCGCGTGAGGACTCCTGCCAGGCGACCGGGCGCTTGCCCAGGGCGCGGACGGCGGCGCGCAGTTCGCGTACGGAGGCGTCGAAGCTCTCCGGGGTCGCGCCGAACGCCTCGTCGGCGCCGATGTGGACGTAGGGGCCGGCCGTCAGCGCGCAGATGTCGGAGAGTATCCGGGTGACGGCGGCGCGGGTCGCCTCGTCGGTCAGGTCCAGCGGCGGCACGAAGGGGAAGCGGTCGGCGAGCCCGGCCGGGGCGGGGGCCGGGGGGAGTCCGGGGACGGCCTCGCGGAGCGTCGCGCAGTGGCCGGGCAGGTCGATCTCGGGGACCACGGTGACGAACCGCCGGGCCGCGTACTCCTGGAGCGAGCGGAACTCGGCCGCGGTGTAGAAGCCGCGCGCGGCGCCGTCCGGACCGGGCGCCGTCAGCCGGGGGGTGCCCGGCAGTTCGATGCGCCAGCCCTCGTTGTCGGTGAGGTGCAGGTGCAGCACGTTCAGCTTGTAGAGCGCGGCGAGGTCGATGATCCGGCGCAGCTCGTCCGGGGTGAGGAAGGTGCGGGCCGGGTCGACCATGAGGCCGCGCCAGGCGTAGCGCGGGGCGTCCGTCAGCTCCTGGAAGGGGAGTTCGCCGGACGCGCGGCTCGTGGCGATGAGCTGGAGGGCCGTCGTCGCGCCCCGGAAGGCGCCTTGCGGGGTGCGGGCGAGGCAGGTGATGCCGTCGGCGTCCACGCGCAGCCGGTAGCCCTCGTCCACGGGACGCTCGCCGCCGTCCGGGGCGATGCCGAGGGGCGTCGCGGGAGTCGTGGGCGGCTCGGCGTCGAGGCCGAGGAGGAGTTCGCGGGGCGCTTGGTCCGTGCCGCCGGACAGGTGCGGGGCGAGCAGGGCCCGTACCGTCCCGGCGACCTGCTCCAGCGCGGGGTCGGCCGCCCGCACCCGCCAGGGGCCGGTCGTGCGCAGTGCGCCGGCGGGGGAGGCCGGTCGGGGGTCGGCGTGCGGAATGACGGCGTTCACGAGGCTTCTCCCTGTGCGGTGACGGAGGCGCGAGGGCCGGGGAGCCGGAGCGGCGATGTCAGGTTCGGGCGGTCCGGCTCCCCGGGCGTTCGGCGCGGGCTCCGGGGCGAGTTCGGACCCGCCGCCTCTTCTCCCGTACCGCTGCCACCTGTACGCTAACACGAAAACCGATCAATGAACGCTTTTTGCGGAGTGGGCGCACGGCCTGCCTCCGGGCGAAAGGAGAACCCGATGGTGAACGAGGCCGGACCCGGTTTCGCCCTGCCGGAAGGCTTCCTGATGGGAGCTTCGACTTCGGCCCACCAGATCGAGGGCAACAACGTCTCCAGCGACTGGTGGACCCTGGAGAACCATCCCCGCAGCTTCGTCGAGGAACCCAGCGGAGACGCGGCCGACAGCTTCCACAGGTGGCCCGAGGACATGGACCTGTTGCGCGAACTCGGCTTCGACTCCTACCGGTTCAGCATCGAGTGGGCCCGGATCGAACCGCAGCGCGGCCGGATCTCGCGGGCGGCCCTCGCGCACTACCGGGCCATGGTGCGCGGGGCGCTGGAGCGCGGACTGACACCGGTGGTGACCCTGCACCACTTCACCTCGCCGCAGTGGTTCGGCGACCTCGGCGGCTGGACGGCTCCCGAGGCCGCCGAGCTGTTCGCGGCCTACGCCCGCACGTGCGGCGACGTCCTGCGCGAGGGCGTCCGCTATGTCGCCACCATCAACGAGCCGAACATCATGGCCCTGATGTACGCCTTGCGGAGCCACGCGGCCGAGCACGGCTGGGAGAGCATCGCGCAGGGGGCGCACGCCGCCCGCGAGGCGGGGGCGGCGGCCGTCGACCCGGCCTCGTTCGAACCGGACCCCGAGGTGATACGGGCCCTGGTCCGCGCCCACCGGGCCGCCCGTGCCGCGCTGAGGGACACCGTCCCCGGCCTCCAGGTGGGCTGGACCGTCGCCAACCAGGTCTACCAGGCCGAACCCGGCGCCGAGGCCGCAGCGACCGCCTACGCGTGGCCGCGCGAGGACGTGTTCCTGGAGGCCGCCCGCGAGGACGACTGGGTCGGCGTGCAGGCCTACACCCGACACCGCATCGGCCCCGACGGCACCCTCCCCCCGCCGGCCGGCGCCGAGTTGACCCTGACCGGCTGGGAGTTCTACCCGGAGGCGCTCGGGGACGCGGTGCGGCACACGGCCAAGGTGGTCGGCCGGGACGTGCCCGTCCTCGTCACCGAGAACGGCATCGCCACCGACGACGACAGCCGCCGCATCGCCTACACCGCCCGCGCCCTCGCGAGCCTGGCCGAGGCGATGGACGAGGGCATCGACGTACGCGGCTACCTGCACTGGAGCGCCCTGGACAACTACGAGTGGGGCAGCTACCGGCCGACCTTCGGGCTGATCGCGGTCGACCGGCACACCTTCACCCGCACCCCCAAGGAGTCGGCGCGCTGGCTGGGCGGCCTCTCCCGGGACCGCCGACTGCCGGCTGCGGCGTCGCTCGGCTCGGTGCACGCGCCGTCCTCGCGTTAGGGTGACCGGCATGGCGAAACGGGGCCCGTACGAGAAGGGCGAGGCCAAGCGCAGCGAAATCCTGCACGCGGCACTGGAGATCTTTGCCGCGGAGGGGTACCGGGGTACCTCGCTGCGGAAGGTGGCGGCCAAGTGCAGTCTGAGCCTGCCCGGCCTGATGCACTACTTCGACTCCAAGGAGGACCTGCTCACCCAGGTCCTGCGCATGCGTGACGAGACCGCGCGGGTGCGGCAGGTGGAGCGCGCCGACCCGCAGGGCTACCTCGAGATCATCCGGGAGGGTGCCAAGACGCCCGGCCTGGTCGAGCTGTTCGTCTCCATGGCCGCCGCCGCCAGCGACCCGGCCCACCCCGCCCACGCCCACTTCGCCGAGCGCTACCCCGTGCTGCGCGAACGCGTGGCGGACTTCGTCCGGGACGGGGTGGCGGAGGGGCGGATCAGCTCCGCCGTCCCGCCGGAGCGGCTGGCCGTACTGCTCATCGCCGTCGCCGACGGCATCCAGCTGCAATGGCTGATCGACCGGTCGACGGACATGGAACAGCCCATCGAGGACCTGCTCTCCGTCCTCGATCCGCTTACGGCGTCCGACGAGGCCTGAACACCCGGGCGAGGGGCGGCGCCACCGCGCCGCCCCTCGCCATTTTCTTTACGGGTCACTGCCGGCCGAGCGCCGCCGCCGTCCCGGTCACGGCCTCGGTCCAGTCCCTCCAGCGCGGGTCGCCCCCGGCCCCCGGCTCCCAGGCCATCGCCGTACACACGTACCCGACGGCGAGGCCGCTGCCGGGGTCGGCCATGCCGAGACGGCCGCCCGCTCCCGCGTGGCCGAACGAGCCCTCGCCCAGCAGGGGCAGGCCCGGCCGGGGCAGCTCGAAGCCGAGCCCGAAGCGGGAACGGCCCGAGCCGTCGCCGCCGTCCAGCGGGGGCGGGGGCGGCACGTCGTCGTTGCGCGGGGCGCGGGCCCGCTCGACGGTCGCCGGGGACAGCAGCCGCACCCCGTCCACCGGGCCGACGAGCGCCGCGTACAGGCGGGACAGGGACCGGGCGTTGCCGATGCCGCCGGCCCCCGGCAGCTCGGCGGCGCGCCCCTCGCGGGTGGTGAACGCCGTGGTCGCGGCCGTCAGCTCCGCCGCCGAGGCCCGCAGCGCCAGGGACAGCGCGTTCCGCGGATCGAGCCCGAGCCCGGCGAGGAAGCCGGCGACCTGCTCCGGCGACGGGTCGGGGCGTACGGAGAACTGCGGGACGAAGCGGTGCTCCTGCTCCGGCGGCAGCCCGATCCACAGGTCCAGGCCGAGCGGACCGGCCACTTCGGCGGCGAAGAAGGCGCCGACGCTCCTCCCGCACACCCGGCGGACGACCTCGCCGACCAGGTGACCGTAGGTCAGCGCGTGGTACAGGGACGCCGTGCCCGGTTCCCACACCGGGCGCATCGCCGCCAGGTCCGCCACCCGGCCCTCCCAGTCGAGGAGGGCGGGCAGCCCGGCCCCCGCCGCGTCGGACGCGAACGCGGGCAGCCCCGCCCGGTGGGTGAGCAGATCGGCCACCGTCGTCCCCGCCTTCCCGGCGGCGGCGAACTCCGGCCAGTAGCGGGCCACGGGCGCCTCCAGGTCCAGCGCACCCCGCTCGCTCAGCAGATGCGCGCAGACCGCGACCAGCCCCTTCGTGACCGACATCAGCACACCCACCGAGTCCGCCCCGAAGGGCGGCGGGCCGGCTGCCAGGTCGACGACCAGCCGGCCGCGGTGGTGGACGGCCAGCTGTGCCGAACCGGGGTCGTCGGCGCACCCCCGTACGAAGGCGTCGCGCACCTCCTCCCAGCCGGGCGCCACCCGCCCGCTCACCACCGCGTCGCCACGCACGTCAGTCACCCTGCCGGTCCCGGCCGGCGGCCGTGCGGGCCTCGACCTCGTCGGCCAGGGCGGGCAGGCTCTCGGGCCGCAGGGGGCTCTGCGGGAACTCGGAGATGACGTCGAGCGGCACCCCCGCGAGGAACCGCCGCATCATGGGATCGGCCAGGGCGCCCGCCCCCTCCTGGGAGGCGTCCGCGCGGGCACGGGCGAACGCCTCGCTCAGCACCGGGCCGCCCACCGGGTGTCCCAGCCACTCGGCGAGCGTGTTGCGGCCGGTCAGCCGCAGGCCCGACGGATCGCCCTCGACGTCGATGTCGACGGACGCGCGGATGTCGCGCGAGGAGGCGCCGGCCTCGACGCGGTAGCGGCCGCCCTCGACCTTCCAGCCGCCCTCCCGCTCGCTGAAGTACGCCAGATCGTGCCGCGCCACGTGCACGACCACCTCGCGGCTCACGCCCGGCTCCAGGAACACGGAGGCGAATCCGCGCAGTTCGCGCACGGGCCGCAGGACGCGCGAACCGGCCGGCCCGCTGCTGTAGACCTGGACGATTTCCCGGCCGGCCACGGAGCCGGTGTTGGTGACGGTCAGCGCGACGCGGAAGCCGTCCCCGTCCTCCCGTACGCTCATGCCGTCGTAGCCGAACGTCGTGTACGACAGGCCGTGGCCGAAGGGGAACGCGACCTCGCGGCCCTGGGCGTCGTAGCCCCGGTATCCGACGAAGACCCCCTCGCCGTACCGGGCCCTGCCCTCCTCGCCGGGGAACGAGAGGTGGCTCGGGGAGTCCTCCAGGCGCAGTGGAACGGTCTCGGCGAGCTTCCCGGACGGGTTGACCGCCCCGAACAGCACACGGGCGAGCGCGCCGCCGCCCGCCTGGCCGAGCAGCCACCCCTCCACCAGGGCCGGCACCTGCTCCTGCCAGGGCGCGGTGCGCACGACCCCGCCGTTGGAGAGCACCACCACCACACGGGGGTTGACCTCCAGGACCCGCCGCAGGAGGTCGGTCTGTGCGGCGGGCAGATCGAGGTGGTCGCGGTCGAAGCCCTCCGACTCGTCCTGTGGCGGCAGGCCGAGGAACAGCACCACCGTCTCGCTGCGCCCGGCCAGTTCCACGGCCTCGTCGGCCAGTCGGGCATCCGGCCGCTCGCCCTCGGCGCCGGGCAGCAGGTAGCCCGCAGCGAAGCGCACGTCCGCGCCGGTGGCGAGGGCGCGCAGGCTGTCCAGGGGGACGTCGAGCCGGGTGGGGGTCACCTGGGAGCTGCCGGCCCCCTGGAACCTCGGGGTGCGGGCGAACTCGCCGATGACGGCCACGCTGCCGGCCGTCGGGTCCAGCGGCAGCAGCGAGCCGTCGTTCTTCAGGAGCACCACGCACTGGTCGGCCGCCCGCCCGGCGACGCGGTGCGAGGCGTCCGCGTCGAGAGCGTCGGGGGAGCCGGTCCGGGCGGTCGCGCGGTGGGCGAAGAGGGCCAGCCGGTCGACGGCGCGGTCGAGCACCGCCTCGTCCAGCGCGCCCGACTCCACGGCGGCGGCCACCTCGCGGTCCGTGCGGCCGCCGGGGCCGGGCATCTGGAGGTCCAGTCCGGCGCGCAGGGCGGCGACCCGGTCGCGTACCGCACCCCAGTCGGACATGACGATCCCGTCGAACTCCCACTCCTCGCGCAGGATCTCCGTCAGCAGACGGGTGTTCTGCGACACCGGCACGCCGTTGACGCCGTTGTAGGAGGCCATGACGGACCAGGGGCGGTCGCGGCGGACGACGCGTTCGAAGGCGCGCAGATAGATCTCGCGCAGCGGGCGCTCGTCGATGTCGGCGCTGACCCGCATCCGGTCGGTCTCCTGGTTGTTGGCCGCGTAGTGCTTGAGGGACGCGCCCACCCCGGCGTTCTGCAGTCCGCGCACCATGGCGCCGCCCAGCTCCGAGGAGACGAGCGGGTCCTCGGAGAAGTACTCGAAGTTGCGGCCGCACAGGGGTGACCGCTTGATGTTGATGCCCGGGCCGAGCACCACGCCGATGCCGTGCGCCGCGGCTTCGGCCGCGATGGCGCCCGCGACCTCCTCGGCGAGTTCCGGGTTCCAGCTGCTGCCGAGGGCGACGGCGGGCGGGAAGCAGGTCGCGGGGGCGGCGCTGTGCAGGTCGAGCTGGCCGCCGTCGCCGCTCTCCCGGGGCAGCCGCAGCCCGTGCGGGCCGTCGGACATCCGGACCGCGGGTACGGCGGCCGTTACCGACTCCTGGCTGACGAAGTCCCCGGACCCGCTGGTCAGGGACGCCTTCTCGGCGAGCGGGAGGCCGGCGGCGGGGGAGGGGAGGGGTGCGGATCGCTGAGTCATGGGGGGTACCTGTCGGGCTTTCGTGGAGGCGGCGGCGGGGTGCCGCAGCGGGGCGGGCGGGCCGTGCGACCGCGGCCGTCCGGTGCCGCGAATCGGGGCAAGACGGCACGCGACCCAAAACCGTATGATGATCGGTTTTCGCTGTCAAGGGCCTGCGCGCGCGGTGCCGACGGGCCCCTCGAACGCCCGGATTTCTTTTTGGGCGCGGCCCTTGACGGCCAGAAACCGATCACCGTACGGTTTTCGTGCTCGGGCGGTCCGCTCCCATGAGCTCTCTCCTGCCGTCCGCCCCATCGGCTCCGCTCTCCCACGAATAGAGGAACGGTCATGTCGGTATCCGGTCGGTCGACCACCCCCGCACACCGAGAGGCGGGCCACCCGGCTCCGGCCCCGCGGCGTACGTCCGCCCCGCGCCTGGCCTTCGCCGCGGTCGCCTCCGCCGCACTGCTGATGGGCGCCGCGTCGCCCGGCCTCGCGGCCCCGGCCGCCCCGGCATCCGGCGACGCGGTGCGCTATGTGGCACTCGGCGACTCCTACAGCTCCGGGCTCGGCATCCCGCAGCAGACCGACACGGCCTGCGGCCGCTCGGACCACAACTACCCCTCGCTCGTCGCGCAGGCGGTCGGCGCCGCCTCCTTCACCGACGTGACCTGCGCCGGGGCCGACACCACGCACATGGCGGGCCCGCAGGACGCCGCCGTGCCCCAGCTCGACGCCCTGAACCCCGACACGACGCTGGTCACCCTGGGCGTCGGCGGCAACGACCTGGACCTGGCCGGGGTCATCACCCGCTGCGTCCTGGTGGGCTACCTGGCACCGCACGGCTCGCCGTGCAAGACCAGCTTCACCCTGTTCGGCACCGACGAGATCGGCTCCCGGATCAACGCGACCGCGTCGAAGATCGACGCGGTACTCGACCAGATCCACGCCCGTTCGCCCCAGGCCCGGGTGCTGCTCGTCGGCTACCCCTCGCTGCTGCCGGACGACGGCAGCTCCTGCCGCGCCACCATCCCGCTGGCCGACGGCGACTTCGGCTGGGTGCGGGACGAGGAGAAGCGCCTCGACACCATGCTGGCGCAGCGGGCCGGCGCGTACGGCGCCGACTACGTCGACACCTACGGCCCCTCCGTCGGCCACGACGCCTGCAAGGCCGCGGGCGTGCGCTGGATCGAACCGGCGGACTCGGACGAGGGCGCGGGCTTCCACCCCAACGCGACCGGACACAGGAGCATGGCCGATGCCGTCCTCACCACCCTCGGCCGCTGACACCTCACTCCCGCCCGGCGTCCAGCCCGTACCGGCGGAGGAAGGCGCGGACCTGCTCCGCCATGTCGACCGCGCCCGGCTCCAGCAGCCACTGCGTCTGGAGCCCGTCCATCAGGGCGAGCAGCTGCTGCGCCACGGCCGCCGGATCGTCCCGCGCGTCCGGCCCCGCCGCCGCGAACAGCTCCTCCAGGAGGCCGGTGGTCTCCCGGCGCAGGACCTGGTAGCGCCGTACGAAGTAGTGGTGGGCGGGATGCTCCGGATCGGACGCCTCCGCCGACAGCTTCGCGTACAGCGCGACCAGGCCCGGCGTCCCGGCGTTGCGGGTGACCACGTCGAGCAGCCGGCGCAGCCGCTCGGCCGAGTCCGGCTCCGGGTCGCCCGGACCGAGGACGCCGGGGAAGAGCCGGCGCGCGTCGGTCTCGTCCCGCAGGCTCAGCACCTCCAGGAGCAGGGCCTCCTTGCCGGGGAAGTGGTGCAGCAGCCCGGCATGGGTGAGCCCGGCGTGGGCGGCGATGTCGCGCAGCGAGACCGCGTGGAAGCCGGAACGCGCGAACAGTTCGGTCGACGAGTCGAGAATCCGGGCTCGGGTGCGCTCGCCCTTCGTCATCCGCCGGGGCACGTCGGGCGCGGGGCCGTTCACTTCGGTGGTCTCCTGCCGCAGTCGATCGTCGTCCGGCAGAACTTACCGGCTGGTTAATTCTCCGGAGCAAAAACCTACCAACTGGTTAATTCCGTGTGTAGGCTCACCGGCAATCTTCCCCGGGGGCGGTAACCCCCGGCTCTCCAGACGGAGCGAAAGACATGAGCAGAACTTCCCGAACCGCGACGGTGGCCGCCTGCGTCGCGGCATCGCTCGCCCTCGCGGGATGCGCCGGCGACGGCGGCGGCGCCGAGAGCGCCGGATCGTCCACGCTGAACATCGCGACGATGACCCTCCCCCAGAGCCTGGACCCCGCGGTCGCCACCGGCAGCGCCCTGCCGTACTTCCAGGCGGTGTACGACACCCTCATCAAGCGCGACCCCGACGGCACCTTCAGCCCGATGCTCGCCACGAAGTGGACGTACAACACGGACCGCACCGAACTCGCGCTGACCCTGCGCAAGGACGTCGAGTTCGCCGACGGCAGCGCCTTCGACGGCGCGACGGTCAAGGCGAACATGGAGCGCTTCCAGAAGGGCGGCGGGGCCTCCGCGAAGTGGCTGAACGACCTGGAGGCCGTCGACGTCACCGACGCCACCCACGTCACGCTCAAGCTGAAGCAGCCCAATCCGGCGATGGAGTTCTACCTGAGCGACGCGCCCGGCCTGATGGCCAACCCCAAGCAGTTCTCGAAGGGCGACAGCCTCAAGACGACGCCGGACGGCACCGGCCCGTACCGCCTCGACAAGGCCCGCACCACGGTGGGCACCAAGTGGGCCTACCGGCGCAACGCGGACTACTGGGGCAAGGAACTCCCGTACAAGAACATCAACATCAGCTTCTTCGACAACGAGACCGCGATCACCAACGGCCTCAAGACCGGGCAGGTGAACGCCGCCCTCCTGCAGTCCGCCGACCAGCAGATCGCCATCGAGTCCGACCCGAAGGCCAAGACGGAGAAGCAGGAGATCGACTTCCAGGGGCTGCTGCTCTTCGACCGCGACGGCAAGCTGACGCCGGCGCTGCGCGAGGCGAAGGTGCGCCAGGCGCTCAACTACGCCGTCGACCGCGACACGATGCTCGACCGCATCCGCCAGAGCCGCGGCCGGACCACCTCGCAGATATTCGGCCCCGAGACCATGGGCTACGACAAGAAGCTCGACACCTACTACTCCCACGACCCCGCCAAGGCCAAGGCCCTGCTCAAGGAGGCCGGGTACGCGAACGGCTTCACCCTGAAGCTGCCGCGGATCACGGCGATCGTCAACGACGCGCTCGCCGCCTCGCTCCAGTCCGACTTCAAGGCCATCGGCGTGAAGCTCGTCTGGGACACGCTCGACGGCGCCTCGGCCGTCCAGAAGGTGTTCACGGACCGGGCCTACTCCGGCATGGTCATGAACATGGGCCAGCCCACCGCCGACTGGGCCGCGGCCAACGACCTGGTCACCCCGGGCGCGTTCAACATGTTCGGCACCACGGACAAGGTGACGCAGAAGCTGCTGCCCCGCATCCAGACGGGCACCGAGTCCGAGGCGAAGGCCGCCGCGCACGAGCTGAACGAACACCTCGTGAAGGAGGGCTGGTTCGTCCCCTTCTACCGGATGAGCTACCTGCACGTCTCGGACGGGACCGTGAAGATCTCGCCGCAGTCCGGCATGGCCGTCCCCTCGATCTACAACTACGCGCCGGCCAAGTAACGCCCCGCGCCGACGGATACCGAGTGTCATGCTGAACTTCATCGCCCGCAGGATCGCCTCGGGAGCCGTGCTCCTGGTCGTGATCTCCTTCCTCACCTATCTGCTGTTGTCGGTCCCGCACATCGACGTGGGCCGCCAACTGCTCGGGGAGAGCGCCACCCAGAGCGCCGTCGACGCCAAGAACGCCTCGCTCGGCCTCGACCAGCCGGTGCTCCAGCAGTACGGGACCTGGCTGTCCCACGCCGTCCGGGGCGACCTCGGAAGCTCCTGGTTCACGAGTGAGGACGTGGGTGAGGCCGTCGGCAACCGCCTCCCGGTCACGGCGAGCCTGATGCTCGGTGTCACCGTCGTCACCACGGCCCTCGCCTTCCTGCTCGGGGTGTGGGCCGGGGTGCGGCGCGGCGCGGCCGACCGCTTCGTCCAGGTGCTCGGCGTGGTGGGGTACGCCCTGCCGGGATTCCTGCTGACCCTCGTGCTGGTCCTGGTCTTCGCGGTACGGCTGCGCTGGTTCCCCGCCATCGGCTACACCGGCTTCACCGACTCGCCCAGCGGCTGGCTTTCCACCATCACCCTGCCGGTCCTCTCCCTGTCCGTGGCGTCCGTCGCGGGCGTCTCCCAGCAGGTGCGGGGAGCCGTCATCGACGCCCTGCGGCAGGACTACGTACGCACCCTGCGGGCCCGCGGACTGCCCGCGTCCCGGATCGTGTTCAAGCACGTCCTGCGCAACGCCTCGGCGCCCGCGCTCTCCGTGCTCGGCATGCAGTTCGTGGGCCTGCTCGGCGGGGCCGTGCTCGTGGAGCAGATCTTCGGCCTCCCCGGCATCGGCAGCATGACCGTCACCTACACCACCCGCGGCGACATCCCCGTGATCATGGCGCTCGTCATGCTCACCGTGGTCGGTGTCGTCCTGATCAACCTCCTGGTCGACGTCCTGATCGGCTGGCTCAACCCCAAGGCGAGGGTCGCATGAGCGACAACATCCGGGCGGCCACGGCCCCGGAACCCGCAGCCGTCGCACTCCCCGCCGGCACCACGGAACCGGCCGGGAAAACCGGCCCGGCCGGGCCCCGGCGCACCGGCCGGACCCTGCGCCGGGTCCTGCGCAACCCCCTCGGCGGGCTGTCCGCCGCCCTGCTCCTGATCCTCGTCCTGGCCGTCGTCCTGGCGCCCCTGATCGCCTCGCAGGACCCGGGCGCCTCGTCGCTCGGCGAGGCCTTCGACGGCCCGAGCGGGGCGCACCCCCTCGGCATGGACTCGGCGGGCCGCGACATCCTCTCCCGCGTGCTGTACGGCGGGCGCAACACCCTCGGCGGCGCCCTGCTCGCCCTCGCCATCGCCCTGGTGCTCGGTGTCCCTTCGGGACTCTTCGCCGGCTACCGCGGCGGCCGGTTCGACGCCGTCGCCAACTGGACCGTCAACCTCGTCATGGCGCTGCCCGCCATGGTCGTCCTGCTCGCGTCCCGGGCCATCCTCGGCCCCGACGTCCGGGTCCTGATGATCGTGCTGGGCGTCCTGGTGGCCCCCAGCTTCTTCCGCCTGGTGCGCGGCATCGTCGCCAACGTCCGGGGCGAGCTGTACGTGGACGCCGCGAAGGTCTCCGGCCTCTCCGACACCCGCATCGTCGCCCGGCACGTCCTGACCGTCGTACGCGGGCCCATCATCATCCAGGTCGCGCTCGTCGCGGGCATCGCCATCGCCCTCCAGGCCGGCCTGGAATTCCTCGGCGTCGGCAGCGGAGCGACGGCCACCTGGGGCGCCATGCTCAACGAGGCGTTCCAGAACATCCAGCGCGCGCCCCGCCTCATCCTGTGGCCGGGCCTCGCCCTCGGCCTCACCAACTGCGCCCTCGTCCTGCTGGCCGGAGCCGTACGCGACGCCCTGGAGGAACAGGCACCCCGGCCCCGGACCAGCCGCCGCCCGCGCCCCGCCCCGGCCCCGGCGCCGGCGGAACGCACGGAGGCCACCGAAGCCACCGAGTCCGCCGAGTCCACCGAAGCCGTCGAGCCCACGGCGCCGCGCGCCGCGCTGCTCTCCGTACGCGGGCTCACCGTCGCCTACGCCCGGCCCGACGGCACCGACAAGCAGGTCGTGCACGGCGTCGACCTGGACGTGCGGCCGGGCGAAATCGTGGGCCTCGTCGGCGAGTCCGGCTCCGGCAAGACGCAGACCGCCTTCTCGGTCCTCGGCCTGCTGCCCGAGGGCGGCCGCGTCACGCACGGCAGCATCACGGTGAACGGCCGGGAGACGGCGGGCATGCGCGAACGCGACCACCGTGCGCTGCGCGGCCGCACCCTCGCGTACGTACCGCAGGAACCCATGAGCAATCTCGACCCCGCCTTCACCATCGGCAGCCAGCTCATGGAACCCATCCGCCACCACCTCGGAGTCGGCCGCAAGGAAGCCGCCGACCGCGCCCGCGAACTCCTGCGACTGGTCGAGATCCCCGAGCCCGAACGCACCATGGGCCTCTACCCGCACGAGGTCTCCGGCGGCATGGCCCAGCGCGTCCTGATCGCCGGCGCGATGTCCTGCGACCCGGCCCTCCTGATCGCGGACGAGCCGACCACCGCACTCGACGTACGGGTCCAGGCCGAAGTGCTCGACCTGCTGCGCAGGCTCCGGGACGAACGCGGCCTCGGCGTCCTCCTGGTCACGCACAACCTCGGTGTCGTCGCCGACGTCTGCGACCGGGTCGCCGTGATGAACACCGGCCGCATCGTGGAGACCGGCACCACCGAGCAGATCCTCGGCGCCCCGCAGGACCCCTACACCCGCGCCCTGCTCGCCGCCGTACTCGACGACGCACCGGCCCGCGCCCCCTGGCAGCGACGAGAAGCAAGGACCGCCGCATGAACACCCCTGACGACGCGGCCGCTTCGGACGCCCTGCTCACCGTGCGCGACCTGCGGGTCTCCTTCCCCGGCAAGGGGTGGCGGGCCCCGGAGACCGAAGTCCTCAAGGGCGTCGGCCTCGATGTCCGGCCCGGTGAGACCCTTGGCCTGGTCGGTGAGTCCGGCTCGGGCAAGTCCACCATCGGCCGCGCGATCCTCGGGCTCGTACCGGTGCGTTCGGGCTCGATCACCTTCGACGGCGAGCCCATCGAACACGCCGACGCCCGGCGCCGCCGCGCCCTCAGCCGCGACCTCCAGGTCATCTTCCAGGACCCGTACACCTCCCTGAACCCCGCCCGCACCATCGGTGACACGCTCGCCGAACCGCTCATCGGCCAGGGCACCGGCGCCCGGGAGGCCCGGGGGAGGGTCGCCGGGCTGCTGGAGCGCGTCCACCTGCCCGCGGACGCGGCGGGGCGGCTGCCCCGGGAGTTCTCGGGGGGACAGCGCCAGCGCGTCGCCATCGCCCGGGCGCTGGCGCTGCGCCCCCGGCTGGTCATCTGCGACGAGCCGGTGTCCGCGCTGGACCTGACCACCCAGCGCACGGTGCTGGACCTGCTCCTGGAGATCCAGGAGGAGACGGGGGTCTCGTACCTCTTCGTCTCCCACGACCTGGCCGTCGTCCGCTTCATGAGCCACCGCGTGTCGGTGATCCACCGGGGCGAGATCGTCGAGACGGGCGACGCCGCGACGGTCACCTCGCAGCCGCGCCACAGCTACACCCGCACCCTGCTGCTCGCCTCGCCGGTGGCGGACGTGGCCGAGCAGCGCAGGCGGCGCGAGGCCGCGGCGGGCGGGGTGTCCCGGGACTGACGGGCCGCGCACGCGGAAACGGAACGGGGTGCCCGGGCGGGCGCCCCGTTCTCGCGTGCCGGGCACCTTCGCGCGGGGTCCGCTATCGGCTACTCAGGGTACTTATCAGCTTTTTCAGAGTGTTACGCGACATTTATCCCGCGACTCGTGTCATCTCTTAGGCGATCGGTTGATCAGTACGACAATCATCCCGGCTCGAAGGAGTTCAGCATGCGTATTTCCGCTACCGTCCGTTCCCGCAGCGTCCGCGCGGGCACCGTCGCGGCCGCCGCGGTCGCCGCCGCCGGAGCCACCCTCGCCGGGGCCTCCGCCGCCTACGCCGCGCCCGGCGACAGCGGTGACATCGACATCCGCTCGGTCGGCTGGCACTCGCGTGGCGGCGACGGCGTCGAGGTCTGCAAGTTCGTCCTCGCGGCCAGCAACTTCGAGTCGCTTCCGGCCGTTCCGTGGACGATCACCGCGCAGCCGCCGACCGTCCCCCCGGGCGACACCCTGCAGAGCACGCTGCCCCTCGTCAACGGTGCGGCCCGCAGCCAGGAGTACCTGCTCCCCGAGGGCACGTACCAGCTGGTGTGGACCGTCCCGGCGGGCCCGAAGAACAAGAGCTTCCAGGTGGACTGCTCCAAGCCGGCCGACAACAACGGCCGCGGTGACAACGACGGCCGGGGCGCGGCCTCGGGCGCCGAGAAGGGCTACGAGCGGCCGTCCGGCGGCGTGCCGGCCGGTGGCGGCGGCGTCCCGGACCTGGAGAGCCTCAGCTCCGACAGCGACTCGAACGTCGGCACCACCGCCGCGCTGGCGGCCGGGGCGGTCGGAGCCGCCGGGCTGATCATGGTCCGCCGAGCCGCACGCCGCCGTGCCCGCAACGAGGCATAACCCGCGCAGAAGACGCCGACGGGGCCCGAGCCGGGCGTGTCGTCTGACGATGACGTTGTGCGTGACCTCCTCGCTGGTGACCGGCATCGTCTGGGCGAGTTCCGACTCGTCCGACGATCCGGTCGCCGCCGCCCACGGCAATGACGCCGCGGGCGGCGGCGACCGGCCGGCCGAGGCCGCGCACGCACCCCTGTCCCCGTCGCGGCCGGTGAAGATCGCGGTGCCGGCCATCTTCATCGAAGCGCCCGTCACCGGCCTCGGGCTCGACAAGAAGGGGCACCTCGGCGCCCCGCCGATGAGCAAGCCGAGGGAGGTGGGCTGGTACCGCGGCGGACCGTCGCCGGGCGAGGCGGGGACCTCGCTGATCGTCGGCCACCGCGACACGGAGACCGGACCGGCCATCTTCCTCAACCTCAACGCGCTGCACCGCGGTGACACGGTGAAGGTCACCCGGGCCGACCGGCAGACCGCCGTCTTCACGGTCGACGCGGTCGAGACGTACACGAAGGACAAGTTCCCCGACGACAAGGTGTACGGGAGCACCGGCCGTCCGGAACTGCGGCTGATGACATGCGGTGGGCGTTTCAACAAGAAGGACGGCTACTCGGCCAATGTCGTCGTCTTCGCCCACCTGACGTCACTGAAGAAACAGAAGGTCTGACGGCACACGGTGTGCGGCGGAGGGCCTGATGGCCGAGAGCGGTAGGGAACGGCCGGTGCCTCGGGGGCGAGGCGCCGGCCTTCCGCATGCCGGGGCGCGTCGCCCTCAGCGCCCGGGGCCGTCCGGGCCGCTGTCGTCCCCCTCGACGGACAGCAGGTCCTCGGCGCGGCCTTCGAGCATCCGGGCGGTCTCGACGGAGCGGGGCAGCATGGTCTTCTCGTACGCGCGGACGGCGTCGGCGACGGTGGCGGCGTTCGCGAGGGAGAGGGCGAGGTCGCCGGCGTCGAGCATGGCGAGGTTGACCCCGACACCGAGCGGCGGCATGAGGTGGGCGGCGTCCCCGAGCAGGGTCACCGTCGGATTGTGCGCCCAGGTGTGCGGGACGGGCAGCGCGTGGATCGGGCGGTGTACGTAGGGCCCGTCGTTGTCCGTGATCATCCGGCGCAGGCCGGGCGCCCAGTGGGCGTAGCGCTCCAGGAGGAGGGTGCGGATGCCGTCGGTGTCGGTGCCGGCCGGGCCGCGGGCGCCTGTCCAGTCCGCCGGTACGCGCTGGATGAGGTAGGTGCGGATGTGATCGCCGCCGTTGCGCTGGGCGAACATCGCGCGTTCCCCGTCGGCGGCGTGGGCGCTGCCCCGGCCGACCAGCTCGGCGATGTCGCGGTGGCGGTCGTCCACGCCGGAGAACCAGGCTTCCAGGAAGCTCACCCCGGTGTACGCGGGAACGGCGGACGACACGGCGGGCCGCACCCGTGAGTACGCGCCGTCGGCGCCGATGACCAGGTCCGTTTCGACGGTGGTCCCGTCGGTGAAGTGCAGCTGTCGCGGGCCGTCGTCCGGCCCGCCGACGCGTTCGAGGGTGTGGCCCCACCGGACGGTGCCCGGCTCCAGGGAGTCGAGCAGCAGGTCGCGCAGGACGCCCCGGTCGATCTCCGGCTTGAACAGTTCGTCGGGTTCCGGGACGTGGTGGCCGGTGAGTGCGCCGGCCGCCGTGTACCGGCGCATCTCCTGCCCTTCCGGGCGGGCCAACCGGAAGAAGTCGTCGAGCAGACCGGCCTCGCGCAGGGCGATCTGGCCGTTGTCCGCGTGCAGGTCCAGCGTGCCGCCCTGGTCACGGGTGTGCGGACCGTCGTCGCGGTCGTAGACGGTCACGGCTGTGCCGAGCCGCTGGAGGATGCGTGCGCAGGTCAGCCCGCCGGGGCCGGCCCCGATGATGCTGATCCGGGCGTGGGCGGGGGTGGGTGAGGGCATGAGCGTTCCTTTCGGGCCTTTCGAGGCAGGGGTGGTGCGTGAGAACGGGATGGCTGACCCCACCCGCCTAAAAAGTAGAACATGGAAAAAAGTAGAATCCAACAACTTAGATTTGGATTCCACTGTCGGGTAGGCTCGCGCCCATGACCGAAACCCCCGTCGGCCGCCGCGAGCGCAAGAAGGCGCAGACCCGGCAGTCGATCGCCGATGCCGCGTTGGAGCTCTTCCTGGAGCGCGGCTACGACCACGTGAGCATGCGCGACATCGCCGACGCGGCCGACGTCTCGACCGCCACGATCTTCAAGCACTTCCCTGGCAAGGAAGCCCTGGTCTTCGACCAGGAGGAGGGCGTGGACGCGCGGCTGATCGCCGCCGTACGGGACCGGGCCGCCGGCCAGGGCATCCTCGGCGCCCTGCACCAGCACCTGATCGACAGCTGGCTGCCCCTCGCGGCCCACCCGCAGCGCGAGGAGTTCGACCGGCTGGTCCACTCGACCCCGGCGCTGCGCGCGTACGCCGAACGCATGTGGGCCCGCCACACCGACACGCTGAGCACGGCCATCGCCGACGACCTCGGCGTGCCCCACGACGACCTCGCCTGCGTCACCCTCGCCCGCTTCGTCCTGGAGATCCCCGTCCTTTCCCAGGGGCAGAAGGACCGCCGGGCCGCCGTCGACGGGGTCTTCGACATCCTCGCCCACGGCTGGCGACCGCCGGGCGGGGCGTAGAGCGGCCTTCTAGGTGCTGATGCGGCGCAGGGCCAGGAGGGTCGCGTCGTCGGTGCGGTGGGGGCCGTCCAGGTGGGCGACGAGTCGTTCGGCGTAGTCCTGGAGTCCGGTGTTGCCGACGCCCGGGGCGGCTTCCCGGAAGCAGTGTTCCGCGGCGGTGAGGAAGCGTCGCGTGTCCAGATCGGGGTCGCTGGTGCGGCGTTCGGTCAGGCCGTCCGAGTACATCAGGACGATGTCGCCGACCTGCACGGGCGTGGTGGTGGCGGTGTAGGCCGCGCCGGGCATGACCCCCAGCGGGAGGCCGGGTCCGCCCTCGGGAGCCGGCAACTGGGCGGCGAGGCCGTCGCGTACCAGCACGGGGCGCGGATGCCCGGCGCAGGTCCAGCGGAGCAGGGCGCGTTCCGGGTGGAAGCGGGCGACGATCGCGGTGGCGGTGGACTCGCTCCCGTCGGCGCAGGCCACCTCGTTGAGCCACCCCGTGAGCCGTTCGACGGACTCCTCGGTGTAGGCGAGGCCGGCGAGGGCGTACCGCAGCTTGGCCATCAAAGTCGCCGCCTCCAGGCCGTGCCCGCGGGCGTCGCCCAGGGCGATCAGGAGGCGGCCGTCAGGAAGGCTGCGCGCCTTGTACCAGTCGCCACCGACTCCGGCTTCCCGCGCGTCGGGCCGGTAGACGGCCGCCGCGTCGAGTCCGAAGGGGGCCGGCTCGTCCTGGAAGTGCGGCAGCACCGCTTCGCGCAGGACGTCGGCGACCTCGGCGACGGCGTCGGTGCGCTCACGCTCACGGCGTGCCTCGCGTGCGGCACGCTCGGCCGCCTCGCGGTGCAGCCGGTCCGTGGTGACGTCGATGAGGACCGCCCGCAGGGCCCAGACCAGGCTGCCCGGAGCGATGCGCACGGGTTCGGCGACCATGCGGAACACGCGCTCGCGGCGCCTGCGCAGGCGCAGTTCGCACTCGGCGGTGCGCTTGCGCAGGATGACGTCGTACAGCGTCCGGTACAGACCGGGCAGGCTGTCCGATGTGGTGGCCGTCGCCAGCTCCAGCAGGTCCGGCACCGGTGTGTCGCCGGGCAGGCCGAGTACCTGACGGAATCCGCGGGAGGGCTCGATCCCGTGGTCGCCGAGGTTCCACTCCGCCCAGCAGGAGCGGACGAGGTGCTGGGTGGCTGACGCCATACGGAGCCGGCTTCCGCGCTCCCATGACACCAGGAGGTGGTCACCGCAGGGGGCGACCCGGACCTCGCCGCTGATGCGCACCGGTCCCGTCGGGGTGCTCACGAGCCACTCCGCCGTTTCGGGGCCCTGCGGCGTGCCCTGGTGGTGCGCGCGGGTCAGCATGCCGGGGACCGGCGTACGGGAGAGGGCGGGGAAGAGCTCGAAGAGCGATGCGGGGCCGGCGCCCCGCGACACCGAACCCAGGGGCGGCCGGGAGGCCGCATAGGCGCGGGCCGCGGCGTTCTGGGTCACGTAGAAGACGTCCCGGAGCGCGCCGTCGTCATCGAACACCGGGACCACCAGCAGAGCCGCCATCGGGAGGGCGTCGAGCACCTCCTGGAGGGAGGGTGGCGCCGAGGGCGCCTGGGGCGGCGGAGCCGAGGGCGCGGGGTCGGCGGGGTGGAGCTCGGTGTACGCCGTGACGCGTCGCCGCTGGCTCTCCAGCAGCTCCCGGATCGCCCGCAGCTCCAGCCGGGAGCGCACGCCGTCCACCGGAGAGGGGTCGTCCAGGGGCATGTCGGGCCTTATCGGTGCGGTGCGGCGACGGGTGTGTAACAGCATCGGGGCGGGGCGCCGGGCACGCCAGCCGGTGTGGGCCGAGTGGCCGCCACGGCAGACCCTGAGGGTTCGCGCGAAACTCCTTCCTCGATGGTCAAGAAACGTTGACCATCGCTCGCGGACCTCCGGCATGGGCCGGGGCGTGGCGAACAGCGTTCGTACGAGCAGGGCGGAGAGCACGAACGACGTCCCCGGCCCGCGCCTGCCGGAACGTGCTCGGGCGGGCGGTGCCCCTCGTGGCGCCCATGCCGGCCCCGCCGTCGGCGAGCGCCGGCCCGGCCGCGTGAGGGTCGCGTCCACCTCCCGCATGCCGGCCATGTGCGCCGCCCCGGCCGATGGTCCCGATCACCCCGGCATTCGAGGACCGCGCCGGGGGAGAGCGCCCCCGGCCTGCCGTGACGCCTCCCGCGAAGGCGAGGCGTCACAACGACCCGTCGTCCTCACTGTCAGTCGGGGCCGGCACCGCCGATGCCCCGGCGGCGGACCGCCACTGCGGCCCGGTGGCCATGAGGGACGGCGATGTCGGCCAGCGACCACCCCGACGGGGCGGCCGGTGTCCCGCCGGCGCCTACGTACTCCGTCGACGGGTCCGCACCCAGACCGATGCCGAGCCCCTTCAGATACGCCTCCTTCCTGGTCCACACCCGGGCGAACGCCGCCGGGCGCAGAGCGGGAGCGAGGGCGGCGAGTTCCGCCGCCTCCACCGGGTGGACGACATCGGCCGCCTCGACCAGGGTCTGCGGACTCGGCACCGGTTCGACGTCCACACCGACCGGGGCGGCGGCGACGGCGATGAGGCTCAGACCCTCGCAGTGCGAGAGCGAGAAGTGCAGGTGCCCGCCGGGCAGTACGGGACGGCCGTGCGGCTCACCGCAGCACGGGCACGGCGCCCGGGCCACCGAGACGGTCCGGGGGGCGACGCCCAGGTGGTTGCCGAGCACCCGGCGCAGCCCGATATGGGCGCACAGATAGGTGGCGCGGTCGCTGGGGCGGCGGAACTCCTCCGCCCGGGCCAGCTCCGAGGGGTCGAGGACGAGCGGGGCGTAGCGCGTCGCGCTCTCCTCGTGCGCGGCGGTGGCGACCAGCCAGAGCCGCGCGCCGTCCGGCCCGGGACCGGTGGGTGGGGGCAGCGCCGCGGGCAGCGGGGGCAGCGCGGTCGGGAGGAGGAGGGGGTCGAGGGCGGGCGGTGGACTGGGTTCCAGCAGGGACATGTCTGCCTCACACGGCTGTGGCGGTGGGCTCGGGGGCGGCGGATACCTCCGCTGCGGGGGTCTTCCGCGTCACGGGGGAGCGCAGGGCGAGGGTGGCGGCCACCGGCGAGAACAGGGCGATGGCCGCGCACAGCAGCCAGGTGCCGGTGACGCCCAGCGCGGCGGAGACCGAACTGAAGACGGCGAGCGACAGCGGCGCGGCTCCGATGCTGGACAGCGAGAAGGTGGACATCGCGGCGCCCAGCCGGCCCTCGGGGACGGCCTGTTGGTACGCGGTGACCAGGGCCGGGCCGTTGAGTCCCGAGAAGAGGCCGACGACGCACGCCGTGACGGCCAGGACGCTCGGGGAGGGGACCAGCGCCATGGAGCCCATGCCGACGGCGAGTCCGGTGCCGGTGACGAGGAGCTTGACCGGGACCGGGATGCGGTGGGCGAGGGCCGCACCCACCGCCGCCGACGCCAGGGCGCCGGCGCTGAACGCGGTCAGGGCCGCCGCGACCGAACCGATGCCCCACCCCTCGCCGGAGGCGCGCAGCGGAAGGGCGACCTCGGCCGGCCACAGGAAGGCGAAGTCCATGCAGAAGCAGGCGATGAACATCCAGCGCAGCTTCGGGTGGGCGCCCAGCAGCAGAAGACCGTCACCGGAACGCCTGAACAGCGAGGAACCTGTCCCGGACCGGCGCTCGGGGCGGCCCATGCCATGGGTGACGTGGAAGGCGCAGACCAGCCAGACGGCGCATCCGGCGGCCGAGACGATCATGACGTCGGACAGGCCGCCCGCCACGACCAGCCACGCCCCGAGCGGTGATCCGGCGATCGGCGCCAGCCGCATCACCATGGAGAACAGGGAGTTGGCACGGCCCAGGTGCTCCTGGGGGGCCAGCCGGGTCAGCAGGACCCCGGACGCCGGACCGGTGAGCCCGAGCAGGGAGCCCTCCACCACGGCGACGGCGACCAGGGGCCAGAGGCTGTCGGCGCCCGCGGTGACCAGGGTGCCGATGGCGAGGACGATGAGCCGGGTGGCGGTGGCCCGCAGCAGGACGGCGCGCGGGCCGAGGCTGTCGGCGAGAGCGCCCCCGAACAGCAGCATCAGGGCGCGCGGCAGCGTGGAGGCGAGGATCACGAGGGTGACGGCGCCCCGCCCGCCGAGCTGGACCGCGGTCCAGTTCATGGCGATGAGGAGGGCGAAGCTTCCGCACTGGACGGCGGCCTGGCCGGTGACGAAGCTGCCGATGCGCCGCCAGTCCGGGGCGGACGCCGCTTCGGACGACGGGGCGGAGGGGGTGGTTGTCATGGGTTCGGCTTCCTGGGGGAGAGGGCTCGGAGCGGGCGGTTCAGCGGGGGTGCCGGGTGGCGCGGACGCTGACCCCGGTGTCGTCGCCGCGCAGCGTCGCGGTGACGGCCAGGGCGGCGGCGCGGCCGGCGGCGTGGTGCAGGGCCCGGCGGTCACGCGCGCCGCCGGTGCCACCGTGGGTGCGCAGTTCCAGGCGGCCGCCGAGGTAGCCCCGGCCCGCCTCGGCGAGGGTGCGCTCGGCGGCGCGGCGCGCGGCGCCGGCCAGGGAGTTCTGGTCCTCCGCCTCCCGTATGTCGTCGTCGGCGGCGCGGCGGGCGGCTTCGGCCAGGGAGTTCTGGTCCTCCGCCTCCCGTATGTCGTCGTCGGCGGCGCGGCGGGCGGCTTCGGCCAGGGAGTCCTGGCCTTCCGCCCCCCGTACGCCGTCGTCGGCGGCGGCGACGGTGATGCCGGGCAACTCCCTTACCAGGAACCGGGCCTGGACGGTCCGGCCGCGCCGGCGGTACGGCCACGCGGTCACGGCGCCGCTCCGACGGCGGCCTGGCCGGTGGTGAGTGGTGCCCGCCCGTCGAAGGGGCTGTCCGGCCACCACAGGTCCTCGGGGCCCAGCGCGGTGACCGTGTACTTGCCCAACGCGCTGACCAGCAAGCGCAGTTCGAGGGCGATGCTCTCGACGAGGCGTTCCAGGCCGTGTTCGGGGTCCTCGTCCACCGCGACCAGGGCGGCGCGCCCCAGGCCGACGGCCCGGGCGCCGAGGGCTAGGGCGCGCAGGGCGCGTCCGCCCTCCCACATGCCCCCACTGGCGAGCAGGCAGCCGTCGGGGCGGCCGATCCGGCGCAGGCATTCGGCAAGCGGCAGCCCGACCTGGTCCAGGAAGACCCGGGGGGCCCAGCCGGTGCCGCCCTCGGCGCCGTCCACGGTGACGGCGTCCGCTCCGGCGGCCCAGGCGATACGGGCGGCGTCCCCGATGTCGCGCCCCGGGTGGAACTTCACCCAGGAGCGGGCCTTGGGGAAGTTGTTCCGCATGAAGCGCAGTTGCTGGCGCAGGATCTCGTCGGTGAAGGTGCCGGGCGTGGCACAGCGCAGCCTGCGGTCGTCGTCCTCGCCGAACACCTCGCTGATCGTGAACCGGTCCGCCAGCTGCTCCGCCTCCGCGCCCGCGACCACGGTCATGCCGCCGAGACCGGGCTTGGCACCCTGGCCGGTCTTCAGCTCGAAGGCCAGGCGCCCGGATTCGAGCAGTGGGCGGGTGGCGGGGTCGCTGTAGAGAAGGTTCCAGACCTCGGAGTCGGCGTCCTCGGTCGACTGCTGGACGACGATTCCGCCCACGCCCTCGGGCGCGGCGCCGAGGTAGGCCTCGATGCGGTCGAGGAGCGCGGAGCGGGTGGCGTCCCCGCCGCGCCGGTAGCCGTGGACGGGCACCATGTTCTCCCCGATGACCATGGGGATGCCGAGCCGGCCCGCCTGGCGCGAGGCGTGGACGGCGAGGTCGCCGCTGCCCGCCCGGGTGGACCCGAAGGCCGACAGGTACAGCGGGAGCGAAGCGCCGAAGCCGCCGGTCCGGGTGGTCAGGTCGACATCGCCGGACTCGGGCTCGCGGGCCAGGGCGATGAGCTTTTCGAGCCGCTCGGGCATGAAGACGGGCGGGGCGATGCGGGCCCGGTCGAGCGCGTCGGTGCCGACGGCGCTCTCGGCGCCGGGTCCGAAGAGTTCGGCCCCGTACGAGCCGGGGGCGGGGAAGACCTCGGCGGTGCCGTGCCGGGCGCGGGCGCGGACCTGCCGTTCCGGGAAGCCGGCCGCGGTGAGGGCGCTCACGGGGCCACCACCCCGGGGAGCTTCGGGTAGGCGCTGACCTGCCACAGGGAGTCGAGGCCGGTCAGGAAGCGGACCAGGCGCTGCAGGCCCATGCCGAAACCGGCGCTGGCCGGGATGCCCTCCCGGGCCTCCTTCAGGTACCAGGCGTACTTGGCGGGGTTCTCCCCGCTCTCCCGCATCCGGGTGACGATCGTCGCGTAGTCCGACTCGCGCTCGCTGCCGGAGACCAGCTCGCCGTATCCGTGCGGGGCGATGAGGTCGAAGTTGCGCAGCACACCGGGGCGGTCGGGGTCCTCGCGGTCGTAGAAGCCGCGCGAGCCCTTGGGGTAGTCGTTGACGAAGAAGGGGCGGTCGCTCTCCAGGGAGAGGAGCCGTTCACCGGTCCAGTCGATCTCGCTGTCCGGGTTCTGCGGATGCCCGATGGCGAGCAGGCGGGAGACCGCCTCCTGATGGGTGCACACGTCGTACTTGCCGCTGCGGACGTCCGCGAAGTCGGCCTCCAGGCGCCCGAGTTCGGTGAGGAGGCCGGGGACCGCCGTCCATACGTGCTCGGCCACATGGGTGAGCAGTCCGGCGGCGACCTCCTGGGCGTCCTCGCGGCGGGCGCCGGCGATCTCGACGTCGATCTGGTGGAACTCCACCAGATGGCGTCCGGTGGTCGCGGTCTCCTCCGGCTCCACCCGCACGTTGGGTGCGATGTAGAAGAGCTTCGGGAAGCCGTGCAGGGACGCCTGCTTGTAGAGGATGGCGCTGGTCATCAGCTTGTACGGGCGGCCGTAGTAGTCGACGTCCAGGGCCTTGGCGCCCCGGCCGCCCGGGTCGGTGACGGGCCCGACGAGCGGCGGCAGCAGCTCGGTGAAGCCCGCCCGCCGCAAGTAGTCGCGGGCCGCCTGCAGGGCCTCCTGCTGGACGAGCATGGCGGCGCGCAGCTGCGGTGAGCGCAGGTGTTCGCCGAGCGGGGGCGGCAGGGCGGGTCCGGCGGGCTGCGGGGCGTGGTCCATGACGGGCTCCTGTTCGTGGCGGTGGCGAGGAGATGGCGGTGGCGAGGAGATGGTGGTGGCGAGTGGGCGGTGGCGAGGAGGCGGGGCGGGGTTGCGGAGCGGCCGAAGGGGCCGGCCGGGTCAGGTCGGGCGGGTCGTCAGGCGGTCGGCCGGCCGGGCGGCCACGGGGACGGAGGGCGCCCGGTCGTAGCGGACGGCCATGTGGTGGAGGGCGGTGAGCAGGCCGTCCGCCGTGAGCCGTGCGGAGTCGGCCGGGGCGTCGGGGCGGATAGGCATCGCGCCGGTGTCCGACCAGCGGAGCCGGCCGTCGGCGCCGATGACGCTGCGGGAACGGCCGGCGTTGTCGGGGTGGAGGCAGAAAGGCACGTCGAGCAGGCCGCGCGCGAAGGCGGCCGGCAGCGCACGGGCCAGGTCGGTGTGCAGGCCGAGGACGGCCTCCACCAGGGCGCGGGCCTCCGCGTAGACCTCGCCCCCGGACTCGTCGGCCCCCCGGCCCGGCGGCGGGCCGGCGAGCGCGGCGGCCGCGGCGGCGGTCTCCAGGGCGCGGACGTTCTCGTCGACGGTGGGGATACGGCGGGACTCGGCGGTCGTCTTGACGAGGAGCCGCTGCGCCCCGGACCGCACGGCGAGCCGGGCGGAGGCTTCGAGGAGGCGGGTCGCGCCGTGCTCGGTACGCGGGTAGACGCCCATGTACGTGTAGAGGACGACGTGGTGGTCCACACCGGGCGGCAGGAGCTCACCGGCCAACCGGCGCAGCGCCCGTACGGCCTCCTCGTCCTGGCCCGGGTCGGTCTGCTGCGCGTAGCTCAACGAGACGCTGCGCAGGCCGTGCTGGGCGAAGAACAGGCACTCCAGCACGCTCATCGCGACGAGCAGACCGGGCGGGCAGAGCTGGCCGAGCAGGCAGCCGCCGAAGCTCTCCAGATGCGGGACGGAGCCGGGGCGGGCGCTCGCGGCAAGAATCTCGCAGCCCTCGGCCCAGGCCGCGACGGACTCCCGCAGCGGGGTCCGGCCGTAGGGCAGGCAGTAGGAGACGGGCCCGCCCTCGGTCGCGTCGAGCCCGGCCGCGATCAGCGCCCGGAGGATGCTGTGCGGGCGGGCGGAGCCGTGGCGGACCTGGACGGGGAAGCCGGTGTCGTGGAGGCCGTCGAGCAGGGCGCGGGTGACGGAGAGCGGGTGGGTGGCGATGGGGTAGCCGTTGAGCCGGGTGCCCTCGGTGAGCGCGGCGCGGGCCCCGGAGAGGTCGCCGACGCGGGTGTAGCTGTCGATGGTGAGCGTGCCGACGGTCGTGGCGGTGGCGGCCCTGGTCCGCTCCAGGCCGGTGCGCATGGCGCGCGGGTCACCGAAGCCCATGCGGGGCTGGACGACCAGCCGGCCCGCGGCGGCCGATGCCGCGACGAACGCACCGAAGGGGCGCGGGGCGCTGCTCATGCCACCACCCGGGCGCGAGCCGCCAGGAAGGAGCACAGGGCGTCCAGGTCACCGGCGCCGTCACCCAGTACGGCGTCGCAGCCCGCCTCGCGCAGCCGGGCCGCCTCAACCTCCCCGGAGCGGCCGACGACCCCGAGCTTGCCGCCGACGGCCACCGGCAGGGCGGCCAGATCCGCTTCGGCGCGCAGCCGGCGCACCGCGGCGAGGGCGTCCCGGTAGCCGTGGCCGTTGACGCTGCTGAGCACGACCACGTCGGGGGCATGCCGGCGACAGGCGGCCGTGAGCAGACTGGGACTCACACAGGGGCCCAGCGCGACGACGTCGTGTCCCCGCTCCTCCAGGAACAGCCCGAGATACACGAGGTTCCAGGTATGGGAGTCCGAAGCGGTTCCGCTCAGGAGTATCTTCATGCCTTCGATGATATTTTTCCGGACGCTTCCCGGGCGGAAGTCGAGCGGCAGGAACAGGCGGCAGTTTCCTCCCCCGAATTCGCCCGGAAACACTCCTGCGGACGCCCTCGCCGGCCGTGTTCGTCCGGCATTCCCGTACATCGCTTCGGGGCATACGAAAATGCCGCGCCCCGCAGGAGCTGCGGGGCGCGGCACAGGGGGCGGAGGGTGTCAGGCGTACTGGGCGACCAGGCTCCGGGGGCGGATGTCGGTCCAGTTGGCGGTGATGTACTCCAGCGCCTCGGAGCGGTCACCGGCCCCCCACACGCTGGTCCAGCCGGCCGGGATGTCGGCGAAGGCCGGCCACAGGGCGTGCTGGCCCTCGTCGTTCACCACGACGTGGAAGGCGCCCTCGGAGTTGTCGAAGGGGTTCACGATGTCGCTCATGAATAACTCCTCGTTTCGTTTTCCCGCAGGCTTTTCTCCTGCAGTGCGGAGAGTTTCTCCGCGATGATTCTTCCGATGTGCCGAAAAGGTTCTTCCTCGGCCATCCGCAGATGACTCGATTCCACGGTGTGGTTCTCGACCATTCCTTCCAGGAATGGATTCCAGGTGGCGGCCAGCGCACCTTCCGGTTCACCGGGTCTGCGGGCCGTGAAGAAGACCGCGCCGGTGTCGGCGACGCCGGGCGTGTGCCGGGACATGAGGCCCGCGTGGGTCTCGGAGGCGCGCAGCACGGCCCGGATCTCCTCGGTGCTGAAGCCGCCGAGAACGGGGTCCTCGCGGCGCACACGCTCCACCGCCGCCGGCAGGTCGTCCTCCTGGAGCGCCCCGGAGGCCGCCGCCCGCTCCTCGGGCGGCAGGACCGACACGCTGCCGGGGCCGGTCTGGTGCACGTCCATCAGGGCGAGGAGTTCGACCCGCTGACCGGCCGCGCGCAACCGTACGGCCATGGTGTGGGCGACGATGCCGCCGAAGGACCAGCCGAGCAGCCGGTAGGGGCCCCAGGGCTGGACCTGCCGGATGCGCTCCAGGTAGTCGTCGGCCATCTCCTCGACGGTGCGCGGACGGTGGCCGGGCTCGCTGAGCGCGCGGGCCTGGAGGGCGTACAGCGGCTGGTCTTCGCCGAGGTGGCGGGCGAGACCGGCGTAGGACCAGCCGACCCCGGTGCCCGGGTGCACGCAGAACAGCGGGCGCCGGGAACCGCGGGCGCTCAGCGGCAGCAGGACGCCCATCGCGCCGGCCGTGCCGTCGTGGTCGTGCGAGCCGAGCAGCCCGGCCGGGGTGGGCGAGCGGAACAGGTCGCGCACGGACCGGTCGACACCCAGCACCGACCGCACCCGGCTGACCAGGCGCACACCGAGCAGCGAGTGGCCGCCCAGCGCGAAGAAGTTGTCGTCCGGGCCGACCCTCGGCACGCCCAGGATCTCCGCGAACAGCCCGCACAGGACCTCTTCCCGGGCGTTGCGCGGCGCCCGGTGGGTCGCGGCAGGCCGGTCGGGCGCGGGCAGCGCCCGGCGGTCCGGCTTGCCGTTGACGGTCAGCGGCAGGGCGTCCAGGACGACGACCGCCGACGGCACCAGGTGCCCGGGCAGCGCGGCACGGGCCAGGGTGAGCAGTTCCGCCTCGGTGACCGCACTCCCGGCGCGCGGCACCACGTACCCGACGAGGCTCCGGCCGCCCGGCCGGTCCTCGCGGACCACGGCGAGGGCCTGGCCGACCGCGGGGTGGGCGGCGAGCGCGTGCTCCACCTCCCCGGGCTCGATCCGCACACCGCGCAGCTTGACCTGGCCGTCCGCGCGCCCCAGGAACCGCAGTTCGCCGCCCGGCGTCCACACCACGCGGTCGCCCGTGCGGTACATCCGGCTGCCGTCGCCCTCGAACGGGTCGGGCACGAACCGCTCGGCGGTCAGGTCGGGGCGGCCGATGTAGCCGCGCGCCACGTGCGAACCGGCGATGTAGAGCTCGCCGGGCACCCCCGGCGCGACGGGCCGCAGCGCCTCGTCGAGGACGTGGCTGCGGGTGTTGTCCATCGGCCGGCCCAGGTGCAGCCCGGCACCGTCCAGGGCGCCCCGGCCGCCGGTGAGCCACTGGTTGTGGGAGGCGAAGGTCGTCTCGGTGGGGCCGTAGGAGTGGACCAGGACGGTGTTCGAACAGTGCGTCAGGACCCTTTGGGCGGCGGCCCGCGACGCGACGTCGCCGCCCGTCCACACCTCGCGCAGCAGCCGGAGCGTGTCCAGCGCCTCGTCGGCCATCACATGGAACAGACCCACGGTGAAGTAGGCGGCGGTGACCTCGTGCTCCCGGACCGTACGGTCGGTCTCGGCGAGGTCGGTGCCGTCGCCCCGCATGATCACCAGGGTGCCGCCGTTCAGGAGCGGCACCCAGATCTCGAAGACGGACGCGTCGAAGCCGGTCGCCGAGTGGACCAGCATCCGCCGGGGACCGCCGGCCGCGGTGTCCCGGTCGGCGGCGAGTTCGGTCACGTTGCGGTGGGTGACGCCGACGCCCTTGGGGCGGCCGGTCGACCCGGACGTGAACATCACGTACATCAGGTCGTCCCCGCCGGCCCTCACGCCCTCGTGCCCCGCCGGCCCGGCCTCCGCGGCGGGGGCGTCCACCAGGAACACCGGCGGATTCCCGGCCGATGCCGCCGTCTTCGCGTGCTCGGCGACCGTGGCGACGAGGCGGATGCCCGCGTCCTCGGCCATCAGCCGGACGCGTGCCCCGGGCAGCCCCGGGTCCAGCGGAAGGTAGGCGGCACCGCACTTGAGGACGGCGAGCGCCGTCACCACCAGCGGCACACCCCGCTCCAACAGCACCCCGACGATGTCGCCCCCGCGCACCCCCGCCGCTCCCAGCCGGGCGGCCAGCGCACCGGCACGGGCGTCGAGTTCACCGTAGGAGACGGTCTCCTCGTCGGTGATCAGGGCGGGCAGCTCCGGGGTGAGCCCGGCCCGGCGGGCGATCGCCTCGTGCACTGCCGACCGGTCGCGCGTCACGGTGGCCGTGTCGTTGTACTCCGCGACCAGCCGGAACCGTTCGGCGTCCGTGAGCAGGTCCACGGCACCGATCCGCACCCCCGGGTCGGCGGCGGCGGCGCGCAGCAACCGCTCGACGTGCGCCGCGAGCAGGGCGGCCGTCCCGGTGTCGAACAGGTCGGTGGCGTACTCCAGGCCGCCCGTCAGACCGGCCGGCCGCCCCTCGTCGTCCAGCCGCTCCGACAGGGCGAGGGTGAGGTCGAACTTGGTGGACAGCGCCTCCAGCGGGGCCGGCTCCGCCCGCAGCACCGGTCCGTCACCGGCGGGTGCGGTGTAGTCGTGGTGGAGCTGTACGACGACCTGGGCCAGCGGGTGGTGGGCGGTGGAGCGGACCGGGTTGAGGTGTTCGACGATCCGGTCGAAGGGCATGCCCTGGTGGGCGTAGGCGGCGAGGTCGGTGTCGCGTACCCGCTCCAGCAGTTCGGTGAACGCCGGGTCGCCCGAGGTGTCGGTGCGCAGGACCAGGGTGTTGACGAAGAAGCCGACCAGATCGCTCAGGGCCTCGTCGTCGCGGCCCGCCGTCATGGTCGCCAGCGGCAGATCGGTGCCGGCGCCGTGGCGGGTGAGGACGGCGGCCAGGGCGGCCTGGAGGACCATGAACAGCGTGGCGCCGCTGCGCCGGGCCAGCTCCTCCAGCGCCCGGTGGGTGGCGGCGTCCACGGTGAGCGGCGCATGACCGCCCCGATGGGTGGCCTCGGCCGGACGCGGGCGGGCGGCGGGCAGTTCGAGGACGGGCGGGGCGCCGGCGAGGGCCCGCTCCCAGAAGGCGAGGTGGTCCCGCGCCGCCGGTCCGTCCAGCGACTCCTGCTGCCAGAGGGTGTAGTCGGCGTACTGGACGGGAAGCGGCCGCCAGTCCGGTACGCGGCCCTCGGCGCGGGCGGCGTAGGCGGTGCCCAGGTCGGCCAGGAGCGGACCGGTGGACCAGCCGTCGGCGGCGATGTGGTGGACGAGCAGGACCAGGATCTGGCCGCCGTCGTCGTCCGGGGTGAGCAGGGCGGCCCGCAGGGGGATCTCCCCGGCGAGGTCGAAGACGTGACCGGCGGCCGAGGCCACAGCGGCCCGGAACTGCCCGGCCGGCACGGTGCGGACGTCGAGCACGGGCCGCGCGGCGTCAAGGATCTCCTGGTGCGGTTCCCCGTCGACCGACCGGTAGCGGGTACGCAGCACCTCGTGGCGCTCCGCCAGGTCGGCGAGGGCGCGGCCGAGGACATCGGCGTCGAGGGGTTCGGCGGGGCGCAGCACCAGCGGGATGTTGTAGGAGGCGCTGGGCCCTTCGAGCGCGTCGATGAACCAGAGCCGGCGCTGCGCGCAGGAGAGCGGCAGCCGCTCCGGCCGGTCGGCGCGGGCGGTGAGCGCAGGCGGCGCCCCCGGGTCCGCGCCCTCGGCGGCCCGGGTATCCGCGATGCGGCGGGCGAGGGCGGCCGGGGTCGGGGCCAGCAGCAGGTCCCGCACGTGGACGTCGACGCCCAGGCGGGCCCGTATCCGGTTGGCGAGGCGCACCCCGCTCATGGAGTGCCCGCCGATCGTGAAGAACCCCTCGTGCGGGCCCACCTGTTCCAGGCCCAGGATCTCGGCGAACATCTCCCGCAGCGTGTCGACGTGCTCCGCGTCCGGCCCGTCGCCGGTGTGCGCGGCCGCGTCGGCGGCCCGCCGGGCGGTGAGGGCCGCGGTGCGTGCCCGGCGCTCGTCCAGGGACCAGCGGTCGTCGGAGCCGAGCAGCGCCGTGTCGGCGACGGGCGCCCCGGGCCGGTCGGCGGCCGTACGCAGGGCCTGTTCCAGGGCGCCCAGGAGCAGGCGGGCGGTCTCCTCGTCGAGGACGTCGCAGGCGTACTCCAGGCCCAGTTCGAGACCGGCGGGGGTGCCGTCGGCCTCGCGGCGCTCCACGCACGCGGCGGTGAGGTCGAACTTGGTGGTCGCCGGGCCGTCCGCCCTGAACCGGCCGGTCAGGCCGCCGAAGGCGAAGGGGGCGTCGGCCGGGGCGGCGGTGCGCAGCGTCAGCATCGTCTGGAAGAGCGGGTGCACACCGGGCGTGCGCGGCGGGTTCAGGTGCTCCACCAGGAGGTCGAAGGGGAGGCCCTGGTGGGCGTAGGCGGCGAGGTCGGTGTCGCGTACCCGCTCCAGCAGCTCGCTGAACGCCGGGTCGCCGGAGGTGTCGGTCGGCAGGACCAGGGTGTTGACGAAGAACCCGACGAGGGCGCCGAGGGCTTCGTCGTCCCGGCCCGCGACCGGGGTGCCGAGGGCCACCCGGTCCCCGCAGCCCGCCGCGCGCAGGGCCAGGGCGAGGGCCGCTTGGAGGACCATCAGCATGCTCGCGCCATGGGCGTCGGCGAGCTGGACGAGGCGGGTGTGCGCCGCCGGTTCGAGGTGCGCGGTGACGACGCCGCCGCGGTGGTCCGGCACGGCGGGGCGGGGGCGGTCCAGCGGCAGGTCGGTGACGGCGGGCAGCCCGGCGAGCGCGTCGCGCCAGTGGACGAGTCCCCGCGAGACGGCCGCGTCCGGGTCGTCGGCGGTGCCCAGGACGTCGTTCTGCCAGAGGGTGTAGTCGGCGTACTGGACGGGAAGCGGCTCCTGCTCGGGGGCGCGGCCCTCGGCGCGGGCGGCGTAGGCGGCGGCCAGGTCGTTCATCAGCGGGGCCAGGGACCAGCCGTCGCCCGCGACATGGTGGAGCAGCACGGCCAGCACCGCCGCAGGGCCGTCACCGGCCCCGCCCTCGGGTACGAACAACGCCACCCGCACCGGCAGCTCCCGCGACAGGTCGAAGGTCTCGGCCGTGAACTCCGTGACCCTGGACGCGAGTTCGGCGGCCGGGCACGCGACGGTCCGGGCACGCACCACGGTCGGGGCCAGGACGTGCTGGTAGGGCTCCTCCTCCGGGGCGAGGAAGACGGTACGCAGCACCTCGTGGCGCTCCACGAGGTCGGTGACGGCGGCGGCGAGCGCCGCACGGTCCGGCACACCGTCGAGTTCCAGCACGATCGGCATGTTGTACGCGCAGGACGGGCCGTCGAGCTGGTCCAGCAGCCACAGCCGCCGCTGCGCGTGCGAGAGCGGAACCCGGTCCTCGGCGGGCAGCGGTTCCTCGTGGACGACGGACAGGCGCGGGTCCGTGGTCCGCAGCGCCTTGCGGTTGATCTTCCCGGAGCTGGTACGGGGCAGAGCGGCGACGATGCCGACGGCGGCCGGCACGGCGGCGGCGGGCATGCGCTCGCGCACCAGGCCGCGCAGCTCCTCGGCGCCGACACCGCCCTCGGTGACGACGAACGCGACGAGCCGCTTGACGCCGTCGGGGTCCTGCTGGGCGACGACGGCGGCCTCGCGGACCTTGGGGTGGCCCGACAGGACGGAGTCGACGGCGGCCGGGTCGATGCGCTGCCCGCCGATCTTCACCTCGTCGTCGAGGCGGCCGTGGTAGAGGATCTGGCGGTCCTCGCCGATCGTGACCAGGTCGCCGGTGCGGTAGGCGCGCTCGCCGTCGAGCTCCGTGAAGCGCCGGGCAGTCAGCTCCGGGTTGTTCAGGTATCCCCTGGACAGGCCCCCGCCGAGCAGCCAGAGCTCACCGGAGACGACGGCGGCCCGGACGCCGGGCAGGGGGCGCCCGATGGGGACCGGTCCTTCGCCGTGGCGGGTGAGGTCGGCGACCGTGGCGACCACCGTGGTCTCGGTCGGCCCGTACGCGTTGAGCAGCCGCACCCGCTCCCCGGTCAGCTCGCGCCACTGGGCGACCCGCTCGGGCAGCGCGGCCTCGCCGTAGATGATCACGGTGTCCAGGCAGTCGGGGAGGCGGACCGAGCCGGTGGTGAGGACGTGGACCAGCTCGTGCCAGTAGGCGGCCGGCAGGTCGAGCAGGGTGATGCCGTGGCGTGCGCAGCCGGCGAGCAGATCGCGTACGTCCAGCATGTCGTCCGTACGCAGGACCAGGGTGCCGCCCGCGCCGAGGGTGGCGAACACCTCCTGGACGCTGGCGTCGAAGTGGAGCGGGGAGAACTGCAGGACGCGGGAGCCGGGGCCGATGCCGTACGCGGGGGTGGCGCCCGCGACGAAGTGCGCGAGCGAGTCGTGGGCGACGACGACACCGTTGGGGGTGCCGGTGGACCCGGACGTGTAGATCACGTAGGCGGCGCCCGCCGGTGCGCCGGGCCCGGGCAGGACCAGCTCACCGCTGCGGGCCACCTCGGCGGGCGTGGGCGCCAGATCGCCGCAACCCGCCTTGAGGATGGCCTCGTTCCGGGCGTCGGGGGCCTGGATGTCGAGCGGGAGATACGCGGCACCCGTGGAGAGGACGGCGAGGAGGCCGACGACGGCGTCGATCCCGCGCGGCCGGTGCAGCGCCACCAGACGGCCGGGCGCGGCCCCCTCGGCGGCAAGAGCACGGGCACGCTCCCGTACGGCGTCGGCGAGCCGGCCGTAGGTCAGGCGGGTGTCGTCGTGGACCAGGGCCACCGCGTCGGGCCGGGTACGCGCCCGGTGGGCGATGAGGTCGAGCACCGGAGGGGCGGGTGAGGGAGAGGGACCGCCGTCCAGCAGGTCTTCCGTTCTGATGGGGGGCATCCTGGCTTTCCTTCTGTCGAGGCGAGAGACCGGGGCGAACGGTTCCTCTCGCCTCCGTGCCTTCACGCTAGAAGCCCGAGACCTCCCCCCACGGCAGTCGGCCCGGCAGCTCCAAGCGGCAGAAAGCGGGGGCGGGGAGCTGCCGCTCCCCGCCCCCGCCCCCGTCACCCCCGGCGGGCGCCCGCCCGGGTGCGGCGGCGCAGGGCCGGGGCGGCCGCGCGGCGGCCCGCCGGTGCGGGCTCGGCGTCCTCCGGCTCGATCGCGTCGGCGACGGCCCCGGCGAGGCGCTGTGAGAGGGTGGCCGCCGTCGGGTTGCGGAACACGTCGCGCAGGGTGAGGTCCTGCCCGAACTCGGTGCGTATCCGGTTCAGCAGACGCACCGCCAGCAGCGAGTGGCCGCCGGACTTGAAGAAGTTGTCGTCCGCCCCGATGTCACGGCCGCCCAGCACATCGCGGAAGATGCCCAGCAGCCGGGCGTCCGTGCCGCCACCCGCCGCCGCGCCCGGCGCGGGCGCGTCCTCCTCGGGCAGGACGGCCGGGTCCTCACCGGGCGCCGGCAGCCAGGCCGTCCGCACCACCCGGGCCGGCGCCAGGTACTCGGGCAGCCGCTCGGCCGCCCAGGCGCGCAGCGTGCTCTCGGCGGGCGGCGTGCCCGGGGCGCAGGTGACGAGCGCGAGGAGCCGGCCGTCGCGGACGAGGACGCGCGCACCGGTCACCGCCGGGTGCCGGGTGAGGACGCCCTCCACGTGGCCGGGCTCGACCGGATAGCCGTTGACGGTGTGCAGGGCGACGGGCCGCAGGACACCGTCCGCCCCCGGGTAGGCGCGCCGCCCGGTGGCGCGCAGCCCGCCGCCGGGGGCCGGCTCGTGGACCTCGCCCGGGACGCGGACGGGGGTGCGGCGCCCCTGCGCGTCGAGGACGACCTCCCGGCCGCCGTCGCCGGGCGCGGGCGGCCCGTACCGCAGGGCGGAGAGCGGGGCCCCGGGCTCGGCGGCGAACGCGTCAAGGGTCTCGGCGAGGCGCCGGGTCAGCAGGCGGGCGGTGTCCGCGTCGTACAGCGCGGTGGCGTACTCCAGGACGCCCCGCAGCCCGGTCTGCGTCCCGTCAGGGCCGACGGTCTCGGTGAGCGCGAAGGTGAGGTCCGACTTGGCACCGGCGCCCCGGAAGGCGAGCGGTTCGCCGTCCAGCGCCGACGGGGCGGAGGCGTCTCCCGCCCCCGCCGCGTGCACCTGGAGCATCACCTGCACGAGCGGCGCGTGCGCGGTCGACCGGTGCGGGCTCAGATGCTCCACCAGCCGGTCGAACGGCAGGTCCTGGTGGCTGTAGGCGGCCAGGCCCGTGTCGCGGACCCGGCGCACCAACTCGGTGAAGGCGGGGTCGCCGGAGGTGTCGGTGCGCAGGACGAGGGTGTTGACGAAGAACCCGACGAGCGGATGCAGCGCCTCGTCGGCCCGGCCGGCGACGGTGGTGCCGATCGCCAGGTCCTCGCCCGCGCCGTGCCGGGTGAGCAGGGCGGCGAGAGCGGCCTGCACCACCATGAACAGGGTGACGCCGTTGTGCCGCGCACACCGCAACAGCGCTCGGTGGGTTTCGGCGCTCACCTCGAACGGGGCGAGCGCGCCCCGGCCGTCCGGTTCGGGCCGGCGGGGCCGGTCGGTGGGCAGCGCGAGCAGCGGCGGCATCCCGTCGAGCGCGGTGCGCCAGTACGCGAGCTGTTCGGCGGCGACACCGTGTTCCCCGTCCAGCAACTCGTGCTGCCAGAGCGTGTAGTCGGCGTACTGGACGGGAAGCGGCTGCCACCCGGGGGCCCGGCCCTCGGCGCGGGCGGCGTAGGCGGCGGCGAGATCGGCGAGGAGGCAGCCGGTGGACCAGCCGTCACCGGCGATGTGGTGCACCAGCAGAACCATCACCTGGCCCCCGCCGGTGTCCTCCAGGAGCCAGGCCCGGAAGGGGATCTCGGCGGCCAGGTCGAAGACATGACCGGCCGCGGCGTCGACGGCGGCGCGCAGCTCGTCCGGCCCGTCCGTCCGCACCACTTCCAGCACCGGTTCGGCGTGCTCCAGCACCTCCTGGTACGGCTCGCCGTCCGCCGACCTGTGCACCGTGCGCAGCACCTCGTGCCGTCGTACGACGTCGGCGAGGGCGGCGGCGAAGGCGGCCCGGCCGACCGGGCGGCGCAGCCGGGTCACCACGGGGATGTTGTAGGTGGCGCTCGGGCCCTCCATCTGGTCGACGAACCAAAGCCGTTGCTGCGCGGCGGACAGCGGAAGACGGGCCGGCCGCAGGGCGGCGGGCACCGGCCGCAGCACCGGCCGTACGGGCCCGTCGCCCTGCTCGTCCAGCCGGCGCAGCAGCCGGGCCGGGGTGGGCGCCAGGAAGATGTCGCGGATGGCGGTCTGGACGCCCAGCGCCTTGCGGATGCGGTTGGTGAGCTTCCCGGCGAGCAGGGAGTGCCCGCCCAGCTTGAAGAAGCTGTCACCGGGCCCTACCTCGTCGCGGCCCAGCACCTCCGCGAACAGGCCGCGAAGGATCTCCTCGCGGGGGTCGGCCGCGGAGCGGGTACGCGGGGCCTCGCCGTCGCGCGGCCCGCCACGGTCGGCGGCGTTTTGCTGCTCGGCCCGGGTAAGGGCCTCGTGCCGGCGGTCGATCGCCTCGCGCTCCGAGGCGGAGAGCAGACCGATCCGGCTGACCGGTGTGCCGGCCGGCTGCTCGGCGTACGCGGTCAGCGCACGGTGGAACAGGGAGAGGAGCAGGCGCGCGGTCTCCTCGTCGTAGCGGTCGGTCGCGTACTGGAGGCCGAGCAGTACCCCGTCGGGTTCGCCGTCGGGACGGTACGTCTCGGCACAGTTGAAACCGAGGTCGAACTTGGCGGTGGCCAGGTCCGCTGCGTCGAGGGTGCCGGATACGGCACCGAGACGGCAGGTGGTTTCCTGTGCGGTCTGCGTGGTCAGCATCACCTGGAAGAAGGGGTGCAGGCCGAGGGACCGCTCCGGGTCGAGGTCTTCGACGAGCAGGTCGAACGGCAGGTCCTCGTGGGCCATGGCGGCCAAGTCCCGTTCGCGGACCTGGTCCAGCAGCGTGCCGAGGTCCGGGTCGGCGGACAGGTCGGCGCGCAGCGCGAGGGAGTTGACGAAGAATCCGACGAGGTCGTGCAGATCCTCCTCGGGCCGGCCGGCGACCGGTGTCCCCACCACCACGTCCGCCTGCGCCCCGGCCGCCCGCAGGGCGAGGCAGAGGGCGGCCCGGGCGGTCATGAAGAACGTCGCGCGGTGGGCGCGGGCGGTGCCGGCGAGCGCCTTGTGGGCGGCGGCACCGAGCCGGGCGGTGACCAGGGCTCCGCGGTGGCTGGGCTCGGCGGGGCGGGGACGGTCGGCGGGCAGCCGGGTCGCGGCCGGTACGCCGTCCAGCGCCGCCCGCCAGTGGGCGAGCTGTTCATGGGCCGTGCTGTCGGGGTCGTCGGGGTCTCCGAGCATGTCCCGCTGCCACAGCGCGTAGTCCGCGTACTGGACGGGCAGTGGTTCCCATCCGGGGGCGCGGCCCTCGCTCCGGGCCCGGTAGGCCCGGTCGAGGTCGGTGAGCAGGCAGCCGACGGACCAGCCGTCGGTGGCGATGTGGTGCACGAGCAGGACCAGGACGGCGGTTCCGTCGTGCACGGTGAACAACCGGGCCCGCAGCGGCAGGTCGCGGGTGACGTCGAAGGGGAGGCGCACGAAGGCGGTGACCCGCGCGTCCACCTCGTCGCCGGGCGCGCACTCCTCGGTCTCCAGCCGCACGTCGGGATCGCCGACGATGTGCTGGTACGGCTCCCCGTCCTCGGCCAGGTAGACCGTACGGAGCACCTCGTGGCGGTCCACCACGTCGCGCACCGCCGCCTCCAGGGCGCGCCGGTCGGGCGTCGCCTCCAGCCGCAGCACGACGGGCGCGTTGTAGGCGGCCGACGCGCCTTCGAGGCGGTTCAGGAACCACAGCCGGTGCTGCGCGTACGAGAGGGGGATCACGGTTGCTGCTCCTCGGGGATGACGGGGGCGGGCGGGAGAACGGGCCGGTGACGGGGCGGAGTCGGGGCTCAGCCATCCTTCGCGGCCAGCAACTCCTCGATGTGGGCGGCGAGGTCGCGCAGCCTCGGGTGGGCGTAGACCGCCTTCACCGGCAGGGCCAGGGAGAGTTCGGCCCGCACGCGGGAGACCAGCTTGATGGCGAGCAGCGAGTGGCCGCCGAGCTTGAAGAAGTTGTCGTCGGGGCCGATCGACGCCGCGCCGAGCACCTGCGCCCAGACCCGGGCGATCAGCTCCTCGGCCCGCCCCTCGACGCCGTCGCCCCGCACGGATGCCTCCGCGGTCTCGGCCGCCGCGATCCGGGCGGGCAGCGCGGACCGGTCGAGCTTGCCGCTGGGGGTGGTCGCGAACCGGTCGACGGCGACGAACGCGGACGGCGTCATGTACGCGGGCAGCGCGGCCGCCACGGCGGTACGCAGCGCCTCGGCGTCCCCGCCCCGGTGATAGGCGATCAGGCACGGGCTGCCCCCGGCGTCCTCGCCCAGGACCACGGCCGCCTCGGCGGCGCCACCGGGCCGGGTCAGGACGGCCTCGATCTCCTGCACCTCGATGCGGTGACCGCGCAGCTTCACCTGGCCGTCGAGCCGGCCCAGGTGGACGAGCCGGCCGTCCGCCAGCAGCCGGCAGCGGTCCCCGGTGCGGTACATGCGGTCGCCCGGCGCGCCGAACGGGTCGGCGACGAAACGCTGCGCGGTCGGACCGGGGCTGCGACGGTAGCCGCGGGCGACCCGGGGCCCGGCGAGATACAGCTCCCCCGCCTCGCCGGGGGAGACCGGCACCAGGTGTTCGTCCAGCAGCCGCATCCGCAGCCCCGGAAGCACGGCACCGATGTGCGGCTCGCCCGGCTCCTCGATCCAGCCGGCGGTGGCGTCGACGGTGCACTCGGTGGGGCCGTACACGTTCACGGCGCGCAGCACACCGGAGCGGCGTGCGGCCGCCAGCCGGTCCCACAGCGCCGGGCCGATCGCCTCGCCGCCGACGAGCAGGGTCAGCGGGCGGGGGCCGCCGTCCGGGGTGAGCAGGTCCAGGAGCGGTTCGGCGTGCGACGGGGTGATGTCGAGATCGGTGAGGCCCTGCGCGTCGACGAAGGCCGCCAGCAGGGCGGGGTCGCGGCGGGTCTCCTCGTCGATCATCACCAGCGTGTCGCCGCGCGACAGCCGCACCCACTGCTGGACCGACGCGTCGAACGACGGCGAGGCGTTCCACCCCACCCGCCGGCCCTCACCGCTCGCGGCGCCCGCGCCCTCCAGCTCACGCAGCAGCAGGGAGGCCGCGCCGCGCCCGATCTCCACACCCTTGGGCCGGCCCGTGGAGCCTGAGGTGTAGATGACGTAGGCGAGCGTGTCCGGGCCGACCGGAACCGGCGCGTACGCGGTGGCCGCCCCGCCCCGGGAGGCCATCAGCTCGTCCGCCGTGACCGCGCGGGGACCGGGGAGCGCCGGGCCGGCGCCGTCGGTGACCACCAGGTCGGCGCCCGAGTCCTCGATGAGCAGGCGGCGCCGTTCCTCGGGCAGCGCCGGGTCGACCGGCAGGTAGGCGGCGCCCGCCGTGAGCGTGCCGATGATCGCGGTGACCAGACCGGCGCCGCGCGGCAGACACAGGGCGACGACGCTCTCCGGCCCGGCGCCGAGCCCGGCCAGCCCCGCCGCGAACGCCGAGGCCCGCTCGCGCAGCTGGTCGAAGCTCAGTTCCCGGCCGTCGGCGACGACCGCGGTGCGGTCACCGGGTACGGCGGCGAGCCGGGCCATCAGGTCGGCCGCTCCGGTCCCGGCCGAGGCGCAGGCGTCGCAGGGGCAGGCGGCCGGGTGGGACGGGTGGGCGTGGCTCGGGTCCGCCGGGGCGGGGGCGGCGGCGACGCGCTCGGGGAGTACGGCGGTCATGGCGGGGCTCACTTTCCGTACACGGTCGTGGCGGGGGCGGAGGCCGGGGAGCAGTCCGACAGCGGCACCGGCTCACCCATGGCGACGAGGATCTTCCGGTCACCGGTGAACGCCTCGCGGCCGTGCGCGCAGAGGATGTTGTCGACCAGCATCAGGTCACCGGCCTGCCAGCTCTCCCGTACCGTCACCGACCGGTACACGTCGTTGACGGCGTCCACCTCGGCGTCGCTGAGGGCGCTGCCGTCACCGAGGTAGGTGTTGAACGGCAGCCCGTCCGCACCGAAGGTGTCGACCAGCACCTCGCGGACGTCCTCGTCGAGGGTGCGGGCGTTCCAGAACGCGAAGTGGTTGAACCAGACCCGCTCACCGGTCACCGGGTGCGTGATGATCGCCGAACGGCGCTGCCGGGTACGCAGCGTGTCCTCGTCCAGCCACTCGTAGCCGATGGCGTGGGCGTCGCAGTACTCCTCGGCACCCTCCGGCCGGTCCGAGGAGAACGCCTTGCGCCACGGCATGCCCGCCAGGTCGGAGTAGTTGCGCACCAGCAGCCAGCCCGCCTCCGCGAACCGCGCGGTCATCTCCGGCGGCAGCTTGGCCAGGGCCGCGCGCATGTCGCCGACGGTGGTGGCGCCTCCCGTCTCGGGGGCGGTGACGCAGCCGAAGAGCAGCACGCCGGGGAAGTCCAGCGTGTAGCTGTTCTCGTTGTGCAGCCGGATCGGCTGGACGGCCGGCAGGTCGGTGGAGGAGAACACCCCTTCCCCGAAGTCGGTGCGCGGCGTCGCCTTCTCCTTGTAGCCGGCCCGCTCCGCGACGAGCGCGTCGCGCGCCGAGGCGAACGTCGCCGCGTCCGTCACCGGCAGGCCGCGCAGCATGACCGCACCGGACCGGTGCAGTTCGGCCTGGATCGCGGGCCGCTGGGCGGCCAGCCAGGCGGTGGCCTCCGCCATGGTGGCGAACTCCGGCGTGTGGACGATCGCCGGCTTGCCGGGCTCCCGGACGGGGGCGATACCGGTGGTGGCGGGCGGCTGGGCGAGAGCGGTCACGATGGGTTCCTCTTCCTCGGGTGCGGATCAGTGGTCGTGGGGCCGACGGGCGTGGTCACGCGGCCGTGGCGGCGGAGTCGCGAAGGGTGCTCAGGACCGGGATCAGGCGGGCGAGGAAGCCCGGAAGGTCCTGCTGGAAGTAGAAGTGGTCGCCGGGCAGCACCTGCGGCACGACCTCCCGGCCGGTCACCTGCGACCAGCCGGCCAGCATGGCCGCCGGGACGATCGTGTCGGCGTCCCCGCCGAACACGGCGACCGGGCAGTCCAGCCGGGCGTCCGGGGCGGTGCACCGGTAGGCGTCGTCGATCGCGAAGTCGGCCCGCATGGACGGCAGAACGATCTCCCGCAGCTCCGGGTCGTCCAGGATGCCGTCGTCCGTGCCGCCGCGCTCCTTGATGGCGGCGACCAGCTGGTCGTCGTCCAGCCGCTCCGGGTGCACCGGGCACTGGTTGGGCAGCACCGGCGTCCGGCACGAGGAGGCGATCAGCCCGCGCGGGCCACGGCCGGCGGCCCGCAGCGCACGGGCCACCTCGAAGGCGACCAGGGCCCCCATGCTGTGCCCGAACACCACCAGCTCACCGGTGTCGGCCGGCAGCGAGTCCACCACGGGCTGCGCCAGGTCGTCCACGGATTCCGGCAGGTCCTCGCAGTAGCGGGCGCCGCGCCCCGGGTACTGGCCGATCAGCAGCCGCACATCGGCCGGCAGGTGCTCGCGCCAGTTGCCGTAGGCGTGGGCGTTGCCCCCGGCGTGCGGCAGCACCAGCAGCGACAGGCGGTGCGGGGTGTCACCGGGGAGGTCCCAGACGACGTCTTCGGGGGCGGGGGCCGCGGAGGTGGTCATGAGCTGATCCGTTCTGTCTCGGTGCGACGGCGGAGGGTGGGCCGGGCCTTCTTCTTGGCGGCCGGCGCGGTCTTCAGCGCGGTGATGTGCTCGGCGAGCCGGGCGGGCGTGGGGTACTCGAAGACGTCGCGGACGGTGAGCCGGACGTCGAGGGCCACGGCGATGTGGTTGGTGAGGCGGGCGCCCAGGAGCGAGTGGCCGCCGTGGTGGAAGAAGTCGTCGTCGATGCTCAGCGCCTCACCGGCATCCAACGTGCGGGTGAACAGCCCGACCAGCGTCTCTTCGAGCGGGGTACGCGGCGCCCGCCCGCCGGCCGAGACGACGGCTGCCGGCTCGGGCAGGGCCCGCTTGTCGATCTTCCCGTTGGGGGTGAGGGGGAGCCGGTCGAGCGGGGTGAGGTAGGTGGGGACGAGGTGTTCGGGCAGCTGGGCGGCGAGGTGGCGGCGGACGTCCTCCATGGCCACGGCACTGCTGACGACGTAGGCGGAGAGTTGGTCGTGGTGGGTGGTGACGGTGGCCTGGGTGATGTGG
>NZ_SSBK01000021.1 GCF_004795035.1 Streptomyces sp. A0958
CGAGCGTGGTCGGGGCGCGCATGCCACCGAACACGGCAGGCATCGCCCCGTGGCGCAACATCGCCAGGTCATCGATGCTGTCCGCACCGGCTGCCATGCCCGCGACGATGCTGGTGACCTTGGCATCCGCCGCAGCCCCCGCCCCGTTCCTCGCCCCGTTCAGCTTCACCTTCTCGGCCACCAGCCGGGACAGCCCGCACCGCTCGGCCAGCCGCAGCACCGGGACCAGCCCGCCATACGCGATCAGATTCGGGTCATCGAACGCAGCGGAGACCGCCGCCGGAGTATGGGAAACTTGCATCTCGGAAGTGCCTTGCTGATCGTGCGTGCTGGAAGCCTGAAGAACTCCCATCATCGCAGGTCACAAGGCACTTTCTCGTTCCAAGAAAAGTTATCCACAGGCATCGATTCGGCGGATCAAGGCTTAGGGTCGGGGGATGGGCAGCGCAGCGCAGCAGCGGATCAGTCCGGTTTTCCTTGGCATCGCCGCCGTGACCGCCGTGGCCGGGTGGGGGGTGTGGACGGACTTCGCGGCGCAGCCCGGGTTCGCGACGTTTCTGTTCGTCACCGGGGCCTGGGTCGTGTCGCTGTGTCTGCATGAGTACGCGCATGCCAGGACCGCGCTGCACAGCGGGGACATCTCGATCGGGGCCAAGGGTTATCTGACGCTGAATCCGCTGAAGTACACCCACGCGCTGCTGAGCATCGTGTTGCCGGTGCTGTTCGTGATCATGGGAGGGATCGGGCTGCCGGGTGGGGCGGTCTTCATCGAGCGGGGGCGGATTCGGGGGCGGTGGAGGCACAGTCTGATCTCGGCGGCGGGGCCGCTGACCAATGTGCTGTTCGCGCTCGTGTGCACCGCGCCGTTCTGGCTGCACGCGCTGGACGGGGTTCCGGCGGCCTTCCGGAACGCGCTGGGCTTCCTGGCGCTGCTCCAGGTGACGGCGGCGATCCTGAACTCCGTCCCGGTGCCGGGGCTGGACGGCTACGGGGTGATCGAGCCGTGGCTGTCGTACTCCGTGCGGCGGGCGGTGGAGCCGATCGCGCCGTTCGGGCTGATCGCGGTCTTCGCCCTGCTGTGGGTTCCCGAGCTGAACGCGGTCTTCTTCGACGCGGTCTACGCGGTGCTGAGGTCGCTGGGCGTGCACGGGTTCTGGGTGGACTGCGGCCTGGACGCCTACCGGTTCTGGCAGGGGGCCAATCCGGTGTGCGAGATGGGCGGGTGAGTATCGCGCCGCTTGGCCCGGGCCCCTCCCGCACGAGGACGGCCGGCACGACATGCACCCGCACGCCCGTGTCCGGGGCCGCTGAGAGCTGTCCCGCGATCCGGAGCAGTTCGCCGTGTACGGAAGACGGCACACAGGACGAACGAGCCGCGGATGGGCTGGTATTACTGGTGCATGCATGAAGAGACGGCGCGGTCCGCGATCGACACGTTCATCTCCGCGTTCAACGCCTCGGACGACGGCTATGTGACCGAGCTGCTCTCCCAGGCCCTCACCTCGGACGTGATTTTCTGGGGACCGCTGGGCCGCAGCGAGGGGATCGAGGCGGTTGAACGGTTCGTGCTGGACATCCGGCGCCACCCGGCGGGGGCCGGCACGATGGTGCGCTGCTCGGCGGTGGACATGCCGGACGAGTGGGCCCGGTACCGGTGGGTCTTCACCACGCCCGATGGAGGTCCCCGACTAGCGGGAACGGACGTCGTCCATCTGCGGCGGAGCCTCATCGACCAGGTCATCGTCTTCGCGGGGGAGATCAAGCCCTCCGGCACCTGAATCTTGCAGTAGCGCGTCCCGTCACGGCACTGGGCCCAGTGCGTCACCGGGGCGCCGCGAGACGGGCGCGACCCGGGCGGTGGCCCTACAGGCTCTGGTCCGCCGGCTGCCGGGGGGTCTCGGCGCGGCGGCGGCGCAGGTAGTACCAGGCCATGTTGGACGAGAGCCCGACGAGCAGCACCCAGACGGCCCCGATGAGCCACATGCCCTCCACGAAGGACGTCACGGCCGCGGCAACGGCGAGGACGCAGACGATGAGGGCGTAGAGAGCGAGGCGGGGCATGGGGGTGGCTCCTGTCGGGGGATGATGCGCGGTCCCCTCCAGTGTCCCCCATGCCCCCGGCCGCCCGGAGCAGGGTGGGCCCGGCAGTGGGCCCGGCGGCGGGCCCGGCAGTGGGCCCGGCAGTGGGCCCGGCAGTGGGCCCGGCAGTGGGCCCGGCAGTGGGCCCGGCAGTGGGCCCGGCAGTGGGCCCGGCAGTGGGCCCGGCAGTGGGCCCGGCGGTGGGCCCGGCGGTGGGCCCGGCAGTGGGCCCGGCGGTGGGCCCGGCGGTGGGCCCGGCTCACACGTCGGTGGTCCGCAGTCCGGCGTGGGCCTTGTAGCGGCGGTTGACAGAGATCAGGTTGGCGACCAGCGACTCGACCTGGTGGGCGTTGCGCAGCCGGCCGGCGAAGATGCCGCGCATGCCGGGGATGCGGCCGGCCAGGGCCTGGACGATGTCGGTGTCGGCGCGGGTCTCGCCCAGCACCAGCACGTCGGTGTCGATCTCCTCGATCGCCTCGTCCTGGAGCAGCACCGCGGACAGGTGGTGGAAGGCGGCGGTGACGCGGGAGTCCGGCAGCAGGGCGGCGGCCTGTTCGGCGGCGCTGCCCTCCTCCGGCTTCAGCGCGTAGGCGCCCTTCTTGTCGAAGCCGAGCGGGTTGACGCAGTCGACGACCAGCTTTCCGGCCAGCTCCTCGCGCAGCGACTCCAACGTCTTGGCGTGCCCGTCCCACGGCACCGCGAGGATCACCACGTCGCTGTCGCGGGCGCACGCGGCGTTGTCCGCGCCCCGCACGCCGTGCCCCAGCTCCTGGGCCGCCGCCTCGGCGCGGTCCGTGGCGCGGGAGCCGATGATCACCTGCTGGCCGGCGCGGGCGAACCGGTAGGCGAGGCCGCGCCCCTGCGGGCCGGTGCCGCCGAGCACGCCGATGGTCAGGCCGGAGACGTCGGGCAGGTCCCAGGGGTCCTTGGCGGGGGGCTTGGACGCGCTGCCGCTCTCATTCGTAGTCATGGCCTCGACACTACTGCCAGGTACGGGGTGAGGACCCTGTGTCCCCGGCCAGTGGGACGGATCACCGGACAGCCTTCCGGACCGCCACCCGTACGGACGATTGCGCGGCCGTTCGCCCGTGGCGGGGTCCGGGCTCGTGCATGATGCCGGGCCATGGATGCCGTACGTGTGGCGCTGCTGCGTGAAGTGCTCGCCAGGACCCAGTGGCCGGCCGCCGCCCGGCAGTTCGCCGGGGCCCTGCGCTCCTCCGTGGTCCCGCACGGCGGCGGGCTGCTGCTGGTGGGTACCGAGGTGTACGAGCCCTGGCACCTGGCGGCCCATCTGGTCGACGAGTCCACCTGGTCGGGGCTGCCCGAACTCCGGCCCACCCTGGTACGCCACCGGGTGGAACCGGACGTCCCGGCGCACCTCTCGGTCGGCCTCGGCCGGATCGAGGCGGCCGGGCGGGGCGAGACGCTGCTCGTGGTGGTGCCGGAGCGGCCCGGCGAGGGGCTTCTCGAGCGGGTCCACGACGCCCGCCGGGCCGGGGCGACGGTCCTCTCGCTGGACAACGGCGATCCGCAGGTGCGCGGGCTCGCCCATGAGGCGCTGTCCGTGACGGACGGCGACGACGTGGACCTGGACACCGTCCAGCACCTGGTCAGCGCCGCCGCCGGGGAGAACGGCACGCCCGTCCCGCGCGGCGGCCGGCGCACGTTCCGCGACCGGCTCTCCCGCCTCGCCGACCAGCTGACCGCCCCTCCGCCCCCTCGGTGGTGAGGTGAGGGGGCGCCGCCCTGAGCCCGGCGCCCGGGGCCGTCCCCAGCCACTGCGCGAATACCGTTTGCATTGGGCACGTATCCCGACAGACCATGTCTCCTCGTGACCTCTCGCTCCTCCCTCGCCACCAGGCTTGCCGCGCTCCTTCCCGATCTCTCGCCGTGGCGGTCATCGGCCGACTTCCGGCTGTTGTGGGTGCAGGGGCTCGTCACCTACTTCGGCAGTTTCATGGCGCTGATCGCGCTGCCCCTCCAGATCAAGGACCTCACCGGCTCCCCCCTCGCCGTCGGCGCGATGGGCGCGGTCGAGCTGGTGCCGCTCGTCATATGCGGCCTGTACGGCGGCGCGCTCGCCGACTCCGCCGACCGGCGCAAGATCATCCTGGCCACCGAGGCCGGGCTCGGGCTGCTCGCCCTGGTCCTCCTCGTGAACGCGGCCCTGCCCGACCCGCTGCTGTGGCCGCTCTACCTGGTGGCGGGCGGCGTCTCCGCGCTCGCCGGGCTCCAACGGCCCGCCCTGGACTCGCTGATGGCCCGCATCGTGCCGCACGAGCAACTGCCCGCGGCCGCCGCCCTGAACGCGCTGCGGTGGCAGGCCGGGGCGATCATGGGCCCGGCGCTGGCGGGCCTGGTGGTGGCCTACGCCGGGCACGCCACCGCGTACTCCGTCACCGTGGTCACCTTCGCCGTCTCCGTGCTGATGTGCCGCAGGCTCGCCCCCGCGCCGCCCGCCGAGAAGGGGCAGAAGCCGTCGCTGCGCGGCATCGTGGAGGGTGCGCGCTACGCCTGGAGCCGGCCGGTGCTGCTCGGGACGTACGCGATCGACATGGCCGCGATGTTCTTCGCCTTCCCCAACACGATCTTCCCGTTCCTCGCCGACGAGCTGGACGCCGAGTGGTCGCTCGGCCTGATGTACGCGGCGGGCTCGGTCGGCTCCCTCGCCCTCGGCCTGACCAGCGGCTGGACCTCACGGGTGCGCAGGCACGGGCTGTTCGTCGTGTTCGGCGCCGCCGTCTGGGGCACGGCCATCGCGGCGGCCGGCTGGTTCGGCAACGTGTGGCTGGTGCTGGTCTGCCTCGGGTTCGCCGGGGCGGGCGACATGCTCAGCGGGCTCGGCCGCTCCACCATCTGGAACCAGACGATCCCGGAGGAGCTGCGGGGCCGTCTCGCGGGCATCGAGGTGCTTTCGTACAGCGCCGGGCCGCAGCTCGGCCAGGTCCGGGCCGGCGGCATGGCGGGGTGGACCGGAACCCGGCCCGCGATCTGGACCGGCGGCGTGGCCTGCGTCGCCTCCGTGGCGCTGCTGGCGGCGGCGCTCCCCAAGCTCCTCACGTACGACTCGGCGACGGACGAGGACGCGCTGCGCAGGCGCGCGCAGGGCGCGCGGCACGCGCGGGAGGCGGACGGCGCCCAGGGCGCGGAGGGCCTGGACGCGGCGCCGGCGGGCTGAGCCGGGGCCGGGGGCCCGGGCTCACGTGCCCCCGGGCGCCCGACGGGCTCGCTCAGCCGGCCGCCTCGCCCTCGTCCGGGCCCGGGCGGTCGTGCCACTTGGGGTCGGTCTCCCACTCCAGGTTCCGCTCCCGGGCCGTCTCCATCGCGTGCTGCGCCTCCTGGCGGGTGGCGTACGGGCCGAAGCGGTCCTTGGCCGGGCACTCCGGGCCCTCCTCGACCTTCTTGTGCTCCAGGCAGTAGAACCACTCGCCCGGCTTGCCGACCGTGCGCTTCTTGAACAGGGCCATCGTCCGTTCCTTTCCTCTGTGCCATGCTGCCCCAGACACGCTGGTTAGACTCGCTGGCATGTCTGGCCAGTCGCTGCTTGTACCAGGGGAGCTCACTCCCGTCCGTTCCGTGCCCGGAAACATCCGGCGCCCCGAGTATGTGGGCAAGCCCGCCCCGACGCCGTACACCGGCCCGGAGGTCCAGGACGCCGACACCGTCGAGCGCATGCGCATCGCGGGACGGATCGCCGCGCAGGCGATGGCCGAGGCGGCCAAGCACATCGCCCCAGGCGTCACGACGGACGAACTCGACCGCGTCGCCCACGAGTTCATGTGCGACCACGGCGCCTACCCGTCGACGCTGGGCTACCGGGGCTTCCCCAAGTCGCTGTGCACCTCGCTCAACGAGGTGATCTGCCACGGCATCCCGGACTCCACGGTGCTGCGCGACGGCGACATCGTGAACCTCGACGTGACCGCGTACATCAACGGCGTGCACGGCGACAACAACGCCACCTACCTCTGCGGCGACGTCGACGAGGAGTCCCGGCTGCTCGTCGAGCGCACCGAGGAGTCGCTGAACCGGGCGATCAAGGCGGTGCGGCCGGGCCGGCAGATCAATGTGATCGGGCGGGTCATCGAGTCGTACGCGAAGCGCTTCGGGTACGGCGTCGTACGGGACTTCACCGGGCACGGGATCAACACCTCGTTCCACTCCGGGCTGATCGTGCCGCACTACGACAGCCCGCGCGCCACCACCGTGATGAAGCCCGGCATGACGTTCACCATCGAGCCCATGCTGACGCTCGGCAGCCACGACTACGACATGTGGGACGACGGCTGGACCGTGGTGACGAAGGACCGCAAGCGCACCGCGCAGTTCGAGCACACGCTCGTGGTGACGGAGACCGGAGCGGACATCCTCACGCTGCCGTAGTCCCTGCGGCGGGTATCAGCACCTCCCGGCACCACTGGCGGAAGCCGGTGGGGGCCGGGGTGGTCAGGGCCCGCCATTCCGCGTCGTAGACGCCGTTGTCCTGGGCGTCCGCCATGTCGAACAGGCCCTGCGCCCAGGCCTCGCTCATCCCGTACCGCACCATCGCAGCCTTGTACGCCTCGCGGTCGGACTGCTCGAAGCGGACCGGGCGCTCCAGGGCCTCCGACAGGACCCGGGCCATGTCCTCGGGTGACAGGGAATCGGGGCTGATCACCGGGACGGCTGCCTGCCCGGACCAGGAGTCGTCGGCCAGGAGTCGGGCGGCGGTCGCGGCGATGTCGCGGGTGGCGACGAGCGCCAGGGGGCGGTCAGCGGCCACCGGCAGGGAGAGCACGCCCTGCGCCGTGAGCGCTTCGGCCTGGTGGAGAAGGTTCTCCATGAAGAAGGGCATGGCCAGGGCCCGGTAGCCGACCCCGGTGCTCTCGATCAGCTCGTCCATCGCGAACGCGGCCGACAACTGCCCGGCGCCCGGGCCGTAGGCGCGGCCGAGGCTGCTGACGCCGACGACACGGCGGACGCCCTGCACGCGGATGGCCTCGCAGGCCGGGCGGGTGAAGCCGAGGTAGTGCTCCTGGATGTCGTCGGCGACGGGGTTCGGCGGGACCAGCCACAGGACGCTGTCGGCGCCCTTGAACGCCCGGGCGAGGATCTGGGGGTCACTGTGGGAGCCCCGGACGATCTCGGCGCCGCGGCGCGCCCGCGGGGTGAGCCGGGCGGGGTCGCGGGCGATCACCCGGACTTGCCGGCCGTCGTCGAGCAGCGTGTCGAGGACCTGGCGGCCGATCCGGCCGGTGGGAGCGGTAATGACGATCACGGAAGCCTCCGGGGCATGGTCGCGGACAGGGATGTGGCGCGTCGGCCGGTCACCGGCCGCACACCGTTTCCGCTGATAACGATTGCACGCTAACGTCGATACCGCAAACCGCTAACATAATTCCGTTATCATCGGAAACCATGGAGATCGATCGCCCCACCCCCACCGGGAACAACCGCCAACGGATCATCGCCGCCGCCACCCGGCTGCTCGCGGAAGAGGGGCGCGAGGCGGTGTCGACGCGCGCGGTCAGCGCCGCGGCCGGCGTCCAGGCGCCCACGATCTACCGGCTCTTCGGCGACAAGCAGGGCCTGCTCGACGCCGTCGCCGCGCACGGCTTCGCAAGCCATCTCGGCGAGAAGGACTCCCTCGAACTCACGGGCGACCCGGTGGAGGACCTGCGCACCGGCTGGAACTTCAACACGGAGTTCGGCCTGGCCAACCCGGCCCTGTACACCCTGATGTACGCCCAGCCCAGCCCCGGCACCCCCTCCCCCGCGGCCACCGCCGCGCTGGAAGTCCTCGCCACCCACGTCCACCGGATCGCCGAGGCCGGGCGCCTGCGGATCGACGAGACGCGCGCCACCCACCTGGTGCACGCCGTGGGCGGCGGCACCACCCTCTCCCTCATCGCCACCCCCGAGGACCACCGGGACATGAGCGTGTCCCACCTGGCGCGGGAAGCGGTGATCGCCGCGATCACCACCGAGGCCCCGACCACCCCTCCCCCCGGCCCCGCGGCGGCGGCGGTCGCCCTGCACGCCCTCCTCCCCCGGACCGGCGCGCTGACCGCGGGCGAGCGTGCCCTGCTCGCGGAACTGCTCGACCGCATCTCGGCGGCACCCGACGAGGGCGCCTGACGAACGTCCCGTAAGCGCGTCCCCCAGTGCCACAGCGGCGTCAGAGTTACCGACAAGTCGTCGGCAAGGAGTTGACTTAGGTATGCCTAAGTAGGAAGATCGAGCCATCGGCAGGCGCTGCGGCGGGCAACTGCGGCGGGCCGATATTTCCGTCTCTTTCTAGACTTCCCGTCCCCCTCGGCCCCGGAGGCCCGCCTTGGACGCAACCGTCACCGCCACGCCCTTCTCGACGCTGATCCGCGCCGCGTCGCACGAGCAGCACACCGAGGCGGAGACCTCGACCTTCATGAGCGATCTGCTCGGCGGGCGCCTCGGCGTGGACGCGTACACGCGCTACACCGAGCAGCTGTGGTTCGTGTACCGCGCCCTGGAGGACGGCGCCCAGGCCCTGGCCGCGGACCCGGTCGCCGGGCCGTTCATACAGCCCGAGCTGATGCGCACCGCCGAGCTGGAGCGCGACCTCGCCCATCTGCGGGGCGCGGACTGGCGCGAGGGCCTGGAGCCGCTTCCGGCCACCGCCGCGTACGCCGCACGGGTCGCCGAGTGCGCCCGTACCTGGCCCGCCGGGTACATCGCGCACCACTACACGCGGTACCTGGGCGACCTGTCGGGCGGTCAGATCATCCGTGACAAGGCGGAGAAGACCTGGGGCTTCGCGCGCAAGGGCGACGGGGTGCGGTTCTACGTCTTCGAGGAGATCGGCAACCCCGCCTCCTTCAAGCGGGGTTACCGGGAGCTGCTGGACGCGGTGAACGCCGACGACCTGGAGAAGCAGCGGATCGTGGACGAGTGCAAGCGCGCCTTCGCGCTGAACACGGCCGTGTTCCGGGAGCTGGGCGAGGTGTTCCGGGCCGCCTGACGAGCCACCGGGGCCTGTCCGGCGGATCTTCGCGGGCCCGGCTGACAGACCCTAACCGTGGTGGGCCAGGAGGACCCTGCCGCCGATCTCGACCGTGCCGTCCGGCGCGGGTGCCGTGAGGATCTGGGAGCCGCGGCCCTGTGTGATGTTGAGCGCGCGACCCAGTTGGGCGCTCAGCAACAGGGCCGCGGCTCCCGTCGCCTCGTCCTCCGCGATGTTGTCGTCCCTGCGCGGGAACGCCCGCGCCCGGACCCGGCCCGCCGCCTCGTCCTCCCAGGCCCACGCGTAGAGCCAGCCCTCGCCGAGCGGCGGGGCCGGGAGCGCGTCGACCTCGGCGGCCGAGGCGTACCGCTGGAGGGTGCGCGGGGGCGCCCACTCGGGGCGGGCGGCGATCCAGCTGAACTCGCCGTCCTGGCGGGCGAACACGTCGCCCACCTCCAGCTCCAGGACCTCCAGGTCGAGCAGCCAGGCGGCGCCGACCACGGGGTGTCCGGCGAACGGCAGCCGGAGGCCCGGGGTGTAGATGTCGAGCTGTCCGCGCTCGGGGTCGTCGACGAACACGGTCTCGCTGAAGCCGAGTCGGCGCGCGAGTTCCTGCCGGGCGGGCCGGCCGGGGTGACGGCGCCCGTCGCGTACGACCCCGAGGGCGTTGCCGTGCCGGCCGTCGGGGCCGCAGAACACGCGCAGGACGTCGATGCCGGCGGGTACGTCGTAGTCGTTCACGTGCGCATTCAAGCATCACCGCCCGGGTACCCGCCCCACGAGAGGGCCGGTACCCGGGCGGTGGTGTCACCAGGTGCCGAGGTGTCAGGCGGTACGGCGGCGGCGGGCGACGACAACCGCACCGGCGCCGGCGGCCACGACCAGGCCCGAGGCGGCGAACAGCGAGCCCACCGGGATGTCGGAGCCGGTGGAGGCCAGGGCGCCCGAGCCGCCGACCGTACCGGCGCCGCCGACGCTGCCCGAACCGCCCACGCTGCCGCCGGTGGACGAGCCGCCGGTCGTGGACGAGCCGCCCGTGGTGGAGCCGGACGGGAGGGTGGCGTCCTTGTCCAGGGAGACCGCGACGGTCAGCGCGTCCAGCCGCTCGCCCGGGTCGTACATCGAGCCGAACGCCTTGGTGGCGCCGTCGGCGGTGAGGGTCGCCGGGACGCCGGTCAGGGTCACCACACCGTCCTTCGCGGCGAGCTTGCCCGCGGGCAGCTTCAGATCGGCGATGGCCAGAGCGGTGTAGCGGGACACCTTCTTGGACTGCCGGTCCTTGGCGGAGACGTCGGCGACGAGCTGGGCCCTGGTGCCGTCCGCCCGGATCGCCAGGTTGGTCAGCGACAGGTCGAGGGTGTAGGCGCCGTCCTCCTTGTGGCCGAGGAAGCGGACCTTGCCGCCGAACTCGGCCTTCAGAGCCTGCCCGGCGGCGTCGAAGCTGCCGGTGGCGTCGGAGAAGCGATAGCCGCCGGCGGTCGCGGTCGCGCCGCCCGTCGTCTCGATCTTCCCCTGGGCGATGGAGCCCGTGACGTACGAGCGGAAGGACGCCTTGACGCCCCAGTCCAGGGTGCCGTCGACGATCGGGCCGGACTCGACGGCCGGCTTGTCGGTGGCGGTCGCCGTGGCCGTCGGGCTGGGCTTCGTCGTCGGCTGCGTGGGCTCGGTGGGGGGCGCAGGTTCCGTGGGCTCCTCGGTCGGCGTCGCCGGGTCCGTGGGCTCCTCGGTCGGCGTCGCCGGGTCCGTGGGCTCCTCGGTCGGGGTGGGGGCCGCCGTCACGGTGAGCGTGGCCGGGTCGAGCGTCTCCCCTTCCTTGTACTGGCCGTTGAGGGCGTCGGAGCCGGCCTTGGTCAGCTTCGCGGGGATGTCCTTGAAGACCATCGCGCCGCCCGCGCCCTCGCCAGGCTTCACCGCCGAGAGGTCGAGGTCGGCGACGGCCACGTCGTTCTGCGTGCCCTGCGGAGTGGACACGTCGGCGGTGATCGCGCCGCCCTTGCCGGCCGTGGAGATCTTGACGTCCGAGAGCGTGATGTCCAGGACACCGCCGTGCGCGAAGAAGTTGACCCCGCCCTCGAAGGCGGTGTCGGTGCCGTGCGTGGGGGTGTCGTACGTGCCCTTGCCGTTGACGAAGGTGAAGACACCGTTGCCGTCGGCCTGGGTGGCGCCGTCCTTCACCGTGATCTTGCCGACGGCGCCGATGTACTTGCGGAAGGACTCCTTGAAGCCCCAGTCCAGCCTGCCGTCCTTCAGCTCGATCGTCGGCGCGGCGGCGGTGGCGTTGCGCGCGGAGCGGTCGGCCGCGAGGGCCGGGAGCGCCAGGGTGGCGCCGAGTGCGGCGGCGGTGGCGACGGCTGCGGCGAGGGTTATGGGGCGGCGGGTGGCTGCCATGATCGGTGGTCTCCTCAGGGGATGTGCGAAATCACGGGGGGAGTGATGGGAACGGGGGTGATGGGGACGGGGGTGGTGCGGAGGGGGGTGGTGCGGAGGGGGGTGGTGCGGAGGGGGGTGGTGCGGAGGGGGGTGGTGCGGAGGGGGTGGTGCGGAGGGGGTGAGGGGGTCAGGAAGAGGCGTCCGGCTTCGCGCGGTTGCGGCGTACGAGCATCAGCACGGCGACCGCCGCCGCGGCGAGCACTCCGGCGCCGCCGAGGGTCAGGTACAGACCGGTCCGCGAGTCGTCGTCCGCCTCGGCCGCGGTGGGGACCGCGGCGGTCTTCGTCGCCGGGCTGCTGGACGGTTCCGGCGTGGCGGTGGCGTCGCTGCCCAGGTCGGGCAGGGCGGGCAGCTTCGCCTTCGCGTCGGTGGCCACGGCGAGCGAGACCGGGTCCATCGCGGTGCCCGCCTTGTAGAGGGTGCCGAAGGCCTTGGCGCCGTCGGCGGTCAGCGTGGCAGGGGCCTCGGTGAGGACCGCGAGGCCGTCCTTCGGCGCGAAGTCCTTGGCGGTGAAGGTGACGAGCGGAACGGCCTTGGTGGTCGCGCCGTCGCTCAGGACGTCGGCGCGGAGCGTGCCCTTGCCCGCCTTCAGGGCCACCGCGAACCGGGACAGCTTCAGATCGAGGCCGTCGGCCGCGGTGAAGCGGACGCTGCCAGCGAAGGTGGCCGCCAGGCTCTGCTTCTCGGGGTCGTACGTGCCCTGCCCCTTCGGGAAGCGGAAGAGCGCGCCGCCGTCCTGGGCGCCGTCGGCCAGGGTCCACTCGCCCTTGCCGATCGACCCGGTGACGTACTCGCGGAAGGTACGGCGCACGCCCCAGTCGACGGCGCCGTCCTCGAACGGGCCGGTCGCGGTCCTCTTCTTCGGCGCGGCGCTCCTGCCGGGCGTGGCCGAGGACTTCGACGGGCTGGGCTTCGCGGCCGGGCCCATGGTGTCCACGGAGAGGCTGATCGGGTCCAGCGGCGTACCGGCCGTGTAGTAGCCGGCGAAGGACTTGGCGCCCTGTGCCGTCAGCGTGGCCGGGATGTTGGTGAGGGCGATGGGGGTGGAACCGCCCCGCATGTCGATCCCGGACAGGCCGAGCGTGGCCAGCGGGACCTGGGCGGCGGAGGTGACGCGTCCGCTCCCCCGTTCCCTGCTGACCATGTCCGCGTACAGGGTGCCGCTGCCGCCCTGGATGCGGACGGTGGGGCGGCTGATGGTGAGGTCGAGTTCGTAGGAGCCGTCGGACTTCTTGTGCCCGGTGAAGTGGACACCGCCCGAGAAGCCGGCCCGGAACGTGCCGCTCGCCGGATCGTAGGAGCCGGTCGCGGAGTGGAAGCGGAACTGGCTGGCGCCGACTGTGGCGGCGCCGCCGGTCAGCCCCCAACTCCCCTGGGCGATCGGGCCCGTGACGTAGCTCTGGAACGAGGACTTGATGCCCCAGTCCAGCCGTCCGCCCTGCACCGTGCGGCTCGCCGCTTGCGCGGCGGTCGCCGGGAGCAGAGCGCCAAGCAGGACCGCGAGAAGCGCGACGGCGAGGGCGCGGGCAGGTCTGAACGGTGGCATGGGGCCCCTCCGAGGTCTGGAAACACAGGTAAGGCTAACCTAAGATATGTGCATCCTGTGTCGGTACCCCCCTTCCGTCACATTCTTCGCAGACCTCACCAACTGCTCGCCGTAGTACGAGCCGCACAACGACAGGACGGTGCCCCGTGCGCTTCTCGCAGGACTTCGCCCCGCCGGGCCGCAGCGCCCGGCGGACCGGGCGCGGGCGCACCGGCGTCCTGGCCACCGCCCTCGCCCTGGCCTCGGCCCTGCTCCTGTCCGGCTGCGGCGGTACGGGGTCGCCCTCGGCGAAGTCCGAGGGAACCGGGGCCTCGTCGGCGGCGGACGCCGACCGGATAGAACCGCTGGCCGGCACGGCCGCCCCCAAGCTCCCGGTGACCGTCACGTCGGCGGACGGCAAGCGGACCACCGTCACATCGGCGGACCGGATCGTGCCGCTGACCGGCAGCCTGAGCGAGATCGTGTTCACGCTGGGGCTCGGCAAGCAGGTCGTGGCCCGCGACATCACCGCCGCCTTCGAACAGGCCGCGAAGCTTCCCGTGGTGACCCGGGCTCACGACGTGTCGGCCGAGAGCGTCCTGTCGCTGAAGCCCACCGTGGTCCTCGCGGACACCACGACCGGCCCGGCCGAGGCGATCGGCCAGATCCGCGACGCCGGCGTTCCGCTGGTGGTCGTCGAACCCGCCAAGGAACTCGCCGACGTGGGCCGCCGGATCGACACCGTGGCCGCGGCGCTCGGCGTGCCGCAGTCCGGCGAGACCCTGAAGAAGCGCACCCAGGACCGTATCGACGCCGTGCGCGAGACCGTGCCCGCACCGGCCGACGGGGCCGAGAAGCCGCGCGTCGCCTTCCTCTACCTGCGGGGCTCCGCGTCCGTCTATCTGCTGGGCGGCCGGGATTCCGGGGCGAGTTCGCTGCTGGAGGCGGCGGGCGCGGTCGACGCGGGCAAGGAGTCCGGTTTGAAGAAGGACTTCACCGCCATCACCAGCGAGGCCCTGGCCAAGGCCGCCCCCGACGCGATCCTCGTCATGACGAAGGGCCTCGACTCGGTCGGCGGCATCGACGGCCTGGTGAAGATCCCGGGCGTCGCCGAGACCCCGGCCGGGATGGACCGGCGGATCGTCTCCGTCGACGACGGGGTGCTGTTGAACTACGGCCCGCGCACCGACCGCGTACTGAACGAACTGGTCGCCCAGCTCTACCCGGAGAGCGGGTCGGGCAAGTGACCACCTCCAGCGAAGCACCCGCCAAGGCTGCCGGGGCGGAACCGGTCCCCGCCCCGCCCCGCGCCCGGCGCTCCACCGCCGTCACCCTCACCGCCGGACTGCTCGCCGCGCTGGTCCTGGGCTGCCTGCTGTCCGCCGGGCTCGGCGCGTACAACATCCCGCTCGGTGACGTCCTCGCCTCCGTCCAGCACCGGATGGGGCTCGGCGGGCACGCCCTGGACCGGGTCGGCGAGAGCGTCCTGTGGAACGTACGGCTGCCGAGGGTCGTCCTCGCGCTGCTGGTCGGCGCCTCGCTCGGCTGCGCGGGCGCCCTGATGCAGGGCGTGTTCGGCAATCCGCTCGCCGAACCCGGCGTCATCGGGATCTCCGCGGGCGCGGCGGTCGGCGCGGTCGCCTCGATCGCGCTGGGGCTCAGCTTCTTCGGCAACTGGACCATCACCGTCTGCGCGTTCGCCGCCGGCCTGCTGACCGTGCTCCTGGTGTACACGCTGTCGCGGTCGGGCGGCCGGACCGAGGTGGTGACGCTGATCCTCACCGGGATCGCCGTCAACGCCTTCGCGGGCGCGCTGATCGGACTGTTCGTCTTCTTCGCCGACAACGCCCAGGTCACCCAGATCACCTTCTGGCAGCTCGGCTCGCTGGCCCAGGCCACCTGGCCCAAGGTGCTGGCCGTCCTGCCCTGCGCCGCCCTGGGGTTGCTGATCGCCCCGTTCTACGCGCGCAAGCTGGACCTGCTCGCGCTCGGTGAGCGGCCCGCCCGGCACCTCGGCGTCGATGTGGAACGGCTGCGGCTCGTGCTGGTGCTCGTCGTGGCGCTGCTGACGGCGGCCGCGGTGGCGGTCGCCGGGATCATCTCGTTCGTCGGGCTCCTGGTGCCGCATCTGCTGCGCATGGCGAACGGGCCCGGTCACCGCTTCCTCGTCCCCGGCAGCGCGCTCGGCGGAGCCCTCGTCCTGGTCGCGGGCGACCTCGCGGCCCGTACCGTCGCCGACCCGGCGGAGCTGCCGCTCGGTGTGCTGACGGCACTCTTCGGCAGCCCGTTCTTCTTCTGGCTGCTGCGCAGAACCCGTCGCAAGCAAGGTGGTTGGGCATGAAGACGCTGCGGACCCTCTTCGCCCCGCACAGCCGGCAGCTGCCCGTGCGGGTACCTGCCGGTGACCCGGTCGCCGAGGTGAGCGGGCTGCGGGTGCGGCTCGGCGGGCGGCAGGTGCTGGAGTCGATCGACCTGACCGCGCACGCGGGCGAGGTGGTGGCGCTCGTCGGCCCGAACGGGGCCGGGAAGTCCACCCTGCTGGCCGCCCTCGCCGCCGACCTGCCGGCCGAGAGCGGTGCCGTACGCATCGACGGGCGGCCGGTCACCGACTGGTCCGCCCCCGAACTCGCCCTGCGCCGCGCCGTCCTGCCGCAGACCGCGGCCCTCGCCTTCCCGTTCCCGGTGGAGGACGTCGTACGGATGGGGCGCGCGCCCTGGGCGGGTACGGGCCGGGCGGACGAGGACGATCCGGCGGTCGCCGCCGCGATGGCGGCCACCGAGGTCACCGAGTTCGCCGGACGCCCCTTCTCCGCCCTGTCCGGGGGTGAGCGGGCCCGGGTCGCGCTGGCCCGGGTGCTGGCGCAGCGGGCCCCGCTGCTGCTGCTGGACGAGCCGACCGCCGCGCTGGACCTGCGCCACCAGGAGCTGGTGCTGCGGATCTGCCGGGAGCGGGCCGCCGCCGGGGACGCGGTCGTCGTCGTCCTGCACGATCTGGGGCTCGCCGCCGCGTACGCGGACCGGGCGGCCGTACTGCACGAGGGGCGGATCGCGGTGGCGGGGCCGCCGGCCGAGGTGTTCTCCAGTGAGCTGCTCGGCAAGGTGTACCGGCAGCCGGTCGAGGTGTTCCCGCACCCGCGGACCGGGGTGCCGCTCGTCGTGCCGGACCGCACCGCTTGACCTGGGCATTACCAGTGCGGGGTTCGTCCATGGGTCGGCCGTGATCGCACCGTTCCCGGGCCCGCGCGGTGAGAGCTGAATCACTGCGCGGGCGGGTATCGGGCAGGTAAGCCTCGGTTAAGTTAGGTCCGCCTCACTCACCTTTGTCCGACCCTTCCCGCCTTCTCCTTCATCCTCATGTGGAGCCCGTATGCGAGCCGTTCGTCTCTCCGTCGTCACCGCTGCCGCCACCGTGGCCGCTCTGACCGCTGTCACGGGCTGCGCCGAGAAGAGCGACGGCAAGGGTGAGGGGGCCGTCCAGGTCGTCGCCAAGGACGACTCCTGCGAGGTGTCCAAGAAGAAGCTGCCGGCCGGTCACATCGAGCTGGCCGTGCAGAACAAGGGCTCCAAGGTCACCGAGGTCTACGTCCTGTTCCCGGACGACCGCATCGTCGCCGAGCGCGAGAACATCGGCCCCGGCACCAAGGCCACCATCACGGCCGAGATCAAGGCCGGTTCGTACGAGGTCGCCTGCAAGCCCGGCATGAAGGGCCACGGCATCCGCCAGAAGATCGAGGTCAGCGGCGGCAAGGTGGCCAAGCGCAGCCCCGAGATGGACAAGGCCGTCGCCGCGTACCGCACCTACGTCCAGGCGCAGGCCGACGAGACGCTGCCGAAGGTCAAGGTCTTCACGGACGCCGTCGCCGCCGGTGACATCGAGGCCGCGAAGAAGGCGTACGCCGACTCCCGCATCGGCTGGGAGCGCACCGAGCCGGTCGCCGAGTCCTTCGGTGACATCGACCCGAAGGTCGACGTGCGCGCGGACGGCCTGGAGGACGGCCAGAAGTGGACCGGCTGGCACCGCCTGGAGAAGGCGCTGTGGCAGGACAAGAAGCTGGGTGACGAGGAGAAGGCCCTCGCCCCGGCCCTGTACAAGGACCTGGTCGACTGGCAGAAGCGGGTCGGCACCGCCGAGATCACCCCGACCTCGATGGCCAACGGCGCCAAGGAGCTCCTGGACGAGGTCGCGACCGGCAAGGTCACCGGCGAGGAGGAGCGCTACAGCCACACCGACCTGGTCGACTTCAAGGCCAACGTCGAGGGCGCCGAGCAGTCCTACCAGTTGCTGAAGCCGATCGCCTCGAAGAACGACGCCGCGCTCACCGCCACCCTGGACAAGCGGTTCGCGGCGCTGAACAAGCTGCTCGACAAGTACCGCAAGGACACCTCCTCGTACGAGTTCACCTCCTACGACAAGGTCGGCAAGGCGGACCGCAAGGAGCTGTCGGACGCGGTCAACGCGCTGGCCGAGCCGCTGTCCAAGCTGGCCGCCGCGGTGACGAAGTAACGGGCCGGAAAGAGGTTGCGGGGATGTCCGAGGAGACGCGGCAGACACCGGCCGGAGACGGGAAGCCTTCGCCGGGCGCTCCCTCGCGGCGGGCGCTGCTGGGCTGGGGCGGCGCCGGTCTCGCGGTCGGCGCGGTGGCCGCCGGCGGTACGGTCGCCGCGGTCCGCTCCCCAGAGGCGCCCGTGGCCGCCGCGGACAGCGGCGCCGCGGTGCCGTTCCACGGCGCGCACCAGGCCGGCATCGCCACCGCCGTCCAGGACCGGCTGCACTTCGCCGCGTTCGACGTGACGACGAAGGACCGGGCCGAACTGGTCGCGCTGCTCAGGGAGTGGACCCGGGCGGCCGAGCGGATGACCGCCGGCCACGCGGTCGGCGACGGCGCGTACGGGGGCCTGCCCGAGGCGCCGCCGGACGACACGGGCGAGGCGCTGGGCCTCAAGCCGTCCCGGCTGACGCTGACGCTCGGCTTCGGGCCCTCGCTGTTCGCCAAGGGCCGCTTCGGCCTGGAGGACCGGCACCCGGACGCGCTCGTCGACCTGCCGAAGTTCCCCGGCGACAACCTCGACAAGTCCCGCAGCGGCGGCGACCTGTGCGTCCAGGCGTGCGCGGACGACCCGCAGGTCGCCGTGCACGCCATCCGCAACCTCGCCAGGATCGGGATGGGCCGCACCGCGATCCGCTGGTCGCAGCTGGGCTTCGGCAAGACGTCCTCCACGACGCCCGACGCCCAGACCCCGCGCAACATGCTCGGCTTCAAGGACGGCACCCGGAACATCTCCGGCACCGACACCGCCGCCCTCGACCGGCACGTGTGGGCCGGGGCCGAGGACGGGGCGGACTGGATGACCGGGGGTTCGTACCTGGTCGCCCGGCGCATCCGGATGCACATCGAGACCTGGGACCGCGCCTCGCTCCAGGAGCAGGAGGACGTCTTCGGCCGCGACAAGGGCGAAGGCGCTCCCGTGGGCAAGTCGAAGGAGCGGGACGAGCCGTTCCTGAAGGCGATGCTGCCGACCGCGCACGTGCGCCTCGCCCACCCGGACAGCAACGACGGGGCGATGATCCTGCGCCGCGGCTACTCCTTCACGGACGGCACCGACGGCCTCGGCCGGCTCGACGCGGGGCTGTTCTTCCTCGCCTACCAGCGCGACACCCGCAAGGGGTTCGTCCCCCTGCAACGGCGGCTGGCGGCACACGACGCACTCAACGAGTACATCCAGCACGTGGGTTCGGCGCACTTCGCCGTCCCGCCGGGCGTCCGCGACACGGACGACTGGTGGGGCCGGGCGCTGTTCTCGTAACGGGACTCGAAGCGGAAAGGGAACCGAAACGTGTTCAGCAACTTCCTGATCGGCCTGCGCGAGGGGCTTGAGGCCAGCCTGGTCGTCTGCATCCTCATCGCGTACCTGGTGAAGACCGGAAACCGCGACAAGCTGCCGCCGATCTGGATCGGTGTGTCCATCGCGGTCGTGGTCAGCCTGGCGTTCGGCGCGGGGCTCGAATTCGGCTCGCAGGAGATGACGTTCAAGGCGCAGGAGGCGCTCGGCGGTTCGCTGTCGATCGTCTCGGTGGGCCTGGTGACGTGGATGGTCTTCTGGATGCGGCGCACCGCGCGCCACCTGAAGGCGGAGCTGCACGGCAAGCTCGACGCGGCGCTCGCGATGGGCACCGGCGCGCTCGTCGCCACCGCGCTCCTCGCGGTCGGCCGGGAGGGCCTGGAGACCTCGCTGTTCGTGTGGCGGGCGGTGCACGCGGCGGACGACGGCTGGCATCCGATGATCGGCGCGGTGCTGGGGATCGTCACGGCGGTCGTGCTGGGCTGGCTGTTCTACCGGGGCGCGCTGAAGATCAACCTGGCGAAGTTCTTCACCTGGACCGGCGGGATGCTGGTGGTCGTCGCCGCGGGTGTGCTCGCCTACGGGGTGCACGACCTCCAGGAGGCGGAGTTCCTGGGCGGTCTGCGGAACGTCGCGTTCGACATCAGCGACACGATCCCGCCGGACAGCTGGTACGGAACCCTGCTGAAGGGCACGTTCAACTTCCAGCCGGACCCGACCGTCCTCCAACTCACGGTGTGGGCCCTGTATCTGGTCCCGGCCCTCGCGCTGTTCCTGTCCCCGGTAGGGTTCGGACGGTCAGTGGCGACGGATCAGAAGGCGCGGAAAGCAACGGATGAGAAGTCTGAAGCCGGCACGGCCGGTGACGGGACTCGCGGTGGCGACGGTGCTGGGCTTGACGGCGAGCGGGTGCATGACGGTGCACGGCGAGCTGGAAGTCGTACCGGCGGCGACGAAGTCTGAGGCCGCGCAGGCCCTGAGGGAGTTCACCGCCGCGTACAACGCCGCGGACAAGGCGTACGATCCGGCGCTCGACGCCGACCTGGTGACGGGCTCGCTCGGCGCCATCAACCAGGCGGGGCTGAAGGCCCGCCACACGATCGAGCCGACCGGCAACGCCCGGCACCAGCCGCTGGAGCTGACGGACGCCCGCTTCGTCATCCCGAAGAAGGCGGGCTGGCCGCGCTGGTTCCTCGCCGACACGGACTCCAACCGGGACGCGGGCGATCAGGACACCCGCTGGCTGCTGGCCTTCGTCAAGTCCGGCCCCGACGCGGGCTGGAAGGCCGCCTACCTGTCGGTCGTCGCCCCGGACCGGATACCCGTCCTCGCGAAGGACGGCGACGGCCGGGCCGAGCCGGTCGCGGCGGACGGCACCGACCTGGCCGTGGCCCCGAAGGACCTGGGCACGCGGTACACCCAGTACCTGCAGAAGGGCACGCCCGATGTGTTCGCCCCCGGCGCCGCGACCTCCCAGTGGCGCGACGCCCGGCTGAACACCAAGCGGGCCGGGTTCTCGTACCAGTACGTCGACCAGCCGCTGGACAGCGGCATGTACGCGCCCCTCGGGCTGGCCACCGAGGACGGCGGGGCGCTGGTCTTCTTCAGCAGCAAGCACTTCGAACGGCAGACCGCGGCGAAGGGGCTGCGCCCCACCGTGGAGCCCGATGTGGAGGCGCTGCTCACCGGTGAGGTGAAGAGCACCCTGACCAAGGAGCGGGTCTCCAGCCAGCTGGTGTACGTCCCCGGGAAGGGAGCCGAGGCGCGCAAGGTGACCGTGCTGAACCGGCTGCCCGGCCTGACGGCGGCGAAGGGCTCGTAGGGCCTGTCCAGCAGATCTTCGGGGGCCCGCTCCCGGTTACCGGCGCAGCGGCCAGGCCACCGCGTCGTGGTCGACGTCACTCTGCTCGGCGGAGCCCACGAACCGCGCGCACGCGTCCGTCAGCGTCTCCAGCAGCGTCAGCGGGTCGGGCAGCGGGTGCTCGGGGCCCCGCAGCCAGGCGACGTCCTGCTCCCCGGGGAGCAGGGCGGGCGGCAGCAGCACGTAGCTGCCCCGGCAGTGCCAGCGCAGGCCGGGGTGCTCGTCCATCGTCTCGGGGTGGCAGTCCAGCTCGCACGGCCACCACTCGTCCTCGTCCTCCGGCGTGCCGCGCGTCGCCGTGAAGAAGAGCATCCGGTCGTCGCCGGAGCGGGCCACGGGGCCGACCTCGACTCCGGCTTCGAGCAGCCGCTCCAGCGCCTGGGCGCCGGCGGACAGCGGGACGTCGAGCACGTCGTGGACCATGCCGGTCGCCGTGATGAAGTTGGCCTGCGGCTGGCTGGCGGCCCAGCGCTCGATCTGGGCGCGGTCGGTGGTGGACTGCGTCTGCCAGGCGAAGGAGATCGGATGGCGGGCCGGGGTGGGACAGCCGATGCGTTCGCACGAACATCGGTAGCCGACCGGGTGGGCGGCGGGCGCGATCGGCATTCCGGCTTCGGCGACAGCCAGGAGCAGCGCCTCCCGTGCGGTGTCGTCGACCTCGCGCTGCTGCGGTTTGGGTCGTCGCCGCAGCCACTGGGAAAACTTGCTCTCTGAGCCGCGATTACGGCCGAAATCGGCGCCCATCTATCCCCTTGCCTTTGCGTTGCCCCTGCCCATGGTCCCACCATCCTGCGCCTCGGGTGGCCAGAGTCCGGAAGCGGGGTGGGACGGCCGATGCCGCACGGTGGGCACTATCACATGCTTTGTCACGAAAGAGCGTGTATGCACCCCGTTCGGAGTCGGGAAACGGCGCACACGGCCGTTCCGCGCCCGACCGAACCACCCGATCGGACCACTGTGCCGGGGGCCCCGTACGGCGCACCATGGGCTCACGCACACACCCGTGCGACGCACCGGCCGCAGCGGCCACCAGCCGCCGCGACGATTTTCGTGAGGAGCCTTCGTTGCCTCGTGAAGCCACACCCCGGCACTTTCTGATGTGTGCCCCTTCCCACTTCAGGGTGACGTATTCCATCAATCCCTGGATGGACCCCACCAAGCCCGTCGACCTGCCGCTGGCGCAGACCCAGTGGGAGGACCTGCGCGACCGCTACCGTGCGCTCGGCCACACCGTCGACCTGCTGGAGCCGCGGCCCGACCTGCCCGACATGGTCTTCGCGGCGAACGGGGCCACGGTGATCGACGGCCGGGTGCTGGGCGCCCGGTTCGCCTACCGGGAACGGTTCGAGGAGGCCGCCGCCCACCGCGACTGGCTCCGCGGCCACGGCTTCACCGAGATCCATGAGCCCGACCACGTCAACGAGGGCGAGGGCGACTTCGCGGTGACCGACTCGTACGTCCTGGCCGGCCGGGGCTTCCGGTCGAGTCCGCTCTCGCACGCGGAGGCGCAGGAGTTCTTCGGCCGTCCGGTGATCGGTCTCGATCTGGTCGATCCGCGCTACTACCACCTCGATACGGCCCTGAGCGTGCTGGACGAGGCGGCCGACGAGGTCATGTACTACCCGCCGGCCTTCTCACCGGGCAGCCGCGCGGTGCTGGCCCGGCTCTTCCCGGACGCGCTGATCGCCGGGGAGGCGGACGCCGCGGCGCTCGGTCTGAACGCGGTGAGCGACGGGCGCCACGTGCTGCTGCCGCAGGCCGCGACGGGCCTGTTCGACCCGTTGCGGGCGCGCGGTTTCGAGCCGGTGCCGATGGACCTGAGCGAGCTGCTGAAGGGCGGCGGCAGCGTGAAGTGCTGTACGCAGGAGCTGCGCGCCTAGGCGGCGTCCTGCGGGGGCGGCCAGGCGTCGCCCCAGTCGGTGTCCCGGGCGGCGCGGTACAGCTCGCCGTGCCGCTTGGTGACCGTGGCCCGTTCCAGGCCCTCGTCGCGGGTGCAGAGCTCCAGGAGCACCTGGCCCTTGCGGATCTGCGGTCGTCGGATGACCCGGGCGGCCACGGGCCGGGGGGCGAAGCGGGTGGCGACGACGTAGCTGAACTTCTCGTCCTCGTACGGCAGCGAGCCGCCCTTGACCTGGCGGTGCAGGGAGGAGCGGCTGACCCGGGCCGAGAAGTGGCACCAGTCGGTGCCCGGCTCGATGGGGCAGGCGCCGCTGTGCGGGCAGGGCGCGGCGACGGTGAGCCCGGCGGCGGTCAGCCGGTCGCGGGCCTCGATGATCCGGGCGTAGCCGTCGGGGGTGCCGGCCTCGACGACCACGACGGCCTGGGCGGCTGCCGCGGCGGCGTCGATGAGCGCGGTGCGGGCCTGGCCGGTGAGCTCGTTGAGTACGTAGGAGATCGTCACCAGGTCCGTGGCGGCGAGGTCCAGGTCCTTGCCGATGCGGGCGCGCCGCCACTCGGCGGTGCGCAGGGCGGGCGGGGCGGAGGCGCCGGCCAGTTCGCGGCCCAGGGCGAGCGCGGGTTCGGCCCAGTCCAGGACCGTGGTGCGGTGGCCCTCCCACTCCCCGGCGACGGCCCAGCTCGCGGCCCCGGTGCCGCCGCCGACGTCGGTGTGCGTGGCGGGCGCCCAGTCGGGGGCGGCCGCGCGCAGGGCGTCGAGGGCGGCCCGGACGGCTTCGAAGGTGGCCGGCATCCGGTACGCGGCGTACGCGGCCACGTCCGAACGGTCGCGGAGCACCGGGGCGTCGGTGGGGATCGTGCCCCGGTAGTGGGCGATGAGCCGGTCGACGGCGGTGCCCGCCTGCTTGGGCGGCAGCCCGTCGAGGAGTCCGGCCAGGGCCGCGCGCAGGGCTTCCGCGGTGGGGAGGGTGGCGTTCACCGAGGAATTGTAGGCGGGCGGGAACCCGGTCATGACCGAGGAGACACCTCCCAGGGGCGGCACATGCCGAGGAAGCAGGCGAGGGCGCCGGCCGCGCACACCAGCTGCACGACGGCCATGGGCACCGCGGTCGCCTCGCCGGCGATCCCGACGAGCGGGGAGGCGATGGCCCCGATCAGGAACTGCGAGGTGCCGAGGAGCGCGGAGGCCGATCCGGCGGCGTGCTTGGTCCGCATCAGCGCCTGGGCGTTGGTGTTGGGCATCGCCAGGCCCATCGCCGACATCAGCACGAACAGCCCGGCGGCCACCGGCACGAGACCGATGTCGCCGAAGACCCCGGACGTCATCAGGAGCAGGGAGACCGCGGCGGCCACGATGACGACGAGCCCGCAGGTGAGGGCCTTGTCGAGGCTGACCCGGCCGACGAGCAGCTTGCCGTTGATCTGGCCGACGATGATCAGGCCGATGGAGTTGATGCCGAACAGCAGGCTGAAGGTCTGCGGGGAGGCGCCGTAGATCTCCTGGATGACGAAGGGCGAGGCGCTCACGTAGGCGAAGAGGGCGGCGAAGGCGAGGCTGCCCGCGATCATGTAGCCGGTGAAGACGCGGTCGGCGAGCAGCCCGCGCATCGTGCGCAGCGCGTCGCCGATGCCGCCGGTGTGGCGCTCGGCGGGCGGCAGGGTCTCGCCGAGCCACTTCCAGACGACCAGGGTGAGCAGGACGCCGACCGCGGTGAGGACGGCGAAGATGCCGCGCCAGTCGGTGAGCCGCAGGACCTGTCCGCCGATGACCGGCGCGATGACGGGGGCGACGCCGGAGATCAGCATCAGGGTCGAGAAGAACCGGGCCATCGCGACGCCGTCGTACATGTCGCGCACCACGGCTCGGGAGATGACGATGCCGGCCGCGCCCGCCAGCCCCTGGATCAGGCGGAAGGCGATGAGGAGCCCGGCGGACGGGGCGAAGACGCAGATCGCGGTGGCCAGGACGTAGACGGCCATGCCGAGGAGCAGCGGGCGGCGCCTGCCCCAGCGGTCGCTCATCGGTCCGACGACGATCTGGCCGAGCGCCATGCCGGTGAGGCAGGCGGTGAGGGTGAGCTGAACCGTGGAGGCGGGGGCGTGCAGCGAGTCGGTGACGGCGGGGAGCGCCGGGAGGTACATGTCCATGGACAGCGGCGGGAGCGCGGTCAGGCCGCCGAGGACCAGGGTGACGAGAAGGCCGGTGCGCCGGGCGGCGGGGGTGGCTCTGCCGGGAAGTGGGGCCCCGCCGTGAGGAGCGGCGGGGGTTTCGGTGGTGTCGGTGGTACGTATCTGCTGGGCCCGGCTGACGCCGCTCTCCGGCATTCTCATCTCCATAGTTGTTGAATCCGGCTCTATGCTCTCAGCTCAGCGGGAGTGGTCGACACCTTTTTGGGAGCGTGCATGAGCAGGACTGTCCGTTGGGGCGTGCTGGCGACAGGCGGGATCGCGGCGACGTTCACCGCTGATCTGCGGGCCATGCCCGATGCGGAGGTGGTGGCCGTGGCCTCCCGTACGGACGCGTCGGCGCAGGCCTTCGCGGAGCGGTTCGGGATACCGAGGGCGTACGGCAGCTGGGCCGGCCTGGTCGCCGACGACGAGGTCGACGTGGTGTACGTGGCCACGCCGCACTCCGCGCACCGGGAGGCCGCCGCGCTCGCGCTGGAGGCCGGGAAGCACGTGCTGTGCGAGAAGGCGTTCACGCTCAACGAGCGTGAGGCCCGGGAGTTGGTGAAGCTCGCCCGGGACCGCGGGGTCTTCCTGATGGAAGCGATGTGGACGTACTGCAATCCGGTCGTGCGTCGGCTGACCGAGCTGGTGCGGGACGGGGCGATCGGCGAGATCCGTACCGTGCAGGCCGACTTCGGCTTCGCGGGCGACCTGGGGCCGGGGCACCGGCTGCGCGACCCCCGGCTGGGCGGCGGAGCGCTGCTGGACCTGGGCGTGTACCCGGTGGCGTTCGCGCAGCTGCTGCTGGGTGAGCCGGACCGGGTGCAGGCCGAGGCCCTGCTGTCGCCGGAGGGCGTCGACCTGAACACCGGGATGCTGCTGGGCTGGGACTCGGGCGCCACCGCGCTGCTGTCCTGCTCGATCGTCGGGCACCACCCGACCGCCGCCACGGTCATCGGCACGGGCGGGCGGATCGACATCCCGCACAGCTTCTTCCACCCGCAGAGCTTCGTGCTGCACCGGGCGGGCGGCGAGCCCGAGGAGATCACCTCGGGCCCGGGTCCGCAGGGGCTTTCGGGGATGCAGTACGAGGCGGCCGAGGTGATGCGGGCGGTCCGGGCGGGCGAGACGGAGTCCCCGCTGGTGCCGCTGGAGGGTTCGCTCGCGGTGATGCGGACGCTCGACGCGGTACGTGACCGCGTCGGCGTCCGCTACCCGGTGGACGCGTAGGCGCCGGCCCGTAGGGATCAGGCCGGCTTCAGGCCCGGGTTTCCGGCCTCGGTGACGTAGGAGCCGGCGGTGGTGACGGGGGCGCCCGGCTTGGTGACGGCGGAGACCGTACGGAAGTCGGCGCGCGCCCGGCGCTCCTGGAGGGTGACGACGACGTAGCCGCGGCGCCCGTTGTAGAACTTCAGGTGCGGGTTGGCCCGCATGAGGTTGTTGTGGTTGGACGGCTTCTCGGAGCCGTCCTTGCCGCTGGTGATGGACGTGGTGACGATCTCGGTGCCGACGGTGCGCGACGCCGGGTCGTCGAAGTCCTGCTTCAGGTCGAAGCCGTAGCTCACGTGCACATCGCCGGTGAGCACCATCAGGTTGTCCACGCCGGCGCTCCGGGCGCCCTTCAGGATGCGGTCGCGGGAGGCCGGGTAGCCGTCCCAGGAGTCCATGGACAGCTTGAAGGCGTCGGTCGGCACGTCGCGCCGCTGAGCGAAGGTGACCTGCTGCGGCACGACGTTCCAGGTGGCGTGCGAGTGGCGCCAGCCGTCGATGAGCCAGCGCTCCTGGGTGGCGCCGGTCAGGGTGCGCTTCGGGTCCTCGGACTCGGGTCCGGGGGTCTGCCAGCCGTCGCCGTACGCCTGGTCGCTGCGGTACTGGCGGGTGTCGAGGACGTCGAACTGGGCGAGCCGGCCGAAGTGCAGGCGGCGGTAGAGCCGCATGTCGGGTCCGGTCGGCCGCTGGGGCGCGCGCAGCGGCTGGTTCTCCCAGTACGCGCGGTACGCGGCGGCCCGGCGGATCAGGAACTCCTCGGGCGGTACGTCGTCCTCGGAGATGTCCCCGGCGTAGTTGTTCTCGGTCTCGTGGTCGTCCCAGGTGACGACGAAGGGGTGCGCGGCGTGGGCGGCGCGCAGGTCGGGGTCGGACTTGTAGAGGGCGTACCGCAGGCGGTAGTCCTCCAGCGTGGTCGTCTCCCGGTCGAAGAGGGCGGGCAGGGTGCGGTCGGTGTAGTCGCGGGCACCGCCGGACGCGTTGACGGCGTACTCGTAGAGGTAGTCGCCGAGGTGGAAGACGACGTCGACGTCCTCCTGGGCGAGGTGCTTGTAGGCGGTGAAGTAACCGTCGTGGTAGGCCTGGCAGGAGACGGCGGCCAGGCTGAGTTGGCGCTTGCGGGCCCCGGTGGCGGGCGCGGTGCGGGTCCGGCCGACGGGGCTCGTCCACTGTCCGGCGCGGAAGCGGTAGTGGAGGACGCGGTCCGGGGCGAGGCCCTGCACCTCGACGTGCACGCTGTGGTGGAACTCCGGGTGGGCGTAGGCGGTGCCGCGCCGGACGACACGGGTGAAGCGCTCGTCGTGGGCCAGCTCCCAGCGGACCTCGACGCGGGCGTCGGGCAGGCCGCTGCCGGGTTCGAACGGGCGGGGCGCGAGCCGCGTCCACAGGAGGACGGAGCCGGGCAGCGGGTCGCCCGAGGCGACGCCGAGGGTGAACGGGTCCTCGCCGATCTGCCGGGCCTGCATCTCGCGGGCGCTCGCCGTCCCGGCGGCGGGCAGGCCGACCGAGAAGGCGAGCGCGGCGGCGGCTCCGGTGACGGTGAGGAAGCGGCGGCGGTCGGTGTGCCGGGCGGCGTCGCGCAGCTCCTGCTGTGGCGATGAGTGCGTCATCTGTCCCTCCCCTGACTGGTGTTGGGGGGGAAGTCCACCGGGCCGGCGCATCCTGCGGTTGTCGTGCTCGCGTCGTGCGGGCGTCGCCTGGATGAGGAGTGCGGCAGGATGGTGCCCCCGAGGGCAAACTCCGCGTACGCGGCCAAACCATGATCATCGCGTGGGTCCGCGAGGGGGCGGGAATCGCCGGTCCGGGTCCCGGAATCACCCCTGGGAGGACGGGAATCGGCAGCGCCCCGGCGGTCGGGCCCGCGCACAGGAGGCCGCGCCCCTCGGCCCCGCCCCGGACACCCCCGGCCGCCGCCGTTGCGCGTACGCTGCGGCGGCATGAGCAACGGACTGTTGAACTCCACGACGAGGACGGCCGTGGTCACGGGCGCGGGCTCCGGGATCGGCCGCGCGGTGGCGCTCGCCCTCGTCGGTGCCGGCTGGGCGGTCGCACTGGCGGGCCGGCGCCCGGACCCGCTCGCCGAGACCGCCGCGATGGCCGGCGAGCAGGCCCGGGTGATCACCGTCCCCGCCGACGTGACCCGCCCGCAGGACGTGGACGCCCTGTTCTCCTCCGTACGGGAGTGCTTCGGCCGCCTCGACCTGCTCTTCAACAACGCGGGCACCTTCGGGCCGGGTTCGGTGCCGGTCGAGGACCTCGCGTACGAGGACTGGCGCGGCGTCGTCGACGTGAACCTGACGGGCGCGTTCCTGTGCGCGCAGGCGGCGTACCGGCAGATGAAGGAGCAGGACCCGCAGGGCGGGCGGATCATCAACAACGGCTCGATCTCGGCGCACACGCCCCGCCCGCACTCGGTGGCGTACACCGCGACCAAGCACGCGATCACCGGCCTGACGAAGTCGCTGTCGCTGGACGGGCGCCCGTACCGGATCGCCTGCGGCCAGATCGACATCGGCAACGCGGCGACCGACATGACCGAGCGGATGCGGACCGGCACGCTCCAGGCCAACGGCGAACTCGCCGTGGAACCGGTGATGGCGGCCGACGACGTGGCCCGGACGGTGTTCCACATGGCCGGCCTGCCACTGGAGGCGAACGTCCAGTTCGCGACGGTCATGGCGACGGCGATGCCGTACGTGGGGCGCGGCTGACGCCGGATTCCGCCGTATCGGGCCCGGCGTGTGCGCACTGCCCTTATGCTCACAGTCCTTCACCGGAACTCCACACAAGGAACACAGCATGCGCATACGCACCGCGGCGCCCCTCGCTCTGGTCGCCACGACCGCCCTCGCCGGTTCGCTGCTCCTGGCGACGCCGGCCTCGGCCGCGAAGCATCAGGGCGGAGTGCACCTCGGCAAGATCCAGTACGACAGCCCCGGCAAGGACACCCGGTCCAACGCCTCGCTGAAGGCCGAGTGGGTCGAGATACACAACAACACCAAGTCGAAGTTCCAGCTCAAGGGCTACAAGCTCAAGGACAACACCGGCTACACGTACACCTTCGGCAGCTACAACGTCAGCCCGGGCAAGACCGTCAAGGTCCACACCGGCAAGGGCACGACCAGCCCCGGCCACGTGTACTGGAACCGCGGCTCGTACGTCTGGAACAACACCGGTGACAAGGCGCGGCTGATCAAGCCGGGCGGCGCGCTGCTGGACTCCTGCTCCTGGACGAAGTCCGGCAAGGGCACCAAGAACTGCCACTGAGCACGCGCCCACCCCGGGGCCCGGACCGCGATCGGCGGACGCTGTTGGTTAATTCGGGCCCTGTTGCTTCGCCCCGCCGACTTGGTCGGCGGGGCGAAGTGCTGCGAAGCGGCTGGTTCGGGTGCGGGCCCGGGGCGTGTCGGTGAGGTGGGCGTCGATGCGGGCGAGGTTGATGGCGGCGCCGGTGAGCTGGTGCTGGAGACTGGTCTGACCAACAGCGTCCGAGAGGAGGGCGCGGGCCCCGGGAATGCCGCCGCCGGGCCCGGGGTTGTGCGGCACATGAGCGATCTCCCCGCGGCCGGGCTTCCCGAGGTGCTGCGCTACACCGCGTTCTCCGCCGACCCCGAGGGCGGTAATCCTGCCGGGGTCGTGCTCGACGCCGGCGGCCTGGACGACGCGGCCATGCTGGGCGTGGCGGCGGGGCTCGGCTACAGCGAGACGGCCTTTCTGACCGGGCGGACCGAGGCGGCGGCGCCCGGCGCGCGCGGGTATGTGATCCGCTACTTCAGCCCGAAGGCCGAGGTGCCGTTCTGCGGCCACGCCACCGTCGCGACGGCCCTGGCCCTCGCCGAGCGGGACGGCCCCGGGGAAATGGAGTTCACCACCCGCGCCGGTACGGTGCCGGTCACCGTGGCCCGTGAGGGCGGCGAGCTGAGGGCCACCCTGACCAGTGTGGAACCGCACATCGAGGAGATCGCCCCGGCCGACCTGGCGGAGGCGCTGGCGGCCCTGGCCTGGCCGGCCGCCGGACTCGACCCGGACCTGCCGCCCCGGATCGCCTACGCGGGCGCCCGCCACCTCGTGCTGGCCGCCGGGACGCGGGAACGGCTGGCCGCGCTGGACTACGACTTCGCGCGCCTGGAAGCGCTCATGCACCGCCTTGACCTGACCACGCTCCAGCTGGTGCGGCGGGCCTCCGCCGCCGTGTTCCACGTCCGCGACCCGTTCCCGGTCGGCGGTGTGGTGGAGGACCCGGCGACGGGTGCGGCGGCGGCCGCCTTCGGTGCCTACCTGCGCGCGCTGTCCCTCGTACCGGAGACCGCCCAGCTGACCCTGTACCAGGGCGAGGACATGGGCCGCCCCGGCACGCTCACGGTGACGCTGCGGGCGGGCGACGCGCGGGTGCGGGTGAGCGGCACGGGCACCCGCCTCCCGGAACCGGCCTGAGCGGCCTGAGCACGGGGCCGCCGCCGGGGCCGGCCCGCCATCCGGGCGAACCACGGGAATCCGACGACAGGTCCTAGTCTGGGGCGAGTGACTGGACGTCATCAACGTGACAGGAGTGCCTCATGTCCATCCGCCGTGTGGTTCCCAACATCCCGGTCGGTGCGAGCGACGACACGGAGGCCGGCGCGGCGGCGCTGCGGGACAACGCCGCGTTCTACGGCCTGCTGGGCTTCGAGGAGGTCATGAACCACGGCTGGATCATGACCCTGGCGTCGCCCACCCGGCCCGCGGCCCAGATCAGCGTCATGACCGCCGACAGGACGGGACCGGTCACCCCGGACCTGAGCGTGGAGGTGGAGGACGTGGACGCGGTGCACGCCGCACTGGTCGGCGCCGGCGCGGAGATCGTGTACGGCCTGCACGACGAGGAGTGGGGCGTGCGCCGCTTCTTCGTACGCGACCCGAACGGGCGCGTGATCAACGTGCTGACGCATCGCTGATCCGAGGCCACCCGGGGCCGGGAGGCACGCGCACGGGACGGACAAGGGGGACAAGGGTGGCGGGGAAGGCGGCTCGACGCCTCCCGATCAGCGGCCCGACCACCCCTGGCCCCCTGCGTGACGCCCGCTGACGGCCTGGTTCAGCTCTCCTGGGCGACCTCCTTGTTGACCTCGGCGGGCGATTCGTACTGCTTCTCCGGCAGGCCCTTCAGCGCTGCCATGACCTCGTCACCGGCACCGTTCTTGCGTGCCTGCTCCACGATCGCGTCCTTGCCGGCGGGGTAGCCGACGCCGCTGAGACACTTCTGCAGTTCAATGGGGTTCGCGTTCATGGGAACGAGGTACCCGTGCCGGGCGCCGTGTGTCACCGCCGCGCCGCCCGTGACCCGAATGCCCGGTCGCCGTAACCACAACGGAGCCCTCCACGGGATTCCGGCAGCCGTGGAGACCGCCCCGACCTTCCCCCCGTCGTCCGTTCGGGTAGCGCTAACCCGGGTACACGCCGCTGGTGACGGGCTCGGCGGCCCGCCGGGCCCATGATGGCCGGTGGCCGCCGCCGTGCCGTCTGCGGACCGGCTCCGATCGGGAGGGTGTATGGCGTCGCTGGACGAAAAACGAGGAACGGCGCCGACGGAAGGGCGGGGGGAGCGGGCAGGGACCGAGCGGCGGGTCGGCGGGGGCGCGCGGCTGCTGAAGCTGCTGTCGACGACCGATCACAAGGTCATCGGCAACATGTACCTGGTCACCTCGTTCACGTTCTTCCTGTTCGCCGGCGCGCTGGCCATGGTGATGCGCGCCGAACTCGCCCGGCCCGGCATGCAGATCGTCTCGCACGAGCAGTACAACCAGCTGTTCACCGTGCACGGCACGATCATGATGCTGCTGTTCGCCACCCCGACCTTCACCGGCTTCGCCAACGCGATCATGCCCCTGCAGATCGGGGCGCCGGACGTGGCGTTCCCCCGGCTGAACGCGTACACGTACTGGGTGTACCTCTTCGGCGGGCTGATGGTCGTCTCGGGGTTCCTGACGGCCAACGGCGCGGCCTCCTTCGGCTGGTTCGCGTACGCGCCGCTGAACGGGCCGGTGTTCTCGCCGGGGACGGGCGCGGACCTGTGGGTGATGGGGCTCGTCGTCTCGGGGCTGAGCACGATCCTCGGGTCGGTCAACTTCATCACCACGATCATCTGCCTGCGGGCCCCGGGGATGACGCTGTTCCGGATGCCGATCTTCACCTGGAACGTGCTGTTCACCTCGATCCTGGCGCTGCTCGCCTTCCCGGTGCTGACGGCGGCGCTGCTCGCCCTGGAGGCGGACCGGAAGTTCGGGGCGCACGTCTTCGACGCGGCCAACGGCGGGGCGCTGCTGTGGCAGCACATGTTCTGGTTCTTCGGCCATCCCGAGGTGTACATCGTGGCGCTGCCGTTCTTCGGCGTGGTCACCGAGATCCTGCCGGTGTTCAGCCGTAAACCGGCCTTCGGCTACATCGGCCTGGTCGGCGCCACCGTCGCCATCACCGGGCTCTCGGCCACGGTCTGGGCGCACCACATGTTCGCGACGGGCGGGGTGCTGCTTCCGTTCTTCTCGCTGATGTCGTTCCTGATCGCGGTGCCGACGGGGGTGAAGTTCTTCAACTGGATCGGCACGATGTGGCACGGCTCGCTGTCGTTCGAGACGCCGATGCTCTGGTCCGTGGGCTTCCTCGTCACCTTCCTGCTCGGCGGGCTCACGGGCGTGCTCGTGGCGTCGCCGCCGATGGACTTCCACCTGACCGACTCGTACTTCGTCGTCGCCCACCTGCACTACGTCCTGTTCGGGACGATCGTCTTCGCCACGTTCGCCGGGTTCTACTTCTGGTGGCCGAAGTTCACCGGCCGCATGCTCGACGAACGCCTCGGGAAGATCCACTTCTGGACGCTGTTCGTTGGCTTCCAGCTCACCTTCCTCGTCCAGCACTGGCTGGGCGAACAGGGCATGCCCCGCCGGTACGCGGACTACCTGGCCGCGGACGGGTTCACCACGCTCAACACCCTGTCCACCATCGGGGCGTTCCTGCTGGGCCTGTCCACGCTGCCGTTCCTCTACAACGTCTGGAAGACGTGGCGGTACGGCGTCAAGGTCACCAGTGACGACCCGTGGGGCTGGGGCCGCTCGCTGGAATGGGCGACCAGCTGCCCGCCGCCCCGGCACAACTTCCACGCGCTGCCCCGTATCCGCTCCGAGTCGCCCGCCTTCGACCTGCACCACCCGGAGGCGGGCACCCCGGTGCCCCGGCAATCCGCCGCCGACGGTGCGGGGAGGGCGGGTCGATGAGGGGCGAGGCGTGGCTCTTCACCGGGGTGGCGTTGTTCTTCGCGGTGACCTGCTCGATCTACGCGGTGTACGCACCCGACCCGGCGGGTATCGCGGCGCTCACCGTGTCCGGGCTCATGGGGGCGCTGATCGCCGCCTTCCTGTGGCGGCAGGCCTACCGGACGGGCCCGCGCCCCGAGGACCGCAAGGACGTGCGCGTCCATGAAGTGAGCGGCCGGCGCGGCTACTTCCCCGCGCGCAGCTACTACCCGGCCATCAGCGCGGCCGGTACGGCGCTGCTCGGCCTGGGCACCGTCCAGGGTCTGTGGCTGTTCCTCATCGGGGTCGGCGTGCTGATCCCGGGCGTCTACGGCTTCGTCTTCCAGAACCCCGACCCCGCGCGCTGACGCCCGGACCGCCGGGGCCCGGCCAGCAGCGCCCTGGCCTGCTCCTCCTGCTCCGGAGTCAGCCCGGGCCGCACCTGGTCGCGGTAGTACCAGTGGCTGAGGGCGGACCGCAGCCGCAGGACGAGGCGGGTGCGGGCGGGGGCGCGCCGGGGTGCGGGCAGGTCGAGCGGCCGGGGCAGGTCCCTGGCCAGCAGGACGTACCGCTTGTCGTCGGGCAGCCGCTGGTGCTCCGGCCGGTAGCCGCCCTCGACCGACTGGCGTACGCCCCCGGTCTCCTCGCCGTCCTCCAGCAGCTCCCGGTCCCGCGCCTGGAGGGCCAGGCAGAGCCGGTCGGTCACCACGAACGCCACCGGCGGCAGGACGAACAGGGCGATGCGGAACGCCCAGGTCAGCGCGTGCACCGGTACGTCGAAGATGTCGGCGATCACGTCCTGCGCACCGGCGAGCAGGAGCACCGCGTAGGCCGTCAGGGCGCCGACCCCGAGCCCGGTGCGGACCGGCCGGTCGCGCGGGCGGTCGCAGACGTGGCGCTCGCCGGAGCCCCCGGTGATCCAACGCTCGAAGAAGGGATAGGCGTACAGGACGAGGAAGAGGGCGCCGGGCAGCAGCACCCCGGGCACCAGCGGGTTCCACATCAGGGTGTGGCCCCACAGCCGGGTCTCGACGCCGGGCATGAGCCGCAGCGCCCCCTCCAGGAAGCCGACGTACCAGTCGGGCTGGGCGCCGGTGGAGACCTGGTCGGTGCGGTACGGCCCGTAGTTCCAGACGGGGTTGATCTGCGCGAGGGCGCCCAGCAGGGCGAGCACGCCGAAGACCATGAAGAAGAGACCGGCCGACTTCGCCACGTACTGCGGGAAGAACGGCTGGCCGACCACGTTGCGGCCGGTCCGGCCCGGCCCGGCCCACTGTGTGTGCTTCAGGTGCACGATGAGCAGCAGGTGCAGGCTGACCAGGGCGAGGAGAAGGCCGGGGACGAGCAGGATGTGCACCGGGTAGAGCCGCGAGACGATGTCGTCGCCCGGGTACTGGCCGCCGAACACGAAGAAGCTCACATAGGTCCCGACGACCGGGAGCGACAGCATGATGCCCTGCGCGGTGCGCAGCCCCGTGCCGGAGAGCAGGTCGTCGGGGAGCGAGTAGCCGGCGAAGCCCTCCAGGAGGGCGAGGAGGAACATCGTCACCCCCACCGTCCAGTTGATCTCGCGGGGCCTGCGGAACGCGCCGGTGAAGAAGACCCGCAGCATGTGCACACCGATCGAGGCGACGAAGACGAGCGCCGCCCAGTGGTGGATCTGCCGGACCAGCAGCCCGCCGCGTACGTCGAAGCTGATGCGGAGCGTGCTGGCGTACGCCTCCGACATGCGGACCCCGTGCAGGGGCGCGTACGAGCCGACGTACACCGATTCGGTCATCGACGGCTGGAAGAACAGCGTCAGGTACACCCCGGTGATCAGGAGGACGACGAAGCTGTAGAGGGCCAGCTCGCCGAGGAGGAAGGACCAGTGGTCCGGGAAGGCCTTGCGCAGGAGTGCCCTGGCCGCCTCGGCGAGCGGGAGCCGCGCGTCGACGGCGTTCGCCGCCTCCTCCCCCATCCGCCGCGCCTTGCCCTTCGCACGCGCCCTCTTCTTCGACAGCAGCACGAGTCGCCTCTCGGTCGGCCGGTTGTTCCGCGCTCGACGGAAGGGGTACCCCCGGATCGTCCGCTGTCACGGGGCGCGCGCCGGGTTCGTCGCAACGGTGCCGCGCTCTTGCGCCGCTCGGCCGACGCCCGCGTGCACCGGCGCGCGAGCGGGAGGCTCGGGTGCCGGCGCGCGCTGCTCTCGGCGTTTCGGCCAACCTCTCACCGAGGCGGGCCCCGTGCGGGGCACGGGTGGATGTATCCCGCACGCCCGTACGGCCCTGCACGGCGGGGCTCGGAGGCCGACCGAAACACAGGTGTTCGAGTTCAGGGGGCGGTCGTTAGGCCAGGTGACCCAGCCGCGACCGACCACAGAGGGGGCCACGTTGACTTCGGCCGGCACGCCTGAACAGCTGAGTGCGGACACAGCGAGCACGGAGACGGAAGCACCACCGGAAGGCGGAAGCGGGAGCGCGGGCGGAAGCGGAAGCGCGGGCGGAAGCGGAAGCGCGGCGCGGCGGGAGGAGTTCCTGTACCGGGACGAGTCCCGGCTGCAGGCCGGTGCGCAGCTGACGAGCGGCACGATGGCGCGGCGGCTGCCCGCGCTGGTGCTCCGGTCGCTGCGGATGGCCTGGCAGGTGGACCGGGCGGCGACGGCGGGTCTGCTGGCCTGCCAGGTGGGCGGCGGGGTGCTGGCCGCGCTGGGGCTGCTCGCGGTCACGAGCACCATCACCGCGCTGGTCTCCTCCGGTGACATCACGGACCGGCTGTGGGACGCGGCCCCGCAGTTGACGGTCATCGCGGCGGCCGCCGGGGTGCGCGCGCTGCTGGGGGTCGTGGTGACGTGGCTGACGGGCAGGCTGCGGCCGGTCCTGGCCCGTGCGGCGGAGCTGACGATGATCGAGGCCGCGCTCGGTGCGGAGCTCGCGGCGAACAACATGCCCGGGTACAACGACTTCTACGACATCGCGGACCGGGGCGCCCAGGTCACCCCCGACCTCGTGGCCGAGTCCCAGGACGTGCTGGCCGCCACCGCCACGCTCGCCGCCGGGGCGACCGTGCTCGCGGTCCTGCACCCGGCGCTCCTGCCGCTGCTCCTGGTCGCGTGCCTGCCGCAGGCCGCCGCGTACGTACGGGCGGCCCGTGTCCTGTACCTGGCGGGCCTGGAGACGTCCGGGCGTCGCCGCATGCTGTCCAAGTTGCGCTGGCACATGGCGTACACGGAGTCCAGCGAGGAGATGCGGGCCTGCCTGGCCGGCCCGTTCCTCACCGGGCGGTACCGCCGTCTCGCGACGTCCGTGAACGCCGCCGAACGCAGGGCCGCCGACACCGGGGCGTGGATGGGTCTGGCCGGTGCCGCCGTCGGCGGGGTCGCCTCGGCCGGCGTGTGGGCGGCGCTGCTGTACCTCCTGGCCACCGGCCGCATGGACCTCGCGGCGGGCGGCGGCGCCGTCTTCGCGCTCCAGACGGCCACCACGTCCGTGCGCGGCATCATCAACGGCGGGGCGCGGCTGGTGCGTACCGGCTGGTACGTCCAGGACTGGCAGCGGTTCCTCGACAACGCCCACGGCCAGGCGATGGTGGTCTCCCGGGGCACCAGGACCCTGTCGGCCGCGCCGGAGCGGTTCGAGGCCCGCGACCTCACCTACCGGTACGACGGCGCGCCCGCCGACAGCCTCGCCGGGATCTCCCTGCACGTGAAGCGCGGCGAGATCGTGGCCCTGGTCGGGGAGAACGGCTCGGGCAAGACCACCCTGTCCCGGCTGCTGTGCGGGCTGCTGCTGCCGACGACCGGCGCGGTGGCCTGGGGCCACACCACGACCGCCGAGCTCGACCCGTGGGAGGCGTGGCGACACGTCGCGCTGGTCCCGCAGAAGTACACGTACCTGCCGCTGACCATGCGCGACAACATCACCTTCGGCCAGGGCGACACCAGCGACGCGGCCGTCCTCGCCGCCTGCGAGGCGTCAGGGGCGGTCGACATGCTGCCCGCGCTGCGCTCCGGCCTCGACACGCTGCTCACGGCGGAGTGGTTCGGCGGCCAGCAACTGTCCGGCGGGCAGTGGCAGCGCACGGTCCTGACCCGGGCGTTCCACCGCCAGGCGTCCCTGCTGGTGATGGACGAGCCCACGGCGGCGCTGGACGCCCGGGCCGAGTACCGCATCTTCACCGGCCTGCGGGACCTGGCCAAGGACCGGGCGGTCCTGCTGATCACCCACCGCCTCAGCAACGTCAGCATCGCCGACCGGATCGTGGTCCTGGACGGTGGACGGATCGTGCAGGAGGGCACGTACGAACAACTGACCCGCGAGCCAGGCCTGTTCAGGACGCTGTGGGACCTGCAACAACGCACGGGCGAGGACCCGGCCACCCCCTGACCGACCGACGACACCGCTCCCCCGCAACGAAAGGCGCCACCATGCCCCAACCACCCCCCTCCCGCTCCCACATCCACGCCGTGGTGACCGCCTACCTGGCCCGCCACCCGGCCGAACGGCACGCCCTCGCGCCGCTGTTGGCGGCACTGGACGCGCCGGACGATCCCACCGCCCGGACGACGCTGCCCGGACACATCACGTGCAGCGCCGCCGTCGTCGACCGCGACGGGCGGGTCCTGCACGTGCGCCACAACGCGACGGGCGGCCTGCTGCTCGCCCCGGGCGGCCATGTGGAGCCGGGCGACGTGACCCTGCTCGGGGCCGCCCTGCGCGAGGTGGAGGAGGAGACCGGCATCCCGGCCGCACAGCTCTGCCACACCGCCGCCTTCCTCACCGAGCCGGCCGACATCGACGTACACGACATCGACGCGAACCCCGCCAAGGGCGAACCCGCGCACCGCCACTACGACTTCCGGTACGTGTTCCACCTCGTACCGGAGGCCGTCGGGACCACCCTCCGGGCGGACGAGGTCTCGGCGGCGACCTGGCTGCCGCTCACCGAGGCCACCTGCCCGTCCCTGCGCGCCAAGCTCCTCGCCGCACGCCTGGACACGGGCCCGGAGCCGCTGAACGCCTCCGTCCTCATCCGCAACGACCGGGGCGAGTACCTGCTGCATCTGCGCGACCACTACCCGGGCCGGATCTGGGAGCCGGGCGCCTGGTCGGTCCTCGGCGGCGGCCGGGAACGGCAGGACACCTCACCGGAGGCGACGGCCCGCCGCGAACTGCACGAGGAGACCGGCCTCACGCTCCCCCACCTCCAACCATTCGCGGTGGAGGAGGCCATCGGCCTCGACGGCACGACCGTCCTCATCCAGATCTTCACCGGCCGCTGGAACGGCGACGCCGCCGCCCTGCCCCTGACGGAGGGCGTCATGCTGGCCTGGTTCGACCCGCAGATGATGCCCCGGCTGCGGATGGCGCCCTCGACCCTCGCGCTGGTCCAACGGCACGCGCGGCAGGCCGGCCCCCCGAAACCGGCATCGGGGACCGGAGCGGTGCCGCGCGTCGTCGGCGTGCACCTCTACCTGGAGCGCGAGGGCAAGGTCCTGCTGGGCCTGAGGCACCCGGACAGCGCGTACGCGGGGAACGTCCACCACGTCCTGGCCGGGCACTGCGAGCGGGAGAGCGCCGCCGACTGCCTGGCGCGCGAGGCGTGGGAGGAGGCGGGCCTCGTCGTCGACCCGGCCGCAGCCGAACTGGTCCACGTGGTGCACCTGGTGGACGCCACGGGCGGGCCGCCGAGGATGCAGCTCTTCCTCCGCGCGGAGGCCCGGGGCGAGCCGGCGGTGTACGAACCCGACCGGTGCGTGTCCTGGGGCTGGTGGCCCGTGGACGCCCTTCCCGACCCGATCGTCCCCTACACCCGCGCCGCGATCGAGGGCATCCGCGCCGGCCGCCTGTTCACCGAGCTGGGCTGGGGGTCGGCATGAACGAGACCGGCACGTTCCCCGGCCCCCGTGAGGCGCCCGGGCGGGTCATGCTCCCGCCGGAGGAGTACGCCCGCTCGGTGCCCAAGTCGACCGGTTTCGCCTGCGTGTTCTTCACCGACAGGCAGGACCGCCCGGTGCAGCTGCGGGCCACGTACTCCCGGACGCACCCCTGGCAGTTCCCCGGCGGCACGATGGACCACGGCGAGCGGCCCTGGGAGACGGCGCGGCGGGAGTGCCGGGAGGAGACGGGCATCGAGGTCCCGGGCCCGCCCCGCCTGCTGGCCTCGGTCTTCGGCCCGCCCGGCCCCGACTGGCCGTTCAGTACCTCGGGCTGCGTCTTCGACGGCGGCCGGCTCACGGACGACCAGATCCGCGCCATCGTCCTGGACCCGGACGAGCACGACGCGGTCCGGGCCCTGTCCCTGGAGGAGTGGTACCCCCTGATGCCCCCGCAGGACTTCGCCCGCCTCGAAGCGGTGATGACGGCCAGGCTGACGGGCACGGCCGCGTACTTCGACGCGTGGGGGTGGGGGGACGCATGAACAGCGCGGTGACGAGGGGAGACGGACGTTGAAGCAGGACCGCACGGAGACATGGCGGAAGCACTACGCGCAAGGTCTGGGGTTTCGCCCCTTGGGTCCACGTGAACGGGCGCTGCTGACCGAGCACGTACCGGCCCCCGAGGGCGGACGGGCCGCCCGCGCCCTGGAGGTCGGCTGCGGTACGGGTGAACTCGCCGCCGCCCTGGCCGCGATGGGCTACGACGTGGACGCCGTCGACTTCACACAGGAGGCGCTCATCCGGGCCCGCGCGCAGTACGCCGCAGTGCGGGAGGTTCGCTTCCTCTGCCTGGACGTCGAGCACGACGAGCTGCCCGATCCGCCCGGGGAGACCGCCCCCGGGTACGACCTGATCACGATGCGGCTGTGCATCGCCTTCATCCACGACCGCACCCGCCTCCTGCACGCACTGGGCACACGGCTACGCGAGGGCGGCGCGCTCGTCGTCATCACCCCCGTCGCGGAGCACACCCCGGAGGCGCGTCGGCACATCGCCCCGGACGAGGACGAGCTGAGCCTCCTCGCGGACGGTTTCGATGAGGCGGAGAGATTCGACGCGGAGGGCCTGGCGCTGCTGGTGCTGCGCGGGCCCGGCGGTTCGTTCACCGCCGTGGAGAAGCTCCGCCCGGCGCCGCAGGCCGTGCTGGGTGCGACGGCCGTGGTCACCAACCAGCGCGGGCCGGGTTCTGCTGGTGACCCTCTTGACCTTCCTGACCTTCTCGGCCTTCCCGGCCTTCCCGGTGGCCTTCGGGGCCGGCGGTAGGCCGCGAACGGCCGGGGGTCTGCCGTCTCTCACCCCTCGGTCAGCCGCTGGATGACCTCGACGGTTCGCCCTGCACCGTCCTCCCCCGCCATGTGGTGGGCGGCCTTCGCGGCGGCTTCCGCGTAGGCCCTCTGTCGCACGACGCGGCCGAGTGCGTCGGCGAGCCGTTCGGCAGTGAGGGAGCGGAAGGGGATCGGCTCGTCGGCGGCGCCGATGGCGGCGAGCCGCCGGGCCCAGAACGGCTGGTCGGCCGTCACCGGGACGGTGACCGCGGGAACCCCGGCGCGCAGTGCGGCGGCCGAGGTGCCGGCCCCGGCGTGGTGGACGACCGCGGCCAGCCGAGGGAACAGCAGGGCGTGCGGTACGTCCCCGACGGTGAGCACGTCGTCGCCGTCGGCGGCGAGCCCGGCGCTGCCGGCCTGGAGGATGCCGCGCAACCCGGCACGGCGCAGGGCCCGCACGGCGACCCCGCTCAGCCGTTCCCCCTCACCGGCCGCCATGCTCCCGAAGCCGATGAGGACGGGCGGGGGTCCGGCGCGCAGGAAGTCCTCCAGGTCCGTGGGCAGCCGTTCGGCCGCTGCGTGGTGGGGCCACCAGTTGCCCACCACGTGCAGGCCCGGACGCCAGTCGGAGGGCCTGGGCACCAGGGCCGTGCTGAAGCCGTGCACGATGGGCCGGTTCGCGCGCTCCTGTCGCCGGCGCGTCTCGGCGGGCGAGGCCGGGGGCAGCCCGAGGCGGTCGCGCAGCCGGGCCACCGCCGGCGCGTAGAGGCGGTCGGTCATCCGCAGGGCGAAGCGCCCGGCCGCGCGGTTGGCGGGGCGGCCCAGTGAGCGGGAGCCGGTGACGACGGGCGGGAAGTCGCCGGTCGGGACCGTGGGCTGGAGGTACACGCCGAGGCTCGGGGCGCCGGTGGCTTCGGCGAGGTGCCAGCCGAGCGGGGCCGTCGTGGTCGACAGCAGCAGCAGATCCGTACCGTCGGCCATCGCGTCGGCGAACCCCTGGCCCAAGTCGGCGATGAACGCGGCGGCGGTCCGCATGAGTTCTCGTCGCCCCGTACCCGCACCCCCCTTGTGCGGGTCGGCGGGGAGGCCGCGGAACTCCAGCCCGGCATCGCGGACGAGGGGCGCGAAGGCGTCCGTGGTGGCGAGAGCGACGTCGTGGCCGGCCGCGCGCAGTGCGGCGCCCAGGCCCGTGTAGGGCGCGACATCGCCACGCGATCCGGCCGCGGCGATCAGTATCCTCATCGCTCCTCCTCGGCACCGGTACGGTCGGCGGCCCGACGGGCCGCGTTGGCGTGGACGGCCTTGCACAGATGGGCGGCCAGGCCCGGGCGCTGCTGGGGCGCCGGTACGACCAGGGCGAAGGCACGTGGATCGGCGGCGAAGTCGTCCGCGATGCGCCGGTGCATGTCGGGCGGGCAGGAGGTGAACCAGCGCGAGATGTGCAGGCGGTGCTCCTCGGCCAGGTCCATGGCCCGCTCGCCGTCGCTCGCCTCCCCCTCGTCGAAGGCCGCCAGCAACTCCGCGCGCCAGGCCGTGGCCTCGCCCATGAGCTGCCGCCAGTCCTCCTTGGTGTGGGCTGCGGCGCGGGCCATGGCCTCGCGCTGACCCGGCGAGTGCGCCCATTTGAGCTCCGCCTCGGTGGCGTAGCTCAGGTCGAAGGTGATCTCCCCGAACACCTCGAAGCGTTCCTGCGGGGTCAGGGAGACCCCGGTCCGCTGCACCTCGATCGCCCGTTGCGCCACCTCGGACAGCCGTTGCAGCCTGGCGATCTCCGCCTGCAACTGCTCCTGCCTGGACCGCAGGTGATCCAGGGCGTTGGCCTGCGGGTCCTTGAAGAGATCGGCGATCTCGTCCAGTGCGAAGCCGAGCTCGCGGTAGAAAAGGATCTGCTGGAGCCGGACCAGGTCGGCGTCGCCGTAGAGCCGGTAGCCGGCCTGACTACGGCCGCTGGGCGAGAGCAGCCCCGCCTTGTCGTAGTGATGCAACGTACGCACCGTCACTCCGGCGAAGGCCGAGACCTGCCCCACGGAATAGCTCATCCACCTGCCCTTTCGTCGCCGCCAAGCATCGGGCCTGACGTAAGGGGAGAGTCAACCCGTGCGTGGTCCGCCCATTCCAGCTCGAAGTCCCTCTCGCTGCGCGGGCGCCGGAAGGTCGAACGGCTGTTCCGCGGCGGACGGTTAGGATTTCCGGTGCTCGAACCCCTGGCACCAGCGAACCGGTGGACATCCCCGTGACAGCATCACTGACGTGCAGGAGGACCGCTTCTCTCGAAGCGGGAGCCGTCTACGCCTGGGAAACCGCAGAAGGTGTCACCGGGAACATCCTGATCGACCCGGAGGGATCAGTCGCCCGCCCCTGCACGCTGGAGGGAACGACCTTCGGCGACATGCTCCTCGACAAAAACGTCGGGAACGTGGAAAACCCCGACCCGGACCCGAAGCTCCGCCGTGCTTTCCTGATCGCGGCATCGGCGATCTTCCAGGAAGGGGAGCGGCAGGGGCGACTGCCTGACGAGATCACGCGTACGTACTGGTAGGCGCCACGTCACCACCCGACAGGCCGTGCTCTCCAGGAGAGCGTCCGCCCCAGGTCGGCAAGAGCACCGCCGAGGCCGGGCTGCGTGGCCCGGGTTTCCCCTGGAGCCCCTATCGGATTCGAACCGATGGCCTACGCACCACAAGTGCACGTGCTTCAGACCGCATGGCGACACCGCCGGTAGCGGCAGACGAGTCGGGCTGTACGCCGGGTTCTGTCACCCGGTCGCCTCGCGGCGGCCGGGGAGACGGCCATCCATCTAGGACCGGCATTGCTGCCGGCCTCGTGCGGTCTACCCGCGAACTCGGGCGGGCAGCCCTCAAGCGTTCGCGCAGGAGCACCGGGGTGCTCCCTCTTGACCTTGCTCCGGGTGGGGTTTACCTAGCCGCCTGAGTCACCCCAGGCGCTGGTGGTCTCTTACACCACCGTTTCACCCTTACCGGGGACCGGAGTCCCAGGCGGTCTGTTTTCTGTGGCACTGTCCCGCGGGTCACCCCGGGTGGCCGTTAGCCATCACCCTGCCCTGTGGAGCCCGGACGTTCCTCGGGAGGGTCCGAAGATCCTCACGCGGCCGTCCGCCCGGCTCGTCTGCCGTGCCGCCCATGCTACCCGCCCGGCCGGGGGCGCCGGTCCGGCGGGAACGGTGCCGGAGGTCAGAGGCGGCCCGCGGCGAAGGCGGCGATCCCTGCCGTCCAGGCCGCGGTGACGTCGGCGGGGGTGGGGAAGCGGCCGTTCAGTTCCATGACGACCATGCCGTGGGCGAAGGCCCAGGCCGCTCGGGCGCGGGCCTCGTCGTGGGACAGGGCGCGGAAGAGGGGCGCGGCGGCGCGTTCTTCCAGTTCCTGGGGTTGGGGGCGGGCGGTGGTGAGGCGGTAGAGGTGGGGGTGGGCCAGGGCGTGGGCGCGGTAGGCGGCGGCCAGGGCCGGGAACGAGCCCGGGGCGGCGGTCTCCGCTGCTTCGAGCGCCTGGGTGGTCTCCCGCAGCATCGCGTCGGCCAGGGCGTTCACCACGGACGACTTGTCCGGGAAGTGTTTGTAGAGGGACGGCGCCGTGATGCCCACCCGGCCGGCGAGCCGGCGCATGGTCAGCGCTTCGGGGCCCTCCTGCTCCAAAAGGGTGCGGGCGGCGGCCAGGATCTGGGTCTGGCGGGCGCGGTCGGTCACGCCGGTCCTTCCGTCGTACGGGCGCGGGGCGCGGGGGCGCGGGGCCGAACTCGCGATCGTACGAGATGGAGGGCGGCGGCCGCCCCCAGGCCGCGGTGTGGGACGACGGTGTCTTGACCTTGTCGCAGCGTCAGGGTTTCTACTGGCGCCATGCGCATCGGAGAGATCGCCGCGCTCGTCGGGCTGACCCCGCGAGCCGTGCGGCATTACCACCGGGTCGGTCTGCTGGCCGAGCCCGGGCGCCGGCCCAACGGCTACCGCTCCTACAGCGTGCGCGACGCCGTGGTGCTGGCAAGAATCCGGCGGCTGACCGAGCTCGGGCTGGGCCTGGGCGAAGTGCGGGAGGTCGTGGCCGGGGACGCGGGTCGTCCGCTCGGGGACGTGCTGCGTGAGCTGGACGCCGATCTGGCGCGGCAGGAGGAGGAGATCCGGGGGCGGAGGCTGCGGCTGGCGGGGCTGCTGGAGGGGGCGCCGGCCACTGTCGAGACCGCTTCCCCCGCGCTGGCCGCGCTCCTGGCCGCCGGGCCCGTCACCGGCTCGGCGACCGCCGCCAGGGACCGGGAGCTTCTGGCGCTGCTGGACACGGCCGACGGGGGCAGCGGCGACATTTACGCGGCGCTGCGGCCTCTTGCCGACGATCCGGCGGTGCTCGGGCTGTACGAGGAACTGGACGCGCTCGTCGCGGCGCCCGCGGACGATCCGCGTGTTGCTCCACTGGCCCGGCGGCTGGCTGCGTTCGTACCGGCTGAGGTGCTGGCGGCGATTGCGCACGAGGGGCCGGCGGTGGCGGGGTTCGGGGAAGCGCTGCTGGCGGACTGTCCGCCCGCGCAGGCCGAGGTGGTGCGGCGGGTGATGGTGGCGCTGACCGTGCGGATGGGGGGAGGGGCCGGGTGAGGGGGCCAGTGCGGGGTGCGCGGATCGTGGCCGGGGCCGTACTGCCCGTCGAGCCGGCCGTGGGGGTGTGCCTGGTCGCTGGCGTGCGCGTGCCGGGTGTCGTACTGGCCGGGGCGGAGGGGGCGGTGCTGGCGGCGCTGGTCGTGGAGGCCTTCTTGGTCGGGCGGCTGTGGCGGGTGCGGCGCCGGGCGGGTGGCGGGCGGAGGGAGGCGACGGGTGCGGTACTGCGCGCGGTCGTACCGGTGAAGGCGCGCAGGCTCGTCGCACACGAACTGCGGGCGCTGCAGAGTCTGGGGCTGTGGGTGGTGCGGCGGCGCCACGGCGTCCCGGCGGGGGCGCTGGCCGTCCCGTACACGGGGCCGCAGACGGCGATGATGTACGGCCTGCTCTTCGTTTCGGCCGTGGAGACGGTCATGCTCGCCCTGCTGATTCCCTGGCTCGCCGTGCAGCGGGTCCTGCTGGTCCTGGACGTCTACGGGATGCTGCTGGTGCTCGCCCTGCACGCCGCCTGTGCGACGCGGCCGCATGTCGTGGGCGCGGACGGATCGCTGAGGATTCGCTACGGCGCCCTGTTCGATCTACGGGTTCCGGCCGACGCGATCGCCACCGCCCGGGTCGAACGGCGCTTCTCCGAGGGCCGCGGCGCGCTGGTGCGGCTCGGCCCGGATGACGTGCTCGACCTCGCCGTCGGCGGCCAGACCACCGTGACCGTGGAACTGAACGCGCCGCTCGGCTTCGTACGGCCGCTCGGAGGCCGAGGGCTGGCGCGCGCGGTCCGGTTCCACGTCGATGACCCGCCCGCCGCCCTCGCAGCCCTCGGGTCGGGGTGACAATGCCTTTACCGTTCGCGGGGCTGCCTGGTTGAGGTGGACTTGGCGGCGTTCACCCGGGGGGAGGCGGGCGGGGCCGTCCTCGATGCGGGCGACGACGGCCGGGGCGTCGATGTGGACGGTGCCCGTGGTCGGTTCGTTGTCCTTCACGTCCACCGCGTACGCGTCGAAGACCACTCCCACCTCGTCCTTGAGCAGGGCCGCCCGCAGCGGGGTGTCGGCTGGGCCGGTCATGTGCAGATGGCGGCGGGGCACGGATCGAGCGTAGGGCGGGGTGGAATGCGGGGCATCCCGGTGGCGTCGGCTCCTGCGTCCGCCACCGACCCGCCGGGGCGCGGTCCGTGGCATCCCGGGTGGCCTCGGCTCCGACAGCCGCCCCCGCCCCCGGCCCCGGGGCGCGGTCCGTCGCGCCCCCGGTGGCGCCGAATCCCGCAGCGCGGTCCGTGGCTGCCTCCGGCCGCCACCGACCGGCGCGGGTCCGTGTGGGCCGCCCCCGTACGCTGCCACCGGCCGCCACCGACCGGCGCGGGTCCGTGTGGGCCGCCCCCGTACGCTGGCTCCGGGGCGTCCGCACGGCCCGTACGCCGTGGTCGGCGCCCCTTCCCCGTACGTATGAAGGAGAACCGCCGTGCTCGTGCTGTTGCCGCCCTCCGAAGGAAAGGCCGCCTCGGGGCGCGGGGCGCCCCTGAAGCCCGAGTCGCTTTCGCTGCCCGGTCTGGCCGGGGCGCGGGCCGCCGTGCTGGACGGGCTCGTGGAGCTGTGCGCGGGTGACGAGGAGAAGGCCCGCGAGGTGCTGGGGCTCAGCGAGGGGCTGCGGGGTGAGGTCGCGAAGAACGCCGGGCTGCGGACGGCGGGCACGCGGCCGGCCGGGGAGCTGTACACCGGTGTGCTGTACGACGCGCTCGGCCTCGCCTCCCTCGACGCGGCCGCCCGGCGCCGGGCCGGGACGTCGCTGCTGGTGTTCTCCGGGCTGTGGGGCGCGGTACGGGTGGGCGACCGGATTCCTCCGTACCGCTGCTCGATGGGGGTGAAGCTGCCGGGTCTTGGCGCGCTCGGGGCGTTCTGGCGTACGCCGATGGCCGAGGTGATGCCCAAGGCGGCGGGCGACGGGCTGGTGCTGGACCTGCGCTCGTCCGCGTACACGGCGGCCTGGAAGCCCAAGGGGGCGGTCGCGGAGCGCACGGCGAGCGTGCGGGTGCTGCACGCGCAGGTCGTGGACGGGGTGGAGAAGCGGTCCGTGGTCAGCCACTTCAACAAGGCCACCAAGGGCCGGATGGTGCGCGACCTCCTCGTCACGGGGGCCCGGCCGTCCGGGCCCGCCGAGCTGGTGACCGTCCTGCGGGACCTCGGGTACGTCGTCGAGGGCGAGGCCCCCGCCCGGCCGGGGCGCCCTTGGCAGCTCGATGTGGTCGTCACGGAGATCCACTGAGAGTGCGTTGCATTCTGCGCAACGTTCGTTGCGCATAGCGCCTTGAGCGAGGCAGGATGGGCGCATGACCTCCTCCGTGCTGGACCTCGCCCCCGTCGTGCCCGTCGTCGTCCTGGAGGACGCGGCCGACGCGGTGCCGCTCGCCCGCGCCCTGGTCGCGGGCGGGCTTCCGGCGATCGAGGTCACCCTGCGCACCGCCGCTGCCCTGGACGCGATCCGGGCCGTCGCGGCGGAGGTTCCGGACGCGGTCGTCGGGGCCGGCACGGTGATCTCGGCAGGCAACGTCTCCGACACCGTGGCGGCGGGGGCCCGGTTCCTGGTCAGCCCCGGCTGGACGGACTCGTTGCTGGACGCCATGAAGGGTTCCGGGCTGCCGTTCCTGCCGGGGGTCTCGACCACCTCCGAGGTGGTCGCGCTGCTGGAGCGCGGGGTCACCGAGATGAAGTTCTTCCCGGCCGAGGCGGCGGGCGGCACGGCCTATCTGAAGGCCCTCTCCGCCCCGCTCCCCCAGGCCCGGTTCTGCCCGACCGGCGGCATCTCGCTCGCCTCCGCGCCCTCGTATCTGGCCCTGCCCAACGTCGGCTGTGTGGGCGGCAGTTGGATGGTGCCCGGCGACGCGGTGGCGGCCCGGGACTGGGACCGGGTGGAGCGGCTGGCCGCCGAGGCCGCGGCTCTGGGGGCCTGAACGCGGCGGCGAAGAACCCGTCGTGCATCGGCATGCATGCTCCCCGGTATTCCGGGCACGACACCTTGTAGGGGACGTGACCCGCACGCCGGGTGACCCGGGTTCCGGCAGGCCTCCCCCAGCCCGCCGGAACCGCCTCGGCCCCACCGGCCTTTCCCCCCCCGGCCGGTGGGGCCTTGTGCTGCCCGGGTCTTCGCGGGCTACCGCAGGTGGGACGTGTCGTTCAGCAGCCGCAGCGAGGCGTTGCCGTCCGCGTAGTACGCCACGGCCGAGACGGACGCCGCCGACAGCTCCATCCGGAACAGCGACTCCGCAGGCGCGCCCAGGGCCAGCCGGACCAGGGTCTTGATGGGCGTGACGTGCGTGACGACGAGGACCGTGCGGCCGGCGTACCGCGTGACGAGGCGGTCCCGGGCATCCGCCACGCGGCGGGCGACCTCGGTGAAGCTCTCGCCGCCGCCGGTGGGCGCCGCGTCCGGGGAGTCGAGCCAGGCGTCCAGGTCGGTGCCGTACCGCTCCTTGACCTCGCCGAACGTGAGCCCTTCCCAGGCGCCGAAGTCCGTCTCACGCAGCCCGTCCTCGACCCGGACCTCCAGGCCGAGCCGGGCCGCGACCGCGCCGGCCGTCTCGCGGCAGCGGCGCAGCGGTGAACTGACGATCTCCTGCACGGTGCCCCGGGCGGCGAACGCCTCGGCCGCCCGTTCGGCCTGTTCGCGGCCCGCGGCGGAGAGCGCGGGGTCGATGCCGCCGCTGCCGGAGAACCGCTTCTGCGGGGTGAGGGCCGTCTCGCCGTGCCGCAGCAGTACGAGCGTGGCGGGCGCGCCCAGGTCGGGGGCCATGCCCCAGCCCACCTGCGGGGTGACGGGGTCGGAGGGCGGCGGGCCCGACGACACGGCGGCGGCCGGGACCGTCGCGGACGGGCCCTGCCTCCTGTCGCTCGACGCGTCCGTCCCCGCCGGGCCCTGCGTCGTCGCACCGCTCGTCCCGGCCGGGTTCGGCGAAGCACTGCTCGTCCCGCCCGGTCCCGCCGCGCCCCCGGACGCGGTGCCCGGGCGGTTCAGCGCCGCTCGGGCTCTCGCCGCGCCGGCCGTCGCGTCGCCGGGCGGGCCCTCGACCGGGGGCAGGGCGGCGGCCACCGAGGAGCGGGGGGCGTCGAGCGCGGCCGTGGACGCGGACGGGTTCCACTGGCCGCCGCGCCGGCCCGCGTCCATCGCCTCGTTGGCCAGGCGGTCGGCGTGCTTGTTCTGCTCGCGCGGAATCCACTCGTAGGTGAGGGCGACGCCCGGCAGGACACTCGCCGCCTCGGCCGCGAGCGGCTTCATGCCCGGGTGCTTGATCTTCCAGCGGCCCGACATCTGTTCCACGACCAGCTTGGAGTCCATCCGGACGTGGACCCGGGCCCCGGCGTCCCCCGTGCCGTCCGGCAGCAGCGCCTTCACGGCGCGCAGGCCGGCGATGAGGCCCTTGTACTCGGCGACGTTGTTCGTCGCGACCCCGATGTACTCGGCGGCCTCGGCCAGCGTCTCGCCGGTCTCCGGGTCGATGACGACCGCGCCGTAGCCGGCGGGGCCCGGGTTGCCCCGGGAACCGCCGTCGGCCTCCACGACGAACTGGCGCGGCCGGTTCACTACAGGCCCGAGTCCGCGGTGCGGACCAGGATGCGGCGGCAGTTCTCGCAGCGCAGCACCGTGTCGGGGGACGCGGCCTTCACATCGTTGATCTCGGTGATGTTGAGCTCCAGGCGGCAGCCCTCGCAGCGGCGCTGGTAGAGGCGGGCGGCGCCCACCCCGCCCTGCTGGGCGCGGAGCTTGTCGTACAGCTTGAGCAGGTCGGCGGGGACCGAACCGGCGACGACCTCGCGCTCCTTGGTGACCGTGGCGGCCTCCGCGTCGAGCTCCTGGGTCGCGGCGTCCCGGCGGGCGGTGGCGTCGTCCACCTTGGCCTGCACGGCGGCGACGCGGTCGGTCAGCTCGGTGACCCGCTCCTGCGCGGACTCGCGGCGCTCCATGACCTCCAGGACGATGTCCTCCAGGTCGCCCTGGCGCTTGGCGAGCGAGGTGATCTCGCGCTGCAGGCTCTCCAGGTCCTTCGGCGAGGTGACCGCGCCGGAGTCCAGGCGCTGCTGGTCGCGGGCGGCGCGCTGGCGTACCTGGTCGACGTCCTGCTCCGCCTTGGTCTGCTCGCGCGCGGTGTCGCTCTCCTCGGTCGTCGAGGCGACGAGCAGGTCGCGGAGCTGGGAGAGGTCGGCCGTGAGCGACTCGATCTCGGCGTGCTCGGGCAGGGACTTGCGCCGGTGCGCGAGCTGGGAGAGGCGCTGGTCGAGCGCCTGGACGTCGAGAAGTCGGATCTGGTCGGCGGGCGCGGCGTTCAGTTGGGGGCTCCAGAAGAGTGGTGGGCGGTCCAGGGGTCGGTGACCTGCTTCGAGACGTGGACCCGCAGGTCCCATCCGAGGCGGTCGGAAATCGCGTCGAGCTGTGCCGCGGCCTGCTCGCACCAGGGCCACTCGGTGGCCCAGTGCGCGGCGTCGACCAGGCCGAGCGGCGAGTGCTGTGTGGCCTCGGAGGCCGGGTGGTGGCGCAGGTCGGCGGTGAGGAAGGCGTCCACCCCGGCGGCGCGCACCGCGTCGAAGAGGCTGTCGCCCGATCCGCCGCTCACCGCGACGGTACGCACGAGCGCGTCCGGGTCGCCGGCGAGGCGGATGCCCTGCGCGGTGGCGGGCAGCCGGGCGGCGGCGCGGGCCGCGAACGCGCCAAGGGTCTCGGGGTGGTCGAGCACGCAGATCCGGCCGAGTCCGCGGCGGCCCGCCGGGTCCGTCGGGTCCGGTACGAGGGGCCGCTCGACGCGCAGGTCGAGGGCGGCGGCCAGGGCGTCGGAGACACCGGGGTCGGCGGTGTCGGCGTTGGTGTGGGCCACGTGCAGCGCGATGCCCTGCTTGATCAGGGTGTGCACGACCCGGCCCTTGAACGTGCCGGCCGCGACCGTCGTCGTACCGCGCAGATAGAGCGGGTGGTGCGTCACGATCAGATGCGCGCCCAGCCTCATCGCCTCGTCGGCGATCTCCTGGACGGGGTCGACGGCGAAGAGCACCCGGTGGACCTCGGCGTCCGGATCACCGCAGACGGTGCCGACCGCGTCCCATCCTTCGGCCCGCTCGGGCGGCCAGAGGGCGTCGAGCTCGGAGATGACATCAGACAGACGGGGCACGGAGGAAAGGCTACCTGCCCGCCGCGCCCCCGGGGGCCCCGGGAACGGACCGCCCGCCCGCGGCCCGGCAGCGGCCCCTCGCGAAGCACACCCACCCTCGGCCCCACAGCCGAATCCCGCCATCACCACCCTTATGTGTGAAGTGGGGGGTCTCGTGTTGTTCGGCTGGAAGTGCGAAAACTAGCTTCGGTTGCCGGAGGTGATGAGTCGATGACTGCCTGTGCCATCGAGGACGGGACCGCGCTCGCGGAGGGGTCCACCGAAGGGGACGGCTCCGCCGAGGCGACCGGAGCCGGTGGGTCGGCGGAGCCGGAGCCCGAGCCGGAGCCGAGCGGTCCAGTAGCGGCCGGCGCGGAGAGTGCCCCGGGGGAGGTCCCCGCGCCGGCCGCCCCTGCCGAAACGGTCCTGCCCGCCTTCACGCTCACCGCCGACGGTGCGTACGCCGCCCGGCTGACGGCCGCCGCGCCCGTCCCGGAGCCCGCGGAGGGCGGCGCGCCCGCCGACACCGCGTGGTTCGCCGAGCGCTGGACGCTCGACGGGCCGGAACCGTACGCCGTGCCGTTGCCCATGAACCAGCCCGAGGAGGCCGAGTCGCAGGTGCTGCCGCTCGCCGACGGGCGGGTGCTGATCCGGCGGCGGGTCGCGGAGCGGCACACCTTCTCGCTGCTCTACCCGACCGGGCCCGGCACCGGTGAGCTGATGCTGGGGGCCGTCCAGTGCGACGAGCTGACCCTGCTGCCACCCTCGCCGGACGGCGTCAGCGCGTACGCCCTCTCGGTCGGTGAGTACTCCACCGCTCTGTGGCGGGTGGCCGGCGGGGCGTCCGGGCCCGAGCACGTCGCGAATCTGCCGGGCCGCTGCTCCGGCGGGGTCTGGCTGGACCGGGCCGGAAGGCTGCTGGCCCTGGACCGGGAACCGGCCGGCGGCGGCCCGGTGAAGGCCGTCGCGGTGGACCTGGGGCGGGGCGCGGAGATGACTCCGCTGCTACAGATCACACCCGACAGCAACGACCGGTTGCTCCTCGCCGACCCCGACAGCGGGCTGCTGCTGATCCGCTCGGACGCGCCCGGACACGACCGGCTCGGCTGGGGCGTGCTCGGCAGCTGCCTGCCGGTGCGCTTCCCGGAGTGCCTGCGCCTGCCGGACTGCGCGGTGAAGCCGTTCGCCGTGCAGCCGGGCCAGATGCTGATGCCGGAGAGCTGCGCGGTCGCCCTGCGGATCGACGGGGCGGCGGGCAGCTGGGTCGGGGTGTGGCGTCCGGCGGGCCGCCGGCTGCACCAGCTCGCCGCGCCCGGGGGCTGGCTGGCGGGCAGCGGGGTCTGGTCCCGCGACGGGGTACTCAAACTGCCGTACGCGGACGGGGAGACGGCCTGCGCGGTGGCCCTGCTGGAGATGCCGGAGGAGGTGAAGCCGGCGGACGGCCCCGGCTGCGGCGAAAGCGGTACGCAACCTTCCGCGGCTCTGGCGCCTCCTCCTGTGTGTACGCCGGTTCCATTGGGGCAGGCGCCTCTCATGGGGCGTACGGCGCCTGACTAAGCTTGGGCCGGGCTCACGCAACCGTGCTTCGCGGTCACCGACCGTGGCCTTTACCCGGATGGCGGTGGCGTGGCGCTCCGGACGACACACACGTAAGCGATCACAACGGGGTGACTTCCCACATGTCTGAAGCCCGCACCGACACGACCCAGACGCGCCTGCCGGGGGCGGACGCGCAATGGGCCGACGCCGGCGGCTCCGGAAAGCACCGAGGGGGTGTGGCGACGGACGACTCGGCGGCCCAGCCGGCCGGCCGTCACCGCCGTCCCGCGGAGGAAGGCAGCGCGGCGGCCTGACGGCTGCCCGCCAGGAGAACAACGGAGGGGAGAGGGGTGCCCCCGCAGCCGGCCACACGGTCCCGGTCGCGGGGGCACCCCTCTGTTCGCATCGGGTCTGGTCGGATCGGGTCTGGTCGCGTCGGGCGCGGGTCAGCCGCGTTTGAGGCCGAGCACCTCGGCCGCCGCGAACGTCTCGTTCGCCGGGCGGTCCGCGTAGTACGGGGTCAGCAGCTCGTCCAGCTCATCGAAGGAGAACGCCTCCTTCGTCGCGTCGAACTTCGCGGCCACCCTGGGGCGTTCCACGACCGCGACCATCCCGCCGTGCACCACGAGCAGCTGCCCGTTGACGTTCGCCGCCGCCGGTGAGGCGAGATAGCCGACGAGCGGCGAGACGTGCTCGGGCGCGAGGGCGTCGAGCCGGCCGTCCCCCGGCTCCTCGAAGCCCGCGAAGACGTCCTCGGTCATCCGGGTCCTGGCGCGCGGGCAGATCGCGTTGGCGGTGACGCCGTACTTGGCCAGGGCGAGGGCCGTGGAGGTGGTCAGGCCGACGATGCCGCCCTTGGCCGCCGCGTAGTTGGGCTGGCCCGCCGACCCGGCGAGGAACGCCTCCGACGAGGTGTTCACGATCCGGCCGTAGACCGGGCCGCCGGCGGCCTTGGAGCGGGCGCGCCAGTGCGCGGCGGCGAAGTGCGTGGTGTTGTAGTGGCCCTTGAGGTGGACCCGTATCACCGAGTCCCACTCGTCCTCGCTCATCGAGAAGATCATCCGGTCGCGCAGGATGCCCGCGTTGTTGACGAGGACGTCGAGCCGCCCGTACGTCTCGACGGCCAGCTCCACCAGGGCGCGGGCCTGCTCGTGGTCGGAGACGTCACCGAGGTGGGCGACGGCCCGGCCGCCGGCCGCCCGGATCTCCTCGGCGACCTCCTCGGCCGGGGCGGCCGACGCCTCGCCCGACCCGTCGCGGCCCGGTTGCCCGTAGTCGTTGACGACGACGGCGGCGCCGAGTCGCGCGAGTTCCAGCGCCTCGGCGCGTCCGAGGCCCCGCCCGGCGCCGGTGACGATCGCGGACAGTCCGTCCAGGGGAAGTGACATCGGTTCTCGGGGTCCTCTCGGGAGACAACGGGCGGCGGTGCGGGCGGGGTTCAGAGCTCGACGCAGGTACGCAGCGACTCGCCGGTCCGCATCTGGTCGAGGGCGTCGTTGATGCCGTCGAGCCGCACCCGGTGGGTGATCATCGAGGCGAGGTCGATGCGGCCGGCCCGCCAGAGCGCGATGGCCCGCTCGTAGGAGCGCAGCACGTCCCCTCCCCCGTACATGGAGGGCAGGATGCGCTTCTCGTCGAAGAACAGCTCGAACATGTTGACCTGGAAGTTGTCGTCCAGGGCGCCCGCGCCGACGATGCAGAGGGTGCCGCCGCGCCGGGTGTTCTCGTACGCGGTGCGGGCGGTGGCGGACTTGCCGACGACCTCGAAGACGTAGTCGAAGCCCTCGCCCGCGGTGATCCGCTGCCTGGCGTCGGCGAACTCGTCCGGTGAGACGGCCTCGGTGGCGCCGAACCGCAGCGCGGCCTCGCGCCGGGAGGCGACCGGGTCCACGGCGACGATCTGGGCGGCGCCCCGCACCCTGGCGCCCTGGACGGTGGAGATGCCGACGCCGCCGCAGCCGATCACGGCGACCGACGAACCGGCTTCCACCTGGGCGGTGTTGATGGCGGCGCCGAGGCCGGTGGTGACCCCGCAGCCGATCAGCGCGGCGATCTCGAACGGCACGTCGTCGGGGATCGGCACCGCGCAGCCCGCGCCGACGACGACCTCCTCGGTGAAGGTGCCGGTGCCCGCGAAGCCGAAGACGTCTCCGCCCGGGCGCTTGAAGTTGGGCGTGCCGGCGTTCATGAAGCCGGCCAGGCACAGCTGGGTCTGTCCGCGCTTGCAGGCGGGGCAGGTGCCGCAGGCGGGCAGCCAGCAGACCAGGACCCGGTCGCCCGCGCTCAGCCCGCTCACCCCGTCCCCGACGTCGATGACCTCGCCGGCGCCCTCGTGGCCGGGGATGAAGGGGGCGGGCTGGGGCAGCACCCCGCTCATCGCTGACACGTCGGAGTGGCACAAGCCCGTGGCCCGGATGCGGAGCCTGACCTTGCCCGGGCCGAAGCCCACGGCCTCGACGTCGTCGAGGACTTCGAGCTTGTCCTGGCCTATCTCGTGCAGTACGGCTGCGCGCATGGTGCGGCTCCCCTCACGGGTCGTGGGTTGCGTTCAGGAGTGTTCGACGAAGGTGTCGCCGAGGACCACGGCGTCGTCGCGCTCCACGGCACTCACCTCCACCCGCACCTCGTGCTCGGCGGTCCACATCCGGATGCGAAGGGTCTCGCCGGGGAAGACCACTCCGGCGAACCGGGCGCGGTAGGCGCGGACGCGACTCGCGTCGCCGTCGAGCAGCGTGTCGGTGACGGCCTTGAGCGTCATGCCGTAGGTGCACAGTCCGTGCAGGATCGGCCGGTCGAAGCCGGCCCGTGCGGCGAACTCGGGGTCGGCGTGCAGCGGGTTCCAGTCCCCGGACAGCCGGTACAGCAGCGCCTGGTCGGGTCGGACGGGCCGCTCGACCACATGGCGGGGGGCGGTGGCCGGGCGGGCGGTGCGCCCGGACGGGCCGCGCTCGCCGCCGAAGCCGCCCTCGCCGCGTACGAAGATCTCGGAGTCGTTGGTCCACAGCGGGCCGTCGTCGTCCGCCGCCTCGGTCCGCAGCACCAGCACGGCCGCCTTGCCCTTGTCGTACACGGCGGCGACCTTCGAGGTCTGTACGGCGTCGCCCTTCACGGGGATCGGCCGGTGCACGCGTACGCTCTGCCCGCCGTGCAGGACGGCGGCGAGGTCCACGTCGATGCCGGGCGAGGCGAGCCCCGCCATGCCCGTACCCGCGCCCGCGACCGTGGCGAAGGAGGGCAGCACCTGGAGCCGGGACTCCAGCGTGTAGCGCAGCTCCCCGGGGTCCACGGCGGGGTCGGCCGAGCCGGGGCGGGCGCCCGCGCCGATGCCGAGGTGGTAGAGCTGGACGTCCTTGTGGTCCCATCCGATCCGGCTGGTCCGGGGTTCGGCGGCGAGAGCTTTCTCGGCATCAATGGGCATGGGGAAGCTGCTCCTCGACTGCTCCTCGACGGTGGAAGACCTCGGCACGGCCGTCCGCACCGTCGGCCGCACCGAGGTCGTGCGGGGACCGGGACCGCGCCTGTTCTAGAACGCGTTCTAGCCGGTTGCCCCCTTGTATAACGCAGCGCACGGAAGTTGTGAAGAGTGCTGACGTCCCGTCAGTTCCCTTGGAGGGCATGCGTTCCGTCCGTGGCGGCAGTGACATTTGTCAGTCCGGACCGCGTACATGTGCCTCTGCCGCGACCTGCTCACGCTCCGTAATCTCGGAGACATGACGCAGACAAGGGACGACGAGGCCGCGGTGGTCTTCACCGGGGCGGTGAAGACCTTCGGGCGGGCCGGGCGGAGCGTACGGGCCGTCGACGGGATCGGACTGACGATCGGGCGCGGCGAGACCGTGGCCCTGCTCGGACGCAACGGGGCGGGCAAGTCCACCGCCATCTCGCTGCTGCTAGGGCTGGACGAGCCGGACACCGGGACCGTACGGGTCCTGGGCCGCTCCCCCGAGCAGGCGGTGCGGGCGGGACTGGTCGGCGCCATGCTCCAGGACGGGCGCCCGATCCCCCGGGTGACCGTGCGCGAGCTGGTCGCCTTCGTCGCCTCCACCTACCCGCGCCCGCTGCCGGTGGCCGAGGCGCTGGTCCTGGCCGGGGTGACGGAGTACGCGGACCGGCGCATCGACAAGCTCTCGGGCGGCCAGATCCAGCGCGTCCGGTTCGCCGTCGCGCTGGCCGGCAACCCCGAGCTGATCGTGCTGGACGAGCCGACCGCCGCCCTCGACGTGGAGGGGCGGCGCGCGTTCTGGGACTCGATGCGGGCCTACGCCCGGCGCGGCAACACCGTGCTCTTCTCCACCCACTACCTGGAGGAGGCCGACGAGAACGCCGACCGGATCGTCGTCATCGACCGGGGCCGGATCGTCGCGGACGGCAGCGGCGAGACCATCAAGGGCTCGGCCGGCCGCAGCCAGGTCTCCTTCGACCTCGCGGGCCGCTCCACCGAGGGCCTGGAGCTGCTGCCCGGGGTCGCCACCGTGGAGGTGACCGGGGACCGCGCCCTGCTGCACACCGACGACTCGGACGCCACCGTCATGGAGCTGGCCCGGCTCGGCATGGTCCGCGGCCTCCAGGTCTCCCTGGCCACGCTGGAGACCGCCTTCCTCGCGCTCACCGAGTCCGGGGGCACCACGCTCAAGGACGAGAAGGAGACCGTCTGATGTTCCACTACATCCTGCTGGAGACCCGCCGGACCCTGCGCGACGGCGCCTTCCTCGTCTTCGGCACGGGGATGCCGGTGCTGATGTACCTGATCTTCACCAACATCGGCTCCGACGACGGCGCCGACGGCTGGAAGACCGCCTCCATGGTCGGCATGGCCGCGTACGGGGCGCTCGGCTCGGCCATGTCGATCGGCACGGGTGTCGCCTCCGACAAGTCGCTGGGCTGGCTCCAGCAGTTGAGGATCACCCCGCTCTCCGCCTCGCAGGCGGTGGTGGGCCGGGCGGTCAGCGGTTCGGTGACCGTGCTGCCGGTGATCCTGACCGTGCTGCTGGCCGGCGCCCTGGTCAACGGGGTGCGGATGGCGGCCTGGCAGTGGGCGGTGCTGGTGCTGGTGCTGTGGGCCGGCGCGCTGCCCTTCACCCTGCTCGGCCTGGGCAACGGCTACCGGCTCACCCCGCAGGGCACCGGCGTCGTCAACGTCGCCTGCCTGATGGGCTTCGGGGTCGTCGGCGGGCTGTGGTTCCCGCTGGAGATGCTGCCCGAATGGCTGCGCTCGGTCGGCCGGTTCACCCCCGCCAACCGGTTCGCCGACCTCGGCTGGGCGACCACCGACGGACACGCGCCGGGCGCGACGACACTGGGTGTGCTCGCCGCGTGGCTCCTGCTGTTCGGTGTGTACGCCCGGATCTCGTACCGTCGGTCCGCCAGGACCGTGTGACGGGAGCGAACATGCCACGGAACGCAAGACCATCACGCAGGGAGCGGCGCCGGCTGCGGAAGGAGGGCCGCCGCCCCGGCCCTCCGGGCCCGTACGCGCTGCTGCCCTGGCTGCTGATGGGCCTGGGCGCCTTCTCCAACCTCTTCCAGGGCGAGACCCCCAACCCGTGGGTCGGGGCTGTCGGCCTGCTCGCCTTCAACTCCCTTTACATCTCGGTGGTGTTCCGCGGCTTCGTCAAGGAGAGGCGCGAGAGCCCGGTGACGTACGTGCTGCTGGGCGGGCTGGCCGCGGTCACCTTCGCCCTGGCCATCGGCTACGGCGGCAGCTGGCTGCTGTTCTTCCCGCTGCTCTCGCTGGCCTGCGGTACGGTCCTGCGCCGCCGCCGGCTGATGCTCGGGCTGCTCTGCCTCGCGGTCACCGCGTGCTGGATCGCCGTCTGGCGCGGGGACAGCGCCTCGACCCCGTGGACGCTGGGGTACGGGACGTTCATCTCCGGGGCGGTGACGGCGGCGATCCTCACCCTGTCGGAGACCGTGATGGAGCTGCGCGACACCCGGCAGGAGCTGGCCCGTACCGCCGTCGAGCGGGAGCGGCTGCGGTTCTCCCGCGATCTGCACGACCTGCTGGGCCACACGCTCTCCGTCATCGTCGTGAAGTCGGAGGCCGCGCGCAGGCTCGCCCCGCGCGACATGGACGCGGCGCTGTCCCAGGTCGCCGACATCGAGTCCGTCGGGCGCCAGGCGCTCACCGAGATCCGCGAGGCGGTGACCGGCTACCGCGAGGGCAGCCTCGCCACCGAGCTGGACCGGGCCAGGTCCGCGCTGACCGCCGCCGGGATCGAACCGGTCGTCCGGCGCTCGGGGCCGCCGCTCGCGCCGCAGACCGAGGCGCTGCTGGGCTGGGTGGTGCGGGAGGCCGTCACCAACGTCGTACGCCACTCCACCGCCGCCCGCTGCGTCTTCGAGCTCGGCGGCACCGGAGAGAGGGTCCGGTTGACGGTCACCGACGACGGCCGGGGCAGGCCCGAGGGGCCCACGCCGGCCCCGGGCATCGGCGGCACCGGGCTGAAGGGGCTCACCGAACGGCTCGCCGCGGCCGGCGGCTCCCTGGAGGCGGGCCCGGGCCCGGACGGCGGTTTCGTGGTCACCGCCGAACTCCCGGCGGACGCGAGCGACGGTGAGGACGGCGACGGCGACGCGGCCCTGCCGGGTGCGGGGGCCGGCGCGGACAACTCGCCTACTCTGGGCCGGTGAACGAGATGCCACAGGAGCACCCGCCGGCCACATCCGTACGCGTACTGCTGGCCGAGGACCAGGGGATGATGCGCGGCGCGCTCGCCCTGCTGCTCGGTCTGGAGCCGGACATCGAGGTGGTCGCCCAGGTCGGCGCGGGCGACGAGATCGTGGCCGCCGCGCTGGCGTCCCGGCCCGATGTGGCGCTGCTCGACATCGAACTCCCGGGCCGCAGCGGCCTGGACGCGGCGGCCGATCTGCGCCAGGAGGTGCCGGACTGCCGGGTGCTGATCCTCACCACCTTCGGCCGGCCCGGCTATCTGCGCCGAGCCATGGAGGCCGGGGCGGCGGGCTTCCTGGTGAAGGACGGCCCGGTCGAGGAGCTGGCGGAGGCGATCCGCCGGGTGCTGGCCGGGGAGACGGTCGTCGATCCGGCGCTGGCCGCCGCCGCGCTGAGTTCCGGGCCGAGCCCGCTGACCGCGCGGGAACGCGACGCGCTGGTCGCCTCGGCGGACGGGGCGACGGTCGCCGACATCGCGGCGAAGCTGCATCTCTCGGAGTCGACGGTCCGCAACTACCTCTCGTCGGCGATCGGCAAGACCGGCACCCGCAACCGGATGGAGGCGGTCCGCGCCGCCCGGCAGCAGGGCTGGCTCTGAGCGCGACCGTCCGTACCGTCACCACCTGCCGGCTGTCCCTGGCCTCGGTGGGGCTGCCGCTGCTGGCGGTCCCCCAACTGGACCTGGTCGCACTTTCGTTGGTCAAGCCGCTGTTCCTGGACCGGTACGTGCTGTTCAGCCTGCTGGGCCTGGCGCTGCTGACGGGGCCCGGGCTCGGGGCGGCGGTGCGGGCGGCGGCGCCCCGGTTCCCGGCGGCGTCGAAGTGGCTGGTCCCGGTGCTGCTCGCCGCAGCGGTGGCGGCGCTGCTGCCGCAGTCGCTGTCCAAGCGGTCCCCGGCGAGCCGGGTGGTCGATGTGCTGGCCACGACGGCGGACATACGGCGGCTGAAGGTGCCGGGGACGGCGGTGGTGTTCCTGCCGAGCGCCCGGCGGGACGCGAAGCTGGTCACCCCCGGCGCGTTCACGGGGCTGCGGGACATAGCGCTGGTCCGGGGCCCGCTGGAGTCCGGGGCACTGAACGGGGTGGAGGCGGAGCCGGCCCTGATACGGGACGCGATGCTGGCGCAGCCCCGGATACTGCTGGTCACGGACACGCCGTAGGCGGCCCGGCCGGAGGCGGAACGGCGGGAGAAGGTGAAGGCCGCCGTGCTCAGGGACCACTTCACCGTGGTCGCGGACGCGCGGGTGCGCGGGCGGCGGGTGGCGCTGTACGAGCGGAAGTGACGCCGGTACGCGCGGCCCCGCCACCGGATCAGAGCCGCACGGCCGGCCGGTGGCGCGGGAGCCAGAGGACCATCACGAGGAGCCCGGCGAGCAGGACCCCGCCCGCCGTGCGAAAGGCCAGTGCGTAGCCGGCGGTCAGCTCGACCGGGTCGGCCCCGTCCCCCGTGCGGGCGGCGGCGACCGTGGAGAGCACGGCGAGGCCGAGGGCGCCGCCCATGGTGCGGGAGGTGTTGACGAGGCCGGAGACGAGTCCGGCCTCGCCGGGCGCCGCGCCGGAGGTGGCGAGGGAGGCGAGCGGGGTGGAGGCGAGTCCGGCGCCCGCCATCATGAGCACCCCCGGCAGGCAGACGGCGGTGAGGTAGGAGCCGTGCACGGACATCGTGGACTGCCAGCAGAAGCCGGTCGCGGCGACGGCGGTGCCGACGAGCGCGAGGTTCTTCGCGCCGACGCGGGCCATCAGCCGGGGCGCGGCCTTGGAGCCGAGCACCACGGCGAACGAGGAGGGCATCAGGGCGAGTCCGGCCTCCAGCGCGCTGTAGCCCAGGACGTTCTGCGCGTACACCGTCATGAAGTACCACATGGAGAACGTGGCCGAGCCGATGACCAGCATGGCGACGTTCGCGGAGGCCACCGCCCGCGCCCCGAGCACCCGCAGCGGCATCAGGGGCTTCGCCGTGCGGATCTCCACGAGGGCGAACAGGGCGAGCAGCACGGGGCCGCCGACCAGCGGTACGAGGGTCGCGGCGGTGGTCCAGCCGGACTCCTCGGTCTGCACGATGCCGTACGCCACGGAGGCCAGGCCCGCCGTGACGAGGACGGCGCCCAGGAGGTCGACGCGGCTTCGGCCACCCGTGCGGCCCTCGGCGAGCCACAGGGCGGCGCCGATGAGGACGAGCACCCCGATGGGCACGTTGATCAGGAGGACCCACCGCCAGGACAGGGTTTCGGTGAGCACCCCGCCGACCAGTCCGCCGGCGGCGCCGCCGCCCGCGCCGACCGCCATCCAGGTGCCGATGGCCTTGGCCCGGGCGGGGCCCTCGGGGACGGCGGCGGTGAGGAGGGTGAGGGTGGCGGGGGCGAGGACGGCCGCGCCGAGCCCCTGTGCGGCGCGGGCGGCGAGCAGCTGCCAGCCCTCCTGGGCGAGGCCGCCGGCCAGTGAGGCGGCGGTGAACAGGCCGAGGCCGACGAGGAACATCCGCTTGCGGCCGTAGAGGTCGGCGGCCCGCCCGCCGAGCAGCATGAACCCGGCGAACGCGATCGAGTACGCGTTGAGCACCCATTGCAGCCCGGCGGAGCTGAGTCCCAGGTCGGTGCGCATGGACGGGAGGGCGACGTTGACGACGGACACGTCGAGCACCACCAGGAACTGGCCCACACAGGCGGCGAGGACCACCGCCCAGGTGCGGGTCCTGGTCCGGCCGGTGGGCGGTGCGGGCGTGGAGACGTCAACCATGGGTGTCATACTCGCAGCCGCCGTACGCCCCGTACATCTGTTTCCGGTCCGGTCGGCCTCGGTCCAGCGGCGTAGGACCGGGGCTCGGCCACGGGTCCTTCTCAGCGGCGCAGCAGGGTCACCACCGCCGCTCCTCCGAGGCCGATGTTGTGGGCGAGGGCGGTCCGGGCGCCGGGCACCTGGCGGGCCCCGGCCTCGCCCCTGAGCTGCCAGGTGAGTTCGGCGGCCTGGGCGATGCCGGTGGCGCCGAGCGGGTGCCCCTTGGAGATCAGGCCGCCGGACGGGTTGACCACCCAGCGCCCGCCGTGGGTGGTGGCGCCGGACTCGACGAGCGCCCCGGACTCCCCCTCGCCGCACAGTCCGAGCGCCTCGTAGGTGAGGAGTTCGTTGAGGGAGAAGCAGTCGTGGAGCTCGATGACGTCGAGGTCGTCGGGGCCGGTGCCGGACGCCTCGTACACCTGTCGGGCCGCCTCCCGGGACATGGGCAGGCCGACCGCGTCGATGCAGGTTCCGGAGGCGAAGGATGCCTCGGTGTCGGTGGTCATGGCCTGGGCGGCGATCTCGACGGCCCGTGCGCCGAGCCCGTGCCGCTCCACGAAGCGCTCCGAGACGACGACGGCGGCGGCCGCCCCGTCGGAGGTCGGGGAGCACTGGAGCCGGGTGAGGGGGAGGTGGACGGGTTTGGCGGCGAGGACTTCCTCGACGGTGTACGGGTCCTGGAACTGGGCGTACGGGTTGCCGGTGGAGTGGCGGTGGTTCTTGGCGGCGACGGCGGCGAGCTGCGCCTCCGTCGTGCCGTGGCGCTCCATGTGTTCGCGGGCGGCGTTGCCGAAGATCTGGGCGGTGGGCGGGGTCATCTCGAAGCCGTGGGCGGCGGCCATGATCGCGTAGTGGCGGGCGACCGGGGACGTCTTGAAATCGCCCGCGCCGCCGTCCGCCCCGCCGCCGCCGAGCGAGCCGCGCGCCATCTTCTCGAAGCCGAGCGCGAGGACGCAGTCGCTGCCGCCGCCCTCCACGAACTGCCGGGCCATCATCAGGGCGGTCGAGCCGGTGGCGCAGTTGTTGTTGACGTTGTAGACGGGCACCCCGGTCAGCCCGAGCCCGTAGACGGCGCGCTGTCCGGCGGTGGAGGGCTGGAAGCAGTAGCCGACGACGGCCTGCTGGATGTCCTCGTACGTCACACCGGCGTCGACGAGCGCGGCGGTTCCGGCCTCCTTGGCCATGTCCCAGTACTGCCAGTCACGGGTCTCGGGCTTCTCGAACTTCGTCATCCCGACGCCGACGATGTAGGACCTCATCATGATCACGGTTTCCCTTCAGTCCCGGGGGAGGCCGAGGATGCGCTCGGCGACGACGTTGAGCTGTACCTGTGTGGTGCCGCCCGCGATGGTCAGGCAGCGGGACATCAGGAAGCCGTGCACCGCCCGCTCCCCGGCCCCTTCGCACACCGCCCCGTCCGGGCCGAGGAGTTCGAGGGCGAGTTCGGCGGTCTTCTGCTGGTGTGTGGTCTGGACGAGCTTGCGTACGGAGGCGCCGGCGCCCGGTTCGAGCCCGGAGACCTGCTGGAGCGTGGTGCGCAGGCCGATGCAGGCCAGGGCGTGGGCCTCGGCGGCGAGGGCGCCGATCCGGGCGCGTTCGGCGCCGTCGAGTCCGGCGGCGCGGCCGATCAGCGCCTCCAGGCCGGTGTCGAAGGTCATCTGGTCGGCCATGTGGACGCGTTCGTTGCCCAGGGTGTTGCGGGCGACCTGCCAGCCGCCGCCGGCCTCGCCGACGAGTGCGTCGGGCGGCAGGAGTACGTCGTCGAAGTACACCTCGTTGAAGAGGGCGTCGCCGGTGATCTCCCGGAGCGGGCGGATGTCGATGCCCTCGGTGTGCTTCATGTCGACCACGAAGTAGCCGAGGCCCTGATGCTTGGGCGCGTCCGGGTCGGTCCTGGCGAGGAGAATCCCGTGGTCGGCCCACTGGGCGGCGCTCGTCCACACCTTCTGGCCGTTGATCCGCCAGCCCTCGGGGGCGCGTTCGGCCCGGGTGCGCAGCGAGGCGAGGTCGGACCCGGCGCCGGGTTCGGAGAACAGCTGGCACCACAGGAGGTCGCCGCGCAGGGTCGGCGGGAGGTAGCGCTCCTGCTGTTCGGCCGTCCCGTGGGCGAGGAGCGAGGGCACCACCCAGGTGGCGATCTGGAGGTCGCTCAGCTTGACGCCCTGGGCGCGTAACTCCTGTTGTATCGCGAGCTGTTGTACGGCACCCGCGTCCAGCCCGTGGGGTGCGGGCAGATGGGGGGCGGCGTAGCCGGTGGGGGCGAGGGCGCGGCGGGCGGCCTTCGGGTCGAGGCCCCGGGCGGCGGCGACGGCCTCGCGGGCCGCGGCGCGGTGGGCCTCGGCCTCCGGCGGGAGTTCCAGGGCGAGTTCGCGGCGGGCCCCGGCGGAGGCGAGCCGGACGGCCCGCTGCCGGTGGGTGTCGCCGGGCCCGAGCAACTGGCGGGCTACCAGGGCCCGGCGCAGGTACAGGTGGGCGTCGTGTTCCCAGGTGAAGCCGATGCCGCCGAGGATCTGGATGGCGTCCTTGGCGCAGGTGTACGCGGCGTCGAGCGCGGTGGCCGCGGCGAGGGCGGCGGCCAGGGCGCGCACCTCCTCCGGCTGCTGCGGGTCGCCGGCCGCGCGGGCGGCGTCCCAGGTCAGGGCGCGGGCCTGTTCGACGCGTACGAGCATGTCGGCGCACAGGTGCTTGACGCCCTGGAACTGCCCGATGGGCCGGCCGAACTGTTCGCGGACCTTGGCGTGTTCGGTGGCGGTGTCCAGGGCGCGGGCGGCGGTTCCGCACGCCTCGGCGGCGAACAGGACGGCGGCGAGGTCGGTTACGAGGTCCGGGCCGATGCGCAGCTGCCGCCCGGCGGGGACGGGGACGCGGCCGGCCCGGACCTCGGCGGTGGGCCGGGTCGGGTCGGCGCCGCGGTGGGGGCGCACGGTGAGCCCCGGTGCGTCGGCGTCCACGGCGAACCAGCGGACATCGCCCTCGCAGGCGGCGGGGAGCAGCAGCAGCCCGGCCTCGGCCCCGGACAGGACGGGGGGCGCCACTCCTTCGAGCAGGTGGCCGTCGCCGTGCGGGGCGGCGGTGAGGCTGCCGGGGTCGAGGGCGGCGGCGCCGGCGCACCGGCCCGTGGCGAGGTCCCGGAGCAGCGCGTCGGCGCCGGCGGCGTGCAGGACGGCGGAGGTGAGGGCGTTCGCCAGGTACGGGCCGGGCAGCGCGGCCCGGCCGGCCTCTTCGAGGACGACGGCGAGGTCGAGGAGGTCGCCGCCTCCGCCCCCGTACGCCTCGGGCAGATGGATGGAGAGCAGGCCCTGTCCGGCGAGGCCGTCCCAGTACGCGGGGCGTGCGCCGGTGGGGGTGGGTGCGTCCGCGTCGAGCAGTGCGCGGATGTCGCCGGGGGGTACGGCTCGGGCCAGCCAACCTCGTACCGCCTGTGCGAGCGCCCTGTGTTCTTCGGTGATCCCGATACCCATGCGCATCCTCGCCGGTCGCAGCCATTGGAACGGCGCAAGAGTAGAACACGTTGCAATCTGACGGAAGGTCAGACGCAGGCTGGATCTCGACGGTTGTGTGCGCCGGCCGACGAGCGCGCCCTGTTCGCCCCTCCTTCACCGGAATACGCCGTAGCCGAGGAAGGTTCACCCTGCACAGACTTGGCGGTCGGTGCTGTCCGCGACCGGGACGCACGACCGTCCGCCCCACTCTTTGCCGCTCCTACCGCTGCCCGGAGGCCGCACGTATGCCACAGACGACGCACGAACAGCCCACCGCGGAGCTTCCTGATCCGCGCGCGAGGGCGGGCCGGGGGATCATCCCCGTGCTCGCCTTCGCGGGCATCACCGTCGCGGTGATGCAGACCCTGCTCGTCCCCGTCATCAAGGATCTGCCCGCCCTTCTGCACACCGACCCGTCGAACGCCACCTGGGTGATGACGGCGACCCTGCTCGCCGGAGCCGTCTCCACCCCGATCATGGGCCGGCTCGGGGACCTGAACGGCAAGCGCAGGATGCTGCTGGCCAGCCTCGCCGTGATGGTCGTCGGTTCACTGATATGCGCCTTCACCGACGATCTCGTGATCATGATCGTGGGCCGCGCGCTCCAGGGCTTCGCCATGGGCGCGATCCCGCTGGGCATCGGCATCATGCGCGACGAGCTGCCGCGCGAGAAGCTGGGTTCGGCCATGGCCCTGATGAGCTCGTCGATCGGGGTGGGCGGCGGACTCGCGCTGCCCGCCGCCGCGCTCGTCGCCCAGCACACCGACTGGCACACCCTCTTCTTCGGCTCCGCCGGCCTCGGCGTGCTCGCCATGGCGCTGACCGTGCTGGCCGTGCCCGAGACCTCGCTGCGCGCCCCCGGCCGGTTCGACGTCGTCGGCGCGCTCGGCCTCTCGCTCGGCCTGGTCCTCCTGCTGCTGCCCGTCACCAAGGGCGGCGACTGGGGCTGGGCCTCACCCACCACGCTCGGGCTGATCGCCGCGTCCCTGGTGGTGCTGGTGCTGTGGGGGCTGTTCGAGCTGCGCAGCGACGCCCCGCTGGTCGACCTGCGGACCTCGGCCCGCCGCGAGGTGCTGCTGACCAACCTGACCTCGATCATGGTCGGGGTCGCCTTCTACGCCGTCTCGCTGGTCCTGCCCCAGCTGCTCCAACTGCCGAAGTCCACCGGTTACGGCCTCGGCCAGTCGATGGTGGTCGCCGGGCTGTGCGTCGCCCCGCTCGGCCTGACCATGATGTGCGTCGCCCCGCTGTACGCCCGGATCTCCGCCCGCCGCGGCCCGAAGGTCTCCCTGATCCTCGGCATGCTGATCATCGCCGTCGGCTACGGGGCCGGGCTCGGCCTGATGAGCGCCGCCTGGCAGACCGTGCTGATCGCCGTACTGCTCGGCGCCGGCATCGGGCTCGCGTACTCCTCGCTGCCCGCCCTGATCATCGGGGCCGTCGACGCCTCCGAGACCGGCGCGGCCAACGGGCTGAACACCCTGATGCGGTCGATCGGCACCTCCGTGTCGAGCGCCGTGATCGGCATGGTCCTGGCCCACACCTCGACGCAGATGGGACCGGTCGCGGTGCCCACCATGCAGGGGTTCCGCATCTCGTTCCTCATCGCGACGGGCGCGGTGGTGGCCGGCCTCGTCCTGGCCTCGTTCCTGCCGTCGCGGCGCACCGCCACCGCCCCGGTGCTCCTGGCGAGCAGCGAGGGCGACGCGGCGGCCCGGCGCGCCGGTGCCGAGAGCGTCACACCGCTCCCGCTGCCCGGCCCCCGGGGCTTCCGGGGCCGGGTGCTGGAGGCAGGCGGGGCGCCGGTGGCCGGGGCCAATGTGACCCTGATCGACCGGCAGGGCCGGCAGGCCGGGCTCACCACCACCGACGCCTCGGGCCGCTGGGCGCTCACGGCGCCGGGCACCGGCACCTTCGTGCTGGCCGCGTCGGCCACCGGTTACGCGCCGCGCGCCTGGCCGGCGGTCTGCCCGGCGGACGGCGGTCCGGTGGACACGGACCTGGTGCTGACGGTCAGCGTGCCGGAGCGTCGAACCGCGCTGCGGTCGTGAGCAGGTAGGAGACGTCCGTCCCCGCCGCGAGTTCCCGGGGCGCCGCGCCCCGCGTGAACAGCCGGGCGGGGCCAGGGCCTGTCCGGCGGATCTTCGCGGGCCCACCAAGATCCGCCGGACGGGCCCTGACGCCCTCGACCCGGGCCGCCTCGCCCTCGACCCGCAGCCACGACCCCTCGCGCAGGCCGAGCACCGGCACGTCGTTCTCCTCCAGGAATTCGGCGAGCCGCTCCTCGCGGGTCTCGCCCTTGTGGGTGCTGTCCGGGTCCGGGTCGAGGTAGTGCGGGTTGATCTGGAACGGGACGAGGCCCAGCGCCTCGAACGACGGCGGCTGCACGATGGGCATGTCGTTGGTCGTGCGCAGGGTGGGCGCCGCCATGTTCGTCCCGGCGCTCGCCCCCATGTACGGCAGACCCGCGCGCACCGCCCCGCTCACCGCGTCCCGCAGCCCGGTCCGGTGCAGCGCGCTCAGCAGCCGGAAGGAGTTGCCGCCGCCGATGAACACCGCGTCGGCGGCGTCGAGCGCGGCGACCGGGTCGGCGTGCTCGTGGACGCCGTGCACCCCGATCCCCGCCGGTTCGAGGGCGTCCCGGACGCGTGCGGTGTACGTGGCGTGGTCGGCGAGCGCGTAGGGCACGAAGGCCAGCCGGGCGCCGGCGGGCAGGAAGGCGGTGACCGTGTCCAGGGCGTGTTCCAGGTAACCGCGGCCGTGCTGGGTGGAGTTGGAGAGCAGGAGCAGATTCACGGGGTTCTTCCTCATCGTTTCTCTTCGGGTCAGGCCGTGGGGGTGCGGCGCGTGCGGGGCTTGGTGCGCTGCGGCGGGTGGGTGAGGCGCTTCTCCAGCAGCCCGGCGGCGTGCCGCAGCGCTTCGAGGCGGTTCTCCGGCGCCCCCTGGAACCGCCCCTCGGCCCCGCCCAGGCTGAGGCTGCCGTACGGTTCGCGGCCCAGGAAGACGGGCACGGCCACGGTCGCGATGCCGGTGTCGTACTCGCCGACCGTCCACGCGTAGCCCTGGGCGCGGACCTTCAGGAACTCCTGCTCCAGCGCGTCCGGATCGGTGACCGTCCGGTCGGTGAAGCGGGCCATCGGGCGCCCCCGGAACAGCCGGTGGCGCTGTTCGTCGGGCAGATAGGCGTAGAAGGACTTGGCTGTCGCCCCGGCGTGCGCCGGATAGAGCTCACCGACCAGGGGGTAGTAGCGCAGCGGTCCGGTCTCGCCCTCCTCGGCGGCCACGCACCGCATGTGGAAGCTGTCGGGCAGGCAGAACAGCACGGTGTCGCCCGTGACGCGGCGCAGCTCCTCCAGGACCGGTCCGGCCAGCAGCTCCAGTGACCCGGAGCGCTCCCAGAGCCTGCCCAGGCGCAGCACGGCGGGGCCGATGCGGTAGCGGCGGGTGGCCGGGTCGGAGACCAGGAAGCCGCGCCCCGCGAGGGTCGCGAGGAGGCGCTGCGCCACCGAGGTGTCCCAGCCGAACTCCGCCGCGACCTCGGTGACGCCCCAGTCGGGCCGGGTGCGCTCGAAGGCGAGCAGGACGAGCAGCGCCCGGTCGACGGTCTGCAGGGCTCCGGCGGGGGTGCGCCGGTCCAGATCGAACTCCGTCATAGCCATCTCACCATTCAGACCTGAATTGCAGATAACGGGAAATCATTGCGCTCAACGCTATCCGATCCCGAATCTGCTCTCAGCACCCCGTCCGGCGCCCCGACTCCCTGCCGGGCTCCGGACGGGTGTGACGGATGCGCGAGAAAGGCCCCCCATGTTGAAGTACGTACTGGACCTCGTCGGTCTGCTCGACGATCCCCAGGCCAAGGGCAGGACGGTCGTCGAGTACCTGGACTCCGCGGCTGGGGCCGAGGGCTCGTCCGCACAGGTCACCACGGTCGCCGGTGAGCGGGGCTCGACGGACTTCGTGACCGTCCGCATCCCCGGTTCCCGGGGCCGTACGGCCGGGGGCGACGCCCGCACCCTGGGCGTCGTCGGCCGGCTCGGCGGCATCGGCGCCCGGCCCGAGGTGGCCGGTCTGGTCTCCGACGCCGACGGCGCCGTCTCGGCGCTCGCCGCCGCAGCGAAGCTGCTCGACATGCGCCGCCGCGGCGATGTGCTGCCCGGCGATGTGATCGTCGCCACCCACATCTGCCCGAACGCGCCGACCGAGCCGCACGACCCGGTGCCGTTCATGGGCTCGCCGGTGGACATCGCCACCATGAACCGGCACGAGGTGACCGGCGAGATGGAGGCGGTGCTCTCCATCGACACCACCAAGGGCAACCGGATCATCAACCACAAGGGCCTCGCCCTGTCGCCCACCGTCAAGGAGGGCTGGGTGCTCCGGGTGAGCGAGCAGCTGGGCGAGCTGCTGGCCGTGGTGACCGGTGAGCCGTTGGTCACGTACCCGGTGACCACCCAGGACATCACCCCGTACGGTAATGGTGCACACCACATCAATTCGATCCTCCAGCCCTCCACCGCCACGGCCGCCCCCGTGGTCGGCCTGGCCATCACCTCGGCCGCCGCGGTGCCGGGCTGCGGGACGGGCGCGAGTCACGAGAGCGACATCGCGTCGGCCGCCCGCTACGCCGTGGAGGTCGCCAAGGCCTTCGGCGGCGGCCGGCTGGACTTCCACGACGCGGTGGAGTTCGACAACCTCGTCAGCCGCTACGGCTCGCTGACCCACCTGCAGACCTTCGGCCGTACACCCCAGGAGTCCTGATGGCAGCCACCCCGCAGTCCGGTGCCGTGGCGCGTGAGACCAAGAGCATCGGCAGCGACGACTACGCGCTCTCACGCGTCCCGCGCGACAAGCGGTTCGGCTTCTGGTCGATGCTCCTCCAGTGGCTGGCCCAGTCCGGTTCGATCTCGCAGTTCACGCTCGGCGCCACCATCGGCGTCGGGATGACCTTCGGCAACGCCTTCTGGGCCTTCACGCTGGGCGCGGTGATCCTGGAGATCGTGATCTTCGCCATCGGCCTGGCCGGGATGCGCGAGGGTCTGGCCACCCCGATGCTGACCCGCTGGGCGGGCTTCGGCCGCAACGGCTCCGCGCTCGTAAGCTTCGTGATCGCGGTCAGCCTGGTCGGCTGGTTCGGGGTCCAGAACACGATCTTCGGCGACAGCGTCTCGGCGCTGGTCGGCGGGCCGTCCTGGATGTGGTGCGTGCTCGCGGGCATCGCCATCACCGCCCTGGTGATCTTCGGGTTCAAGTACATGGCGAACTTCGCGAAGGTCGTCACCCCGCTCTTCTTCGCCATGGTCGCCTTCTCCGTCATCCGCACCCTGAACGACCACTCGCTGAGCGAGCTGGTCCACTCGCCACCGCCGGGCGACACGATCCCGCTGGCCGTCGCCGCCACCGCCATCGCGGGCGGCTACATGACGGGCGCGATCGTCTCCCCGGAGATGACCCGCTACAACCGCAAGGGCTCGCACGTCTTCCTGCAGAGCGCGTCGTCCATGATCCTTTCCGAGTACATAGTGGGCCTGACCGGTGTGCTCCTCGGCCACCTGGTCAAGAGCAGCGAGGTCTCGCACATCGTCCTGTCCACCTCCGGCGCCTTCGGTGTGCTCGTCGTCCTGATGTCCACGGCGAAGATCAACGACTGGAACCTGTACGGCTCCTCGCTCGGCGTCGTGAACTTCTTCCAGGTCGTCTTCGGCAAGCGTGTCCACCGCGGCGCGGTCACCATCGTCCTCGGCATCGCCGGCACGCTCCTGTCCGCGGTCGGGATCATGAGCCACTTCACCGAGTTCCTCACGATCCTCGGCGTCGCGATCCCGCCCATCGGCGGCATCATCGTGGCCGAGTACTGGATCGTGAAGCGGATGCGCAGGCCGCTGGACGAGACCCGGGCCTCCGAGACCCTGCCGGCGACCTCTCCGACCTGGGTACCCGCCTCCCTCGCCATCTGGGTCGCGGCGTTCTGCGTCGGCAAGTTCTACGACGGCGGCATCCCGGCCCTGAACTCGCTGGCCACCGCCTTCGTCCTGTACAGCGTCCTGGGCCTGCTGGGCTGGATCAGGCCCTACGGCACCTCCGCCCTGGACGACGAGGACGGCACCGCCCCCGCCGCCCGCACCACCACCCCCGTGGGAGCAGCATGAGCACCGCATCCGAATCCCCCGCCCTGGTCCCGGCCTCCGACGAGGCCCAGGCCGAGGTCATCGAACTCTGCGCCGAACTGATCAGGTTCGACACCTCCAACCCCACGAGCGACGAGCGCGCGAGCGCCGAGTGGGTGGTGGCCCGCCTCGCCGATGCGGGCATCGCCTCGGAGCTGATCGAGTCCGCGCCCGGCCGCGCCAGCGTCATCGCGCGGATCGCCGGGCGCGACCCGGACCGCGGCGCCCTGCTGGTCCACGGCCACCTGGACGTGGTCCCGGCGGACGCCTCCGAGTGGCAGGTGCCGCCCTTCTCCGGCGAGATCCGGGACGGCTACCTGTGGGGCCGGGGCGCGATCGACATGAAGGACACGGTGGCCGTGATGCTGGCCACCGCCCGGCACTTCGCCCGCACCGGTACGAAGCCCTCGCGCGACCTGGTCCTCGCCTTCCTCGCCGACGAGGAGGCGGGCGGCAAGTTCGGCGCCCACTGGCTGGTCGAGCACCGCCCCGAACTGTTCGCCGGGGTCACCGAGGCGATCGGCGAGGGCGGCGGGTTCTCCTTCGCCATCGACGACACCCGCCGCCTGTACCCGATCGAGAACGCCCAGCGCGGCATGGCCTGGATGGAGCTGACCGCCACCGGCCGGGCCGGCCACGGCTCGTCCCCGAACGACGAGAACGCGGTCACCGACCTCGCCGAGTCGCTGACCCGGATCGGCCGCGAGACCTTCCCGATCCGGCTGATCGAACCGGTCCGCGCACTGCTCGAAGAGGCCGCCCGGCTCTACGGGGTCGAGTTCGACGAGCACGACATCGAGGGCAGTCTCGCCCGGCTGGGCCCGGTCGCCGACTTCATGCAGGTGGTCCTGCGCAACTCGGCGAACCCCACCATGTTCAACGCCGGCTACCAGACCAACGTGATCCCGGGAAAGGCCACCGCCCGCGTCGACGGCCGCTTCCTGCCCGGCCACGAGCAGGAGCTGATCGACACGATCGACCGGCTGCTGCTGCCCTCGGTCAGCCGTGAGTGGGTCAACCACGACATCGCGATGGAGACGACGTTCGACGGCCCGCTCGTGGACGCCATGTGCGAGGCGGTGCGCGCCGAGGACCCGGACGGCCACCCGGTGCCGTACTGCAACCCGGGCGGCACGGACGCCAAGGCCTTCACCCACCTGGGCATCCGCTGCTTCGGCTTCAAGGGCCTGAAGCTCCCGCACGACCTGGACTACGGCCGGCTCTTCCACGGGGTGGACGAGCGCGTCCCGCTGGAGGGACTGCGCTTCGGCGTCCGCGTCATGACCCGGCTCTGGCAGAGCTGCTGACCCCGACCCGGGCCCGCACACCCCTGATGTACGCCCCTCCCGTACGCCCCCGCCGGTACCTTCGGTGGGGGCGTACGGCACGATGGCGCCGTCGCACCGCCCGTCGTCGCACCACCCGTCCCACCAGGAGGAACCCCGTGGCCGCCGAGCCCAAGCCGGAGATTCTCGCCGCGTTCCAGGCCGCCAAGGGCTTCATGCCGGTGGTCGAGGGGCTCGCGCTGTACGACGCCGCCGCCGGGGCCGCGGAGCTGGGCCTGCCGCTGCTGGAGGTCGGCACCTACTGCGGGCGTTCCACGATCCTGCTGGCCGACGCGGCGCGGGCGGCGGGCGTCACCGCGCTCACCGTCGACCACCACCGGGGCAGCGAGGAGCAGCAGCCCGGCTGGGAGTACCACGACCCGACGGTGGTGGACCCCGAGGTCGGCCGGATGGACACGCTCCCCACCTTCCGCAGGACGCTGCACGCGGTGGGCCTGGAGGAGCACGTGGTGGCGCTCGTGGGGCGCTCGCCGCAGGTCGCGGCGGTGTGGGGCGGCAAGCTCGGCTTCGTCTTCATCGACGGCGGCCACACCGACGAGCACGCGAACGGTGACTACGAGGGCTGGGCGCCGCATGTCGCCGAGGGCGGGCTGCTGGTGATCCACGACGTGTTCCCGGACCCCGCGCACGGCGGCCGGGCCCCGTACCGGGTGTATCTGCGGGCGCTGGAGTCGGGGGCGTTCACGGAGGTCTCCGTCACGGACTCGCTGCGCGTCCTGCGGCGCACCGGGCCGGGGATCTGAGGGGGAGCGGCCCCGCGGGGTGTCCGTGAACGCCCCGGACGCCGCCGGGCCCGGCGGATAGCATCGCCGGGTGCGTCACGACGAGAGCGTTCCCCCCACCCCGCGCCGCCCGGTCCTGCTCGCCGCCGCGGCGGCCCTGATGTGCCTGGGCCTCGCCGGCTGCGGCGGCGGCGACGGCACCGCGCAGGCCCGGCCGGGACCGAGCGCCACCGGTGCCATCACCCCGTCCGCCGCCCCGGCCCCGCCCTCCCCGTCCCGCTCCCCCTCGCCGTCGCCGTCGCGCACGAGCGCGTCCCCGTCCGCGTCGCCCGCGAAGCCGCCGCCCGCCCCCTCCGGGCCGCTGTCCGGCAGGACGGTCGTCATCGACCCCGGGCACAATCCCCGCAACCACCTGCACACCGCCGAGATCAACCGCCAGGTGGACATCGGGACCGGGCACAAGGAGTGCGACACCACCGGCACCGCCACCAACGGGGGTTACGCGGAGGCCGAGTTCACCCTTGACGTGTCGCACCGGCTGCGGACGCTGCTGCGGGCCCAGGGCGCGACGGTGATCCTGACGTACGACGGCGACCGGGAGTTCGGGCCGTGCGTGGACGAGCGGGCGCGCATCGGCAACAAGGCCCACGCGGACGCGGTGGTCTCGATCCACGCGGACGGATCGGCCGTCGGCAACCGGGGGTTCCATGTGATCCTTCCCGCGTCGGTGCGCGGCGGGGGTGCGGACACCTCGAAGATCGTCGCGGCCTCGCGCGACCTCGGCACCCGTATCGCCGGACTGTTCGTACGCAGTACCGGAAGTTCCCCTTCCAATTACGTGGGCGGCAATACCGGTTTGGACGTCCGCAAGGATCTCGGCGGACTGAATTTGTCGACCGTGCCCAAAGTCTTCATCGAATGCGGCAATATGCGTGACCCCGAGGACGCCGCCCAGCTCACCAGCGCGGGCTGGCGCCAGAAGGCCGCCCAGGGCATCGCCGACGGCATCAGCAGCTACCTCGAGGGGTAAGCAAGGGGTGATTCTGCGATGAATTCGGGAGGATGTCCGCGCACCAACCGGGCAGGAACACAACCCGCCCGGGCAGACGATACATTCATCCGTACGATGGGGAGCCGTTCCCGAGCTTCGTGCCGAGCCCGCCGTAGACGCGGTGCCAGTGACGACCGCCCCGACGAGACGACCGACTAAGGACCTTCACGTGAATATCCGCTCCCTCACTCGAGGCGATGGCGTGGTGATCGGAGCAGCGGTCGTGCTGTTCATCGCCTCTTTCCTCGACTACTTCGACTACGGAAGCACCAGCGTCGACCCGCCCAACTCCTGGGACTCCCTGGGCAATGGCATCGGCGTCTACATGGTCGGGGTGATCGGCGCAGCACTGATCGTGCTCTCCCGTTCGCAGCCGCAGCCGCGCAAGGTCCTCGGCCTCGACCTGGCCCAGTTCGGCGTCGCCGCCACGGTCTTCACCGCGTGGAACATGTTCTGGACGATCATCGATCTCGGCCAGATCGACGCCGGTGCCGGTCTGATCCTCGGCTTCATCGCCTCCCTGGTGCTGGCCGCGGGAGCGGTCGCCTCCCCGCTGGTCCCGGCCCTCAAGGCCCCGCTCGCGGGTGCCCCGAAGCCGCAGGCCGTGCATCCGCCGTACGGTGGCCAGCCCGGCCAGGGCTACGGCTACCCGGGCGGCCCGCAGGCCGCCTTCGGCGGTCAGCCGGGTCAGCCCCAGCCGTACGGCGCCCCGCAGCAGCCCGGTCAGCCCGACGCCCAGCAGGCGCAGGCGACGCCGCAGGCTCCGGCGGCCGGCGGCGGGCAGTCCGGTGACTTCACCCCGTTCTGGTTCGCGGTGCCGGTGGCCCGCCAGCTGTACAACGAGGACGGTTCGCAGGCCCCGATCGCCGAACTGGCGCCGGGCACCTGGTACCTGGCGGTCGAGCAGCGCGGTGCGGCGCTGATCGCCCAGACGCAGGACGGCCGTCGCGGCGTGCTCCAGGACACCACGGGCATCCAGCGCGGCTGACGCCACGCACGCAGGACAGCGGCCCTCCGCCCCTTCCGGGCGGGGGGCCGCTGCCGTACCCTCCCCGGCATACCTGATGCGACGTCAGAAAACCGGGGAGGCAACGCAATGCGGCTCGGACTGGCTCTCGGATACTGGGGCCGCGGCCCGGACGCGGCCCATCTGGAGCTCGCCCGCGCGGCGGAGGACCTGGGCTACGCCTCGGTGTGGACGGCGGAGGCCTGGGGTTCGGACGCCTTCACCCCGCTGACCTGGATCGCCGCCCACACCTCCCGCATTCGCCTGGGCACGGCCATCGCGCAGATGGCGGCCCGCTCCCCCACCGCGACCGCCATGCACGCGCTGACCCTCGACCACCTCTCCGGCGGCCGGATGATGCTCGGCCTCGGTCTTTCCGGGCCGCAGGTCGTGGAGGGCTGGTACGGGCGGCCGTTCCCGGCGAGCCCGCTCACCGCGACCCGCGAGTACGTGGACGTGGTGCGCCAGGTCCTGCGCCGCCAGGCCCCCGTCGAACTCGACGGCCGCTTCCACCCGCACCCGTACCGGGGCCCGGACGCCACCGGGCTCGGCAAGGCGCTGAAACCGATCACGCATCCACTGCGCGCCTCGCTCCCGGTGCTGCTGGGCGCGGAGGGGCCGAGGAACATCGCGCAGACCACCCGGATCGCGGACGGCTGGCTGCCGCTGTACTGGTCACCGACGCGCACCGGTGTGTACGAGGCCGCGCTCGACGGCCTGCCCGAGGGGTTCGTGATCGCGCCGATGGCCCGCGCCCGGGTCTGCGACGACGTGGCCGAGGGACTGCTGCCGGTGAAGGCGATGCTCGGCTTCTACATCGGCGGCATGGGCGCGGCCGCGCGCAACTTCCACGCGGACCTGATGGCGCGGATGGGCTACGAGGAGGAGGCGCGCCACATTCAGCGGCTGTTCCTCCAGGGCCGCAAGGAGGAGGCGGTCATGGCCGTGCCGGACGCCTTCGCCGACGAGATCTCGCTGATCGGGCCGAGGGAGCGGATCGCGGAGCGGCTGGAGGCGTGGCGCGCCGGCCCGGTCACGGATCTGCTGGTGACGGCGCCGGACCCGCACACGCTGCGGGTCCTGGCGGAACTCAACTAGCCGCTCGCTCGGGGACTTTGCCCTTACGGGTCCAGCGCAGCAGTTCGTCCGCCGACCAGGTGGTGACGACGCGTTCCGGCGGAACCTCGCACTCCTCGGCGCGGGCGCAGCCGTACGCCTGCCAGTCCAGCTGGCCCGGCGCGTGGGCGTCGGTGTCGACGGCGAACAGGGTGCCCGCCGCCACGGCCCGGCGCAGCAGCCTGCGGGGCGGGTCCAGCCGTTCGGGCCTGCTGTTGATCTCCACGGCCGTGCCCGACTCGGCGCAGGCGGCGAAGACCTCGTCCGCGTCGAACGTGGACTCGGGGCGGCCCCGGCCCGTGACCAGGCGGCCGGTGCAGTGGCCGAGGACGTTGGCCTGCGGGTGGCGGACGGCGGCGACCATGCGCCGGGTCATCGGGGCGGGGTCCATGCGGAGTTTGGAGTGGACGGACACCACCACGAGGTCCACCTGCTCCAGCAGCTCCTCCTCCTGGTCGAGGGTGCCGTCGAGGTGGATGTCGCACTCGATGCCGGTGAGCAGCCTGAACGGCGCCCACCGCTCGTTGAGTTCGGCGATCTCGGCGAGCTGCCGGCGCAGCCGCTCGGGCGAGAGCCCGTTCGCGACGGTGAGCCGGGGCGAGTGGTCGGTGAGCACCGCCCAGTCGTGGCCCAGCTCGGCGGCGGCGCGGCCCATCTCCTCGATGGGGCTGCCGCCGTCCGACCAGTCGGAGTGCAGATGGCAGTCGCCGCGCAGCAGGGAGAGCAGGTGTTCACCGCCCTCGGCGAGCGGCCCGGCGCTGCGCGCCTCGGACTCCAGCCGGTCCAGGTACCCGGGCGTCTCACCGGCCACCGCCTCGCGGATGACCTGGGCGGTGCGGGGGCCGATGCCCTTGACGCGTTCCAGCGAGCCGTCCGCCACGCGCCGGTCCACCTCGCCGTCGTCCATCGCGGCGAGGGTGCGTGCGGCGGTGCGGAAGGCCTGGACGCGGTAGGTGACCGCCTTGCCGCGCTCCAGCAGGAAGGCGATCCGCTCCAGAGCCCTGACCGGGTCCATCGGCACCTCCTCGCAGAACGGAACGGAACGGGACGTGACGTAAGGGGCGGGACGGTTCCGGGCGCCCCGTCCAGCTTGGCCCAGCACCGCCCGGCCCGCACACCGGCGGCCTCCCGTGCTCAGCCGAAGGACGTGCGCGCCAGCCAGAAGTCCAGCAGCCCGGCGTCGCCCAGCACCTCCACCCGGTCGCTGTCCGGGGCGAGGCGCCGGTTGAAGACCAGCATCAGGTCGGTGAGCGGCCCCCGCAGGGCCACGGTCGCCTTCCCGTGCGCCCGGCGCCAGGTGAAACCGTCCTCGCCCAGCTCGATCAGCCATTCGGCGTCGGGCACGTCGGTGGCGTGCAGGTGGAGGGAGCGCTCGGCACCGCGCAGCTCGGCCATCTGGCGGTCGCCCTGGGCCTGGGCGAAGGCGACGATCTGGAGCCACTCGTCGATCGTGTCGGCGGCCAGCTCGGGGGACATCGTGTACGGGACCTTCGCGGTGAGGGCCGCGTCCGCGAGGTGGACGACGGTCTCCAGCGTCATGCGCCGCGACCAGAAGCCGGCGCGCTGCTCCCAGGCCCAGGACCACACCTCGGCCTCCGGCCCCGCTTCCCGCAGCGCGGCGGCGGTCCCGGCCGCCCCGTCCGCGAGCCAGGCGTCGAGCGCGTCCGGGTCGTCGCCCTCGGGACTGGTCGCGGGCACCTTGTCCTCCGCCACCGCCTCGGTGGCCCGGGTGCGGACGATCTCGCCGGCCCAGCGGTGGGCGCGGCCGACGTGCAGGGCGAGCTCGCGCAGTGTCCAGTCGGGGCAGGTCGGTACGGTCGCGTCGAGGTCGGCGCCCTTGACCACCGCCCTCAACTCGTCGGTCAGCCGGACGATTTCGTCGCAGTAGCGCTCATGCGTGAGAAGACCCATAGCCGCACCCTAGGGCCTGTCTTCAAACTGCCGTCGTCGCCCGAAGGGCGGCCGGGCGGCGTCAGGTGCTTCCCCAAGTTCTCGGCTTCGCTCGAACAGGGGAGACCCCACTCCTCGGCGTGCCGGCCCCAGGCCCCTGTACTGGACGTACCGGGGTCTGGGACCGGTGCGGCGAGAGTGCGTGCATGGCGTCGCCCGGCAGACGGCAGTTTGAAGACAGGCCCTAGTGCGAGCGTCGCCTCCTCCACATGCGGTTATCCGCCGGTCTGCGAGGTGGACGGCCCTTAGTCCTTCACCCCTGCGCCGCCGTCCGGGTTTCGGCCGGGCGAAAGAGGCAACGCGAACCGCATGTCCTACAGCAGAGGCAACGGAAGCATCACCGCAGCGCGTGTCATCGCCGTAGTGGCCGACGTCATGGCCTTCATCATCGGCCTGTGGATTCTGATGTACCTGCTCGACGCGAACCGGGGCAACGACCTGGTCGAGTTCGTGCGGCACACCGCACGGTGGCTCGCGGGCTGGTCGTACGACCTGTTCACGTTCGACCGGGCGTGGGCCAATGTCGTCGCCGGCTACGGCCTCGCCGCCCTGGTGTACCTGTTCATCGGGCACGCCGTGGCAGGCCGCGTCCGGCGCTGAGGCGGCTGAGGACGCCGGGGGCGCCGCTCAGCCGCAGCAGTCCGGCTCCAGTCCCTTCGGCAGCCGCTCCCCGCTGAAGACGGCGGTGGTCGCCTCGTCCCCTCCGAGCGCGGCCACCGCCAGCAGGAGCGAACCGGCGGTCCACGAGGTGTGCTCCTCGGGCCAGAACGCCCGGTTGCCCTCGAAGACGTACCCCGTCCAGTACATGCCGCCCTCGGCCCGCAGGTGCTGGATGGACTGAAGGATCTCCAGGGCCCGGTCGGACTCGCCCATCACCCAGAGGGCGAGGGCCAGTTCGCAGCTCTCGCCGCCGGTCACCCACGGGTTGGGCAGCACGCAGCGCACCCCGAGGTCCGGGACGACGAAGCGGTCCCAGCCCTCCTCGATCCGCTCCTTGGCCGCCGCGCCGGTGACGGCGCCGCCGAGGACCGGGTAGTACCAGTCCATCGAGTACTGGCCCTTGTCGAGGAAGCGCTCCGGGTGGCTGCGGATCGCGTGGGCCAGCGCGCCGGTCGCCAGCTCCCAGTCCGGCTGGGGCTCCTCGCGGCGTTCGGCGATGGCCAGGGCGCAGCGCAGGGCCTGGTGGATGGAGGAGGAGCCGGTCAGCAGCGCGTCCGTCACCGGGGTGCCGTCGGCCTCCCGCTTCCAGCCGATCTGGCCGCCGGGCTGCTGGAGCCGCAGGACGAACTCGACGGCCGCGAAGACCGTCGGCCACATCCGGTCGACGAAGGCGTCGTCGCCGGTGGCGAGGTAGTGGTGCCAGACGCCGACGGCCACGTAGGCGCAGAAGTTGGTCTCCAGGCCGCGGTCGGTCGGCCGGCGCGGGTCGCCGTCGTGGTAGGCGGCGTACCAGGAGCCGTCCTCGTTCTGGTGGCGGGCCAGCCACTCGTACGCGCGTTCCGCGGCGGCGTGCTCGCCGGCCGCGTCCAGGGCCATGGCGGCCTCGGTGTGGTCCCACGGGTCGAGGTGGTGGCCGCGGAACCACGGGATCGCGCCGTCCTCGCGCTGCACGGCGAGCACCGCGGCGACGGTCTCGGCGGCCTGCGCGGCGGTGAGGACTCCGGGCAGGACGAGGTGTTCGGTCCGCTCGGGAAGGCTCACGCCTCGGCCCCGTCTGCCGCGGCGACGGGCAGGTGCGGCTTGGTCGCGTAGGCCACGAAACTCTTGCCGACGACCGGGTTCAGCAGTTGCTCGGTGACCCGGGTGGCCAGCGGCTTCTTCATGATGTCCCAGACCAGCAGCTTGTGGTACGCCCGCACCGGCAGCGCCTTCTCGTTGTCGACCCCGAAGGCGCACTTGAGCCACCAGTACGGCGCGTGCAGGGCGTGGGCGTGGTGGGTGCCGTACGGCTTGAGTCCGGCGCCGCGCATCTTGCCGAGGAGTTCGTCGGCCTTGTAGATGCGGATGTGGCCGCCCTCGACCTCGTGGTAGGCGTCGGAGAGGGCCCAGCAGACCTTCTCGGGGCCGTAGCGCGGGACGGTGACGGCGATCCGGCCGCCGGGCCTGAGGACCCGGACCATCTCGGCGAGCACGCCCTTGTCGTCGGGGATGTGCTCCATGACCTCGGAGATGATCACGACGTCGAAGGACTCGTCGGGGAAGGGCAGGTTCAGCGCGTCGCCCTCCATCGCGGTGGCGGTGGCGCCCTCGGGGGCCTCCCCGGCCTCCTTCATCGCGGCGAACCACTTGGCGACCTCGCGGATCTCCTCGCCGTTCTGGTCGAGGGCCACCACCTGGGCGCCGCGCCGGTAGCACTCGAAGGCGTGGCGTCCGGCGCCGCAGCCCAGGTCGAGCACTCGGTCGCCTGCGGCGAGCGGGAAGCGGGTGAAGTCCACGGTCAGCACGAGTGCCTGCTTTCGCGGTCGGGGTCGGGAGGGGGGCGGATGGTCAGGGGCCCGGCGGGCGGGCCGGGTTCATCGCCGGCCGCCGGGGCCGGTGGCGGCGCGGGCGGCGATCGCCTGCCGGTAGAGGGCGGCGGTGCCGATCGCGGCCTGCTTCCAGGTGAACCGGGCGAGCACCCGTTCGCGGCCGGCGGCCCCGAGCCGGGCGCGCAGCTCCGCGTCGCCGAGCAGCCGGCCGAGCGCGTCGGCGAGGGCGCCGGGGTCGGCCGGCGGCACCGCGAGGCAGGTCTCCCCGTCCGGGCCCGCCACCTCGGGGATCGCCCCTCCGGTGGTGGCGACGAGCGGGGTGCCGGTGGCCATGGCCTCGGCGGCGGGCAGCGAGAAGCCCTCGTACAGCGAGGGCACGCAGGCGATCTGGGCGCCGCGCACCAGGTCGACCAGCTCGGTGTCGCTGATGCCCTTGACGAACTCGACGGCGTCCGCGAGCCCGTGCCGCTCGATGGCCCGGGCGACCGGCCCGTCCTCGGCGCGGCGGCCGACGACGACGAGGTGGGCGGCGGGGTTGCCGGTACGGAGCTTGGCGAGCGCTTCGACCAGGTGCACGAGGCCCTTGAGCGGGACGTCGGCGCTGGAGGTGGTGACGATCCGTCCGGGGACCTCGGCGACCGAGGGGTCGGGCGACCACAGGTCGGTGTCGGCGCCGATGTGGACCACGTGGACGCGGCGGGGGTCCACCCCGAGGTGGTCCACGATCTCGTCCTTGGAGGAGCCGGAGACGGTGAGCACGGACGGCAGCCGGCGCGCGACCCGCTTCTGCATGCGGGTGAAGGCGTACCAGCGGCGTACGGAGGCGCGGCGGCGGCGGGTGGGGGCCGCGTCCAGGTCGAGCTGCCGGTCGACGGTGATGGGGTGGTGGATCGTGGTGACGAGGGGGGCGCCGAGGTCGGCGAGGAGCCCGTAGCCGAGCGTCTGGTTGTCGTGGATGACGTCGAACTCGCCGCGCCGGGCGGCGAGGTGGCGCCGGACCCGCAGGCTGAAGGTGAGCGGTTCGGGGAAGCCGCCGGTCCACATGGTGGCGACCTCGGCGGCGTCGATCCAGTCCCGGTACTCGCCGCGCCCCGGGGTGCGGAACGGGTCGGGCTGCCGGTAGAGGTCCAGGCTCGGCAGTTCGGTGAGCGGGACGCCCTCGTCGAGCACGGGGTAGGGCTGGGCGCCGATGACCTCGACGCTGTGGCCGAGGCGGGCGAGTTCACGGGCGAGGTGGCGTACGTAGACGCCCTGTCCGCCGCAGAAGGGGTTGCCCTTGTACGTGAGGAGCGCGATGCGCAGGGGGCCGTCACCGTCGCCCGCGCCCGACGCACCGGGGCCCGACTCTATGGCCTCAGCGGTCACACTCGGCCCCCTTCTCACTGCGTGTTCGCCGGAGCGTAACCGCTCACGCTAATCTAGAACAAGTTTCAGACTGGATCGTTCAATGAGCTACGAATCTACCGGCAGGTAGCGTCGGTGCAACGGCCGGATCAGGTGATTCGCGCCACGGCACACACCCTGGCATGCTGTGCGCCGCCGGACCGGCCGCCGCGTCCTCGCGGACGCGGACAGAAGCCACGGGGATGGGACACATGACAGCGGAAGCCAGACCGGCATCGCCGCCCCTGACGGAACGCCAGGAGGCCCGCCGTCGCCGCATCCTGCACGCCAGCGCCCAGCTCGCCGGCAAGGGCGGTTTCGAGGCCGTCCAGATGCGCGAGGTGGCGGAGGCCGCCGGGGTCGCCCTCGGCACCCTGTACCGGTACTTCCCGTCCAAGGTCCATCTCCTCGTCGCCACCATGCAGGACCAGCTCCAGCACATGCACACGACCCTCCGCAAGCGCCCCCCGGCCGGGGACGACGCGGCGGCCCGGGTCACCGACACCCTGATGCGGGCCTTCCGCGCGATGCAGCGGGAACCGCACCTCGCGGACGCGATGGTCCGGGCGCTGACGTTCGCGGACCGCAGCGTGAGCCCCGAGGTGGACACCGTCTCGCGGCTCACGACCGCGATCATCCTGGACGCGATGGGGACCGGCCACCCGACGCCGGAACAGCTCTCGGCCGTCCGGGTGATCGAGCACACCTGGCACTCCGCGCTGATCACCTGGCTCTCGGGCCGGGCGTCGATCGCGCAGGTGCGCACGGACATCGAGACGGTGTGCCGGCTCATCGACCTGTCGGCGCCGGAGGCGACCCCCTGACACCGGCGGCCTGACACCGGCGGCCTGCGCCAGCGGTCCGACACAGGCGGCCTGACACCGGCGGCCTGCGCCAGCGGTCCGACACAGGCGGCCTGACACCGGCGGGCGGCTGCCCATGTGCTGCGCCCACACGCCCCGGGGGCGAGGTGGGGTGCCCTGCACCGTATCCGAGACGCAGAACCGGATACGCGGCGAGCTGACCGCCGACCTGCTCACCGACACCGGCCGCGACCCGGCGGGCCTGGCGGCAGCCCGATCCGGGCCGAGGACGAGCCGCACGTGCACGTGAACACGGTGGTGCAGCGCCTGGACGGCATCCGGGTGCCGCTGGGCCGCGACCGGAACGGACCGGACCGGGCGCTGGAACTGCAACTGGCTCTGCGGCTGCATCTGCTGTCGGGGGCCGGCCGTTAGGGCCTCTACTCCTCCGGTGGGAACACCACCTCTCCGGTGCCGGCCAGGGTGAGCGTGATCGCTTCGACCGGGCAGCCCTCGGCGGCGGCGAGCACGCGTTCGTTGGCGTCGGCCTCCGCGTCGACGGGGTGGGACTGGCGGGCGGAGTCCAGCCGGAAGCCGTCCGGCGCGTGGTTGACGCACATCCCCGAGCCGATGCAGACACCACGGTCGACCTCGACGCTCCAGCGGTCCCCCATCAGCCCTCGCTCCCGTACCCGGCGGGCAGATGGATCATCTTGTGCTCGAAGAACTCGCCGTACCCCTCGGGCCCGAACTCGCGGCCCAGGCCGGAGTTCTTGTAGCCGCCGAACGGGCCGAGCATGTCGAGGCTGAAGGTGTTGACGCTGTACGTGCCCGTCCTGACCCGGCGGGCGACGTCGATGCCGCGCTCGGTGTCGGCGGTCCAGACGCTGCCGCTGAGCCCGTACTCGGAGTCGTCGGCGATCCGTACGGCCTCCTCCTCGTCCCCGTACGGCAGCAGGCAGATGACCGGGCCGAAGATCTCCTCGCGGGCGACGCGCATGGAGTTGTCGACGTCCCCGAGGAGCGTGGGCTCGACGTACCAGCCGCGTTCCTGCGAGGCAGGGCGGCCGCCGCCGGTCAGGAGTTTGGCGCCCTCCTCCTGGCCGATGCGGATGTAGTCCAGGGAGCGCTGCTGCTGGCGGCGGGCGACGAGCGGGCCCAGTTCGGTGGCGGGGTCGAGCGGGTCGCCGATCCTGAGCGCGCCGGCCGCGGCGGCGAAGGCCTCGGCGCTCTCCTCGTAGCGGGAGCGCGGTACGAGGATGCGGGTCTGGGCCACGCACGCCTGCCCGTTGATCATCCAGGCGAAGGGCACGATGCCGGCGACTGCGGCGTCCAGGTCGGCGTCGGGGAGGATCACGGCGGCGGACTTCCCGCCCAGCTCCAGCGTGACGCGGGTGAGGTTGCGGGAGGCGACCTCCATGACGCGGCGGCCGGCGGCGACGGACCCGGTGAAGGACACCTTGTCGACGCCCGGGTGCCCCACCAGGTATTCGCTGACCCCGCGGTCGGCGGGCAGGATCGACAGCACGCCCTCGGGCAGCCCGGCCTCGGCGGCGATCTCGGCCAGGAGGTAGGCGTCCAGGGGTGTTTCGGGCGACACCTTGAGGACCGCCGTGCACCCGGCGAGGAGCGCGGGCGCGAGTTTGGCGGCGGCGGTGAACTGGGGCACGTTCCACGGCACGACGGCGGCGACGACCCCGACCGGCTCCCGCCGTACGAGCAGCGGCCCGAGCGCCCCGTCCCGGCGCTCCTCGTACGGGAAGGAGCGGGCGACGGTGAGGGCGGCGTCCCACACCATCATCGCGGCGAGGGCCTGCACCATGACGCTGGAGGTGTACGGGGTGCCGTTCTGCGCGCTGATGACCCGGGCCATCTCCTCGTACCGGGCGGCGAAGGCGTCCTTGATGCGGGTGACGACGGCGATCCGCTCGTCCAGGCTCGTCCGGGGCCAGGGGCCGTGGTCGAAGGCCTGCCGGGCGGCGGCGACGGCCCGGTCCACGTCCGCCTCCGCGGCGTGCGGCACGCGGCCGATGACCTGCTCGGTGTGGGGGGAGACGACCTCGATGACGTCCCGCCCGAGCGGATCGGCCCACTCCCCGCCGATGAACAGTTTTCCGTGTTCGACAAGCTCGCTCATGGCTGCTGCCTTCCGCGACGCGGCACGTGATCCGGCTCGGCGTCCCGCCCCGCGGCCGAATCTGACTGGTAGTCAGAACTGATACCAGTTCCCGTTGCAGGAGTCCACCCCGTGCACCACCGCAGACGACGGGGTGGTCGACCGGGCTACCACTGGAACAAGTTCTCGTTAGAGTGGACGCGGCGCGTCGTGGCCGTACCCCGGACGCCGCCGATACCGCGCAGAGATGGGGAGTCCATGACGCAGGTGATCAACCACGGTGGCGGTGTCCACAGCATCAAGGTCCCCATCCCGGACAACCCGCTGGGCCACACCCTGGTCCACCTCCTGGACACCGGCCGCGGCCCGGTCCTGATCGACACCGGCTGGGACGACCCGGATGCCTGGGACACCCTGACGGCGGGACTGACCGCGGTGGGTGTGGGCGTCGCGGACATCCACGGCGTGGTGATCACCCACCACCACCCCGACCACCACGGCCTCTCCGGACAGGTCCGCGAGGCGTCCGGGGCCTGGATCGCGATGCACGCGGCGGACACGGCGATCGTGCGCCGCACCCGCGAGTCGGAGCCCGGCAGCTGGCTGTCGTACCTGGCGGCGAAGCTGACGGCGGTCGGCGCCCCCGAGGACCACATCGCCCCGCTGCTGGCCGCCCGCGAGCAGGGCGGCCGCATGCGCACCCTGCCCGGCCTGCGGGCCGCCCTCCCGGACCGCGAGATCGTGCCGGGCGAACTCCTGGACCTGGCGGGCCGTTCGCTGCGCGCGATCTGGACCCCGGGCCACACCCCGGGCCACGTCTGCCTGCACCTGGAGGAGGACCACCCGGCGAACCTCCCCGGCCGGGGCCGCCTCTTCTCCGGCGACCACCTGCTGCCCGGCATCAGCCCGCACGTGGGCCTGTACGAGGACCCGGACGACGCGACGGCCACCGACCCGCTCGGCGACTACCTCGACTCGCTGGAACGCATCGGCCGCCTGGGCGTGGCCGAGGTGCTGCCGGCCCACCAGCACGCGTTCGCGGACGCGGCGGGCCGGGTCCGCGAACTCCTGGACCACCACGAGGAGCGCCTGACGGGCCTGCTCGCCCTCCTCGCCGAACCCCTCACGCCGTGGCAGCTGGCGGAACGCATGGAGTGGAACCGCCCCTGGGAGCAGATCCCCCACGGCTCCCGGAACATCGCCGTGTCGGAGGCCGAGGCGCATCTGCGCCGGCTGGTGAAGCTGGGCCGCGCGGAGGCGGTGGCGGGGAGCGAGCCGGTGACGTACGCGGCGGTGTGAGGGACGCCGCCTCCTCCTCTCCCGGGGCCCGAGCCCCGGGCCGGTCCCGCGCGCGGCGCCCCGGTGCCCGAGCCCGGTCAGGTGCGGGGGCGGGAGAGGCCCCGGCCGGCGTGCGGCCGGGGCGGCACTCCCCCGGTCATCCCACCGCCGCCCCCGTCGGCGGCGGGTGCGGGGCGCGGAAGGTGAAGGCGTCGGGGCTCTCGCCCCGCTCGCGGAGCAGGGCGACGCGGTCCATCGCCTCCTGGACGCTCGGGCGGTGACCGGCCGGCACCCACCACAGCGCGTGGTGGTGGTCGGAAAGCCGCTCGAACCACTCGCGGCGGCGGGCGAGGACCCGGAGGTGGTCGCTGCGGTAGGTGTAGTCGCGCAGCGCCTCGACCGATTCCCAGACCGAGCAGTTGATCAGGAAGAGGTCGTCCTCGTTCTTGGGGCGGAGGCTCGTCGCGTCGGCTCCGCCGTCGTCGACCATGCGCCAGACGAAGCCGGGGGCTCGGTCGGCGAGGGCGTTGATCTCGGGGAGCTGTGCGACGAAGCCGGCCAGCTGGGGACTGTCGATCGGGGCGAGGATGCGCCCGACGTTGACCTGGGCAAGGTGGAAGTCGTTCACGGGCCCAAGCATGGCCGGGTGAACCTTCTAAAGTCAACGGATTCTTTTTTAGACTTCGGGTGCCTCGATCGCGACGCAGCAGCCGTCCGGGAGGGGGTCCATCGCCGCGCTCCAGCCCTCCGCCCCGGGCAGCCCGGCGAGCAGGCCCTCGATACCGGCCAGGTTCATCCCGCAGACCAGCGCGGGGAATTGGTCCGCCAGCGCGTGGAAGGGGCAGTTGTTGAGGCGGAGCTTGTCGCAGTCCCAGAACGGCTCGTAGCCGCGCGCCCGCAACGCCTCGACCGGGTCCGCCGCGTCCTCGGACGCGCCGCCGTCGGCCTCCCCGGCCGCCCGCGCCGCCGTCTGCAACTCCGTGTCGAGCCCGGCCCGTTCGACCACCTCGGCGAGCAGCTTGCTCGCGGTGTCGTAGGAGCGCGGCGGTACCGAGACGGCATGCTCGGCCTCGGCCCGCCGGTACAGCTTCGAGGGCCGCCCGGCCCCCGGTCCGCTGCGCCCGGAGAGCCGCCGGAAGCTCACCTCCAGCAGCCCGGCCTCCACCAGCTTGTCCAGGTGGAACGCGGCCAGCGACCGCGAGACCCCGACCGCCTCGGCCGCCGCGTCCCGGCCCACCTCGCCCGGGGTGCCGGTGACATGGCGGTACAGCCCGCGCCGCACCGGGTCCGCCAGCACGGCCAACGCCTCAAGGGCGGCATCCTCACTGCTCACGGCAGCGAGTCTAAAACCAACGGCTGTGGGAGGCGGCGTCAGTCCGCCCGGGCCAGCGCTCCGAGTATCAGCCCGGCCTCCTCGCGCGGTGCGCCGATGAGGACCGTACGGTCACCGTCGCGGCACTCGATGACGGCCGCGTCGTACTTGTAGGCGCTGTACCAGGCCTCCGGGTCGCCCGGCCGCAGCCCCCGTACGCCCCGCACGGTCAGCGTCCCGGGCAGCGGCCTGCGGGCGACGCGGCCCGTCGGGTCCGGGGTCGCCGCCGGGCGGCCGTCGCCGAGGACCAGGGTGCCGAAGCCGGCCACGCTGTACGGGACGTCGCCGTGGACGGACGCGCTCACGCACCGCACGCCCTCCACCGCCACCGGCACGATGTCGCTCGTGTCGGCCGCGCGCGTCGAACGGCGCTGCAACCACCACGCGCAGACGGCGGACAGCGCGAACAACGGCACGACGGCGAACGCCGTGACCGTGAACGCGTTCCCGATGCCGCTGCCCACCAGGCCGGCCGTGAACCCGGTGACCGCCACGAGCGTGAACGTCAGGGGCCACACCATGAACCGCATGGGCGCCATGTGCGTCGCGGACGGGTAGCGGTAGCGGTACCACCAGGCGGCGTGCAGCAGGACGAGGCCGAAGGGCACGAGGAGCAGGCCGAAGGCCACCGGGAAGCGCCAGTCCTCGGACGGCGACGCCTTGGTCTCCTGGGTGACCGCGCCGAACCGCACCGTACGGATCTCGCCCCGCCAGTACACGAGGGTCACCTCGTCGCCCGGGCGCACGGCCGAGTACACCGGTTTCGTGCCGACCATGTGGATGCGGTGCACCGCGTCCGCGCCCGGCGCCGCGTCCCGTTCCGCGGCCGTCAGCCAGTAGCGGACGCCCCGGCCGGTGGACACGTTCTCCGTGGCCCGCACCGTCGCCGGCACCGCCGTCGTGCACCCGGCCGACCGGGGCTGCCCGGCCCGGCACGCGGGCGCGGCGGCGTACGCGTCCACGTCGTCGACCGTGCCCGGGACCAGCGCCAGCAGCACCGCACCGGCCAGCACGCACAGCAGGCCGATCCACGCCGGCAGCAGCAGCCTCCAACGCTCCGGTGTCCTCGGTCCGCCGCTCGTCGTCGTATCCATCCCGACCCCCCGCCCTTCCCGGCCGCCCCGGCCGCCCCGGCCGTCCCGGCCGTCCCGCCTCGCCGTCCGCCCGCATTCTCCCCCGGCGGCGGCGCCCGGGCAGGGCCGCCCGAGGACCCGCCCGGTAGAGTGTGCGAGTCGTCATCATGCCCGTTCAGGGGGAAGCCGGTGCGAATCCGGCACTGACCGTTCCCCGAGCTCTCGACTTCGCTCGAGCAGGGGGAGACCCCATTCCGTGAACCGCCGCCACCGGCGGAAGTCGGAATGCCCTGTCCGTGTCGTGACCGGCTCGTGCCGTCGGGAACCCCCGGCGGCCGGCACCGTCGAGGTATACGGAGCCGGAGCCTGGTGCCTGTGTGTGCCTGTGCCCGGTTCCCCCAGGAGAGGCCCCCGCCGCCATGACCGTACGCCGCAGCGCCGCTGCGCTCGCCGCCACCGCCGCCGTGCTCTGCGCGGCCGCAGCCCCGGCCGCCGTCGCCGCGCCGTCCCCCTCCCCCTCCGCGGCACTGCCCTCGGGTCTCTACGGCACGAAGGACCCGACGTACGACGGGGTGTGGCGGCAGTCGCTGGCGTTCCTCGCGCAGCGCGCCGTGGGTGTCACGCCCGCCGCGAAGGCGGTGGACTGGCTCACCGGTCAGCAGTGCGACAGCGGCGCGTTCCCCGCGTACCGCGAGGACTCCTCCGCGCCCTGCACCGACAAGACGATGGTCGACACGAACGCGACGGCCGCCGCCGCCCAGGCCCTGCGCGACGTCGGCGGGCACCAGGACGCCGTCGCGAACGCCGTCAGCTGGCTCAAGTCCGTCCAGAACGAGGACGGCGGCTGGGGCTACACCGCGGGCAGCCCCAGCGACGCGAACTCCACGTCCATCGTGATCGGCGCCCTCGCGCGGGCCGGCGAGAAGCTCGGGGACGTGACGACGCACGGCGGCAGGACCCCGTACGCCGCGCTGCTCACCTTCGCCATCCCCTGCGGCGGCAAGGACGGCGGCGCCTTCGCCTACCAGCCCGACAAGGCCGGCAAGCTCGCCGCCAACGCCGACGCCACCGCGGCCGGAGTCCTCGGCGCGCTCGGCAAGGGGCTCGTCGTCGGGAACAACGCGGCGGTCAAGGACCCCACCTGCCACAAGGGCTCCGCGCTCGAACCCGAGCAGGCCGCGCAGAACGGCGCCTCCTACCTCGCCACGGCCCTCGCGAAGAGCGGCCACCTCGACTCGGCGCCGATGCCCGGCGCGGAGGACAGCGACCCGCAGCCCGACTTCGGCAACACCGCCGACGCGGTCGTCGCCCTGTCCGCCTCCGGCCACAAGGACAAGGCCGCCGCCTCCGTCACCTGGCTGGAGAAGAACTCCGCCGACTGGGCCAAGGAGAACGGCCCCGCCGCCTACGCCCAGCTGATCCTGGCCGCCCACGCCACCGGCACCGACGTCCACGACTTCGGCGGCGCCGACCTGGTCGCCCAGCTGAACGCGACCGGTCCGGAGCCCGCCGCCGTGAAGGAGCCGAAGGCGACGGCCACCGAGGACGAGGAGAAGAAGGACAGCGGCGACGGCGACGGCATCGGCGGCCTCTGGTGGTTCGTCGGGATCGGCCTCGCCGTCGGCGCGGGCGTCGGCTTCCTGATCAGCGGCCGCCGCAAGAACCAGCAGCTGTGAGCCGCACCGCACGGGCCACCGCGCTGCTGCTGGTCGCCGCCGTGCTGGCCGTGCTCGGCGCGGGCACGGCCCAGGCGGCGGGCTACCGCTACTGGTCGTTCTGGGAGGGCTCGGCGAGCGGCTGGACGTACGCCACCCAGGGGCCGTCGCTCGTGCGGCCCGATGACGGCTCGGTGCAGGGCTTCCGGTTCGCGGTGAGCGCGGACTCCGAAGACGCGTCGAAGCCGCGCCGCTCCCCCGACTTCGCGAAGGTCTGCGCGGACACACCCGCCGAGGACGGCAGCAAGCGGGTCGCGGTCGTGATCGACCCGGGTGTCGCGGCCGACGCGCCGAACGGGGAGACCCCGCCCGCGCCGCGCACCGCCTGCGCCCGCGTCCCGAAGGACGCGAGCAGCGCGGAGGCGCTGGCGGCGGTGGCCAAGCCGCTGCGCTACGACACGAGTGCGATGCTCTGCGCGATCTCCGGCTACCCGGCCGCCGGCTGCGGCGAGCAGGTCTCCGGCAACGGGGACGGCGGCTCGGACAGCGGCGGCAGCCGGGCGCCCACCTCGGCGTCCGCCGCCGGCTCCTCCTCCGGCAACGGCGGCGGCCCGTCCGCCGGGGTCCTCGTCGGGATCGGCGCCGTCCTGCTCCTCGGCATCGCCGCAGTCGCGCAGGCCCGCCGCCGCCGCCGCGGATGACCGGCTCGACGGCCGGCCGCACGGACCCCGCGACGGACCGGCTCCCCGCCTGGCGCGCCCCCGCCGCCACCCGCAGCAACGCACTGCCCGCCGGGGCCTGGTGGCTGTGGGCGATCGGCCTCGCCACCGCCGCCTCCCGGACCACCAACCCGCTGCTGCTCGGCCTGCTGGTCGGGGTCGCGGGGTACGTGGTGGCCGCGCGCCGCACCGACGCGCCGTGGGCCCGGTCGTACGGGATGTTCATCCGGATCGGGCTGTTCGTCATCGCGGTGCGGCTGCTCTTCTCCGCCTTCCTCGGCTCCCCGATCCCGGGCACGCACGTCGTGTGCACGCTGCCGGAGGTGCCGCTGCCCGACTGGGCGAAGGGCGTCCGGATCGGCGGCCGGGTCACCGCCGAGCAGCTGCTGTTCGCGCTGTACGACGGGGCGAAGCTGGCGGCCCTGCTGATCTGCGTCGGCGCGGCGAACTCCCTCGCCAACCCGGCCCGGCTCCTGAAGTCGCTGCCCGGCGCGCTGTACGAGGCCGGCGTCGCCGTCGTCGTCGCGATGACGTTCGCGCCGAACATGGTGGCCGACGTGCTGCGGCTGCGCACCGCCCGGCGGCTGCGCGGCCGGCCGACCGGCGGGGTGCGGGCCGTGCTCCAGATCGGCCTTCCCGTCCTGGAGGGCGCGCTGGAGCGGTCGGTCGCCGTGGCGGCGTCGATGGACGCGCGCGGCTACGGGCGGACCGCCCGGGTTCCGGCCGCCGTCCGGCACACCACGAACGTCCTCACGCTCGGCGGGCTGCTCGGCGTGTGCGCCGGTACGTACGGGCTGCTGGCGGCCGAGGGCGCGGGATACGGGCTCCCGCTGCTGGTCGCCGGGGTGGCCGCCGCGCTGGCGGGGCTGCGGCTCGGCGGGGCGCGTTCGGTGCGCACCCGCTACCGGCCCGACCGGTGGGGGGCGCGGGCCTGGCTGGTCGCGGGGTCGGGCGCGGTGGTCGCGGCGGCGATGATCCGGGCCGGGAGCGCCGATCCTGCGGCGCTGCACCCCGGGGTCGTACCGCTCACCGCTCCCGTGCTGCCGCTCTGGCCGGCCGCCGCCGTGCTGCTCGGGCTGCTGCCGGCACTGGTCGCGCCCGTCCCGCCTTCCCCCACAGGCTTCGAGGAGCAGGTGTGATCCGGTTCGACGATGTTTCGGTGCGGTACGAGGGTGTGGAGCGCCCCACCCTGTCGGGGGTCGATCTGACGGTCCCGGAAGGCGAGCTGGTGCTGCTCGTCGGGCCGTCCGGGGTCGGCAAGTCGACGCTGCTGGGTGCCGTCTCGGGGCTCGTACCGCACTTCACGGGCGGCCGGCTGACCGGGCGGGTCACCGTGGACGGGCGCGACACGCGGACGCACAAGCCCCGGGAGCTGGCCGATCTGGTGGGCACGGTGGGCCAGGACCCGCTGTCGCACTTCGTGACGGACACGGTCGAGGACGAGCTCGCCTACGGCATGGAGTCGCTGGGGCTGGCCCCGGACGTGATGCGGCGGCGGGTCGAGGAGACCCTTGACCTGCTGGGCCTGGCCGGGCTGCGCGACCGCCCGATCGCCACCCTGTCCGGCGGCCAGCAGCAGCGGGTCGCGATCGGCTCGGTCCTCACCCCGCACCCCCGGGTCCTGGTGCTGGACGAGCCGACGTCCGCGCTGGACCCGGCGGCGGCCGAGGAGGTCCTGGCCGTGCTCCAGCGGCTCGTCCACGACCTGGGTACGACGGTCCTGATGGCGGAACACCGGCTGGAGCGCGTGGTGCAGTACGCGGACCAGGTCGTCCTGCTGCCGTCGCCGGGCGCCGCCCCGGTGATGGGGGCGCCCGCCGACGTCATGGCGGTCTCCCCGGTGCACCCGCCGGTCGTGGCGCTCGGGCGGCTGGCGGGCTGGGAGCCGTTGCCGCTCTCGGTCCGGGACGCCCGGCGGCGGGCGTCCGGGCTGCGCGAAAGGCTGGCGGACACGACTCCCGGCCCGGTCGGCGGTGGCGAGAACCAGAAGCTTCTCCCGCCGCCGCCCCCTCTTCGCACGCCGCGCCGGGGCGTCCTCGCCCGGCTGTTCGGCCGCGCCCCGCAGGAGGCCCCGGCCCCGGAGCCCGTCGCCGACGCGGCCGCCCGGGTCGAGCGGCTGGGGGTGCGGCGCGGCCGGATCGAGGCGCTGCGCCGGGTGTCGCTGACCGTCGGCGCCGGCGAGACCGTGGCGCTGATGGGGCGCAACGGCGCCGGCAAGTCGACCCTGCTCGGCGCCCTCGTCGGCATGGTCGAGCCCACCTCCGGCACCGTCCTGACCGGCGGCCGGACCCCGCACCGCACCCCGCCGCGCGAGATGGTGCGCCGGGTCGGCCTCGTACCGCAGGAGCCGCGCGATCTGCTGTACGCGGACACGGTCGCCGCCGAGTGCGCGACGGCCGACGCCGACGCGGAGGCCGAGCCGGGCAGCTGCCGGGCGCTGGTCTCCGAGCTGCTACCCGGGGTGGCGGACGACACCCACCCCCGCGATCTGTCCGAGGGGCAGCGCCTCGCGCTGGCGCTCGCCCTCGTGCTCACCGCCCGGCCCCCGCTGCTGCTCCTGGACGAGCCGACCCGGGGGCTGGACTACGCGGCGAAGGCCCGGCTCGTCCGGGTGCTGCGCGCGCTGGCCGCCGAGGGGCACGCCGTCGTGCTGGCCACCCATGACGTGGAGCTGGCCGCCGAGCTGGCCCACCGGGTGGTGATCCTCGCCGACGGGGAGGTCGTCGCGGACGGGCCGACCGCCGAGGTCGTGGTGTCCTCGCCCGCCTTCGCCCCGCAGACCGCGAAGATCCTCGCCCCGCAGGAATGGCTCACCGTCTCCCAGGTGCGCGCGGCGCTCGGGGGTGGCGTGTGAGCGGCACGACGGGGCGCGGCGGCGGTCCGGTCCGGCTCGGCCCGCGTGCGATCGCCGCGCTGGTGCTGATCAGCGCGATCGGGGTGGCCGCCTTCGGCTGGCCGCTGCTGGCGGGCCCGGACTCGGGGCTCGCGCACGCGCAGGACGCGCCGTGGCTGTTCGCCGCGCTGCTGCCGCTGCTGGTCGGGGTGGTGGTCGCGATGATCGCGGACGCCGGGCTCGACGCGAAGGCGGTGGCGATGCTCGGGGTGCTGGCGGCGGTCGGGGCCGCGCTGCGCCCGCTGGGGGCGGGTACGGCGGGGCTGGAGCCGATGTTCTTCCTGATGGTGCTGAGCGGCCGGGTGCTCGGGCCGGGCTTCGGCTTCGTGCTCGGTTCCGTGACGATGTTCGCCTCCGCGCTGCTGACCGGCGGGGTGGGGCCGTGGATGCCGTTCCAGATGCTGTCGATGAGCTGGTTCGCGATGGGCGCGGGCCTGCTGCCGGGCCCGGACCGGCTGCGCGGGCGCGGCGAGCTGCTGATGCTCGCGGCGTACGGGGCGGTGGCGTCGTTCGCGTACGGGACGGTCATGAACCTGTACGGGTGGACGATCGTGCCGGGCCTCGCCTCCGGCATCTCCTTCCACCCCGGCGACCCGCTGGGCGAGAACCTGGTGCGGTTCCTCGTGTACTGCGCGACGACGTCGCTCGGCTGGGACCTGGGCCGGGCCGTGCTCACCGTCGTGCTGACGCTGACGGTCGGGGCGCCGCTGCTGAAGGCGCTGCGGAGGGCCACCAGGCGGGCCGCCTTCGAGGCCCAGGTCACATTCGACGCCCGTGGGGAGTGAGGGCACCCACAGGTCTTTGGTCCCCTACGAAGCGGAATAGGAGCCGCACGGGCGGCCCGCGGCCCCCCGCTCCAACCCCTCCGACCTGCTATGACGCGTTTTGGGACGGTTCGGGACCTTCGGCCCTGGGTGCGAGGCGGGGTCGTATCGGGGGTCGTTGCCACGGCTGATCGGCGCCGCTAAGACTGGAACCCGTCGCCGAGCACCGCAGGGTCCATCGCACGGATCGCGGTCAACGAGCGCCGGTCCACGCAGGATTCGGACCGAGCCCGCGACTCCCCCGTACCCGACCGTTAGGTTCCCTGTGTCGTTCGCCCGTAACCTCCTCGCCCAGCCCCGCACCGCCCGTCGCAAGACCGTCGTCGCCGGCGCCGCCGTACTGCTGGGCGCCACCGGCCTGGGCCTGGGTGTCTCCCCGGCCATGGCGGCCCCGTCCGCCGCGCCGACGTCCGCCACCGCGAGTGCCCAGGCCACGGCGAAGCAGATGATCGGTGACGACGCCCAGTTCCAGTGCTTCAGCAACATCGTCAGCCACGAGAGCGGCTGGAACCCGAGCGCGACCAACGCCTCCTCCGGTGCCTACGGCCTGGTCCAGGCGCTGCCCGGCTCGAAGATGGCGTCCGCCGGTTCCGACTGGAAGACCAACCCCGGCACCCAGATCAAGTGGGGCATGGACTACATGAACTCCCGCTACGGCAGCCCCTGTGCCGCCTGGTCCTTCTGGCAGGCCAACAGCTGGTACTGAGCCGACTCCCGTCAGCCAGTGAGCACCGAAGCCCCGACCGCGCCGCGGCCGGGGCTTCGGCGTACCCGGAGCGCGCCCCCCGTGGCCGGTTCGCGCCGGCATCCGCGTGCGCCCCCGGCCGGGGGCGCACGCGGATGCCGCCTACGGCCGGGGGCTCATCCCTGGTCGGGGGACTAGAGCCGCTGGATGATCGTGCCGGTGGCCAGCGCGCCGCCCGCGCACATGGTGATCAGGGCGAACTCCTTGTCGGAGCGCTCCAGTTCGTGCAGGGCGGTGGTGATCAGCCGGGCCCCGGTGGCGCCGACCGGGTGGCCCAGCGCGATGGCGCCGCCGTTGACGTTGACCTTCGCGAGGCCGTCGAGGTCGTCCTCGAAGACCTGGGCCCAGCTCAGCACCACGGACGCGAACGCCTCGTTGATCTCCACCAGGTCGATGTCCTTGAGCGACATCCCCGCCTTGCCGAGCACCGCGCGGGTGGCGTCGACGGGTCCGTCGAGGTGGAAGTGCGGGTCGGAGCCGACGAGCGCCTGGGCCACGATCCGGGCCCGCGGCCTGAGCCCGAGGGCGCGGGCCATCCGCTTGGAGGACCACATGATCGCGCAGGCGCCGTCCGATATCTGGGAGGAGTTGCCGGCGGTGTGCACGGCGGTGGGCATCACCGGTTTGAGGCCGGCGAGCCCCTCCATCGTGGTGTCGCGCAGCCCCTCGTCGTGGTCGACGAGCCGCCACATGCCCTGCCCCGCGGCCTGTTCCTCCTCGGTGGTCGGCACTTGGACGGCGTACGTCTCCCGTTTGAACCGCTCCTCGGCCCAGGCGGCGGCCGCCTGTCGCTGGGAGCGCAGGCCGAGCGCGTCGACGCGTTCGCGGGTGAGGCCGCGCCTGCGGGCGATGCGTTCGGCGGCCTCGAACTGGTTGGGCAGGTCGACGTTCCACTCGTCGGGCCAGGGCTTGCCGGGTCCGTGCTTGGAGCCGCTGCCCAGCGGCACCCGCGACATGGCCTCGACGCCGCAGCTGATGCCGACGTCGATCACACCGGCCGCGATCATGTTGGCCACCATGTGCGAGGCCTGCTGCGAGGAACCGCACTGGCAGTCGACGGTGGTCGCGGCCGTCTCGTAGGGAAGTCCGACGGTGAGCCAGGCGTTGCGTGCGGGGTTCATGGACTGCTCGCCGGCGTGGGTGACGGTGCCGCCGACGATCTGTTCGACGCAGTCGGCGTGGATGCCGGTCCGGCCGAGAAGTTCACGGTAGGTCTCGCCCAGCAGGTAGGCGGGGTGCAGATTGGCGAGCGCGCCTCCACGCTTGCCGATGGGAGTGCGTACGGCTTCGACGATGACGGGTTCCGCGGCCATGAGCTCGTCCTCTCCTCGCGCTCCCGCAGAGGCGTCCCGGCGCCCCGCGGAAGGAACTAGTACACGTTCTAGTTCTGCAAGCAGTCTTATGAGGCTTACCCCCGGTACGCAAGGGTCGTGCACCCACGGCGGCCGCACAAGATGCCCCACAACCGACAGGAATCGGCCATTGGCACAGGCGCGGCGCGCAACAGATCGGGGCGTGCCCCTTGTGAGTTGTAGAACTCGTTACTACCTTTCGGGCATCTTCTGATGGGTCGTCAGCTGTGGTGTCGTCAGATGCCGTGCGGCGGCTCTCGGACCGACCCGGAGTCTTCGACCTGGAGCTGCCGATGCCCTGCCCCCATCTGCCCGAAGGGTTCGACTTCACCGACCCCGACCTGCTCCAATCCCGGGTGCCGCACCCGGAGTTCGCCCGGATGCGGGAGACCGCGCCGGTCTGGTGGTGCAGCCAGCCCACCGGCATCTCCGGCTTCCAGGACGACGGCTACTGGGCCGTCACCCGGCACGCGGACGTCAAGTACGTATCGACGCACCCGGAGTTGTTCTCCTCGCACCTCAACACCGCGGTCATCCGCTTCAACGAGTCGATCAGCCGGGACCAGATCGACGTCCAGAAGCTGATCATGCTGAACATGGACCCGCCCGAGCACACCCGGGTCCGCCAGATCGTCCAGCGCGGCTTCACCCCCCGCGCCGTGCGCTCCCTGGAGCAGGCGCTGCGGACCCGGGCGCGCTCGATCGTGGAGACGGCGCTCGCCGCGGCCGGCGAGGACGGCTCGTTCGACTTCGTCACCAACATCGCCGTCGAACTGCCGCTCCAGGCCATCGCGGAGCTGATCGGCGTACCGCAGGAGGACCGGGCCAAGATCTTCGACTGGTCGAACAAGATGGCCGCGTACGACGATCCGGAGTACGCGATCACCGAGGAGGTCGGCACCGAGGCGGCCATGGAGATCGTCTCGTACTCGATGAACCTGGCGGCGGCGCGCAAGGAGTGCCCGGCCAAGGACATCGTCTCGCAGCTCGTCGCCGCCGAGGGCGAGGGCAACCTCTCCTCCGACGAGTTCGGCTTCTTCGTGATCCTGCTCGCGGTGGCCGGCAACGAGACCACGCGCAACGCGATCAGCCACGGCATGCACGCCTTCCTCACCCACCCCGAGCAGTGGGAGCTCTACAAGCGCGAGCGGCCGGGGACGACCGCCGAGGAGATCGTCCGCTGGGCGACCCCGGTGGTCTCCTTCCAGCGGACCGCGACCCAGGACACCGAGCTGGGCGGGCAGCGGATCAGGAAGGGCGACCGGGTCGGCCTGTTCTACTCCTCGGCCAACAACGACCCCGAGGTCTTCGAGCGGCCGGAGGACTTCGACATCACCCGCGACCCCAACCCGCACCTCGGCTTCGGCGGCGGCGGCCCGCACTTCTGCCTGGGCAAGTCCCTGGCCGTGATGGAGATCGACCTGATCTTCAACGCGATCGCGGACGTGCTCCCCGGCCTGCGGCCGGCCGGCGAGCCGCGACGGCTCCGCTCGGCCTGGCTCAACGGCATCAAGCAGCTCCAGGTGACCACGTCGGCCGGCTGAGGACGCCATGATCCCCCCATGACCCTCCCACCCCCGTGCACATATCGGACAGAGGTTCGAGAATCGCGGCGGGCGATCGTGGTGTCCACCCTGGTGTCGGCGGTCACGCCTTCCGTGGCCACCCGGGCGCTGGGGCCGTGAGCCGTTCGGGTGGCGGGGCGGGTGCGGCGGACGGATGCTGGAGGGGCGACGATCCACAGGCCGAAGGGGTGCGGAGACGTTTTCACGTCTCCGCACCCCTTCGGTCGTGTCCGTACGCCGACGGCTACGGTTTGCCCGCCACCGCCTCGCCGTCCGCCTCGGCGGCGGGAGCCGGTGCCGGGCCGGGCACCCGGGCCGCCTTCCCCCGCAACGCCCCGCCGTCCGCCCCCGGTTCTTCCGGCGCCCCCGCCTCCGGCTCCTTCTCCGACGCCCGCAGCCTGCGCGGCCCGGCGAGCACGTACGCGATGAGGAAGCCGAGCGCGACGACCGTCGCCCCGCCCACCGCGTCCAGCACCCAGTGATTGGCGGTCGCGACGATCGCGGAGACCGTGAACAGCGGATGCAGCACCCCGAGCACCTTCATCCACACCTTCGGGGCGAGCATCACGATGACCACCCCGCACCACAGGGACCAGCCGAAGTGCAGCGACGGCATCGCCGCGTACTGGTTGGTCATCGCCGTCAGCGCCCCGTAGTCCGGCTTGGCGAAGTCCTGGACCCCGTGCACCGTGTCGATGAACCCGAGCCCGGGCATCAGCCTCGGCGGGGCCAGCGGGTAGAGCCAGAAGCCGACCAGGGCCAGGAGCGTGGCGAAGCCGAGGGTGCTGCGCGCCCAGCGGTAGTCGGCGGGGCGGCGTACGTAGAGCACGGCGAGGATCGCCAGCGGCACGATGAAGTGGAACGTCGAGTAGTAGTAGTCGAAGAAGTCCCGCAGCCGGCCGACACCGGCGACCGCGTGGTTGACCCGGTGCTCGACGTCGATGTGCAGCCACTGCTCGATCGAGTGGATCTGCCGGCCGTGCCGCTCGGCGGTGGCCCGCCCCGCCGTCGCGGCCAGCCTGACGTGCGCGTACGCCGAGTAGACGACCCGGATCAGCAGGAGTTCCAGCAGCAGGTTGGGCCGGCTGAGCACCCGCCGCCACAGCGGCAGCAGCGGCACCCGGCTCCAGCGCGCCGGAACCGGCACCGCGTAGTCGGTGGGCACGGGCCGCTGCCAGTACGGGGAGGTGCGCGGCAGGAACGGGGCGGCGCAGGCGGCCCCGAGCGCGGCGATCAGCAGCACGTTGTCGCGTACCGGGAACACCGCCCCGACGTTCGGCAGCAGCATCGTGCCCGGCAACGTGGTCACGAGGACCACGACGGCCGGCCACACCAGCCGGTCCGACGCCCGTCGGCCGGCCCGGCCGACCACGGCGAACAGCACCCACAGCAGCTGGTGCTGCCAGGCGGTCGGCGACACGGCGACGGCCACGCAGCCGGTCACGGCCACCGCGAGCAGCAGCTGCCCGTCGCGCGCGTACCGCACGGCGCGGCGCAGGCCCACGAAGCAGACGGCGGCGGCCAGCACCAGGAAGAGCACGATCTCCGGCGGCCCCTCCAGGCCGAGGCGCAGCAGCGCGCCGTGCAGGGACTGGTTGGCGAGGCTGTCCGCCTGGTCGCCGAGGCCGGACCCGGCGACGTGGTGCACCCAGTACGTCCACGAGTCGTGCGGCATCGCGACCCAGGCCAGGGCCGTGCAGGCGGCGAACGCGGCGCCGCCGGTCAGGGCCGCCCGGCGTCTGCCGGTCAGCCAGAGCAGCGCGGCGAACAGCAGCACGGTCGGCTGGAGAGCGGCGGCCACCCCGATGAGGACGCCGGCCTTGCGTTCTCCCCGGACGACGAAGAGGCCGACGAGGACCAGGAGGACGGGCAGGATGCTGACCTGGCCGAGGTGGAGGGCGTTGCGCACCGGCAGCGAGAGCATGAGCAGGCTGATCGCGACGGGCGCGGCGAACAGGGCCGTGCGCCGCCCGACGGGCCCCGGCAGGGCGCGGGCCGCGACGACGCCGAGGGCCGCGACGAGGAGCAGCGAGCCGAAGGTCCAGGCCACGCCGAGGCTCTGCTCGGCGGTGCGGGTCAGTGGCTTCAGGACCAGTCCGGCGAAGGGGGTGCCGGTGAACCGGTCGGTGTCGTAGAGCGAGCCGGTCACATGGAGCACACCGTTGTCACCGATCCAGGTCTCCAGATCGGTGAGCCGTTCGCCCGGCGGCTGCCGCAGCACCACCGCCATCTGCCGGACGGCCAGCGCGGCGACGACCAGCCAGAGCACCGCCCGTGCCGTTCCGGTCCTCGCTCCCGCCGTCGTGCTTCCGCTCCCACTGTGCTCCGCGTTCGCCACCCTGCGCCGACCCTCCCAAGAACTGTCGCCGGCCAGTTGTCCGGCATGTGTGAAACCTTCGCATTGCGCTATGAGGTAGACCCAATCAACCCGCTCTTCGCCTGACTGTCATCCTGCTTTGCCCGAAAGCCTGCCCGCCCTGCCGTCCCGTACGGGCCGGCGGGGCCCGCTCTCGTCTGAGCCCGTGACCAGCGACGACGGGAGGAACGGGGCATGCGGCGCGCGGGGGGAGAACGCGGGGCGGGGAGTAGTGGGCGCGGAGGGGCGGCGCGTGCGCTCTCACCGGCCCTGATGTTCGCCAGTGACCGGCCGGTCTACCCGATGCGCCTGTCCGGGCTCGCCGCCGCCCCGCAGTCGCTGGGCCCGTACGTGCTGGCGGACCACCGCATGGAACCGCGCGGCGCGATCGGCGGGGCGGCCCCCGGAGGTCGCGTACGCGGACCAGGTGGATGCGGTGAGCGCGGAGGCGGGGGCCCGGGCCCGGGGGCCCGGGCCCGGGGGCCCGGGGCCGAGGCCCGGGGGCGGGCTCCCCCGCCCGTCCTCACTCCTCGGCCGGGATGTCCGCCTGCCAGGCCGTGAAGAGCGGGACCTCTCCGCCGCCGTCCAGGACGACGATGCCGAAGGGGCGGTCGAAGGCGAGGTGCAGGACGCGGCGGGGCGGTGCGGGCGCCGCCCCGGCCGGGGCGGGCAGCACCGTCACGGCCGCGGCCTCCACGCCCTCCTCCGCCACCTTCACCACGGCCTCCTGCACCACCTGGGAGAGCATGAGCGGGGTCGGCGAGAGCCCGGAGAAGTCGGCGGCGGGGGTCGTGGAGAGGCGAATCCCAAGCGCCTGCAAGTGGGCGGTGGCCAGGATGCGCGTACGAAGGGTGAGGCGCGGAACCGCGACGGTCACGGCGTCCGCGTCCAGCGAGACCCGCGCCGCCGCCGGGGCCCAGGCCGCGGGCAGCACGTCCGCCGCCCCCTCGCCGGGCCTCCCCAGCACCAGCCGGACCCGGGCCGGGGTCCGCCCGTCCCGACCCGTACGGCAGCGCAGCTCGACCACGAACGCGCCCCGGACCATCCAGACGTCCCACGGCGCGGGCGTCCCGTGCATGGTCGGTACGTCGCGGCCGACCCCGGCCGCGTCGGTGAACGGCCGCTCCCGGGTCTCCGCGGGGTCGAACGGCTCCTCCCAGCACGCCGTGAGCGCCAGGACGTTGACGAGCACCAGCAGCATGTCGTCGTCGACGGCCAGCGGCAGCCGCTCGATGAGCCCGCCGGTCGCCTCCCGCACCCACGCGTCGATCCCGTCGGGGTCCACGGGGCCGAAGCCGATGTCCGGCAGCGCCTCCCGGCACTCCCGGTACACGGGCGTCCGGGTCCACACCCGCGTCGCCACCCCCAGCCCGTCCGTGGCCGCCAGCTCGCGCGCCGCGGCCGTCGCGGCCCGGGCCGCCTCCCACTCGGCCACCCCGAGTACGGCCCGCAGCTCGTCGGCGGTCTCCTTGCGCGCCCCCGCCGCGAGCGCCGCCAGGGCCAGCCACAGCCCGGCGGGCGAGCAGACGAAGCTCCCGCCGCCCGGCCGCGCCAGCTCCCGTATCCACCGCTCGCCCAGCCGCTGGACCGCCCCGGCCCCGTTCTCCTGCGCCACCGCGCCGCCCCCTCAAAAATCGCTTGGTTCACACACGTGTGCGGTAGCCAGAATGGCCCAATGACCTGGACCGTGACGCCCGAACCCTTCGACTCCGCGGACGCCGCCCGGCTGCGGCGGGACTACTACGCCGAGGTGGCCGGCCGCTACTGGGGGCGTCCGGCGACGGCCGAGGAGATCGAGGACGGGCTCACCGACGACGGCGCCGAGCTGCTCACGGCCCCGACCGGTGACTTCGTCGTCGGCCGCTTCGGGGGCCGGGCGGCCGCCTGCGCGGGGCTGGTCCTCGTGGAAGCGGAGGTCGCGGAGCTGACCCGGGTGTTCGTACGCCCGGAGCTCCGGGGCACGGGCGGCGGCGGGCTGCTGCTCGCGGCGGTCGAGTCCCGGGCGCGGGCCCTGGGCCTGAGCCTGCTGCGCCTGGACACCCGTCACGACCTGGTCGAGGCGCGCGGCCTGTACGCGAAGCACGGCTACCGCGAGGTCCCGGCCTTCCACCACCGCTCCCCGTACGCCGAGCGCTGGTTCGCGAAGGAGCTGGGGGCGGCGTAACGCCCCGTCACTCCGCCCGGCGCGGGTGGCGGGCCGCGTGGTCGCGCTTCGGCTCCGGGCTGTGCGGGCGCTCCTTGCTCGAACCGCTCGTCTCCGCCGTCAGCTCGGAGACCAGCGCGACCAGGTCGGTCGGCCGGTCCGGCCCCCACCAGTCGCCCAGCAGCTCGGCCAGCGAGTCCTCGCGGGCCTGCGCGAGCTTCACCACGGCTTCCGCGCCCGGCTCGGTCAGCACCATCTGCACCCCGACCCGCCGGACGAGGCCGCGCCCTTCCAGCTGCCGGGCCGCCTCGTTGATCACCTGCAGCGGTACGGGGGCCACCTCGGCGAGCCGGGCGGGCTCGACGGTGCCGTGCCGTTTGATGCGCAGCAGTAGCCAGCCGGCGGCCGGAAGCAGGTCGAAGCCCGCCTTCTCGGTGATCTTGACGTAGACCTCGCGCCGCCCCTCCCGGGTGGCCAGGACGGACAGGGCCCGCGCGCACTCGTCGTACGAGGACCGCTCGACCGGGTTCGGCGCCAGGGTCTCGCTGGTATCGGGCGCCGTCACCGAACCGCGCAGCTTGTCCTCCTTGAGGAACCAGGCGAAGAGGAAGGCGACCACGACGACGGGCGCCGCGTACAGGAACACGTCGGTGATCGACGTCGAGTACGCCTGGAGCACGGGCCCCCGTACGGCGGGCGGCAGCTGGCCGATGGCGCGCGGGTCGGCGGCCAGGCCCTTCGCGTCGGCACCGGGCGGCAGCGACCGGCCGGCGAGCGCCGCGCCGAGTTCGGAGGTGAGCCGGTTGGTGAAGATGGTGCCGAAGATCGCTACGCCGAACGAGGCGCCGATGGACCGGAAGAACGTCGCCCCCGAGGTCGCCACGCCGAGGTCCTGGTAGGAGACGGCGTTCTGCACGACCAGGATGAGGACCTGCATCACCAGGCCGAGCCCGGCGCCGAAGACGAAGAAGTAGGCGCTCATCTCCCAGGTGCCGCTGGACACCGTGAGCCGGTGCAGGAGCAGCAGGCCGATGGCGGTGATGCCGGTGCCGGCGATCGGGAACACCTTCCAGCGGCCGGTCCGGCTGACGATCTGCCCGGACGCCGTCGAGGTGATGAGCAGCCCGAACACCATGGGCAGCATGTGGACACCGGACATCGTCGGGGTGATGCCGTGGACCACCTGGAGGAAGGTCGGCAGATAGGTCATCGCGCCGAACATCGCGAAGCCGATGACGAAGCTGATCACCGCGACGAGGGTGAAGGTCCTGATCCGGAACAGCTTCAGCGGCAGGACGGGTTCGACGGCGCGCCGCTCCACGTACACGAAGGCGAGCAGGAGCAGCACCGCCAGCACCGCGAGGCCGATGAGCTGCCCCGAGCCCCAGGGCCAGGTGGTGCCGCCGAGTGAGGCGACGAGGACCAGGCAGGTGGCGACCGAGGCGATGAGGAAGGTGCCCAGGTAGTCGATGGTGTGCTTCGTCCGGCGGACCGGGATGTGCAGCACGGCGGCGATCACGACGAGGGCGACGACCCCGATGGGGAGGTTGATGTAGAAGACCCAGCGCCAGCTGAGGTGCTGGGTGAAGAAGCCGCCGAGCAGCGGGCCGAGGACGCTCGTCGCGCCGAACACGGCACCGAAGAGGCCCTGGTACTTGCCACGTTCGCGCGGCGGGACGATGTCACCGACGATCGCCATGGACAACACCATCAGACCGCCACCACCGAGCCCCTGGAGGGCGCGGAAGCCGATCAGCTGCGGCATGTTCTGGGCGACGCCGCAGAGCGCGGAACCGATCAGGAAGATGACGATCGCGATCTGGAACAGCCTTTTGCGCCCGTACTGGTCGCCGAGCTTGCCCCAGAGCGGGGTCGCGGCGGTGGAGGCCAGCAGATAGGCCGTCACCACCCACGACAGGTGTTCGAGCCCGCCGAGGTCGCTGACGATGGTGGGCAGCGCGGTGGAGACGATGGTCTGGTCGAGCGCGGCGAGCAGCATGCCGAGAAGCAGTGCGCCGATCGCCACCAGGACCGACCGTGTGGAGCGGCCCCCGCCGGGGGCCTGGGCCGTCGGGCTCAGCTGCTGGGCCATGAAACATCTCCTCGGATGATCCGCTACACCCCCATCCTGTCTGCTCTGTCCCGTTATGGCCTGCCGAGGGGCCACATGATTGGGCTTCTCAGCGGCGGGCTGCATAATCGCAACCAGTTCAAGGGGAGGGGACCGACCATGGCCGGACATATATGCCCGGAGTGCGGTACGGACAGCAGATCGGGCACCGGTCCGGGCTGCGCCTGCGCGAACCGCGCGCCGCGGTACGCCACCGACCGGGAGCGGGCCGCCGAACAGCAGCGCATCACCGAGGCGCACCACGCCGGCCGGTCGGCGGAGATGGCTGCGGCGGAGGACTTCGACCCGCTGCGCATCCGCCCGTACGTGACCCTGGGCGACGACACCGCGGCGGCGCCCACGCCTCCCGCACCGGACGGCCCGCACGGCCCGCAGGGCTACGAACCCGGGCCCGGACCCGGACCCGAGGGCGACGCCGCCACCACGATGCCGCTCCTCCTGAACCCGGCGGGCCCCGTGCCGGACGCGAAGGACCCGGCCGACGCCTCGCCCACCGCGCTCCTCCTCACCGGCCGGGACCCCGTGTCGCCGCGCCGCCGCAAGCCGTTCGCCGCCCTGGTCGCGGGGGCGGCCGTGGTCACGGTGGTCGGCACGGCGGCCTTCATCGGCGGGCTGTTCAACGGGGACGACAAGGGGGAGGTCGACCTCGACCAGGCCCTGCCCTCGACGGTGACCAGCCTCCCCGAGGAGAGCCCCGAGCCCTCGCCGTCCACGACGTCCTCCGCCTCCGCCACGCCGTCCCGCTCGTTCTCCCCCTCCGCTTCCGCGTCCGCCTCCGCCTCGGTGTCCGCGTCCCCCTCGGCGACCGCCTCCACGCCCCCCTCCGCCACGGCCTCCGCATCGGCGTCGGGCGCGGGCGCCCCCTCGTCCCCGGTGGCCACGGCGGAGAGCAGCGGTCCGCCGCAGGGCGTGGCCCCGCCCCCCGAGTCGCCGGGCGACTCCTCGACGCTGCGGCGCGGCGACCACGGCCCGGAGGTGGCCGAGCTGCAGAACCGCCTCCGGGAGGTCTGGGTGTACAACGCCGCGGTCGACTCCGACTACTCGGACCGGGTGGAGCAGGCCGTACGCGATCTCCAGACCTGGTGGAACATCACGGGCGACCCGGAAGGGGTCTACGGCCCGAGCACCCGGCGCAGGCTTGAGGCGGTCACGACAGGGCGTGGTCGCCGCTGACCCATGTCGACCACGCGCTGACCTGCGCGAATGCTCCCGACATCCGGACCTGCACACTCCGGGCGCCGGGGTGATTCGCTTTCATGGGCCGGTTTTTGTATCGTGGAGGAACAAAGTGGCCTCCGCGCGCACACCCTGACCGGCGGGCGGGGGCCGCTTGATCTCTTCCCGCGCCGCTCTCCCCGGCGGCGTTCGCTTCCCCGTTCTGGAGCCCGCCCATGCCGGCCACCGCCCTCACCGCCCGCGCCCTCCTGCTCGACATGGACGGCACCCTGGTGAACTCCGACGCCGTCGTGGAACGCTGCTGGCGGCGCTGGGCGCTGCGGCACGGCCTGGACCCGGAGGAGGCGCTGAAGGTGGTCCACGGCCGCCAGGGGTACGCCACGATGGCGGTCCTGCTGCCCGAGCGCCCGATGGAGCAGAACTACGCGGACAACCGGGTGATGCTCGCCGAGGAGACCGCCGACACCGACGGCGTGGTCCCGATCGGCGGCGCCCCCGCCTTCATGGACGCCATCGCCGCCCTCCCGCACGCCCTGGTCACCTCGGCCGACCTGAAGCTGGCGACGGCCCGGATGACCGCGGCCGGACTGCGGATGCCCGACTTCCGCGTCACCGCCGAGGGCGTCGGCGCCAGCAAGCCGGACCCGGAGGGCTTCCTCAAGGGCGCGGCCGGACTCGGCTTCGCACCGGCGGACTGCATCGTCTTCGAGGACTCCGAGGCGGGCATCGCGGCGGGCCGGGCGGCCGGCATGCGCGTCGTCGGCGTCGGCCCGCGCGCGTCGGCCCTCTCCCCCGACGCACACGTCGAGGACCTGACCCACCTCCGGGTGGAAGCGGCGGCCGACGGCGCGATCACCCTGCACATCGACGCGCGGTAACCACCCGCCGGGGCGGCTGACGCCCCACCGCACACCCGCACCACGAACGGCCGTACGGCCCCCACCCGCACCGGGTGGGGGCCGTACGCATGTGCTCCCGCGCAGGCCGGAACCCTTACCGCGCCCCGGAACTGGCGCCCTCTCGGCTCTCTGCGCCCGCGCACACGGCTGCGCACGCCCCCCGTACGACCGGCCTCACCTCCGGACCCCTTGATGTGACGTGCCCATGCCGCCACGCTGTTACCTGGCGCCCACCCCACGGAAACCGGGCGCCCTCACGATGGCCGGGCCGCCCCGGACAGCCCGTCCACCATCCCCCCACATCAAGGGAGTTCGCATGCCAGGTGTCTACGCGCGTCGCACAGCCGTACTCGCCGTATCCGCCGCCCGCACGCATCTGAGCCGGCCGAACGTCAACGCCGAGGGCCCGCCCAGCGGTTACGGCAGGGGCAAGCCGCAGGACTCCAGCCGCGCCGCGGTCAGCGGCAGTCGGCACTCGGAGTACGACAGCGCCACCTGGACCGCCGCATCCGATCTGGACATCGACCACGTGCTGTCTGCACCTGCGACGGCGTAGTCGGGCCTGTCCGCCGACAGCTCCGTCACCGACATACCGGTGACATGGCGGCGCGCGACTCCCCTGAACGACCATTCGGAGGAAGACAAGAAATGAAGCGTGTACTTCCCACGGCCGCCGTCGCCCTCTCGGCGCTGGTCGCATGCAGCAGTTCGGCCACCAGCTCCACCGACGACAAGCAGCCGCCCGCGGACTCCATTTCAGCGGTGGAGGCGGCCGCCGGTCCGGGTGAGCAACTGGACGAACTGACCGTGGCGGCTCGCGGATCGATGGACGGTTACAGCCGCGACAAGTACCCCCACTGGATCGATCAGGGCGACAGCTGCAACACGCGGGAAGCCGTCCTCAAACGCGACGGCAAGGACGTCAAGACGGGCAGCGACTGCTACCCGACCAGCGGCACCTGGAAGAGTCCGTACGACGGTGCGACGTGGACGGACCCGTCCGATGTCGACATCGACCACATGGTGCCGCTCGGAAATTCCTGGGTCAGCGGAGCGAAGAAATGGACGAACGCGGAACGTCAGGCGTTCGCCAACGACCTGACGAACCCCCAACTGTTCGCGGTTACGGACAACGTGAACCAGTCGAAGAGCGACAAGGCACCGGACAAGTGGCGTCCGCCACTGAAGTCGTACTGGTGCCAGTACTCGACGGACTGGATCGAAGTGAAGCACCACTACAAGCTGACGGTCACCACGGAGGAGAAGGCCGCCCTGAAGGACATGCTGGCCACCTGCTGAGCCCGACCGGCCCAGGCTCGACCCTCCGAGCCCTCCGCACCCTCCGAGCCCACCGCGACCGGGCTTACCCCTGGCACGGCGGCGAGAGAAGTCACTGAGCGGCCGAGGAGGAGCCACGGCTACCGCATCCGGTAAGCAGACGAGACCGCCCAAGCCGCCCGGACCACTGCGGCTGCTCATCACCCCCGGACCCGACCGGTGCCCCCTCCTCGCCGGCCGGGTCCGGGAACGCGAGACAGCCGCGCACGAGACATGTCCGATCGAGATGTCTCGTCACACTCCGTCGGTCCTCGGGCGCCAGGCCCCGCGGCTCGGCGAGCTCGGCGGTGGCGAGTACCGGTGGCGCGCGTCCGCGATTGCCCTCAGTCCGTTCCGCCGCCGTGCCCCGCGGGCATCGGGTCCGGAATGATCCGGCGTTCACGTGTCAGCTTTCGGCCGCCGACGATGCACAGGCAGATGGCGGCCATGGGGACGAGGGCGAGCAGCATGGGGGTGGCTGCTCCCAAGCCGTCCGTTTCGTCCAGCACTTCACCGAGGATCAGGAAGAGGACCATGTTGTTCCCCGCGTGGGCCAGGCTCGCGACCCAGACGCTGCCGCTGCGCTGGTACAGCCACATGAGCATGATTTCCTGGAGCTGGAATGAAAGTGTCCATACCGCCAGGCCGATCACCACGTTCGTGAATTCGACGTAGCCGATGAAGGCCAGTGGAAAGTGCCACACCGCCCAGATGAGACCCGTGGCGATGACGGACGGCACCGTGCGGCCGCCGAAAAGGCGCGGCCTGAGATAGCTGGTCCAGCCGAATTCCTCGCCCGCGTAGAGAGGGCTGAGGATCAGGGCCACAACCATGAGGCCGAAAACGGAGGCCAGTTCTTTCGTTCCGGGTATCCCTCCCGGGCCGGACATGTCCGGGTCCCAGAGGCCTGTCGCCGCGGCAAGAGCGAGGGTGGCCGCCACGATGAGCGGCGGCCCCAGCAAGGCTGTGACGTAATAGCGCCAGGCACCCTTGAGGCGGAGTTTTAGTCCGGCGTCGGCGAACCCCTCCTTTGTGATCCAGCGGCGGACGGCCACCGCGGCAATGCCGGGCATACAGAAGCTGGGGAGTTGCAGGAGTGGGTTCAACGGGGACAGGCCCAGGACCGCTCGCGCGAACAACAGCCACAGCCACGTCCCGGCGAAGGAGATGATGAGGAAGGCCGTCACGCCTTTACGGGCGACAGGTTTCGAGTTGTTGGAGAGCACAAACGTGTTCGCCTTTCGACTTCTGCAACTGCGGTGCCCACGTGGGGATTACGGTTCCCAACCCTTGCATCCGGCAACAGGATGCGTATCCCCACCATGAGTGAATTACTTTTCCCTCGTTGCAGGGATGCGTTCTGGCTCTTTCGGGGGAGGCGACCGGGCGAGGCGCGGAGGTACGGTCCGACCGTGCGCAAATCAATTCGCCCGCCTTCGCGCGGGTCTATCTTCCGGGACTGGGTTTACGCGGCCCTGGGCGCGGCCATGAGCCTTCCGCCGCTGACGGTGGCGGTGCTGTTCGCACCGCCGAGGTGGCCGGCGGGGCTCCGTGTGCTGGGCTTCGTGCTCGCGTTCGCCGTGGTGACCGTGGCCATGGGCGCTCCTCTGACGGCCAGGCGCGCGAGCGTGCGGCTGGCCAACGGGCTGCTGGGGGCCGCTCTGCCCGCGCCGGTGGACACGATGGGGCGGCACTGGGTCAACCGGCTGCGCACGTCGGTGTGGCTGGTGCCGCACATGGCGCTCGGCGGGGTGGTGACGGCGATCTCGTGCTCGGCCGCGTTCGGAGTCGTTGCGTTTCCCTCGGTCTGGCTGGGCGGTGAGGAGCGCATGGCCGTGTTCGGGCTGTCCCTGCGAATCGGGGAGGGATGGCGGGGAGCATGGGCGTTGCTGCCGGCCGTGGGGTGTCTGGCGCTGGCGGTCGCGGTCACTCTCGGCGGCGCGGCCGTACTCCGGCCGCTCGCGCCGGTGTTCCTCGGCCACCGGCCCGGCGAGCGGCTGGCCGCCGCCGAGGCGCAGATGAACCTGCTGGCGCAACGGAACCGGCTGGCTCAGGAGTTGCACGACTCGATAGGCCACACCTTGACGGCGTCCACGATCCAGGCGGCCGTGGCGGCGGAGCTGATGTCCACCGACCCGGCCGGGGCCAGACGCGCCCTGAACAGCATCGAGGAGACCTCGCGGGCCGCCATGGACGATCTCGACCATGTTCTCGAAATGCTGCGGGAGGAACGGCCGTCCACCTCGCCCCGGTCGACCCTCGCGGACCTGGGCCCGCTGGTGGAGGGGGTCCGCGGAACGGGCGCGGAGCTGGCGGTGGAGGTCCGAGGCGACCTGGCCCGGGTGCCGGCCACGGTGTCGCGGGAGGCGTACCGGGTCGTCCAGGAGGGGCTGACCAATGCCCTGCGACACGGCGGGAAGGCCGGAATCCGGCTGCGGACGACGGTGCGGGACGGGTGGCTGGAGGTGGAGCTGACCAACCCGGTCGGTGCGGGGACACCCGGCCGACAGCGGCCCGGGGGCCATGGTGTGCGGGGGATCGAGGACCGGGTGCGGCTGCTTCGGGGGGAGACGCACGCCGGGGTCGTGGACACCGACGGCGGCGACGCGGAGGAAGCACGCTGGCGGCTCATGGTCCGGATACCGCTACGGTCGGTGTCATGAACGCCTCCAACGCACCGGGCCCGGACGCAGACCCGTCCGTGACCGTCCTCATCGTGGACGACGACGAGTTGACGCGGACCGGCCTGCGGACATTGCTGTCGGCCAAGCCCGACCTGGACGTGGTGGGCGAGGCCACCGACGGCGCCGAGGTGGTTGCCGCGGTGACCCGACTGCGGCCGGATGTGGTGCTGATGGATGTGCGCATGCCGCGGGTGGACGGGATCGAGGCCACCCGGCGACTGCGGGCGCTGCCCGACCCGCCGAAGGTCGTGGTGATCACCACGTTCGAGTACGACGAGCACGTCTGGGACGCCCTGCGGGCGGGCGCCAGCGGGTTCATCCGTAAACGGGCCCCCGCACAGCAGATCGCGCACGCCATCCGGCTGGTGACGGCCGGTGACTCCGTGCTGTTCCCCGAAGCGGTCCGCCGGATGGCCGTCGGCCGGCCCGTACGACGGGACGCCTCACCGATCGCCGCGCTCACCGGCCGCGAGACCGAGACGCTGCGGCTCATGGCACGGGGGCTGTCCAACCAGGAGATCGCCGCCCGGCTGGTGGTGAGCCTGGAGACGGTGAAGACCCATGTGGGCAACGTGCTGGCCAAGCTGGGCGTCGGCAACCGCACCCAGGCGGTCGTGCTGGCCTTCGAAACGGGGGTGGCCGACCCGGGGGCGCGATTCGACCCGGATCAGCCCACCATGTCGGCCAGGCCCGGATAGCCGCAACTCCCGCAAGCCGACCATTGGCTCGGCCGAGAGTTCGGTAGCCGCAACTCCCGCAAGCCGACCGTCGGCTCGGCCGAGAAGTCGGCCCCGCAGTCCGCGCTCAGCGGCTGCTGAACCTCGTCCGGTGGCCCCATCGGCCGGCGCCCGCAGGACGGGCCGGCCGATGGGGCCACCGACGTGTTTTCGGCCTTCTGTGGCTGTCCATGACAAGCGCCCGCGCGAACCGGCCGCCGGGGGACCGCCCGGTCACCGCTCAACAGCGCCCGGAAGGGCCGGAACTCCGCCGGGGCTCCAGCAGTACGCCGGCGAAAGAAAAGGCTTGCCATGGTCGGGGCACCAACCACCGGCCTTCTCCCCCGCGTGGCCGGAAAACTGCGCTGTCATTGGTTCAGGCCAAGCGAAGGAAAGAAGGCGCCCAGTTCGCGGCGGTATTGGCCTGCCCGCTGACTCATGTCCGCCCGTCGAATTTCAGTCAGTCGACAAAATGTTGAACTTGCAAGCATTGGTGAGGTCTCCCTAATCTTTTGCGCTCAGTCGGTTCACGTCCCCACCAGACCGAAGGAGCCCTCCCCCCCATGTCCACACACCTGCATCGGGCCCAGCCCTACGTCCTCGCGCTCTTCCGTATCGTCGTCGGCCTGCTCTTCGCATGCCACGGTGCCGCCTCGATCTTCGGTGTGCTCGGCGGCGCCAGGGACGGTGGCTCCATACCCGCCGGCACCTGGCCCGACTGGTACGCGGCGGTGATCCAGCTCATCGGCGGCATCCTCGTGGCCCTGGGCCTGGGCACGCGTGTCGCCGCACTGATCTCCTCCGGCTCCATGGCGTACGCCTACTTCAGCGTCCACCAGTCCGGGGGACTCTTCCCCCTCCAGAACGGCGGTGAATCCTCCGCCGTCTACAGCTGGGTGTTCCTGCTGCTCGTCTTCACCGGCCCGGGAGCCTTCGCCCTGGACCGGCTGTTCACCTCCCGCGCCCCCGAACGGCGGGACCAGGACCCCGCGCCGGAACAGAGCTCCCCGGTCGCCGTCTGACCCGCTCCCCACTCCCCGGGGCCCGCCGCCGACCGGGCCCGCCGAAACCCACGCGTACCGCCGGGAAAACCGCTCCCCGGCGGTACGCGTTCGAGCGCCGCTCGACCGGGGTGCCCAACATCACGCATATATATGGATCTCCAGGTGAACGGCGGGCGTACGCTGTACAGCTGACCCTGCCGCTCCTGCCGCTCCCCTGCGACGTCGCGGCGTTGTTACCGATCGGGGAGTAGAAGGTGCTGGAGAGTGTGGGTGCGCTGACCGGCAGCCCATGGATCTACGCTGCGGTCGCCCTTTCGGTGCTGCTCGACGTCTTCCTCCCCGTCCTGCCCAGCGGCGTGCTGGTGATCACCGCCGCCACGGCCGCCGCCGCGGGCACCACCGGTGTCGCCGCCGACGCGGCGGGCGCCGCCCGTCAGGTCACCGAGGTCCCCTCCCTCCTGGCCCTCCTCCTGTGCGCGGCCACCGCGTCGGTGCTCGGCGACCTGGCCGCGTACCGGCTGGCCCGGCACGGCGGCGAGCGGCTGGACCGCGCCATAGCGCGCTCCCGGCGCCTCACCTCCGCGCAGGAACGCCTCGGCGCCGCCCTGAGCCGGGGCGGCGGCGTCCTCGTCGTCATCGCGCGCTTCGCCCCGGCCGGGCGCTCGGTCGTCTCGCTGGGCGCGGGCGCCTCGCACCGCAAGGTGAAGGAATTCCTGCCCTGGTCGGCCGTCGCGGGCCTGGCCTGGGCCGGTTACAGCGTGGGGCTCGGCTACTTCGGCGCGCAGTGGCTGGGCGCGAGCTGGCTGGGCACGGCCATATCGGTCCTCGCCCTGTTCGTCGCGGGCTCCTTCGCCGCGCTCCTCATGCGGCGCCCGGCCGCCGCGGCAGCCGCCGCCGCCTCGGTCCCTACGACGCCCTGACACCACCGCGTATCTCCAGGCCGTCCAGCAGTCGGGCGGTCGCCTCGGCGATCTCGTCGACGGCACGGTCGAAGACCTCCCTGTTGTGCGCGGCCGGGGCCCGGAAGCCCGACACCTTGCGGACGAACTGCAGGGCGGCGGCGCGGATGTCCTCCTCGGTGGCCTCTTCGGGGAGGGCGGGCGGTCGAAGCGTCTTGATACTGCGGCACATGTCTCCAGTGTGATGCGCACCACTGACAACAGCGTGCGGCCGGCCGGTCAGACGACCGGCTTGGTGCGCCCCGTGCACAGCGCCCAGATCAGGACCGCCGCCGCCCCGGCCCGGGACCGCCCCGGCCCCGCCCCGGCCCGGGACCGCCGCCCCCACCTACTCCAGGCCGCGCTTCCCGGGCGCCCAGAACGGCTTCGTCACCACCGACCTGCGGGGCCACCCCCGCTCCCGCACCAGCACGTCCCGCACCATCTGCACGGTCCGCGCCTCCCCCGCCACATAGGCGACCGCACGCGCCGGGTCGGGCAGTTCCAGCGCCCTTACGCCGTCCGCGAGCTGCTGGGACGCGGCGGCCGGCCGGTCCCCGCGCAGCTGCCACCGCAACCGGCCGGCGTGCTCCACGGGCAGCCGCCCGGCCGCGGTGGCCGTCTGGATCACCCCGTGCACCCGGGACGGGTCGGGGAGGGCCGCGAGCATGGCGCCCAGGGCGACCGAGGCGGTCTCCTCGCCGACGAACACGTGGTGCGAGGCCCCGGGGCGCAGGACGAAGCCGCCCTCCGGCTTCCCGAACCGCACCTCGTCCCCGACGCGCACGTACCGCCCCCAGGCCGCCCCGGGGCCGTCCCCGTGGTCGTACACGCACAGGTCGAGGCTGCCGGCGGGGTCGTAGTGCCGGAGGGAGTACGTGCGGCGGGTGGTGAGCCCGCCGTCCACATGGACCCTGACCTGCTGGCCGGGCAGCACGCCGAGGCCGGCGAGGTCGCCGCCGGTGATACGAATCCTGCGCATCCGGGCGGCGACGGGTTCGGCCTCGGTGACCGTCCCCCGGAGCGCGATGAGGCCGAGGATGCGCTCCCGCACCCCGCCGGCGCGCGCGGAACCCGCCTCCGGGCCGCTCACACCGTCTCCCGCTCGCCCGCGCGCGAACCCGGCGTCCTGGCCCCGTCACCGGCCCCGTCATCGGCCTCGTCACCGGCCGGGGCGGGGGCGGTGCGTGGGCGGCCGGACGCGCCGAGCACGACGAAGACCGTGGCGACCAGGAGCACCACCGCGACGACCCGCAGCCCGTCGGACATCGCCGAGGTGAACGCGGCGGCGTGGGCGGCCGAGGCGTGGTCCGTACCGGTCCCGGAGGCCAGCACGGTACCGACGACGGCGACACCGAGCGCCGCCCCGATCTCTCGGGCCGCCGTGTTGAGCCCCGAGCCGAGCCCGCTCTGGTGGGTGGGCAGTCCGACCAGGACGGCTGCGGTCAGGGCCGGCGCGCACAGTCCCGTACCGGCGGAGATGACGAGGAGGTACACGGCGTACAGGGCGTACGGCGTGCCCGCGTCGGCGGTCGACACGAGGAGCAGCCCGCCGCCGATGAGGGCGAGCCCGCAGCCCGCCACCGGCCGCATGCCGTGACGGTCCTGCCAGCGCGCCCCGACCTTCGGCATGACGGCCATCCCGACGGTGAGCGGGACGATCGCCACCCCGGCGAGGCCGACCGGGAAGCCCTTCACGTACTGGAGGTACTGGGAGTTGACGTAGAACAGCGCGAAGAGACCGAAGAAGCCCGTGGCGATGCCCAGCGTCCCGGCCCGCAGAACGGGCGAGGCGAAGATCCGGGGGTCGAGCAGCGGTTTGGCCGCGCGCAGGCCGTGGAGGACGAATGCGGTGAGCAGTACGGCTCCGAGGCCGAAGGCGGTCAGGACGTGCGCCGAGCCCCAGCCGCGCGGCGGGCCCTCGATGATGCCGTACACCAGGGCGGTCAGGGCGGCGGTCAGCAGCAGCGATCCGACGGGGTCGGGCGCGGAGTCCGACCGCTCGGGGCTGCGCGGCGTGAGGCGGGCGACGGCGAGGGCGAGCAGCGCGGCGAGCGGTCCCATCGCCCAGAACAGGGCGCGCCAGGTCAGGAACTGTCCGGCGAGGCCGCCTGCGACGTTGCCCGCGAGCCCGCCGAGCCCGGCGGCGAGCGTCCAGCTGGCCAGCGCCTGTGTCCTGCGGGCGGGCGGGCTGAGGCTGACGAGGAGGGACATGGTCGCGGGCATGATGAGCGCGGCCCCGGCCCCGCACACCCCGCGTCCGGCGATGAGCACGGCGGGGGTGGCGGCGAGCGCGCTGGTGGCGGCGCCCGCGGCGAAGAGCCCGAGCCCGGCGAGCAGGGCGCCCTTGCGCCCGTAGCGGTCACCGAGCGCGCCCGCCGGGATCAGCAGACCGGCGAAGACGATGACGTACGCGTCGACCGCCCACAGCAGTTCGCTGGAGGAAGGGTGCAGGGAGGACGCGGCGAGCTGGGGAATGAGCAGGTTGATGGCCGCGACCATGCCCTGGGCGACGAGCACACAGGCGCAGAGCACGTACAGCGCGGCGCGGGAGAGGCCCGGCGTGCCGGGGGCCTCGGGGGCTTTCTGGGCATACGGAGGCAACGCTCCTCCTGGGAGCCGTGGTTGAGGGGTGTGCTCCCCACCGTAGAGTTGGGGCGTCTTGCTTTCCAATGCATCTTCGACAAGGGATGTATGCGCGTGACGCAATCCGGCCTTGACCTCAATCTTCTGGTCGCCCTGGACGTCCTGCTGGAGGAATCCAGCGTCTCGGGGGCCGCCGCCCGGCTGCATCTGTCGGAGCCCGCGATGAGCCGCACCCTGGGCCGCATCCGCAAGGCGCTCGGCGATCCGGTACTGGTGCGCGCCGGGCGCACGATGGTGCCCACACCGCACGCTCTGGCCATCCACGGCGAGGTGCGCGCGGTCGTGGAGCGGGCGCGCGGGTTGTTCCTGTCGGGCGGCAAGGTGGATCTGCGCGCCCTGTCGCGGACCTTCACGGTGCTCGCCCAGGACCTCCTGGCGGCGACGTCCGGCCCCGCGCTGTTCGCCAGGATCGCGCGGGAGGCGCCGGGTGTACGGCTCCGCTTCCTGATGGAGAGCCACGTGGACGGCCCGTTCCTGCGCGAGGGGGCCGCCGACCTGGAGGTGGGGGTCCTCGACACGCGCGCGCCGGAGGTCCACCGGGAACACCTCTACGACGACCGCATGGTGGGGGTGGCACGGCAGGGACACCCGCTCCTGGACGGGGAGATCACCCCGGCCCGGTTCGCCGCCGCGGACCACCTGACCGTCTCGCGGCGCGGCCGGACCGAGGGCCCGGTCGACACCGCCCTCGCCGAACTGGGTTTGCGCAGAAGGGTGGTGGGAAGCGTCGGCACCTTCCCCTCCTCCCTCTTCATCCTGCTGAACAGCGATCTGATCGGCCTGGCCTCCCGGCGCGCCCGCCCCGTAACGGACACCCTGGGCCTGCGGACGTTCGAGATCCCCTTCCGGCTGCCGCCGCTGTCCTTCGGCATGGCCTGGCACCCACGCCACGACGCGGACCCGGCGCACGCCTGGCTACGGGGCTGCTTCCGGGACCTGGCACGCGAGGAGGCCGCACGGGACGGCGGCGAAAACCCGCTGTTCCCCGCCCCGCCCAAGGGCTAACCTCTCCTCACCCGACGGCCACGAGGAGGGGAAGTTGCCCGGTAGCCCGAGCGCGCGCTGACGCCGTAGGTCGTGATCGACCCGTCATCGCGTGCTGCCTCCGACTGCGGCACAGCGAGCCCTTCCCGCCCGACCGCCGGCGCACACACGTGCCCCGGTGGCGGCGGAGCGTTGTCCTCCGCAGCTCAAGGTGCCACCCGTGCATCCCGCTTCCCACACCCCCGACCACCACACCTCACGCACCCCCCACACCTCCCTCCGGAGGGACCCGGACTTCCTGCGTCTGTGGGCGGGCCAGACCGCGTCCCAGTTCGGCGCGCAGGCCATCCAGGTCGTCCTGCCGCTCGTCGCCGTCGTCTCCCTGCACGCCGACGCGGGCGAGTTGGGCGTTCTGCGCGCGGTGGAGCAGGCGCCGATCCTGCTGCTGTCGCTGCTCGCGGGCGCGTGGGTCGACCGCCGGCGCACCCGCACGGTGATGGTCGCGGCGGACATCGGCCGGGCACTGGCCCTGACGGCGGTCCCCGCGGCGTACCTGCTCGGCGTGTTCGGGCTGCCCGCGCTGCTCGTCGCCGCCGCGCTGATCGGCGTGGGGAGCGTGTTCTTCGACGTGGCGTACCAGGCGTCGCTGGTCCGGCTGGTGGACCGCGGCCGGCTGATACGGGGCAACAGCGCGCTGGAGAGCAGCAGGTCGGCTGCGCAGATCGGCGGCCCGGCGCTGGGCGGCGCGCTGGTGTCGGTGTTCGCGCCGCCCCTGGCCGTCCTCACCGGCGCGGTCCTCTTCGCGCTGTCGTCCGTATCGGTCTGCCGCATCCGCCGCCGCGAACGCGTCCCCGCGCCCGCCGGTGGCCGGCCCCGGGTCCTGCGGGAGATCGGGGAGGGCCTCCGCTTCGTGGCCCGGCACCCGGCGCTGCGGGCGGTGGGACTGGCGTCGGCCCTCTTCCAGTTCTCGCTGGCCGCCCTGATGACCGTCTACTTGCTCTTCCTCCCGCGCGAACTGCGCCTGTCGGGCGCGGAGGTGGGCCTGGCGCTCGCGGCGACCGGCCCGGGGGCGGTGCTGGGTTCGCTGCTGGCCGCGAAACTTCCGGAACGGCTGGGTTACGGACCCGTGCTGGTGGGCGGGGCGGTCCTCGCGGACGGCGTGATGCTCGGCGTACCGGCACTGCCCGGCGCGGGCGCCCTCGTCCTGCCCGCGCTCATGGCCGTCAACCTCCTCTTCGGTACGTTCGGCCAGCTGGTCAACGTTACGGTGATGTCCGTACGGCAGGCCGTCACCCCGGTCCGCATCCAGGCCCGGGTGGTGGCGACGATCAACTTCGCGGGCATGGGTCTCACGCCCTTCGGTTCGCTGCTGGGCGGCTTCCTGGCGACGGCGTGGGGCCTGCGTACGAGCCTGCTGCTCACCGCCGTGGCGCTCGCCCTCTCCCCGGCGTTCATGGCGCTCTCCCCCTTGTCCCGCCTGGGCAAACACCTCCCGACCACTGAACCGGAGGAACCGACCGGGGAACCGGCATATGCCGGTGAGTGACCCGTGACTGCCTTACGATGACGGGCATGAGTGAACGCGCGATGCAGGAACCGACCCTCCTCCTCCTGACCGCCCTCGCGGACGAGCCCCGGCACGGCTACGCCATCGCGCGCGAGGTCGAGACGATCTCGGACGGCCGGGTCAAGATGCGCACCGGCACCCTGTACGGGGCGCTGGAGCGGCTGCTGAACGAGGGGCTGATCGAGGTGCACGCGGAGGAGGTCGTGGACAGCAGGCTGCGCCGCACCTACACGCTCACCCCGGCAGGCCGCGAGTCCCTGGCCGCCGAGGCACGGCGGATCGCGGCCACCGCGCGCGAGGCCACCCGGCGCCTGGGCGTCGCCGGGAAGCCGGCCACCGCATGAGCACCCCGCTGCTGCGGCTGTACCCGGCCGGTTTCCGCCGCGCCTTCGGGGACGAGATCGCCGAGGCGTACCGGGAGGCGACCGAGGGGGCGGGCCGGATCGCCCGGCTCCGCGAGGCGGGCGACATCGCCGCGCACGCCCTGCGGCTACGGCTGCGCCTGGGCTCCGCGCACCGCGGCGGACGCCTCTTCGCGGCCGCCGCCCCCTTCGCCCTGGCGGCCACCGCCGCGTACGCCGCCTTCGGGCTGGTCTCGATGATCAGCGACTGGCGGCTGAGCGGGAACCCGGACTTCCTGGTCCCGCTGAGCTACGTCATGATCGCCTGCGACCTGCTGGCGCTGACCGGGGCCGTCCTGGCGCTGGGTGGACATTTCGCGGCGGGGGCGCGGTGCGCGTTCGCGGGGGCGCTGGCCCTGGCGGTCACGTTGGTCGCGGTCCCGCTGTCGGCCGGGCTGCTGCCCCCGCTGCCCTCCGTCCCCTACCTCCTGGCCCCGGTCGCGGTCGCCGCCCTGCCCCTGGCCTGCCCGCCGGACCTGCGCCCGTCCGGCCGCTTCCGGAGCCCGGCGGGCCGGGCGGCGCTGCTGCTGTGGACTCCGCTCACCGTGTTCGCCCTGGCGCCGGCCGAGTTGGACAGCCACCTCTCGGCCGTCCTCTGGCGCCTGGGGGTGCCGCTGGCCGCCGCACTGCTCCTGGCGGGACGCCCGGCCCTGGCCGGCCTGCGTACGAGCGGCCAGTGCGCGCTGGCCGGGGCGCCGTTCGTCGCGACGGGGTACGCGGCCGGGGTGGTGGACCAGGACACCCTCGCCCCGGCCCTGGCCGTACTGGCCGCGGGGGCGGTGGCCCTGCGCCTGTGGCGGCTGCGCGGCCGGGACTCGGGGACGGCGCGGCCCGACTGAGGCGTAAGGGGGCCGCGTTCACCCGGCGCTGACGCGTATCTTCGACTGGCCGTGCCCCAGCTTCTCCCAGTCGTCCATGAAGCGCGCGTGCAGCCCGTGCCGGGCGGCGAGGTCGATCAGGGTCTCGGTCCGGTAGTAGAAGTCCTCGCGCAGCACCTGGTGTTCGGCGCCGGTGGTGCGGTCGAAGGTGAAGTCGAAGTGCCCGCCGGGGGCGAGGATGCGGCCGACGTGGGCCAGGCACTCGTCGATGATCCCGATGGGCGAGTGCGAGAACACGCTGTGGGCGTGGACGACGTCGAAGTACGCCTCCGGCAGGAAGTCCAGCGTCAGGTCCTTGGTGATCGTCAGGTGCGGAACCTTGGCCTGGAGTCCCTGAGTGGCCAGCGTCCGCTTGGCGGCGATCAGGATGTCGGGCGAGATGTCGATGCCGTAGTAGTGCCCGGCCTCCAGGTAGTCGATGAAACGCCAGCCCGCGCGCAGGTTGCCGCAGCCGATGTCGAGCATGCGGGCGCCGGGGGCGAGCCCGTGCTCGACCAGGTAGTCGAACTGCATCTGCCCGAGCGCCAGCCAGCGCTCATGCGTCTGGCTGCCCACGGCAGCCTCCGGGTTGCGGCGGGTGTCCGAAGCCATCACGGCCCGGTAGTAGTTCACGTGGTCGGGGTGCTTGAAGGCCAGCCAGCGGTCCCGGGCGGCCCGCTTGAGATACGGCGCGATGCGATCCGGTCGGCTTGCGGCGTACCGCACCTTGTGGGCCAGGGACTCCCGGTTGGCGACGAGGTTCTTCTTGGAGGCCATGCCTGACTCCATCTCCGCTGCAGGGCGATGCCCCGGGGCAGCCGCAGCACGGAGCGGGCCCGGGGACGGGACATCACCCGGGCAACTATAGGTCGGCAACCGACATATACAAACCACCTGCCCATTGTCGGCCCCGGACCGTCACACCCTCCTGATCCGGCGCACATCGCCTACGCAGGCGTTGGCAAGCCCGGCGAAGACGATGACGGCCGCGCACACCAGCAGGACGCTGCGGGTACTCCAGTACGCGGTGGCGACCCCCACCGCGAGGTACCCGGCAGGGATGGCGATCTGCTCCCCCAGGGAGTTGAAGGCGTTGAGTCGCCCCAACTCCTCGTCGGGCACCTGCTGTTGCATGGCGGTGGCCCAGGCGACGATCGCCACGTCCGTCCCCACCCCGGCCACCACGGCGGCCCCCAGCACCCAGAGCAGCGGCAGCCCCAGCCCCATGGCGGCCAGCGGCAGGAACAGAGCGGAACTGGTCAAGACGCAGACCAGGATGAGGCGCTGCGGCTTCCACAGGAGACAGACGAACGTCCCCGCCAGGAGCCCGGCGGCGAAGGCCCCCTGCACCAGCCCCCAGGAGCCGGCGCCCGAGTAACTGCGGTCGGCCACGAGCGGCCCGAGCAGTTGGTAACCGGCCAGCCAGGCAGCCACGACGGCGGTACCGGAGAGCGTGTAGCTCCACAGCCAGGCCCGGGACCGGAACCCGGACCACCCCACCTTCAACTCGGCCAGCAGCCCCCCACCGGGACCACCGGGACCACCGGGACCACCGGGACCACCGGGACCACCGGGACCACCGGAGGCAGCGGAGCCCGCGAGCCGCAGCCCGGCCAGCAGGAGCGCGGCGACGACGAACGTGACCGCGTCCCACCCGAGCGCCCAGGCCGGCCCGGTCAGCGCGACGACGAACCCGCCGATGACCGGCCCGATGACCTTGACGGCGTTACGGGGCACCCGGACCAGCGCGTTGGCCTGCTGAAGCTGCTCCACGGGCACGAGCCGGGACACGATTCCCTGGGCCGCCGGCGTGGTGAAGGCGGCGGCCACCCCGGAGGCGCATGCGCACACGCTGATCGTGAAGGTGGTCGCCGCCCCGGTCGCGACGAGCACGGCAACGGCCGCCTGCGCGGCCCCGGCCCCGAGGTTCCCGAGGAAGAGGAGGCGGCTGCGGGAGACCCGGTCCGCCAGCACACCTCCCACGAGGAGGAAGACCAGGGTCGGCACGGTGTTGGCGGTGAGCACGATCCCGAGCGACCGCGCTCCCCCGCCCTGCCCGATCACCGCGAAGGCCAGCGCCACGGGGGCCATCGCCGACCCGGTCGCCGAAACCAGGTGGGCGAGCAGGAAGCGCCGGAAGGCGGGCAGGCGCAGAGGGGACCCTGCGACGGGAGGAAGGGGCTCATCCCGGTCATCGACAGCCGCCGGCCCTTCACACACGTCACCCATGGCGGCCAGGGTAGGGGCGCCGGCGTCGCGGGGTCATCTGACTATTGGGGGTAGCCGGGCTCCTGGCCAAATGGGAGGAACCCGGGACGGCAACACCCGCGCTGTCTCAGAATCGCGTCATGGACTGGACCCGGGCAGGACTGACCGAGGCAGGATTCGTCGGCTTCGTACGGTTCACCGCTCTTCCTGAAACACCCGTACCGGCCGGGGCCGGCGTCTATGTGATCCTCCGGACGAACAACGAACCACCCCGCTTCAGGCACCGCAGTCCGGCGGGGTGCTTCAAGGGGAAGGACCCCTCGGTGACAGACGCCGAACTCGCAGACGCGTGGCTCGCCCATGCGCTCGTGCTCTACATCGGCAAGGCCGGCATCGGCTCAACGGGCAGACGAGGCCTGCGTAAACGGCTGGACGAGTACCGGCGGCACGGAGCAGGCGAGCCGGTCGGCCATTGGGGCGGCCGCTACATCTGGCAGCTCGAAGGAAGCGACCAGTTCCTCGTGGCATGGAAGGGAATCCACGGGCAGGACCCGGAGTCGGTCGAAGCCGAGCTGATCACCGACTTCGTGGAGACGCACGGCGCCCGCCCTTTCGCCAACCGCAAGGCGGGACGATCGGTCGCCAGGCGGGCGCGGCACAGGGCGTCGTAGGTACGCGCTGCCGTAGCCCGCCGAGGTGCCCGCGCGGCACCGCCACTCGGCACCCGGCCCCGGCCCCGATCGCCGCCCCGACCCCAACCGCCGCTCCGGCCCTAACCGCCGCTCCGGCCCTAACCCCAATACCAGTGACTTAAGGATCTCGGCTGGTAGGGTGCCTGTTCAGGAGGTGCCGGGATGCCACGCCCTGGACAGGTCAAGCCGGAAACGGACGAGCGGTTGTCGGACCGGATCGCGATCGGATTGC
>NZ_SSBK01000022.1 GCF_004795035.1 Streptomyces sp. A0958
CCAGCGGGCTCACCGTCCGCCGGCGCGGTGGCCGGCCCGCCGCGGCCCGGCCGGGGCCCGAGCCGGTGGTGGAGCCGGGCCGGCCCGCGGTGGCCGCCGCGTGGATGGCGGGCAGCCGCCGCAGCCGGGACAACCAGAACACCCCTCGTACGGACGAAGGACGTTGATCATGTCGGACACGCACGCGAACACCTTGGGCTGGCTGCTGGACGAGCAGCTCGGATCGGTGGACGGCGTCCGGTACGCCGTGCTGATGAGCGGCGACGGTCTGCTCAAGGCCCGGACCCGCACCATCAGCCAGGAGGACGGCGAGAAGCTGGCCGCCCTGACCGCCTCGCTGCGGGCCTCGGGCCGCGCGTGGGACGAGTTCACCGGCGGGCAGGGCGTGCGCCAGCAGCTGATCGAGTCGGTGTCCACGATCGGGCTGACGACCGCGGCCGGGCAGCACACGATGCTCTCGGTGGTCACGACGGGACCGCACGCCGACGTCGGCCTGATCAGCCACCACATGGCCCTGCTCGTCGTCCGCCTCGGCGAGCAGCTCGGTACGAAGGAACGCACACCGGTCCTCCAGCCGGACGGCGGCCCCACCGCATGAGCGGGCCACGGCACGATCCGGACATGGTCAGGCCCTACGTCCGCACGGGCGGGCGGGTCCGCCCGGACCGGGACGTGCGCCTGGAGAGCGTGGTCGTCGCCGCCTCGGGCCCGGCCGGCGAGCTGGGGCCCGACGCGCGGCGGGTGATGAGCCTGTTCGCGGTGGGCCGGGGCGGTCTCGCCGTCGCCGACATCGCCGCCGCGCTGCAACTGCCGCCCTCCACCGTCCGGATCATCGTGTCCTCCCTCATGGACAGCGGCCATCTGGCCAGCCCGGCCGCGGCCGCCGATGATCAGCCGCAAAACGACCTCCTGCAGAAGGTGCTTGATGGACTGCGAGAACTGGTCTGACTCACCGAACGGCGTCTCGTACGTGCCGTCCACGGTGACCCAGTCCGCCAAGATCGTGATCGCCGGCGGTTTCGGCGTCGGCAAGACGACTTTCATCGGCAGCGTCTCGGAGGTCAGGCCGCTGCGGATGGAGGAGCCGATCACCCAGGACAGCGTCGGGATCGACGATCTGCGCGGTGCGCCGAACAAGACGACGACGACCGTGGGCATGGACTTCGGCCGTATCCACCTGGCCGGCGGCGCCCTCGCCCTGTACCTGTTCGGGCTGCCCGGGCAGGTCCGCTTCCAGCCCCTGTGGGAGGACCTGGCCCACGGGGCGCTGGGCTGCCTGGTCCTGGCCGACACCCGGAACCTGGACGCGAGCCACGAGGCGCTGGGGCTGCTGGAGGACCAGGGCATCCCGTACGCGGTCGCGATCAACGTCTTCCCCGGCGCCCCCGAATACGGCCTCGCCGAGATCCGCGAGGCCCTTGCCCTGGACCCGACGACGCCGCTGACCACCTGCGACGCGCGGGACCGTACCTCCTGCGTGTACGCCCTGATCACGCTCACGGAATACCTCGCCTCGCACCGCGCGGCCCTCTCCCTGGAGCCCACGCCATGACCTCGCCCAGCAGCACCGCGCCACCGGCCCCGGCGGGCCGGGTCGCCCTGTACGACCCCGGGTTCGCCGCCGACCCGCACGCCGCGTACGAGCGGATGCGGGCGACGTACGGACCCCTGGTGCCCGTCGAACTGTCCCCGGGCGTGCCGGCCACGCTGGTGATCGGCTACTTCCAGGCCCGGCGCATCCTCAACGACCCGCTCTACTTCCCGCACGACCCTCGTGTCTGGCAGGAGCAGGTACCGGCCACCTGCCCGGTGCGGCCGATGATGGAGTGGCGGCCCAACGCCCTGCGCAGCGGCGGCACCGCGCACGCCCGCTACCGGGCCGCCAACACCACCGCCATCGACGCCGTCGACCAGCACGAGCTGCGGGCCCGGGTGGAGAAGCTGGCGGAGAGCGCCATCGGGGACTTCATCAACGCGGGCAGCGCCGATCTGCTCACCCAGTACGCCTGGCCGATCGCCTTCCGCATCCTGAGCTCCCTGCTCGGCTGCCCGGACGAGATCGGGGCGCGCATCGCCGACGGGATGTCGCGCATCTTCGAGGCCACCGACGCCCAGCGCGGCAACGAGATCCTCGGCCAGGCCGTCGTCGACCTCGTGGCCCTGCGCCAGCGCCACCCCGCCGACGACATCACCTCCCGGCTCCTCTCCCACCCGGCGCAGCTGACGGACGAGGAGATGGGGCACCAGCTGGTCACGCTGTACGGCGCCGGGATCGAGCCGCTGACCAACCTCATCGCCAACACCCAGCTGAAGATCCTCACCGACGAGGAGTTCTCCGCCGGGCTGCACGCGGGGCACTCCACCGTGCGGGACGCGCTCGACACCGTCCTGTACACGGACCCGCCGCTCGCGAACTACTGCGTCACCTATCCGCCGTACCCGGCGGACATCGACGGTGTGGTGCTCCCGGCCCACCAGCCGGTCGTCATCTCCATGTCCGCCTGCAACAACGACCCGCAGATCGCGCAGGCCGCAGGCGGCATCGCGGGCAACCGCGCCCACCTGGCCTGGAGCATCGGCCCGCACAGTTGCCCGGCCCGGTCCCACGCGTACCTCATCGCGGAGACCGCGGTCACCTATCTGCTCGACGCCCTGCCCGAGATGGACCTCGCCGTCCCGGCCGCCGAACTGCGCTGGCGGCCGGGCCCCTTCCACCGCGCGCTGGAATCCCTTCCCATCGTCTTCACCGCCTCCCACTGAAGGAAGCCACCATGCCCGAGCAGTCGATCCTCGTCCTTGACCCCGCCGGTGCCGACCGCCACGCCGAGTACCGGACGCTGCGCGAACGCGGCCCCGCCACCCGCGTGGACGTCCTCGGGGTGACCGCCTGGTCCGTCACCGACCCGGCCCTCCTCAAGGAGCTCCTGACCAGCTCGCAGGTCTCCAAGGACGCCCGCGCCCACTGGCCGGCCTTCGCCGAGACGGTGGCCACCTGGCCGCTCGCCCTGTGGGTCGCCGTGAACAACATGTTCACCGCGTACGGTGGCGACCACCGCCGGCTGCGCCGGATGATAGCCCCGGCGTTCAGTGCCCGCCGCATCCAGGACCTGCGCATCTCCGTCGAGAAGGTCGTCTCCGAACTCCTCGACGGCCTCGAACCGCAGCCGGCCGGGGAGCCGGTCGACCTGCGCACGCACCTCGCCTACCCGCTGCCGATAGCGGTGATCGGCCGCCTCATGGGCGTCCCGGACGACCAGCTCGACGGCTTCCGCTCCGTCGTCGACGGCGTCTTCGACACCACCCTCACCGTCGAGCAGGCCACCGCCAACACGGCCGGTCTGTACGAGGCGCTCAACCAGCTCATCGCCTCCAAGCGCGCCCAGCCCGGCGACGACATGACCTCCCTCCTGCTCGCCACCCGCGACGAGGAGGGCGACGGCGGCAGCCTCACCGACGAGGAACTGCGCGACACCCTGCTCCTGATGATCTCCGCCGGTTACGACACCACCGTCAACGTGATCGACCAGGCCATCACGGCCCTGCTGACCCGCCCCGAGCAGCTCGCCCACCTGCGCGCCGGCCGCGCCGACTGGAACGACGTGGTCGAGGAGACCCTGCGCCACGAGCCCGCCGTCAAGCACATCCCCCTGCGCTACGCGCTCTCCGACATACCCCTGCCGGACGGACAGACGATCGCCAAGGGCGAGGCGATCCTCGCCTCCTACGCCGCCGCCAACCGCCACCCCGACTGGCACGGCGCCACCGCCGACGACTTCGACCTCACCCGCCCCGCCAAGGACCACCTGGCCTTCGGCCACGGCGTCCACTTCTGCCTCGGCGCCCCGCTCGCCCGCCTGGAGGTCGCCACCGCCCTCCAGCAGCTCTTCGAACGCTTCCCCGACATCGAACTCGCCGTCCCCGCCGCCGACCTGCTCCCCCTCCCCTCCCTGATCAGCAACGGCCACCAGGCCCTCCCGGTCCGCCTCCGCCCGTCCGCCGGCTGACCGGACGCCCCGCCCCGCCGCGGCTGCCTCCGGTCAGTCGGGCGGGGCGGCGCCCGGGGGCTTCGTGTGTCGCCGGTGGCTGGTGTCGCACCAGGGGTACATCCGGCTGCGGCGGCAGGTGCAGACGGCGACGACGAACCGGTCGGACGTGGCGATCGTGCCGTCCTCCCGGACGATCTCGACGGGCCCTTCGACGAGCACCGGGCCGTTGCGTTCGACGGTCAGGCGCCGGGGACGGTCAGCTTCGTTCGGCACGGACGACCACCAGTTCCTCCGCGTCCTCGTCGGCCCCGATCAGCCCCTGTGCGCGGAGCCAGGGCAGCCGCTGGGTCATGACCGGCCCGAACGGTACGAGGGCGCGGCTCGTCACCGTGGAGCGCAGGCCGTTCGCGGTGAGCCGTGCCAGCGTCTCCTCGACATCGCACAGGCCCGAGTGGACGAGGAGCAGTACGCCGTTCGGCCGGAGCAGGCCGGGGGCGTGGGCGCAGATGCGGTCCAGGGCCTGGCGTCCGCACAGTCCGGCGTCCCAGGCGACCTGGGGGCCGTGGCTGCGGGAGCGGCGTGCGTGGGGCGTCGGCACGTACGGCGGGTTGCTCACCACCACGTCGAAGCTCTGCGCGGCGACGGGTCCGGTGAGGTCGCCGCGCAGTACCCGGACGCGGTGTCCGGCGCGGGCGGCGTTCATGCGGGCCGTCATCACGGCGCGCAGCGAGATGTCGATCGCACAGACCCGGGCCCCCTTCCGCGCGGCCTGCAGGGCGAGGGCGCCGCTTCCGGTACAGACGTCGAGGACGTCCATGTCCGGGGTGAGCCCTTCGGCGTGCAGTGCCTGCGCCAGCAGGTAGGTGTCGGCCTGCGGTGCGTAGACCCCGGGCAGGGTCCACAGCCTTCCCAGGTCGACGGGCGGTGCTGCGGCTGTCGTCATCCGAATCCTCCATGAGGGTACGAACGCGTACGGACACGTACGGGGCAGGCGGGTCCTCGCTCCTCACCGGCGCGTGCTCACCCCGTCCAGAGTGAACGGACCCACCGCCCGCCGCGACTCGAACGGCGGTCCCCCGCCTCCTGCCCCGGGTCCTCCACCGCATGCCCCGGGCGGGCGGCGGGCGCTCCCGGCGCGCACATCCGGCCCCCGCGGGTGACCATGACCGGTACGAGGGCGGCCCCTGGCCCTCCCGCACCGCGAAGGAGTCCCGTGACTGACCGGAAGCAGCTGCTGAACGGCCGCACGGCCGTGGTGACCGGCGGGGCGCGCGGCCTCGGAGAGGCCGTGGCCCGGGAGCTGGCCGCCCGGGGCGTGCGCGTGGCCCTGCTCGGCCTGGAGGAGGACGCGCTCGCCCGGGTGGCCGCCACGCTCCCCACGCCGTCCGCCCACTGGCACGTCGACGTCACCGACGACGGGGCGATGGCCCGCGCCGCCGAGGAGGTACGCCGCACTCTCGGCCCCGTGTCGGTCGTCGTCGCCAACGCGGGCGTGGCCGAGGGCGGCCCGTTCACCGAATCCGACCCGGCGAGCTGGCGGCGCGTGATCGAGGTCAACCTCGTCGGCAGCGCGGTCACCGCGCGGGTGTTCCTGCCGCAGCTCCTGGACACCCGGGGGCACTACCTCCAGGTCGCTTCGCTGGCCTCCATCGGGGCCGCGCCGATGATGAGCGCGTACTGCGCCTCCAAGGCGGGCGTGGAGGCCCTTTCCCACTCCCTGCGGGCGGAGCTCGCCCCGCGCGGCGTCAGCGTGGGCATCGCGTACCTGAACTGGATCGACACCGACATGATCCGCGACGCCGACCAGTACCCGGTGCTCCGCGAGCTCCGGGCACACATGCCGCCACCGGCCCGTAGGACCTGCCCCGCCCCTCATGCGGCCCGACGCCTGGTGGCCGCGATCGAGCGGCGTTCCCCGTCGGTGTACGTCCCGGGGTGGCTGCGCGGCGTGCAGGCGGTACGGGCCGCGCTGCCGGGGGTGGTCTCCCTGGCGACCCGCAAGGAGCTGACGCGCTCGCAGTTCACGGCCACGGGCCTGCTCGGCGCCGGCGGCCGGGCGGCGCAGAAGCCGGCGCGGAGGCCCTGACCGGCCCGGCGGCGGAGGGCGAGGGCGCGGCCGCCTCAGCGTGCCGTCCGTGCGAGGGCGGGAGTCCGGCCCTCGTCGGCGCTTCCGTCCGGGCCAGGGTCTGCGGTCCGGCCCGCGTCAGCGCTTCCGTCCGGGCAAGGGCCTGCGGTCCGGCCCGCCTCAGCGCCCCCGTCCGGGCAAGGGGCCGGGGTTCGGGCGTGCCAGCACCCCCGTCCGGGCAAGGGCCTGAGGTCCGGCCCGCCTCAGCGCCCCCGTCCGGGCAAGGGCCTGCGGTCCGGGCCGCGTCAGCGCTCCCGTCCGTGCGAGGGCCTGCGGTCCGGCCCGCCTCAGCGCCCCCGTCCGGGCAAGGGCCTGGGGTCCGGCCGCCTCAGCGCCCGCGTCCGGGCAAGGGCCGGGGTTCGGGCGTGCCAGCGCCCCCGTCCGGGCAAGGGCCTGAGGTCCGGCCCGCCTCAGCGCCCCCGTCCGGGCAAGGGCCTGCGGTCCGGCCGCGTCAGCGCCCCCGTCCGGGCAAGGGCCTGAGGTCCGGCCCGCCTCAGCGCCCCCGTCCGGGCGACGGGCTGGGGTCCGGGCGCAAGGTGCGCGCGATGGCGCCCCGGCGCAGCGCGGCGCGGGCGGCGTTGGCGCCGGGGGCGCCGTGCACTCCGCCGCCCGGGTGCGCGGAGGCGGAGGCGAGGTACAGCCCCTTCACCGGGGTTTCCGGCCTGCCGGTGCCCGGCGTCGGGCGGAACACCAGTTGCTGATGCGCGGCCGCGGTACCGCCGTTGATCGCACCGTCGGGCAGGTTGGCGTCCATGGATTCGATGGTGGGGGGCGCCAGGACGCGACGGGCGGTGATGCGGGAGCGGAAGCCGGGAGCCCAGCGCTCGACCTCCCTCTCCATGCGGTCGGCCATGGCTTCCTGCTCGCCCCGGTCCCACCGCCCGGTCAGGCCGCCCTCCCCCGCGTCGCCCTTGATGCGGTGCGGGACATGGGTGTACGCCCACGCGGCTTCGGTGCCGGCCGGTGAGCGCGTGGCGTCGGCGGTGGTCATCTGGCCGAAGAGGAGGAACGGGCGGTCGGGCACTTGCCCCATGGCGATCTGCGCCGCGAACCGGGTGAGGCCGTCGACGCCCTCGGCCAGGTGCACGGTGCCCGCCGTGGTCGCCGCGCCCGCGGTCCACGGCACCGGGCCGTTCAGCGCCCAGTCGACCTTGAACGTAGCGAAGTCCCACTGGAAGCGGCGCAGGTCGCTCAGCAGCCGGTCGGGCAGGTGCCGGGCGTCGACCAGTCCGCCGTAGAGCGCCGGCGCGGACACATCGGCGAGCACGGCGCGGGACGCGGGGACGGCCTCGCCCTTCGCGGTGCGTACGCCGACGGCGCGTCCGCCGCGTACGACGATCTCGGTCACGCGCTCACCGCAGCGGACGACGCCGCCGTGCCGCTCCAGCCGGCGCACCAGCGCCGCCGTGAGGGCTCCGGCACCCCCGACCGGCACCGGGAACCCGTAGGTCTGGCCGAGCATGGACATCAGCCAGCCGAAGCCGCCGCTGCCCGCCGCTTCGGGGCCGAGGTCGGCGTGCAGCGCGCTGCCGGCGAGCAGGAGCCTGGCCGCCTCGCCGCCGAACCGTTCCTCGCCCAGGCGGCGCACGGGCAGCAGCAGGGTCCGCGCCAGCCGCAGGCCGTCGGCCACCCGGAGCCGGGCGGCGAGGCGGGCGGCGGAGCGCACCGGCGGGAACGGGGTGAACAGGGCGCCCAGCAGGTCGCGCCGCACCCGGTCCCAGGTGGCGCACAGTTCCAGCCAGGCCGCCCCGTCGCCCTCGGCGAACGCGTCGAGACCCGCCGCCGTGTCCCGCGCCCGGCCTTCGAGGACCGCGCACCGGCCGTCCGGCAGCGGGTGCGCCAGGACGCGGGGGGCGCGGGACCAGCGCAGCCCCTCCTCCTGGAGGTCGAGGCCGCCGAGGACCGGCGAGGCCGCCGCGAGCGGGTAGAAGGAGCTGAACAGGTCGTTGACGTAGTCGGGGTGCACACCGCGGTCGCTGCGGACCGCACCGCCGGGCTCCGGCTGGGCCTCCAGGACCTCCACGCTCCACCCCGCCGCGGCAAGCAGGTTCGCCGCGACGAGGCCGTTGGGGCCTGCGCCGATGACCACCGCGTCCGGCATCGATGCCTCCATCTCTTCGCGGCCGAAGGGTGACCGGCGCGGTCAGACCGCCTGGCGCGTGCCCTTCGGGGACTCCTCGACGGTCTTCGCCAGCCGGGCGAGCACGCTGCGGTGGCGCAACTGGATCAGCGCGTCCACGGCGGTGTTGTGGAACCTTCCGGCCGGGCCGCGCAAGGGGTGTTCGTCCAGGGTGACCAGGGCGTTCTCGCCCCACTGCCGCACCTCCAGGGCGATCCGGGCGGTGCCGACCCACCCGCTGTCGGCCTCCAGTTCCAGCACGTGCGGGGCCTCGCAGCGCCGGACGAAGGTGGTTCCCTCCATGGACCACCGCCCCAGCCCGAGGGTGTACGTGATGCTGGAGCCGACCTCCGGCCACGTGCCCTGCCGGGGACGCGAGCCCGAGGTCCCCACCACCCAGTCGCTGTAGAGCCAGCCGTCCGCGAAGACCTTCCAGACGTCCTCAACGGGGCGTTCGATCAAGTGGTGCCGTACGGCCATCGGTCCTCCAGCTCTCGTCGGGCGGGTTGATCAGGACCGGCCGTCAGGGGATGACGACGGCTGAGACCACGCCATCGGCCACCGCCACCTTCACCCCGCGCACGGCGCCCCACAAGCGGGTGTACTCCGTACGGGGACGCGCCGGGTGACAGACTCGTAGGGCCTCGAACGCGGTACGATATACCCCTAGGGGTATGACGAGGGAGGAACCGTGGAGCTGGACATGGCGGCCGACGAGCTGAAGTCGGTGCTCAACCGGCTGAAGCGGGCGCAGGGCCAGATCGCCGGGATCATCAAGATGATCGAGGAGGGCCGGGACTGCGAGGACGTGATCACGCAACTGGCCGCGGTCTCCCGCGCCCTGGACCGGGCCGGTTTCGCCATCATCGCGACGGGCCTGCAGCATTGCATGGCCGACGGCGAGCAGCCGGAGGCGGACCGGAACCAGATGCGGGCCCGCCTGGAGAAGCTGTTCCTCTCCCTGGCCTGACCGCGGCTCTCTGTCCTGACCGCGGCCGTCTGACCTGACCGCGGCCGTCATATGAGGGCGTCGCCGAGCATGAACGCGGCGACCGCGAGGAGCACGAGGGCGAACAGCCGCTGCAGCCCGCGGCCTGACACCCGCTCCGCCAGCCGTTTGCCGTCCCACGCCCCGAGGATCGCGGCGCCCGTGAACGGCGCCGTCACCGCCCAGTCCATGCCCGCCGCACCACCGGAGCGGGTGACCAGGGAGGTCAGCGAGTTGACCGTGATGACCAGCAGGCTGGTGCCGACGGCGGCCTGCATCTCGAAGGCCAGGACGGTCACCAGGGCGGGAACGGCCAGGAATCCGCCGCCCACCCCAAGCAGCCCGGTCACCGCCCCGAGCCCCGCCCCGGCTCCCCCGGCCCGCAGCGGCCGCACCTCGCCCCGCTCCCGCTGGGCGGCGGGGCGCAGCATCTTCACCGCGGCGAGGGCGGCGAGGGCGGCGAACGCCGACGTGAGTACCGCGTCCGGGAGGCGGGTGGCGGCCAGTCCGGCCGCCGCCGCCGGGACGACGCCCGCCGCGGCGAACGCCGCCCCGGGCTTCCAGCGGACGCGCCCGGCGCGGGCGTGGGCGTACAGGGCGGTCGCGGAGGTGGCGGTGACGATGAACAGGCTCGCGGTGGTCGCCGCGGCCGGGGTGAGGCCGAGCAGGTAGATCAGGGCCGGGATGGCCAGGACGCTGCCGCCCCCGCCCAGCGCGCCGAGTGCCAGCCCGACCACGGCCCCGGAGGCCAGGGCCAGGATCAGCACACTCACGCCGCCGAACCGCCCCTGCCGGTGCCGGCGGTGCCGGTGGTGCCAGTGCCGCCGTCGGTACCCGGATCGGCGCCGCCGTCACCGTCGGTTCCGGTTCCGGGTACGTCGTCCGCGTCGCCTTCGCTCACGGTCAGGGCCGCGCGCCGGGCGGCCTCGAAGCCGTCGTCGACGGCGACGACCCGCCGGCCCTCCGCGTCGAGCAGGGACGCCGCGATCGCCGCGCGCATCCCGCCGGCACAGTGGACCCACACCACTCCGGCCGGCACCTCTCCGGAGCGCTCGTGCAGTTCGTGCACGGGTATGTGCACCGAGCCCCGCACGTACCCGCCGGCGCGCTCGGAGTCGCGGCGCACGTCCAGCACCACGACGTCCTCGCCGCGCTCGCGGGCCCGCTTCAGGGCGGCGAAGTCGGTACGGGGGAAGGACCGCAGCCCGTCGCCCGCCCGCAGCCAGGAGTCCGGCCCGCCCGTGGCGGCGGCGGCCGGCCGGTCGATGCCGACCCGTACCAGCTCCCGCTGGGCCCGCGCCAGCTGTTCGGCGGACGCGGCGAGCAGGGTCAGCGGCTTGCCCCACGGAATCAGCCAGGCCAGATACGTGGCGAGCTTGCCCTCGCCCTCGAAGTTGAACGTCCCGGCCACATGCCCCTCGGCGAACGCGGTACGGCTGCGCAGGTCGACCACCCACTCGCCGGCGGCCAGGCGCTGCGCGATCTCCTCCGCATCGGCGGTCCTGGGCGGGGTCAGGTCCACCGGCGGCGGCCCGCCGGCGTTGAGGGGGGCCATGTGCGCGTAGTACGCGGGCACGTCCTCCAGCCCGGCGAGCATCCGCGCCACGAAGGTGTCGACGTCCTGGGTGAGGGCGTCGTTGCCGGTCCGCTCCTCGCCGATGGTGGTGGCGTCGCCCTCGCTCTGCGCGGAGGAGCAGAAGCTTCCGAAGCCGTGGGTGGGGAGCACCCGGACGTCGTCGGGGAGTTCGGCGGCCAGCCGGTGGGCGGAGGCGTGCTGCGCCCGGGCCAGCTGCTCGGTCAGTCTCGGCTCGACGAGGTCGGGGCGCCCGACCGTACCGATGAGCAGCGAGCCGCCGGTGAACGCGGCCACCTCCCGCCCGTCCTCGACCAGTACGTACGAGGTGTGGTGCGGGGTGTGCCCGGGGGTGGCCAGCGCCTTCAGGCCCAGCCCGGTGTCGACGGCGATCCGGTCCCCGTCCGCTACGGGCACCCGCGCGAAGGAGACCCGGGCCGCGGCGGGCACCAGGTACTGGGCCCCGGTCAGCCGGGCCAGTTCCGGGCCGCCGGTGACGTAGTCGTTGTGCACATGGGTCTCCACCACGTACCCGATCCGCACGCCCCGGGCGGCCGCCGCGGCGACGACCCGATCCACGTCGCGCGGGGGATCGACGACGACGGCCGTCGTCCTCCCGCCGGCGAGGTAGCTGCGATTGCCCAGGCCCTCGGTCTCCAGGGTGTCCACGAAGAACACGGTCGACTCCCTCCAAAGCTCTCTGCGTGCTCCCGCCGGGCTTACCCCGGGGGGTATCTCGTTTCACTGTAACAGTGGTACCCCCCGGGGTATTTCTCAGCCCGCGGGTGCCCCCGGTACGGACGTACGGGCACCGCCCCGCCGGACAGGGCAATACACCTAGCCCTTGCGGGCGAGCAGATGCACTTCCTGGAACTGCCGCCGGTCGTCGGGCCGGGGCTCGCGGACCGTCCGGGCCACCTCGCTCAGCCCGTGCGCGCGGAGCAACCCCGCGAGGTGATCGGGCGACCACCGGTAGGCGAGCGCGACGGCGTGATCGAAGGACTGTGTGGGGTGAGCCGGGCCGTCGGTCGCGGAGAACCCGATCAGGAGATGGCCGCCGGGTGCCAGTACGCGATGGAACTCTGCCAGGATGACCGGGAGTTCGAGCGGCGGGGTGTGAATGACCGACCACCGCGAGAGCACACCGCCCAGCGCGCCGTCGGCGATGTCCAGCGCGGCCATGACACCCACGTCGAACCGCAGCTCCGGCCATGCCCTGCGCGCCAGTTCGATCATCGCGGGCGAGGCGTCCACGCCGAACGCGTCGAGGCCGAGCCCGGACAAGTGGGCCGTGACGTGGCCGGGCCCGCAGCCGAGATCCGCGACCCGGCCACCGCCGGCCGCGCCGACGAGCTCGGCGAAGGCGCCCAGGACCGCGCGGTCCAGCGGACTGTCGCGCAGCGAGTCGGTGAACAGCTGGGCGTACTGGACCGCAGCGGCGTCGTAGGCATCGCGGGTGGTGCGGAGGGCATCGTGTTCGACCATGCCGGCGACAGTAGTGCCCGGCACGGACAGGCCGCCGCGGCCGCTCCTTTCGGGGCCGGCCGCGGGTCCGTCGCGAGCCGGGCGTGCGTCTCGGCGTCGTAGCGGATGCCGTCGAGCGGGTGTCGTTGGGGGGTGCCGTCGAGCGGGTGCCGTTGGGGGGTGCCGTCGAGCGGGTGCCGTTGGGGGGGTGCCGTCGTTGCGCTTAGCATCGCCGCGTGGGAGCGATGATCCGGGGAGCCAGCCTGCGCGGCTTCACACGCCTCGTGGAGGAACTGGGCGGTGACCCGGTCGAGCTCGCCCGGCGGTTCGCCGTCCCGCTCCGGGCGCTGGTCTCCGACGACGAGCTGGTCCCGATCACCGGGCACGACGCGATGCTCGACGCGGCGGCCCGCGATCTGCGCTGCCCCGATTTCGGCCTCCGCCTGGCCCGCGCCCAGGACATCGGCATCCTGGGCCGGCTGGCGCCCGCCATCGAGGCGTCGTCCACGGTGGCCGAGGCGCTGGAGTGCGCGTCGCGGTTCCTGTTCGTCCACAGCCCGGCGCTCAGCATCGGTGTGGAGCCGGACCCGAGGGGGCGCCGCGAGGTGGTGGCGCTGACCTATCGCAAGGACCCGCGCGAGTCCCCGTACTCCCCGCAGGCCATGGAGCTGGGCATCGGCCTGTTCCACGGGGTGGCGGCGGCGCTGGTGGGCGGGGTGCGCGGGCTGCGGTCGGTGGAGCTGCCGCATCAGCCGCTGTCGCCGGTCTCGCGGTACACCGGTTTCTTCGGCGCGGACGTGCGGTTCGGGAGCCCGGCCGGTGCGCTGCGCGTGGAACGGCGGCTGCTGGACCGGGAGTTCAGCGGCGGCGACGCGACCGTCCGCCGGCTCGCCGTCGACCATCTGGCCCGTCACCACACGGACCCGGAGGACCGGGTCGCCACGCACACCCGGCGCGCCCTCATCGAGACCGTGGGCATCACTCCCCCGGCCATCGACCACATCGCCCGGCTCCTCGCGATGCACCCGCGCACCCTGCAACGACGGCTCGCGGCGGAGTCGACCGGGTTCGGGGAGATCCTGGAGGACGTACGGCGGGACCTCGCGCTGCGGTACATCACGACCACCGACCTCCCCCTGGGCCAGGTGGCGGCGATGGCGGGCTTCGCCGACCAGTCCGGCCTCAGTCACGCCGTACGGCGGTGGCGGGGTGCGAGTCCGAGCGAGGTGCGCCGGCGGGCACGCGGTACGTCCTGAGGGGGCGCGCCGCCCGAAGGCCGCCACGGCTTCCCCGGATTGTCGCGCCGGAACAAATTCCGCCCTGCCCGGAAGGGCATGCTGCGGGCCGGACGACGAGCGCGAGGAGTGAGCCATGACGGCGGCGGACACCAACCGGCCGGCCTCGACCGGGGCACGGCCGATGTCAGGCGCGGTGGTGACGGGGGCGGGCCGCGGGCTCGGCAGACTGATCGCCGCCGCCCTGGTCGAGCGCGGCCACCATGTCCTGGTCACCGACGTGGACGGGGCCGCGGCACGGTCCGCGGCGGCCGGCCTCGGGCCCGGTGTGTCGTGGGCGGCGGTCGATGTGCGGGACGAGTCGCAGGTCGCCGCGGCCCGGGACCGCGCCGTCGCGGAGGCGGGACGCCTCGACGTATGGGTGAACAACGCCGGCGTGCTCGTGACGGGCCCGGCCTGGGAGCAGGCCCCCGACGTGCGCCGCCTGATGCTGGAGGTCAACGCGCTCGGCACCGTCAACGGCACCGTCGCCGCGATCGAGGCGATGCGCGGGACGGGCGGGCACATCGTCAACATCGTGTCGCTCGCGGGGCTGACCCCGGTCCCGGGCGAGGCGGTGTACGCGGCCTCCAAGCACGCCGCGATCGGCTTCAGCCTGAGCACCCTGGCCGACCTGCGTCTGGCCGGACTCACGGAGATCGACATCTCCTGCGTCTGCCCGGACGGCATCTGGACACCGATGCTCCACGACAAGCTGGACGACCCCGCGTCGGCGCTCTCCTTCTCCGGCAAGCTGCTCGAACCGGAGGAGGTCGTCGCCGCGGTACGCAAGGTGCTGGACCGCCCGCGCCCGGTCACGGCGGTCCCCCGTCGGCGAGGTGTGCAGGTACGCCTGGCCGACGCCTTCCCCCGCTTCGGCCTGCGGGCCCTGCCGTGGGCGGTGGCGCAGGGCGGACGCGTACAGCGGAAGATGCGGGCGAAGCGGGGCGAGAGCGTCTGACCGTGTGGTTGCCGGTGGGGCGGTTGCGCTCCGCCGGAGTCGGCCGACGCGGAGGCACCGGCACCGAGGTGTCCGAAGGGGCCGGCCCGGAGTCTGCCGGGCGCTGCTCAGGACTCGCTGTCGAGCAGGGCCATCAGGGGTGCGGCGTACCGGGTGCCGGCCACCGCACCGGCCGGTACGGCCCGGTCGATCGCGGCGAGGTCCGCGCCGGTCAGGGTGACGTCGGCCGCGGCCAGGGCCTCCTCGACGCGGTGCGGCCGGCGGGCGCCCAGGACGGCCACGACGGTGCCGCGCTCGCCGCTGCGGGCGATGACCCAGGCGGCGGCGAGCTGCGCGACGCCGATGCCGTGCGCGTCGGCGAGCGGCCGCAGCCGGTCGACCAGGGCGAGGTTCGTGGCGAGGTTGTCGGGGTGGAAGCGGGGCAGCCAGTTGGCGCGCGGGTCGCCGTCCGCGGGCTGCCGGTAGGTGCCGGTGAGCAGGCCGTGGGCGAGGACCCCGTAGGCGGTGACGCCGATCCCCAGCTCGCGGCAGGTGTCCAGGATGCCGTTGGTCTCGGGGCCACGGCTGAGGAGGGAGTACTCGATCTGTACGTCACAGATCGGGTGCACGGCATGGGCGCGGCGGATGGTCTCGGCGCTCACCTCGGAGAGCCCGATGTGGCGCACGTACCCGGCCTCGACCATCTCGGCGATGGCGCCGACGGTGTCCTCGATCGGGGTGGCCGGGTCGAGGCGGGAGGGGCGGTAGATGTCGACGTGGTCGGTGCCAAGGCGGCGCAGCGAGTAGGCGAGCGCGTTCTTCACGTGGGCGGGGCGGCCCTCGATCCCGACGAAGGCCCCGTCCGGGTCGCGCAGACCGCCGAACTTGACGCTCAGGAGCGCCCTGTCGCGCGCGCCGCCCCGGAGTGCGCGGCCGATCAGGTCCTCGTTGTGGCCCATGCCGTAGAAGTCGGCGGTGTCGATGAGGGTGACACCGGCGTCGAGGGCGGCGTGGATCGTGGCGACGGCGTCGGCCTCGTCGGCGGGCCCGGTGTGGTCGGACATACCGGCGCAGCCCAGGGCCAAAGGGGCAACCTGCGGGCCACCGGCCCCGAGGGTTCGAGTGCGCATGAGAATCCTTCTGCGAGGGAGAGGAGGCGAAAGGAGGGGAGGGCGGAGGAGGCGGCCGGCAGGGAGTGACGGAACGGCGGCGCCTGCTAGCGTTGATATCTCAACACTAAGAAACGGTGCGTTGATATGTCAACATCAGGCGACGAGGCTCCGGAGGCGCGCGAGCCCGCGAACGGTCCCGCACCCGACCCCGTGGACCTCTGGTCCTCCTTCAAGCGCGCCCACGAGATCGTCCGGGCCCGCGTGATCGCGGACACCGCCGACGCGGCGGGCCTGTCCGAGCCCGACCTGACGATCCTGGTCAGCCTGAGCAAGGCGGAAGGCTCCCTGCGCCAGAGCGAACTCGCCGCGTCGCTCGGCTGGGACCGCACCCGTATCTCCCATCAGCTCACCCGCATGAGCAAGCGCGACCTCGTCACCCGCGAACGCGCCAACGGCGTCACCGTCACGCTCACCGACGCCGGACGCCAGGTCATCGCCGCCGTGCATCCGGGCCTGGACGCCGCCGTACGCCGCCACTTCACCGGCCGGCTATCCGAGCAGGAGATCGGAACCCTGGATTCCATCCTCCGCCGGCTGTAGCCGCCGAGACGCCGCCGGGACGCACACCCGACAAGGCAAGCAATGCGCCAACAGCGACCCGCCGTCCCGCCCACCCGGGGAGAGCCCCACAGCCGCCGGGACGGCGGCACACCACACGTACGCGGCCACGTTCCGTCCGACCGGCCCAGGCCGGGGAGGCCGCCCGAGAAGCCCGGCGCCGCCCCACTCCGACGGCATGCGGCAGCTCCGCCCGTACGTCCTCGCCGACCAGGAGCACGGCCGCGAGGCGGCGAAGTCCCCGGGCGCCTGAGGGCGTTGCCGTCCACGACTACGGCATGATCAGGGCCAACCGATCCTTCGAGCCTTGGGGAGCCGACATGTCATGGCGTGAACACCTGCTCATACGGGACGACGTCCGGCTCGCCTGCCGGGACTGGGGCGGGCCCGGACAACCCACCGTGCTGCTGCACGGATTGGCCGGACACGCGGGCGAATGGGACGCACTGGCCGAGTTGCTGACCCCCACCCACCGGGTCATCTCGGTGGACCAACGCGGACACGGCGCCGCCGAGCGCCACCCGCACGACGTCTCCCGCGCCGCGTACGTCGCGGACGTCGTCGCCGTCATCGACCAACTGGCCCTGCACCGCCCCGTCCTGGTCGGCCAGTCCCTGGGCGGTCACACCGCCATGCTCACCGCCGCCGCACACCCCGGCCTCATCGGCGCACTGGCACTCGTGGAAGCCGGCTGCGGCGGCCCGAACCCCGACGTCCCCACGAACATCGGCAACTGGCTCGACTCCTGGCCGACCCCGTTCCCCTCACGCGAAGCGGCGGCCACCTTCTTCGGCGGCGGCCGCCTCGGCGCGGGCTGGGCGGGGGGCCTGGAACACCGCGCCGACGGCTGGTGGCCCCGCTTCGACCGGGACGTCATGGTCCGCTCACTGACGGAGAACGCCCGCCGCCCCTTCCACGACGAGTGGACCCGCGTCACGTGCCCCACCCTGCTCGTCCTGGCCCAGTCCAGCTTCGTCCCCGCCGCCGAGGTCACCGAAATGCTCCGCCTGCGCCCCGACACCCGGGCCGTCAGCGTCCCCGGCACGGGGCACGACGTACACCTGGAGGCGCCGGAGGCTCTGCACGGGGCGCTGTCGGGGTTCCTGGGCGAGCTGGGCTGATTGCGGGCGGGGCGGGGGGGCCGGACCCCGGGACCGTCGCGTGAGGCCCGGGGGTCCGGTCGGGCAGCGCCCCGCCGCGGACTGGCCCAAACGTCGCATAAGCTCCGTCAACTGTCAGGCCAGGAGCGCGGCCGAGCGCCGACGGTCTCCCCGGTGATCCGGTCCTCCTGCGGCTGGGTGGCACCCAGTGCACTGTGGCACCCGGCGCCCACCCGATGCGGTAACCGGGATTCTGCCCTGCTTATCATCCGCCGCACAGAGCGAAACGGTCCGCCGACTCTGTCGGCAGACCGTCACGCAAGATCGAGGCCAGGTTCGGATCAGTCTTCCCCGTAGTGCTGGGAGACCGCCTCCCAATCCTTGGCCCACCAACCGCAGAGGCGGTAGATCTCTGCAGCCGTAGGGTCCTGACCCTTCACGGAGCGCAGGTGGTCGAGCAACCCGGCCTTGTGTCGCCGAGCCGCGATCACGTATGTGAGTACGTCATCGCCGCTGATGTGGTCGTGGTCCGTTGCCCATAGGGCGTACTCGGGCCAGAGCAGCCCCGCGTACTCGTGGAACTCTCCGAGATCTTCCTCCGCTTCGTCCCACGCCTCGCTGTAGGCGTCGAAATCGTCGATAGTGGCCCGGCCCTGAAGAACATCGTCGATGAAGGTCATACCTTGGTCTTCCGTCCCTTCACCTTGGGCTTGTAGATCTGGCCGCCCTCGGGGTCCGCACTGCCGAGGTGGCTTCCCTTGGAGTCGTAGACCTCGGATGTCGCCGTGGGTGTAGTCCCATTCGTAGTGCCGGCGGGACTTGCCGTTCTTCCCGTTGGTTTTCGTCTTGCCCTTGTACGACTTCAGCTTCTTCCAGTACGGGGAGTTGCCTGGGGTCGCCTTTTCCGTGTGCCCCTTCCGGTGAACGATCCACTGCGTGCCCTTGTAGACCGCGTACACCGTGATGCCGATGGCCGCGAGCAGGCTCTCGCCATGCGGGTTGGCGAGCTGAAGGACGGTCCCGCCGGTCTTGGCGGTGACGGCGGTGAGGCTGCCGTCGAGACCGTCGGCGTTGCGGGTCAGCGCGCCGGTGGCGGTGTTTTCGACGATCCAGCGCGGAGCGTCCGTGTCACCGCCGTAATGGTTGGGCGTCTGTCGGAGAGGGTGTAGTCGCCCGTGAGCAGGTTCACCGAACCCGGCCCACTTGCTCGCTTGCGGCCCCGTCGGCGTTGCTGTCGACCACGACGGTGATCGGGTCGGAGGAGGTGGCGGCACTGCCCGCGCCGGCGAAGTCCGCCCGCACCTGCACGGTGCCGTCCGGAGTGACGGTCGAGTTCGCGTTCCAGGTCAGATCGGCGCTCTTGCCCGAGGCAAGCGAGGCCGGCCATGAGGTGGGTGGCTGTCCGGCGTTGGTGACGTCAGCTGCCGGGATGGATGTCCAGGTGTCGGCGTCGCCGAGTCGCCAGAAGAAGGTGCCCTTGTCGTACTTGGCCGTGTCGGCTTCCGCGGCCAGCGGGACGCGGGCGGCGGTGCGGGTGCCGTCATCTGGGGCGGTGACGCCGCCCGGGCCGACGTGGAAGGTGTACGACACGGCTTCGGACTTGTTGTCCGCCTTGTCGGTGGCCCGCACCTCGAAAGTGTTGGTGCCCGCCTTGACCGGGGTGACGGAGGCGGCACGGCGAAGCTGAACCGGATCAACGGGGTCGTTCACTGGCACCACCCCCAGGTCCTCCGGCGCACCGGGAGTTACGGCCCATGGGCGTCAACGCGCCATCCCCAGCTACCTGTTGTGACTGAAACGAATCGATTCCTCAACAGTTCCGGCCGGTTGGCCTACGCTTTGCATGCCCCAGCCCCCGAACGGGGGTTCGATGTGTCGTGAAAGGTTTCGCTTCTCGTGGCTGGCACCGATGTCTGCAGGGTCGTCAGGTCGGGGCCGCTGTGGTGAGCCGACCGTCGAGGGAGCCAGGACGCGGCCCCGGTGCGAGCGCCGCCGTCGCCGGATGGGCCGTCGCGCTGTCGGGCGCCGCCGGTGCGGGGTGGGTCGTCGTCACCGCGGACGCCGAGCGGCACCGGGCGCTGGCGGGAGCCTGTGCCGCGGCGGTCGTCCTGCTGATCGCCCGCGTACTGACCCTCACCCGGCGGCTGTCCACCGAACGCGCACACCGTGCCCGGGAGGCCGGAGTGGCCACCGCCCGGGGCGCCGAGGTGGCGCATCTGGCCGCGGTACGCGTCCCGGCCATCGCCGAGCGGCTGCGGACCGGACAGCGACTGGATGGTGTGCCGGGGCCGATGGCGTCGCCGGAGCAGACCGGTGAGGAATTCGCCCGAGCGCTGGACTCGGTCGTCGTCGCGCTCGGCTCGGACACGGCCGTGCACCGCGAGCGTGCGCTGCGCGACTCGGTGCAGGCCGCCTTCGAATCCGTGGCGCGCACCATGCACGTGATGGCCACCGTGCAGCAGCAGGTCCTGGACGAGGTCGAGCGCTCCATCGAAGACCCTCTTCTGATGGCGAACGTGATGAAGGCCGACCACGCGGCCTCGCAGATGACCCGCAAGGCGCAGACCCTTCTGGTGATGTGCGGGATCTGGCCCGCCCGTCGGGAGACCCGACCGGTCTCGCTCTACGACTGCGTACGGGGCGCCCAGTCCCGGATCGTGGAGTTCGGGCGGATCGAGGTGCACGGCGGACAGACCCTGTACGCGGTGCCCCCGGCTGCGGAGGGGCTGATGCACTCCATTGCCGAACTACTCGAGAACGCCACGGTGTTCTCACCGTCCAGTTCCCCCGTGGTCGTCAGCGTGCGGGAGGTAGGCGCCGGTGCGGTCATCGAGATCGATGACGCCGGGCTCGGGATGCCGCCGGACGTCCTGCACCAGGCACTCGGCCAGCTTCGCGACGACGTGGACCTGACCCGCCTGGGTGCGGTGCCCCGGGTCGGCCTGGCGTGTGTCGGGCGCTGGAGCCGGGAGCTGGGCTTCAACGTGGAGCTGAGCGCGTCTTCGGCGTACGGCGGCACGCGGGCGGTGATGTTCGTACCGTTCCGGCTACTGACCGACCCGCTGCCGAGGCCCGCCGCACACCGCCGTCCGGCGATCGAACCGGCCGAGCACGTGGGGCCCGTTGCCCCCCTGGCAGGCGTGCGCGACGACGCCCCCGAGCCGGCCGGTGCGCCCGCCCCGACGACGGCCGGCCTGCCCCGGCGGCGCAGCCGGCGCGGTGCCACCCAGGCCACGACCGCCGCACGGCACTCGGCGTCCGACCCGCTGCCCGGTGCCGCGCCCGGCGAACCCTGGACGCCGGAGGCGGCACGCGCCTCGATCACCAGCGTGGTGTCCGGGACGTTGCGTGGCCGGGCGGCCGTCGACGCCGACGGCGACACCGAACCGGCGTCGCCCCCGCATGGCGGACAGTCCCTGCCCAGTACCCCGCACGAGCACGCCGGAGGCCGACCGTGACCGGAACCATCACTCGACTCCCCGACCTGGGGTGGATGCTCCGCCCACTTACCGAGATTCCCGGCGTCCGGCACGCCGTGGTGGTGTCCGAGGACGGGTTGCGTCTCGGGCACGCCTCCGCCGAGAACCTCTCGGGTCCGGTGGCCAGCCTGAGCGTCGCCGACGCGGAGTCGCTCTCGGCGGCCTGCGCGGCGATGACCATGACGGGCCGGTCCACCAGCGCGCTGCTGTTCGGGCGGGGTGCCGGGACACGCCAGTTGATGTTGGAGACCGACCAGGGGTTCGTACTGTTCACCCATGCCGGGGTGGGCGCGCACCTGGGGGTCGCCACTGATCCGGACGCCGACGTGGGCCTGGTGGCCCAGCAGATGCAGTTGCTGGTCGCGAAGATCGGCGCACACCTGAGCAGCCTGCCCCGGGACGAGGCCGCCGCGACGTGATGACGGAGCGGCCTGAGGTGCCGAGGGCGTCGGCGATCCGCCCGTATGTCATCACACGCGGCCGCACGGAGTCCGAGGGCGAGCCGCTGTCCTGGGAATCCCTGGTGATGACGACGGACACCGCGTTCCCCGCCACCCTCCAGCCGGAGCACCTCGCCATCCTGAAGCACTGCGAGGGGCTCATCTCGGTCGCGGAGGTGTCCGCTCACCTCGGCCAGCCGCCATCGGTCGCGCAGGTGCTGCTCTCCGATCTCGTCCGATGGGGGCTGATCGTGACCCGGCCGCCCATCCCGCAGGCCGAACACGCCGATGTGACCATGCTCAGAAAGGTCCTCCATGGTCTCGAAAGTCGCCTCTGAAACCCTGGCCGCGGCCGGCCCGCCGCCCGCCGCGGCCGGCGGGAAGTACCTCGACTCAAGCGTGTCGGGCGCGGCGAAGATCCTGGTCGTCGGCCCGCTGGGGGTGGGCAAGACGACGCTGATCGGTACGGTGTCGGAGATCGAACCGCTCTCCACCGAGGCGTCGATGACCCAGGCGGGCGTCCGGGTCGACCCGGACGTGGACAGCGGCAAGAAGACCACCACGGTCGCCCTCGACTTCGGCCGGCTGACCATCGACGGCGACCTGGTCCTCTATCTGTTCGGCACTCCGGGCCAGCAGCGGTTCCTGCCGGCCTGGCAGGACCTGGCCAAGGGGGCGCTCGGCGCGCTCGCGCTGGTGGACACCCGGGACCTGGCGGCCTCCTTCGACGCGCTGGGCAATCTGGAGGATCTGGACCTGCCCTTCGCGGTCGCCGTCAACGTCTTCCCGTCCGGCCCCCGTTACGACGCCGACGACATTCGTACGGCCCTCGACCTGCTGCCCGAAACCCCCCTGGTCACCTGCGACGCACGGGACCGGGCCTCATCGATCCGGGCGCTGATCGCCCTGATCCGTCACCTCATCCACGTCGCCACGGAGTCCTCATGAGCACGCCGCACCCCACGACCGGTCCGGCCGTCGGCTGCCCCGTGACCGGCGCCTCCGTCGCGACGGCCGCGCTGTACGGGCCCGGCCTCGACGGCATGACGATGCCCGCGCTGTACGAGGAGCTGCGCCGCGCACACGGCCCGGTGGCGCCGGTGTCCATCGCCCCCGGCATCGACGCCTGGCTGGTCCTGGGCCACCGCGAACTGCTCCGGCTCACCCGCGAGGAGCAGGACTTCTCACACGACCCGCGCCGGTGGAGCCTGCTGCGCGAGGGCCGGGTGCCGGCCGACTCGCCGATCCTGCCGATGGTCGGCTGGCGCCCCGCGCTGCTCTTCGCGGACGGGCAGCAGCACCGCAGGATGCGCACCGCCGTCTCCGACGCGCTGGCCGGGATCAACGGACACGAGCTGCGCCGCAGCGTCCGGGCCACCGCCGAGGCCGTGATCGCCGGATTCGCGGCGCACGGCGAGGCCGACCTCGTCTCGGCGTACGCGCGCCTGCTGCCGATGCGGGTGATCGCCGGGCTGCTCGGGCTGGACGAACGGACCGGCGGGGAACTGGTGGAGGCGGTGGCGGGCCTCGTGTCCGCCAGCAGCGGGGCAAGAGACGCGAGCCGCAGGATGGGCGCCATCCTGCACGGGCTGATCGAGGAGAAGCGGCGGGTGAGGGGCGACGACATCGTCTCGGCGCTGCTGCACCACCCGGCGCGGCTCACCGACGAGGAGGTGCTGCACAACCTGGTGGTCATGTTCGTCGCGGGCAACCAGACCACGGTGAACTGGATCGCCACCACGCTGCGCATCCTGCTCTGCGACCCCGCGCTGCGCTCCTCGCTGAGCGGCGGGCACCTCAGCGTGGACGACGCACTCGACCTGGTCCTGTGGCGCTTCCCGCCCACCCAGAACTTCCCGGCCCGCTACGCCACCCGAGACATGACGTTCGGCGGCCAGGACATCCGGGCGGGCGACATGCTGATCCTGGGCCTGGCGGCAGCCAACGCGGACCCGGAGGTCCTGCCGGCCGACGGCACCCCTGTGGTCGGCAACCGCTCCCATCTGGCATTCGGGGCGGGCCCGCACACCTGCCCCGCCCAGGACCCGGCCCGACTGATCACCCGGACCGCGGTCGACACGATCCGGCACCGCCTGCCCGACCTGGAACTGGCCGTCCCGGAAAGCGAGTTGAAGTGGGTCAACTCGCCTTGGACCAAGGGACTGGGCACGCTGCCCGTACGTTTCACCTCGCCGCAGTTGCCGCAGGGCCCGGTGCCCTCCCGGACGGCCGAGGCCCCCGCGCCGGAATGGCCGCACCGGGACGCGGTTGAGCCACAGGCCCAGCCGCACTGACCCGTTCGGAGCCCGTCCTTCCTCGGGTTGTCTCTCCCCCTCCGAAGAAATGGAGCCCTGTTGAACACGTCATCGCTGAACCCCGCGGCCGACCGTCCGCACCGCCTGGACCCGGCGGGGGGCTGCCCGCACGCGGCCAATGCCCGGCTGCTGGCCCGGGGTGCGGTCACCCCGGTGCTCCTCCCCGGCGAGGTGCAGGGGATGGCGGTGCTGGGCCACGACGCGCTGAAGGAATTCCTCGCGCACCCCGACGTCGCCAAGAACGCACGGCACTTCACGGCGCTCCAGGCCGGGGAGATCGCCGACGGCTGGCCACTGAAGACGTTCGCCACGGTGCAGGGGATGACGACCGCGGACGGCGCCGATCACCGGCGGCTGCGGTCCCTGATGGGCAAGGCGTTCACGGCCCGCCGGGTCGAGGAACTCCGCCCCCGCATCGAGCAGTTGACGCTACGCCTGCTGGACGGCCTGGAGTCGGCCGCGACGGAGGACGGCGTCGTCGATCTGCGCACCCACTTCGCGCTGCCGCTGCCGATGGGCGTCATCTGCGAACTGCTGGGGGTCGACGAGGCCCACCACGACCGGCTGCACGCACTCTCCAACCAGATCGTGGCCACGGACATCGGTCCGGCCGAGGCGATGGCGGCCAACCGGGAGATGGTGGAGACGCTGACCGAGGTGGCCAGGGCCCGGACCGCCGCCCCTGGCGACGACCTGACCAGCGCGATGATCGCGGCCCGCGAGGAGAACGGCGACGGGTTCAGCCCGCACGAGCTGATCGGCACGCTGATGCTGACCATCATCGCGGGGCACGAGACGACGCTGAACCTGATCACGAACGCCGTACGCGCCCTGTGCACCCACCGGGACCAGCTCGACCTGGTCCTCTCCTCCAAGGCGAGCTGGGTGGACGTGGTCGAGGAGACCCTGCGCTGGGACAGCCCGGTGAGCTACTTCCCCTTCCGCTACCCCACCCGCGATCTGACCCTGGACGGCACCGTGATCCCCCAAGGCACCCCGGTCCTCGCGGGATACTCGGCGGCCGGCCGCGACACCCGCGCCCACGGCCCGGACGCGGCACACTTCGACATCACCCGCACCGGCACGTCCCGCCACCTCTCCCTGGGACACGGCGCGCACTACTGCATGGGCGCACCCCTGGCCCGCCTGGAGAGCACCACGGCCCTGGAACAGCTCTTCACCCGCTTCCCGGACTTGGACCTCGCGGTCCCGGAGCCGGAACTGCCCCGCCACGCCTCGTTCGTGGGAAACAGCGTGCAGAAGCTGCCGGTGCGGCTGAAGGGGTGAGGGGGCGAGGGGCGTTCGCGCCGGAATGCCGACGGGGCCGTTCGCACGGCTGGGCGGCTCAGGCGCGCAGGGTCCCGCCCTTCACGGCGGACACGAAGGAGGACCAGTCGGCAGCCGTGAAGGCGAGGGTGGGGCCGCTCCGGCGCTTGCTGTCACGCACCGGGACGACATCGGCGAAACTGTGGGAAACCTCGACGCACGCGCCACCATCCTGGTTGCTGTGGCTGCTCTTGTGCCAGGTCGCGGCGCTCAGGTCGATGGATCGCACGGCAGTTCCTCCAACATACGCAGGATGAATTTTCGCGACTCGGCCGGGGGAAGCGCCAGGTCGCGCGTTGCATCGTACGCACGTTGCATACGCTCCACCACACTGCATTCCTCGTGCAGCTCCCCGCCGTACCCATGCTCCGTGTACGCCACTGTGCGAGTGTCCCGCAATCTGAGAAACCAGACGTCGGTGCTCGACAAACCGTGCAATCCGGCCTCCTGAGGCAGGACTTGCAGCGTCAGGTTCGGCCGCTCCGCCGCCTCGGCGAGGTACGCAAGCTGCCTCCGCCACTCCTGCGCACTTCGCAGGGCCGTCCGGAGCACTGCCTCCGACAGAATGGTACGGAAGGGCGGCGGGTCATCCGCTGTCAGCAGGTCTTGCCGCCCCATCCGTGCCTCAACCTGCTGATCCAGGGCGTCACCGCGCAGACCTCCTGCCGCGAGCAACTCCCGTGCGTACCCCGGTGTCTGCAAGAGACCGGGAACGATACTCACCGCGAAGTGCCACAGGCTCGTCGCCTCCGCCTCCAGGCCCATGTACCGCCGGTAGCGCTCCTTGAACTGCGTCTGGTCGCTGATGGCCAGTTCCCACAGCGCCAACAGCAGTCCCGGCGTCCCGTAGTGCTGGTCCAGCGCCTGCACCACCTCCGGGCCGCCGACCGTCTCCCCCTTCTCCATCTTCCCGAACAACGACCAGTCCCAGCCCAGTCGTTCGCCGAGCTGCCGCAGACTGTCGCCGCGCGCGGTACGCAGGTGCCGCAGCTCCTCCGCGAACCGTGCCCGTGGTTCCCTGCTGCGGCCTGTTACCGCCCGCCTCGTCGGCATCGCACCCTCCGTGGAACGTGTGGAACGTGGCTCGCCCGCTGGGGAGGCACCCTCCACCCTCGGTGTGTCACCCCTCTGACGGGGCCATTCTCGTAACGAGCCCCTCACGCACCGTACGACCGGGCGTGTGGCGAGGCAGAGGAATCCGCGAAAGAACAGCCGAAGGAAGAAGCCCCATGAAGCCGTCCCTCCCCCGCAGGACGCCCCAGGCGAACCCGTCCGCCCCCCAGGCGGGGAACACGCCAACGGCCAAGGTCCAGGAAGCCGTCGATGCCCGCGACGATCTCGCCGCCGCCCTGACAGCCGCGGGTATTCAGCTGCCCGCGATGGACGTACGCACCCCGTGGCGAGACGCCGGGGACGACGGCGGCGCACGGCCGGCCGACTACGCGCTCGTCCACCTCGGTGTCTGCTCCGCCCCCGTGGCGCACGCCCTCGCCGCAGTGATCAGGGGCGGAGCGACCGGGTGACCGACGGCGGCCTCCCTCGCGTCGGGACGGCCGTGCACGACGGCGGGAGCGACCGGGTGGGACTGGTGGTGGGCCACAAGGGTCTGTGTTTCCGGCTCCGCCCCCTCGGCGGTGGCCGCGAGTGGGACGCCGACCCGGCCCGCGTGCGGGCGCTCAGCCCCTCCGAGTTGCTGAGCGCCCGCGTCGCCGAGGCCAACGCCCGCAGCCGTACCGGCCTCAGTGTGTGCGACGTACGGACGTCGCCGCGGCTGCTTCCGGATGTGGCGGAGGCCCCGCCTCCTCCCCTCACCCGAGATCGGCCAGCAGATCGTCCAGCACCGCTTCCTCCTCCACCCGCACCCCCGCCTCCCGCAACGCGTCCGGCAGACCGGGGTCCCACGGGGCATCGGCCCGTACCCCGGTGAGGGCGGGGCCTGCGGGCAGCGCCCGCACGGCGGCGCGGTAGTCGGCCGCGGTGTAGCGCCACGGGGTCCAGGGAACCCGCCGCAGCAGGGCGGTAGCGATCCGCAGGCCTCCCCAGTCGAAGTCGCCGTGGTAGTGGAAACGGCTGCCGTGCGCGTGGAGACCGCTCAGGAGTAAGAGGGCGGCGGCGGACGGCTGGCCCTGGAGACAGACCAGCGGCGCGCACCGCGTGCCGTACGTGTCGGCGGCCGCGGCGAGCACGGCCGGGTTCTCGCAGATCCGGACCGTCGGCGGCGCCGAACTGGGCGGGCACCGGGTCAGCTGCCGCAGAGTCAGCACGACGGGCTCGCCCGCGTCGGCCATCCAGTCCAGGGCGGGCGTGCCCCGCAGGTTCAGGGCGAGCACGGTCGAGGACAACTCGTCGCGCAGCAGGCCCACCGATGCCCACGCCTCGCGCCGCCCCTGCGCACCGCCTGCGTCGGGGGCCCCGGTCAGCGCCCGGATGCCGGAGAGGGTGAGGGTGCTGAGCGGGGTGCCGTCGTCCAGGGCGTGGGCACTGCCCAAGAGCCGGGAGGAGAACGCGGGGAGCGACAACGCGGGCTCCACCGGCAGGGCCCGGATGACGGTGGCGGTCCGGCCCAGCAGGTCAGCGGCGGCGGTGCTGGTGCCGGCCAGGCGGCGTACCAGCCCGTCGTTCCGGAGCCGTTCGGCCCAGCCCCGGAGGGCGGGGACCTCGTCCGCCAGGGCGTCGAGCGGGGCGTACGCCTGTGCCCAGGCGCGCTGCTCGTCGGCGCGCGCCTGGTCGAGGAGGGTGACCGGCCCGGTGAGCGCCACCACGGCCGCGGCCAGTCCCGACGGGCTGATGCCGGAGCGGCGCAGGAGGTCGTCCACCGCGTCGAGGCGCACGGACAGGGACCGCCCGCCACCCGGAGCACGCCCCAACAGCCTTTCCGCCGCCAACCGTTGGTCCGCCGTGGGCGAGCTCAGCGATATCGGTCCGGTGAGCGGCTGCCCGCGCTCCAGGCGCCGGCGCGCACGGTCGACCAGCCAGCCGAGTCCGGGTGCGCCGAGGAGTCTGCGCAGCCGTACGTCGTCGACCGTCACCCCGGCCGTCGCGGGGGTCGCGGGGGTCAGTTCCACAGCGGCTCCGACGCGTCGACCGCCTCGGTCCGGGGTGCGGGAGCCGTGTGCTCGGGCCCTACCGGGTCCGGACCGCGCCGCCTTCGAGTGCCGTCCCACTCCCACCGGGTGACGAGCACCGCCGCGACCTCGTCGATCCGCGACAGCTGGGCGATGGCGATGCCGGGCACCTGCGGGTAGCATGCCCACTCGCGCTCACTCGTCATCACGACGTCGAGGTCGAAGGCGTGCAGCAGGCCAAGGCACTTGGCGCGGGAGTCGTCGTCCACCCCGGCGAACGCCTCGTCGAGGGTGACCAGGCGCGGCGCGTACGGGCTGCCCGCACTCGCGTAGTGGGAGGACGCGGCGGCGAACAGCGGCACCGACATGGCGAGCACCCGCTCGCCGCCGGAAGCGGGGCCCGTGGCCGGAATCCAGCGGCCCTGCTGGTGCCGCTCGACCCCGAACTCGTGCCAGGTCCGGTAGTCGAGTGCGGCGGTGAGGTGGTCCAGCCAGCTGCCCGAGGCGTCGTCGGTGTGCTGGCGGGCGATCTGCTCCTGAAGGAACTCTCCCACGGCCGCGCGGTCCTCGGCGCTCCAGACGTCGGCCGACCGGCGCAGCCGCTCCCTGGCCCGGGCCAGCCCGGCGGGGGCCTTGCGGGAAGCCCGCCACACCAGCCTCAGCCGCATGCCGGTGGAGGTCGGCCGCTCCTCCAGTTCGACGTTCATGTCCCGCACCTGCCGCTCGGCCGCACCGATCAGCTCCTGGAGCGTCCCTGCGACCTCCGTGACCAGATGGGTCTCCAGGATCTCCCGCTCCCGTGCGGACAGGATGCGGGCGAGTTCGCCGACCTCGACAGCCAGTGCCGCGGCCAGGTCCGGTACGGCTCGTTCGCGGCCCTGGTAGGTGATGTCGACGACCATGCCGTCCTCCACCATCCGGGCGGACGCCCGGTGTCCGTGCCGGGACAGGGTGTCCTGGAGGGACTTGAACTCCTCGCTGAGCCGGCGTTGCACCCGTTCCCACGCGCTGTCGGAGTCGTCCGTGGCGGCCAGGGCCGCGTCGATGGCGCGGGCCAGCGCGATGGCAGGGGTGGCGGCCCACGCGCCGCCGTCCGCTGCGGGAACCTCGATGTCGGGAACTGCCACCGTCATCAGCCCGGTACCGGTGAACCGCTGGAGCGCGGCAATGGCCTCCGTACGCGCCTCGGCCGCTTCTCGGAGCCCTTCGTGCAACTGCTCGATGCGGCCTTCGGCCCTGCTCGCCGCCCGGTCGGCCTCGGCATGGCGCCGGTGGGCGGCCCGCTGCTCGCTCTCGCACGTGCGGAGCGCCTCCGCGGTCTGCGCCAGCAGGCGCTGGAGTTCGTCGACGGCTGCGCCGACCGTGGAACGCAAGGTGCTGAAGCGTTCGTCGGCCGCTGCCGCCTCGTTCTCCGCCTCCTTCGCGCGCTCCGTGAGCTCCGCGGCACGCTCGGCGGCCTGCCCGGCCTCGGTACGTTCGTCCGCGACCTGGCCGCCGGCCTCACCGCGTTCACGCAGAGCGGGCCAGAGGGCCGCCAGCACCTCGGCGAGGGCGCCGAGTGCGTCACGCACCGCCGTCAGCCCTTCCTCGTCGGCCGGCATCCTCAGGTCCTCGGCGGTCCGGGCGAGCTCCGCCGCGGCCGACTCGCTCCGCTCAGCCGCCTCCAGGAGGGCGGCGGCCCGCTCCTCGCACCGTTCGCCGGTCCGGCGCAGGGATTGCGCGGCGGCTGCCACTCGCGCGTGTGCGCGGGTGAGGGCGGTCTCGTCCGGTACGTCCGCCACCTCCTCGTCCAGCGCACTGCGGCGGGCGGCCACCGTGGCGGCCAGTTCCGCGAGGGCCTCCAGTTCGCCCTGCAGAACGTTGAGTTCGCTGCGGATGACGTCCATGCGGGAGCGTCGGGCAGCCTCCCGCGCGCCCTCACCGATGTACTCGGCAGCGGCTTTGGCCCACCGGCCGGTCAGCGCGCCGACCCGGAAGCGCCCGTCGACCGCGGCCCAGGTTCCGGCTTCGCCCTCCGGCCCGGCGTCCCCACCGGCACCGCCGTGCGCACCGGCTCCCCGCCCGGCACCACCATGCCCGCCACCCACCGCACCGGCTCCCCGCCCGGCACCGATCGCGGCGAGCAGCCGGGCCACGGTCTCTTCGCCCACGGCCGCGGCCCCGGCGTCCCCGTGGTCCACGGCCGGGCGCAGCAGGTGCGCGAGCGACGCGCCCCGTACCGGGGCCCCGCCCGGAGCGAGCAGCACCTCGTGGCTGTCTGCGGCAAGGACCGCGCCGCTGGGCAGCACCCATGCGTCCAGCATTCCGGACGCCTCCAAGGCGGCCTCAAGACCGGCGCGTTCCTCTTCGGAGAGCCCGTTCTCGAAGTCCACCAGCCGCCACAGTGGGGCGCCCGTCAGCCGCTCGCGCAGACCGGGGGTGCGGGTGCGCGGCGGCTGCGGCGGACGTCGCCCGCCGGCCTCCAGCGCGGTCAGTTCCTGCCGCAGTCCGTCGGCCTGCCCGGTGAGTTCGGCCCGGCGCCGGCCGGCGGCGGCAGCCTGCTCGGCCAGCCGCGCGGATGCGGCGCTGTGGGCGCGCGCGGCCTCGGCCCGCGCCGGGTACGGGCCATGGAGACGGCCCACCCATTCCTGGAGTTCGTCCAGCAGGCCGGGCTCGTCCGCATAGGCGAGTTCGGTCCAGCCACGGGCGCGGGTGCGGACTTCGTCCAGCAGCGCCCGTCCGGCGTGCACCATGTCCTCCTCGGCCAGGCCGAGCTCCGCCGCGGCCGCGGACCGGTCGGCATCGGCTTCGTCCAGTCGGACGGCCAGCGAGCGCCGCTCCTGCGAGGCGCGGGCGGCGGTCCGGACGAGGCTCGTCACATGGGTGTGCGCGCGTCGGGCCCGCTCCACGGACTCCTCGAGGGCGCTGCGCAGTTCGCTCGGGGGGAGTCCGTCGTCGGGCAGGTCGTCCCCCGGCAGGACGACTCGGGCGGCGGCCGCGGCCTCGACTGCCTGCCGATAGGTGTCCCGGGCGTGCCGGTCAGCCGACCGCAGCCGGTTCTCGGCGGCGCCGAGCCGCTCCAGGCCCTTGTGGTGCAGCCGCACCGCCTGATCCTGGTCGCCCCGCGCACGCTCTGCCGCACGCGCCGTGCGCTCCACCTCGTGGTGTGCCTGCTCAAGATTTCTGGCGCTGCGCATCTCGGGGCTTTCCCGCAGGGCCGCGTCCTGGGCACGCAGCCGGTTCTGCTGCTCCTCCAGCGTCGCTGTGAGCTCGGCCGCCGCCTGTCGTTCCTCCTCGGCCCCGGCCTGCTGTGCCTGTGCCTCGGCGAGGTCCCGTTGGCGTTGCTCGTAGCGGGAGTGCTCGGCGCGTGGCAGCCGGGCGCGGCGGCGGGTGGCGATGCGTGCGTAGCGCCGGTAGTGCTCCAGGAAGCCGGCGGCGGCGCGTTCCGCGGCGGAGGCGGCCGCCAGTTCGGTCTTCTCCTCGTCGAGTGAACGGAACGCCTCGGCCACGTCGGCGATCACGGCCTGGTCCACCGGTGGCAGGGCCTCGGTGAGTGCGCGGGAAAGGGCTGCCTCGTTGGGGCGCTTGGACAGCTGAGGCTGGCGCAGTTGGACGAGCAGGTCGACCAGGGCGCCGTACCGCTGCTCGCCGAGCCCGAAGAGGGCCTCGTCCACGGCTCGGCGGTAGGCCTTGGCCTGGTCGTACACCATGCCGTGGCCGGCGACGGCTTCGACGAGGCGGTCCCTGGTCAGGGCCGTGCCGGTGGCGTCGACCAGGCTGAGGAACCCCTCCAGGGGTGTGCCGGGTCCGTGTTGGACGCGCCGGCTGGTGACCGCGTACCAGTGGCGGGCGATCCCGCGTCCGCTCACCGCCTTCAGTCCGCACAGCAGCGTGCGGAAGTGGCGTTCCCCGGTGCTCGCGTCGAGTCTGCCGAACTCGATCCAGGTGTAGCCGAGGCGCTCGGTGTGCGGGTGCTCACCGCCGAGGAGGAGGTTCCATTCCATCCGCTTGCCGGGGTCGCCGTCCGGCTCCACCCGTCGCGGGCTCAGGTCGCCGTCGAGCAGGAAGGGCAGGGTGAGCGCGAGCACCTTGGACTTGCCGGTGCCGTTGTTGCCTCGCAGCAGCAGTCGTCCGTCACGGAAGTGGAATTCCTCCACGTCGTAGTGGAAGAGGTCGACGAGCCCGATCCTCAGGGGCTGCCAGCGGGTACGGAGGGGCTGGGGAAGCGGCTTGGTCACGCCTGACCGGCCTTTCGCTGAGCCGGCATGCGCGCGCTGCCGGGTGTGCCTGGTTCGAGTACGACGGGTTCGCCGACCGCGTAGCGGGCCAGCGCGGGGCGGGGTTCGGCCCCGTCGGCGGTCCGGGAGACCAGGCCGAGGGCGGTGAGCCGGGCTACGGCCTGCTCGACGAGCTCGGTCTCCGTGCCCGGCTCCCGCGCGGCCTTGGACCAGAACGTGCCGTGCACGAGGGCGAGTTCGCGCACCCGCTGGGTGAGCTGGTGGGTGGTGACGGGCCGGCCCGCCCCCGCCAGGTACTCGGCGAGCAGCAGGGTGATGTGGCCGTGGGTGCCCTGCTCGGGCATCCGTACGTCGGTGAGGTCGTCCTCGGGGTCGACCATGGCGATGCCTTCGGCCCGGATCTCGGGCACCAGACCGGTCAGCTCGGCCACCCGGGCCGTGAGGAACCCCCGCTGCCTGGTGAGATAGCTGAGTTCGGCGTCGCTCAGCTCGTCGTAGTAGAGCACCGGGTCGTCCAGAAGTCTGCGGGTGAGCGCGTGCCGCATCGCGCGGAAACGGAGCTCCTCGCTGTCCAGGGCGGTTTCGGCGACGAGCTGCGCCAACCGGTCGGCGGTGGCCTCGGCCTGCACGGTGGAGGGACCACGGCGGGTCGCGAGCAGCCCGGCCAGTACCCGGCGTTCGACGTCGTAGAGGACGTCGCCCGCCCCGTTCACGTACGCGTCCTCGTCCCCGGCGACCCGGCGCAGCACGCCGAGGTCGAGCAGGAGCCGTACGACGGCCGCGAGGTCGAGGCGCTCGTCCCGGCGGTCGAGGGTGAAGTGGATGCCCGACGCGACCAGCCCGGGGTCGGTGGCGTCGAGGACGACCTGGTCGGCGAGGCGGCCAAGAGCGATCTGGGACTCGCCGCGTTCCAGGGCTGCCAGGGCCAGACAGAGCAGGACGTAGCGGCGACGGGTGAAGGGGGCAGCGGCGCGGGTGGCCTCGCGTGCGGGGTGTGTGGAGTCGTGGAGCACGCCGGGGATTTTGCGCAGCCGCGCGGTCTCGGCGTCCACGTGGAGCGGCCAGCCGGTGTTGCGGTCGAACCACTCGCGGAGTTCGGAGGCGTGCCGTCGCACGAGCCGGAACTCGTCAGCGTACTTGCCGTGGGCCAGGAGCAGCGGCTGTTTCAGCAGGGCGCGGGCGGCCTTGCGGAGCTCGGCGGCGTGCTGCCCGTCGAGCACTTCGGCCGGTGGCGTGGTCATCGTCCGCTTCCTCCGTACACAGGACCGTCGTCGTCGCCGTCGGCGGTCAGGTCGACGATTTCGATGAGGTGATCGGGCCCGCGGAACGTCCCCGACGGTGTACGGACCTCCGCCGGCGGCCCCTCGGCCAGGGCACTGAGCCTGATCTCCATCGAGCCGTCGTTGCTGGTGGCGACGGTGTGCCGCATACCGGGTCGCCAGGTGGCCAGTGCGTCACCGAGCAGTTGGAGGAAGAGTCCGAAGGACACCGGGTCGAGCTCGCCGAGTTCGGACAGTCTGACCGCTCCGTCTGTGACGAGGCGGTCGCGGGCAGCGGCGGTCTCGGCCGCCTGTTTGGCCGCCACCTCGGCGAGGTGGCGACGCCGGTCCTGGCGGTTCTCGACCTTGCGGGGCTTGCCCCGCCGCTCGTAGCTTCCGGTGCGGCGCAGCTGGGGGCTGATCCGCAGCGGCTCCGCGGCGGCCCAGGGAGTGGCGGCGGGCACCGGTGCGGCCAGGCGGGCGGCCAGGGTGTCCGCGTCGGTCGTGAGGTGCCGGGCGGGGTGGAGTCCGAAGGCCGCCCGCCACAGCTGGTGCCGCGACGCGTCGTCGGGGGCCTCGGCGAACCAGCGGGCGAGTGTGCGGAAGTCGGCGGAACGATCCGACCGGCCGGCCCGGCGTTCCCCCAGGACGCGGACGACGGCCAGCATCTGGGGAATCGCTCCCAGCGCACGGCCACGCAGGAGTCTGGCCTGCGACTCGCGTCCGTTCCGGCTGAGAAACCACGCTGCGAGCCCGTCCCAGCGGCCGGCCCAGTGAGCGTATGCCTTCTGCGCGGCGGGCTCCGCGTCCTCCGGCGCGGCATCGGTCGCCTCCCGACCGGCAGCAGCCCTGAGCAGGACCTCGATCCTGCCCGAATCCTCCAGCTCCAGGATGAGCTGGGCGATGCGTCCGCCCAGGGTGATCAGGTCCTGGATGAAGCGCTCCAGGTACTGGATGAGGCGATCCTTGTACGCGAGGAAGACCGCTTCCTCCACCTCGTGCAGATCAATGGTGCGCTGCAGCGAACTCATGAACGCGCGCGCGTTGTCGGCGAGAGCGGCGAACCGGCTGGCCAGCGCGTCGAACGCGAGGTACGTCTTGCCGGGGTCCGGCTGCTCGTCGGCGGTGAGCACGAGAAGGGCTCGCAGCTGCGTGACGATGTCGTGCAGGGCGATGGCCTGGAGCGCGCCCCGCCGCCCGAGCGCCTCGTCATAGGCGGCAAGGGCTTCCTCGGCCGCCTCCCCGGCCCGGGTCAGCTGGTAGATGAAGCGTTTGCGGTAGAAGTCCTCGACGGCGCTGACCCGCCCGGTGTCGGGATCGGCCCGCAGATTCCCCCACTCGACCAGCTTGTCCAATGCCTTGACGACCCCGTCGAGCTCGCTCGGCCGCACCTCGCCGGGCAGTGCGGCGTACACGTCCTCGGGACGCAGATGCACGGCGAAGTGTTCCTTGGCCATGACGAATGCCCGCATCACCTGACGGTAGAGGGCGGTGTTCTGCACGGTGAGGTGGGCGAAGGGGCTGAATCCGTCCGGCCCGGAGCCTGGAGCGGTGGTACTGGTCATCACTCGACATTGTGCCGTGGCGGCGGCACTCCCGGACAGAAACCAGAGCGCTTGCCCGGTTTGCACCGGTATGCGGGGCGCCCGGCCGTCTCCCAGGGCACATCGTCGGCCTGGCGGGTGATCTCGGCTGCCGGGCGCGCAGCCTCTGGGCGGCCGCCGAGCGGCGTGTCCCGGGCGATGACGAGGCCGACCACCAGCCTGCCTCTCGAAGGTACGGCGGCCCGTCGAATCCGGACAGATCCCGCACGGCCCGGCCCCGAAGCGCGAGCTCCGCATCGAAGAGGCGGCGGTGGGTAAGGTCGGCCATGAGAGGTCTGCCGCGGGCCTCCGGCTGGGCAAGCCGCCCGACGACGACGGCGCCACCGCCCTCATGATCGAGTGGTACTGAGGCTCGATCGCGGACGGTCACGCCGCCGTCGGAACTCCGGCAGCCGCAGCCGTCGAATACGACACTCAGCCATTGAAGCGGTCCGGGTCGGGCCCGGTCCGCTCGTTACGGTTCAGCGCGGAGATCTCGCCGATGTCGCCTTCGCCGAGCTCGAAGTCGAAGAGGTCGAAGTTCTCCTCGATGCGCTTCTGAGTCACCGACTTGGGGAAGACGACGTCCCCGCGCTGGATGTGCCAGCGAAGGGTCACCTGGGCAGGCGTCTTGCCCACCCGATCCGCGATGCGCTTGATGGCAGGATCGTCGAGCACCTTGCCCTGCGCGATGGGCGACCATGCCTCGGTGACGATTTGGTGCTCGGCCCCGAACGCCCTGACGTCGTCCTGGGTGAGGTAGGGGTGCGCCTCGATCTGATTGACCACGGGCACCACCTCGCTGCCTTCAAGCAGGCGGCGCAGGTGGTGGGGCTGGAAGTTGGAGACCCCGATGGCCTTGGCGCGGCCGGAGCGGTAGATCTCCTCCAGAGCCTTCCACGTCTCCACGAAGTCGCCCTTGCCGGGCAGCGGCCAGTGGATGAGGAAGAGATCCAGGTAGTCGAAGCCGAACTCGTCCATGGTGCGGCCGAACGCCTGGAGGGCGTCATCGTGAGCATGGGCGCCGTTGTTGAGCTTGCTGGTCACGAAGACGTCGGCACGGTCGAGGCCGGAGTCCCGGACCGCCTGGCCGACCTCCTTCTCGTTGCCGTACATCTCCGCCGTGTCGATGTGCCGGTACCCGGCCTCCAGCGCGGCCAGGGTCGTCTCCCGGGTGTCCTCGGGCGGGATCTGGAAGGTGCCGAAGCCGAGTTGGGGGATCTGCACTGCGTTGTTGAGGGCGATGGCAGGCACTGCGGTCACAGTCACTCCTGGTGTCGTGTCGTCGGTTTCGAAGGGGCAGCGGATGCGCCGGCTGTTCCACGTTCGCTTTCGCCGCGGGACTGCTTACGGGCCGTTTCCGCCTGTTTCAATCCCCTGTGTGGCGCGAGTGTGGCCGGATCGCTCAGCCCGCGATGCCGTGCAGATCCGCGTCGGGGGGCAGGACCCGGACCAGCTTGCGGTTGACGAACTCCTGCATACCGAGCTTCGAGAGCTCCCGCCCGTAGCCGGACCGCTTGACGCCGCCGAACGGCAGGTCGGGCTGCGTCGAGGTCGGGTGGTTCACCCAGACCATGCCGGTCTCCACGCGCTCCGCCACTCGCCGGCCCCGCTCCACGTCCGCGCAGAACACAGATCCGCCGAGGCCGTACTGGCTGTCGTTGGCGAGGGCGATGGCCTCGTCCTCGTCGGCGACCCGGTAGATCACCGCGGCCGGCCCGAACAGTTCCTCGGCGTAGGCGCGCATCCCGGGCTTGACGCCGGTGATGATCGTCGGCTCGACGAAGGCGCCCGGACGGTCGATGCGGTGGCCGCCGGTGACCAGTTCCGCACCCTGCTCCACGGTCTCGCGGATCTGGTCGGCCAGACCCGACGCCGCCTGCTCCGAGGAGAGCGGCCCCAGGGTGGTCGCCTCGTCCGCGGGGTCGCCCGGCCTCAGCGCCTCGAACTCGCGGCGCATCCCGTCCACGAAGTCGTCGTAGACGTCCTCCAGCACGATGAACCGCTTGGCGGCCACGCAACTCTGGCCGGTGTTCGCCATCCGCCCGGCCACCGCGGCCCCGATGGTGCGTTCCAACCCCTCACGGTCGAGAACGATGAAGACATCGCTGCCGCCGAGCTCCAGCAGGGTGGGTTTCATGTTCCGTCCGGCCCGTTCCGCGACCCGGGCCCCTGCCCCCTCGCTGCCGGTCAGTGAGGCCCCACGGACGAGGGGGCTGTCGATGATGCGCGATATCTCGTCGTGGCTCACGAAGAGATTCGTGTAGACACCCTCGGGTGCCCCCGCGTCACGGAACAGTGACTCCAGAGCGAGAGCGGACTGCGGGCAGATACCCGCGTGTTTGACCAGCACGGTGTTGCCCAGCACCAAGTTCGGTCCCGCGAAACGGACGACCTGGTAGAGCGGGAAGTTCCACGGCATGACACCCAGCAGCACGCCGAGGGGCTCGTTGACGAGGTATGCCTCCCCCTCCTGCACATCGAGCGGCTCGGCGGCGGCGAATTCCGGCCCGTGCTGGGCGTAGTACTCCAGAATCGACGCGGCGAGATCCACCTCTCCGCGCGCCTCGGAGATGAGCTTCCCCATCTCCTGAGTGATGATCTGGGCCAGTTGCTCTTTCCGTTCCTTCATCAGCCCGGACGTGCGGCCGACGATCGCAGCACGTTCCGCGATTGGCCGCTTCCGCCATGCGTCAAAAGCATGACCTGCGGCTTCGAGCGCGGAGTCGACCTCTTCCCCTTCGATGACCGGGAACTCCGCGACCGTCTCCCCGGTATACGGATTCACGGTCGCAAAGGAACTCTTGTTCTGACCTGACATGGCATCTCCAGAACGGCGGGGCAGCGCGGATCGTTACCGCGCAGAGCGGGACATCGCATTCCGCTTCCCCTGCCGAGTACCCGACATCAGGATGAGCAAACAGCATATACAGCCCAAAAGGGACCAAGCCTTCTCGGTGCGGCGAGCGGCCGTTCACCGCCAGGTTTGCGCGGTCCGCTACCGAACGTGACCACTTGAACCGCCGCGCCTGCCTGCAGCCCCTCCTCCGGCACCGACTCGTACACGAAGCGTGCAAGCGACGCTGGGCCCGAAACCGCGTCCCACGCATCGCCGTAAGCGCCGCCCCTCGCGCACTCGCGGACGTGCAGGCCCGACCTGCACGAGGAGCCAGACGTGGGGGGGGATCGATCCGACCGCTCAAGATCGGGAATCACTGTCCGGCTTCCTCATCGCGAAGTCCGGGTCCGTCAGGTCGACTTCCTCCGGCTGGATTCGGTGATGCAGAGTGGAGCAGACGAATCGGGTGAGTGGGCGCGATCAGCGGATTTCATGGGCGACTCACGAGAAGAGGGATGTTTCAGTGATGGACACTTCTGGAAATACTTGCACTCTGAGCTCTCCCGAGGTGTCTCCGGTTTCGAACTCTACGACAAGTCGTGTCTCACCGTCTCCCTCCTGGACGCGGAGTAGGATCGCCCCTTCTCTAAACATATTCAACAGGACCTTGCCTGATGGCGTGCACCAGCGCACAGTTACCGACTGCCCAACCGCGTCGTACGAAAATGTCAAATCTTCACCAGTGACATCGACGAGATTTACGGTCGTCTGAGTCTCACCAGTGGTCTCTGGTTCGACCCCCAGTGCGTTGACGATCTCCTGTGGATCAGGTGTGACGAATTTAGATGGCAAGAAATTTCCTCCTGCCGCAGGTCAGTTACCTTTTCCCACCGGCTCAAGGATCGCGACGCACTCCACATGCGAAGTCATCGGAAACAGATCGAACGCCCGCAGCGTCCGCACCTTGTAACCGCCCTCCCGGAAGTACGCCAGGTCCCTCGCCAGCGCCGCCGGGTCGCAGGCCACGTAGGCGATGCGGCGCGCCCCCAGGCCGACCAGCTGCTTCACCGTGGCCTTGCCGGCTCCCGCGCGGGGCGGGTCCAGGACGATGAGGTCGCATTCCGTGATGCCCGTGCGGGGCAGGACCTGGTCGACCTTGCCGTGTTCGATGCGGACGCGGTCGAGGTCCTTGAGGTTGTGGCGGGCGTCCTCGACCGCGCGCTTACCGGACTCGATGCCGAGGACCGCGCCCTTTTCGCCGATGCGCTGGCCGATGGCGCCGGCGAAGAGGCCGACGCCGCAGTAGAGGTCGAGGGCGGTGTCGTTCTTGCGGGGCAGGAGGCCCTGCATGACGGCGCGGACGAGGGTGTCGGCAGCCTGGGGGTGCACCTGCCAGAAGCCGCCGGAGCCGACGCGGTAGGTGCGGTCGTCGGCGCGTTCGCGCACGAAGCCGCGGCCGTGGACGCGGTGGACGCCGCCGTCGCGCTCGTCGACGCGGAGGACCGAGACGGGCTTGTCGAGCTCGACCAGGGGGAGGCGGCCGCCCGTGCGGGGGGTGAGGATGACCTGGCGGTCGTGGGAGCCGGTGGCGGAGATGGCCTCGACCGTGGCCATCTGGGGCCAGTCCTGCTTCTCGACGCCGAGCTCGGAGACGCCGGGCGCGGCGATCATGCAGTGGTCGATGATCTCGATGTCGTGCGAGCGGTGCTTGCGCAGGCCGACGCGGCCGTCCTCGTCGATGGCGTACTGGACGCGGGTGCGCCAGGCGGGCACCTCGCCCGCCGGGAGCTTGTCGCCCTCGGCCGGCATGACCGTGCCGTCCCAGCCCGCTTCCTCGGGGGTGAGGCCCGCGAGGCGCTGGAGCTGCTCCGCGATGACCTCGCCCTTGAGACGGCGCTGGGCGCCCGGCTTGGCGTGCTGCCAGTCGCAGCCGCCGCACTTGCCGGGGCCGGCGAACGGGCAGGGGGCCTTCACGCGGTCCTTGGACGCCTCGATGATCCGTACGGCGTCCGCGCGCAGGAAGCGCGAGTCGCTGTCGCCGTCGGTGACCTGGGCGACGATCTTCTCGCCGGGCAGGGTGTGGCGTACGAACAGGACCCGGCCCTCGTCCGTCCGTGCGATGCAGTGGCCGCCGTGCGCGACCGGGCCGACCTCGACCTCGTACTCCCGCCCGATGAGCGATTCCGGCTGCGTCTCCCCGGTCTGCGGCGACGTCGATTCGTTCTGCATGAGGGGCGGGCTCCAGGGGAAGGGGGGCGGCCGGCGGCCGGACAACAACCTACGAGTCTACGTGGGTCTCGTCCGGCCGCCGACCACCGGCGGTTTTCCCGTCTCAGCCCTTCGGTGCCGGGTCCTTGGGCTTGCGTTCCACCGGGCCGCGGCGCACCGAGCCGGGGGCGATCCAGTCCGCGCGCCTGCGTGCGCGCTTCTTGGCCACCTCCGAGGACTCCAGCTGGTACGGGACCGAGGTGACCATCACACCGGGGGTGAAGAGCAGCCGGCCCTTGAGCCGCAGGGCGCTCTGGTTGTGCAGCAGGTGCTCGTACCAGTGGCCGACGACGTACTCCGGGATGTAGACGCTCACCACGTCGCGCGGGCTCTCCCGGCGCAGGCCCTTGACGTACTCGATGACCGGGCGGGTCACCTCGCGGTAGGGCGAGTCGAGGATCTTCAGCGGTACGTTGATGCCGCGCCGCTCCCAGTCCTCCCGGAGGGCCTTCGTCTCGTCCGGGTCCACGCTGATGGAGAGCGCCTCCAGGTGGTCCGTGCGGATGAGCTTGGCGTAGGCGAGCGCGCGCAGGGTGGGGCGGTGGAGCTTGGAGACCAGGACGATCGAGTGGACCCGCGAGGGGCGGATGCTCTCGTCGGGCGCGGTGTCGTCGGCGGCGATCTCCTCGGCGACCCGGTCGTAGTGCTTACGGATCGCGGTCATCGTGCCGAAGAAGATCACCATGCCGAGCAGCGCGACCCAGGCGCCGTGGGTGAACTTGGTGGCGAGGACGACGACGAGCACCAGGCCGGTGAAGAAGGCGCCGAAGGTGTTGATCGCGCGGGAGCGGACCATGTGGCGGCGCTTGGCCTGGTCCCGCTCCACGCGCAGGTGCCGGTTCCAGTGCCGGACCATGCCGGTCTGGCTGAGCGTGAAGGAGACGAACACGCCGACGATGTACAGCTGGATCAGCCGGGTCGAGTCGGCGCCGTAGATGACGACCAGCAGGATCGCGGCGCCGGCCAGCAGCACGATGCCGTTGGAGAAGGCGAGCCGGTCGCCGCGGGTGTGCAGCTGGCGGGGCAGGTAGCGGTCCTGGGCCAGGATCGAGCCGAGCAGCGGGAAGCCGTTGTACGCGGTGTTGGCGGCCAGGAAGAGGACGAGGGCGGTGGCGGCGGCGAGGATCACGAAGAAGAACGTGCCTTCGCCGAAGACCGCGGCCGCGACCTGGGAGATGACCGGGTCCTGGACGAAGCCGGAGCCGACCGGGGAGCCGTTGCTGACCAGGTCCCTCGCCGGGTTCTCGGCCATCTTCACGTCGGTGGCCATGGCCAGCCCGATGATGCCGCAGAACATGGTGACGGCGAGCAGGCCCATCATCGCCAGCGTGGTCGCGGCGTTCTTGCTCTTGGGCTTGCGGAACGCGGGCACACCGTTGCTGATCGCCTCGACGCCGGTGAGCGCCGCACAGCCGGAGGAGAACGCGCGCAGCAGCAGGAAGACGAGGGCGAAGCCGGCCAGGCCCTGATGCTCGGCCCTGATGGTGTACCCGGCGGTCGGGGCCCGCATGGTGTCGCCGAGGACCAGGCCGCGGAAGGCACCCCAGATGATCATGATGAAGACGCCGGTCACGAAGAGGTACGTGGGGATGGCGAAGAGCTTGCCGGACTCCTTGACGCCGCGCAGGTTCATCAGGGTCAGCAGCACGATGGCGGCGACCGCGCACGCCGTCTTGTGCTCGACGACGAAAGGGATCGCCGAGCCGAGGTTCTCCACCCCGGACGCGATCGACACGGCGACGGTCAGGACGTAGTCGACCAGCAGCGCGCTGGCCACGGTCAGACCGGCCTTGGGTCCGAGGTTGGTGGTGGCGACCTCGTAGTCGCCGCCGCCGCTGGGGTAGGCGTGCACGTTCTGCCGGTAGGAGGCGACGACCGTGAACATCAGGACCACGACCGCGACCGCGATCCAGGGGCTGAAGTGGTAGGCCGACACACCCGCGATGGACAGCACGAGGAGGACTTCTCCGGGTGCGTACGCCACCGAGGACAGCGGGTCGGATGCGAAGACGGGGAGTGCGATGCGCTTGGGGAGGAGCGTCTCCCCCAGCTTGTCGCTGCGTAGGGCCCGTCCGATCAGAATCCGTTTGGGCACGTCGGTCAGTTTGGACACGCTGGGATCGTAAGGGTTCCGTATGGGCCCCGCCCCCGCACCACTCGCGTGGCCCGCCAATCTCCTGCACTCGGCCGGGAAGGGCGCGAAATCCTTAACGTAATCCTTGCACCGCGGGCCCGTCCGCAGCTCGTCCACCGCCCCGGGACGGCCTCCGGGGAGGGCTTTCGCGCGCCCCCGCGTGCCTCGCCCTCGCCCCGGCCGCACCGCGGTGAGCACACTCGGATGAGGCAACGCAACCGGCGCGGCATAAGCTCGTATCCGGGCGACGGGACACACCGTTGCCCCGTTGTTTGCCCGGCCAGCCGAGGAAAGAGTGTGAGCAGGGTGTTTTCGCAGGTCAGCCGGACGACCAGGACTGCGAGGTAGGCGCAAGGTGCACATCGTCATCATGGGCTGCGGGCGAGTGGGAGCCGCTCTCGCGCAGACCCTGGAGCAGCAGGGGCACACGGTCGCCGTCATCGACCAGGACCCCACGGCGTTCCGACGCCTGGGCTCCGGGTTCGGCGGACGTCGCGTCACCGGGGTCGGTTTCGACCAGGACACCCTGCGTGAGGCGGGGATCGAGGAGGCCGGGGCGTTCGCCGCGGTGAGCAGCGGCGACAACTCCAACATCATCGCGGCCCGGGTGGCGCGCGAGATGTTCGGCATCGACAACGTCGCGGCCAGGATCTACGACCCCCGGCGGGCCGAGGTGTACCAGCGTCTGGGCATCCCGACGGTCGCGACCGTGCGCTGGACCGCGGACCAGATGCTGCGCCGGCTGCTGCCCTCGGGCGCGGAGCCGCTGTGGCGCGATCCGAGCGGCGGTGTGCAGCTCGCGGAGGTGCACACCACGCCGTCCTGGATCGGCCACAAGATCAGCACGCTGCAGGAGGAGACGGGCGTGCGTGTCGCCTTCCTCACCCGGTTGGGCGAGGCCATTCTGCCGTCGTCGCAGACGGTGCTCCAGGAGGGCGACCTCGTCCACGTGATGATGCGTACGGACGAGATCGCGAAGGTCGAGGCGGCGTTCGCCGAGGGCCCTGAGGAGGGCGGTCACTGATGCGTGTCGCGATTGCCGGGGCCGGTGCGGTGGGTCGTTCCATCGCGGGCGAGCTGCTGGAGAACGGGCACGAGGTGCTGCTCGTCGACAAGGCGCCGACCGCCATTTCGGTGGAGCGGGTGCCGATGGCCGAGTGGCTGCTGGCGGACGCCTGTGAGATCACGTCGCTGGACGAGGCGGCGCTGCAGCGCTGCAACGTCGTGATCGCGGCGACCGGTGACGACAAGGTGAACCTGGTCGTCTCGCTGCTCGCCAAGACGGAGTACGGCGTGCCGCGGGTCGTCGCCCGGGTGAACAACCCGAAGAACGAGTGGCTGTTCAACGAGTCGTGGGGTGTCGATGTGGCGGTCTCCACGCCGCGCCTGATGTCGGCGCTGGTCGAGGAGGCGGTGAGTGTCGGCGATCTGGTCCGGCTGCTGCGCTTCAGTCACGGCGACGCGAACCTGGTGGAGCTGACGCTGCCGCCGGAGTCGGCGCTGGCCGGTACGCAGGTCGGGGAGGTCGCCTGGCCGGAGGACACCTCGCTGGTGACGATCATCCGTGGTCAGCGGGTGCTGACGCCGAGCGCGGAGGAGAGCCTGGAGGCCGGTGACGAGCTGCTGTTCGTGGCCGCGCAGGCGCGCGAGGAGCAGCTGGAGGATCTGCTGTCGGTGCGCCGGGGCGACGCGGAGAAGTAAGAGGTGGCACAGCACGTGGGAGGGGCCTGTCACCGGCGGTGACAGGCCCCTCCCACGTCGTTCAGAACTCCTGGCCCGGGGCCGCTTCGGCGGCGGCCGCTTCCTTGCGGGCCTTCTCGGCCTGTTCCTCGGCCTCCATCTCGGCGAAGACGTCGATGGGCGGCGGTGCCTTGGCGAGGAACACCCAGGTGAGGTAGACCGCCAGCAGGAACGGCGGGATCTTCAGGGCGACCAGCACCCAGCCGAACTGGGTGGTGTCGCCCCACCAGTACAGCGGGAAGAGGATCGCGCACTTGGCGAGCAGGATCAGACCCCAGGCGTAGCTGGCCTTGGCGTAGGCCTTCTTGCGTCCGGGGTTACGGGTGCGCCAGGAGAGGTTCTCCTTGAAGACCGGGCCCAGGATGAGGCCGATCAGCGGGAGGCCGGCGACGGTGCTGACCAGGTACGCCAGGGCCAGGCCCAGCGTGTAGAGCATGCCCGGGAGGTAGAAGTCCTTGGCGTTGCCTGTCATCTTGGCGAAGACCACACCGAAGGCCACACCGAAGACACCGCTGAAGGCGTGCTTGACGGTGTCCTTGCGGATCAGCCGGACGGCCACGAGCGCCAGCGACACCGCGACGGCCGCGACGGCCGAGTTGGTCAGGCTCTTGTCGATGGTGAAGATCGTGACGAAGAGCAGCCCCGGCAGGACTGTCTCCACCATGCCCCTCACGCCGCCGAAGGCCTCGAAGAGCGCGGCTTCGGTGACCGCCCTGGCGTCGGCCTCCTGCTGGTCGGTGGTGCGGTCCGTGTCGGACGTCGGCTTGTCGAGAGACGTCACCGGCTACTCCTTGCCGAGCGGTCGGAGTTCGTATTTGGGGTTGAACAGCACCCGGCGGCCGTGGCTCATGGCGATCCGGCCGGAGGCGATGAGCTTGCGGCCCGGCTCTATGCCCACGATGGAGCGGCGGCCGAGCCAGACCACGTCGAGCGGTGCGGTGCCGTCGAAGAGCTCCGCCTCCAGGGCGGGCACTCCGGCGCGCGGCCGCAGGGTGACCGTCCGCAAGGTACCAGTGACCTTCACGATCTGGCGGTCGGTGCATTCGGAGATCCGGGTGCACCCCGACGCCTGCGAGTCCTCCGCCAGCTCCTCCCGCTCCAGGTCCTCCTGGGAGCTGGAAAGCCGGTCGAGCATCCGCCGGAAGCGCCCGGACGGCCGGTCGGCCTTGTGGGGCTTCTCGAATCGAGGAACAGCACTCATACCCGAAGGGTACCGGTCCTGCGAGGTCATGGCGGGTGGCCGCCGTCTCACTCGAACGGAGGACGCGGACGCGCCCGGCCGCCGGTTTCAGGCACGTTCGAAGCGGTAACCCATGCCGGGTTCGGTGACGAAGTGGCGGGGGTGGGAGGGGTCTGCCTCCAGCTTGCGCCTCAGCTGGGCCATGTAGACGCGCAGGTAGTTGGTCTCGGTGCCGTACGACGGTCCCCAGACCTCCTGGAGCAGCCGGCGCTGGCTGACGAGCCGGCCGCCGTTGCGGACCAGGACCTCCAGCAGGTGCCACTCGGTGGGTGTGAGCCGCACGTCGCGCCCCTCGCGGTGGACCTTCTTGGCGGCGAGGTCGACGGTGAAGCCCTCGGTCTCCACGATGACGACCTCGTCGCCGCCGTCCTGGCCCACGGGCTCGGCCCGGCGCACCGCCGCCCGCAGCCGGGCCAGCAGCTCGTCCATGCCGAACGGCTTGGTCACGTAGTCGTCCGCGCCCGCGTCCAGCGCCTCGACCTTCTCGTCGGAGGTGTGGCGGGCCGAGAGCACCAGGATCGGGACCCGGGTCCAGCCGCGCAGGCCCCTGATCACGTCGACGCCGTCCATGTCGGGCAGCCCGAGGTCCAGGACGACGACGTCGGGGTGACGGGCGGCGGCGAGCTGGAGGGCGGTGGCCCCGTCGGGCGCGGCGTCCACCTCGTACCTGCGCGCCTTCAGGTTGATCACGAGGGCGCGTACGATCTGCGGCTCGTCGTCGACCACAAGCACCCGGGTCATCGCGGTCCTGCCTTTCTGCTGTACGTACGTCCGCGGAGCGCTCCGCGGATCATGAGGTGACCCGCGCGGGCGGGCCGGGGGCGGCGGGGGCGTGGCCGGGGGCCGCCTGGAGGGTCAGGACCATGGTGAGGCCGCCGCCGGGGGTGTCCTCGGCGTCGAGCGTGCCGCCCATGGACTCGGCGAATCCGCGGGCCACCGCGAGGCCGAGGCCCACTCCGGCGCCGCGCGGGGCGTCGCCGTAGCGCTGGAAGGGTTCGAAGATGCGCTCCTTGCCCTCGTCGGGGACGCCGCGTCCGCGGTCGGCGACCCGGAGTTCGACGCGGGCGCCGAGCGCGCTGGCCGCGACGGTGACGCGGTCGCCGTCGGGGCTGTACTTGACGGCGTTCTCGACGATGTTGGCGACGGCCCGCTCCAGGAGCCCGGGGTCGACGGCGACCATGGGCAGCGTCTCGGGGATGTCCAGCTCGACGCTGTCCTCGGGGACGCCGCCCAGGGCCATGGGCACCACCTCGTCCAGGTCGATCTCCCGGATCAGCGGGGTGACGGTGCCGGTCTGGAGGCGTGACATGTCGAGGAGGTTGCCGACGAGGTGGTCGAGGCGGTCGGCGCCGGCCTCGATGCCTTCGAGGAATTCCGCCTCGTCGTCGTCGGACCAGGCGACGTCGTCGGAGCGCAGGGAGCTGACGGCGGCCTTGATGGCGGCGAGCGGGGTGCGCAGGTCGTGGCTGACTGCGGCCAGCAGCGCGGTCCTGATGCGGTTGCCCTCGGCGAGCCTGCGGGCCTCCTCCGCCTCGTCGACCAGGCGCTGACGGTCCAGGACGACGGCGGCCTGGGCGGCGAAGGCGCCGAGCACCCGGCGGTCCTCGGCGGGCAGCACCCGGCCGGACAGGGCCAGGGCCATGTGGTCGCCGACGGGCATGTCCACGTCGGCGTCCTCCGGGCGGGCGACCGGTGCCGGGCCCACACTTCCGGCGCACGTCCACGGGTCGACGTCGCTCCGCCGCTCCAGCAGGGCGACGGACCCCATGGCGAAGGTCTCGCGGACCCGGTCCAGGAGGGCGGCCAGCGTGGTCTCGCCGCGCAGCACGCTGCCGGCCAGGAAGGACAGGATCTCGGATTCCGCGCGCAGCCGGGCGGCCTGGTGGGTGCGGCGGGCCGCGAGGTCCACGACGGAGGCCACCGCGACCGCCACCGCGAAGAAGATCACGATGGCGACGAAGTTCTCGGGGTCCTGGACGGTGAGGGTGTGGGTGGGCGGGGTGAACCAGTAGTTCAGCAGCAGTGAGCCGGCGGCGGCCGCGGCGAGGGCGGGCAGCAGTCCGCCGATCAGAGCGGCGGCGACGGTCATGAAGAGGAAGAGCAGGACGTCGTTGGCGAGCCCGGGCCCGCTCTCCAGGCCCTTGAGGAGCACGGCGAGGAGGACCGGCCCGCCGACGCCGACCCCCCAGCCCCAGATGATGCGGGCCCGGCCGAGCCGGGCGCCGCGGGCGATGGGCAGGCCCCGGCCCTTGGCGACCTCGTCGTGGGTGACGATGTGGACGTCGAGGTCGGGGCCGGACTCGCGGGCGACGGTGGCGCCGACGCCGGGTCCGTAGATGTACTGCCAGGTCTTGCGGCGGCTGGAGCCGAGGACGATCTGTGTGGCGTTGACGCCCCGGGCGAATGCGAGGAGCGCGGAGGGTATGTCGTCGCCGATGACGTGGTGGAAGGTGCCGCCCAGGTCCTCGACCAGGGTGCGCTGGACGGCCAGCTCCTTGGGCGAGGCCGAGGTCAGTCCGTCGCTGCGGGCGATGTAGACGGCGAGGATCTCGCTGCCCGAGCCCTTGGCCGCCATCCGGGAGGCGCGGCGGATGAGGGTGCGGCCCTCGGGGCCTCCGGTGAGGCCGACGACGATGCGTTCGCGGGCCTGCCAGGTGGTGCGGATGTTGTGCTCGCCCCGGTACTGCTGGAGGTATTCGTCCACCCGGTCGGCGACCCAGAGGAGGGCCAGCTCGCGCAGGGCGGTGAGGTTGCCGGGGCGGAAGTAGTTGGACAGGGAGGCGTCGATCCGGTCCGGTTTGTAGATGTTGCCGTGCGCCATGCGGCGGCGCAGGGCCTGGGGCGACATGTCGACCAGTTCCAGCTGGTCGGCCCGGCGGACCACCTCGTCGGGCACGGTCTCGCGCTGGCGTACGCGGGTTATGGACTCGACCACGTCGCCGAGGGATTCCAGGTGCTGGATGTTGACGGTGGAGACCACGTCGATGCCGGCCTGGAGAAGCTCCTCGACGTCCTGCCAGCGCTTGGCGTTGCGGGAGCCCGGCACGTTGGTGTGGGCGAGCTCGTCCACCAGGGCGACGGCCGGGGCCCGCTCCAGGACGGCGTCGACGTCCATCTCGGTGAAGAGGGCCGCGCGGTGCTCGATCTCGCGGCGCGGGACCTCTTCGAGGCCGTTCAGCATGACCTCGGTGCGGGGGCGGTCGTGGTGCTCGACGAAGCCGATGACGCAGTCGGTGCCCCGCTCGACACGTCGGTGCGCCTCGGCGAGCATCGCGTACGTCTTGCCGACGCCCGGTGCCGCACCGAGGTAGATCCGAAGTTTGCCGCGCGCCATGGCCCCATTGTCTTCCGAAACCGGCGGCTGCCTGCGTGGCAGCCGTTGTCGAAACTACCTCGTGAATTTCCGGCATATCGGGCGGGGGTGGGGAGGTGGTCGGAATTGACGCAACCCTGATACGGCCTGCCCCGGCCGTCAGTGCTCGATGATGTGCCCGTCGCTGAGCTCCAGCACGCGGTCGGCGAGCCCGAGCAGCTGGGCGTCATGGGTGGCGACGAGCGCGGTGACGCCCTCGCTGTGCACGACGGCCCGCAGCAGCTCCATCACCGCGAGGCCGGTCTCGGCGTCGAGCTGCCCGGTCGGCTCGTCGGCGATCAGCAGGGCGGGCCGGTTGGCCAGCGCGCGGGCGATCGCCACCCGCTGCTGCTGGCCGCCGGAGAGTTCGCCGGGGCGCTGGGCGGCGTGGTCGGCGAGGCCGACCAGGGACAGCAGCAGCGACACCCGCTCCTCGCGCTCCTTCGGATCGGCCTTGCGCAGCCGCATCGGGACGCCGACGTTCTCCGCCGCCGTCAGGATCGGGATCAGGCCGAACGACTGGAAGATGAAGCCGATGCGGTCGCGGCGCAGTTCGAGGAGGCCGTTCTCGCCGAGCGAGGAGAGGTCGGTGCCGCCGACGGTGATCCGGCCGCTGTCGGGGCTGTCGAGCCCGCCGACGAGGTTGAGCAGGGTCGTCTTGCCGGAGCCCGAGCGCCCCTTGAGGGCGACGAGTTCGCCGCGCGGCACGTCGAAGGAGACGCCGCGCAGCGCGTGTACGGCTCCGGCGCCGGAGCCGTAGGAGCGGTGCAGGTCCTCGATGCGGACCATGGGGTCCTCGGCGACGGCCGTGCCGCCTCCCCCGCCGGTGCGCGTGTCGGCGGTGTTCTCGGTCATGTCGCTCCCCCGTGGGTCCTCGGTCTGTCGGCCGCCAGTATGTGCAGGTGGCACGGGACCGGGCAATGCCCGGGTGCGGCAGCGGCGGCCGGACCCGGGCACGGTGTACCCGTCAGCGCGTCGCCGCGTCGTCCACCAGGTGCCGCAGCGCGAGGTTGAGCCGGAGGACGTTGACGCGGGGTTCGCCGACGAAGCCGAGGACGCGGCCGTCGGTGTGCTGCTCGACCAGCTCCGCGACCCGGCCGGCGGCGAGGTGGTTGCGTGCGGCGACGCGGCGGACCTGGAGGTGCGCGTATGCCGGGGAGATGTCGGGGTCGAGTCCGGAGCCGGACGAGGTGACGGCGTCGGCGGGCACCCGGTCGGGCCGGACCGGGTGGCCGGGGACCGAGTTGTCCCTGATGACGGCGGCCTTGGCGGCGGTGACCTGGTCGATGAGGTCCGCGTTGTCGCCGGAGAGGTTGGTCGCGCCGGACAGGAGCAGCGTGTACCGGGTGTTGACGCTGTTGGTGCCGAGCCCCCGGGAGGGGCGCGGCTGGAACCACCTGAGGTCGGGGCCCGGGCTCTTGTCGCCCTCCTCGGCCGGCAGGTCGTAGCGCTGGCCGATGAGCGCCGAGCCCACCACCTCGCCGTCGGCGGTGATCTCGGAGCCGTTGGCGCGGCCGGGCATGAGCGCCTGGGCGACGCCGGTGACGGCGAGCGGGTAGAGAACGCCGCACACCAGGGTGAGGGCGAGCAGGGCGCGCAGGGCGGCCCGGAGCTGCCGGACGGGGTTGCGTACGGGTTGGTTCATGGCGGGTCAGCCGATCCCGGGGACGAGGGAGAGGAGCAGGTCGATGATCTTGATGCCGGCGAACGGGGCGATCAGTCCGCCGATGCCGTAGACGGCGAGGTTGCGCCGGAGCATGGACGCGGCGCCGCCGGGGCGGTAGCGGACGCCCCTGAGGGCGAGTGGGACGAGTGCGACGATGATCAGCGCGTTGAAGATCACGGCGGCGAGGATCGCGGACCGGGGCGACGACAGGTCCATGATGTTGAGCCGGTCCAGGCCCGGGTAGGCCGCCGCGAACATCGCGGGGATGATCGCGAAGTACTTCGCGACGTCGTTGGCGAGGGAGAACGTGGTCAGCGCGCCGCGGGTGATCAGCAGTTGCTTGCCGATCTCCACGATCTCGATCAGCTTGGTCGGGTCGGAGTCCAGGTCCACCATGTTCCCGGCCTCCTTGGCGGCCGAGGTGCCGGTGTTCATGGCCACGCCGACATCGGCCTGGGCGAGCGCCGGGGCGTCGTTGGTGCCGTCGCCGGTCATCGCGACGAGTCCGCCGCCGGCCTGTTCCCGCTTGATGAGGGCCATCTTGTCCTCGGGCGTGGCCTCGGCGAGGAAGTCGTCGACGCCCGCCTCCTGGGCGATGGCCTTCGCGGTCAGCGGGTTGTCGCCGGTGATCATGACCGTCCGGATGCCCATCCGGCGCAGTTCGGCGAACCGTTCGGGCATGCCCTCCTTGACGACGTTCTTGAGGTGGACGACGCCCAGGACCCGGGCGCCGCGCTCGTCCTCCGCGGCCACCAGGAGCGGGGTGCCGCCCGCGCGGGCGATGCGGTCGGTGAGCACACGGGCCTCGTCCGGGACGCTGCCGCCGCGCTCCTCCACCCAGGCGAGGACCGATCCGGCGGCCCCCTTGCGGACCCTGCGCCCTTCGGTGTCCACGCCCGACATCCGGGTGCGGGCGGTGAAGGCGACCCAGGTGGCACCGGGCAGCTCGCCCACGTGGCGTTCGCGCAGCCCGTACCGCTCCTTGGCGAGGACGACCACCGACCGGCCCTCGGGCGTCTCGTCGGCCAGCGAGGCGAGCTGGGCGGCGTCCGCCAGCTCGGCCCCGGTGACCCCGGGCAGGGGCAGCAGGTCGGTGGCCCGGCGGTTGCCGAGGGTGATGGTGCCGGTCTTGTCGAGCAGCAGCGTCGAGACGTCGCCCGCCGCCTCGACGGCCCGCCCGGACATGGCGAGGACGTTGCGCTGGACGAGCCGGTCCATGCCCGCGATGCCGATCGCGGAGAGCAACGCGCCGATGGTGGTCGGGATCAGGCAGACCAGCAGGGCGGTCAGCACGATCATGGACTGCTCGCTGCCCGCGTGGACGGCGAAGGGCTGGAGGGTGACGACGGCGAGCAGGAAGACGACGGTGAGGGACGCCAGGAGGATGTTCAGGGCGATCTCGTTGGGTGTCTTCTGCCGGGCGGCGCCCTCGACCAGGGCGATCATCCGGTCGATGAACGTCTCGCCGGGCCTGGTGGTGATCCTGACGACGATCCGGTCGGAGAGCACCTTCGTACCGCCGGTGACCGCGCTGCGGTCGCCGCCCGACTCGCGGATGACGGGGGCCGACTCGCCGGTGATCGCGGACTCGTCGACGCCGGCCACGCCCTCGACGACGTCTCCGTCGCCCGGGACGATGTCGCCCGCCTCGCAGACCACCAGGTCGCCGACGCACAGGTCGGTGCCCGCGACCCGCTTCTCGTGCGCCCCGGTCAGCCGGCGGGCGACGGTGTCCGTCTTCGCCCGCCGCAGGGTGTCGGCCTGGGCCTTGCCGCGGCCCTCGGCGACCGCCTCCGCCAGGTTGGCGAAGACCGTCGTGAGCCACAGCCAGCCGGTGATCGCCCAGCCGAACCAGTCGCCCGGGTTGCGCGCGGCGAGCACGGTGGTGAGGACGGAACCGGTCAGCACCACGAACATGACCGGTGTTCCGGCCATCGCCCGCGGGTCGAGCTTGCGCAGCGCGACGGGGAGCGCGGCGGTCAGGGTCTTCGGGGCGAACAGTCCGGCGCCGGCACTCCGCTGCGGCGCGGTTGCGGGCATCGGGCCCTCCTGTCTCGTGCGGATGGTCATGACGCCAGTCCCTCGGCGAGCGGGCCCAGGGCGAGGGCCGGGAAGTAGGTCAGGCCGGCGATGATCACGACGGTGGCGGCCAGCAATCCGCTGAACAGCGGTGTGTGCGTGGCGAGGGTGCCGGCGGTCGCGGGTACGGGCCGCTGCTCGGCCAGCGATCCGGCCAGGGCCAGGACGAACACCATGGGCAGGAACCGGCCCAGCAGCATCGCGAGCCCGATCGTGGTGTTGAACCACGGGGTGTCCGCGTCCAGGCCGGCGAAGGCCGAGCCGTTGTTGTTGGCGCCGGAGGTGTACGCGTACAGGACCTCGGAGAAGCCGTGTGCGCCGGTGTTGGTCATCGAGGCGGGCGGGGTGGGCAGCGCCATGGCGGCGGCGGTGAAGCCGAGCACCAGGGCGGGGGTGATCAGGAGGTAGCAGGCGGCGAGCTTGATCTCGCGGGCGCCGATCTTCTTGCCGAGGTATTCGGGCGTGCGGCCGACCATCAGCCCGGCGACGAACACCGCGATGACCGCCATGATCAGCATCCCGTAGAGACCGGAGCCGACGCCTCCGGGTGCGATCTCGCCGAGCTACATGCCGAGCAGGGTGATGCCGCCGCCGAGGCCGGTGAACGAGGAGTGGAAGGAGTTCACCGCGCCGGTCGAGGTGAGCGTGGTGGCCACCGCGAACAGGGACGAGCCCCCGACGCCGAACCGGGTCTCCTTGCCCTCCGTCGCCCCGCCCGCGATCTCGAAGGCGGGCCCGTGGTGGGCGAACTCGGTCCACATCATCAGCGCGGTGAAGCCGATCCAGAAGACGAGGGTCGTCGCGAGGATCGCGTACCCCTGCCGGACCGAGCCGGTCATGCGGCCGAAGGTGCGGGTCAGGGCGAACGGGATGACGAGGATCAGGAAGATCTCGAACAGGTTGGACAGGCCGTTGGGGTTCTCGAAGGGGTGGGCCGCGTTGGCGTTGAAGTACCCGCCGCCGTTGGTGCCCAGCTCCTTGATGGCCTCCTGGGAGGCGACCGCGCCGCCGTTCCACTGCTGCGGCCCGCCGATGAACCGGCCGACCTCGTGGATGCCGGAGAAGTTCTGGATGGCCCCGCAGGCGACCAGCACGAGCGCGCCGGCGACCGAGAGGGGGAGCAGGATGCGCACGGTGCCGCGCACGAGGTCGGCCCAGAAGTTGCCGAGCTCCCCGGTGCGGGTGGCGGCGAAACCTCGTACGAGGGCCACGGCGACGGCCATGCCGACGGCGGCGGAGACGAAGTTCTGCACCGCGAGGCCGCCCGTCTGCACGACGTGGCCCATGGCCTGCTCACCGGCGTACGACTGCCAGTTGGTGTTCGCGACGAACGAGGCGGCCGTGTTGAACGCCTGGTCCGGGCTGATCGAGGAGAAGCCGAGCGAGCCGGGCAGGGCGCCCTGGAGCCGTTGCAGCAGATACAGGAAGAGGAAGGAGGGCGAGAACGAGGTAGCCCAGCAGGGCGGCGGCCACGACGAGGCCGGCCACGTCTTCCGCGGTCACAGCCTCGCCACCCCCTTGGCGACGAGTGCCACCAGCGCGAAGACCGCGATCGTGGTGACGACGAAGGCCAGATCGGCCATCGGATGCTCCTGGATGAGGTGTCGATGGATCGGACCCCTTGAGCAAACCGCCCGTCGGCACCGCTGTGACCTGCGTTGATGCCTTCCTTACGGGGACGGGCACCGCCTTGACGGCGCCTGTACGCCCCCGATACCCGCCCCGTACGCGCCGGGCCCACGCAAAAGCCGGTGGGCCGCACCCCGGGAAGGGGTACGGCCCACCGGCCGGTGTCCGCGGGTGCGGGTCAGCGCACCTCGGTGATCTCGGGGCCGCGCTGGAGCTGGCCCATGCCACCGGAGAACTTCGAGCCCTCCTGCTCCTCCTGCTGGACGCCCTCGGGGACCATCTGGGCGTCGTTGGGGAGCTTGAGGACGATCGGGTCGCGCGGGGCCATCGGGCCCTCGCCGCGGACGACCACGGTGTCCCGGAAGACCGTCTCCAGGAGCCCGGCGGCCTCCGGCTGGACGGCGCCCTGGCCGGAGATCACTCCGCGCAGGAACCAGCGCGGGCCGTCGACACCGACGAAGCGCACCATCTGCACGCCGTTCGTCCCGTCGGGGAGCTGTACGGGGACCTGCGCGCGCAGCTCCCAGCCAAGCGGGCCCTCGACCTCGTCGATGATGCCGCCCTGCTGGGTGATGCCGGAGGCGATCTCCTCGCGGACCTCGCCCCAGATGCCCTCCTTCTTGGGGGCGGCGAAGGCCTGGAGCTGGATCGCGCTGTCGCGCAGCACGACGGTGGCCGCGACGATCGCGTCACCCGCGACCTCTACGCGCAGCTCCATGCCCTCGACGCCGGGCACGAAGATGCCGCCCAGGTCGACCCGGCCCTCGCCGGGCTGGGGCGCCTCGCTGATGTCCCACGGGCCGTCCGGGCGCGGCGCCGGCGGAAGGTTCGTCCGGCGCGATCCGCCCTCGGCGTCACCCTGCTCGTCGACGACCTGCTCGGCCTCGCGCGCTTCGTCCGCCGTGTCATCGGCGGAACCACTGTTCTTGCGACGTCCGAACACGTCACTGTCCTTCCCGGTCGGATTCGACCGAAGCGTAGCTGTTCCCGCCCTGGGGAATCCCGCCCCGGACGCCATCAACATCAACGGCGGCATGGCCGCCGGTGGACCCGAAGCCCCCTTCGGCCCGCGCCGATCCGGGAAGCTCCGACACTTCGTGGAAGCGCACCTTCTCGACCTGCTGCACGACCAGTTGGGCAATCCGGTCGAACCGCTCGAACCGCACGGACTCGCGCGGGTCGAGATTGATGACGATCACCTTGATCTCTCCACGGTACCCGGCATCGACCGTCCCCGGGGCATTCACGAGGGCTACTCCGCAGCGTGCGGCGAGGCCGGATCGTGGGTGCACGAACGCGGCGTACCCGTCCGGCAGGGCGATCGAAACCCCGGTGGGCAGAACGGCCCGCTCGCCCGGCGCCAGCTCGGCCGCCTCGGTCGTCACGAGGTCGGCCCCGGCGTCTCCGGGGTGCCCGTACGCCGGAAGGGGAACGTCCGGGTCGACCCGGCGGATCAGGACGTCGACGGGGTGGCGCATCAGGGGTTCACCTCGAAGGCACGGGCCCGCTTGACCTGGTCGGGGTCGGCCATCGCGGCCTGGATCTCGGCCGGCCGGCCGTTCTCGATGAAGTGGTCGACCTTGACCTCGATGAACAGGGCCTCGGCGCGTACCGCCACGGGCCCGTCCGGGCCGCCGATCCGGCCGGTCGCCCGGGAGTAGATCTTGCGGCCGTGCACGGCGGTGATCTCGGCGTCGAGGAACAGCACGGTGTCGACGGGGACGGGGCGCACGAAGTCGGTCTCCAGCCGTCCGGTCACCGCGATCACCCGCAGCATCCAGTTCAGCGAGCCGAGGGTCTCGTCCAGCGCGGTGGCCAGCACGCCACCGTGCGCCAGGCCCGGGGCGCCCTGGTGGGCGGCCTTCACGGTGAACTCTGCGGTCACGCAGACACCCTCGCCGGCCCGTGCCTGGAGGTGCAGTCCGTGCGGCTGTCCGCCGCCGCAGCCGAAACAGTGCTCGTAGTGCGCGCCGAGGAGTTCGCCGGGGGCCGGGGCGTCGGGGTGCCGGACCGGTTTCACCGCGTCGGCCGGGGGCGTCAGAGCCGCAGATGTTCCACTCACAGGCGCAGACCTTACCCGCGCGGGTACCCGCTGGTCGCGCCGTGCCAAGCTTGGGGCCATGCAGCCTTCCACCCCGCCCTTCGACGAACGTCTCACCGCTCCCCGTTCGTGGTGGCTGATCGCCGTCCTGATCGGCATCGCGTGCGCGCTGATGCTGCTGCCCCTGGGCACCCTGCCGCTGCTCGCCGGTCTGGCGGGCGGCACGGTCCTCTCGGCGGTCGCGGTCAGCTCCTACGGCTCCGCCCGCATCCGGGTGGTGGCGGGCGCGCTCGTCGCCGGTGACGCGCGTATCCCGGTCTCGGCGCTCGGCCGGGCCGAGGCGCTGGACGCCGAGGAGGCGCGCGCCTGGCGCTCGCACAAGGCGGACATGCGGGCCTTCATGCTGCTGCGCAGCTACATCCCGACGGCGGTGCGCGTGGAGGTCACAGATCCCGAGGACCCGACCCCGTACGTCTATCTGTCGACCCGCGACCCGCAGGCACTGGTGGCCGCGCTGAACGCGGCGGTCCGGGCGTAACCCGGCTAAGGGCTGTCCGGCCCCGACCCGTCGGACAGGTCCTGGTCCGCGGCCGGCCGCTCGTGGGGCGGCTGTTCCAGCGGGGGCAGTTCGGGGAGGCGGTCCCAGGGGACCTGCTTCTTGCGCAGGTCCTTCCTGATGTGCTCGGCGAGCTTCCTGGTGTCGCGCCGGTTCCTCATCGCGCCGACCGTGGCGCCGATCATGAACGGGATGAGGTTCGGCAGGTTGCGCACGGTGCGCTTCATGATCTGCCGGCGCAGCTCGCGCTTCATGTGACCGCCCAGCGCCGAGTCGACCGTGGTCGGCTGCAGGACGTCGATGCCGCGTTCCTCCGTCCAGGAGGTGAGGTAAGCCGTGGATCGCCGGCCGACGCCGCCCGGTGGCCGCAGGCCGTACACCTCGTGCAGCTCGGCGACGAGCTTCATCTCGATCGCGGCGACGCCGGTGACCTCCGCGGCCAGCTCGGCGAACATGGCGGGCGGTACGGGCATCATGGCCGCCGCGCCGATACCGGCGCCGACGGTGGCGGTCGCACGGCTCGCGCCGGCGACGAGCCGGTCGGCGATCTCCTCCGGCCCGAGGCCGGGAAAGTGGTTGCGCAGCGTGGCGAGGTCGCGCACAGGGACGCGGGGAGCGATGGCGATGATCAGGTCCGCGATATGACCGATCGTGGCCCTGGCGCTCTCCCCGCCCTTGCGTACGCCCCGTTTCACTGCGTTCAGACGGCCTGCCCCGGTCACGGGCTCCGTCCTGTCGACCTGTTCGGCCCCATCGGCCGTGTCGACTCCGGCAGCCGCCCGGACTTCCTCGGCTGCCACTTCCGCTGCTTCGAGCGAGGCCGCCAGGCCCCGCTCGTCGTCCTGTCCGTCCGGTGAGGGTGGCAGGGCGGACCGCTCGGCAGGCGCTGTCGCGCCTCCTGCCGGGCCTGTACCGCCCTGTTGCGCCTCCGACGACTTCTTGCCCCAGGGGCGCCGCTTACGGAAGGGTGTGTCCCCTGCCACGGCCGACCGACCTCAGTCGCAGTCGCGGCAGATCGGCTGGCCGTTCTTCTCGCGGGCCAGCTGACTGCGGTGGTGGACGAGGAAGCAGCTCATGCAGGTGAACTCATCGGCCTGCTTGGGCAGGACCCGTACGGCCAGCTCCTCGTTGGACAGGTCTGCGCCGGGCAGCTCCAGTCCTTCTGCCGCGTCGAACTCGTCGACGTCGACGGCGGATGCCGTCTTGTCGCTCCGGCGCGCCTTCAGCTCTTCAAGGCTGTCCTGATCGACGTCGTCGTCGGTCTTGCGTGGGGTGTCGTAATCCGTTGCCATGTCGCTCTCCCCCTCTGGGTGTCTGCGGGTGTCTCAGCGCACGTAACGCGTGAGAGGCCGGACTTGTGCCCGACCTGAGGCGGAGATTTTGCCTCACATCAAGGTCTGTTACTCAATCGACACCCAAAAGGACCGCTCGAGAGTGATCGGCTTGGGTGGCGATGGGGACCGTACACGGTCCCGGTGGCGGCCTTTGCAGGCGCCACCCCGTGTACTTCCCGTGATGTCACCCCCCGAAAACCCGGCGTTTCGCCGGTTTTCCGGTGGGTTCCCTGGTCACGGAGTGTGGGCAGGGCGTTATTCGCTTCTGTGATCGATCACACATGGTCTCTCCGGGATCAGGTCCCGAAAATTCCGCTCAAAGCGAACAAAAAATAATCGGTGTTCGAACGGCTCGTCCCGCCGGTCAGACGGGCAGTGAGACACGCATCACAAGACCACCGCCTTCGCGGGGCTCGGCGATGATACGGCCTCCGTGGGCGCGCGCGACGGACCGCGCGATCGACAGACCGAGCCCGACCCCCTTGTCGCTGCCCGTGCGCTCGGTACGCAGCCGCCTGAAGGGCTCGAAGAGGTTGTCGATCTCGTAGGCGGGGACCACGGGGCCCGTGTTCGAGACGATCAGCACCGCCTGCCCCGGCAGGAGCTCCGTGCTGACCTGCACCCAGCCGTCCTCCGCCACGTTGTAGCGCACGGCGTTCTGTACGAGGTTGAGCGCGATGCGCTCCAGCAGGACGCCGTTGCCCTGGACGACGGCCGGAGACAGCTCCACGCGCATCTCCACGCCCTTCGCCTCCGCCTCCCCGCGCGCCTGGTCAACTGCGCGCGAGGCGACCTCGGCGAGGTCAACCGGTTTGCGCTCGACGATCTGGTTGTCGCTGCGGGCCAGCAGCAGCAGGCCCTCGACCAGCTGCTCACTGCGCTCGTTGGTGGCCAGCAGGGTCTTGCCGAGCTGCTGGAGCTCGGGCGGCGCCTGCGGATCGGAGAGGTGGACCTCCAGCAGGGTGCGGTTGATCGCGAGCGGGGTGCGCAGCTCGTGCGAGGCGTTCCCCACGAACCGCTGCTGCGCGGTGAAGGCCCGCTCCAGGCGGTCCAGCATGTCGTCGAAGGTGTCGGACAGCTCCTTGAGCTCGTCGTCCGGGCCGTCCAGCTCGATGCGCCTGGACAGGTCCGTACCGGCCACCCGGCGGGCGATGCGGGTGATCCGGCCCAGTGGCGAGAGCACACGTCCCGCCATCGCGTAACCGAAGGCGAAGGCGATGACGCTCAGACCGACCAGGGCCAGCAGCGACCGGTTGAGCAGCGTGTCGAGTGCCTGCTGCCGCTGGTGGTTGACGCAGGTGTTCATGGCGGCGTTGAAGGTCTCGGCCGACGCCTTCTCCGGCAGGTTGCAGATGTCGCTGGTGACCTGCCCGTTGGCGATCTTGAACGGCAGCTCGCTGCCCACGTGCATGGCCTGCGCGGCCAGCATGTAGATGATCGACAGCAGGAGAATGCCGGCGATCAGGAACATGCCGCCGTACAGCAGGGTGAGCCGTATCCGGATGGTCGGTCGCAGCCAGGGGTACGGGGGCTCCTGCTGTTTGGGCTCCCAGGTGGGTTTGGGGGGCGCCGCCATGGGCGGCGGGACGGTGGGCACCGGCCTCAGATCCGGTAGCCGGAGCCGGGCACGGTGACGATCACCGGGGGCTCGCCGAGTTTGCGGCGCAGGGTCATGACGGTCACCCGGACGACGTTGGTGAACGGGTCGGTGTTCTCGTCCCAGGCCTTCTCCAGAAGCTGCTCCGCCGAGACGACGGCGCCCTCGCTGCGCATCAGGACCTCCAGGACGGCGAACTCCTTGGGCGCGAGCTGGACCTCCTGGTCGCCCCGGAACACCTCTCGGCGATTGGGGTCGAGCTTGATCCCGGCCCGCTCCAGGACCGGCGGCAGGGCGACGGTCGTACGGCGGCCGAGCGCCCGCACCCGGGCGGTCAGCTCGCTGAAGGCGAAGGGCTTGGGCAGATAGTCGTCGGCGCCCAGCTCAAGCCCTTCCACGCGGTCGCTGACGTCCCCGGAGGCGGTGAGCATGAGCACCCGGGTGGGCATGCCCAGCTCGACGATCCGGCGGCACACGTCGTCGCCGTGCACCAGGGGGAGGTCGCGGTCCAGCACCACGACGTCGTAGTCGTTGACCTCGATGCGCTCCACCGCCGCGGCACCGTCGTACACGACATCGACGGCCATGGCCTCGCGGCGCAATCCGGTGGCCACCGCATCGGCGAGCAGCTGCTCGTCCTCCACGACGAGTACGCGCACGGCGCTTCCTTCCTTAGAACTTCGCAAGCGATCTTCACGACGGGGCCTCACGGCGTCCGGAACCGACCGGCCGCCCGTGCCGCGGGCGTGCCCCGGCACGCCCCGTGCGGCTCCATCCTGCCCGCAACGCGTATAAACCGGCGGTAAGACGGTGCGGTCCGACCTGCGGCTTCGAGGAAACGACGGGAAATTTGGGCCAGTTGAGGTTTCTCTGAGGTTCGAGTGGGGGAGGACGCATTCACACCCCGCGATCACGTCTTCTATGTGGCGTGCCACAGGCCCCTCCGTCCCCGGAGAGTGCGTGATCACCCGCCCTACCGCCTCGGCGGAGGGAAATCCGGGCACACCCCCGTGCCACCGACCCACGATGAGGGGGCGCTTCATGGACGCTTTCACCGCAGGTCTGCTGCAACGCATCAGGACCACCGAGTCCGATCTCACGAAAGCACGCGAGACGGGCGACGATTTCCTCGCGGACGTCGAGCAGAGCGAGCTCGACGACCTTCATCGCCTCGCCGCCGAGCACGGTGTGCGGATCAGCACGGCGACGAACGCCTGAACCGGTGCGAGAGGGCCCCGCGGCTGCCTTACGGCGGCCACGGGGCCCTCTTCGTGCCCGGACCCGCCAGGAGGCGTCCAGGGGCTCCTGGCGGGTCGGGGTTCAGTCGTGCCAGGCGCCCAGCTCCTCCAGGAGGGCCTGGAGGGGTTCGAAGACGGCCGGGGACGCGGCCACCGTCAGGTCCCCGTCGGCGGGCCGGCCCGGGCGTCCGCCGGTCAGGGCGCCCGCCTCCCGGGCGATGAGGTCGCCGGCGGCCAGGTCCCACGGGTGCAGGCCGCGCTCGTAGTAGCCGTCGAGCCGGCCCGCCGCCACGTCGCAGAGGTCGATCGCGGCCGAGCCGCCGCGCCGGATGTCCCGCAGCCTGGGGATCAGCTCGCGCGCCACCTCCGCCTGGTGCTTCCGGACGTCGGCGACGTAGTTGAAGCCCGTGGACACGAGTGCCTCGTCGAGCGGTGCGGCGGGGCGGCAGTGCAGCTTGACGCCGTCGTCCCCGGACATCCCACCGGTGACGTACGCGCCGCCGCCGCGGACCGCGTAGTACGTCTCCCCGCGCATCGGGACCTCCACCACCCCGGCAACCCTCTCGCCGTGCAGTTCCACACCGATGGAGACGGCCCAGGTCGGCAGCCCGTAGAGGTAGTTCACCGTGCCGTCGAGCGGGTCGATCACCCAGCGCACGCCGCTCTTGCCCTCGGCGGTCGCGCCCTCCTCGCCGAGGAAGCCGTCGTAGGGGCGGCGCTCGGCCAGGTATCCGGTGATCAGCTTCTCGGCGGCGATGTCCATCTCGGTGACGACGTCCACCGGGCTGGATTTGGTCGCAGCCACGCCCAGGTGGGCGGGGCGCCCGTCGCGCAGCAGCCGGCCGGCGAGCTCCGCGGCTTCCATGGCGAGATCGAGCAGTGAGTACGACACGTCGAGGGGGTCGGTCACGGCGCTCCCAAAGGGGTGAGAAGGGCGGGGGTCGGTCACGTGCTACGCGTAGGGGCTGTCGGCGCCCGCGGCTGCGGGCTTGGGCGCCCGGGCCGGGCAGCAGCCCACCGGGCACAGGTCGTGGCTCGCGCCGAGCGTCCCGAGCGCGCACCGCTGCGGCGGGCGGCCCTGTTCGGTGGCGGCCCGTTCGAGGACGAGGTCGCGCACGGCCGCGGCGAACCTCAAGTCGGCGCCGACCGTCGCGGACCGGCGCACCGGCAGGCCCAGCTCGGCGGCCTTCGCGGTGGCCTCGGTATCGAGGTCGTACAGGACCTCCATGTGGTCCGAGACGAAGCCGATGGGCGCCATCACCACGGCGGGGACGCCCTCGCCGTGGAGCGATTCGAGGTGGTCGCAGATGTCGGGTTCCAGCCAGGGGATGTGCGGGGCCCCGCTGCGCGACTGGTAGACGAGCTGCCAGGGGTACGCCACACCGGTGCGCTCGCGCACCGCGTCGACGATCAGGCGGGCGACGTCCAGGTGCTCGGCGACATAGGCGCCGCCGTCGCCGTGCGCCTCCGCGGGTCCGGAGGTGTCGGCCGCCGAGAGGGGGATGGAGTGCGTGGTGAAGGCCAGGTGCGCCCCCGTACGCACGTCGTCGGGCAGGTCCGCCAGCGAGGAGAGGACGCCCTCCACCATGGGCTCGACGAAGCCGGGGTGGTTGAAGTAGTGGCGCAGTTTGTCCACGCGCGGCACGGGAAGACCCTCGGCCTCCAGGGCGGCCAGTGACTCCGCGAGGTTCTCGCGGTACTGCCGGCAGCCGGAGTACGAGGCGTAGGCGCTGGTCGCGAGGACGGCGATGCGGCGGTGGCCGTCGGTGACCATCTCGCGCAGCGTGTCGGTGAGGTAGGGGGCCCAGTTGCGGTTGCCCCAGTACACCGGCAGGTCCAGCCCGTGCTCGGAGAAGTCCTTGCGCAGCGCGTCGAGCAGGGCCCTGTTCTGGCCGTTGATCGGGCTGACGCCCCCGAACAGGAAGTAGTGCTTGCCGACCTCCTTGAGCCGCTCCTCGGGGATTCCCCGGCCGCGGGTCACGTTCGCGAGGAACGGAACCACGTCGTCCGGGCCTTCGGGGCCACCGAAGGAGAGCAGCAGCAGGGCGTCGTAGGGGGCGGGATCGCGCAGATCGGACATGACATCGATCCTGCCACCCGCGCCGGCCGCCGGTCCCACCGACATCCGGACCGAGGGCACCCGGCCGGGCCGCGCACGGCCTGTGGCGGCTGCCGGTGGTGTGTACGGGGGCCGTGAGTATGATCCCCCTCCAACCGGCCGGTAACCCGTCGTTCCGTCCGGGGGCACCACCGGCCCTGGGGCCGGTTCCTAGGGAAGGGCGCGGGGAAGATGACCGAGACCTACGCACGGACGGCGACGAGCCCGTGGCGCAACTGGGCGGGGAACGTCACCGCCCGCCCGGCCCGGACCGTGTCCCCCGCGTCCGTGGACGAACTGGCCGAGGCGCTGCGCAGGGCGTCCGAGGACGGGCTGCGGGTGAAGCCGGCCGGTACCGGGCACTCCTTCACCGCGACCGCGGCCACCGACGGGCTGCTGATCCGGCCCGATCTGCTGACGGGCATCCGCGAAATCGACCGCACGGCGATGACGGTGACGGTCGAGGCCGGTACCCCGCTGAAGCGGCTCAACACCGCGCTGGCCCTCGAGGGCCTCTCGCTCACCAACATGGGCGACATCATGGAGCAGACGGTCGCCGGGGCCACCTCCACCGGCACGCACGGCACCGGCCGCGACTCGGCGTCCATATCGGCGCAGATACGCGCCCTGGAGCTGGTCACCGCGGACGGCAGGGTCCTGACCTGTTCCAAGACCGAGAACCCCGATGTGTTCGCGGTCGCCCGGATCGGGCTCGGCGCGCTGGGCGTCATCACCGCGATCACCTTCGCCGTGGAGCCGGTCTTCCTGCTGACCGCCCGCGAGGAGCCGATGCCCTTCGACAAGGTCACGGCGGACTTCGATCAGCTGGTGGCCGAGAACGAGCACTTCGAGTTCTACTGGTTCCCGCACACCGGGAACTGCAACACCAAGCGCAACAACCGGAGCGCGGGCCCCGCGGCCCCGCCCGGAAAGGTCAGCGGCTGGATCGAGGACGAGCTGCTGTCCAACGGCGTCTTCCAGGTGGCGTGCTCGCTCGGCCGGGCGGTGCCCGCCACGATCCCCTCGATCGCCAAGCTCTCCAGCCGGGCGCTGTCCGCGCGTACGTACACCGACATCCCGTACAAGGTGTTCACCAGCCCCCGCCGGGTGCGGTTCGTGGAGATGGAGTACGCGCTGCCGCGCGAGGCCGCCGTCGAGGCGCTGCGTGAGGTCCGGGCGATGGTCGACCGCTCGCCGCTGCGGGTCGGCTTCCCCGTGGAGGTGCGGACCGCCCCGGCCGACGACATCGCGCTCTCCACGGCCTCGGGCCGGGAGAGCGCGTACATCGCCGTCCATCTGTACCGGGGCACGCCCTACCAGGCGTACTTCACGGCGGTCGAGCGGATCATGACCGCGCACGGCGGCCGCCCGCACTGGGGCAAGATCAACACCCGCGACGCCGCGTACCTCTCCGGGGTGTACCCGCGCTTCGGCGAGTTCACCGCCGTACGGGACCGGCTGGACCCGGACCGCCTGTTCGCCAACGACTACCTGCGCCGGGTCCTGGGCGACTGACCCGGGCGGGGCTCACTCCCCCGTGTCGGTGCCGGCCGGTGCGGGCGCGCCGTCCGTGGCCGTCGGGTCGGGGGTCGTGCCCTGCCCGTCGTCCGTGGTGCCCGGGGTGGGCGTGGGCGCCGGCTCGACGTCGTCGCCCGCCGGGTCCGACGCGGTGGGTGTGGGCGTCGGTCCCTGCGGGGAGCTGGCGCTCCGCCCCGGCTGCGGGCCGGTGCTGCCGGACTCGCCCTGGCCGCCGGTGCCGGGGGTCGCCGTGTCGTCGTCCTGCCCGCCCGGAGCCGTGGCGTCCTCGTCCGGGTCCGTGCTGCCCGAGGGGGCGGGAGTGGCCGGGCCCGTACCGTGCTCGCCGCGCACGACGGAGCCGACGGTCGTGCCCCGGCCGCCGCTCAGGTCGTTGCCGGAGATCAGCTCGAACGTGGTGATGCCGGCCATCGAGACCACGAACACCACCGCGGCGCCGATCGCCGAGCGCTTCCAGCCGCGCAGCCGGGTGCCGTGCGTGGTCGCCTCCGAGAACTCCTCGTCGGTCCCGGGGGCGGCCGGCACCTGGCGCAGCACGGTGGTGGCGTCCTGTGCCGGGAGAACGACCGTGCCGTCCGCGTCGACGCGGCGCAGGACGGCCGTCCCGTCGGCGTCCACACGGCGCAGGACGGTCGTCTCGTCCGTCTCCACACGGTGCAGGACCCTGGTGGCGTCGTCCAGAGCTGTCATGAGCACGGTCTCGTCCGCCGCCGGCGCACCGTCGGCCGTCCGAGTCCGGCGGGTGTGGACCGTCACCTCGCGGCCCGGGTGCTTCACCTGAACGGTGACCTCGCGTATCTGCTCACCCGTACGGCGGAAGAAGTGCTGGAAGACCGAGCCGCCGCAGGTGGCCACGATGCTCATGACGCCGGCCCCGGCGATGGTTCCGTACACGCCCAGCTGGGAAGCCGCCACGGCCGCCGCCACCGCCGCGACCGCACTGCCCGCGACCTGGGGCAGGCTCAGATCGATCCGCCTTTCCTTGGGTTCTGTGTCACTTTCCGGCTTCTGCACCATTTCCAGCCCTTGATTGACATCGCTCCCACCATGCACCAACTAGGGACATGCGAACGAAGCCGAAAGTTCCGGTTGCAAGGATTGTGTGAAGCACGACACGGATCATGGGCAATCGACGTCCGGACGGGTAGGTCAACTCCCGCACCCGAGGAGAACTTCGACGGCGTGGCGGTCCACCCACATGGCCCGAATGGAGTACTGTGGCGAGCCCTGGGGCCGGACTCCCACGTGGGTGTCCGGAACCTTCGGGAGGGGGCCGAAGGAGGCACTCGATCCGGCGGCGCACGGCATCACGCGGCGGCCAGCTACACGGAGTGACCATCGGTCACTTTGCGTTGCGCAAGGGCCACCGTGTCATACCGGCGAGCAAGGGCTCACGCCCGACACGCCGGGCAACACGGCAATGTTGTGGCAGGCTGCACCCGGGCAGGCCACACTCGACTAGCGGAAGCAGCGACGCACGTGACGTCGGCAGGCACCACCCGGGAGGTCCCCATGCCCGAACTGCGTGTCGTGGCCGTCTCCAACGACGGCACACGACTGGTGCTCAAGGCTGCGGACAGCACGGAGTACACGCTTCCGATCGACGAGCGGCTGCGAGCCGCCGTGCGCAACGACCGCGCCCGGCTCGGCCAGATCGAGATCGAGGTGGAGAGCCACCTCCGCCCCCGCGACATCCAGGCCCGGATACGAGCCGGCGCCTCCGCCGAGGAGGTCGCCCAGTTCGCCGGGATTCCCGTCGACCGTGTCCGCCGCTTCGAGGGCCCCGTGCTCGCGGAGCGAGCCTTCATGGCCGAGCGGGCCCGGAAGACTCCTGTGCGCCGTCCCGGCGAGAACACCGGCCCCCAGCTCGGCGAGGCGGTGCAGGAGCGACTGCTGCTGCGCGGCGCCGACAAGGAAACCGTCCAGTGGGACTCCTGGCGCCGCGACGACGGCACCTGGGAGGTCCTCCTGGTGTACCGGGTCGCCGGTGAGCCGCACTCCGCGAGCTGGACGTACGACCCGCCGCGCCGGCTGGTCCAGGCCGTCGACGACGAGGCGCGTTCGCTGATCGGCGAGACGGACGAGGTCGCGGCGCCCGAGCCCAGCTTCCCGTTCGTCCCCCGGATCGCCCGGCTGCCGCGCGACCGACCGCTGGACCGCGCGCTGGACCGGCAGATCGAGCGCCCGGCCCCGCCGCCGCCCCCGGAACCGGAGGAGCGCATCGGCGGGGTGACGGCGAGCGAGCGCGATTCGCTCACCAGCCTGCTGGAGGCGGTGCCGAGCTTCCGCGGCGACATGGTCGTACCGGAACGCCCGTCGCCGCCCGAGCCCCCGGCCATCGAGCCGGCGGTGCAGGAGCCGGAGGCCGAGGAGCCGCCGGCCGCCTCGGCGGGCGCGGGCTCCGCGTACGCGGACGTCCTTATGCCGCGCGCGGTCGCCGGCCACCGCGACCGGCTGACCGGGACGACGGACCGGCAGGCGGAGGCGGACGGGGTCCGGCCGGGGCGCCGGGCGGCGGTGCCGAGCTGGGACGAGATCGTCTTCGGCACGCGCCGCAAGAAGCAGGACTGAGAAGGCCGGACGGTATGACGGGGGCCCTTGCGCAGCGGCGTAAGGGCCCCCGTGCGCAGTACCGGCGCGACCGGCCGCGCCGGTACTGCGGCGAGGTCCCCTTACTGGGGGTCGGGCCCGGTGGCGACCGGGCGCGACTCGTCGCCGGACCACTGCGACCAGGAGCCCGCGTAGAGGGCGGCCGGGTGACCGGCCAGCTCCAGCGCCAACACCTGCTGGGCCGCGGAGACGCCCGAGCCGCAGTAGACGCCGACCTCGGTGGTGGTGTCACCGACACCCAGCCCGGCGAACCGGGAGGCCAGGCGCTCGGGGCTCAGGAACCGCCCGTCCGCGTCCACGTTCTCCCCGGTCGGGGCCGAGACCGCGCCGGGGATGTGCCCGCCGACCCGGTCGATGGGCTCCACATCGCCCCGGTAGCGCTCGGCCGCCCGCGCGTCGAGCAGCAGGCCCGAGCGGGCCAGGGCGGCGGCGCCGTCCGCGTCGAGCAGTGGCAGCGCCCCCGGCGCCGGCACGAAATCGCCCTCCACGGGGTGCGGGGTCTCCTTCGACAGCTCCCCCGTCCAGGCGGCGAGACCGCCGTCCAGCACCCGGACGTCGCGGTGCCCCGCCCAGCGCAGCAGCCACCAGGCGCGCGCCGCGGCCCAGCCCTGGCCGCCGTCGTAGACGACCACCGGACCGTCCTCGCGGACTCCGGCGCGGCGCATCACGGCGCCGAACTCGGTGGGGTCGGGCAACGGGTGGCGGCCGCCGTCGCCCGCCGGACCGGCGAGCTCCGTGTCGAGGTCGACGAAGACCGCGCCGGGGATGTGCCCCGCCTCGTAGTCGGGCCGGCCGTGCGGGCCGCCCAGCTGCCAACGTACGTCCAGGAGCACCGGCGGACGTGGCCCCGCCAGTTCGCTCGCACATTCGGATGCGGAGATGATGGGCTTCATACGTGCCATCCTCGCGCAGACGCCCGGCCGTCCGTGACAACGACGGAGCCGCCATACCGCAACAAACCGGGCTACCTGCATCGAGATCCCGGAAAGGACGGCGCGGCCGGAGCGCATCCCGCGCCCGGTGGTGCAAACATCTGCTCGGGGCGCACACCGGTCGCACCGCACCACGGCGCGCACGCCCCGTTCCCCCGTACGGCCACCACGATGGTCCGAGGAGAGTGACGATGACCGAGGCTGCCGCTCGGCGTACACCCGGAACACCTTGCTGGGTGAGCCTGATCGTGCACGGCCTGCGCACGACCCAGAACTTCTACGCCGAGCTGTTCGGCTGGGAGTTCGGCCCCGGCCCCGAACAGCTCGGCCCGTACGTGCGGGCGCTGATCGACGGGAAGGAGGTCGCGGGCATCGGCGAGCTGCCGCCCGACCGGCACCTCCCGATCGCCTGGACGACCTATCTGGCCACCGACGACGCCGATCAGACGGCGGAGTCGATCCGGGCCTGCGGCGGCACGGTCGGCGTCGGGCCGCTCGAAGCGGGCGAGGCGGGCCGGCTGGCCATCGCCTCCGACCCGGGCGGCGCCGTCTTCGGGATCTGGCAGGCGGCCGCCCATCTGGGCACCTCGCTGGCCGGGGCGCCCGGCACGCCCGTCTGGAACGAGCTGGTGACCCGGGAGACGTCGACGGTCGCCAAGTTCTACCAGGCCGTCTTCGGCTACGAGACCAAGGCCGTCGTCTCGGCCGACTTCGACTACCAGACCCTGCACCTCGAAGGCCGCCCGGTGGCCTCGCTGCACGGCGTCGGCCATGCCCTGCTGCGCGACCGGGGCCCGCACTGGATGACGTATTTCGAGGTGGCCGACACCGACGAGGCCGCCCGGCGGGTGGCGGAGCTCGGCGGGCAGGTCCTGAGCCCCCCCAAGGAGGCCCCCGGCGGCAGAGTGGCGACGGTCGCGGACCCGGAGGGCGCGGTGTTCACGATTCAGCGGTCGGCGGCGGGCTGACGGCGCTCCGCACCCAGCGCCAGGGCACGAGCTGGACGGCGCCGAAGGCCACTTCGGCCACCAGGAACAGCCAGAGCCAGTACGGGGCGCCGTGGGCCAGCGCGTACGCCTGCCACAGGGCGAACAGCGTGCGCGCGAGGCCGTCGTACAGGCCGTGCACCGGCAGCGGCCGGACGATCCGCAGGAGCGCCCAGACGACCACCACCGAACCCATCAGGTTCGCGTAGAGGGTTTCTATCGGGTCGAGGGCGGGCAGGGTGCCCGCCCCGAACGCATCACCGAGCCGGGACAGCGCGGTGTGAACCAGCGCGTACGTCCACGGGGTGGCGAACCCGGCGGTGACGACGAGGTCGTACCAGGCACTCGCGCGTACGGCGCGCGGATAGGCGGGGTGGGAGGGGGCGATGGTACGGATCAAGGCGGGGCTCCTACCGGCTTCCTGGACGGACGTCCCGACCGTAAACAGTGGAGTACTGTCCAAGGTCAAGTCCGCGGGCCCGGGGGGAAGAAGAGTCATGCGTATCGGGGAGCTGGCCGCACAGACGGGGCTGACCAGGGACACCATCCGCTTCTACGAGAAGACCGGGCTGATCACCGGGCAGCGGCTGGTCAACGGCTACCGCGACTTCCCGCCGGAGACGGTGCCCTGGCTGGGTTACGTCCGCACCGCGCAGGCGCTCGGCTTCTCACTGGCCGAGATCGCGCGCACCGGTGAGGAACTGCGCGACGCGCCCGACAGCGCCGAGGCCCTGTCCGCGCTGTTCGAGGAGAAGATCGCGTTGATCGACGCGCGGATGGCGCGGCTCGCCGGCCTGCGGGCCGACCTCGCCGCGCGCGTCGGCTCCGGATGCCCGCTGCGGGCGGCCGGCTGAGCCGGGCGACTGCCGCCGGGCCGGGCCTGGATCAGGCGGAGGACATCGGCAGGACGTCCGGGGAGAGCGCGCCCGCCTGCGCGGACGCCGCGGTCATGCGGCGGCGGTGGTGTCGGCGGCAGAGCACCTCGTAACCGACCTCGCCCGCCGGGCGGTTCACGTCGCCGACGACGACCTGCGCGCCCTCGACGACCATCTCGCCGTCTATCGTCCGGGCGTTGTGCGTGGCCCGGGCCCCGCACCAGCAGAGGGCTTCGACCTGAAGGGCCTCTATCCGGTCGGCCAGCTCGACCAGCCGCTGCGAGCCGGGGAACAGCCTGGTGCGGAAGTCCGTCGTGATGCCGAACGCGAAGACGTCCATCTCCAGGTCGTCCACGACCCGGGCCAGCTGGTCGATCTGGGCGGGCGCCAGGAACTGCGCCTCGTCCACGATCACGTAGTCGACCCTGGCGCCCTTGGACAGCTGGGCGACCAGATACGCGTACAGGTCCATCCCCTCGTCCACCTCGACCGCCTCGGTCACCAGGCCGAGCCGGGAGGACAGCTTCCCCTCCCCCGCCCGGTCGTCCCGGGTGAAGATCACGCCCTGCAGCCCCCGGGCCGAGCGGTTGTGGCCGATCTGGAGGGCCAGCGTGCTCTTTCCGCAGTCCATCGTTCCGGAGAAGAACACAAGCTCGGGCATGAGGGGTTGAGCACCTTTCGGGACAGGCGGGGAGAGCGGCGGAGCGGGACGGCAGGGGCTACGAGCGTACTTCCAGGAGCGGGACGAACTGCTCGACGGGGGTCATCGAACCGTGCATGCCGACCATGGCCGACTCGTTCGGCTCGTTGCGGGACGCGATGATGACCACGTCGTCGTGGGCCGCCGCGACCACGTCACCGATCCTGCCGTACACCCGCTCGTCGATCCGGGGGCCGAACCAGCCGGCCGCGACGGCCTCGTCCCGGCTCGCCACCCAGAACTGCTCGCCCAGCACCTCGCGCCAGACGGCGAGCACGTCCGACTCGGCGCCCGGGACCGCGTACACGTGCCGGGCCCGACCCTCGCCGCCGAGCAGCGCGACGCCCGCGCCCAGCTCCCAGTCCTCGTCGAAGTCGATCCGGGACTGCTCGTCGAACGGGATGTCGATCATCCCGTGGTCGGCGGTGACGTAGAGCGCCGAGCGCGGCGGAAGCTGCTCGGCCAGGCGTTGGGCCAGCCCGTCCACGTACATCAACTGGCCGCGCCAGGCGTCCGAGTCGGTGCCGAAGCGGTGCCCCTTGCCGTCGACCTCGCTGTAGTACGTGTAGACGAGCGAACGGTCGCCCGCGGCCAGCCGCTCGGCGGCGGTGTCCATCCGCTCCTCGCCGGTGAGCCGGCCGAGGAACGAGCCGCCGCTGAGCGCGACCTTGGTCAGCGGGGTCTGCTCGAAGGCCGGAGCGGAGACCTGGGCAGTGCGGACTCCGGCCGCGTCGGCGAGCTGGAAGACGGTGGGATAGGGCTGCCACGCCTTCGGCGGGGTCCACGGGTTCCAGCGGAGCTGGTTCATCAGCTCGCCGGTCTCCGGATTGCGGACGGTGTAGCCGGGAAGACCGTGCTCGCCGGGGGGCAGCCCGGTGCCGACCGAGGCCAGCGAGGTCGCGGTGGTGGCCGGGAAGCCCGCGGTGATCGGGCGGCCCGTGCCGCCGCGCGAGCCGGGCAGCAGGGAGTGCAGGAACGGGGCCTCGTCGGGATGGGCCTTGATCTGCTCCCAGCCGAGGCCGTCGATCAGGAAGACGCAGTTGCGGTCGGCGGGGGTGAGCTCACCGATCGCCGCGGTGAAACCGGGCACTTCCTGACCCGCGAGCAGCGTCGGCAGCAGATCGGCGAGCGAGCCGCTGCCGTACTCCGGTACGGGGGCCGTGTCGACGGGCAGCAGGACGGGGTCCTGCCAGGCCGGCTGGGCCATCAGCGGCCGGCCGCCGCGGTCGCGGCCGTGGCCTCGGAGAGCGCCTGGGCGAAGGCGAGGGTCTGGCGCACGGTGTCCGGGCCGTCGCCGGCCTCGCTGACCCGCAGGCTCAGGTCGTCGGCGGTGGAGCTGCCGGTGTAGCCGTGGTCGGCCTCGCAGTTGGGGTCGCCGCAGGCGGCGGGCTCCAGGTCGATCCGGGAGACCGCGCCCCAGCCGATGGTCAGGACGACCTCGCGGGGCAGCGTGCCCGGGACGTACTTCTCCGGGTTGGCCACGACCCGGCTGACCACGACCGAGGAGATCCGGTCGAGCTTGACCGACTCGGTGGAGGTGGTGGCGTACGGCGACGGGGAGCTGGTGTCGGCGTTCTGCTCGTCGGTGTGGCTGACGATGAAGCGGGTGTCCGTGAGCACCAGGACCGTGACGTGCCGGCGCACCTCGTTGGAGTCGAAGGTGGTCTCCTGGTGCACCAGGTAGGAAGCGACCGGCTCACCGCCCACGGCGGCCTCCACCGCCTCGGCCACGAGGGCCGGGTAGTAGCCGCTGCGCTCGATCGCCGCGCGCAGCCCCTGGGTCGTCGTACCGGTCTTAGCCATGGGGACCATCCTACGGGGGGCGGATGGCTGCCGGGGACGCCTCGGCGCCCCCGCACGGCAGGGTCCAGGAGGATGCGAGCGGGGTGCGCCGGCGGCCGGGTCAGTAGTTGGACAGGCGGCGCGGGCCGAGGTCGGTCCGGGCCGGGGGCGGCGCGAGGCGGACGCTCGCCCCGAGGACGGAGAGCCCCTGGGGGGCGACCACGACCGGTTCCAGGGCGATGGAGACCACTTCGGGGTGGTCGTCGACCAGCCGGGAGACCCGCAGCAGCAGCTCCTCCAGCGCGGCGGTGTCCACCGGCGCCGAGCCGCGCCAGCCGAAGAGGACCGGGGCCGCGCGGATGGAGCGGATCAGTTCGGCGGCGTCGCGGTCGGTGGCCGGGACCAGGCGGTGGGCGGTGTCGCCGAGGAGTTCGGAGGGCGCGCCCGCCAGGCCGAAGGAGAGGACGGCGCCCGCGGCCGGGTCGATGGTGGCCCGTACGACGGTGTCGACGCCGCGCGGGGCCATGGCCTGGACGACGGGCCGCAGCTCCGCGGGCTTGCCGAGCAGTTCGGTCAGATCGCCGTACGCGCGGCGCAGCGCGGCCTCGCTGCCGAGGTCCAGGCGTACGCCGCCGAGGTCGGCCCGGTGGCGCAGATGGGGCGCGGTGGTCTTCAGGGCCACCGGGTAGCCGAGCAGGGCGGCGGCGGCCACCGCCTCTTCCGGTCCGGGGGCGGGCAGGGCGGGGCGTACGGCGATGCCGTAGCAGGCGAGCAGTTCGCGGGCCTCGTCGTGGCCCAGCGGCCGGCCGCGCGGGTCGGGGTCCTGGCCGAGCAGGGCGTCGATGCGGGCGGCGGCGCCCGGCGCGTCGATGGTGTCGTCGAGGAAGTCGGGCACCTTGCCGGGCACCGCGGCCTGGCGCCGCCACTGGGCGTACCGCACGGCTTCGGCGAGGGCCCGGACGGCCCGTTCGGCGGCGGGGTAGGCGGGGATGCGGCCGACGGGGCGAGGGGCTTCGGCGGCGTCGGCACCGGGTTCGGCTTCGCCGGGTGCCTGGGCGGGGGTGGTGTCCGGGGCGGGCGGGGGCGTCACGGGGGCGTCCGCGGGGGCTCCCTGCGACGCGACGAAGGGCTGTGCGGCCGGGCGCTGCTGGGCCACGGTGCTGGTGGCGGCGGACAGGGCCTCCGCCAGGCCGCCGATCTCCACGTGGACCACGGCGACCGGCTTGGCGGGTCCGGTGGCCGCTGCCGCGTGCAGGGCGGTGGCCAGGACCTCGCCGTCGCCCGTCTCCGCCTCGCCGTTCTCGCCGACCCAGGGGATGGCCGTCACGATCACGGCGTCGCAGCCCCCGTCGGCCAGCGCCCCGGCCAGCGCGTCCCGGAAGTCCTGCGGGGTGGCGGAGGTGGTGAGGTCGACGGGCGGGCGCGGGCGGAGCCCCTCGGCCAGGCAGGCGTCGTAGGTGAGCAGCCCGAGGGACTCGGAGTTGCCGAGGATCGCGACACGGCCGCCCGCCGGGAGCGGCTGGTCGGCGAGGAGCAGGCCCGCGTCGACCATCTCCGTGACCGTGTCGACGCGGATCACGCCCGCCTGCCGCATCAGCGCGGAGACCGTCGCGTCGGGGATGCGGCTGACGGGGACCGCGTGGCCGGGCGGGGTGGAACCGCTGTGCCGGGCGCCCTTCACCACGACCACCGGCTTCACGGCGGCGGTGCGGCGGGCGAGGCGGGTGAACTTGCGGGGGTTGCCGAGCGATTCCAGGTAGAGCAGGGCGACATCGGTGTCCGGGTCCTCGTACCAGTACTGGAGGAAGTCGTTGCCGGAGATGTCGGCGCGGTTGCCGGCCGAGATGAAGGTGGAGAGGCCGGCGCCGCGCCGGTAGAGGCCGGAGAGCAGGGCGATGCCGATCGCGCCGGACTGGGTGAACAGGCCGATGCGCCCGGAGGCGGGCCGTTCCGGGGCGAGGGAGGCGTTGAGCCGGACCGCCTCGGCGTTGTTGATGATGCCGAAGGCGTTGGGCCCGATGATCCGCATGCCGTACGAACGGGCCTGGCGCACCAGTTCCCGCTGGCGTTCACGGCCTTCGGCGCCCCACTCGGCGTACCCGGCGGAGAGCACCACCAAGCCCTGGACGCCGTGTTCCCCGCAGTCCGCGACGGCTTCCGGAACCCGGTCGGCGGGTACGGCGACGACCGCGAGGTCGACGGGTTCGCCGATCTCGCCCAGGGAGCGGCGGGCGGGAACGCCGTCGATCGTGCCCTGGTCGGCGGCGAAGGCGCTGTTCACCGCGTAGACGCGGCCGGTGAAGCCCGCGCCGAGCAGGTTGCGCAGGACCGTGCGGCCGACGCCGCCGGGGGTGCGGCCGGCCCCGATGACGGCGACGGAGCCGGGGGCGAGCAGCCGCTGCACGGACCGGGCCTCGGCGCGCTGTTCCCGGGCGCGCTGGACGGCCAGGGACTCGGCGGTGGGTTCGAGGTCGAGGGTGAGGTGGACGGAGCCGTCCTCGAAGCTGCGCTGCTGGGTGTATCCGGCGTCCCGGAACACCTTGATCATCTTGGTGTTGGCGGGCAGCACCTCGGCGGCGAAGCGGCGGATGCCGCGCTCGCGGGCGACGGCCGCGATGTGTTCGAGCAGGGTCGAGGCCACGCCGCGGCCCTGGTGGGCGTCCTGGACGAGGAAGGCGACCTCGGCCTCGTCGGCGGGGGCGGAGGCGGGCCGGCCGGTCGCGTCGATCCGGTCATAGCGGACGGTGGCGATGAACTCGCCGCCCACCGTGACGGCGAGGCCCACCCTGTCGACGTAGTCGTGATGGGTGAAGCGGTGGACGTCCTTCGCGGAGAGCCGGGGGTAGGGCGCGAAGAAGCGGTAGTACTTCGACTCGTCGGAAACCTGCTCGTAGAAGCTGACCAGGCGTTCGGCGTCGTCCGTGGTGATGGGCCTGATCCGCGCGGTGCCGCCGTCGCGGAGCACCACGTCCGCCTCCCAGTGATCGGGGTAGGCGTGATGCGGACTCTGCTCCGGAGAGGGCTGCATGGGCAAAGCCTACGGCCGTCCCACCGGTCGCGGGGGTGCCGGGGCGGGGGCAGTCTGGGTGTCCGGACGACGGTACGGCGCGGGGCGCGGAAGGGCTCGCGGGTCGGCCCGGAGCATCGCGCACCACATGAGAGACTGGTCTAGACAACCATTGATTCGTGAAGGGCAGAACCATGGCTGAGCGCCGCGTCAACGTCGGTTGGGCCGAGGGCCTGCACGCCCGCCCCGCTTCCATCTTCGTCCGTGCCGCTACGGCTTCCGGCGTTCCCGTCACCATCGCCAAGGCGGACGGCAACCCGGTGAACGCGGCCTCCATGCTCGCGGTGCTCGGTCTGGGGGCGCAGGGCGGCGAGGAGATCGTGCTCGCGTCCGAGGCGGACAACGCCGAAGCCGCTCTGGACCGTCTGGCCAAGCTGGTCGCCGAGGGGCTCGAGGAGCTTCCGGAGACCGTCTGAGCCGGCCACGACCGCCGGAATTCTCACGGGAAAGCCGCGGCCCCCGTCACGGGGCGCTGCGGCTTTTTCGTGCGCCTGCACACAATGACTTCGGAGGCACGCACCGAATAATCGGGCGGCCTCTTTTTACGTGTTTTTACGTGCGCCTTTCTTTCTTTGTACGTGCTCTTTGTTAATTCCGGCCGCTCGCGGTGTTCACGGCACGTTGCGAAGGCCTCACGCGGGCGGCGCGGGGGACGGCGGCCGGCCGCGCGGGGCGGCGCAGCCGGTGCGCGGCGCCCGCCCGCTCGGCGAGCCGCGCGGCCAGGGTCCTCGCCCGCTCCGCGTCCCCGCGCGCCACGGCGTCCACGAGGGCGCCGCGCTCGGCCCAGGAGTCGGCCGGTCGGGCCGGCTGCTCGACCGCGTACATCCAGGCGGTCTTGTGCCGGAGCTGGGTGAGCAGGGCGATGAGGCCGGGGCTGCCGGAGGCCTGCGCGAGCGTTTCGTGGAACCAACCACCGAGGGAGCGCAGGTCCTCGCCCTCGCCCCGGCGGACCCGCTCCTGGCCGAGCCTGACCAGGCCGCGCAGCACCTTGAGGTGCGCCTCGGTGCGGCGCTGGGCGGCGCGGGCCGCGCTGAGCGGTTCCAGGAGCATGCGGACCTCCAGGAGGTCGGCGGCCTCCTGCTCCGACGGCTCGGCGACGCAGGCTCCGGCGTGTCTGCGGGTGACCACGAAGCCCTCGGACTCCAGGGTGCGCAGCGCTTCCCGTACGGGGACGCGGGAAACCCCGTAACGCCGTGCGAGCACGTCCTCGGTGAGACGGCTGCCGCGTTCGAAGACACCGGAGACGATGTCGTCACGGATTGCCGCGCATACCGAATGCGCCGGAACACGCATGTCCGAACCTCCGCCCCAATCACCGCGAACAACGGCCGATCGACACCTCTGCCGTGACTCTATTGCAATGCGCTCGCATTTCCGATGCCGAGCGGGAATTCATGAATATCTTTTGGTCACGGGCGGGCCGGACACGGCGAAGGCCCCGGCTCGGTGCCGGGGCCTTCGCCGTGGAGTCCGTGAGGGGTCAGACGGTGACGCCGTGGGCGCGCAGGTAGGCGACCGGGTCCATGTCGGAGCCGTACGAGGGCGTGGTGCGGGCCTCGAAGTGGAGGTGCGGGCCCGTGGAGTTCCCGGTGGAACCGGAGAGCCCGATCCGCTGTCCGGCACCGACGCTCCGGCCGACGGAGACGCCGATCGAGGAGAGGTGGCCGTACTGGGTGTACGTGCCGTCCGTCATCCGGAGCACGATGTTGTTGCCGTACGCCCCGCCCCAGCCGGCCTCGACGACCGTACCGGCGCCGACGGCGACGACGGAGCTGCCGGAGGCGGCGTGGAAGTCGATGCCGGAGTGGCTGCCGGAGGACCACAGCGAGCCGCTCGACTTGTAACCGGTGGTCACATAGGAGCCGGCGACGGGGAGCCGGTAGGACGCGCCCGGGGCGGCGCGGGCGGTGGAACGGGAGGCCCGGGACGTGCTCTCGCGGGCCTCCTCGGCACGGGCGGCGGCCTTGGCCTTCACCTTCGCCTTGGCGGCCTTCTCCGCGGCCTTCTTCTTCGCCTCGGCCTTCTTCTTCGCCTTCGCCTCGGCCGCCGCCTTCTTCTCGGCGACATCGGCCCGGTGCTGCTGCGCGTCGGCCTGTGCTTCGATCCGGTCGGCGAGCGTGTTCTCGATGGCGATGATCTGGGAGAGGCCGGTCTCGCCGGCGGGGGCCGTCTCGGCGTCGGCGGCGAGGGCCGGGGAGGCCAGGGAGCCGATGACACCGGTGGTGGCGAGAGTCGCGATGCCGACGGCCTTGGCGCCGGTACGCGTCAGACGGCTCGGGGCACGGTGCTTCCCGGTGGCACGGGTGAACGCCATGGGGTGGCTGGTCCTTTCCTTCCTTCTCGCCTACCGGGTTAGCTGACGGGTTCGGAGCAGGAAGGTCTCCTACGGACACCCCGGCCTCGCGGGAGGCGTGGGCGCCCGATTCACCCCAGGGACTGCGTGGGTCCCCGGCTCCCCGGGCTCGCGCCTGACGGGGACTCGGCGATGACTGCCCGGTACGTCACGGATGCGGCATACGAGTGGCGGACAGCCGAGCCGACGCTAAGCGGCCGCACTTCCCGCCACCAAACGGACAGGAGGTTTTGTCGCGCATCCCACAGGGCGGAGCCACCCCTTACCCGACAAATAGCCGTCAAGTGGACATACGGGGAGGCTCCGGCGGCAACAACACGCCGGTGCCTCCCCGTTGCCCGCGCGGCGGGCGGAGGTGAGCGGTCAGCCGCTGACGACCGTCACCTCTCCGATGCCGAGCGCCCTGACCGGCTCCTCGATGCGCGAGGCGTCACCCACCAGGACCGTGACCAGCCGGTCCCCCGGGAAGGCGCTGACCACGGCCGCGGTCGCCTCGACGGTGCCGGTCTCTGCGAGGCGGGCGTACAGCGTCGCCTGGTAGTCGTCCGGAAGGTGCTGCTCCACCTGGTCGGCGAGGGTGCTCGCGACGGAGGCCGCCGTCTCGAACTTCAGCGGGGCGACGCCCACGAGGTTCTGCACGGCCGTCTCGCGCTCCGCGTCCGTCAGGCCCTCGGCGGCCAGCGTCCGCAGGACCTTCCACAGGTCCTCCAGCGCCGGCCCGGTGGACTCGGTGTCCACGGAACCACTGATGGCGAGCATCGCGGCGCCCGTCGCCCCCGAGGCGGAGTCCACGGCGCCGGAGCGCAGTACCTGGGCGAAGGCCCGTACCCCGTAGGTGTAGCCCTTCTCCTCGCGCAGCACCCGGTCGAGCCGGGAGGTGAGCGTGCCGCCCAGGCAGTACGTGCCGAGCACCTGGGCCGGCCACACGCTGTCGTGGCGGTCGGCGCCGATGCGGCCGATGAGCAGCTGCGTCTGCACCGCGCCGGGGCGGTCCACGATCACCACCCGGCCGGTGTCGTCGGCGGTGATCGGCGGGAAGGGGCGGGCCTGGGCGGTGTTCCCGGACCAGTCGCCCAGGGTCTCGGCGAGCAGCGCGTCCAGGTCGATCCCGGTCAGGTCGCCGACCACGACGGCCGTCGCGGTGGACGGGCGGATGTGCGCGTCGTAGAAGGCGCGCACGGCCGCGGCGTCGATCCGCGCCACGGTCTCCTCGGTGCCCAGGCGCGGGCGCGACATGCGGGCCGAGGCCGGGAACAGCTCCTTGGAGAGCTGCTTGGCCGCGCGGCGGGCCGGGTTGGCCTGCTCGTGCGGGATCTCGTCCAGCCGGTTGCGCACCAGCCGCTCGACCTCGCTGTCGGTGAAGGCCGGCGCCCGCAGCGCCTCGGCGACCAGGCCGAGCGCCTTGGCCAGCCGGGAGGCCGGGACCTCCAGGGAGACCCGGACGCCGGGGTGGTCGGCGTGGGCGTCGAGGGTGGCGCCGCACCGCTCCAGCTCGGCGGCGAACTCCTCGGCGCTCTGCTTGTCGGTGCCCTCGGACAGGGCGCGCGACATGATCGTCGCCACGCCGTCCAGCCCCTCGGGCTCGGCGTCCAGCGGGGCGTGGAGGGAGATCTCGACGGCGACGACCTGCTGGCCGGGGCGGTGGCAGCGCAGCACCGTGAGGCCGTTGGGCAGGGAGCCGCGCTCGGGCGCGGGGAAGGCCCAGGGCCGGGCCACGCCGGGGGCGGGCTGGGGGTGGTACTGCATCGAAACTTCAGTCGCGGCAGCGTCGGTCACTGGTCCGCCCCTTCGTGCGCGTCGGTGTCGGTGGCGGCGGCCTCCGCCTCGTCGGCGGTCTCGGGCTCGACCGGTTCGTAGACCAGCACCGCCCGGTTGTCGGGCCGCAGCTGGGCGCGGGCGGCCGCCTTGACCTCGTCCGCGGTGACGTCGAGCACCCGGTTCACGGCGGTCAGGGCGAGCTGCGGGTCGCCGAACAGCACGGCGTACCGGCACAGTTCGTCGGCGCGGCCCGCGACCGTGCCGAGCCGGTCCAGCCACTCGCGCTCCAACTGGGCCTGGGCGCGTTCCATTTCCTCGGGCGTGGGGCCCTCCTCGGCGAACCGGGCCAGCTCCTCGTCGACCGCGGTCTCGATCTCGGCCACCTCCACGCCGCCGGACGTCTTGACGTCCAGCCAGCCCAGGGAGGGCGCGCCGGCGAGCCGGAGCAGCCCGAACCCGGCGGCGACGGCGGTACGGTCGCGCCGGACCAGGCGGTTGTGCAGCCGCGACGACTCGCCGCCGCCCAGCACGGTCAGGGCGAGGTCCGCGGCATCGCACTCGCGGGTGCCGTCGTGGGGCAGCCGGTAGGCGGCCATCAGGGCGCGGGCCGGCACCTCCTCGCGGACCTCCTCGCGCAGCTGACCGCCCATGATCGGGGGCAGCGCGCCGTCGCGCGGCGGCTGCTTGCCGTCGTGGGACGGGATGGAGCCGAAGTACTTCTCGATCCAGGCGAGGGTCTGCTCGGGGTCGATGTCGCCGACGACCGAGAGCACCGCGTTGTTCGGCGCGTAGTACGTACGGAAGAAGGCGCGCGCGTCCTCCAGGGTCGCCGCGTCCAGGTCGGCCATCGACCCGATCGGGGTGTGGTGGTACGGGTGGCCCTCCGGGTAGGCGAGGGCGGTCAGCCGCTCGAACGCGGTGCCGTACGGGACGTTGTCGTAGCGCTGGCGGCGCTCGTTCTTGACGACGTCGCGCTGGTTCTCCATGGACTCCTCGTCGAGCGCGGCGAGCAGCGAGCCCATCCGGTCGGCCTCGAGCCACAGGGCCAGCTCCAGCTGGTGCGTGGGCATCGTCTCGAAGTAGTTGGTCCGCTCGAAGCTGGTGGTCCCGTTGAGCGAGCCGCCGGCGCCCTGCACCAGCTCGAAGTGTCCGTTCCCCTTGACCTGGCCGGAGCCCTGGAACATCAGGTGCTCGAAGAGGTGCGCGAGACCGGTGCGCCCCTTGACCTCGTGGCGCGAGCCGACGTCGTACCAGAGGCACACCGCCGCGACCGGGGTCAGGTGGTCCTCGGAGAGCACCACGCGCAGGCCGTTGGCCAGACGGTGCTCGGTCGCTGTCAAGCCGCCGGAGCCGGCCTGGGCTGTGGCCGTGTGACCCATGGGCATGTACGTCCCTTCGATCGCGCTACTGGTTGTCGATGTGGATGAAGTCGCTTCGCGAGCTTGTTTCGCGAGGCTGATTCGAGACACAGCCACTGTATGCAAGCGAACAGACACCTGGCGAAGTTCCCCTTTGGCGAAAGTTCGCGAGAAAGCGCGAACGGGGAGGCCCGGGGCCCCTCGGAACGCGCGGAGAACGCCCTTTGGGACGGGTCGAGGTCGGGGTTGTCAGTGGCGCGGTCCACAATGGTGCGCGTCAGAACCTGAGGGAACCTGAGGTTGCCCGCACAGAATCCGTGAAGGAGTCGCAGCAGCGATGGCCCGCCGCAGCACGAAGACCCCGCCGCCGGTCGACTTCGAGGAGAAGATCCTCGACATCGACGTCGTCGACGAAATGCAGGGCTCCTTCCTTGAGTACGCGTACTCGGTGATCTACTCACGCGCCCTGCCGGACGCCCGCGACGGCATGAAGCCGGTGCACCGCCGCATCGTCTACCAGATGAACGAGATGGGCCTGCGCCCGGACCGCGGCTTCGTCAAGTGCGCCCGGGTGGTCGGCGAGGTCATGGGCAAGCTGCACCCGCACGGCGACGCGTCGATCTACGACGCGCTGGTGCGGATGGCCCAGCCGTTCTCGATGCGGCTGCCCCTCGTCGACGGACACGGCAACTTCGGCTCGCTGGGCAACGACGACCCGCCGGCCGCCATGCGGTACACCGAGTGCCGGATGGCCGACGCGACCTCGCTGATGACGGAGTCGATCGACGAGGAGACGGTCGCCTTCCAGTCGAACTACGACGGCCAGGAGCAGGAGCCGGTCGTCCTTCCGGCCGCCTACCCCAACCTCCTGGTCAACGGCACGACCGGCATCGCGGTCGGCATGGCGACCAACATGCCGCCGCACAACCTGGGCGAGGTCATCGCCGCGGCCCGGCACCTGATCAAGCATCCGGGCGCGGACCTGGAGACCCTGATGCGGTTCGTCCCGGGCCCCGACCTGCCGACCGGCGGGCGCATCGTGGGCCTCGGCGGCATCAAGGACGCGTACGCGCGCGGCCGCGGCTCGTTCAAGATCCGCGCCACGACCGCCGTGGAGAACGTCACGCCGCGCCGCAAGGGCCTGGTCGTCACCGAACTGCCCTTCACCGTCGGCCCGGAGAAGGTCATCTCCAAGATCAAGGACCTGGTCTCGGCGAAGAAGCTCCAGGGCATCGCCGACGTCAAGGACCTCACCGACCGCTCGCACGGCCTGCGTCTGGTCATCGAGATCAAGAACGGCTTCGTGCCGGAAGCGGTGCTGGAGCAGCTCTACAAGCTGACGCCGATGGAGGAGTCCTTCGGCATCAACAACGTGGCGCTGGTCGACGGCCAGCCGCTCACGCTGGGCCTCAAGGAGTTGCTGGAGGTCTACCTCGACCACCGTTTCGACGTGGTGCGCCGGCGCAGCGAGTTCCGCCGGACCAAGCGCCGCAACCGGCTGCACCTGGTCGAGGGCCTGCTGGTCGCCCTGGTCGACATCGACGAGGTCATCCGGCTCATCCGGTCCAGCGACAATTCGGCGCAGGCGAAGGAGCGGCTCATGGAGCGCTTCTCGCTGAGCGAGATCCAGACGCAGTACATCCTGGACACGCCGCTGCGGCGGCTGACCCGGTTCGACCGGATCGAGCTGGAGAGCGAGCGGGACCGGCTGAACACCGAGATCGCCGAGCTGACGGCGATCCTCGAATCGGACGCCGAGCTGCGCAAGCTCGTCTCCTCGGAACTGGCCGCGGTCGCCAAGAAGTTCGGCACGGCCCGGCGCACGGTGCTGCTGGAGTCGGCCGGTTCGCAGGTCGCTTCGGTGCCGCTGGAGGTGGCGGACGACCCGTGCCGGGTGCTGCTGTCCTCGACGGGCCTGCTGGCGCGTACGGCCAACGACGACCCGATCGACTTCGCCGAGGGCGCCAAGCGGTCCAAGCACGACGTGATCGTCTCCGCGGTGCCGGCGACGGCTCGCGGTGACGTCGGGCTGGTGACGTCCGCCGGGCGGCTGCTGCGGCTGCCGGTGATCGATCTGCCCCAGCTGCCGGACACGCACGCGGCGCCCAACCTGTCGGGCGGGGCGATGATCGGGGAGTTCCTGACGCTGGAGGCGGACGAGGAGGTCGTCTGCCTCACCACGCTCGACGAGGCGTCACCGGGCCTGGCGCTCGGCACGCTGCAGGGCATCGTGAAGCGCGTGGTGCCGGACTATCCGGCCAACAAGGACGAGCTGGAGGTCATCACCCTCAAGGAGGGTGACCGGATCGTCGGAGCTGCGGAGCTGCGGACCGGTGAGGAGGACCTCGTCTTCATCACCTCGGACGCGCAGCTGCTGCGCTACCCGGCGGCGCAGGTACGCCCCCAGGGGCGGCCGGCCGGCGGTATGGCGGGCGTCAAGCTGGCGGCGGGTGCGCGGGTGCTCTCGTTCGCCGCGGTGGACCCGGCGGCGGACGGCGCGGTGTTCACGGTCGCGGGTTCGCACGGGACGCTGGACGACTCGGTGCTGACGTGCAAGCTGACCCCGTTCGACCAGTATCCGCGCAAGGGCCGGGCGACCGGTGGGGTGCGCTGTCAGCGGTTCCTGAAGGGCGAGGACGTGCTGGTGTTCGCCTGGGCGGGGACCACACCGGCCAGGGCGGCTCAGAAGAACGGCGCCCCGGCCTCGCTGCCCGAGCCCGATCCGCGGCGCGACGGTTCCGGGACGCCGCTGCCGAGCCCGGTCGCGGTGATCGCCGGCCCGGTGTAGGAGGCAGGGCCCGCGCTTCGGGTCGGCGTGCCGGCGCTACGCGTCGTCGGCGGGCTGTTGCACGTACCGCAGGACGCCCCACATGGCTCGCTCGTGTGCGGCGTCCTGCGGCGCCTCCCGGCCCGCCCCCTCGCGGTCCGTCTCCCGCGGCGCCCGGCAGCTCTCCAGCTCCTTGCGCAAAGCCGGTGCGTCGATGCCGGAGCCGATCAGGACGAGCTGGGTCCGCTTCGGCTCGCCGCGCGTCCAGGGCCTGGGAGTGAACCGCAGGAACCTGCCTACGGCGTGCACCCCGTAGGCGTTGCCCGGGTCGCCCGCGCCGAAATCGACGTACCCCTTGATCCGGTACAGCCCTTCGGGCCGTGAGTCGAGGAAGTCCATCAGCCGGCGGGGGTCCATCGGTGCGTCGGAGGTGAAGTCGACGCTCTCGTACGCCGTGTGCAGATGAGCGCCGTGCCCGTCGCCGTCCTCCTCCGCACGCTCCTCCAGGTACAGGTCCTCGAAGGTCAGCTGACGCGCCTTCTCGGCGCCGTCGGGCCGCAGCGCCGGGTCGAAGAGCAGCTGCGGATCGATCCGCCCGTAGGTGGCGGGGACGACCGCCGCCGTGCTGCCGCTGTCGGTGACGGCCTGCCGGACGCGGGCGCATTCCTCGTCCCCGGCCCGGTCCGTCTTGTTGAGCACGACGAGGTCGGCCACCGCGAGATGGCGGTCGATCTCCGGATGGCGTTGCCGGGTGGCCTCGAACTCGGCTGCGTCGACCACCTCGACCAGTCCCCCGTACACGATGTGCGGGTTGTCGCTGGCGAGGACCATGCGCACGAGTTCCTGCGGCTCCGCGAGCCCGCTCGCCTCGATGACGATGACGTCGAGACGAGCGGCAGGCCGGGTCAGCGTCTCCAGATAGGTGTCCAGTTCGCTCGCGTCGACCGCACAGCACAGGCAGCCGCCGCCCAGCGACACGGTCGAGCCGACCTGCCCGGAGACGGTCATCGCGTCGATCTCGATGGCCCCGAAGTCGTTGACGACGACACCGATCCGGTTCCCCGCACGGTGCCGCAGGAGGTGGTTGAGCAGCGTCGTCTTGCCGGAGCCCAGGAATCCCGCGAGGACGACGACCGGGATCTGGGGGCTGTGGGACGAGCTCAACGGGGGCCTTCCTGCGGGGTCAGACTGCCGGGACCGGCTGGGGCGGGGGCGGGCCGACGTAGCGGGCCGCCGGGCGGATGATCTTCGAGTCCTCCGCCTGCTCCAGGATATTGGCGCTCCAGCCCACGACCCGCGCCGCGCAGAAGGTCGGGGTGAACATCTCGCGCGGCAGCCCGCACAGTTCCATGACCACTCCGGCGTAGAACTCCACGTTGGTGTGCAGCTCGCGCCCGGGCTTGAGCTCGGCGAGGATGGCCTCGACCTGGCGTTCCACCTCGACGGCGAAGTCCACGAGCGGGCCGCCGAAGCCCTGGGCGATGGACCGCAGCATGCGCGAGCGGGGGTCCTCGGTGCGGTAGACCGGGTGGCCGAAGCCCATGATCCGGTCGCCGGCGAGCACCCGCTCGCGAATCCAGCCGTCGATGCGGTCGGGGGTGCCGATCGCGTCCAGGGTGTCGAGGGCGCGGCTGGGCGCACCGCCGTGCAGCGGGCCGGAGAGCGCTCCGACGGCGGCCACCAGGCAGGCGGCGACGTCCGCTCCGGTCGAGGCGACGACCCGGCCGGTGAAGGTCGAGGCGTTGAAGCCGTGGTCGACGGTGGAGATCAGATACTGCTCGACGGCCCTGACCCGGGCGTCGTCCGGCACGGAACCGGTCAGCATGTGCAGGTAGTTGGCCGCGTGCGGCAGGTCGGCACGGGGTTCGACGGGGTCGAGTCCCCGGCCGAGCCGGTACAGGGCGGCCAGCACGGTGGGGACGGCGGCGCAGGCGGTCAGGGCATCGGTACGGCGCCGGTCCGCGTCGATGTCGTACACCGGCCGGAAGCCGGCCGAGGCCCCGAGCAGGGAGAGCGCCGTACGCAGCCCGGACAGCGGGCCCGACACCGCGCCGGCGCGGGCTATGGCCGGCAGGGCGTCGCGAACCGCGTCGGGCAGGACGCGCAGGGCGGCCGTACGGGCGGCGAAGTCGGCGCGGGCGACCGGACCGGGTAGTTCGCCCTCGGTCATCAGGTACCAGACGTCCTCGAAGCTGCGGGTCTGCGCCAGTTCGACCGCCGAGAACTGGCGGTAGTGGTAGAAGCCCTCGCGGCCCCGGACGTCTCCGAGGGCCGTATCGGTCACGACGACACCCGCGAGACCTCGGGGGACGTCGAGCGGTGCTGCGCCGGTCGTGGTCGGCATTGCTTCCTCCATGGACAGTCCGTTGACTCCTTGATATTGATTCGACTGTCCATGCATGACTGCAAATCTGTCAATATTGATTGAATCAACATGAACCTATGAATACAGTGACGCCATATGGATACGGTGACGGCATGACGGATCGATCAGGGGCGTACGAGGAAGCGCGGCCGGGCGCGACCGGCGGGCGGCTCACCACGCGGGAAACGGCCGAGCGCCTGGGCGTGAAGCCCGAGACGGTGTACGCCTACGTCAGCCGCGGCCAGCTGAGCAGCAGCCGTGTACCGGGCGGGCGCGGCAGTACCTTCGACGCGGCGGAGGTCGACGCGCTGGCACGGCGGACGGGACGCAGGGAGTCACCCTCCCCCACGGGTGAGCCGCCCGTCCGTACCGGCATCACCCTCATCGCCGGTGACCGGTACTACTTCCGGGGCGTGGACGCGGCGGAACTGGCCGTGCGCCATACGTACGAGGAGGTCGCCGAGTGGCTGTGGACCGGTGAGTTGCGACCGGGCATCCGCTTCACGGCTCCGGCGCAGACGGTGGCCGCGGCCCGCCGGGCGGTCGGCGCGCTGCCGGCGCACTGCGGTTCCACGGACCGGCTACGGGTGGCGGTCGTCGCCGCCGCTGCCGCCGACCCGCTGCGCTTCGACCTGTCGCGCGAGGCGGTGCTCGGGGGCGCGAGAAGCCTGGTCCCTACGCTGGTCGCGGCGTTGCCGACGGTGGGCGGGGACGGGGCGGGCGGGGGTGAGGTCGCGTCGGCCGGCCTGGCCCGTCAACTGTGGCCAAAACTCACCGCCCGCCGACCCGACGAGGCGTCACTCGCCGTCCTGGACGCAGCACTCGGTCTCCTGATCGACCACGACCTGGCCGCCTCGACGCTGGCGGCCAGGGTCGCCGCCTCGGCCCGGGCCCATCCGTACGCGGTGGTCTCGGCGGGTCTCGGCGTGCTGGAGGGCCCCCTGCACGGCGCGGCCAGCGGGCCGGCCCACCGCATGCTGGCCGAGGTCCTGGAGCGGGGCGGCGCTGCCCCGGTGGTCGCGGACCATCTGCGGGCCGGCCGCCGGGTGCCCGGGCTCGGCCACCGGCTGTACACCGGCGAGGACCCCCGCGCCCGCACCCTGTTCGATCTGCTCGCGCGCATCCCCCGGGCGGCGCCGGCTCTGACCGCAGCCCGTGACGTGGTCGCCACCACGGCACGGGACACGCCCCTGCACGCCAACGTCGATCTGGCCCTGGCCGCGCTCTCGGTCGCCTCGGGAATGCCGCCGGAGGCCGGAGAGACGGTGTTCGCGATCTCCCGTACGGCGGGCTGGATCGCGCATGCACTGGAGGAGTACGGGGAACGCCCGCTGCGGATGCGCCCCAGCGGGCACTACACGGGGCCCCGGCCGCCCCAGCCCCTCCCTGCACCGGATGGGGCACCCACGCAATAGCCCGTACCACTGGCGCAAAATCGCGACGCTCAGCGGGAAGCGCCGCGCGGAGGCTGGGCCGTGGAGCCGCGGACGACCAGTTCCGGTTCGAAGAGCAGCTCGTCCGACGGCACCGCGCGCCCGCCGATCTGTACGGAGAGCAGCTCGACGGCGGCCCGGCCCATGGCCTCGATCGGCTGACGGACGGTGGTGAGCGGGGGTTCGGTGCAGTTCATGAAGGCCGAGTCGTCGTATCCCACGACGGACACGTCGTCGGGGACCGAGAGGCCCCGCCGCCGCGCCGCGCGCACGGCTCCCAGGGCGAGCGGGTCGCTGGCGCAGATGAACCCGGTGACCCCCTCGTCCAGCAGCCGCGCTGCGGCGGCCTGCCCGCCCTCCAGCGAGAACATCGCCCGGGTCACCCACGCGTCCGGGATGGTCGTACCGGACTCCTCGGCGAGCACGCGGGCGGCGGCCAGCTTGCGCTGCGAAGGCATGTGGTCCGAGGGGCCGAGTACCAGGCCGATGCGCTCGTGGCCCAGCGAGACCAGGTGGCGCCACGCCTGCTCCACGGCCACGGAGTCGTCGCAGGAGACGCAGGGGAAGCCGAGGTGGGCGATGCCCGCGTTGATCAGGACGACGGGGATCTTGCGGTCGGCCAGCACCTTGTAGTGGTCGTGCGGGGCGTCGGCCTGGGCATAGAGACCACCGGCGAAGACCACGCCCGACACCTGCTGCTGCAGGAGCAGTTCGACGTAGTCCGCCTCGGAGACCCCGCCCTTGGTCTGGGTGCACAGGACGGGGGTGAGGCCCTGCTGGGCGAGCGCACCGCCGACCACCTCGGCGAAGGCGGGGAAGATCGGGTTCTGCAGTTCGGGCAGGACCAGGCCCACCAGCCGGGCCCGTTCGCCGCGCAGCTGGGTCGGGCGCTCGTAGCCGAGGACATCGAGCGCGGACAGAACGGCCTGCCGCGTGGCGTCGGAAACGCCCGGCTTGCCGTTGAGCACCCGGCTGACCGTGGCCTCGCTGACTCCAACCTTCTGTGCCACCTGAGCAAGTCGTCGCGTCATACGCGCAAGATTAGCGCAAGTAACGCAAGCAGATTGCGTGGGGTAGGAAACAAGACGATTTTCGGAAGCACGGCGACGCCCGAGCCGTTTCCCCCGGCACCTCCACCGCATGAGCACCGGAGCCTCGCCTCAAACCCGCCCGGCCCCCACCACCCCTACGCGCGCCACCGTACTCGCCGCCGCCCCACCCAGGCACCCCTCCACTCACGACTCAAAAGCGGGGCGGTTCATTCGGCCGGACGGCCTCGGGTGCGCCGCCTCGCACCTGAGCACGCCCCCTCTTCTTACCTCGAAACGTGAACAACTTCGAGGGAGGCGGCGGCCGGTACCTGGAAATGACCAACGGCGGTACGGCGGTGTTCGTGGACGTGCTGACGTTCGCCGTCTCGCACCGGCCCACGAGCCGCGGGACTTCCGCTTTACGGCCCTGCCGACGCTCCAGGACCAGAACGTGATGGGACGTGGCGTGGCCGGCTTCGGCCTGAAGGAGCTCGGTCGAGGCCCTGCGGCCCATGCCCCGCACGCCTCACACCGCACCGGCCCCGGTCATCGCGCGCACCTCGATCTCCGCGTGCTTGGCCGCGTCCGGCGGTTCGCTCGCGGTGATCGTCCCGATCCAGCCGGCGAGGAAGCCCAGCGGGATGGAGACCAGGCCCGGGTTTTCCAGGGGGAAGATCTGGAAGTCGGCCCCGGGGAAGAGCGAGGTGGGGCTGCCGGAGACGACCGGGGACAGCAGGACGAGCAGGACGGCGGGAATCAGGCCGCCGTAGACCGACCAGACCGCGCCGCGCGTGGTGAAGTCGCGCCAGAACAGCGAGTAGAGCAGCACGGGGAGGTTGGCCGAGGCGGCGACCGCGAAGGCGAGGCCCACCAAGAACGCCACGTTGAGGTCCTGCGCCAGCAGACCCAGCCCGATGGCGGCCACTCCGATACCGGCCGCAGCCACGCGGGCCACGGCCACCTCGCTGCGCTGCTTTGCGCCGGGCCGCTTGAGCGAGGCGTACAGATCGTGGGCGACGGACGCGGACGAAGCGAGGGTGATCCCGGCGACGACCGCCAGGATGGTCGCGAAGGCCACCGCGGCGACCACGGCGAACAGAATCGTCCCGCCGGTGGAGCCCTCACCCCCGCCGAGCACCATGGCCAGCAGCGGGACAGCGGTGTTCCCGGCGGGATTCGACTCCCGTACGTCCGCCGTGCCGACCAGCGCCGCCGCCCCGAACCCCAGCACGATCGTCATCAGGTAGAAGCTCCCGATGAGGCCGATGGACCAGACGACCGACCGGCGGGCCGCGCGGGCGGTGGGCACGGTGTAGAAGCGGGACAGGATGTGCGGCAGCCCCGCCGTGCCGAGCACCAGGGCAAGACCGAGGCTGATGAAGTCGATGCGCGCCGTCCAGCTCCCGCCGTACCGGAGGCCGGGCGAGAGGAAGTCCTTGCCGTACCCGCTGCGGTCGGCGGCGGAACTGAGCAACTCGTTGATGTTTCCGTGGAAGCGGACCAGGACGAGCACGGTCAGCACCACGGTGCCCGCCATCAGCAGGACGGCCTTGACGATCTGAATCCAGGTGGTGGCGCGCATCCCGCCGAGCGAGACGTACACGACCATGAGTGCCCCGACGCCGATGACGGTCCAGGACCGGGCAGCTCCGCTCGTCCCGCCGAGGAGCAGGGCCACCAAGCTGCCGGCGCCGACCATCTGCGCCACCAGATAGAGCACGGAGACGGTGACGGAGGACGTCCCCGCGGCGATGCGGACCGGGCGCTCGGCCATCCGGGCCGCCACCACGTCGGCGAGGGTGAACCGCCCGCAGTTGCGCACGAGTTCCGCCACGAGCAGCAGGACGACCAGCCAGGCGACCAGGAAGCCGACCGAGTAGAGCATGCCGTCGTAGCCGAAGAGGGCGATCAACCCGGAGATGCCCAGGAAGGAAGCGGCGGACATGTAGTCGCCCGCGATGGCGAAACCGTTCTCCATCGGGGAGAACAGGCGGCCGCCGGCGTAGAACTCCTCGGCCGAACCCTGCCTGTTGCGGCTCACCCACGTCGTGATGGCAAGGGTGACCGCGACGAAGACGCTGAACAACAGCAGCGCCAGCGTCTGATGGTTGCCGCTCAACGCCGGACCCCCCGTGTCATCTCCTGGGTCTCCCAGCGCAGATCGAGCGCGGCCCGGTCCCTGCGCAACCGCGCGTGCCGCGCGTACGCCCCGGTGAACAGGAACGTCGTCAGGAACTGGCCGAGCCCGGCGACCATGGCCACATTGACCGCCCCGGCCACCGGCCGAGCCATCAGCCCGGGAGCGGTGACCGCAGTGACGACATAGGCGAGGTACCAGACGAAGAAGGCGGCGGTGGCGGGGACGACGAAGCGCCGGTAGCGGCGGCGCACCTCCTGGAAGGCCTCGCTGCGCTGCACCTCCAGATAGATGTCCGCCGCGCTGTGGCCATCCCTGGGTGCGGCGGGACCGGGCACCCCGGCGGGCGCGAGGCCGCCCGCACCGTCCAGCTCCTCCCATCCGGAGGTCAGCGCGTCGTCCCACGGGTCGTCGAGCCGCATCGCTGCGGACTCACGCCCTGCTTCCTTGTCCACCGAACAACTCCCCTTGTCCACAGACCACTTCGGCCGCGTATCCAAGAATGGGCAGATCGGGAAGATCCCGGGCGGTTGATTCGCCAGACTTCACCTCTTCAGGTGAAGGTTCTCCCGGGCGGGCGCGCGAGCCCTCGAATGTACGCATAGCGCACTGCCTGGGCCCGGTCGCGGAGCCCCGCCTTGGCGAAGAGGTTGTTGATGTGGCTCTTCACCGTCGCCTGCGAGATATGAAGGCTGCGGGCGATGTCCGCGTTGGACATCCCTTCGGCGATCAGCACCAGCACCTCGGCCTCACGAGGCGTCATCCCGTCCGGCAGCTCCGGCTCACCGCCGCCACCGGCCGGAAGAGGCCCCGCGGTGAGCCGTTCCAGCAGGCGGGCCTGCACCGTGGGCGAGAGCCCGGCCTCCCCGGAGAGCACGGCCTGGACGGCCCGCACGATCTCGTCGCCCCCGGCATCCTTCGTGAGGTACCCCCGCGCCCCCGCCCTGAGCGCCGGGAAGAGGGAGTCGTCGTCCGCGAACGTCGTGAGCACCACGACCTGGGTGCCGGGGAACTGCTCGCGAATGCGCCGCGTCGCCTCCACCCCGTCGCAACGCGGCATCCGCAGATCCATGAGGACCACGTCCGGCGCATGCTCCGCCACCTGGGCGACCGCTTCCTCCCCGTCCTTCGCCGAACCGACCACCTCGATGCCCGGCAGCAGGCCGAGCAGCATCACGATTCCCTCCCGGACCACCGCCTGATCGTCGGCAACCACCACCCGCGCCGTCACGCGGGCACCCGCAGACTCACCACGAACCCCTCCTCGCCCGGACCGGCCTCCAGCGCGCCGCCCAGCAGTTCGGCGCGCTCCCTCATGCCGAGCAGACCGTATCCGGAACCGCTGCCGGCGAGGTCACCTCCCGGACCCCGCCCACCCGAGTCCTTGACTTCCAGAACGACTCCGTCCGGCTGGTACTCCAGACGTATCTGCACCCTGGCCCCCGGCGCGTGCTTCCGGACGTTGGTCAGTGCCTCCTGCGCCACCCGCCGGACCGCCTGCGATGCCTGGGCGGTCAGCGCCCGTCGCTCCCCCTCCACCCTGACCTCGGCGGGCTCGGCCGCCACCAACTGCCTCAGGAAGTCCTCCACCGGTGAAACCTCGCCCCGCAGCGCGGAGAGCGCCTGACGGGTCTCCGCGAGGCCCTCGCGAGCCATCGAGCGGGCCGCGACCACCCGACGCAGTACCTGGTCCCGGAACTCCCCCGCAGGCTCCCTCTCGATCAGCAGCCTCGCCGCCTCCAGGTGCACCAGCTGGGCGGAGAGGCTGTGCGCGAGCACATCGTGGATCTCCCGTGCGATCCGGGAACGCTCGTCCAGCGCGGCTCTCTCGGCCTCCGCCACCCGGGCCGCCCGCTCCTGGGCCAGGAGCCGCTGCGCACTGCCGCGCGCCTCGGCGTCCAGGCGGAGCACGTACCCCGCGAGGCAGAGCCCCGCCGTGGTCACCGCCGACGTCACCCAGTCGTCGGTGTTCACCACCGCGTAGGCGCCGAGGGCCACCGCGGTGGCCGGGACGCCCGCCGAGAGCGGCAGCCGCTCCAGGGCGGTGACCGCGCAGCCGCACCAGAGCACCGTCGCGGGGACGGAGGCCCCCATCTGCCCGGCCCCGAACGCGGCCAGCATCAGCAACCCGAGCAGGCCGAGCGACGGCCACAGGCGGTTCTCCAGGCTGGTCCGGAAGAAGGCGACGGCGAGCAGGGCGCAGACCAGCACCCCGGCCAGTCCGACCACGATCTCCCACGGGCCGAACAGCCCGCCGGTAAAGGTCCCCCACAGCATCAGGGTGAGCAGGCCCACCCGGACGGACCAGGCGATCACCCTCCGTGCGCGGGTGCGGGTCTCCCTGGCGAGTGCCTCCCTCGACGGCCAGCTCGTCCAGGCGGCGGGGGTCATACGCGGTCCCTTCCTGCCGGCCGGATCGGAACGCCGTTGGCAAGGCCGCCGTACGACGCCGGTATCACCCCGGCCCGCCACGCGAGAAGCCCGCCACGCACCAGCAGGGTCGCCGCGAGAGCCGTCATCAGGGCGGGGCTGCCCTGATGGACGCCCAGCATCGCGCCGATCCCGTAGAGAGCCGCCCGCAGCGCCAGTCCCCCGGTCCAAACGAGGACGGTGGCCTTGGTGCCCTTGCTCCACAGCGAGCCGTCCTCGGCCCGCCAGACCCGGGACGTCCATGCCCATCCGGCGCCCGTGATCAGGCCCACGGCCAGCTCCGCGCCCAGGACGGCCACCGACGCTATGCGGTGGTCCGGGTCGATGAGGCCGGGCTCCCGCAGGGCCATGACGAGCAGCACGGCGGGCAGGACCCACCAGCGCCGGTCGCCGGAGATCCGCTGCGCCGAGCACTGACGGACCAGGACGAGGGCGATGACCGCGACGATCACCAGGACATTGACGAGCCCGGACATGGGCGCCTCCGAGATGCGAGAAGTTCTGCACCTCCGACGCTACGGAAAAGTCCGGGTCAGCAGATCGGCTCCAGGGTGGATCGTGGGTGGAGCCGTCGTCTCCACCCACGGGTGGAGACGACGGCTCCACGCTCAGACGTCGATGCGCGAGCGGTCCAGCGTGGCCGCCGAGCTGGTGATGAACTCCTTGCGAGGTGCCACCTCGTTGCCCATCAGCAGGTCGAAGACCTTCTCGGAGGACTCCAGGTCGCCGATGTTGATGCGGCGCAGCGTGCGGTGGCGCGGGTCCATCGTCGTCTCCGCCAGCTGGTCGGCGTCCATCTCGCCCAGACCCTTGTAGCGCTGGATGGAGTCCTTGTAGCGGATGTTCTTGCGCTGGAGCTCCAGCAGGCGCTGGCGCAGCTCGTTGTCCGAGTACGTGTAGATGTACTTGTCCTGGCCCTTCTTAGGCTGGACCAGCTCGATCCGGTGGAGTGGGGGCACGGCGGCGAAGACCCGGCCCGCCTCGACCATCGGCCGCATGTACCGCTGGAAGAGTGTCAGCAGCAGGATGCGGATGTGGGCGCCGTCGACGTCGGCGTCGACCAGCAGGACGATCTTGCCGTACCGGGCGGCGTCGATGTCGAAGGTCCGCCCGGAGCCGGCTCCTATGACCTGGATGATCGCTCCGCACTCGGCGTTCTTCAGCATGTCGGAAACCGATGCCTTCTGAACGTTGAGGATCTTGCCGCGGATCGGCAGCAGCGCCTGGAACTCACTGTTCCGGGCGAGCTTCGCCGTGCCGAGCGCGGAGTCGCCCTCCACGATGAACAGCTCGCTGCGCTCCACGTCGTCGCTGCGGCAGTCGGCGAGCTTCGCCGGCAGCGAGGACGACTCCAGTGCCGTCTTGCGACGCTGCGCGTCCTTGTGCTGGCGGGCCGCGATCCGGGTGCGGGCAGCCGCCACCGCCTTGTCCAGGACGGCTCTGGCCTGGGCCTTCGCGTCCCGCTTGGTGGAGGTGAGGAAGGCCTTGAGCTCCTTGGCGACGACATTGGCGACGATCCGGTTGGCCGCCGAGGTGCCGAGCACCTCCTTTGTCTGACCCTCGAACTGCGGTTCCGCCAGGCGCACGGTCACGACCGCGGTGAGGCCCTCCAGGGCGTCGTCCTTGACGATGTCGTCCTCGGCCACGCGCAGCAGCTTCGCGGAGCGCAGCACCTCGTTGACCGTCTTGGTCACGGAGCGCTCGAATCCGCTCACGTGCGTGCCGCCCTTGGGGGTGGCGATGATGTTGACGAAGGACTTCAGGTTGGTCTCGTACCCGGTGCCCCAGCGCATCGCGATGTCGACGGACAGCTCCCGGGTGACCTCGGTCGCCGTCATGTGCCCGCGCTCGTCCAGGACGGGGACCGTCTCCTTGAACGTGCCCTGCCCGGTCAGGCGCAGGACGTCACAGACGGCCTTGTCCTGGGCGAGGTACTCGCAGAATTCGCTGATGCCTCCGTCGAAGCGGAAGGTCTCCTCCGTCTTGCCCGCTCCGTCCAGGCCCCGCTCGTCGCGCACGACGATGGTGAGGCCGGGGACGAGGAAGGCCGTCTGGCGGGCCCGCTGGTGGAGCGTGTCGAGATTGAGCTTGGCGTCCTTGAGGAAGATCTGCCGGTCGGCCCAGTACCGCACCCTCGTGCCGGTACGTGCCTTCGGAACGCGCTTGCCCTTGAGCAGCCCGTTGGACGGGTCGAACGGGCTGTCCGGCCCCTGCTCGGTGAAAATGCCGGGAACCCCGCGGCGGAAGCTGATCGAGTGGGTCGCGCTGTTGCGGTCGACCTCGACGTCCAGCCGGGCGGACAGGGCGTTGACCACGGAGGCGCCGACGCCGTGCAGACCGCCGGACGCGGCGTAGGAACCGCCGCCGAACTTGCCGCCGGCGTGCAGCTTGGTCATCACGACCTCGACGCCGGACAGGCCCGTCTTGGGTTCGACGTCGATCGGGATGCCCCGGCCGTTGTCGCGGACCTCGACGGAGTTGTCGTCGTGAAGGATGACCTCGATGTGGTCGCAGTAGCCGCCGAGGGCCTCGTCGACGGAGTTGTCGATGATTTCCCAGAGGCAGTGCATCAGGCCGCGGCTGTCGGTGGACCCGATGTACATGCCAGGGCGTTTGCGAACCGCTTCGAGCCCCTCGAGTACGAGCAGGTGCCGCGCGGTGTAGTTGGAACCGTCTCGGTCTGCTCCGGTCAGCAGCGCAGTGGACGGCACGGACGTATCGGCGGTCACGCGGTTCGCTCCTCGCTGAATTTCATTTGGGGCCCAGTGGGTCACGGGCTCGGCTTCGGTTGCCGCTGTGAGGGTACCGAGGCCTGGTAGAGCGGGTGAAACGCCACCCTTGAAGAAGCCTCAGACTAAACCAGACTCGCATGCACGTTCGATCCCTCCTTGGGGTGACGTGCACATCACGTTCCCTTCCAGGCATGAACCATTTAGGCTCCGGGCACGTCCTCATGAACAACCGGCAAGCCAGCCGGCCCGGACTGACCAAGCCCAGCAACGCGAAACCGTAGCGCCACGCAATACGGCACATTCGCCGCGAACCGGCAACAGACAGCCATCCCGAGAAGAAGTTTCGAAGAAAAGCCACGAGCGGGAACGTTTTCGGCCTGGTTGGATGTTGACCCTGGTACGACAGCTCGTCGAGCTAGAGAAGAGGCGACGTGACTACTGTTCTGACCCCCGCGAGCCCGCTGACCGCAGCAGATCGCTGTGACCGTTGCGGCGCCCAGGCATACCTGCGCGTCGTGCTCATCAGCGGCGGTGAACTGCTCTTCTGCGCCCACCACGGTCGCAAGTTCGAGCCGGAACTCAAGAAGATCGCCGCGGAAATACAGGATGAGACGGACCGACTGACGGCCGTGCAGGCCCAAGCCGCCGAAGAGGAACAACACTGACACCTCGCATCCACGACGAGCCAGGGGCCGGTCCCGGACCGGCCGACGGGCGGCCTTCCTTGTGGGGAAAGCCGCCCGTTCTCGTATCTGTGGAGCCTGTGCCGGTCAGTCGGCGGCTGCCATCCACCCGATGGCGGCGGAGACCCGCGTGTAGACGCCGGGGCTCCCGGCGCGGCCGCAGCCGTTCCCCCAGGACACCAGCCCCACAAGCCGCCCCTGGGCCACCAGGGGCCCTCCGCTGTCGCCTTGGCAGGCGTCGTATCCGCCCTCGGGTTCGCCCGCGCAGAGCATCGACGAGGCGTCGTACGTACCGCTCCTACCGCCGGGGTATGCCTGCTCGCAAGAGCTGTCGGGCAGAATGCTCACCTCCGCGGACCTGAGTGACGACGCGTAGTCGCCGTAGCCGGTGGTGTCACCCCAGCCGTAGACGACCGCAGGGGTGCCGGCCCGGTACGCGGAGTCACCGGCCTCGGCCATGGGGAGCGTGTCCTGTTCGGGCAGCGCCTCGGAGAGGGTGAGCACCGCGACGTCCCCGCTGTTGGTCGCGGCGTCGAACCCCGGGTTGACCCACGTACCGCTCACCGGGATCTCCTTGCCGCCCGCGCCGTCCAGCTCGTCCCGGCCGGAAATGATCCGCAGGTCGCTCACCTGGCCCACATCGGTGCCCAGCGCCTCCCGGCTCAGGCAGTGCGCGGCCGTGAGCACCTTCTTCGGCTCCACCACGACGCCACCGCAGAACTGGCCGGCCCTGGTACCTCCGAACCGGTCACGGCTGGAGAGGGCCACCACCCACGGGCTGTCCGCAATGTGCGCGGGCCGGCCTCCGATGACGATGCTGTCCGCGACCGCTGTGGCGGGGGACGCAAGCGGTATCACGGCCGTGGCGGCGGCGAGGGCGAGCGCCCCGGTCATGGTGCGGACGACGGTGCGGGACATGCGTACTCCTGACTCCGTGATGGACGATGCCTACCCAGAGTCATTCCGCCGACGCCGACGCGCACCTCCGCGCGCCCCACGGGAAGTGAAGAACAGAAACGCGCAGCACGATGCCCCGGCTCCCTGAGGGAGCCGGGGCATCGTGCTGCGTACTGCTGCCGTCGACCTAGTCGAGGTAGTCCCGCAGGACCTGCGACCGCGACGGGTGGCGCAGCTTCGACATGGTCTTGGACTCGATCTGACGGATGCGCTCGCGCGTCACGCCGTAGACCTTGCCGATCTCGTCCAGCGTCTTCGGCTGCCCGTCGGTGAGGCCGAAGCGCATGGAGACCACGCCGGCCTCACGCTCGGACAGGGTGTCGAGAACCGAGTGCAGCTGCTCCTGGAGGAGCGTGAAGCTCACCGCGTCGGCCGGGACGACCGCCTCGGAGTCCTCGATCAGGTCGCCGAACTCGCTGTCCCCGTCCTCACCCAGCGGGGTGTGGAGGGAGATCGGCTCACGGCCGTACTTCTGGACCTCGATGACCTTCTCAGGGGTCATGTCGAGCTCCTTGGCCAGCTCCTCCGGGGTGGGCTCGCGGCCCAGGTCCTGGAGCATCTGGCGCTGGACGCGCGCGAGCTTGTTGATGACCTCGACCATGTGCACCGGGATACGGATGGTACGGGCCTGGTCGGCCATGGCGCGGGTGATCGCCTGACGAATCCACCAGGTGGCGTACGTGGAGAACTTGTAGCCCTTGGTGTAGTCGAACTTCTCGACCGCGCGGATCAGACCGAGGTTGCCCTCCTGGATCAGGTCCAGGAAGAGCATGCCGCGGCCGGTGTAGCGCTTGGCCAGCGAGACCACGAGGCGGAGGTTGGCCTCCAGCAGGTGGTTCTTGGCGCGGCGCCCGTCCTCGGCGATGATCTCCAGCTCGCGCTTGAGCTTGGGGGCGAGCTTGTCGGAGTTCGCCAGCTTGTCCTCGGCGAACAGGCCCGCCTCGATGCGCTTGGCGAGCTCGACCTCCTGCTCGGCGTTGAGGAGCGGGACCTTGCCGATCTGCTTCAGGTAGTCCTTGACCGGGTCGGCCGTGGCGCCGGCGACGGCGACCTGCTGCGCGGGCGCGTCGTCCTCGTCGTCATCGGAGAGGACGAAGCCCTTGTTCTCGCCCTCGCCCTCCTCTTCCTCGCCCTTGCCGGCCTTGACCTCCTCGACGACGTCGTCGCCGTCGAGGATCTCCTCGTCCTGCTTGCCGGCCTTCTTCGAGGCCGTCTTCTTGGCAGCCGTCTTCTTCACGGCGGTCTTCTTGGCTGCCGTCTTCTTGGCTGCCACCTTCTTCGCGGGCGCGGCCGCAGAGGCTTCCTCGGCCGGGTCCGCGGCCTCGGCGGACGGGGCGGCGGGCGCCGCGACAGTCCGCGTCACCGTCGTCTTGGCCGCGACGGTCTTGGTGGCGGTGCGCTTGGCCGGGCTCTTCGCTGCAACGCTCTTGCGGGCGCGCTTCGACGGCTCCGCGGCACTGACCATCAGCGTCACACCCTCTTCCTCGAGGATCTGGTTGAGGCTGCGCAGAACGTTCTTCCACTGGGTTGGCGGAATCTGGTCAGCCTCGAAGGCCCGACGCACGTCATCGCCGGCGATCTGCCCATCAGCCTTTCCCCGCTCGATGAGCGCCATCACAGATTCGGACTCGGCGATCTCCGGCGGGAGCGTACGGGATGTGCTGGCCGACACGAACAACCTCTCGGAACGATGGAAACGGCTTCCGGCCCGGCCCAAAGAGGGCTGGAACCGACGACCGCCGGGCGGGGAATGCACCGACGGCGCGGGCTAGGCCTCAGAACTGCACAGCGCCCTGAACGGCTGCTGTATTCCTTCTGCGACGGTCACCTCTTAAGTCATCGCGCTGTCTCGAAGAGTGTTACGTCCGTTCCGCGTGGCCCGAGTCACACCCCATTTGCGATGAACACGACCAAGGCGACATCTCTCCGTCCCTGTGCCGCCGGACCACCGGGGTCCGGCGGCATGTGGCGCGTACACCCTGCCCGTGCCGCGGTCAGTGCTCGCGCGGCGCCGGCACCACTCGTTCCACCTCGTGGTGGCCCACCAGCAACTGGCGCATGGCCGCCTCGGCGCCCGCGGAGTCACCGGACGCCAGGGCGTCGGCAATGCGCGCGTGCAGGGCGACGGATGCGTCGCTGGGTCGGTCACAAGCGGTGGCCGGTCCCCCGGAGACCTGCAATGCGGCGGAGACGATTCCGGAAAGGTGCTCCAGCATGCGGTTGCCCGCGGCCTGGATGAGCAGGGAGTGGAACTCCGCGTCGGCGCGGGCACATGTGATCATGTCGCCCTGCCCGAGCGCGTGCCCCATGATCTCGACCATGTCAACAAGGCGCTGCTGGAGGTCCTCGCGCCCGTGACCGGCGGCCAGGCGCGCGGCGAGAGGTTCGATCGTCCAGCGGAGATCGCCCAGCTCACGACGCTGGTCGTCGCGCTGCGGACCGAAGGCACGCCATTCAATGATGTCGGGATCGAGCAGATTCCAGTCACTGACCGGCCGTACCCGCGTGCCCACGTTGGGGCGGGCACTGACCAGCCCCTTGGCCTCGAGCACGCGGAGGGATTCCCGCACGACGGTCCTGGAAACCTCGAAGCGCTGGCCGATCTCCTCCGGAACCAGAGGGCGGTCCGCACCGAGGTCACCGGAAACGATCATCTGTCCCAGCTGCTGAACAAGTTGGCCGTGCAGCCCACGGCCACGGCTGGCCGATCCCCGTCGGCCCACCCGGCCGAGCTCGGCGTCGGGACCGTCCCAGGAACGCACGGCGGCGCGCTCGCCGGCCGGCGCCTCCGCGTAGGGGTAACGGTCGAGTTCGCCCGGGCCGGCGAGGCCGGAATCGGCGGAGCGGGCGGTGGTCATCATGGTGTGCGCAAGGGTACTCACGCATCCTTTGTCGGCGGGTCTCAGCCGCCCCTTGAGGTCTTTGCTGAAAAGCACACGAAAGGGTGATCGGCACCTGCCCCTCAATTGACGCCTTACTGGTATAAACCGGGCATTTCAAAAAGGAGTTACGAGGACCCTGGCGTCCCGGCACGCTCGGTGATCACCAACGGACCCTCCCTCGGAGGCTGGTGAACAAATACGCGCAGATGAGAACCGACAACGACAGGGCCAGGGCCGCCCCCACGGGATGCGCCACGACCCGCACCGCGGCCAGCAACCATCGGTCCGCCTCCTGCGGCCACTGCAGCCAGGCCAGTTCCCGCAGTCGACCCGGAAGCCCGGTCATCGAACGCACGGTCGACGCCTTGGGCATCCGCTCGACCAGCGGCACCATCAGTACGGGTACGGCGAGTACGGCGGCGATCCCGGCGGCCGTCACGCGGAAGATGCCCGCGGCCAGCAGCCCGGCCCAGGCGCACCCGACGGTCAGGCCGGACCAACCCGCGGCCAGGGAGACCGCATTCGCATTCGCCGGGACGTGGAACAAGTCCCCGCCGTACACGACACGAAGGGCCGACGCCGAGGCGAGCACGACGATCAGTGCCAGCAGGAGCGCGACGCCCCCGGACACGGCCAGCTTGGCAAGGAGCAGTCCGAGTCGGCGGGGCACCGTGCCCCGGCCTGCGGCGAGCGCCGGATAACGGAACTCGTCGCCGAAGGACAGCGCACCGAGCAGTCCTGCCCCGAGCGCGGCGGGCGGGAGCGGCAGCAGCGAGGGCCAGGCGGCGAGTACGTCGGGCAGCGTGGCACGGCCGTCGCGGGCCAACAGCACGGAGAGCCCGACGGAGGCGGCCAGGACGACCGCCATGACCACCGCCGTGGTCCGCACACCGAACAAGCGGTGCAGTTCGTAGCGCAGCGGCCGCAGCGGTCCACGGGCCGGGCGCCGCCTGATCGGAGGCGGCAGTTCGCCGCGCGCACCGGGTGCGACGGGGTGCGACGCGGCGCCGGGCGCGGCGCCCCCGGATCTCTCGGCGTCGGCATCGGCCGGGAGGTCGCCCCCCTGGGCCGGAGAGCCGGCGGACCCGCCGACGGGGCCCGTGTCACCGACCTCGTCGGCGAGCTGGTGGACGGGGAGCCCGTGGCGGAACGCCGCGTCACCGACCTCCGCACAGCTGCTGCCGTACACGGAGAGCCGACTGCCGGCCTCGGTGACGACTTCGACGGACCGCCGGGCGGCCCGTGCCTCCCGGCTCACGATCGCGCCGAGGCGGGCGGCGTGCGGGGAGCGGACGGCGACGCGGGGCCGCAGGCGGGTACGCGAGAAGGCCGCACCGTCCTGGTCGGCGACCAGGCGCCCGCCATCGATGGTCACCACATGACCGGACGAGCGCGCGGCCTCCTTCGGGTCGCTGGTGGTGAACAGGACGGTTCCGCCCCGCTCGGCGTGGGAACGCAGCATGCCGTGCAGCCAGTCGGCCTCCCGCGGTGCCAACCCATCCGCGGGATCGTCCAGGAGGAGCGTGTGCGGGTCACCGAGCAGCGCGCAGGCGAGCGCCAGCCGGCGGTCCATGCCGAGGGAGAGCGCACCGATGCGCTGGTCGCCAAGACCGGCCAGCCCCGCCACGTCGAGCAGTTCGTCCGCCCTGGAGGCCGACACTCCGGCCGCGGCGCAGAGCATGCGCAGCTGCCCGCGAGCGGTCCGGGCGGGATGCCCCGGCACGTCTCCCAGCACCACGCCCACCTCTCCCGCCGGGCGCGGGACGCGGTGCAGCGGGCGCCCCCGGAAGTAGGTGATCCCCCGGCCCGGATCGAGTTCGAGCATCAGCCGCAGGGCCGCAGTCTTACCGGAACCCGGCGCTCCCAGAAGCGCGGTGACGCAGCCGGGCTCCGCGTCGAACGTGAGGTCGTCCACGGCGGGCGCGTGTCCACGGGAGCGGGTGCTGGTGAGTCCGATGGCCTGGAGCATCGCTTCTCTCGCAGGGGATGGGACGGCAAAGGCGAGGCCGCCCGGCGGCGAGTGAGTACCGCAGCACGATAACCCGATATATAGGACTTTTTGCGTAGCGCAGGGCGCATGGCGCTCGGATGTCGCGTACGCAGTCGCACAGGTGGGTCCGCCCCCGGCTGCCCCCCTGCTACTGCCGCCCGTCAGACCTCGGGCCTCAGCATCGGCGGGTTGAGCACCGTCGCCGCGCCGGACCTGAACAGCTGGGCGGGCCGGCCCCCCTGCCTGGTGGTCGTACCGCCGGCGGGCACCAGGAAGCCCGGCGTGCCCGTCACCTTGCGGTGGAAGTTCCTCGGGTCGAGCACCACCCCCCACACCGCTTCGTACACGCGGCGCAGTTCGCCGACCGTGAAGGCGGGTGGACAGAAGGCGGTGGCCAGCGAGGAGTACTCGATCTTGGAGCGGGCCCGCTCCACTCCGTCGGCGAGGATCTTGGCGTGATCGAAGGCCAGCGAGGCCTGGTGCTCGCCGTCCGGGCCGTAGCCGCCCTCCGGGCCGAGCAGGTCCTCGACCGGCGCCCACCGCGCGCTGTTCGCGTCGCCGCCCGCCCTGGGAGCGGGCAGATCGGGGGCCAGCGCGAGATGGGCGACGCTGACGACCCTCATCCGCGGATCGCGCGCCGGGTCCCCGTAGGTGGCGAGCTGTTCGAGATGGGCGCCGTTGCCGACGGCCGGGGCGGCCGGGTCCTGTGCGCACAGGCCGGTCTCCTCGACGAGTTCCCGTGCCGCCGCGGCTCCAAGATCCTCGTCGGCCTTGACGAAGCCGCCGGGCAGGGCCCACCTGCCCTGGAACGGGGTCTCGCCTCGGCGTACCACCAGTGCACAGAGCGCGTGCCGTCGCACGGTGAGCACGACCAGGTCGACGGTGACGGCGAATGGCGGAAAGGTCGACGGGTCGTAGGGCGGCATGCCGTGATCATAGTCGTCTTCCTGACGATAAACACTCCCTTCCTCGGGTCTCTTCACCAGCTTGCGCAACCTGCCCGCGGGCTCCAAGGGCGCGAACGCGTCCCGCCTCGGCGTGCGGCGCCGGAGGCCGGCGCCGCACGCGGATCAACGGCCGGTCCTGGTCCCTCGGCGGCCCTGGACGCCGGGGCGGCCCGCCCGGCGTCGGCCCGGCGTCCCACCTGTGCCCGGCCGCGTGGAGCCGGTACGTGCGCGGGCACGCCCGGCCGGCCGCACACGTACCGGACGGGCCCCCGCGACCCGTTCCGTACGCCGGCCGTGCCGGGCCATCCGGGTGCTGCGCTCACCGCGCAGGCAGCGCCGGAGCGTCTCGGGGTCGAGGCCCTGGTTGCAGGCCTCGTGCAGAAGCTGGGCGAAGGTGTAGCCCGGATCGAGCCGCAGGGCGAGCCCCAGTGCGACGCGCGCGGCAGGTTCGTCACCGGTTGACCAGGAGACCCACCCCGCCAGGGTGAGCGGGGCCGCGGCGTGTTCCTCGTACGGGGCAACGCAGCGACGGGCCAGCGCCCGCCACAGCCTCAACGCGAGGTCCGCCTCGGGCCCTTCCATCCATTCCGCGGCCCTGTCGCGGGTCTCCCGGTCCTGGAGGCCGAGGATCACCGACGCGGCCTCCTCGTCGCCGATCAGGCGGTCGTCGTTGATGTCCGCCAGCGAGGGCGCTGCCGCCGGCGCCTGCCCGAGGCGGTCCATGAGCCGACGGGCGAGCTTCAGCGTGGCACTGCCGACCTCCTTGCGGCCCTCCTGGTCGAGCAGCTTGGGCACCATCGCGCTCCCCGCCGCGTCCAGGGCACTCTGCTGGCCCTCGCCGACCGTTCGGGTGAGCGGTGTGAGCCTCGCCTCCATCTCGCGCAGCGACCCGCGCACCTGGATGCCGGCATAGGTGGCCGCCGCCGCCATCACGGAAGTCCCGGGCATGGCCAGCGGGTTGCCCTCGGCCGGGCAGCAGCGGGCGTCGGGGCAGACGTAGGACCAGTAGCGGTTGTCGGAGATGCAGAGCGCTTCGAGCACGGGCACATCCAGTGCGCCGCAGGCCGTACGCAGCCGCTGGGCGAACGGCCTCAGCCGTTCCATCGTCTGGTTGCCCGTCTCTCCGTCGGCCGGGTCCTGGCAGAGGAAGATGACGATGGCGTCGGGCCGTCCGCCGCGCCGTTCGCTTCCCTTGATGAGGCATTCGGCGAGTTGCTCGGCCACCGATGGCCACTCCTGCGCGGCCTGCGGGATGCCGAGCCTGAGTCGCCCTCCGAACCGGCCCCGGCCGCCGTGCAGGGCGACCATGACCACGCTGTCGTTCGGATGGAAACCCATGAGATACGGGAGGGCGTCGGCCAGCTCGGCCGGGCCTCGCAGGGTGATCTGCTGTTCGTCGGACGGGCCGGTGGATTCGTGGTGCTTGTTCATGGCATGACCGTCTCGCGGTCAACCGATTCCCGCCACCCCCTGTGGATAACTTATCCACAGAGAGTGACTGGTCATTCGCGGTTGTCGGACCCATCGGGTTGCATGGGGGCATGACCAACGCAGACCGCGCAGAGCTCAGGGCTTCGGCCGATTCCGTACTGGCCCGACTCGTCGGTGACATCTCCGGCACCGCCCGGCTGCGCGAGGACCAGTGGCGGGCCATCGAGGCGCTCGTCGCGGACAGGCGCAGAGCGCTGGTCGTCCAGCGGACCGGGTGGGGCAAGTCCGCCGTGTACTTCGTCGCGACCTCACTGCTCCGCGCCCGGGGCAGCGGGCCGACCGTCATCGTCTCGCCGCTGCTGGCACTGATGCGCAACCAGGTCACGGCGGCGGCCAGGGCCGGCATCAGCGCGCGCACGATCAATTCGTCCAACACGGAGGAGTGGGACACCATCCAGGCCGAAGTGGCCGCCGGTGAGGTCGATGTGCTGCTGGTCAGCCCCGAGCGGCTGAACAATCCGGATTTCCGTGACCAGGTGCTGCCCCGGCTCGCCGCGGCGACCGGGCTGCTCGTCGTCGACGAGGCGCACTGCATCTCCGACTGGGGCCACGACTTCCGCCCCGATTACCGGCGTCTGCGCACGATGCTCGCCGATCTGCCCGCCGGCGTCCCGGTGCTCGCGACCACCGCCACGGCGAACGCCCGCGTGACCGCCGACGTGGCGGAGCAGCTGGGCACCGGCGCCGGTACGGACGCGCTCGTCCTGCGGGGTCCGCTGGATCGCGAGAGCCTGAGCCTCGGCGTGCTGCGATTGCCCAACGCCGCGCACCGGCTGGCATGGCTCGGTGACCATCTCAAGGAGCTCCCGGGCTCGGGGATCATCTACACCCTGACGGTGGCCGCCGCCGAAGAGGTCACCACCTACCTCCGCCAGTGCGGACACACCGTGGCGTCGTACACCGGCCGTACGGAGAACGCCGAGCGGCAGCAGGCGGAGGACGATCTGCTGGCCAACCGGGTCAAGGCGCTGGTGGCGACCTCCGCGCTCGGCATGGGCTTCGACAAGCCCGATCTCGGCTTCGTCGTACACCTGGGGTCGCCCTCCTCCCCCATCGCCTACTACCAGCAGGTGGGCCGCGCGGGCCGTGGTGTCGAGCATGCCGAGGTGCTGCTCCTGCCGGGCAAGGAGGACGAAGCCATCTGGCAGTACTTCGCGTCGGTCGCCTTCCCGCCGGAGGAGCAGGTCCGGCGCACCATCGACGCGCTCGCTCAGGCCGGCCGGCCGCTGTCGTTGCCCGCTCTGGAGCCCCTGGTCGACCTGCGGCGCACACGGCTGGAGACCATGCTCAAGGTGCTCGACGTCGACGGGGCGGTCCGGCGGGTGAAGGGGGGCTGGACCGCGACGGGTGAGCCCTGGGTCTACGACGCCGAGCGCTATGCCTGGGTGGCCCGGCAGCGGGCGGCCGAGCAGCAGGCGATGCGTGACTACGCGACGACGGACGGCTGCCGGATGGAGTTCCTGCGCCGTCAGCTGGACGACGAGGACGCGACCGCGTGCGGGCGCTGCGACAACTGTGCCGGCGCGCGGTTCGACGAGGGGGTCTCCGACGCCGCGCTGGACACCGCGAAGGGTGAGCTCGGCAGGCCGGGTGTGGAGGTGGAGCCGCGCAAGATGTGGCCGACCGGTCTCGCGGCGGTCGGTGTCGATCTCAAGGGCCGGATTCCGGCGGGAGAGGCTTCCGGGACGGGCCGGGCGCTGGGCCGGCTCTCCGACATCGGGTGGGGCAACAGGCTGCGTCCGATGCTGGCGGCGCAGGCGTCCGACGGTCCGGTGCCGGACGATGTGGCCGCCGCGGTGGTGACCGTGCTGGCCGACTGGGCCCGGGGGCCGGGTGGCTGGGCGCCGGGTGCCGTCGATGCGGTGCCGCGGCCGGTCGGCGTCGTCACCGTGGCCTCGCAGCGCAGACCGCAGCTCATCGAATCCCTCGGCAGGCACATCGCCGAGGTGGGACGGATGCCGCTGCTGGGACGCGTCGGCCATGCTCCGGGCGCCGAGGACGTCCGGATCTCGCAGACCAACAGCGCCCAGCGGGTCCGGGCCCTGCACGAGAGGCTGGTCGTGGAACCCGAGCTCGCCGAGGCCCTCGCGTCGGCAGGCGGGCCCGTGCTGCTGGTGGACGATCTGTCGGACACGGGCTGGACGCTCGCCGTGGCGGCCAGGCTGTTGCGGCGGGCCGGGGCGCAGGCGGTGTTTCCGCTGGTCCTCGCCGTTCAGGCGTGACAGGGGGCGTCAGCCGGGGCCGGACTGGGCAGGTATATCCGTGTCATTCCGGCTGATTACCGTCAGCCTCGTCAATTGCTCGTTGCCGCCTGCCGATACGCCAGGAAGAATTGGACTCGCTCCCCGCACGGTCCTTTCGCGGGCCCGAAAGGGCTGTGCCGCGGCGCGCCCTCACCCGACCCTGCCCGCATCGTGGGCGCGTATGCGAAGGGAGGACCGTGACCTTCGGATTCGCTCCGTCCGCAGCCACTTCGATGTCGACAGCCGCCGACTCCGCCAACCGCCTGGCCAGAACGCTCGAACCGGCCGAGTGGGCGGCGGCGGGCATACCACTGCTGCGCAGCCCGCGTGAGGTGGTCAGCGGGCTGCACGCCAGGCACCGGCCGACACCGGCCACCGCCGTGGTCGCCGTGCTGGACCACGAGGAGCGCCTGACGGCCAGCGCCTCGTTCGCCCGTCGCTCGGTGACGGCGGACGGCTGGGAATTCCGGAACTCGCTGCTGGCGCACCTGCGCCGGGTCATCCCGCACGATCTGCGCCGCCGCACTCCCGTCCGCACCGCGGTGCTGCTCTACTGCCGTGAGGGGGACGAGCGTTGGACGGAGGAGGACGGGGCGTGGATGTGGGGGCTGCGCGACGCCTGCACGCTGCACGGCCTGCGGTGCGGCGCGTACATCACGCTGACCCGTGGCGGCTGGCAGGTGCTGGGCGAGGGCCGGGGCGGCCGTCGCCCGAATTCCACCTCGCAGCCCTCCGCACTCGCCGACACCGCGCTGGACCTCGATCAGGTTCCGTCGCGTACCGGCGGCGGTGCGGCGCAGGCACTGCACCGCTCCGCCGCTCGCTGAGCATGCCCCGGACCCGGCCGCCCTCGCGGGCAGCCGGGTCACCGCAGGCCGGGCAGCCGGTCACCAGGGACCGGTTTGCGCTGCGGCTCAGACACCCGCGCCGAGCGCGGTGTTGATCCGCTGCGGGTCGCCGCAGACGATCAGCAGCGCGCCGGCATGCTCGCGGGCCGCGGTCAGCGCACGCGTGGCCACGTCGTCGACCGGGCCGTTGACCGCGACGATCACCACGGGCCGGGGCTTGACCCGGTCCGCGGCGGCGGCAGCGGCGAAGAAGACGTCGTCGCCCGCCTCGAGCTGGGCCCAGTAGGCGGCCTCGCCGAAGGACAGTTCGTGCGTCGCCCACGGGTGCTGGCCACCCGTGGTCAGCACCAGGATGTCGCCGGGCGCGCGGCCCGAGTCGAGCAGCAGGTCCACTGCCTCGTCGGCGGCGTCGAGTGCGCCGTCGGCCGATGCCGGGATCACCTGGAGCTGCGGTGCGGAACGATTCTCCGGCCGCGCCGCCTGGGGACGGCCGGAGGTGGAGTGCTGGCGCTGCGCCGGGGGCGCAGGCCGCGGGCCGGGACCCGGACGACCGGGGCGCGGCATGGCCGCTGTACGCGGCCCGGGTACGGGACGAGGGGTCGACGCGGCGCGGCCGGTGGCCGGAGTGGCGCGGGGACCCTGGGCGCTCTCGTGAATCTGAGGCTCCTCGGGGATGAGAGGCATGGGTGGTTGTCTATCAAACGCCGACGCGTCGGGCATCGGCGGGTGGGCACATATGCGCGATCAGAAGTCGAAGCCGAGCTGGCCCCCGCTTTCCAGTGCGGCCGCCTCGGCGGAGAAACGGATCTTCTTCAGGTGCTGCCACCTGGGCAGCGCGTCGAGATAGGACCACGAGAGACGGTGGTGGGCGGTGGGCCCACGTTCCTCGAGTGCGGCCCTGTGCACGGGGGACGGGTAACCGGCATTGGCGTCGAACGCGAATTCCGCGTACTCACCGGTCTCCGCCCCGAGTTCGGCCATCATGGCGTCCCGGCGGACCTTTGCGATCACCGAGGCCGCCGCCACCGCCACGCAGGACTGGTCGCCCTTGATGACCGTGCGGACCTGCCAGGGGCTGCCCAGGTAGTCGTGCTTGCCGTCCAGGATCACCGCGTCGGGGCGGACCGGCAGCGCCTCCAGGGCGCGCACGGCGGCGAGCCGGAGCGCGGCGGTCATCCCGAGTTCGTCGATCTCCTGCGGCGAGGCGTCGCCGAGCCCGTACGCGGTGACCCAGCTCTCCAGCAGCGGCGCGAGTTCCGCGCGGCGCTTCGGGCTGATCAGCTTGGAGTCGGTGAGTCCGGCGGGAGGCCTGCGAAGCCCGGTGACCGCTGCGCACACGGTGACGGGCCCCGCCCACGCTCCGCGTCCGACCTCGTCGACACCGGCGACGGTCTTGGCACCGGTGGTGGCGCGCAGTGAGCGCTCGACGGTGTGCGTGGGTGGTTCGTACGGCATGGCGTCTGTCAGCGTACGCCGAAGGGAACGCCAGGAACACCCCGGGGCGCCCCTCGGCCGCCCGCGCCGGCGTCGTGGGCGCCCGTGACGCCGGTGCGGGCCGCTTCAGACGGCAGAGGGCGCCCTCAGGGGGCGTCGGAGCGGAAGAAGGGGACCGCGACCTGGTCGATCAGCGCCTCGATCTCCTCGTCGTCCCACTCGCTGCCGCACACCTTGGTGCGGTACATCATCATCGCGGGGATGACGTCGAAGGCCAGTTCCCGAAGGGCGCCGGCGCGCACCTCGCCGCGTTCGACCCCCCGGCTCACCACTTCCCTGATGAGATCGGTCGAGGGCCGGATCACGCCGTTGAGGATCACCGACTGGAAGCGTTCCGCCGCACCTACGTCGCATTCGTGAATGACCGAGCGCAGGGCGGAGCCCGACGTGGAGAGCATCGCGTCGCGCATGGCGCGGCACAGTTGGTAGAGATCGTCGCGAAGGTTTCCCGAGTCGGGCGCCCGGCCCAGCGCCGGCAACGCGCTGCGCAGCGCCTCGGCGACCAGCTCCTCCTTGGAGGACCAACGGCGGTAGATCGCGGCCTTGCCCGTCTGCGCACCGGCGGCGACCCCTTCCATCGTCAGCCCGTTCCAGCCGACCGTACTGAGCGCTTCCAGCGCCGCTTCGAGGATCGCGCGTTCCAACACGGACCCCCGGCGGCGAAGGGACACCACCGGTTGCCGGGCGGCGGCAGCCGATCGCGAAGTAGCCATGTGCTTCTCTCCATCGAAGAGGTGGGGTTCGCCCCTGCGAACCTGCCGGGGTCGGAAGTCCACAGGTACTGAGGGGCGGCGGGCGGCACGGAACCGAGCGGTTCCCGGCCGGGACGACGGCTCCGGGCGGAACCGGCAAGGAATGACCGAGTGAACGCTTGCGTTCACTGGGGGGACTTATTAACGTTGACGGCACAGTGAACGGAACCGTTCACTAACTCGCTTGTGGGGGATCTTCAGTGACCACCTCTCAGTTAGACGTACGAAGCTCGCCGGGCGCGGCACGCCGGCAGGGCCGACCGGGGATCGCCCTGGCCGTCATCGCCGCCTCCCAGTTGATGGTTGTGCTCGACTCCACAATCGTCAACATCGCACTCCCGCACGTCCAGGAAGCCCTGCGTTTCTCGACCACGGATCTGTCCTGGGTCCTCAGCGCCTACACGCTCACCTTCGGCGGCCTGCTACTGCTCGGCGGCCGAGCCGGGGACATCCTCGGCCGCCGCCGCGTGTTCATGGCCGGCATCCTGATCTTCACCCTCGCCTCGCTCCTGGGTGGATTCGCCCAGGAGCCCTGGCAGTTGCTCACCGCCCGCGCGCTCCAGGGCATCGGCGGCGCCATCGCCTCACCGACCTCGCTCGCGCTGATCACCACCACCTTCCCCGAAGGCCCCGAACGCAACCGCGCCTTCGGTGTCTTCGCCGCGGTCTCCGCGGGCGGCGGCGCGATCGGCCTGCTGGCGGGCGGGATGCTCACCGAATGGCTCGACTGGCGCTGGGTCTTCTTCGTCAACGTGCCGATCGGTGTTCTGGTCGCCGTCCTGGCTCCGATGTACATCAACGAGTCCGAGAGGCATCCGGGCCGCTTCGACATATCCGGTGCTCTGACCTCGACGCTCGGCATGGCCTCGCTGGTGTACGGGTTCATCCGGGCGTCCGAGGAGGGCTGGCGGGACTCGCTCACCCTGGCGTCGTTCGGTGCCGCGGTGATTCTGCTCGCCGCCTTCGTACTCGTCGAGATGAAGGCCAAGGAGCCGATCACGCCCCTGCGGATGTTCGCCGACCGCAACCGCTCGGGTACGTACGTCATCATGCTCAGCCTGGCCGCCGCCATGTTCGGCATGTTCTTCTTCATCGTGCTGTTCGTGCAGAACGTCCTGGCCTACAGCCCCATCGAGTCCGGCCTGGCCTTCCTGCCGGTGACCGTCGCGATCATCATGGGAGCGGGGCTCTCCCAGCGGTTCCTTCCGATACTGGGGCCGAAGCCGTTCATGGTCACGGGTTCGGCGCTCGCCGGCATCGGAGTGTTCTGGCTCACGTTCATCTCCTCCGACAGCTCCTACCCGGCCGGGGTCCTCGGCCCGATGCTCGTGTTCGGCTTCGGCATGGGGCTGAACTTCGTGACGCTCACCCTGACGGCGGTCTCCGGAGTCGCGCAGCACGAGGCCGGTGCCGCCTCCAGCCTGCTCAACGCCAGCCAGCAGGTGGGCGGTTCGCTGGGCCTGTCCATTCTGGTCACGGTCTTCGGCTCGGCCAGCCGCTCGGAGGCCGAGAAGCAGGTGCCGAAGTTCCTGGCGCAGGCCTCGCCCGAGCAGAAGGCGCAGTTCGCCAAGGTGCGGGAACTGCCCGGGAGCTGGGGCCATGCGGTGCTCGCCGAGGGCATATCGACCGCGTTCCTCGCGGCGGTGGCCATGGCAGCCCTCGCCCTGCTGACCGCGCTGCTGGTCATCCGGGTACGCAGGCGCGACCTGGACGCGCTGAGCGGCAAGGCCGCCGCCGGCGGGCCGGCAGCCTAGAACCTGTCATCAAATTCCCGTCGTTCGCCCGGAGGGCGGGCCGCGCGGCGTCAGGTGCTTCCCCAAGTTCTCGGCTTCGCTCGGAACAGGGGAGACCCCACTCCTCGGCGTGCCGGGCCCAGACCCTCGTACTGGATGTACTTGGGTCTGGGCCCGGTGCGGCAAGAGTGCGTGCATGGCGCCGCCCGGCAGACGGGAATGTGACGACAGGGCCCAGCGTGCGGCCGTCACGCGGACGCGATGCCGACTGCGGGCCGTCCCCGTGAGGAAGGCCCGCACATGCGGCGTTCCCCGCACGGCCGGCGTTCCCCGCATGTGCGGTGTTGCCGCGCGAAAAGCCGGTGACGCGGGGAAGGCCGGTGACGCGAGGCGCGTACGGGACGGATCAGTACGGGTCGTAGGGGTCGTCCGCCCCGCTGCCGTGTTCGTCGCCGTTGTTGCCCGATCCGCTGCCGCGTTCGTCGCCGTTGTCGCCCGATCCCAGGCCCCGGCATTCGAGTGCGCGGTAGCCGGGGTCCCAGTCGCCGAGGATGTCCCGGGCCCGCTTCTCCCCCCAGCTCGTCGCATACCAGGGCTCGTCCGAGACCCGCAGTGCCCGCTGGATGTCCGCCAGCGCACAGGAGCGCAGGGGTTCCGGCAGGGTGGCGAGGGCGGGTACGGCATCGGCCGACAGACCCTTGAGGTAATCGATGTCGATCGAGTGATCGTTGCGGTAGCGCTGGACGTTCTGTTCGGCGATCAGACCGTCGGGCGAGGCCAGCCCGAAGGCCAGTACGCCGACGGCCGCGCTCGCCGCGACGGCGCGCGGCAGCAGCCTGGGGCCGAACACCCCGGCCGCCATGATCAGTACGAGGACCACGCCGAGCCACAGTTCCACCGCGGCCACCGAGATGCGCAGCCGGGTCAGGCCGTACGCGTCGACGTAGAGATCCATGCGCCGCAGGGCGGAGGCCACCACGACCAGCGTGAGCAGGCACAGGGTGCCGAGCACTCCGCGTACGAGCTTGCGGTCGCGGGCACCGCCGCGAGGGGCCCAGCGCAGGGCGAGTGCGATGACCCCGAGCGTGAGCACCGTGGCCCAGAGCAGCTGCCAGAAGCCCTGACGGGCGTACTCGGAGTAGCTGAGGTCCGTCTCGGCCATCACCTTGTCGTATCCGCCGAGCAGCACCGTGAGCTGAATGGCGAGGAAGGCGGCGAAGAGCAGGTTCAGGACGACCAGCGGCAGGGCCCATTCCAGCCGTCCGCGGGCCTTGCCCGGACGTACGGTCGCCCTGTCCCAGCGGACCGGGGCGGCGGCGGTGTACGCGGCGGCGAGGGCGCCGACGAGGCCGAGCGCGCCCAGGAAGATCCGCCACGGGCTGTCGCCGACCGACACATCGGGGGTCAGGTTGCCGAGGAGGTCGGCGAAGGCCGCGTCGGCGCTCGCGAAGAGCGCGCCGAAGACGATGAGCAGTACGACGGCCACGGCCGCGGACCGGAAGACGACGCCGAAACGGCCCCGGGACCCCGACATGCGCTCGCGCACACCCCGGACGCCCCAGCCCACCGATGCGAAGACGGAGGTGAACAGGCCCAACGAGCCGAGGAACACGCCGAGCCAGCTGCGGCTGCCGTGCAGCGCCAGCGAGCCGAGCGCCAGAGCGGACACGAGAGCGAGGAACGTCGGCCATCCCGCGTCCCGGAGCGCTGGGACGACCAGCAGCGCCAGTCCGCTGATCCCCCACACGGCGCTCCAGGGGCGCAGCCGGCGGCCGGCCGCCCGCGCGGCGATGTACGCCCCGGTCGCCGCGGGCAGCGCGACGATGAGCACGTTCAGACCGATGCCGTCACCCAGCAGAACCGTGCTGAGCAGTGCGGTGGCGAGGACCGCCCAGAGGGTGCCGGTGTGGACGGGGCCCGGCTCCGCCGTGCGCAGGCGCGAGACCGCCGAGGGCTGCGGCTTGCCCCACGGGTTGGTCGGGCGGGGCTGTCCGGGCCGTCGCTGCGCGTAGGCCGGGATCTTCGGCGGCTCCGGGACGGCGCCCTGCCCCGTGTCGTGTGCCGCGGGGCCCGCCGCTGCCGGTGCCGCGGCGGGCGCGGGTATCCGCCCGTCCGTCTGCTCGGCCTCTGTCGCGGATGTCTCGGAGGCCTTTGCGGGCTCCCCGCCTTCCGGCGACGCCGGCCCGGACGCGTCCGGCGTGGGCCGGGGCGCTGCGGATGCGGCCGGTGCAGGCTAGGGCCGAGCTGGATCTGATGGTTTTTCGGACACGAAACCCCTCCCCACCGGGGTCCGCTCACGCGAGCCCTGGGCGGCGCGCGGCCCCCCGGCGTCTCATTCGGTGCGCACCCGTCGTCATGATCACCGAGGGCGGCGTGGCCGAAAGAGTAGCCCCGTGTCACGACTGTCAGTTGTGCGAGGCCCTGCTGTGGCAGGACCGTGACAGTCGGGGCGGGCGTGCGGCTACCGCGTCGACCAGTGCGGCAGCTCTTCCGTCTGCGCCGTCCAGTCCTCCGGCGGAGCCCCCGCGGGGCTCGCCGCGACCACTCCACCGACGATCGCGCAGGTGGTGTCGACGTCGCCGCCGGCCTGCGCGGTCACCCAGAAGGCCTGCTCGAAGTCACCGAGGCTGCGTGCAGCCGACCACAGGGCGAACGGGACGGTGTCGTGCGCGCTGGTACGGCGCCCGTTGCCGAGGACCGCCGCCACGGTGCCCGCGTCCTCGTAGTCCAGCATGTCGCGGGCGCGCCGCAGCCCGGCGCCGACCGCGCTGCGCGGGACGAGCGCGACGACACCGTCCAGCAGGTCCGCCGGGGCGGGAGGCCCGGCCGGCGAGGCCGCGAGCGCGGCGGCCGCCGCCACGGCCATCGCACCCACGACGGCTTCCCGGTGCTGGTGCGTGGTGTACGAGGAGATCTCGGCCTGGTGCGTGGCCTGCTCGGGGTCGTCCGCGTACCAGGCGCCGAGCGGCGCGATGCGCATCGACGAGCCGTTGCCCCACGAGCCCTGGCCACTGAACAGCGAGGAGGCCAGCTCCCGCCAGTCCCCGCCCTCGCGCACGAGGCGGAGCAGCCGGTTCACGGCGGGGCCGTACCCCCGGTCGAAATCGTGGTGCTCCGCGAAAGAGTGGGCGAGGGCGTCCTGGTCGATACGGCCGTGGTCGCGGAGCACGGCCAGGACGGAACAGGCCATTTCCGTGTCGTCGGTCCACTGCCACGGCCCGGGGGGCAGGGCGCGGTCCTTGAGGAGCGGATAGTTGGCGGGCACGAAGAACTGGGAGCCCAGGGCGTCTCCCACGGACAGGCCGCGAAGGCTGGCGAGGGCGCGTTCGACGCGCTGGTCGGAAGCGGATTCGGTCATCGTTTCCACTCTATCCGGTGATGCCGTACGGCTCAGGGGTACGCCAGCGCACGAAGGGCCGGTCGAGCGTGTACCGCCCGTCCTGGCCGAGCACCAGCGTCCGCGATTCCCCGTTTCCGGGGTTGGAAAGCGATTCGAATTCGGCCACGGACCAGTGGAACCAGCGCATGCAGAACAGCCGCATGGTCAGTCCGTGCGTGACCAGCAGGACGTTCGGCGGGTGGTCGGGGGCCTCGAAGCTGCGGTGCAGGCTCTCCAGAAACGCGCCGACCCGGTCGTACACGTCCGCCCCGGACTCGCCCTGCGCGAAGCGGTAGAAGAAGTGCCCGTAGGCGTCCCGGTAGGCCTTCTGCAGCCTGACGTCGTCGCGGTCCTGCCAGTTGCCCCAGTCCTGTTCGCGCAGCCGCGGCTCCTCGCGGACCCGTACGCGCCCGGCGTCCAGGCCGAGGGCGGCGAACGTCTCGTGGGTGCGCCGGTAGGGGGAGACGTACACGCTGACGCGCTCCGGGCCGAACAGCTCGCGCAGCCGCACCCCCGTCTCGCGGGCCTGCCGGACCCCCGCGGGGGTGAGTCCCAGCGCGTGGTCGGGTTCGCGCTCGTACACGGTGTCGTCGGCGTTGCCCTCGGACTCCCCGTGCCGGACAAGAACGATGCGTTGCGGTCGTGCCATGCATCGACCCTAGATCGAGTTGCCACCGTTCGAGCAGTTGTCCGGAAATCGTCGGTGCATGTCGCCGCTGCTACCCCGCTCCCCCGGCCGTCACACCGTCCAGGACGGTTCGAGTTGCACCACGTCTCCGGCGAGCGCGGCCACGTCCTGTTCGGTCTCCGCGCGCTGCGAGAGCCGGTCCACGCTGCCCGGCCGGTACTTACCGCGCTCGGCACTGGACTGCCACATCGACAGGACCAGGAACTCGTGTCCCGGCGCCTCGCCGAATATGCCCCGCAGCATCCCCGGCGATCCCGCCATCGCCGGGTTCCACACCCTCTGCTGCATGAGCGCGAAGTGCTCGACCCGGTCCTCGTGCACCCGGCTGTGGGCCACCCTGAGCACGTCCGCGTCCGTGAAGCGGGGTTCGAACCCGGTCTTCACGTCGAAGCGGTACTCGAAGAGCTTGACCTGGATGTCGTTGCACGTACCGGCCTGCGCGGCCGCCAGGGCGTCGTGGCCGCGTGCCATGAACGAGTCGTAGAAGACCCGGTTCTCCCAGAACGCGAAGACGTGCGCCACCTCGGGCCGGCCACGGCTCCAGCCGCCGCCCTGCCCCCTGAACCCCGGCTCACCCAGCAGCCCCGCCCATTTCCGCTGCCCCCGTTCGAAACCTCGACGGTCCGTCACACTGCAGCGAATCCACTTGACCAGCACGGCGCCATCGTACGGCCGCAGGGCGTGGCGTGGGTCACGCTCCGGGCCAGTCCGCCCGAACCGGCCTTCTCTCGACGGATCGTGGCCCGTTTCAGCCGCTCGTATCCAAGCCGGTTGGTTCCGCGGTCAGTTGCGGAGATGATCGGAGGATGGAACCGGAGCGACGCCCCGGCGCGCAGGAGGGAAGTCCGTTGAGCACTCCCAAGAAGGACCTCGAAAAGGTCGAGGTGAGGATCAAGTGGGACCCCAGCGACCAGGGCGACGCCCCCAACGACCTCGACATCATCGCGGCGACGTACCCGGCGGACGAGCCGTACGGCAGCCCCGCGTACCTCGTGCACTTCGACAGCCGGGCGCCCGACGGCACCATCACGCTGAACCGCGACAGCAGGACGGGGCAGGGGCTGGGCTACGACGAGGCGATGACGCTGGAACTGGACCGGCTCTCCGACGACTACGGCCGGGTCGTCGTCGGCGTCGCGATCCAGCAGCGCGACGGCCGCAAGACGTTCGGCGCCATAGAGAACACCCGAGTGCAGATCCGCGAGGGCTACACGACGCTGGCCGAGGACGACTTCTCCGCGGTGGGCACCGCCACGGCGGCCGTCGTGGCCGAATTCGTACGGGACGCCGCCGGTGGCTGGCGCTTCCACGAGACGGTACGGGGCTTCGACGGTGACCCGGACTCGTTCGCCGCGGCGATGGGGGGCCGCACCTTCGGCGCCTGACACCGGGAACGGCGAACGGGTGCGGGCAGGTCTTCCGAGAAGACCTGCCCGCACCCGCTGTCATGTCACCCGTGGTGTCTCAGGACACCGGGGCCACCGGTCAGCTGCAGCCGCTGGTCGAGCCGCAGCCCTCGCAGATGTAGCAGGAACCCGCGCGCTGCATCTTCGTACCGCAGGAGAAGCAGAGCGGCGCGTCCGCGCTGATGCCGAGCTGCATCTCGACGAGCTCCGCCGAGGTGTGCGCCGTCCTCGGTTCGGCCTTCTCGGTCTCCTGGACCGGGGCGACCGCCTTCAGCGGTTCCGTCCGCACCGGGGCGGACTGGGCCAGGGTCTCGGCCTCCAGCTGCTCCTCCTCGAACGTCGGCTCGTAGGAACCGGTGTCGAGGTGGCGCTGACGCTCCTCGGCGGAGTGGATGCCGAGGGCCGAGCGGGTCTCGAAGGGCAGGAAGTCCAGCGCCAGGCGGCGGAAGATGTAGTCGACGATCGACTGCGCCATCCGCACGTCCGGGTCGTCCGTCATACCGGCCGGCTCGAAGCGCATGTTGGTGAACTTCGAGACGTAAGTCTCCAGCGGGACGCCGTACTGCAGGCCGACCGAGACGGCGATGGAGAAGGCGTCCATCATGCCCGCGAGGGTCGAGCCCTGCTTGGACATCTTCAGGAAGACCTCGCCCAGACCGTCGTCCGGGTAGGAGTTGGCGGTCATGTAGCCCTCGGCGCCGCCCACCGTGAACGAGGTGGTGATGCCGGGCCGGCCCTTGGGCAGACGCTTGCGGACGGGGCGGTACTCGACGACCTTCTCGACCGCGGTACGGATGGTGTCCTCGGCCTTGGCGGTGACCGCCTCCTTCTCCTTCTCCTTGGTCTTCGCGGAGAGGGGCTGGCCGACCTTGCAGTTGTCGCGGTAGATCGCGAGCGCCTTGACGCCCATCTTCCACGCCTCGAAGTAGACCTCCTCGACGTCCTCGACGGTGGCCGTCTCCGGCAGGTTCACCGTCTTGGAGAGCGCGCCGGAGATCCACGGCTGGATGGCCGCCATCATGCGCACGTGGCCCATCGCGGAGATGGAACGCTCGCCCATCGCGCAGTCGAAGACCTCGTAGTGCTCGGCCTTCAGTCCGGGGGCGTCGATCACATTGCCGTGCTCGGCGATGTGGGCGACGACCGCCTCGATCTGCTCCTCCTGGTAACCCAGGCGGCGCAGGGCCTGCGGGACGGTGCCGTTGACGATCTGCATCGAGCCGCCGCCGACCAGCTTCTTGAACTTGACCAGGGCGAGGTCGGGTTCGAGGCCGGTGGTGTCGCAGGACATGGCGAGACCGATGGTGCCGGTGGGAGCGATGACCGACGCCTGCGCGTTACGGAAACCGTTCTTCGCGCCGAGCCGGATCACGTCCTGCCAGGCCTCGGTCGCGGCGGCCCAGACCGGGTTGTCCAGGTCGTCGGCGTGCACGGCCACGGCGTTGGCGTCGGCGTGCTGCTTCATGACGCGCTGGTGCGGCTCGGCGTTGCGGGCGTAGCCCTCGTACGGGCCGACGACGGCGGCGAGCTCGGCGGAGCGCCTGTACGAGGTGCCGGTCATCAGCGAGGTGATGGCGCCGGCCAGCGCGCGGCCGCCGTCGCTGTCGTACGCGTGGCCGGTCGCCATCAGCAGGGCGCCGAGGTTGGCGTAGCCGATGCCGAGCTGGCGGAAGGCGCGGGTGTTCTCGCCGATCTTCTCGGTCGGGAAGTCGGCGAAGCAGATGGAGATGTCCATCGCGGTGATGACCAGCTCGACGACCTTGGCGAAGCGCTCGGACTCGAAGGACTGGTTGCCCTTGCCGTCGTCCTTGAGGAACTTCATCAGGTTGAGCGAGGCGAGGTTGCACGAGGTGTTGTCCAGGTGCATGTACTCGCTGCACGGGTTCGAGCCGTTGATGCGGCCCGACTCGGGGCAGGTGTGCCAGTGGTTGATCGTGTCGTCGTACTGGATGCCCGGGTCGGCGCAGGCCCAGGCGGCCTCGGCCATCTTGCGGAAGAGGGACTTGGCCTCGACCTCTTCGATGACGTCGCCGGTCATCCGGGCGCGCAGCCCGAACTTCCCCCCGGACTCGACGGCCTTCATGAACTCGTCGTTCACCCGGACCGAGTTGTTGGCGTTCTGGTACTGGACGGACGTGATGTCGTCGCCGCCCAGGTCCATGTCGAAGCCCGCGTCGCGCAGGGCGCGGATCTTCTCCTCCTCCTTCACCTTGGTCTCGATGAAGTTCTCGATGTCGGGGTGGTCGACGTCGAGGATGACCATCTTGGCCGCACGGCGGGTGGCGCCACCGGACTTGATCGTTCCGGCGGAGGCGTCGGCGCCCCGCATGAAGGAGACGGGACCGGAGGCGTTGCCGCCGGAGGAGAGGAGTTCCTTGGAGGAACGGATACGGGAGAGGTTCAGGCCGGCGCCGGAGCCGCCCTTGAAGATCATGCCCTCTTCCTTGTACCAGTCGAGGATCGACTCCATGGAGTCGTCGACGGCCAGGATGAAGCAGGCGGAGACCTGCTGCGGCTGGGGCGTGCCGACGTTGAACCACACCGGCGAGTTGAAGCTGAAGATCTGGTGCAGGAGGGCGTACGCCAGCTCGTGCTCGAAGATCTCCGCGTCGGCGGGGGAGGCGAAGTAGTGGTAGTCCTCGCCGGCCTTCCGGTACGTCTTGACGATCCGGTCGATCAGCTGCCGCAGACCGGTCTCACGCTGCGGGGTGCCGACGGCGCCCCGGAAGTACTTGCTGGTGACGATGTTGACCGCGTTCACCGACCAGAAGTCGGGGAACTCGACGCCACGCTGCTCGAAGTTGATCGAGCCGTCGCGCCAGTTGGTCATGACGACGTCACGGCGCTCCCAGGACACCTCGTCGTACGGATGCACGCCGGGGGTGGTGTGGATGCGCTCGATGCGCAGGCCCTGCTTGGACGCAGTCGACTTGGTCCCCTTGGTGCGGGAACCTCGTGCCGGGCCGCTCGCCGTCTCTGTCATGCCGCCTCCCATATGTGGGCAAAAACGCCCTGAAGTGCCGAGAACTTCCCCGGGCACAGTGTGTGTCTGATGCTTCGGCCGCCGTACTCGTCATACGTCGCCCGGAGCAAGGTCCAGGTGCCGGCCCGCACCCGATCCCCGGATCGGCGCGGCCGGCGGCTGCCGCTCAGTCGGCGGCGACGGCGGGAACGGGGACCTCCAGGGTCTCGCCGCTCCCGCTTCCTTCCGCGGAGGGCCGCCGCTCACGGAGTTCCGTGATGGCGGCCTCGAAGTCTTCGAGGCTGTCGAACGCCCGGTACACGGACGCGAACCGCAGGTAGGCGACGAGGTCGAGTTCCTGCAGGGGACCGAGGATGGCCAGGCCCACGTCGTGCGTGGTCAGCTCGGCGCTGCCGGTCGCGCGCACCGCCTCCTCGACCCGCTGGCCGAGTTTGGCGAGGGCGTCCTCGGTCACGGGCCGCCCCTGGCACGCCTTGCGCACCCCGGAGATGACCTTGGTGCGGCTGAAGGGCTCGGTCACGCCGCTGCGCTTGACCACCATGAGCGAACAGGTCTCCACCGTCGTGAAACGGCGGGAGCAGTCGGGGCACTGGCGGCGCCGGCGGATCGAGGTCCCGTCGTCGGTGGTGCGACTGTCGACGACCCGGCTGTCGGGGTGCCTGCAGAAGGGGCAGTGCATGGCTCCCAACCCTCCTTCACAGCACGACTGAATAGCCTCTTCAGGCCCGGTGAGGGGCCCTCGAAGCGGTCTCAAGCATAGGCGATGACCGCACCCCCGATTCACGGGGACCACAACTTCTGGGCGGCTGGAACAATCCAACCACTAGATCTTGGGTTTGGCCGCGCATTTGGCCCTGGAGCGTGTCGCACCGGAAGGGCGGCCGGAAGGCAGCGTACGGCCGACCAAGAGGGTACGGGAAGCGCCCGGACGGCGGACGACCGGGCGGCCACCCCCGCGCGCGGCCGGCGCGGCACGGAACGTTACGGTCGAGGGGTCGCCGCCGCCGGTCGCCCGGCTCTCACGGCGTTACGCGCATACGCAGCCTCATACACCCAGCAGTGAACCCCGGGCAGACTTTCATTCGTTTTTCACTCGAACGTGTGTTTGGCGCAACCTTTCGAAAGCTACTACCGTTGTCCAGCTAGGGAGACCATTCGAGAGGGGCCGCCGACGTGACCACCACCGCAGACAGTGCCATCATCACTGCCCAGGACCGCTCCCAGAGCCGACTCGAGCCGGTGCATGCCATGAATGACTCAGTCACGAACACGGAGGGGCCGGAGCCCGGGCGTCCAGCGCGCTCGCTCCCCGGACGACCTCCCGGAATCCGGGCGGACAGCTCGGGGCTCACGGACCGGCAGCGGCGCGTGATCGAGGTCATCCGGGATTCCGTGCAGCGGCGAGGATATCCGCCGTCGATGCGGGAGATCGGTCAGGCGGTGGGCCTTTCCAGCACCTCCTCCGTGGCGCATCAGCTGATGGCTCTGGAGCGCAAGGGCTTCCTGCGCCGCGACCCGCACCGCCCCCGCGCGTACGAGGTACGCGGCTCGGACCAGCCGAGCACGCAGCCGACGGACACCACCGGGAAGCCCGCCGCCTCCTACGTGCCGCTGGTGGGCCGGATCGCGGCCGGTGGACCGATCCTCGCCGAGGAGTCCGTCGAGGACGTCTTCCCGCTCCCCCGCCAGCTGGTCGGTGACGGGGAGCTCTTCGTGCTGAAGGTCGTCGGCGACTCGATGATCGAAGCCGCGATCTGTGACGGCGACTGGGTCACCGTGCGACGCCAGCCCGTCGCGGAGAACGGCGACATCGTGGCCGCCATGCTGGACGGCGAGGCCACGGTGAAGCGCTTCAAGCGGGAGGACGGCCACGTCTGGCTCCTCCCCCACAACGCCGCGTACCAGCCGATCCCCGGCGACGAGGCGACCATCCTCGGCAAGGTCGTCGCGGTGCTGCGCCGGGTCTGAGACCCGCGCTCCACGCTCCACGAGCGGGCCCCGGAGACCGGCTTCGCGCCGGCGCCGGGGCCCGCTTTCCGTATGCGCCGGGGGCCCGCTTTTCGTATGCGACGAGGCCCGCTTTTAGTATGCGACGAGGCCCGCTGCTCGTATCCGGCGGCGGGCGGGGCTGTGACGACAGGGCCTAAGTGGCCTTAGCCTTGATCCGCCGAGGCGGTTTGAGGATGTTCTCCTGCCCGGTTGTTGAGTTGGTTCTGTGTGGGTGGCTGAGTGTGGGCAGGTGGTATCTGCTGGTTTGCCCAGCTTTTCCACGTTCTTCGGTTCCGGTTGGGCCCTGGTGGGCGGGGTGGGCAGGGGCTGTCGTGTCAGCCGGGTGGGTCGTGGACGGTGTCGAAGAGGTGTGTCCAGGCTTGCTGCCAGGGCCAGTTGTGGGGCAGGTGCAGGGTGATGCGTCGGGCTGAGCGGGCGATGCGGGCCGGGACGTGGATCAGGTGGGTGCGGAGGGTGGCGGTGGTGGCCTTGGCGTGGAACGCGGA